>JAPSHX010000011.1 GCA_031179305.1 Paenarthrobacter sp. | reverse complement strand
TCCGCCATTCCGGCGCCGCCCCTGACGGCCCCGGCGACGTTTGTTGTGCTTCTTCCCGGGTCCGTTCCACTGCCTGCGCCGCGACGACTTGCAGGTACTCCACTGACCGGGAGATCTCTTCGATCCTGCCCGCAAAGTCGGCAGCCTCAACAAACCCAAACAACCGCGCCGCATCGGAAGCCATTGATCTCAACGCGTCCGCTGCGGCAGCACCCTCAAGGAGCGCCGCTTCCAGTACCGGAAAACCCGGCGCCGAGGACTCCGGCCACAGCGACTCCGACGCCTGCTTGACGGTAGAGGCCCTTGATGAGGGCACCTGCTCGGGCAATTCCTCAGGCGCCGCATTTTCGGGCGTGGAGCACGCGGGCGCCCCCAGAGGCGCGGATTCTCCGGCATTGGGCGCTGGCTCGAGTCCAGGAAGTAGCTCAGGGGTCCGCGAGGTTTCCGCGTCGGTGCCTGCCGTCGTCGGGCAGCCATGCGTTGAAAGCCGGGAAAGCGTATCGAGCGAGGGGGGAGAGAGGCGTTTAGGCACTTCACTGGCTTCGGACGGATCCGTCCGCCGCGCCAGAACCTGCCCTATGCCTTCCATAACTCAACCTTGTCAGGATGGCGCGACACCTATCAGCCCTCATCGACGCTATGTGGAAAACGTCAGTCCAAGGCTCAGGCTTGGCGAAAGATCCGGGCTGCAGAAAGTCCGTACATATAAGACTATTGATCCCGGCCCTGTCCGGTGGCCCAAAGCGTCCCACGGCGGGAGGCCGCCGTCGGACGCTTGTCGCGTTTGCCGGACCCTATCTTTAGGCGAGGCCTAGCCGACAAGTCCGTCTTGGTGATCGATGCCCGCTTGGTCGACCTTTCTGTGGAAGCGCATGCCGGCGTTGCCGCCGACGATGGCTCCGAGGAGGGGGACGATCAGGGCGATGACAAGACCAATGATGCCGCTGGTGGTCGTCAGGCTTCCGTCGACGGGGATCTGGGGTGCGCCGTTGAGATTGTCGAGAATATTGAACTGGCTCCCTGCCACCGCCGCTAGGACTGCCACGATGATGGCGATGATGATGCCCCATAGCCACACTGCGAGCCCCTGCTTGGCGCCGTCGAAACGCGCCATACGGCCGGCGACGTATCCTCCGCAGTAGTAAGCGAGGAACAAGATCACTGCAAGGATGATTCCACTGACGATGCCCAGGGTTTCGACATTCTGCCGGGCCTGGTCCGCCGCTTGGTCGGCGCCGGATGTATTCGCTGCGCCTACGCCCACGCCAATGGCGGTGGCCAAGGCGCTGAGCAGGACGGTCATCCCAACGGCCGTTAGCCAGCCAAAGAAGGCCGAGCCCCATTTGATACCGCCGAAGCGATCCTTTTCAGCTCTGACGACGTCGTTCCTGCGGGCTTTGGGAGTGCTTGAGCCCGCACTATTTTCATAGACCATGTCAGCTCCTATGCCGGGTGGCTTTGGTTATTCAAGCAAAACACCTTCCTCGGCTAGTTAGCAAGCATGCTTACTAAACCCCCCAATGTCTCATGAGTCTATCTTCGCCAAATCGCGCGGAACCTTCTCGGTGTCATCTGAAGCCTGGAGCAGGTGCAGGGCTCCCGCAGCCGCCGATCCCGGATCTGCAGCATACAAAAGCACACGATGACCGGATTCGTCCGGCGGCGTGAGTACCTCGAAGTTCAACTCCAGATATCCCACTTCAGGATGATGCAGGTATTTCACGCCGGACATGCAGTTCTCCACCGGATGCCGGGCCCAGAGCTTCGCAAAATCAGGGCTCTTCAATGTCAGCTCACCAACCAGGGCCGCCAGTTCCTGGTCATCGGCGGATTTTCCCGCGACGAGGCGCAATGACGCGACAGCTCGCCTCGCCTCCTCCGGCCAGCGGGCGTACAGCTCCCGTGTGTGATCGTCGAGGAACAACAGGCGGGTCATGTTGGGACGAGTAGAAGGAACCTCAGGCGCTGCGAAGTCCACGTGACCGGCAACGAGCCGGTGCCCCAAGGCATTCCACGCAAGCACTTCACTTCGACGCCCCAAGACCACCGCCGGCGTGCCGGGCATCGACTGGATCAGCCGCAACGTTCCGGGCCGCACTTTGTCCGGCTTTACCGGGATGCGCCGTTTTGCCTTGCCCGGACGTGCAAGGTTGAAGAGATGCACGCGTTCGTCTTTGCCGAGGTTCAAGGCACGAGCGATTGCATCGATGACAGCTTCTGAGGCATTTGTGCTCAGGCCCTGCTCCAATCGTGTGTAATACGTGGTGCTGACCCCGGCCAGCATCGCCAGTTCCTCCCGTCGCAGGCCAGGAACGCGCCGGATGCCGTAATTCAGGACGCCTACATCCTCCGGCTGCAACGATGCCCGACGGACGCGAAGGAACTCCCCAAGTTCGCTGTGTGTACCCATGCACTCATTGTTCAGCTAATTGCCGCGGTTGTCCTGTCACTGCCAGTGGTACCCACGGCGGGGTGTGGTTACCGCTCGCGAAGACGGTCACGCTGAACGCATGCCAACAACCAAACGCATACCAACAACCAATAGCGTCAGCCATCCCCACGTCGACCCGGCACAAAGCATGACCCCACAGAGCATGACCCCACAGAGCATGACCACCAAGCAGCGTCTGGCGCTCATTGTTCTCCTGACAGCGAGTTTCACTCTGGCCGTCGATTTCTCGATCCTCAACGTCGCCTTGCCTGCCATCGGGTCCGACGTCGGCTTCTCGCTGGAAAACCTCCAATGGGTCGCAACGGCTTTTGCACTGTGCGCCGCTGGCTTCACCTTGCTGTTCGGCCGAGTGGCAGATCTGGCTGGACGCCGAAGGCTGTTCCTGATCGGCATGGCGCTGCTCGGGGCAGCATCACTGGCTGGTGGCCTCGCCGCCGAACCGGCGTTGCTGCTGCTGGCAAGGGTGGGCCAAGGCCTCGCCACGGCAATGGTGGTGCCGGCTGCCCTGTCACTGTTGCTGGTTTCGTTCCCGGAAGGCCCTCTTCGGGACAAAGCACTTGGGCTCAACGGGTCCCTGATGGCTGCAGGATTCACCACCGGGGCAATCCTCGGTGGGCTGCTGACCGACCTCCTGAGCTGGCGGTGGGCGTTCTTCGTCAATGTTCCCGTTGCGGCAGCCGTTCTCCTCATCGCACCCGTTGTTCTCGCCGAGAGCCGGGCAACGTCCAAGCTCCGCCTTGACGTTCCCGGCGCCGTCACGGTCACTCTTGGCCTGCTCGCCCTGATCTTCGGCCTTACCCATGCCGCCGAACATTCCTGGACCCATCCATTGACGCTCGGTGCGCTTGCGGCCGCCGTCGTCCTTTTTGCCTTGTTTGCCAGGGTTGAAAGCCGGGCGCCGCATCCGTTGGTGCCCCTGGGCATCCTCAAGCGGTCGAACATAGCGTGGGGAAACCTCGCCGGGCTGCTGGCATTCCTTACGGAGACGTCGCTGGTGTTTCTGCTGACCCTTTACCTGCAGCAGGTCCTCGGCTATACGCCGCTTGGCGCGGGTCTTTCGTTCGCTGTCCTCGGCTTGGGCACCGTCATCGGAGGGATGCTCGGGCCCAAAGTTATCGGCAGGTTTGGTAGCAAGAACGCAATTGTCTACGGGCTCGTGGTTCAGGCAGCGGCTACCGGAGCATTGGTCATGCTTAGCTCAGACCCGGCTTCCATAGGGCTCCTCCTGGTAGCGACCTTCATTGGGGGTGTCGCCAACCTGGTGGTCATTGTGGGCTTCATGGTTACCGCCACTTCAGGGCTGCCGGACGCAGATCAAGGCATGGCAACCGGGCTGGCCACCATGAGCCAGCAGATCGGCATCACCATGGGAATCCCCGTGATGAGCGCGGTATTCACCGCTCAACTGCTCAACCTCGGTGCGGGCGACATGCCTGCGGTGCTCACTGCCGTCACGGTGGCCATCGCGGTCAATGCGGCCCTCTGCCTCGGGGCTGCCGCAGCCGTGGCGGTCTTCCTCAAGAAGCCGGTTCGCCAGGACGTTGGCTAAGCGGCCTCACGCTGCGGAAAGGCGGAAGACGCACGACGGCGGAAGGGTCGCCGTCGTGCGTTAGTCATGTTGAGAACGGGCTGCCGAAGAGACGATCAAGGCTGCTGCGACGCCGCCGCGGTCGGCTCAAGGTCGGCGAGGGTGAGTACGTGGGAAGGGGCATTCGGGAACGACACAGTGGAGGTCACAACGAGATCCGGGCCAACGTGCACCAGTTCGCCGGATGCCATAGGCCGCCAGCCAGGGTTGGAGTCCATGGGTTCGGTGGCGACGAGGACGTGTGGGGAACGGGAAAGCTCGGTGCTCCTTGAACGGATCCGATGACTTCGGGCGTCGAGCGGCGCAGATGCAGGGGCCTGCCGTTCAAGGGCGTACAACTCGTGGGTAGCCGGATACCTCAGCGCCCACATGTCCGTTGCGGTGGTCAGGATGAAGTTGAGGCTGAAAACGGGGAGTTCCCGAGCAACCCAGTTGATGGCCTCCACTATGCCGGTCCCTACGTCCCCTCCGGCCAGACGCGTCTCCGCCGTGATGAGTGCGAAAAGGCGCTCGCTGTCCGACTGTCCCAGCACCAGGTCCATCACACCCAGCTCGTTGAGGCGCTGGTCGAGATGATCCAAACCGTGGAGAACGCCGTTGTGCGCAAACAGCCGCCCGTCCTGCTCGAACGGGTGCGTATTGACCATGGTCAGCGCGCCGGCTGGCGTACCGCACATGGGCCAGGAACGTGGTGCTCTTCAGGTCCCTGGCTTCGCGGGCGAAAGCGTGATCCTCCCAGGCGGCCAAAGGCTGTTTGGCTACGTGCGCCTTGCCTGCCGTATCAAACGTACCTATGCCGGCGCCGTCGGGCTCCCGCCGGCTTTGCACGGAGAGGCTGTCCGGCGCATTCAACAACCAGAACGTGGCGTGCACCGACCGTGGACCGGCATGGAGCCCGAACAGGCGACACATATGGGACATCCCTTCCAGGAATTAGTGGTGGAAGCCTTCTGATTGATCGTTCGTGGGCATCGGTGCCGTAAGGCCATCGAGGTAGTCGACTTCCTTCCTGAGGTCAGCCAGGAAGCTGGAGGCCAGGTCCCTGGTGAAACCGTTGCGGACAACGATCCTCTGGACTGTGACCTCACTCAACCCTTCGGGCAACGGGTAGGCCGGAACCAGCCAGCCGTTCATTCTGAGCCGTTCCGAGAGGTGATGCAGGTTCCAGTTTTCCGTGTGGCCGTCGCTGAGCTGCCAAGCGAACACCGGGATGTCCGCCCCGTCGCTCCACAGTGTGAACGCGTCCATGGCACCAATCTCGCTGGAGAGGTAAAGCGCCACATCCCGGGACGTAGCTTGGACAGACCTGTAGCCGGCAAAGCCAAGGCGGAGAAAGAGGTAATACTGCAGCAACACCTGGGCGCCTGGCCGGGAGAAGTTCAGCGCAAACGTTGGCATGTCCCCGCCGAGGTAGCTGACGTGGAAGATCAGGTCCTCGGGGAGCGCCGCCGCGTCCCGCCACACCACCCAACCCAAACCCGGGTACACCAGCCCGTACTTGTGGCCGGAGGTGTTGATGGAAGCGACGCGGGGGAGCCGGAAATCCCAAACAGTTTCCGGTTGCAGGAACGGTGCCACCATGGCTCCGGAAGCGCCGTCCACGTGGATGGGAATGTCCAGTCCGCGGCGTGCCTGGATCTCGTCCAAGGCTTCGGAGATGAGCGCCACCGGCTCGTACTTTCCCGTGTAGGTGACGCCCAGGATGGCGACTACGCCGTTGGTGTTCTCGTCCACGTACTGGTCCAGGTCGTGGCCATCCAGGGTGGGGTGCTCGGCCGATACTGGAACAAATCGGGGCTCCACATCCCAGTAATTGCAGAATTTCTCCCAGCACACTTGGACGGCGGAGCTGAGGACGAGGTTTGGTTTCTCCGTGGACTTGCCGGCAGCGCGCCGGGCATGCTGCCAGCGTCGCTTCAAGGCCAAGCCGCCCAGCATGCAAGCCTCGGAGGACCCGATGGTGGAGGTGCCGATGCTCTACTCAGGATCAGGCGCATTCCATAGATCCCCAAGCATCCGCCAACACCGGGTTTCGATGAGCGCCGTTTGCGGGTACTCATCTTTGTCGATCATGTTCTTGTCGAACGTCTCGGCATAAAGTTTGGATGCTTCCGTCTCCATCCATGTCCCGACGAACGTGGCCAGGTTCAACCGGGAATTACCGTCCAACATCGCTTCGTCGTGGACAATCTGGTAGGCGGTGGCCGGCAACGATTCACCATCCGGCAGGGTGTAGCGCGGGAAAATGGTGGATTCGCCGGGCCTGCTGAACAAGGGATTGAGTTCGACGGCGGTGTCCGGTTCGTGCTGTGACGCTCGGTGGGATCTGCTCATGGGGCAACTCCTTGGGATCGTCCGCTCGCGGCGGGGCGCAACCTGTCTTCGGCTCACGCTACCGGGGACCACGGGCTGACCCAAGCTCCTGAAGCCCTGCAAAAAGCAGGCACCACCGATTCTGCAATTAGGGCTTGCCAAACAAACACTAAGCATGCTTACTGTATTGATGTTCCTTAAGGCCGGCGGGTTGAATTCATTCCCCGTTCCGGCGTCCGGAAACCATGCCCGGTGATGCAGCCCGCTTGGCAATCCACAGTAAGAGAACCGCATTCCAAGGAGACATCATGCTCGCGAGGGAAAACATTGACCGTTTAATGGGGCTCAACGGAAACGTCCGCACCACCGAAGGTGACAAGGTCGGATCCATTGGCACGTTCTACACCGACGACGACACGGGTGAACCCACGTGGGTGACCGTCAAGACCGGTCTTTTCGGGAGTTCGGAATCGTTTATTCCGCTGCAGGACGCCACGGTGGAAGGTGACGACGTGGTGGTTCCTTTCAGCAAGGATCACATCAAGGATGCCCCCCGCGTTGCCGAAGACGGGCATCTGGATCCGGGCGAGGAGAGTCGCCTGTACAACCACTACGGACTTGAAGGCGGGAATGGCATGGCCGGTCAGGGCGGCTATGCAGGAACCACGGGCACCAGGGATGCAACGGGTACTGACGCCAACTACGCCCGCGATACTGACGCCCGCCGTGGCGACGACGCCATGACCAGATCGGAAGAACAGCTCAACGTAGGCACCGAAAGGCAAGCCACCGGCAAGGCGCGGCTGCGCAAGTACGTCACCACGGAGAACGTCACCACCACGGTGCCGGTAGAGCGGGAAGAGGTCCGCTTGGAGCGCGAGCCCATTACGGACGCCAACGCCGGCGACGCCATGTCCGGTCCGGATCTGACTGAGCGCGAACACGAGGTCACCCTTCACGAGGAACGTCCAGTTGTGGAGAAGGAAACCGTTCCTGATGAGCGCGTCCGCCTCGAAAAGGACACGGTGCGGGATGACGTCCAGGTAGATGAAGAAGTTCGCAAGGAGCGCATCGAAACCGAAGGAACGGGCGGGGGCGAAACCCGCCGCTAAATGCTGGTTGCGAGGCCCGCTGTGCGCCCTAAGAGCTCGCGTAAGCGCGCAGGGCGGGCCTCGCAACGGCAGTTTTAGCTATCGCTGACGAACTGGTGATGGGACCATAAGGGTATGGGCGAACAAGAGAATGTGCAGCCCGCCGCGCCCCCGGGCGCGGCGTCCGAAGACAGGGGAGACCCCACAACGCAGCAGATGCGGACCGTCGGCCAGCGTCGGCGCGAAGCCGAACGTAAGCTGGACCTCCACTTGGAGGAAGCGAGCCACAAGGGCGAACCGTCAGCTACCGAAGGCGGGGATCATTCCGAAGGGTAGAGCCGCTGGCACGATCTGGATTCTTAGGTTTGTGGAGCGGGGTGTCGCTGCTATGGGCTTCGCCCTCGTGCAGTTGCAGAGCGCTGTGAATCAGCGGGAAATGGCTGAAGGCCTGCGGGGTGTTCCCGAGATGACGCTGGGTCCGCGGATCCCATTCCTCGCTGAGCAGCCCTACGTCGTTGCGCAAGCTGAGCAGTCGCTCGAATAGCTCGGTAGCCTCGCCGGAGCGACCGATTCCCAGCAGCGCATCCACCAGCCAAAAAGAACATGCCAGGAAGACACCTTCGTCACCCGGCAGCCCGTCATGCCCGGACTGCGTGCGGTAGCGAAGGACCAGTCCGTCGTCGGTAAGTCCCTTCTGGATTGCCTCCACAGTTCCCGTAACCCGCGGATGCCGGTGTGGCAGGAAGCCGACCCGCGGAATCAGGAGCAGGCTTGCGTCCAATTCCTCGCTGCCGTACGACTGGACAAAACTGTTGAGTTTCCCGTCGAAACCCTTGGTCATGACGTCTGTATGGATTTCGCTGCGGAGGGCAGCCCACCTATCGGCAGGACCTGGCAATCCGGTGGTTCGAACGGCTTTGACCATCCGGTCCGCAGCTACCCATGCCATCACCTTGGAATGCGTGAAGTGTTGCCTTGGTCCGCGCATTTCCCACAGCCCGTTGTCCGGCTGGTCCCAGGCCCCTTCCAAGAACTCCATCAAGGCCACTTGAATATCCCAAGAGCTATCCACGGTGCCATTAGGAGACGCCGCCCGGGTCAGCGAAAGTCCGTCCAGGACTTCGCCCCACACATCCAGTTGAAGCTGCGGAGCGGCAGCATTTCCGGTACGGACGGGCAATGAACCTTCGTACCCCGATAGCCACGGAATGTCCGTCTCCGGAAGTCTCCTGGCGCCGTCGAGCCCGTACACAATCTGAAGTTCTGACGGGTCGCCGGCTATAGCCCGCAGCAGCCAGTCGCGCCAGGCGGCGGCCTCCTCCGTGTAGCCGGCGGCGAGGAGCGATTGCAGGGTCAGGGTGGCGTCGCGCAACCAGCAAAACCGGTAATCCCAATTGCGTGAGCCGCCGATTTGCTCGGGCAGGGACGTTGTTGCGGCGGCCACAATACCGCCGGTCGGGTGATACGTCAGCGCCTTGAGCGTGATCAGCGACCGCTCCACGGGCTCCTTGTACTTCCCCTCCATTTCGCTGCGGCCGATCCATTCCACCCAATATGATTCCGTCGCCTCAAGAGCATGCAGCGGATTGACCCGGCGTGGTTCCCGTTCATGGCTTGGTGCCCAACGCAGCACGAAGGGAACGTGTTCGCCTGCACGGACGGTGAATTCGCTGACGGTGCGCTTGTCCCGGCCCTCCAAGGTAGCCGGGGTGGTGAGGTAGGCCGAGTCGGGGCCGGCCACCGCGCTGATGCCGTGCTCGCCGTGCCGAACCCAGGGCACCACCCTGCCGTAATCGAAGCGCAGGATCAGTTCCATCTGCATGGTGACCTCGCCGGACACTCCTTCGACTATCCGCACCAGATCCACGGCGTCGTCGCGGACGGGCATGAAATCGATGACCCGGACGGATCCGCCGTCAACTTCCCATTCTGTTTCCAGGATGAGGGTGTCCTCACGGTATTGACGTCGCGTGCAGTTGCCGCCGTCCGGTGTCCCGGCGGGCGCCAGCAGCCAGCGGCCGGCGTCGGGGGTGTGCAGCAGCGCGGCGAAGCAGGCAGGGGAGTCGAAACGCGGCAGGCACATCCAATCGATGGAACCGCTGCGCCCCACCAGGGCAGCCGTGTTCAAGTCCCCGATGATCGCATAGTCCTCGATCCTGGCCATGAACCATGCTCCCTCACTAGGCGACGTCAGCTATGCCTGACCGTACCGCGTTGGTCCGAGAGCCTCCAATGAGACTCGCGCCTCCCAGTCGAAAGGTGCTTATTCTTCGCGGGCTTTCAGCCGGTTGAGGCCATCGAGGACCAGGTCCAGGCCGAACTCGAACTCGTCGCCAAAGTCGTAGCCGGGTTTGAGGACATGTTCGACGGCGATCTCCACCATGCGTGGGTACTCGCCGGTGGCGAAGCGCTCCAGGATGGGGTTGGTGATCTCGGCCGCGGCATCCCTGCCCTCGAAGGGGAGTGCTGCTTCCTGAAGGACAAAGCCGTAAATGTAGCTGTCCAGCAGGGCATAGGCGTGGGCCGTCAGCTGGATGGAGAATCCTGCTTCCCTCAGGGTTGCCAGTGTTGCTTCATGGTGCCGGAGTGTGGCCGGTCCCGGCGCGGACCGGCTTTCCAGCAGCCCGACTGCCCAGGGGTGGCGTCTGAGCGCTGATCGCACTCCGTAGGCCCTCTGCCGCATTTCCTCGCGCCATTCCCGCCCCGGTGCCGGCAGCTCGATTTCACTAAAGACCATGTCCACGATCCCATCAAGAATCTCGTCCTTGTTGGCTACGTAGTAGTAGAGCGACATGGGCTTTGTTCCCATGCTCTGGGCCAGCGTACGGATGGTCAGCGCCGCCAGTCCCGATTCGTCAGCGAGTGCCACTGCGCATTCAAGCACTCGTTCCCTGCTGAGCGGCAGGCGCTGCGATGCGGCGGTGGACACATGGACTCCTTGTGTTGAGTGTGGGGCTCTAGCGCTTTAGTACAGTGTACGGTAACGTGATTAGTACAGCGTACGAAAACCATCATCGAGCATCATCAGGACTGAAAGGCCCGGCCATGACTACTGGTCAGCAATCCAAGGAAACACGCAAGGACCAGGCATCGCCCGGAACCATGAGGGCCATCATCCAGGTGGCATACGGCTCCGCCGACGTCCTTCGCCACGCACAACTTCCTCGCCCGGCCATCAAAGAGAAAGAGGTGCTGGTGAAAGTCCATGCCGCCGGTTTGGACCGCGGTACATGGCACGTCGCCACCGGCTTGCCGTATGCATTGCGCCTCGCCTACGGCTTGCGCGCCCCGAGGAACCCCGTTCCCGGGTTGGACCTCGCCGGCACCGTGGAGGCTGTCGGAGCTAAAGTGACTCGGTTCGCCGTGGGGGACCAGGTCTTTGGATCAGGAAAGGGATCATTCGCAGAGTTTGCCGCCGCCCGTGAGAACCAGCTCGCCCACAAGCCGGCGGGCATCAGCTTCGAGCAAGCCGCGGCGGTCCCGGTGTCCGCCTGCACTGCGCTGATCGCGTTACGTGCAGGCGGTATCGATCCGAGCGAAGGTTCGGCATCGAAGGGACCCAAGGTCCTGATTACAGGCGCCTCGGGTGGTGTGGGCAGCTATGCCGTACAGCTCGCCAAGGCGGCCGGTGCCGAGGTAACCGGCGTGGCCAGTGCCGCAAAAGTAGAGCTGGTGCGCGCCCTCGGTGCCCACCATGTCATCGACTACACCTCACGGGACTTCGCCGATGGCAGCGAACGCTACGACGTCATCATCGACATAGCAGGCAACCCATCGATTTCCCGTCTTCGCCGGGCGCTCACCCCTTCGGGAACAGCAGTGATCACCGGTGGTGAGGAGGGCGGGTCCTGGACGGGCAGCCTGGATCGCCAATTCCGGGCCGTGGCGCTCTCTCCACTTATTCGCCAACGGCTCACCATGATCGTGGGCACCCAGGCCGCCGGGGACCTGGAATACCTCGCAGGTCTCCTCGAAGCGGGAACCATCACTCCTGCAATAGACCGCAGCTATCCGCTGGCCCAGGTCCCGGAAGCCATGCGATATCTCGACGCCGGCAAAGCCCGCGGGAAGGTAGTCATCACCATCTGCTAATTTCCCAGGCCAAGCTCCTCGATGACCCTGGCGAGGCGTGCCCGCTGCGCCGGCCGGTTCCAACTTTCCACAATGGTGGCGACCGCTCTCAGCTGTCATGACGCGGGCTGGTGGCAGGCAGGGCTTGGGTAAGCGGCGGTTCAAGGCCGGCGACGGGC
The DNA here is from genome assembly GCA_031179305.1 of Paenarthrobacter sp. Lineage (GTDB taxonomy): Bacteria > Actinomycetota > Actinomycetes > Actinomycetales > Micrococcaceae > Arthrobacter. Next base: position 102,005 of record JAPSHX010000011.1, on the reverse strand, counting down.
TCTGGAGGTGGCGGGTTTCTTTTCCCGCCGCGCTGCGCCGCGGCGCCCGCGACCACCACCAGCGTGATGCCAATGAACTGGATGATGGACGGTTGCTGATGCAGCACCAGCAGCCCAAGGAGCACGCCGAACGCCGGTTCCAGGGACATCAGCGTGCCGAAGGCTGTGGAAGTCATGCGCCGCAAAGCCATCATCTCGAGGATGAAGGGGAGTACCGGCATCAGTACCGCGACTCCGAGTGCGGCCAGCAGGACTTCGGGGCTGAGGTGTCCTGTCGCCTGTGGAATACCGAAGACCGCGGCCGTGGCCGCAGCCACCGGCACGGTGAGTGAGAGTGCTCCGGTTCCCGTGAAGCGGTCGCCGATTCGTTGGGTCAGCAGGATGTAGGCACCCCAGCCGATGGCCGCGGTAGCCGCGAACATCACGCCTAAGGCGTCGATCCGGCCATGCCAGGGTTCGGTTAGGAGCACGACGCCGGCCAGCGCCAACGCAGGCCAGGCAAGGGCTTTGCGGTTGTGGCTTCGGATTGCTGCCACCGTTAGTGGTCCCAGGAACTCGATGGCCACAGTGGTACCCAGGGGAATGCGCTCGATGGCGGCGAGGAACATGATAGTCATGAGGCCGGTGGCGACGCCGAGTCCCAGCAGGGGCAGGATGTCGGGCCGGCGGATCGAGCGAAGCGGCGGCCGGGCTATGGCCATGAAGATGATGGCTCCCATGGTCAACCTCAACCATGCCGTACCGGCCGGGCCCACGTCGGCAATGAGATCCACCGACAACGCGGAACTTAATTGGACTGAAATCATGGCCGCAACCGCGAGCCCCCATGGTGGAACAGCCATGAGTTTTGGGGTTTTCATGAGCCGGCATCCTGAAGGTGTCCTGAACCTACGCCCGGCTCAAATACTGCCAGGGAGAATCGGGCGGGTTCCGCGCCCGGGTTTGTATAGGAATGGGCGGCATCGCCGGGGAAGGTCAGGGAATCGCCCACTTCAAGGGTGGTTACCTGGCCGTCGACGTCCACGGCGAGGGTGCCTTGGAGTACCTGCAGGAGTTCCTTGGTCCCGGAGGCGTGGGCTTCGCTGGCGTGCTGGTCTCCGGGGCCCAACGTCCAGTCCCACAGTTCCACGACGTCCGGAGATTCGGTGCCGGCCATCAGGACTCCGCGTCCGCCTTGCTTGCTGGTCCACAAGGTTGCACCTTCGCCGCTGCGGGTGACCTTGATCGGTTTGGGGCGCGGGGACTCAACCAGTGCGGGTAGCCCGACGCCCAAGGCATCACTGATGCGCAGCAGCGTTCCGACGCTGGGGTTCGCCGCTCCCTGTTCGACGTTGACGATCATTCGTCGGCTCACGCCAGCGGCTTCTGCCAGCTGATCAAGGGTCCATCCGCGGGTTTGGCGCTCTTGTTTCACCCGGGCGCCTATGGCCAGTGACAGGGTGCTGGTGATTTCATCCATAAGTGCATCATACTGCACTTTGAGTGCACTCTCACTATGGTCGCTGACGGCCGCGCTTGGTCGATGCTGGTCGGTGAGATGGAACATAAGTATCCTGATCATACGGATTCGGCTGCAGACCCTGACTGCGCCGAAAAAACATGAGGAGCACGTTATGAGAATTGGTTCTTCCATCGCCCTGATTGCCATCGGAGCTATTCTGGCCTTCGCGCTCGCCCCCGGTATCATCCCCTTCCTCGACCAGGTCCTGGTCGGCTACATTCTGATCGGGGTCGGCGTTGTCGGTCTCATCATCTCCATCGCCATGTCCAACCGGACCCGCCGCACCGTTGTTGAGCGCCGCGGCGATCCCCAGACGGTTGTCGAGCGGCGCCCCGAGGTCTGATAGTCGCAACTTACAGAAGAAGCGCACGACGGCGTGTACTCGCCGTCGTGCGCTTTCCAGCCTTAATGCTCGCCAGCGTCCAAACTCAGCGACTCAGGCGAGTGAGAGCGTGAACGACAGGACAAAGCCTGCAGCTGTACTCAACGCAACGGCTGGGCCGCCGTGTTCGTAGGCCTCGGGCATGAGGGTATCCGCGAGTGATGCGATGACGGCACCTGCTGCAAATGCCAACGGTAGGGAGATCGTCTCAGGCTGGGCTGAGGAGAGTGGCCCCGCTCCGAGAATGACGGCGGCAACCAGCAGCACTGCGCAGACGCTCCAGAGCAACATGATCGGCCCGGCCTTGCGACCCTGGCTGCGCATGGACGAGGCTCCAACCAGCGCTTCGGGCAGGTTGGAAACGAAGATTGCCGCCAGCAGTGCCAGTCCGCCGGATCCTTCCTCCAGGGAGATGCCCAAGGCGACGTTCTCGGGCACGCCGTCCAAGGTGACCGCGGCCAAGAGTGCCATGCCTGCGGCGCCGCGTGTTGAGGCGGAGGTGGCAGCCTTATCGGACGCGGCGGCGTCAGTGTCCAGCTTGGGGCTGCCCTGTACTTCGTCTGCAGGTTTGGATTTCGAGGTTCTCCCGGGTTGCGCCCAGCGATCCAACAATGCGCTTAGCGCCGTAAATACGATGGCCCCCGCAAGGAGCCCCATCGCCGCGCGCACGATTCCGCCCTGTTCGTAGGCGTCCTCGAACAGTTCGAACGCCAAGGCGGTGATGAGTGAGCCGGCCGCGAAGGACAGCAGGATGGCCAGAAGCCGCTTCGGTAGCTCGAAACGCACGCCGATGAGTGCGCCTATGACCAGGGCGCTGGAGGCAATCAGTCCAAACCAAAGTGATGCCATCACAACGCCAGTATAGAAGTAAGTAACCTGATCTTCTCTAGGGTGAGGGAAAAGCGTTCGACGGCGGCAGCCCGCCGTCGAACGCTTCTCAGGTTAGGCGTGTGGTCAACCCCGTCCGCTGCCCTGCCGCGCCGGAACGGAATTGGCACTCCACTCCGGCGATTGAAAGTGAGCTCCGCCGAACATCGGGAAGCGCAGCAGGCCTTCCTGATCCCGGAGCTGAGCCCAAGGGCGGTTGATGCCATGCGTTCCATAGCGGCGTAGTTGCGTGACACGGTCAAGATCCAAAACTGCGAACAGGATCTCTTCACCGCCCCGCGCGTGCTGCATGATGGTGCCCTCGGGATCGACGATGACACTCTCGCCAACTCCTGAGGGGGACGCTCCATTGACGTTCACCACGTACACCTGGTTGGCAAAGGCGTTGGCCTGGGACATGACGATCTCCATGGCCCGGTCACGGGTGGTGGTGAGGGTGGGCTGGATGATCACCTCGGCCCCGAGCCACGCCAGTTGGCGGGCTACTTCGGGGAAGCTGCCGTCGAAACAGATGGCCAGGCCGATGCGTCCACAGCCGGGGATGTCGAAAGTGACGAAGGAATCGCCGGGCGTGGTGGTTTCGAACGGGCGCCATGGGAAGAGTTTCCTGTAGCGTGCCACAATTTCGCCTTGCGGGGAGACGGCAATGGCTGTGTTGTACGTGTGCCCCTTGTCCGTTTCCAGCAGTGAGCCAGGCACAAGCCACACGTTCAGCCTGCGGGCCAGCGCGGAGATGCGGTCGGTGAGGGGGCTGGGGATAGGTGCGGCGGAGCGGGTTTCGCCCTCTGGGTCAGGAAGCAGGAACTCGCCCGGCGCGGAAAGCAGCAGTTCCGGAACCACGATGACGTCCACATCGGGGCCGAGCTTTTTAGCCGATTCGGCTTGGGCCTCGAACCGGGCCCACGTGGCCTCGAGATCGTGAGGGACGGGATTGGTCTGAATTGCTGCGATGGACAGGATGCGCATTTATGCCTCGGTTTCGTTGCTGGGAGTTTCGTTGCTGAGAATGGACGGAAGTTGGTGGCGGGTGGTGATGTTTCCGCGGGGGATGGCTTCGCCTGAGAAGAAGCGGCGCAGCCTGGTCCTGAGGATCGCGGTGACCAGCAGGCCCAAGACCAGCGCACCGATGCCGATCCAGAACACTGAGCCGATGCCCAGCCAGGACAGTCCCGCGTATTCGGGGGACAGCATGTCGACGGCGCTGTATGCGAATGCTCCAATCATCAGGAGTGCTCCGAGGCCGGGAAGGATACCCTTCAGGATCAGGGCCGATGCAGAGGTGCGCATCAGCGGTGCGAAGTACACCACCGAGGCCAAGGCGGTCGTCGCGTAGTAGGCCGCGATCATCAGGCCCACAGACAGGATGGCAAGTCCGATGAAGTCCGCGCTTATTGCCGTCAGCCCCATCGTTATGGCCATGGTGATGATTGCCCACCAGGTGATGGAGAAGGTAGGCGTGCCGCTCTTGGGATGCATCTTCGTGGTCGACTTGGGCAGTGCACCATAGGTGCCCATGCTGAGCCAGGTCCGGGGCGTGCTGACAGCAACAGTCATCAGTGCTGCCAACGCAGAGAGTCCCACCGCAAGGATGATGACCTGGCCAAAAACGTCTCCTGTTGCCTGCGGGCCGAGTACTGAAAGGACATCCGAGACGGTTTCCGGATTGGTGATGCTTGCAGTTCCGGCATATCCGACGGCGGCCGTAGCCGTCACTACGTAGAAGAGCAGCAGGATGACTGTGGTGATGACTACTGCCTTGCCAGGTGTTCCCTTGCGGTCCGTGGTTTCCTCATTGACGGCGATCAAGGCATCCCAGCCCCAGTAGATGAACAGACACAGAATGACGCCGGACACGAGGCCGGATATGTCGCCGGAGGCAAAGGGATTGAACCATTCCGGGCCAGGCTTTTCTGAGCCCTCGGCGGCGCTGCCCATGGCCATGGCGGTGAAAGCCGCGACGCAGAATCCGCCGAGTGCCACTAGCTGGAGGCCAATCAGTGCGTACTGTACCCAGGCAGAGAGTTCGATTCCCCTCGCCGCAATCCATGCACTCAAGACGACCAGCCCGCAGGCGATGGCAGCTACGGCGATAGGCTCCGCGGCGATCCAGGCCAGACCAAAGAAGTTGAGCAGATAGGTGGTGGCCACTTGGGCCAGTGCGGCGCTCGCAATGAAGGTGGCCACTTGTGGCACCCATCCGCCAAGGAACCAGCCAGCGGTCGGCCCGAAAACACGGGTAATCCAGACGAAGACCCCACCGCAGTCGGGCATTTCCTTGTTGAGGTCCCTGAATGCGAGGGCGGTGAACAGGATGGGGACGAAACCCAGCAGGAACGCGGCAGGGGTGCTCGCTCCAACGGCAAGGACCACGAAACCGAGAGTCACGGCCAGGCTATAGGCAGGAGCGACGGCGGCCAGCCCGAGGACCACTGTTGGGCCGATACCGATGGATCCGGCTTTCAGGCCTTTGGATTTCGGGTTCCGGGATGCCGGGTTCTCCGATGTGGCGTCTTTGGGTGTTGGGCCGCTCGCGAGTGAGGTGGGGGAAGGGGGATGTGACACGGAGACTCCTCGTTGAATCGGTAAGTCGTATCTTGAATCAGTAATTTGAATCACATTCAAATTTGAATGCCATTCAATACCGGTCTAGAGTCAATGTCAACAGGAATCTTCAAGAGCCCACGGGGGAGCGGCAGTGGCCAAGGCAGACAAGAAGGAAATTCGACGGCAGGAAATCGTTGCGGCAGCCCAGGCTGTGGCAGCCCGCGACGGCGCTGAAGGGGCCACACTCCGTGCCATTGCCGCCGAGGCAGGCATGGCTGCCAATGCCGTGCTCTATTACTTCGGCAGCCACGCCGAGATCATTGCGGCCGCCGTACAGGCTTCCTCCGGTAGATTCCTGGAGAAGCTCGCGGAAGCTGTGGAGGCGGACATGACTCCCACCGCCAAGCTCGCCGCCGTCATCAGCGCCGGCACTACTGCAGGACTGGAAGACGACGTCTCCCGGATTCTGTACGAGTACTGGCCCCATATGCTCCGCGACGCAGAGCAGCGCCGGATCCAGGAAGAGCTCACCAGCGCACAGGAACGTGTCTACCGGGAGATCATCGACGCCGGAACGCGCTCAGGTGAGTTCTCTCCCCTGCTGGATCCAGCCAAGATCGCCCGCACTCTTGTGGCCCAGGAAGACGGCCTTGTCATGGATGTGCTGGCCGGGAGCGCCACTGGTGAGTATGTGCTTGATTTGGTGGGGAACCTTGCGGCCGCCCTTCTTGGACTTGAGGCAGGGGCCCTGCTTGAGCTTATTGCTGCCCGGGGTCTCTCAGCGCCTCAGCGCCCGGCAGGCGTTCCAGGGACGGCGCCGTCCCGGTGACCGGTTGCAGGGCTGTCACGCTGGCGTATCCTGCCGCCAACAGTGCAGCGTCGCTGTCCGGGTCGGGCGTCTCGGCCGTGTCGGCGATGGCCAGCCGCACGTGCTGCTGCCCCCGTTCGGCCAGGGTGGTCTGCACTATGCCGAACCGGGTGAGTGTGGCCGCCCGGTACTCAGGTAGGTCGGGCCCGGCACTGTTCGGGACGTTGAGGTTAAGTACGGATCCGGGCTCCTGCTCCAGAAGGAACGGCAGTAGTCCGGTGGCCAGCTGCGCGGCTGTTTCCCAGTGGATCGCGTCCGGGTTAAGGCCGGTGTCCAGCGAGACCGCCATCCCTCGGCGGTCGTTGACGCCCGCGGTCAATGCCGCGCCTACCGTGCCGGAATGCAGAATCGCCCGGCCTACATTCGCCCCGCGGTTCACCCCGGACAGGACCACGTCGGGCGGAGGGCCGAACGCGCCGTGGGCGGCGATCATGGTGATGAATGCCGGGGCGCCATGGACGGCGAAGGCCTTCACTCCGTCCAATTCCTCCAGTTCGCACTCTTCAACGGAAATCCTGCCGTCCTCTTCTACGGCGGTGATCGACGAGCTGCTGCCGCTGGCTTCCGACGCCGGGGCCGCCACCACAACATCGAATCCTGCCCGGACAGCCGCGGCAGCCAGTACGTGCAGGCCGGGGGAGGCGATGCCGTCGTCGTTTGTAATAAGGACACGGATGGACTGGCTCATGTTGTCCTGGCCTTTCGCGCCAGTTCATCCGGAGTCATCTGCTGTGCCGGTGCCGCTGCACTGGTATCCAGCGGAACAATCTTGACCAGCTTGGCCACCTCGTGAATGGCCGGGGCCTGACCCGAGCCCAGCCCATGGCGAGTGACGTTGTGGGCGCCGGCTGCCGTGCCCAGGACTACGGCGTCGCGGAGCGTTCCGCCGTCGGCAAGTACAGCGGCTATCGCTGCAGTCAGGGAATCACCGGCACCGCTGGTTTCCACCGCTTCAAACCTGGGGACATGGATTTCGCTGATCTCCCCGTCACTGAGGAACAGGGAGGGCTCGTGTGCCCGCGTGACGATGACAGCTTGCGCACCCTCCTTGGCGAGGGTGTGCATGGCCTCGATAAGGAGATCTGTCTCGGAGGCATCGGCGCGACCACTGCCCACCACCTCCTCATCGGACATCTTGACCACTGAGGGTTTGCCCTCCAGGATGCCTTTTAGTCGCTCACCGGACAGATCGGCGATGACAGTGCATCCGGCAGTGCGAAGGTCCGTAGTCAGCCTCCGGTACATGTCCGGTGGCACAGAGTCCTCCCGGCCAGTGCCACTGAGTATCACCGTCCCAGCCTTCATTCCGGCCTGCAACGTCAAACCATAGAGTTCGTCCAGTTCATGGCGCGTGAGCCGGTGGCCGGGCGACTCCGCAACCACGTCCCGTTCGCCCTTTCGGCGATCGTGCACGTAGGCGCCGCTGCTGCCCTCGCCGGAAACCGACAACAGCTCCACGCCTTCGTCGTCAATCAGGTGCTGCAGAACCCCTCCGCTTTCTCCGGAGAACACCGCGCACATTGTCACCTCGGCCCCGAGTACCTTCAGCATCCGGGCCTGCCAGACGCCTTGGCCCCCGGCGTGGAGGTGGATGTCGGCAGCTCCTTCCACGTCCTCAATCGTGACGGTCAAGACCGGTGAAGGGGCAAAAATCACTACTGAGCCCATGCTCCACCCGCCCTCTTCGGTGTGGCAATTCGAGTCGCGGCCACGATTACCTCTTCCCGCCGGAATCCTCCGGCCGACTTTGCGGACAGATCACTCCACCATACTAAGCACGCTTAGTTGTTGCATGCATAGGGCAGGAAAGGAACCTTCGTAAAGTGCTCATCGAGGCCCTCCACTTGCCCAATGCGTCGATTTGGAGGAGGCGCGGCAGCTCAGGCGTCGACGTCGGCCGTGATGAGCTCGCCATTGAAGTACTCCAACTGCCAGCCATCCGTGACGTGGTGATGGGCCAAATTGAGCACGGCGTTCTGCACGCTATCCAAGGTGCGCCCGATAGCCCGGCTCAACGTCAACCGGATCAGAGTGCCGTGCGCCACCACCAGGACGCGCTTGCCGGCAAACTCCCCGGCCAGCTCTTCCAAGGCAGCGATACCGCGGTCAGCGGCGGCTTCGTCCGATTCGCCACCCTGGAAACCTCCCGGAATCCGGAGTGCCTCCAGCTCGGGGCCGGCTTGAAGACCTTCGGCCGGGCCAAAGCTTCGCTCGGTGAGTTCCGGAACAAGCCTCGCAACCGTGAGCCCCAGGCCTTCGGCGATGATCCCGGCCGTCTCGGCGGCGCGGCTCAGGGGCGAGGACACCACGGTGTCCCATTGCTGACCGGAGAGGAAGGCGACGGCGTCACGCGCCTGGCCCCGGCCGACGTCGTTAAGCGGGATGTCAGTGGACCCCTGCAACCGGCGCTCCGCGTTCCAATCGGTCTGGCCGTGGCGGACGAGGGCGAAAGTTGTGATGGTCATGCTTTCCATTGTGCCTTGCGTACACAGTCCACCCGCCCACCACAGTCTGAAGAACCTTTGCGTCCAGGAGCACGGCCGGGTCCTCCGCAGCGAGCACATCGGTGTCAAGGACCACGAAGTCGGCATATAGGCCCGCAGCAAGCCGACCAATTTGGTGCTCGGCCCCGCACGTCCATGCGGAGTCGCGCGTTGCATGTTCGATCGACTCGGCGAGGGGCAGCGCGAAGTCCGGGACGTTCGTTCCAGCGGACGCGTCCAAGGCCGATGCCCGGGTGGTGGCTACATACATGTTGGGCAAGGGCGCGTGCGGGGACGTGGGGGAGTCCGTGCCGAAGGCCAGCCGTGCCCCCGCCGCAGTAATCCACGGCCAAGGGAAGCCGCGTTCCACACGGTCATCGCCCAACTTGGCCGCCCAGTTTTCGCTGATGGCGGGATCGGCATGGACCGGCTGCATGCTGGCGGTGATGCCCAGCGCGGCGAGGCGATCGACGTCGGCCCTGTCCACCAACTCGAGATGCTCGATGCGGTGGCGGCGTTCACGGGGCCCGTTCTCTGCAACGGCATGTTCCACCGCGCCGATGGCGATCCGCACCGATTCGTCGCCGATGGCATGCATGGCCACCTTCAGTCCGACGGCATCTGCTGCGGCAACCACTGGCGCGAGTTGCTCGAGGCTCCAGATAGGTTCCGCGTTGGAACCATCGGCGTACGGCGTTCCGAGGGTGGCGGTGCACCCGTCGATGGTGCCGTCGATGATGACCTTGATACCCACCACGCGGAGGAACGGCGATTCATGCTCGACGGCGAGCGCTGCCGCCCGCTGGACCTGGGCGATGTTTTCCTCCGCCGATTCGGCGTTGTTGACGCGCCAATAGGCGATGAGCCGGCTGGTCAGCGTGCCGTCTTTGTCGGCACGCTCAAAGGCTTCGAGGTCGGTCTCGTTGAAGCCCATGTCGCACGCAGTGGTCACGCCGGTTTCGCGGTATGCCTGCTGCACAGCGGCGATGCTGGCCTCGTGCTCATCCTTACCCACTTGGGCATCGAGGTAGGGGAGCACCATGTCGTAGAACGCGTTCTCGTCGATGTAGCCGGTGGCGTGGCCGTGTGCATCCCGCTTGATGGTGCCGCCGTGCGGATTCTCCGTGTGGTCATCGATCCCCAGTTCAGCCAGCGCCGCCGAGTTCACCCACACTGAGTGGAAGTCGTAGGCGAAGGCATAGACGGGTTTGTCCCGGACCACGGCATCGAGCATCGCCGCGTCGGGTACACCACCCGGAACTGCGCCATGCAGCCAGCCGGTAGCCAGGATCCGGTCGGCATCCGGACGTTCGGTTGCCCTTGCCTTGATTCGTTGCTGGATTTCCGCCACTGACTTGGCACCCCACAGGCTGACCTGCCCCAGGGCTTCTCCAGTGCCGACTACGTGGGCATGACCGTCGACGAAGCCGGGGACAACCAGCCGGTCTTCAAGGTCAATCCTCTCGGCATCCGGGCGAAGGCGTTCCGCCGTGTCGGCGTCACCGACGTAGAGGATGCGTTCACCCTGGACGAGCATGGCCTCGGCCCAGCGGCGGGTATCGGAGGTGAAGATGCGGGCGTTGGTGTAGAGCTGGGTGGTCACGCTGCTGTTTCCTTGCTTTCCGGTGTCGATTCTTCTTCTGGGACTTCTTTTGTTGCGGGGGGCTCATCCAGGGAGTGGCTGACTTCGAGGAACAGCTGGTTTTGAAGCTCGTGCAGGTGCTCGCTGTCCGGTTCCGGCCAGGTGGACATCTTCACGATCACGGTATCGGTGGCAGGATCGATCCAGAGGTACTGGCCGTAGATGCCTATGCCGGTGACATTGCCGCGCTCATTGCCTGTGCACCACCACTGCCTGGTGTACGAGCCGCGGGGGTGAATGGCGCTGAAGGAGGAGCCGGCCATGGCTTCGGGGTCTCCACCAGCGAGGATGCTGTGGACCCACCTCTCGGACACCACCCTGCCGCCTGGACCTTCGCCGCCGTCGAGCATAAGACGGCCCACCCTCGCGAGGTCGCGGGCGGTGCACGAAACCCCGCCGTTCGCGAAGCCGAAGCCTGTGGAATCGACGGTGATGGTGGCGTCCCGATCTGCGTCCAGCTTGGACCACAGGTACTTGGAAAGCGCGTCCGAATACCGGAGCCCGGTCACGCGCTCGATGATCCAGGCCAGGACGTCCGTGTTCGCGGAACAGTACTGGAACGTGCCCACAGTGCCGTTGCCCGTGAGGGTGGTGAGGAAGGCGTACGTGCCATCAGGATCGCCGTCTTGTCGGGTGCGCCAGCCGGAGGAGCGATCATGCGTCTGAACTTCGGAAGCGGGATCGAGGTAGTCCTCGCTGTAGTTGAGATGAATGGCCATATCGAGCACGTGCTGGACGGTGGCCCCGTCGTAGGCGGATCCGGCGAGTTCGGGGACGTAGTCAACAACGCGGGCGGTCGGAACGATGTCTCCGGAGTCCACCAACGCCCCGATCACCAGGCCGCACATCGACTTCGAAATGCTCATGACCAGATGAAAGTCATCAGGGGCAAAACCCGGGCGGTAGTACTCCGCGATGACATCGTTGCGGTGCAGGACCAGGAAGGCATCGGTGTAGCTCTCTTCCAGCCGTTGCCTCAGACCAGGGACGGCCAAGGAGCTCAAACGGTCAGTAGCCTCATCCGGGGCGGTCGGGAAGCGGCGGGCGATTGTCGCCGTCGGGAGTAATTCGCTCAAGTGCACAAAGGTCCAACGGTTGTGCGGTCCCTCCTGCCAAGTGTCGACTGTTGGTTGGCTGGCGGCGCCGCGGTAACGCGGGGGATGGGTTTGGGCTCGGGCGGTGGTCATACCGGGGCTCCTTCGATGACAGGGGTCTTGCTGAGACCTCGGCGTAGCGCCGGGTTCAGGGCGGTGTACACGCCTGCGGAGACGATCATGGATACCGGCACTGAAAGGTCCATGGAGCCCATGGCGGCTGCGAGGGGACCAGTCCACGCTGCGTTGCTGAGGAAGAGTGAGGCTACAACCGCGCCGAGGATGACGGCGAGTATGCCGGCGATGTGCCAGCCTCCGTTGTACCAGAAGGGGCTGCCGGGCTTCTCCTTGAAGAGGTCTTCGCCGCTGTAGCGGTTCCGCCGAAGGAGGACGTCCGTTGCGAAGACGGTCATGGTGGGGCCCGAAATGAGGACCAAGAGCTGCAGCATCATGTTGACGGCCTCCAGGAGGCTCGTGGACATGACGAGGTAGATGGTCAGCGCTGTGCCGATCGCTCCCACCACCACCGCGGAAGGGATGCGGCGGATGGGGACGCCGATGGACTGAAACGCCATGCTCGCCGTGTACGTGGTCATGCCGTTCAGCGAAATGGTGTTGATGATGACGCCCACCACGAAGATGGGTCCGAGCCACGCTGGCAGTAGGGCGAGGAGCGCTGATTCGATGCCAAGATCCATCGCTGCGGCGTCAATTCCAGTTGCCAACAACGCGCCCACTGCAGTGAAAAACATGCAAGGCAGGGCGCCACCAAAGGCTGTGGCCGCGATGATGTGTGAACGTTTGGTGGACCCGGGGAGGTAGCGGGCCAGGTCCGGACTGTTCGAGTAGGACAGGGGAGTGGAGGCCAGAATGGCGAAGCCGATGGTCATCGCGGCCCATAGCGGCGCCCCCTCCAACGGCGCCGGAGCAGCGTAGCCCCACTGCACATGAGGCAGGATGAAGCCCGTGACCAGCAGGAAGATGGCCAGCAACACCGAGGCCACAATGGGGTAACTGCGAAGGATCAGGCTGTGGCCGTACACGGCGACCAATACGGTGACCGCTGCGACCACCAAGGTGACGAGCACCGGAACCAGAACGGGATCCGTGAAACCAAGTTGTCCCAGGAGTTCAGCACCCATGAAGGAGGACGCGAGCCAGTTCAGGGCCAGGAAGACGGCGGAAATGAACCATCCGAAGAAGGCAACAACAACCCTGTTGCCGCGGATTCCATAGATGGCGCGGGTGATGACCGAGCCTGAGGTCCCCGCTGCCGGGCCACTGGTGGCCACGATGCCGGTGAGGACCCAAGGGATGCTGCCGGCGATGATGACGGCAAATGCCTGCCAGAGTTCCAGGCCGAGCAGGATGAGGGAGGCACCTACCGTCAAGTTGAGGACGCTGACGTTGGGGGCCGCCCAGACCGGGAAGAGATCCCTGGCGCGGCCATGCCGTTCGGAGGCTTCGATGAGTTCGATGCCGCGGGTTTCGGGGTGGGTGAGGGGTTCCGGGTAGCTGACCGCGTCGGTCATGTGGGGGTGGGACAACGCTGTTCCTCTCGGGCAAGGTCCGGTTCGCAACATTGGGAAACCGGCCCATCGACACTATTGGTCGCATGACCAATGAGCTATTGGTCACTAATCCAATAGACTTAGCGGCATGGTGTCAAGCCCCGCATCCCAACGCGTTCGAAAATTACCCGACGAGCGTCGCGCTGAGATTCTCTCCGAGGCCGCGTCGATTGCCTTGATCGAGGGACTTGAGCGGATCACCCTCCGCGCCGTCGCCGACCGCCTTGGTGTGCGTCCCGGCCTGATCAGCCACTACTACCCGGCCGCCGAGGATTTGGTGATCGCCGCGTTTGTGCGCGCCGTTTCGGAGGAGCGGGAAGAGTTGTTTCCCGACGACGGAACTCCCCTTGAGCGGATGGCTCACTTGGTCTCGCGCATCGAAGGCAACGGCACTTTCGAACTCACGAGGCTATGGCTCAACGCCAGGCATCTTTGCCGCTTTATTCCGGCCCTCACCGAGGCGTTGTTGGGTCAGGAATACCTTGATCGGAACCGGCTGACCGCGCTCATCGAGGACGGAGTCGCGTCCGGCGACTTCGTGGTGGAGGACCCCTTCGCGGCTTGCATCCGGATATGGGTGGCCATCGACGGCGTGGGCTCCTACGTTAACAACGTCGAGGCTTTCGAATATGACGCCTTCAAGCGGTTTGTCACCGACGTCGCCGAATGGTCGCTGGGCGTTCAAGCGGGCGAACTTCGCGCGGCCGTGGACCGGTTGCAAGCTGCCTGACCCTCTGGGTGGAGGGCCTTCACATTGCCCTTCCCGCGATTTAATCAGTATCCTGATAACTTATCTGGTGAAACCGGATGATGCTGTTTGGGCTCATTGCCTGGGCCGCACGTGGCTGAAGCAGTCGGCCGCGCGGCCATCGTGAAAGTTTGATTGACGGCATTGCTTGGTGACGCAGGGACAGTGGTTGGGTCCGTGTCTCCAGGTATGCCTGAAGGACGTGACATTCGTGGGCAACAATGACGAGGCCGTGGACCCCCAACTCCCCGCCTCCAGCGAAACCGCAGGAACAGGCGATGAAGGAACGGACGCCACTGAAACACTTGAAGGCCGCTACCAGCTTGGGCCTCTGCTGGGTAGGGGCGCCATGTCTGCCGTCTACAAGGCGACGGACATGCTCCTTGGCCGCGACGTAGCTATCAAGATTTTCCTGCCCGGTTCAGGCGACGAATCGTTCCGTGCCCGCCAGGAAAATGAAATGCGGCTTCTGGCTGCCTTTGATCACCCAGGGTTGGTGGCCGCCTTTGACGCCGGCGTCGATACGCGCAACGACGAAGAGCGCGCGTACCTGGTCATGGAACTGGCTGATGGCCGGGATTTACGCGCCATTCTGGCTGACGGACCGCTCACGGTTCCCGAGACCGCGCGCATCGGGATCCGGCTCGCGGGGGCACTGTCCCAGGTTCATGAACACGGAGTTATCCACCGCGATATCAAGCCGGCCAACATCCTGGTATCCGACGACGACGGCGTGGGACAGTCGGTGAAGCTAGCGGACTTTGGCGTCGCACTGGTCATGAACGACAACCGCCTCACCGCAACAGGCTTTACCGTGGGGACCGCCCAATACCTCAGCCCGGAACAGGCGCAAGGGCTCGGACTGACTCCCGCGAGCGACATCTACTCGCTGGGCTTGGTACTCCTCGAATGCCTCACCGGCAGGGCCGAGTACCCGGGGACGCCAATTGAAACGGCATCAGCCCGCCTGCACCGCGCGCCGCAGGTCCCCCTGGAATTGCCTGGTCCGCTGCGGGAGCTCCTCGAAGCCATGACGGACATGGATCCCGAAAAGCGCCCAACGGCACAACACGTCGAACAGGCGCTCGGGGATGAAGGGATCCAGACCGGGCGCAGGACCGCGCTGCTGCCGGCCGTGCCGTCGAGGCCACCACTCCACACGCCAACCAAGAGGCAAGCTACCGTCACCAGCCTCAGGGACTTCAATAAGCGACGACCCAGGACCGTTCGAGGCGTCGCCGCGGCGGCCGTAACCATACCGCTCGCTTTGCTGATCCTCTCCCAAGGGCTCACGCCCACGGGCAACATGACCGATCCCTCCCAAATTGGGGACACCGGGGTTTCCCAAGCTGAGCCGCAGCCGACGACGCCGGTGGTGCCTGCTCTTCCTGTTGCGCCAGCGACCGCCGAAGCCGTGCCCGCCGAAGCCGTGCCGGTGGACGCCCCGCCCGCTGAGGTGGTCAATCTGCAGCAGCCCGCGCAAGTGCCGGTTCAGCAGCCCGCGCAGGTGCCGCCACCCGCACCAGCTCCAGCGCCCGCGGTGATGCCAGGCCCGGAGATCGCCAAGGAAAAGAGCCAGGGCAAGAGTGAGAAGAAGCCTGAAAAGGCCAAGGGACCCGGGGAAGGCAAATAGCCTTGGCATCGTAAACCAGCGCACGGTAAACCAGCGCACGGTACACAACGCACGACGGCGACCTGCCGCCGTCGTGCGCTGTGTACCGGAAGTTCAGCGTCCCGGAACGCACCCGGGCGCGGTACCGCGGCACTTGTAGGACGCGCCGGGTCTCAGGTCGATCCCCGCGAAAAGCTGCGGAAGGGTGACCAAGTAGAAGCCCTTTCCTTTGAGTTGGGCAATGAGCTCGGCCTGGCCATCCACGGTGGAAGCATGGACGTCGTGTTGGAGGATGATCGATCCTGGCTTGACCAGGTTCATGATCCGGGGGAGGAACACCGATTTGTTTTTGGACTGCCAGTCCATGGAGTCCACATCCCAGATTATTTGGGGTAGCCCCACGGAAGCGGCAACTGTCTTATTTGTTGCTCCGTACGGTGGCCGCATGTAAGCGGGCACCACTCCTGTCGCCTTTTCTATGGTGTTCGTTGCCCCCTGAATCTCGCCCTCGATGCTTGCCGGCGACAATTTGGTCAGGTACGGGTGGCTCATGGTGTGGTTTGCGATGGTGTGGCCCGCTGCTGCAACGGCCTTGGCCACTCCCGGATTGGCCCCGACGTATCCTCCCTGCTGGAAGAACGTGGCGAACACTTTATGCCTTTCGAGTATCGCCAAAAGACGAGTGGTTTGGGCGTTCGGCCCGTCGTCATAGGTGAGGGCGGCGCAGGCAACGAGGTCACAGTTGATGTGCGCCCTGCCCACCGGCGCGGGTCGGGGGGCCTTGAACGCTACCGCGGCGATGACTGCCGTGCGAAGGGCGCGGCCTGCGGGCGAAATGACCTCATCCGTGGCTTCGGCGTTCAAGTTCACGGTGACGGCGTCGGGCAACGCGGCGCCGGACACAGGGTCCCGGTGGACGGTGACGCTGAGATCCCCTGCGGAGGTGAACGCGACAGCGGTGAGCATCTCGGCGTCGGAAACGGAGTTTGGTGTCGGGTTCAGGGCCGGGTCCTGCGTTGGAAAAGCGGTGCCGATGGTATCCCCGAGTATTGTCCGTAGGGTGCTGGTCATGGCCGGGTTGATCAAGCTGGCACTGCCGGTAACAACACCCGTGCTGAGGTCCTCGTAGGTGATCTCGTCGATGCGATCGGTGCGGACGCCTCCGATCATGGTTGTTTGCACGAACCTGGATCCCACAACGCTTCCACTGGCCAGAACAATTTCATGGTTGACCGAAACGCCGTCGGCCAAGAGTGCAGCGGGGGTGGCCGGCAGTGCCGCGGGTTCGTGACGACCGCCGGCCCGGGCATCGAAAACGCTGAGCAGTCGGGCATCGAGCTTGCTGTTGAAAGTCCCGGCCCCGCTGATGTACTGCCACGTCGCAACGGTGGGCGATGCCCCGGCCGTGCGCGTTGTCATGTCCACGATGGACGTCTCCCGGGCGATCTTGGACGGCGCCTTCCCGATGACCGCGGTTGGTGCCTGGGGCGCTGGCTGGGTGGTCACGGGGACGCAGGCCGCTATGAAGAGCACGATGACTACGAGCGGGATCGTGAACGGTGAGCGGACGGGGGCGGGCCGCTGCATGGTTTCTTCTACCGGGCGTACGAGGTGGTCATGCCTCGAATGATGACAGGCGCAACGCCTAAGAACCCGGAGACACCCCGGAGCGTTTAGAGTTCGGCGGGAAAACTAACCGTAACGGTGGTTCCGCCGTCGGGAGTTTCGGCCAGGGTGAGGTCGCCGCCGTGTGCTTTCGCGATACTGCTGCAGGTGGCCAGGCCGAGTCCGGAGCCGGGGCCGTCACCTTCCCGCCGGAGACGTACCAATGGTTCCAAGACTTTGGCGCGGTCCTCGGGCTTGATGCCCTTGCCGTTGTCCGCAACGAAGATCGTAGCGCCGTGATAGTTCGAAACGCCGCTGATGCGGACGCGGAGATCGCGATCGGGGCTGCGGTAATTCATGGCGTTGGACAGCAGGTTTTGCAACAGCGTGCGGAGTTGTCCGCGGTCGGCGTGGAGAGTCAGGTCTTCAACGTCCACGATGCCGTCGTTTTCGATGCCCAAATCGCGGGCCACTTCTTCGGCAATTTCGTGCAGCGAAACTTGCACCGGCTGGATGGCGCCGCCCACGCGGGAGTAGCTCAGCACATCTTCGAGCATGCCGAGCATCCGCCGTCCACTAGAGCCGATTCGGTCCAGATAGCGCGCGGCGGTGCTGTTCGGTTCTACGTCGGGATCGTCTTCCACCAGTTCCACATAGCCGAGGATGGTGGTGAGGGGAATGCGGAGATCGTGGCTGACGCGTCCGGCGAATCCGGCCAGCTTGGCGTTGCTGTCCCTCAACTCGGCGTAGGTGCGGTCAAGCTGTACCGTGCGGTGCTGAAGCTCCAGAAGCTCAACAACCTGTTTCGCCAGGACCTCCAGCATACTCACCTGTTCGGGGCGCAGGTCATTGGTCTTATCCGAGAACACGCACAAGGTTCCCGGTACGAAACCCGATTCTGTCTGCAGCGGCACCGAAGCGTAAAAGCGGACGTTGCCGATTTCGCCCGTGACAAAGGGATTGTCCGCGAAACGCGGGTCCTTGGACGCGTCGGCCACTACTGTTCTCTCACGGGTAAGGAACACCTTGGCGCACATGGAATCCTCGCGGGAGCAGACTCCGGGGTCAACACCCCAAGCTCCGATCTGGTGCTGGTATTCCGCGCTGATGATGTTGACCACGCCAAAGGGCGCACCGCATAGCTCGGTAGCCAGCCGCACAAGGTTCTGCAGGGCGCTCATGACGGCGGCATTGGGAAGGAGGGTGGAATCCACTGCAGGGTCCAGGCCATATTCCCGTAATTCCAGATCCCGGCTGATGTCTTCAGTGAAGGACAGCTGCCCCTGAACTTCCGTCATGTTATTACTCCCCCAAGCGTTTTTAGGATTCCTTGCCGATACTACCGGGACGCTGGCGGCGGTGGTTTACTGGGACGCATGACCGAGCAGGAACCGGCCTCCGCCGCGTCTACCGACAGTATCGATCTCTCCATACGCACTCCCGCGCAAAGAGCCCGGACCTTTACCGGGATCCTGGTGAACACCGCCCTGGCGAACATCACCACAAGCTATCTCTGGTTCGCCCTGACGTTCTGGGTGTACCTGGAGACGCGGAATGTGATCGCTACAGGGGTGATTGGCGGTGCGTACATGCTGCTGATCGCCCTCTCCAGCATCAGTTTCGGAACCTTCGTGGACCGTTACCGCAAACTTGCAGTGATGCGTTTCGCCGCAGCCTTCACCATGGTGATGTTCGTCCTCTCGGGCGTCATGTTCCTGCTGACACCCGAGCGGGCGCTACTCGACCTGACCCAGCCATGGTTCTGGATCTTCACCATGATCATCCTGATCGGCGCCGTGGTGGAGAACATGCGGAATATTGCCCTGTCCACCACCGTCACCATACTGATCGAACCTGATCGGCGCGCCAATGCGAACGGGCTCGTTGGTATGGTGCAGGGGCTCATGTTCATCGTCACTTCGGTCCTTTCCGGGCTATCGGTAGGACTGCTGGGCATGGGGTGGACGGTAGTTGTCGCCTTGGTGCTGACCGCATTGGCCTTCGGGCACTTGCTCATGCTGCGCCTGCCGGAGGAAGTAAAGGCAGCGCCCTCTGATGCACAAGGCGGATTCGACATGCGGGGGTCGTGGGCTGCCGTCATGGCAATATCCGGCCTGTTCGCTCTGATTCTTTTCTCCACCTTCAACAACTTCATCGGTGGCGTCTATATGGCGTTGATGGACCCCTACGGCCTGGAGATGTTCACTGTGGAAATGTGGGGAGTTGTCTTCGCCATTGGTGCCACAGGGTTCATCGTGGGCGGCGCGCTGATCGGAAAGTTCGGTCTCGGGTCCAATCCCTTGCGGACCATGCTCATCGCTGTGGTGCTGATGGGGTTCATCGGCGCGGTGTTCACGCTCCGAGAGTGGGCCTGGCTCTACATAGCAGGAATCTGGCTCTACATGGCGCTGGTGCCTGTGGTTGAAGCCGCCGAACAGACCGTCATCCAAAAAGTAGTGCCACTACCTCGGCAGGGCAGGGTGTTTGGTTTTGCCATGGCCTTCGAATCCGCGGCGGCGCCCATTACCGCCTTCCTCATTGCGCCTATCGCCCAGTTCTGGATCATCCCGTACGCCCGTTCCGAGGACGGAGCGGCCACCCTGGATCCGCTCTTGGGCCAGGGCATCTCCCGGGGCATCGCCCTGGTGTTCCTGGCCGCCGGCATCATCATGATCGTGGTGGCATTGATCGCCTTCCTGACTCCGGTCTATCGCCGCGTGTCCGCTTCGTATGCGCAGACAGCGGCGGAAGAACGGGAAAGCCAGGATGCGGACTCGCCTTCGTCACACTGATTCGGAACTGATCCGGGTTGATCAGGAAGCTGCCTGCAAGGCGGCTCCTGCCATGGCGGAGCTGCCCAGATCGCTCTTTTCCAGGGTATGTCCGGATTCAACGGCCTTGGCCCATGTTTCGGTGGGTGCAACGGCGGCCCAGTTGGAGTTCAGCAGTGCCATCAACGTGGTGTGCACTGTCTTCGCGTCAGCGGTTCCTGCCGCGTTGCTGAGGTTGATGGCTCCCGTGGCATCTGAAAGTACTTCGGTGGTGAAGCCAAGAAATTCTGCTTCCACCGCCGAGGCCAGGATGCAGTTGTTGGTCATGTAGCCCACCAAAGTGACGGTGTCGACGTCGTGCTCCCGCAGCCAGGCGGCAATGTCCGTGCCGGCGTACACGGATCCATACTGCTTGACTACCTTTTTCCAGGAACCGGTCCTGCGGGTTTCCACCTCGGGGTGCAGCTCATATTCCGCTGTTCCCGGGGCGAAGACGGGTGCGCCTTCTCCTTCGCTGTGCTGGATTGCTGCGATGGGGATGCCCGCGGCAGTTGCGGCGTCGATGGCGTTGGCGATCAGGGGGAGCGACTCTTGGTGGGGCGGGTACTGGATTTCCAGCGGCCCGCTGAAGTACTGCTGCTGGACATCGACGAGGACCAGGGCGCGGTGGGGTGTGCTCATAGTGTTCTCCCGTGGTGGTTATTGGGGCGCCTTTTGGCGGCTCCCTCCATCATTCGTCCCTTGCCCCTGGTGCGCCAGTGGCACGAATGCCCATATACGATTGATTCAGGCCAACAGTGGAGGGCAGTATGAGGATCGCGGTGTACGCGTTCAACGGGGTCACGATGTTTCACCTTGCCGTGCCACAAATGGTTTTCGACGAGGTCTCACGCCAGGCACTAGCTGAGTGGAACACTGTCCTGTTCTCAGACCGGGCGGGCCACATCCAAACGGCCGAGGGGTACACATTGGGGCAGGTCCAAGGACTGTCGACGGCGGAACACGCCGACGTCGTAGTGGTGCCGTCCTGGTTCGACGACGAACGCGAGACCGGCGAAGCCCTCAGCAACGTCCTCCGGCTGGCCCATGGCAGGGGCGCAACCATCGTGGGTCTGTGCTTGGGAGCTATTCCCGTTGCCGACGCCGGTCTCCTGAACGGGCGATCTGCCGTGACCCACTGGCAAGCCTTTGATTCCCTCGCTGTCCGGCATCCGGACGTCTCCCTCGACCAAACAGTGCTGTACATCGATCACGGCGACGTCCTGACTTCTGCCGGCACAGCATCCGGACTCGATGCATGCCTGCACGTTGTGAGGGGGCGCTTGGGGGCGGAAGCGGCCAACCAAGTGGCGCGAAGCCTGGTGATCGCTCCGCACCGGGAAGGTGGGCAGGCTCAGTACATCGAGCATCCTCTTCCCCCGCGAGCTGAGGGCGATCCGATGGCGCGTTTGCTTGAGTGGGCGATGGGTCGGCTCGGTGAACCTCTCAGCATTGACCGGCTCGCGACCCAAGCCCACATGAGCCGTCGAACTTTCGTGCGCGCCTTCCGCGCCTCAACCGGGACCACGCCGTCGGCCTGGATACGTACACGCCGACTCGATGCCGCCCGCCGTCTGTTGGAAACCACCGACCTGTCTGTTGACCAGGTTGCGGCCGACTGCGGGTTCGGCAGCGCCGTGACTCTCAGGCAGAACTTTGCCAGCGCCTTTTCCACCTCACCCACGGACTACAGGCGCCGCTTTACCGCATGACTGCCGAAAGCCGTCACGGAAACCAAAGCAAAGATCACTCTTTTTGGATGAGACGTGGTGATTGCTGCGTAGTGCAGGGTGGAGTCAGCCGGCGGCATGCGGGCAGTCCTGCAAACCTGCAGAGATGGAGACGGTTCTATGGCTGAGACGGACCACGTCGATTACACCATCCAGCTCGAGCCGGACAATGTCTTGATACTGGCTTGGGACCCTGGTGTCAGAATCGAAGCCGGTAACGCCCGTGCGGCAGTGGACGCGGTCAATGAGTTCGCTGCCGGTAATCGCTATCCCTTGCTGGTCAGGATGGCTAATGCAAGCCATCTGAGTCGCGCGGCACGTGACGTTTTCATCGAACCCTGTGCGGCCACCAGAATCGCGTTGCTGGGTGAAAATCCTGTTGACCGCATACTCGTCGACTACCAGCTGGCCGCCCAACCCGCGCCTTGCCCCACGCGGTTCTTTACCTCCGAAGCCGAGGCAATGACATGGCTTCTGGAGCCGGAGCAACAGGCCGGTGAGCAGCAGGGCCGCACAGCAACTGGGTAAGAACTCCATGACGCTCTATACCTCCAACAGGAGGTGTGGAATCATCGGCGAATGGACCAATATCTGTGGGTGTTGAAACAAGATCAACTTGATTTGATTCGCGAATTGGAGCCAGCCAGACTTGAGCTCCTCGACGAGGAAGGCTTGCTCCAGCTCCATAAACGGGTGCGGAAGGCCAGGAACAAGTACACCACCAACTATCGGCGCAAAGCGGCAGACGAAGTACTGGAAGCCGGCGGTCGCGGAGCCGCAGCCAACAAGTCGGACAAAGCGCGTGCCCGGGCTTTCGTGTTCGAGGAAGCCCTTTCCATCGTGAGCACGGAACTTGCCCGTGTGGCCCATGAGGCGGCAGAAGAACTCAAGGATGAGCGGCTGGAACGCGCCAGTGCCGGCAAGTCCGCTGGACCGGAGAGCGCCGGGACCGGTACCAAATCCACCAGCAGTTCGGGCCGGGCCCGTTCGCACCAGAAAACCACCGGGGGAGTGAAACGGGACGCCTCCAGCCGTTCGCAAGGCGCCCAGCGACAAGCGAAAAAGGACGCCCGCTAAGATCCTTTTCCTTCACCCGGCCGGATTCGACGTCCGGGCTTGAATCTTGAGGGAATCTTGAGATGCCCCGGCGCCCTTCTTGAGGACCCCGTCCGATGGTTGAATCATCAGCCAATCAGCTGACGGGAACTTCCAGGAAGGACCACCGAAATGACTGACCAGATCTCCGCTAAGTCCGTGACTGCCGGCGCCGCCCCCACGAATTCCGACGCCCTGGCTGGCACTGCGGAACCTGCGGGTTCAGCTGGAGAATCCGTTGGCCAGACCCGTGCAGTGGTGACCGTCCGTGAGCAATTCAACCCCCTTGGGGCCGGGCTCCGGAGCATCTGGCCGCAGTCGGTCGTCGGGTTCTAGCGCGCCAAGCTTTATTGGGGCCGGCACCTCGTTATTCGGGCAAGTACCTGCCTGACGCTGTTTAAGGGACGATGGAGTCCAGCGCGAAAATAAGGAGGCTTGCCATTAAGGAAGAGATGAGAAAGGCCGCTGATGTGGCCGGGGAAGCCGCGAATTCGCAGGCTTTCGCAGCTGTTGCCCGGGTCGGCTATGCCGTGAGCGGGCTGCTGCACATACTCATTGGCGTCATCGCAGTCCAACTCGCGGTGGGCCGCGGCGGCGAGGCTGATGTCAGCGGCGCGGTGACCGAGTTGGCCAACAAGCCAGCAGGACCCCTCCTGCTCTGGGCCTGCTTTACAGCCTGTGCAGCGCTTGTCCTGTGGCAGCTGGGAAATGCCATCCTTGGCTATCGCCTCGCGTCTGACAACAAACTGACCAAGCGGTTATCGGCCTTGGGCCAGGCCTTGGTGTTCGCTGCATTGGCGGCCACCATCATGTCCTTCCTCGTTGGACAGGGCCAGAACAGTCGGGAGTCCAGCAGCGACTTCACTGTCACGCTCATGAAGGCACCCTTCGGGGTATTCCTGCTGATCGCCGTCGGCATCGGTATCGCCATTACCGGCATCGTGTTTGCTGTTAGGGGCTTCCGTCGGAAATTCACCAAGGACCTTTCCTTGTCATCCAACCGGACCGTGCACCAGTTCCAGCTGTGGGTTGGCGTGGTGGGTTACATCGCAAAGGGGATCGCCCTGTTCCTTGTGGGATTGCTGGTGGTCATTGCCGCCGTTCGCGCGCAGCCCGAACAATCAACGGGCCTTGACGGAAGTTTGAAAGCCTTGAAGGAGCAGCCCTACGGTCCGTACTTGTTGGCTGCCGTGGCGTTAGGGCTCATCGCCTATGGCCTTTTCCTGATGGTTAAGGCGAGGACTCTCCGGACCTAGTTCCAGCTGCGTTTAGGAGCTTGGGAGCCGGGGTACAGGGCAAAAGTACCGGCAGTGAATAAGTACCGGCAGTGAAATCCGAAAAGGGGCAGAACATGACTCAACGTGATCCGAACCAGCCTGACAAGCCACTAACCGACGGGAACCGCCTCACCTCCGCGCCATCAGACCCTCGCAGCGGGTACCACTCGGGCGAATTCCCTCAGCAGGAGCAGGAACAGCCGGGCCTCACGCAACCACTGGATCCGCAACCGGACCATGGCGAGAAGAGCTATGTGGGGCATGGGCGCTTGCAGGGAAAAACCGCCCTCATTACCGGCGGCGACTCCGGCATCGGCGCTGCGGTGGCCATTGCCTACGCGCGCGAGGGCGCCAACGTGGCCATTAGCTATCTTCCGGAGGAAGAGGAAGACGCTCAGTCGACGGCGGAATGGATCCGTGAGTGCGGAGCGCAAGCACTGCTGTTGCCCGGTGATGCGAGGGACGAAGGCTTCGCAGCTGAAATTGTGGAACGCACCGTGCAGGAGCTTGGCGGGCTCAATGTAGTGGTGTTGAACGCGGCTTACCAGAAGAACCGCGAAGGCTTGGAGACCATCCCCACCGAGGAGTTCGACCGTGTCTTCAAGACCAACCTGTACTCACTCATCTGGACGGCACAAGCAGCCATCCCACATCTCCGTCCGGGCGCCTCGGTCATTGTCACAGCGTCCATCCAGGCGTTTAATCCTTCCGCCCAGTTGATCGACTATGCCATGACCAAAGCGGCCCAAGTGGCCTTCACCAAGGCCATGGCCGAGGAACTTGGGCCCAAGGGAATCCGTGTCAACGCCGTGGCACCTGGTCCCATTTGGACCCCGCTGATTCCCGCCACCGAATGGCCGGACAAGCTGCCCACCTTTGGACAGGACACGCCGCTGGGCCGTGCCGGCCAGCCTGCTGAGCTGGCACCGGCCTACGTGTTGCTGGCATCAGACGAAGGATCCTACATTTCAGGGGCAGTCCTTCCCGTAACGGGTGGTAAGGGACTCTGATCACTGCCCGGCCGGTCTGTTGAAGTTCACGTGTAAGGGGAGAAAGAATGTTCGCTGTGTTGGTGATCGACATGCAGAACGCCTACTTCGAAGACCCTGCTCTGAAGGGGCGCCAGGAAGAAATTGTTGCTGCCTGCAACTCGTTGACCAGCAGCGCGCTCCAAACCGGGGCCAAAGTGCTCCTGATAGGAACTGTTCATGAACGGGACAAATCCACGTGGAGCCTGAACATGCTGGACGATGACCAGGGGTTCATCTTCAGGGGCAGTGAGCAGGCCGAGTTCGTTCCCGGCCTGCTCACTGAAGACTATCCACGGCTGATCAAGACCAGGGACAGCGCCTTTTTTGGCACAGATCTTGCAATGCGCTTGAGGAACTGGGACGTGGACACCGTCATTCTTGCCGGCATTTCGGCCCATAACTGCATCGCCCAAACGGCCGCAGATGCCTTCGCGCACAACATCAAAGTGATCTACGCAGCGGAGGCCATTGGAACGGAGAACGCGGAGGCCGCAGAGTCCGTACTCCGCGTCCTCACGCGTGAATACCGGCAGAACGTATTGCCCTTGGAAGAGATACGTCAGCTTCTGGGCTCAGCTCCTTCAGCCTAGTTCTTCCCTTTCAACGGGAATCCACAGCTGCCCGCGGCCATGCATGCCGCCCGGTTCCACTTGGACGCTGAGCATCTCCGGTCCCGGCGCCCATCTGTAAGGGTTTGCGGGAAACCACTCGGTAGCGGCGTCTGCCCACATACCTTGCAGGACTTCCGGGAACTTTCCCTCGGTTTCAAAGACAACCCACAGGCCAGCGGGGACCTCAAGGGACTCGAAACCTTCCGGCGCTGGTTTGGTGGAGGCTACTGCGTGCCAGTAGTCCAGTTCGCTTCCCTCGGTGCGTTGCTCATCGATGTTGTCAGTGACTGAGAGCGGGCCGGCCGGTTCCATGTCCGCAAGCTCCAGCAAGGACTTGGTGACCGCGGGGTCCACTCCGCGCTGGAAATCAATGATGGCTTGATTGGGTCCCTCATGGACCAACGGGACACGGGCTTTCAGGCCGATGAGGCGGAAAGCGGGTTGATCTTCAATGCGGTGCTTCATGTCGGTGTTTCCTTCGACTCGGAGGTGGAACCTCAATTGAGGTTGGGAATGGAGAACCGCCCCCGGTTGTCGTGCCTCAGAGGGGCTTAGCCCGTGCAGGGACCTGAACGCACGGGTGAATGCCTCAGCTGATCCGTATCCGTAGCGAACGGCAACGTCCAGCACTGTCCCGCCCTCCAGGATTTCCGCAGTGGCTGCCGTCAGGCGCCGCCTGCGGATGTAGTCAGAGATTGGCAGGCCGGCCAGGGAGGAAAACATCCGCCGGAAGTGGTACTCGGAGGTCAGGGCAGCGCGAGCCAAGACACCCACCTCGATCTCCGCAGTGAGGTCTTTCTCGATGAGCTCTATGGCCCGGTTCCACCCCTGCATCATGCCTCCCTCTTGCACCGTGTTCTCCCTTCTTTCCATCGACGCTACGCGGACCACCGCATGGATGCCCCAACAATCCATGCCCGAAAATATCAGGCCCGACAACGCAAGAACCCGGAGACTGCATCTGCAGTTCTCCGGGTTCTTGGCTGGATTCAGATGTTACGGTCGACTGGAGCCAGACGCTTCTTCATCCGGTTCGGAAGAGAAGGGCCGGTCCTCGGGAACGTCTTCCGTGTTCTTTTCGTCTAATTCGGCGTCTGCCGAAGGTACCGTCTTTTCGGCGTAGTCACCCTCGGTGTAGTCGCCTCCGGCGTCATCTTTCAGGGTTTCCGGAGACACTCCGGTGTCGCCGTAGTCGCCCTCGGAATACTGGCCTTCCAGTTCGTCGCCGTTGGCGTCGCGGTTCTCGTTATTAGCCATGGTGTGCCTTACGACCGGTGACCAGGCCGTAAATCAGCAGCACGATGATGGAGCCGCCGATGGCCAAGAGCCACGTGGTGAGAGAGAAGAACTCCTGGAGGCCCGTTCCGAAGATGAGTCCGCCGATCCAACCGCCCAGAAGAGCGCCGACGACGCCCAAAAGGAGGGTTACCAGCCAGCCGCCACCCTGGCGGCCGGGAAGAATAAGCTTAGCGATAGCGCCGGCCAAAAGACCGAGCAGAAGAAAACCAAAGAAACCCATTTTTGCTCCTACTTTCTTGTTGATGGAAATTCCATGAACGTGATGAAGCGAGTATGTTCATCGGGTGCCTGTTCCAAGGTGTAGGCACCGTAATGGGGCCTCGGGGGCCCTATGGAATGTGGGGGAGTGGAACTATTTATGCAACCCCGATGAATTTATGAAATGCAGCCAATAAAGCACTCCTGCCGATTGGGTCGGACTCAGTACTACACCAGCAACGCTAGCGGCTCCCGGGGCAAGTAGCAAGTAACCTGACTATTAGTTGATCCTTGCTTGCGAGCCCGGAATGCCGCGGATCCGCGGTCTAGTGGCCCTTGAGGGAGTCGCTGACTCCCTTGGCGGCGTCCTTGACTTTCTCGCCCGACTGCTTGACGTTTGCCTTCGATTGCTCGCCGACGCCCTGAGTCTGCAGGTCCCTGTCGCCAGTGGTTTCTCCGGTCTTTTCCTTGACCTTGCCGCCTGCTTCTTCGGCGGCATTACTGATCTTGTCACCCAGTCCCATGGTTTTCACTCCTCGGGTTTTGATGCGGTTACTTCCTGCGGATATCCGCTGGTTGGCATAACAGTTTAGTCGAATGTTTTATTTCGGCAAATCACTATTAACCGGCCCGCAATCAATGCGCAGGTGACACGGCATGCCCGGCAGGGATAGTGTCGAGGAATAACACCTCGGAAGGAGTGATTGCTGTGAAAGGCAAAGCATTGTTCGCCGTTGGCGTGGCTGTCGGCTACGTATGGGGATCGAAGTCCTGGCCGGAGGTGTACCGGCGGGTCCGCGGGGGCACTGAGAAGCTCTGGAAGAACCCTGAGGTTCAGGAGAACGTGCACCAGGCCACGGAGGCAGTCCAGGAGTCCGTGCCGGACATTGTGGACAACCTGTATGAGGCCGGCAAGAAGCTGCTGGAGAAGGCAGAAGCGATGTTCCCGGGCATTACCTCCCCGAAAGCGGGTCAGCAAACTGACTCCTCTTCCAGCAGCAAGCCCACCGTCACCACCGTGCCCACTATCAAGTCTGATGTGGTGTCCGATCCGGCCTTGGACGACGCCGCGGGAAGTGACTGGACAGGCGAGGGAGGCGCTGCTCCGGAAGGTCCGGCGACCAACACGCCACCCAAGGCCTAGAGTGTCCCGTCACTGAAGGCAGCGGCGTCTGGTGATTGCCGGCGTCGGGGTCTACTTGGCGCCTTCGAGCGCCGTCAGGATCGCTTGGCCCAGTTCCTTGGGCTTGCTGAACTGTGGCCAGTGACCCGTGGGGAGGTCGATGTAGTCGACGTCCCGGATCCTGGCGAGTTCCGCCGTGAACGGGTGCCCGGCATCCATCCACTCCTTGAGGAGCGACGACGGGAATTGGCAGGCGATGATCGTGGCCGGTACGTCGTAGCGCCGGACGTCGCTCAGGTGTTGCTGGTCGAAGGCAACGCCCCTGGGCTCCGGGATAGCGCGTGCCCGGAAGGCTTCCTTGAGGTCGTCAGTCAGGTCAACAAGGTCTTCGTCCTCGAATAATTCCCACGGCGGCAGCGGGACGTCGTCGCCGTCGTCGGGCAGTTCGTCATTGATGACCCCTCCCTCACCGAGTGGTCCGCTGTCAACGTAGATGGCACGGGCCACTCGGTCCGGGCGGGCATCTGCCACGCCATGGATGATGGCGCCGCCGCCTGAATGGCCCACCAGGATGACCTTGCCGTCGAGGGAGTCAACCTTCGCCACCACGGCGTCGATGTGGGTGCGAAGGCCGATGCCTTTGCGTGATGCGTCCACCGACTCCAGTCCCGGCAGCGTCAGCGGATGAACCGTGTGGCCGGCTGCTTCCAGCGGCGGCGTCACCTCCTCCCACGACGACGCGTCCAACCAGAAACCGGGTACAAGGATGATGTCCATGCCGGTACCCTACGGGAGCCCACCGACAGTTTGTAAGAGTCGCTAGCTTCCCTCCGCCAGGATCTTGGCGCGCGACTGAGGGGTACGGGCTTTTACTATCTGCAGGATGATGAGATAGCGCTCTGTCTTGCCCAGACGTTCAAAGGCTTCCTTGACGGCGTTGGCCCGTCTCACCCAACTAGGTAGCAGTTGAGGCCGTTTTGGGGGCTCAGAACGGCCTCAACTGCTACTCACTTGGGTTTAGGGAGGGGGTTGACGCAGGTCACGCTTCCGGTCCATAGTTATCGTATACGATTTCGTACTTGATAAATGTTCGATCAGGAGGAGGCGCCGTGACACTGGAGTTCCGGACCCAGGAAGTCAGCCAGGACATGCTGGCCCGGACGCGCAAGGTCATTGCCGTCCACATCAACTACCCCAGCCGCGCGGCGCAGCGCGGACGTACCCCCGGGCAGCCGTCGTATTTCCTGAAGCCGTCCTCGTCGCTGGCGCTCGGTTCTGCGGATGCTCCCGGCACGGTCGAACGCCCTGCTGGTTGTGAGTTGCTGGGCTATGAGGGCGAGATCGCGTTGGTGATCGGCAAGTCTGCCCGCCGCGTGGGATTGGATGATGCCTGGAGCCACGTCGAGTGGGTCACCGCGTCCAACGACCTCGGCGTCTACGACCTCCGCTATGCCGACAAGGGCTCCAACGTCCGGTCCAAGGGCGGCGACGGTTTCACTCCCGTTGGCCCGGCGCTGATTCCGGCCGACGCCGTCGATCCCACTCAGCTGCGGATCCGCACCTGGCACAACGGCGAGCTCGTCCAGGACGACACCACCGAGGACTTGCTCTTCCCCTTCGCCCAGCTCGTCGCGGACCTTTCCCAGCTGCTCACGCTCGAAGAGGGCGACATCATCCTCACCGGCACCCCGGCCGGCGCGTCCGTGGCCAAGCCGGGTGACGTCGTCGAGATTGAGGTCACCGGTGTTGAGTTCAGCAGTGGTCGTTTGGCCACCAAAGTCACGGAAGGTACGACGCCGTTCGCGGACTTTGGTGCCCTGCCCAAGACTGATGACACCCAGCGGGAAGAGGCGTACGGATCGCGCGAAGCCGCCGGACTGGCAGCTGCCGCGAGTGTGTTGACTCCTGAACTGAAGGCGAAGCTTGAGTCAGTTGCCACCGCCACTTTGTCTTCCCAGCTCCGTAAGCGCGGGCTGAACAACGTGAGCATCGACGGTCTTCAGGCCACCCGCCCGGACCGTAAAGTGGTGGGCCTGGCCCGGACCCTTCGGTATGTGCCCAACCGTGAGGATCTCTTCAAGACCCACGGCGGTGGGTTCAATGCCCAGAAGCGGGCCATCGATTCCGTGAACGAGGGCGAAATCCTGGTGATGGAAGCCCGCGGCGAGAAGGGCACCGGCACAGTGGGGGACATCCTCGCGCTGCGTGCCCAGGTCCGCGGAGCCGCTGCGATCATTACCGACGGCGGCGTCCGCGACTATTCGGCCGTGGCGGATCTGGAGATGCCCACTTACTTCGCCAACCCGCACCCGGCAGTCCTGGGACGCCGGCACATCCCGTGGGACACGGACATCACCATCGCCTGTGGCGGCGCGACCGTTCAGCCGGGCGACATCATCGTGGCCGACTCGGACGGCATCCTGGTGATCCCGCCAGCGATCGCCGAGGAACTGGTGGATGACTGTATTCAGCAGGAGAAGGAAGAGACGTTCATCTTCCAGATGGTCCAGGAAGGCAACAGCGTTGATGGGCTGTACCCGATGAACAAGGAATGGCAGGCGCGCTACACGGAATGGTCGGCCAGCCAAAGCACGGAAGGAGCCTCCGGTGACTGAAACCGCCGTCGGAAATACAGTCGTCGAAAGTGCCGCGGCCCAGAGCAAGTCTCAGCAGGCGTATGCTGCCGTGAAGGCACGCATCGTTGAAGGCGCCTACACGCCGGGTTACCGGTTGGTGCTCGCCAAGATCGCCGAGGACCTGGGCTTTAGCGTGGTCCCGGTCCGCGAAGCGATCCGCCGCCTGGAAGCCGAAGGGCTGGTGAAGTTCGAGCGGAACGTGGGCGCCACGGTGGCCGGCATCGACCCCACCGAGTACCTCTACACCATGCAGACCCTGAGCATCGTGGAAGGTGCGGCCACCGCCTTGTCCGCACCGCTGATCGACTCGGTCTCCATCGCCCGGGCCCGAGCGGTGAACGAGGAAATGCGGGAGTGCTTGGAGCACTTTGATCCCGTCCGCTTCACTGCGCTGAACCAGGACTTCCACAGCGTCCTGTTTGAACACTGCCCCAACCCGCACATTCTTGACCTCGTGCACCGGGGCTGGAACCGGCTGGCGTCGCTTCGATCGTCGACTTTCCGGTTCGTCCCCGGCCGCGCCCAGGAATCAGTGCGTGAGCACGAGGCCTTGCTGCAGCTTATTGAGGGCGCCGCGGACGCCGACACCATCGAAAAGACAGCCCGCCAACACCGCGCCGCCACGCTGGACGCGTACCTGGCCCAAGCCAAGCAATAACTACCAACCACTGATCGCTAGTTAGGACTTCAACGATGACGACCTCAGTAGAGACCGCCAAGCACTACATCCCCGAGAACCTGCCGTCCCACATCCAGCACTACATCAACGGCGAGTTCGTCGACTCCATTTCAGGTAAGACCTTCAACGTCCTGGAACCGGTATCCAACGGCAACTACGCCACCGCTGCGGCCGGTCAGAAGGAAGACATCGACCTCGCCGTCGCCGCTGCCCGCGAAGCATTCGTCAATGGTCCGTGGCCGAAGATGAAGCCGCGCGAACGCGCCCGGGTGCTGAACAAGATCGCCGATGCAGTTGAGGCGCAGGAAGCCCGGCTCGCTGAGCTCGAAACTTTCGACACCGGCCTGCCGATCACCCAGGCCAAGGGCCAGGCCCTCCGCGCTGCCGAGAACTTCCGCTTCTTTGCAGACTTGATCGTTGCCCAATTCGACGACGCCATGAAGGTCCCGGGTTCGCAGATCAATTACGTGAACCGCAAGCCAATCGGCGTCGCAGGCCTCATCACCCCGTGGAACACCCCGTTCATGCTGGAGTCCTGGAAGCTCGCCCCGGCTTTGGCCACCGGTAACACCGTGGTCCTGAAGCCGGCCGAGTTCACACCGTTGTCCGCGTCTCTCTGGGCGCAGATCTTCAAGGACGCCGGCCTGCCCGACGGAGTGTTCAACCTGGTCAATGGCCTGGGCGAAGAAGCTGGCGACGCCCTGGTGAAGCACCCGGACGTGCCGCTGATCTCCTTCACCGGAGAGACCACCACGGGCCAGACCATCTTCCGCAACGCGGCAGCCAACCTCAAGGGCCTGTCCATGGAGCTTGGCGGCAAGTCCCCGTGCGTCGTGTTCGCCGACGCCGATTTGGACGCCGCGATTGATTCGGCACTGTTCGGGGTGTTCTCGCTCAACGGCGAACGCTGCACGGCCGGCTCCCGCATCCTGGTGGAGCGGGCCATCTACGACGAATTCTGCGAAAAGTACGCCGCCCGGGCCAAGAACATCGTGGTGGGCGATCCCCACGATCCCAAGACCCAAGTCGGCGCGCTGGTTCACCCGGAGCACTACGACAAGGTGGCATCGTACGTGGAGATCGGCAAGTCTGAAGGCCGTCTCCTGGCCGGCGGCGGCCGACCCGAGCACCTGCCCGAAGGCAACTACATCGCACCCACGGTGTTTGCCGACGTCGCACCTGACGCACGGATCTTCCAGGAGGAAATCTTCGGTCCCGTCGTGGCCATCACGCCCTTCGAGAACGACGACGAAGCCCTCGCCTTGGCCAACAACACCAAGTACGGCCTGGCGGCCTACATCTGGACGCAGAACCTGACCCGGGCCCACAACTTCTCCCAGAACGTCGAGGCCGGCATGGTGTGGCTCAACAGCCACAACGTCCGCGACCTCCGCACCCCGTTCGGTGGGGTCAAGGCCTCAGGCCTGGGCCATGAGGGCGGCTACCGTTCCATCGATTTCTACACCGACCAGCAGGCCGTTCACATCACCCTCGGCTCTGTTCATACCCCCAAATTCGGCAGCATCGACGCTTCTGCTGCCAACGAGGGCTAAACAGACTCCCCACCGACCCCTTTCAACGAAGAGAGAATCCCATGAGCAACCCCTTCACCGGCCCCATCCCCACCCCGACCGTTCCGGCACCGGACATCGTCCGCTGCGCCTACCTCGAACTCGTGGTCACTGACCTGGCCAAATCCCGTGCGTTCTACGTGGACCTCCTGGGCCTGCACGTCACCGAAGAAGACGAGAACACCATCTACCTGCGCTCCTTCGAGGAGTTCATCCACCACAACCTGGTCCTCCGCAAGGGACCGGTCGCCGCAGCCGCAGCCTTCGCCTACCGGGTGAAGTCCCCGGCCGAAGTAGACGCAGCCGAGGCCTACTACCGCGAACTCGGCTGCCGGGTGGAGCGACGCAAGGAAGGCTTCACCAAGGGCGTGGGCGACTCCGTCCGCGTGGAGGATCCGCTGGGCTTCCCCTACGAGTTCTTCTACGACGTAGAGCACGTCGAGCGCCTGACCCAGCGCTACGACCTCTACTCCGCCGGTGAACTGGTCCGCCTGGACCACTTCAACCAGGTGACCCCGGACGTCCCGCGCGGCCGCAAATACCTCGAAGACCTCGGCTTCCGCGTCTCCGAAGACATCAAGGATTCCGACGGCGTCACGTACGCCGCGTGGATGCACCGCAAGCAGACCGTGCACGACACCGCCCTGACCGGCGGCAACGGACCCCGCCTGCACCACATCGCCTTCTCCACCCACGAGAAACACAACATCATCCAGATCTGCGACAAAATGGGTGCCCTGCGCATTTCCGACCGCATTGAACGCGGCCCCGGACGGCACGGTGTCTCCAACGCGTTCTACCTCTACATCCTGGACCCGGACGGCCACCGCGTGGAGATCTACACCCAGGACTACTACACCGGCGACCCGGACAACCCCACCGTCACCTGGGACGTCCACGACAACCAACGCCGCGACTGGTGGGGCAACCCCGTGGTCCCGTCCTGGTACACCGAAGCCTCCCTGGTCCTGGACCTCGACGGCAACCCGCAACCAATCATTGAACGCGAAGACAAATCCGAAATGGCCGTCACCGTCGGCGCCGACGGCTTCTCCTACACCCGCCCCGACAACACCACCGGCGAGACCGCCGAAGGCTTCAAACTGGGAGCACAGGTCTAAAACCATGCTGGACGCGAAGACGATCGAAGCCATAGCCGACGAATTGCTCGAGGCCGGACGAAACCGCAAGCCGGTACCCCGCCTCACCGCCCGCTTCCCGGACATGACGGTGGAGGACTCTTACGCCGTGCAGCAGTTGTGGAGACAGCGGAACGAGGAAGCCGGGCGCTCGTTGGTGGGGCGGAAGATCGGCCTCACGTCCAAGGCCATGCAGGCTGCCACGGGCATCACTGAGCCGGACTACGGTGCCATTTTCGATGACATGGTCCTCGAAACGGGCTGCTCCGTGGAGTGGGACAAGTACACCCATCCCCGGGTGGAGGTGGAGCTGGCATTCGTGCTTAAATCAGGTCTCAAGGGGCCAGGCTGCACCATTTTCGACGTCCTCAACGCTACCGACTACGTGGTTCCGGCCCTCGAAATCCTGGACTCCCGGATTGAAATGGAGGGCCGGACCATCGTGGACACCATCTCGGACAACGCCGCGATGGGTGCCATGGTGGTAGGTGGCCGCCCGGTGCGTCCGGACGCCGTCGACCTCCGCTGGGTGTCCGCCATTCTGTACAAAAACCAGACCGTCGAGGAGACCGGAGTGGCCGCCGGAGTGCTCGACCACCCAGCCAACGGAGTCCATTGGCTGGCGAACAAAATCGCTGCACACGGAGACTCAATGAAAGCTGGAGATATCATCCTCGCGGGCTCGTTTACACGCCCCTTATGGGTGTACAAAGGTGATACCGTGCACGCGGACTACGGACCGTTGGGAGTCGTGACATGCAACTTCGACTAAGCCCCACCTTCTACTCGGCCCTTTCTGATGCTGGCCGACCGCTGGCCGGAATGTGGGTGTGTTCCGGTAGTCCGCTGGTGGCCGAGATCTGTGCCGGCTCGGGTTTGGACTGGCTGCTGATCGATGCCGAGCACAGCCCCAACGGGTTGGAATCCATTGTGGCGCAGCTTCATGCGGTCAGCGGCTATCCGCTCCAGGTCATGGTTCGGCCTCCCGTGAACGACACCGTGGTCATCAAGCAGTATTTGGACCTCGGCGTGCAGAACCTGCTGATTCCCATGGTGAACTCGGCCTTCGAAGCCGCTGCCGCCGTAGCCGCTGTTCGTTATCCACCGCATGGTGTCCGCGGAGTTGGTTCGGCACTGGCCCGGGCATCGCGCTGGAACCGTGTCCCGGACTACCTGGCTGTGGCTTCCGAATCGATCAGCCTCACCGTCCAGATCGAGTCCGAGGCCGCGGCGTCCGCCGTTGAGGAGATCCTTGCCGTCGACGGCGTTGACGGCATCTTCCTGGGCCCCTCTGACCTCGCGGCTTCCATGGGCCTGCTGGGACAGCAGGAGAATCCCTTGGTGAGGGCCGTCGTCGAGCACTGCCTGGCAGCCGCGAAGGCCGCCGGGAAACCGGCTGGCGTGAACGCCTTCAATGAGGCAACTGCCCGCGCATATCTCGACGCCGGTGCCTCCTTTGTGCTGGTAGGCGCCGATGTCGCTGTGCTGGCCCGTGCTTCGGAGGGCTTCGCGACAACGTTCATTCCAGTGTCTGAAACAGCAGAGCGTGAAAGCTACTGAGCCTGCTGCGGCGCTAGCTGGACGTTGACTTCTTGCGGGCCATGTACCACTCCGTGAATTCCCGCGCCCGGCCGTCCTCCGCGAACCGGATAACCCAGAGGTTGTCATACGTGGGCTCGCCGTTCAGGTACGTGGTGAGACCTTGGACGAAGGCGGTGTCACCATCCTGGCCCAGGAGCGTCCATTCGAAAGTCCAGTCCTCGGGCTTGTCGCCGGCGTCTGCCCAGGCTTTGACGATCTCGTCGTGTCCGTTCCATTGTTTTTCAGTGTTCGGCCGATCGGAATAGAGTGCATCTTCGGTAAACAGGGCGCGGATATCTTCGGGCTCATTCGAGTTCCACGCACGTACGTACTGATCCATCCAAGAGTTCACGTCGTTGGTCATTTATCCGTTCTACCCTGCCGCTCGGGCGGGTTCAACGGTAGTTCGCAGGGTTTGCCCAAAGTTCCTGTCTGGTTGGCGGGCTGGTTACACGCCGCCAACCTGCAGGAATGCGCGACGCCGGGTGGTTCAGTCCTCGTCCAGGGTTTCCGTGAGGTGGTGCGTGGGAATGCGGTCGCGATCGTACGTGATCTCCGTGTAACCGTGCGGCTGGGGGCGGCCGTCTGCGCCGAGGTTAACGAAGACGATTTCCTCGATGGTAAGGATCGCCTCCCGGGTGATCATATTGCGGACCTCGGCCCGCATGGTCAGGGACGTCCGTCCGAAGCGCTTCGCCGTCAGGCCCATTTCCACGAGGTCGCCCTGGACGGCCGAGCTCACAAAATTGATCTCGGAGATGTACTTGGTGACGGCGCGACCGTTGCCCAATTGGAGGATGGCATAGATCGCGGCCTCTTCATCGATCCACTTCAGCAGGCTGCCACCAAAGAGTGTGCCGTTGGCGTTAAGGTCCTCGGGCCGCACCCATTTGCGGGTACGAAAGGTGATGTCTGCTTTTTCCATAATCCGAGATTATCGAACCGGCGCAACCTTCGCTGGATATTGCACCAGTGACCTAGGCCATCGCTGTGTGCGAGGCGCTGTGAGAGTCGATCCGCTTGGAATAGCAATACGATTCACTGGCACCGATGTACGGGCCGAAATTTGGTACGGCGGCAAAGCCCGCACTTTCATAGAAACTCCGTCCATCCGACTGGGCCGACCCTGCCTCAGCTGCGATCACGCTGAATCCATGGGAATGAGCCTGCGCCTCGAGCGCTGCGAGGATGGAACTCGCCACTCCCGAACCCCGGGCGTAGGGGACCACGTAAAGCCGCTTGATCTCGGCGGTCTTCTCATCCAACATTCTTAGGCCGCCGCAGCCGAGAGGTTGGCCGGAGCACTTCTCGTAGGCCACAACAAACACGGCAGTGTCGGCCTCGGAGGGCGGGGGACCGGGCTCGTGATCCTTGGTTCCGAACCTCGCATCGAGTTCCGCCTGCTGTGCGGCGCGGAGGTCTGCGCCCACGGGGTTCGCCCAAGTTACCTGCCGGATGTTGAGCCGTGGGTTGGTCTGCATCTTGCCTCATTTCGCCGGGTTTCGGGGAGGTGTTTATGCGTCTTAAGTCTAGGGAACTGTGGTTACCGCGGTGTTTCCTGCGCGTAAGCGTCGGGAGAAATGCAGGCCTTCTCCCGTTGTGAGGCCTGCTCTGCGCCCTCCCGAGTAGGTTTGGGACGCAAAGCGGACCCCGCAACTTCCCTGAATCGCGCAACGTCCCTGAATCGCGCAATGTCCCTGAAGGAGCCAAACGGATCAGGGCTGAAGGGCCTCGCCCGTGGGGTCCTCGGCGGTTTGGTCTGCCAGCGCCATGCCTCCAACCGGGATCTGGTCCCAATGCAGCATCCGCCATCCGCCTTCGGGGTCGCCTTCCAAAGCCACGATCCCGGTGTTAGGGAGTTGATGGGTTTCGGCGAACACCGTATCTATGTCCGCTGCCCTGCGTCCTGCCCAGCAGCGGATTGCGGCACCGTGGCTCACGATGGCTGCTGTGGAGTGTCCAGCTTCGGCAACTTCCCGTACCGAAGCATCAAACCTGGTGAAGAAGTCGTGCCCGCTGAACGCTCCGGGCATGCGCACATCCAAGTCACCGTCTGTCCAGGCGAAGACTGTACTCATGTAGCGAAGGTGGGATTCGTGGTCGGTCTTCTTCTCCAGCGCCCCGGCCTCAATTTCATGGACGCCGTCCAGAATTGTCGGCTCCAATGCGGTGGCCTTCGCCAGAGGCGCGGCGGTCTTGTGGGTGCGCAGTAACGTCGAGGTGTAAAGGGCTTCAATGGCTTCGTCAGCCAAGGCTTCAGGCAGTGCGGCCGCTTGTCGTTCGCCGAGCTCGGTGAGCCCCGGCCCCGGGAAAGCTGTGTCCAACTGGCCTGCGACGTTGCCGGGTGTCTGTCCGTGCCTGATCAACAGGAGCTTCATGCGTGCTCCGCTCCTTACGTTGGTAACTGTTCCGGGATTCTGGGTGAGGGAACGCGAGTCTGTGCACCAGCTTAAACGCCGACGGCGGACCGAGGCACCCAACCCCGGCCCGCCGTCGTCGAGCGTTCTGCATTACTGCAAGTGGTCCTTACCGCAGGTGGTCCACCAGTTTGTCAGCGATGCCCGTGTACTTACCCGGGGTCAGGGCAAGCAGGCGTGCCTCGGCGTCGGAGGAGAGGCCCAGACCCTGAACGAATTCCTGCATGCGGGCGCCGTCCACGCGCTGGCCGCGGGTCAGGTCCTTGAGGCGTTCGTAAGGGTTTTCCATGCCTTCGACGCCGGCGATGGCTTCGGCGCGCATGACCATCTGGATGGCTTCACCCAGGACTTCCCAGTTGGTGTTGAGGTCGCCGGCGAGGACTTCCTCTGCGACGTCCAGGGCCTTCAGACCCTTGGCTACGTTGGAGATCGCGAGCAGCGAGTGGCCGAAGGCAACGCCGATGTTCCGCTGTGAGGAGGAGTCCGTGAGGTCGCGCTGCCAGCGGGAGGTAACAAGTGTGGCGCCCAGTGTGTCCAGGAGGCCGTTGGAAATTTCCAGGTTGGCTTCGGCGTTCTCGAAGCGGATCGGGTTGACCTTGTGCGGCATCGTGGAGGAGCCCGTTGCCCCGGCAACCGGGATCTGGCGGAAGTAACCGATGGAGATGTAGCTCCAGATGTCCGTGCAGACGTTGTGCAGGATGCGGTTGAAGCGTGCGATGTCAGCGTAAAGCTCCGCCTGCCAGTCGTGGCTTTCGATCTGCGTGGTGAGCGGGTTCCAGGTAAGGCCCAAGCCTTCCACGAACGTCTTGGCGACAGCTTCCCAGTCAGCACTCGGAACTGAAGCGACGTGCGCCGCGTAGGTGCCGGTGGCGCCGTTGATCTTGCCCAGGTACTCAGTCTTTGCAATGCGCGCCAGCTGCCGGTTCAAGCGGTGAGCGATGACAGCAAGCTCCTTGCCCAGCGTGGTGGGCGTTGCAGGCTGTCCGTGGGTGCGGGACAGCATGGGCACGGAGCGGTTTGCTTCGGCCATGGCTTCGATCTGCTTCACGAGGGCGGTGGCGTTGGGCAGCCACACGTTCTCCACCGCGCCCTTGATACCCACAGCGTAGGAGAGGTTGTTGATGTCCTCGGACGTGCATCCGAAATGCACCATGGCGGTGAGGTTCTCGATGCCAATGGCCGGCAGCCGGCGGCCGATGTAGTACTCAACAGCCTTGACGTCGTGGACGGTGACGGCTTCGATCTCCGCGAGCTCATTGACCGAGGCGGCATCGAAGTCGTTAACGATGGCACGCAGCTGGGCCACCTGCTCGTCGGACAGCGGCTCCGCGCCGGGCAACACGGACTGGCTGGTCAGGTGGATGAGCCATTCAACTTCGACGTGAACGCGATCGCGGTTAAGCGCGGCCTCTGACAAGTAGTCAACGAGGGGCGCGACGGCGGCACGGTAGCGGCCGTCAAGGGCGCCAAGGGCGAGGGGTTCGGAAGCGAGGGACACGCGGGTGGATTCAGCCATGTCGCCTATTCTTTCATGCTCGACGTAGGGGTCGGGAGCCGATGACGAGCCTATGTGGACGGCTAATCAGGTTATCCACATAGCCGACGGCGGCACTTCCGTTGGGTTCGGCCGCTGCGTAGCGTCGACTCTACCGATCAGCAGAACAATCAACGGAGTACACAGACAATGAGCGTCGGCTTGATGCCTGCACCCAACCTGCCCACTTTTGATCCCTTGGAGTGTGCCTCCCGAAGCCACGAAGTCCAAAGGCTCGCTTGGCGGATGCAAGCGTGCGTAGACCAAGTGGACTTGGTTCTCACGTCCCTACGGAGAGCGCAGGTGGATGACTGGCTTTCTCCCGCGGGACGGGCTTACCGGACCACCCTTGCTCTGCATGCTTCAGCGCTGATGCGTGCACGTGAGTCGGTGGAAGCCTCCGTTGCCATCGTTCTTCGACATTCTCAAAACGTCTCCGTCTCCGGCGAACGGGGTCCGTAATGGCAGATGCGGCTCCCGCCGGGGCCGGCTCAGCACCGCAAACCTCTCGCCCCGTCAGTGACGGGATCCTCAGTATCAGGGGAGGGGTGGGAGGAATGTCTTTTCAGCTTGAGGAGCTCCTGAGGGGTGCGGGCAAGCTGGACGACTTGGTCCAACAGCTCGTGGACATCGAAGAGGAAGCGCGTCGGGTTCAAGACTGCCTGGAACCCTTTCTCTACGATTCCTATGACACCGGCTGTAACGCCATCAACGCTGTGGCCGAAAGCCGGAAGGAAGTGGGAAGGGTTCGTCAGGAATTGTTAGAGGTCAGTGGAAGCGTGCGGGCCAGCCATAGGGATTACGTGGAAGCGGAGGCCAAGAACGCCCTCCCGCGACTCCCGACCTTTGACGAGATGAAATTGGCCTGGCCGCCGACGCGGGACATGAGCAATTACTTGGCGGGTGCAGTTTTTCCTTATTGGACGAGTTCAGGGGGCGTCGCTCGCGGCGTCCTTGAATCGCCTCTCCGTCCGGACCTGCGGCCAAGACCCGTGAGTGTTGAAAGAGTGGACGAATCGGTGGCGGACGTGGATCCGTCCATGGCGGAAAGCCTCCGTCGTCTCGAGAGGCTCCACGCCCGCAACAGCGGAGAAATTGAAGTGATTCGCTTTGACAACAACGGCTCTGCTTCATGGATGGTGCTGATCCCTGGAACCCAGCCTGATTCACCCCCTACCAATCCTTTCGACATTCAAGGAATTGGCGAAGCACTGGGTTACGGCTCCGAAGAAGTTGTCCCGGCTGTTGGCGCGGCACTCCGTGAAGCCGGGGCTGAGGCGGGCGATCAAGTAGTGGCAGTGGGACACAGCCAGGGAGGTATCCACGCCATGAACCTCAGCCGGGACAAGGCGTTTCTCAGCGAATTCGATCTCAAGTATGTGCTGACGGCCGGGGCGCCCGTCGGCAGCATCTCGGCTGAGCCCGGCATCAATTCGCTCCATCTGGAACACGTCCAAGACTGGGTTCCAGGAACAGACGGCCGAGTCAACGCCGATAATAGGGACAGGGTGACGGTCACACTGACCAATGAGGTCAAGACACCCGAAGGGGAAGATCCGGGCATCGGCCCCGGGCACGATCAGGAAAACTACGCTGCCGGAGCGGAACTGGTTGAAGCAAGCCGTGACGAGTCACTCGCAGCATCGACTGCCGCATTTGCGGGTGTTGTCGGGGCTGGCGGGGTTGCCAAGGTGACGCGGTTCAAGCTGGAAAGAGCGCCGATGCAGGTTCAAGCATCGGTGATCCGTCCCGCGGCGCCACCGCCTTCCGGATACGAGGGCTGGAGCCGGAACAAGGTAAGGCCCTGAAGAAGGAGGCGACGAGCGCCAAGGGGTGCTAGCGCTTCCTGGCCCCCGGAATCAGGCCCGCCACCATGGAGATGATGCTGATGATGATCGACGCCAGGATGGCTGTCCAGAAGAAGGAATCGATAGTGAGGTGCACGGGCGTGAAGGTGCTTAGCCAAGCCGTCAGATACAGCATTGCTGCGTTGATCACGATGGTGAACAAGCCAAGCGTCAGGATGGTCACAGGGAGGGACAACAGCCTGACCAGCGGACGGACAAAGGCGTTCACCACTCCAAAGATCAGGCCGATGAACAGATACGCCAGAATGATGCCGGCGGTGTCTGCCCCCTGCGTCAGTCCTGCGTTGGCTGCGGCCGACTCTGTGGCACTTGTGGAGATGTCCATGCCTTGCAGGAGCCAGGTTGCAACCCACAGGGCAAGCCCGTTGATCAGGACACGAATGATGAATGAACCCATTGACCCATGCTTTCACACGCGCCTGTTAAAGAGCTCGGCGTCAGCCGTGGATCGGCAAGTAGGCTTGAAGCCATGACTACTACTGACAACGTACCGGAGGGCGTACTCCCTCGTCCGGTCGTAGACAGGCTCCCCAAGTATGCGGCTGGAAAACCCCCTGCTGCGATTGAGGGGCTTACCAGCTACAAATTGTCGTCCAACGAAAATCCTCTGCCTCCGATTCCTGCAGTGTTGCAGGCAATTGCGGACCAGACCGACATCAATCGATACCCGGATCCCCTGGCCACAAAGCTACGGAACGCTTTGGCCGGCTTCTTGGATGTTCCCGCTGACGATGTCGTCACCGGCGCCGGAAGCCTTGGGGCACTGAACCAGATCTTGGCCACGTTCGCCGGCCAGAATGATGACGGCAAGCAGGACGAAGTGATTTACGCCTGGCGTTCTTTCGAGGCCTACCCCATATGCGTGGGGCTCGCAGGGGCAGCCAGTGTGCAAATCCCCCTGCTGTCAGACGGACGCCACGACCTCGAGACCATGGCTGCCGCGGTCACCGTACGCACCAAAGTGATTCTCCTGTGCACGCCCAATAACCCCACCGGGCCGATCCTCACTGCTGAGGAAACGGAACGGTTCCTCCAAGCCGTGCCGC
This sequence comes from Paenarthrobacter sp., assembly GCA_031179305.1. Classification (GTDB taxonomy): domain Bacteria; phylum Actinomycetota; class Actinomycetes; order Actinomycetales; family Micrococcaceae; genus Arthrobacter. Next base: position 59,422 of record JAPSHX010000011.1, on the reverse strand, counting down.
CCAATGTTGTGGTGGTCATCGATGAGGCCTACCAGGAATTCGTGCGGGATGCGGAGGCTGTGGACGGCATCAAGCTCTACAGCAAATACCCCAATGTGGTGGTGCTCAGGACTTTCTCGAAAGCCCACGGCCTGGCTGGCCTGCGCGTTGGCTACAGTGTCTCCGGTCCTTTGCTTACCCAACATCTCCGGGTGACAGCCACTCCTTTTGCCGTTTCCCAAATTGCAGAACGTGCCGCTGTTACTTCACTCGAGAATTTCGATCAGGTTGTGGAAAGGGTACAAAGCCTGGTGGATGAACGGGATCGAGTGACGGCCGGCCTGAGAGGACTGGGCTGGTTCGTTCCCGAGGCTCAAGGCAACTTCGTTTGGTTGAATCTCGGGCAGCACAGCGGGGATTTTGCTGCTTTGGCGGCAGAGCAGGCCCTGTCTGTTCGTGCCTTTGGGAATGAAGGTGTTCGGGTGAGCATCGGCGAGGTGGAAGCCAACACCCGGTTCTTGGATCTCTGTGCAGGTTATACAAAGGCTCCGCAAGGTTCCTAGCGGTTAACAAATGCGCCATCGCTACTTACTGCCGATAAAGTAAGGGACGAAAGCCAAAACATATGCCCGTTCCGGAATGCATTCCGGAACGGGCATATATCCCAGCGACAGACATTGCCCGGCGCCTCGCCACGGCAAGCAAGGAGACGGAATGGGCTCGACACAACTGCCCCCCGGGACGGAAGAAAGTCTCGCGGCAACCACCGCGGCAGCAGCCGCACCAGGCGAACCAGTGGAAATGGTGCAGTTGCTCGGGCCCGACGGGAAACTCGGATCCGATCCTGTTTTTTCGGACTACGCCAAGCGGATCGATCCGGAAAAGCTCCGTGTTTTCTACACGGACATGGCGAGGATCCGTCGCTTTGACCAGGAGGCCACCGCACTGCAGCGCCAAGGCGAGCTTGCCTTGTGGGTGCCGCTGACTGGCCAGGAGGCCGCACAGATTGGTTCGGGCCACGCGAGCCAGTCCCAGGACTACATCTTCCCCACCTACCGCGAACACGGCGTTGCGCTGGTCCGCAATGTAGACCTCTCCGAGCTGCTCAAGCAGTTCCGCGGCGTGTCCAACGGCGGCTGGGATCCGCGGGAGAACAATTTCCACCTCTATACATTGGTGCTCGCGGCCCAGACGCTTCACGCTGTTGGCTATGCCATGGGCATCCAAAGGGACCAGAAGTTCGCAGCGGCCTCAGACTCCACCGACCCCAAGGCTGCAGTCATCGCTTACTTCGGTGACGGCGCCAGCTCCGAAGGCGACGTCCATGAGTCGATGGTCTTTGCGGCGTCGTACAACGCCCCGGTTGTTTTCTTCTGCCAGAACAACCACTGGGCTATTTCCGTGCCTACTGAAGTCCAGACGAAGGTTCCACTGGCTAACCGCGCCAAAGGCTATGGTTTCCCGGGACTCCGGGTGGACGGCAACGATGTCATCGCCGTCCATGCCGTCACTGAATGGGCACTCGAGCATGCTCGTGAGGGCCGGGGCCCTGTGCTCATTGAGGCCTACACCTACCGGGTGGGCGCACACACCACTGCCGACGACCCCACCAAGTATCGGGAATCCGCCGAAGAAGCTGCATGGCGTGAGAAAGATCCGTTGGACCGCCTGGAGAAGTACCTACGCGCCGAAGGGCTGGCGGATGAAGCTTTCTTCGACCAGGTCAAGGCCGACGGCGATGAGCTCGCCAAGTACGTCCGCAGCACAACGCATGGCCTTGAGGTCCCGGATATCCGCGAAGCCTTTGCCAGTGTCTACGCCGAACAACACCCGCTGATCGCGGAGGAACTGGCCTGGTTCGAGGAATACTCTGCCGGCTTCGAGAGCGACCAGGAGGCTGCTAACTGATGGCAACAATGACCATTGCGAAGGCCATCAATGAGGGTCTGCGGGCATCGCTGACGAACAACCCCAAGTCCTTGCTGATGGGCGAGGACATCGGACATCTGGGCGGTGTTTACCGCGTCACGGACGGGCTCATCAAGGAGTTCGGCGACGAACGCGTCGTGGACACCCCCTTGGCTGAGTCCGGCATCGTCGGAACCGCCATAGGCCTGGCGCTTCGCGGATACTCACCAGTGTGCGAAATCCAGTTCGACGGCTTCGTTTACCCTGCCTTCAACCAGATCACCACCCAGCTGGCCAAAATCCACTCCCGCAGCCTCGGCAAGCTCACCGTTCCCGTGGTCATTCGCATTCCGTACGGCGGCGGCATCGGGTCCATCGAGCATCACTCAGAGTCGCCCGAAGCGCTGTTCGCCCACACTGCGGGCCTGCGCATCATCTCCCCTTCCAACGCCCATGACGCCTACTGGATGATCCAAAAGGCCATCGAGTGCCAGGACCCTGTCATCTTCTTCGAACCCAAGCGCCGTTACTGGCTAAAGGGTGAAGTGGACGTCGAGAATGCAGGTCTTTCCGAGGACCCCTTCAAAGCGCACGTTGTCCGTGAAGGAACGGACGCCACCATCGTGGCCTATGGCCCGCTGGTGCCGGTTGCATTGGCGGCCGCCAATGCTGCCACTGAGGACGGACGGAGCGTTGAAGTCATCGACCTCCGTTCCATCTCGCCTTTGGACTTTGACACTGTGGAAGCATCGGTCAAGAAGACGGGCCGCCTGATCGTAGCCCATGAAGCCCCCACCTTTGGTGGCATCGGCGGCGAGATCGCCGCGCGCATCAGCGAGCGGGCATTCCTGCATTTGGAGGCACCCGTCATTCGCGTTGGCGGGTTCCATATGCCGTACCCCGTGGCCAAGGTGGAAGAGGACTACTTGCCGGACATCGACAAGATCCTTGAGGCGCTCGACCGCTCCTTGTCCTACTAAACCGTCCTACTAACCGCCCTGATCCAGCCCGGCTTCGCTTCCGGGTGACCGGAAATCGAGGACCACTGTGACTGTAAAGAAATTCAATCTGCCTGACGTTGGCGAAGGCCTGACCGAGGCCGAGGTAGTGGCTTGGAAGGTCAAGCCCGGTGACGTCGTAGCCATCAACGACGTCTTGTGCGAGATCGAGACCGCCAAGTCCCTCGTCGAGCTCCCTTCGCCTTTTGCGGGCACTGTCACGGAGCTGTTGGTTGAGGAAGGCATCACGGTTGAAGTCGGCACGGCGATCATCGCTGTTTCGGAAGGCCAGGAAGGTGATGCAGCGCCGGTGACGCCTGCGGCCCCGGAGGTACCCGCCGTCGAGATGCCCCTTTATGGCAAGCTTCCTGCCGACGACGACACTGACGACAACCGCCCGTCCGGCGGTCCGCTGGTGGGTTCAGGGCCCAAGGCCGACGCCGTGAAGCGTCGTGCACGCAAACGCCCGTCCGGTGCCGTGGTTGAGGCAGCTGCAGTCGCCGAGAACGCCGAAGGTACCGTTCAGGACCACCAAGCGGTGGTGGAAGCCAAAGCAGCCGAATCGCCGGTTTCACACCGGACGACGCAGTCCGTCACGCCGGGACCCCAAGCGCTGCAGGCGGCGGCTTCCCGCGGTGCAGCCATCAGCGGAACCATTAGTGGCCTGGTCAACAAGGTCCTGGCCAAGCCTCCCGTCCGCAAGTTTGCCCGCGATCTGGGCATCGATCTCGCTGACGTCGTGGCTACTGGGGAACGCGGTGAAGTGACCCGCGAGGATCTGGTGAGCTACCAAGCCCAGCGCGACGCCGAGCATGACCAAGCGGATAGTTTCTGGGGTGCCTCGAAGAAGCCGCAGGATCAGCGAGTGGAACGGATGCCCGTCAAGGGGGTTCGTAAGGCGACCGCCAAGGCCATGGTTGATTCAGCTTTCTCGGCTCCCCACGTCAGTATTTTCGTCGACGTGGACGCCAGCCGCACCATGGAGTTTGTCAAGCGGCTAAAGGTCTCCCGCGACTTTGAAGGCATTAAGGTCTCACCGCTGCTCATCCTTGCAAAGGCAGTGATCTGGGCCGCCGCCCGGAACCCCAGCGTCAACGCAACCTGGGTGGACGACGCTGACGGTAAGGGTGGCGCGGAGATCCTGGTGAAGCACTACATGAACCTTGGCATCGCGGCCGCAACTCCGCGCGGCCTCATGGTGCCCAACATCAAGGACGCCCAGGACCTTTCACTCAAGGAACTGGCCCTTGCGCTCAACGAGTTGGCAACCAAGGCACGGGCAGGGAAGACGCAGCCGGCTGAGATGCAGGGTGGAAGCCTGACCATCACCAACATCGGCGCGCTCGGCATTGATACCGGAACTCCTATTATCAACCCGGGTGAAGTAGCCATCCTTGCCTTCGGAACCATTAAGCAGAAGCCGTGGGTCCTGGACGGCGAAGTCATTCCGCGCTGGATTACAACACTCGGTGGTTCCTTCGACCACCGCGTGGTGGACGGGGATTTGTCCGCGCGCTTCATGGCGGACGTCGCATCCATTCTCGAAGAACCGGCGCTGCTGCTTGACTGACGAGCAAGCCGACACAAGCGCTGGCTCTGGCACGGAGACGATAACTGAGGAATCAGGTCATGTGCCCCCTCAGTTGTTGACGGGACCATGGCGCACGGTTGCCCGGGTGCTTACGGAAGTTTTCCAGCCACCCGTTGTTGTTCTGGTCCTCCTGCTGACTAGCCCTGCCATTGAACCCGGGTTCCCGGGGACCATGTGGTTCGGGTTTATCGCGGCCATGTTCGTCTGTGTCCTGCCGCTGGCCTACGTGCTGGTGATGGTGAAGCTGGGCAGGATCACTGATCATCATGTCAGCGACCGACGCCAGCGGCCCGCGTTGCTTCTGATGACGCTGGGCTCAGTGCTGGTTGGTTTGCTCATGCTGCATCTGCTCAGTGGTCCGGTGAGCGTTACGGTGATGGTCATCGCGCTCATCGGAGGAATCGGGGTACTGGCCGTAGTCAGTGCGTTCTGGAAAATGAGCGGGCATGCGTCGGCTCTTGCGGCGGCCTCCGTTATTTCCGTGATGATGTTCGGACCGGAGTGGCTTCCCTTGTTGCTCCTCGTTCCGGCGGTTGGCTGGTCGCGATTGGTATTGCGCGCCCACACCCTTGCTCAGGTTATTGCAGGTTCGCTATTTGGAGGCCTTGTGATCGCAGGCCTATGGTGGCTGCTGCGGGTGTGGATGCTCTAGGAGCTAGAACGCCGGGTAACTGACCAGCAGCGCCTGGAGCTCCGTCGTCGACATGTGGTTTGCCATCTCCACACTGATGCCCATGGCGACGGCGGCTACGGTGACCATGGCAACACATGCCACGGAAAGGAAGCGCCAATCCTTGCGGAAGACGCTGGCCAACGTCTCGGGCATCTCAAGGCTGGGGGCGATCATGTTAGGGGCGCTGTCCCATGAGCCGTCGTCGAGCATGGCGATGATGCAATCGTTGGTTCGGTCGTAGCGCATGGTGCTGATGTGGTTGCCGTGGCGGGCAAGAAGAATATCGTGTCCTACGCGCTGGCGCGGCTGCAAAGTAAGCAAGTAAATGATCCCCTGAAGTCAGTAAGTGGAGGTGGCACGCGCCATTGCGGGCATCTCGATTTTATAACGATGACTTCAGGGGGCTGGCCCAAAAGACGCCAAATGCCGGGTGAGGCTCCCCACCCGGCGGCGTGATTCAGCTCGCGTTATGGCTGGTCGGTTTTGGCGATGTAGACGTCGCAGGGCGCGGTGTGCGCAACGGTGTTGGCTACGCTTCCAAGCACGCGACCCAGCCCCTGCATGCGACGGTTGCCCACCACGATCAAGCGGGCATCGTGCACTTCAGCCTCCTTGACCAATGCTTCACCCGGTTTGCCGCGGGCAGCGGAGTACGTAACCTCGAGGCGGTCATCTGTCAGGCGCTCCGCAACTGCACGAGCCACAGCTTCAGCTTCGGCGGCGTCGGAGACGATCCACTTGTCGGTGCCGATCTCAACCACCTCTGTCCGGTTGCTGTCGAAGGCACTGACTACGCGAAGGCTGGCTCCGAGGCCGATCGCCAACTGCTGGGCGGCCTGTGCTGCCCTCATTGCGGTCTCGCTGCCGTCTACTCCGACGATCACAACTCCGGTCATTGTGGTGCTCCTTCATTGGTAGCTTCAATGGCATCCGCCAGGACAGGGGCCAAGCGGCGGACACCTTCGGCTATCGTATCCGGCGGTACGGCGCTGAAAGCGAGACGGAGCTTGTTGGAGGGTCCGTCAGCAGGGGAGAAGGCAGCACCCGGGATGAAGACAACCCCCGCGTCAATTGCCTTTCCAAGCAGGGGATAAGTATCCACGCCCTCGGGCAGCGTGACCCAAACGAAGAAGCCGCCGTCCGGGCGTGTCCACGTGAGGCCTGCCGGCATGTACTCGTCGAGTGCGGACAACAGGGCCCGGCAGCGTTCCGCGTAGAGTGCCCGGTAGGTTTCGATCTGCCCTTCCCAGTCGTACTCACGGAGGTATGCCGAGACGAGCATTTGGTTCAGCGGAGGCGGGCAGAGGGTCACCGCCTCGGAGGCGAGGTAGAAACGACGCTGCAAGTGCGCGGGAACCAGAGCCCAGCCGATACGGAGTCCGGGGGCAAAGATTTTGGAGAACGAGCCCAGATAGATGACGTCATCAGGGTTGGTGGCTCGCATCGGGGCGATCGGGTGGCCATCGAACCTTAGAAGCCCGTAGGGATTATCCTCGAGGACAATAATATTCGCACCACGGCATATGTCGACGATTTGCTGCCTGCGTTCCGCCGCCAGCGTGATGCCGGAAGGGTTGTTGAAGTTAGGGATCGTGTAGAGGAACTTGATGTTTTTGCCCTCGGACTGGAGCGCCGCGATCCTGGCCTCAAGAAGTTCGGGTACCAACCCGTCGTCGTCCATTTCCACAGGTTCTACCTGGACTTGGTACGCCTCAAACGTGTTCAGGGCGCCTACGTAGGTGGGGTTCTCCACCAGGACAACGTCGCCCGGGTTGCAGAAGACCTTGGTGGCAACATCCTGCGCGGACTGCGATCCAGCGGTGATGACCACGTTCTCGGGACGGGCGTCGGTGATCCCCTCGGCGGCCATGATGGTGCAGATCTGCTCGCGTAGTTCTTCCGTGCCTTGGCCGCCGCCATACTGCAGCGCGGTCATACCCTCTTCGGCGATGATGCGGGCCGCGGTTTGGCCAAGCTTCTCGAGAGGTAGCGACTGCAGGTACGGGTTTCCGCCGGCAAGGGAGACAAGGCCTGGCTGCATCGAGATGTCGAAGACGTCCCGGACAGCGGACTGTTTGATATTGGCGGCCCGCGCGGAGAACAATTCCTCGTGCGGGTGAGCGGCCGTGGCGGCCCGCTCAATGGCGTCGATGGCTTCAGCGGGCAACGTTGCGCCGGCATCCAATGTTTCGTGGGTCACAGTGACAGGATACTCCTCGTTGTTGCTAATGAGGCAACAGTTGTTTTCGGTGCTTTTCATTTTCGCAGGCTGTCCTTTACGCAGCGATCGCGAAGGGCTGGAATGTAGCTATGACAGCGCACCGGGGATCCGTGACCAAAGCAGAACACTTCCATAAACTTCACGACGCAGGGCCAACGCCTCTTGTGCTCGTGAACGTGTGGGATGCGGCTTCCGCCCGGGTTGTTGAGGAAGCGGGTGCTACGGCGATTGCCACCTCAAGCTCGGCCGTCTCCTGGAGCTTGGGATTCCGGGACGGCGACCACGTGCCGTGGGGCTTGGCAATGGCTGCGCTTGGTCGCGTGGCGCGTGCAACCCGGTTGCCGGTCTCGGCAGACATTGAGACGGGCTACGGGCGCACTGACGATGAACTTCGTGCCACTGTCCATGCCGTTTTGGACGAGGGGGCTGTGGGGATCAACATTGAGGATTCCGCTACCGAGCCGCTCGCGGACATCGACGAACAGTCGCGCCGGATCGCCTTGATCCGCGCAGTTGCCGACGATCGTGGAATACCCCTGTTCATCAATGCCCGTACCGACACCTACCTGTCCGGCCAGTTCGCGGACAGCGCCTATGACGAAACTTTGCGGCGTGCCGAGGCCTACCTCACTGCGGGTGCGGACGGAATCTTCGTGCCGGGCGTCGTGGATCTACATGTCCTCCATGAGCTGGCCAACAGGATTCCTGCACCGCTCAACGCGTTGGCCGGGGTTGGCGCGCCGTCGCCCCTTGAACTCCACGATGCAGGGGTTCGTCGCGTCAGCATTGGCGGCAACACGGCCAAAGCGGCCTATGCCAAGGTGGCGCGGGTGGCGAAGGAAATCCTTGGCGACGGCAATTGGGCGGGGCTGGCCGGAACACGCAGCCACGACGAAATGGACTCCCTGTTTGAACCAGGACCCAAATACAGCCTTTGAACGCCGTACTTGCCCGCAGGTTAGGGCACGACGGCGGTACCCGGCTTTAATGTCAGACCTCGCCGATAGCGTGGGTCATGGAAAACGAGGGGAGCATCCATGGCACGGCGCAGTGTACAGTTCTGGCGGATCGAGCAGCTGAACGGTGACGAGCTCAACCGACCATTTCCAGCGCGCCGTGTTGCCGAGGTGCTGAAGAAGGCCCAGGATTCCGGGATAGACCGGCACTTCACCAGCGTGGACGGGACTGTGTTACTCGCCCAAGCGGCGGCATCTTCACCGCATCCGGTGCTGCTCTTGGACCGGGTGCGGGACACCAATCTACCGAGCGTCGGCGACGCCCTCGGGCGGCGTAAGCCCCTGCCGTTGGCTCCCGGTGACCATCTGTTGGAGACCACCTACTTCGCCTTTCTGAAGCGGAATGTCATTGCGGTGCTGACCAGTGGCAATGGCCCGCGCGCATCCAGGATGGGCGAGTACCTCGAAGGAATGCTGGGGCTTGAGTCAAGCCTGGTGCCGGTTGTGCGCGAGGACATCGAAGAAATCCTCACCCGGCTGGAGGTAAGCCGTTTCGAGTTCGCGCTTCCTGCCGAACGTCTGTCCGGGAAGCTTATGGAGGGTGAATGGGCTGACGTTTTGGACAGCGCCTCGCGGCTCATGAAGGAGGGTACGTTCCGGATCTCCCTGAGCGTTGGCAGGTCCGGCAAGGCCGAGGACAAACAGCGGATTCGGGACCGGATCCAGCGGCTGATCGATCTTTTCCGCAGGTCCGGATCCGTGGAGCATTTCGATTACGTGGTAGCCGAGGGCAAGGACTCACTGACGGGAGACCGTGAGGTGGTGGACCTGCTGAAGGAACGGTTCATCTCGCACATCGAGGTGGATCCGGATGTCTTCAACGATCCCCAAAAATCCACAACGGAGGCAATCGCCATCCTCAATAAACAGGCCAGGGACAACGAGGCATTTTTCGCCAAGACCCTGCCGGACATCAAGGGTTCGGCTGATTCCGCGTTGGTTCCGGACATCGTTGCGGGCGGAATGGCCACTGTTCGGGCAGCTATGGCGGCGGCCGTGGAGAGCGCTGACAAGGCCGGTCAAGCATCCGAGGAGAACCAAGGCGGTGCAGATCATGAGCTTGTACGGGGTTGACGTTGAGCGAACCGGGCGCCGCAGGACTCTGTGGCGTTGGTTTCTGTTGCATCCCAGCGCAGACTTCGGATGGGCTGCGCTTGTCGTCCTGATCTGGCTGGGAATCGCGCTGCTTGCGCATCAACCGCTGATGCTGGAAAGCGTGGACCCCGGTGCCCGGCGGACCCTGTTCCAGACACTCGCGACGCTGGCCGGGGCCACGGCTGGCCTGACACTGACCAGTGTGTCCATGCTGATCAACGTGCTGGGAAAGAAAGCTGCGCCGGGTCAACGGGAACTCCCCTTGGAGAAACTGTCCGCCACTCATCGGCGCCAAATCGGCGAAGTCTTCCTTTTTGCCATCCCTGGGCTGGGCCTGCTGGTGGTTGCTGCCTTGGTCACGGTGGTCCTGGAAGGAGACGCCGTCACCGGCCTGTGGATCCCTGAAGCACTGGTCTTCGTGCTGACTTTCGCCTCAGTCCTTGCCCTGTTGCGTGTGGCGTGGGCACTGAGGAGGGTGCTGGCCATCGCCACGTCATGAGCCGTCAAGCTAGCCCTGCCAGACCCTAACCCCGCCCGCCCCGCTATTACGTTGTCGAGCCGCTATTCCGTTGCGGGGCAACCACGGGATAGCGGCTCGGCAACGTGGCAGCGGGGAACCCACGGAACATCGCGCCCCGCATCAGCACTCACCGAACGCTCAGGGCCTCCGTCAGGGTCCTGCCGTTCACATAGATCTCGGCCCTCGACGCGCCACTGGCGGACACTATGGTCTGCGTCAGTTGTGCCTGGATCCGTGGGATGTCACACACGCCCCCGGGCCGCAGTGACCCGCTGAGGTTAACCACCACCGTTGCACCGCTCATGTAACCGGAGAGGTAGCGCAGCGAGGAATCAGCCAATGCGTCGTAGAGGGCCGCATCGCTGTCCACTGGCATTCCGGCCTCCAAGAGCCGGCCGAGAGCCACGGACAACGGATCTCCGGGCACGGCAACGCCCCTGACAGGTACCAGGCTGTCGTTACAGCCGAACCGCACGCCGCGGGCGCCGCCGTCGTCGATTGCCACGTAGTAGACCGCTGGTCCGGAGTTCTCCGAATCCACGGGAATGATCGATGCGGTGGCTGTTGGTTCGGGTGCGCTGGTGCCTGGTTGGGGTGAAGGCTCGACGACGGGCGCCGTTTGGGTGGGAGAGGCCACGGGCGAAGCGGGAGTACTTGCGGACGGTGCTGGAGTTGGCGTTGCTGCCGGGGGTGACGCGGCTGGGACGGCGACGGACGGCGTACCCGGGCTCGAAGGGGAGGGAGCCGAGGCAGCTGGCACGGAAGCAATGGTCGAAGGTGTAGGGGCAGGCGAAGCCACGGAAACTGTCGGCAAGGACCCTGCGGACTCAGGTCCGGAAGATTCGGTCGGGACAGTAGTGCAGCCACCCACCCACAGGCCGAAGATGAGGCAGGCAGCCGTGATCGCCGTCGTGCTTTTTGGTCCCCGTCCGGCATGCATGACAGCCCCGCGCTCCTGTCCGTCCACCTGTTTCTCCAACGTTAGGACGGGACTGCGGAACACAACATGCCGTTACGGTGACGGTTCGGACAAGAGTTGATCACGCCCCTTTCAAAGCTGTAGGAACGCGAATGCCCCGCCCCGCGAAATGCGGAACGGGGGCATCGAAAGCGTTAAAGACTACGCTGCTGCTTCTTCGTCGTGAACGGTGGTCAAGGGCTCAAAGATGCCCTTGATCTGCTCAACAACCTCAGCGTCGTCCTTCGGGTGCAGTTCAGCGAAACGGATCATGGAACCTGGAACGGCCAGCTTGACGTCTTCAAGTACCTTGGCGCCGGCGATGCCGGCAGCCTTGCGGGCTTCGTCCTGGGCCCACACGCCACCGAACTGGCCGAAGGCGGTTCCGACGACGGCGGTCGGCTTGCCGGAGAGGGCGCCGGCACCGAACGGGCGGGACAGCCAGTCGATGGCGTTCTTCAGGGAGGCGGGCATGGTGCCGTTGTGCTCGGGCGTGACGAGGAGGATGGTGTCGGCGTCGGCTGCTGCAGCACGGAGGGCGGCGGCTTCGGCGGGAACCTGGCCTTCGACGTCGATGTCTTCGTTGTAGAAAGGAATGCTGCCAAGTGAGCCGTGGATCTGCACATTAACGTTCTCGGGAGCGTTCAGCTGGATGGCTTCGGCGAGTTTCTTGTTGTGGGAATCGGCGCGCAGGCTACCGACGAGGGTAAGAACGGTGCTCTTGGACATGGTGTCTCCTTTTGTCTGGCCGGGTGAGGTGCCGGCCGTTCGATGTCTGGGCTTGGAGCCTTCATCGATACTAAACGGACTATGGTCCGCTTTCTATTCCCGGGGTCTAGAATATTTCTGTGAGCTCGATCCCCATTCGACCGGACGTGCCCCTGGGTGCGCCCCACGAGCGCAGTGACGCAGCGAGGAATCGCGAGCGCCTTCTCAGCGCTGCCCGGGACTTGGTGGCCGAGCTCGGCGCTGAAGCACTGACCATGGACGCACTCGCTTGTAAGGCCAAGGTTGGCAAAGGGACAGTCTTCCGCCGCTTTGGTAGCCGCGCCGGACTCATGATGACCCTGTTGAGCGACTCGGAGTCCGAATTTCAGCACGGATTCATGTTCGGTCCTCCACCACTCGGCCCGGGTGCCGCCCCCAAGGATCGTTTGGTGGCCTTCGGTGAGGGGCGAATTTACTTCGTCCTGGAAAACGGCGAACTCTTGAAAGCGGCGGGCGCTGCTACCCGCAACCGCTTCGACGTCCCTGCAACCAAGCTTTCGCATCGACATATGGAGGTCCTGCTGCGGGAGGCGGGAATCGCGGATCCTTGGGTGATGGCGATGTCTCTGACCTACGCGCTGGACCCTGAGCGAATAGTGGACGATGTTCGAGTTCGAGGCATTTCCCCCACGCGGCTCGCGGACTCGTGGCGAGAACTGGTCACGCGGCTCTTGAGGGCCGCCTAAGGGCAACCGCAAACAGCGCGCAGTCAGGGCGGAGTCCACTGTTAGCGCCCCCATTGGCGTCGCTGTGAGCACGGCAGTGGCACCGACGTCGTAAACATGACGCAACCTGCACATAACAATCTGGCTGCAGGCGCGAAACTGGACGCCTCGAAGCAAAACGTGAAGCAGTTATTGTGGTAGTTTCCTCTTGAATGTGACGCATGCCATATAGGGCTGGTGATCACTGAAGGGGTGCGGGGGCCCAAGAACCCGCTGCGCCAATTCGTAGCTGACGCCGGCCACAGCCGGGAACCGCGGAAGGACGAGCATTGAGTTTTGCCACGATTCGGGGCAGCCGCCCGACATGCTGAAATATCTGATGAAGCGGTCGGGCATCTACCTGATCATGATCTTCCTGACCACAAGTGCGGGTTACTTCCTGGCGGTCTCGTCGCTGAAACCCGCAGTCCTCGAGCAGGAAAAGATCCCGCGGCCAACCCCCGAACAAGTAGCTGCTTCTTTCCGGGGACTCGGACTGGATCCGGACAAAAACGCCTGGGAGCGTTACCTTGATTGGCTCTGGGGCATCGTCACCCGCTGGGACTGGGGCCGCAGCCCGAACGGCGCGTTCGTGAATGCCGAATTCGCGGACCGCGTGATGGTCTCCACCCGGTTGTTCATCGCCTCGATCATCCTCACCCTGGTCATTGGCGTCGCCCTCGGCGTCTACTCGGCCGCCCGCCAGTACAAGTACCAGGACCGCGTCATCACGTCCTACAGCTACTTGGTGCACATCCTCCCCGCTCCCATCGCATACTTCCTGGTGCAGCTCGGTGCCATCAGCATCAATGAGGCCGTTGGCGAGCGCATCTTCTTCGTGACGGGGATTTCGACGCCGGGAATTGAGCCGGGCTGGCCGGCTTTCGTTGACCTTCTGGCCCACTACGCCGTGCCCACCTTCGCGATGACCGTCTTCGGTTGGGCCGGTTACCAGATCGCCCAACGGCAGTACCTCTTGGATAACGTGAACGCTGACTTCGTCCGCACTGCCCGGGCCAAGGGACTCACCCGAAACCAGGCCATCAGGAAGCACGCCCTGCGCGTCTCCTTCATTCCGGTAGCGCAGAGTATCGCCTTCACCATCCCGGCCATCTTCACGGGCGGCTTCTTCGCGGAGGCCATCTTCGCCTGGCCAGGCATCGGCCTCTGGAGCATCCAGGCCATCAGCCTTCAGGACGTCAACGTCGCCACCGCCACGCTGGCCTACGGCTCAGTAATCTTCGCGATCGGTGCCATCCTTGCCGACTTCGCCACCACGCTGGTCGATCCACGAGTGAGGGTCCAGTAATGACCAACATCATCGATCCCATTGCGGAAATCGACGAGTCACGCGTCGCGGACCAGGACGTCGTCATTGGGAAGTCGCGGATCATCTTCCGTCGTTTCATGCGGAACCGGACCGCCGTCGCCGGCTTGTTCATCTTCCTCGCGCTGTTCCTCTTCTCGATCTTTGGCGGGTTCCTGACCTCGTGGGACAAGGACACCCTTGATCCCTTGAACATTGGTATGCCGCCGTCACCGGACCACTTGCTGGGTACGACGCAGGCCGGCATCGACCTCATGGCGCTCATTGTGGACGGCACCCGAACTTCCATTCTCATCGGCCTGATCGTTGGCGGAGTTTCCGTCCTGATCTCCGCGGTCTACGGCTGCACCATGGCATTCTTTGGCGGCAAGGTGGACGCGACCATGCTGTTCATCCTTGAAGCGCTCATCATGATGCCCGCCATTCTGGTGGTCGCGGTCGCCACCAGCGGAAGCGGCGGACTGAAAGATCTCCCCAGCTGGCTCCTGCTGGTCGTCGTGCTGCTCTTCTTCAGCTGGATGGGCACCGCCCGCTTGGTGCGCTCACTGTCCATGTCCCTGATGCAGCGGGACTACGTCAAAGCCGCCAAGTACATGGGTGTCCCATCCCGCCGCATCGTGTGGCGCCACCTCGTCCCGAACATCGGCTCGCTGTTGGTCCTGGACTTCACCCGTGGGATCACCGGTGCGATCCTCGCCGAAGTGGCATTCTCCTTCATCGGCATCGGCATCAAACTCCCGGACGTCAGCCTTGGTGTCCTGATCGGCCAGGCGACGGGCCAGGTGTCCTCCTTCCCATGGATGTTCTGGGTTCCGCTGACTGTCATGTTCCTGTTGACCGGTTCGCTGGCCATGATGAACGACGGCCTCCGTGACGCCTTCGACCCCAGCTCCAGCTCCATTGGACGGGCCAAGACCAAGACCGCAAAGGCTGGCAAATGAGCACCAACACCACTCCCGCCGAACGTCTTCGCGACGCAGGACTCTACGCTCCAGGCGACGCCGTCCTGAGCGTCCGCGACCTCAATGTCCGCTTCAACTCCGAGAATGGTGTGGTCCATGCGGTCCGCGGCGTCGACTTCGACCTCATGCCCGGCAAAACACTGGGCATCGTGGGCGAGTCCGGTTCCGGCAAGTCCGTCACGTCCATGGCCATCATGGGACTCCTCCCGGAAACGGCGGACATCACGGGCTCCGTGCGCTTCAAGGGCAAGGAACTCCTGGGCCTCAGCGACAAAGCCATGTGCAAGCATCGCGGCAATGACATCGCCATGGTCTTCCAGGACCCGCTGTCGTCCTTGACCCCGGTTTATACCGTGGGCAACCAGATCATCGAGGCGCTCACGGTCCACAACCCCACCATGAGCAAGCAGGCCAAAGAAGCCCGCGCCGTCGACCTCTTGCGTATGGTGGGCATCCCCAGCCCCAAGGACCGTCTGAAGGCCTTCCCGCACGAGTTCTCCGGCGGCATGCGCCAACGCGTCATGATCGCCATCGCCATCGCCAACGATCCGCGGGTACTCATCGCTGATGAACCTACGACGGCGTTGGACGTCACCATCCAGGCGCAGGTGCTGGAAGTCCTGCACACCGCGCAGGAGGAGACCGGTGCCGCCGTCGTCATGATCACGCACGACCTCGGCGTCGTAGCGGGCATGGCTGACGACATCATGGTCATGTACGCCGGCAAGCCGGTGGAGACCGGCACTGTGGAGGACATCTACTACAACCCGCGGATGCCGTACACGCTGGGCTTGCTCGGCGCTGTTCCTCGAGTGGATACCGCCACCAGGCAGTCGCTG
The DNA here is from genome assembly GCA_031179305.1 of Paenarthrobacter sp. Lineage (GTDB taxonomy): Bacteria > Actinomycetota > Actinomycetes > Actinomycetales > Micrococcaceae > Arthrobacter. The sequence continues at coordinate 43,863 of JAPSHX010000011.1, read as the reverse complement.
GTGCCCATCGAGGGAACACCGCCCAACCTCGCGTTGCCGGTGACAGGATGCTCCTTTGCGGCCCGCTGCCCGCTGGTCAGCGATGCCTGCCTCCACGGCGAGCCGGAGCTCATCCCCGTCCCCGGCGTTGAGCGCCAGATGCTTGGACACAAGGCAGCCTGCATCAAAGCAGACGAACTGTCCGGTAACGCTGACGCCCACAAGATTTTCCACGCGCCGCCCAAGCCCGTTTCAAAGTTCGACGGCGTCCCACGCGTCGAGCGCGAAAAGGTCCTGGAACTCAAGGACGTGAAAAAGCACTTCCCGCTGCTCAAGGGTGCCTTGATCAAGCGACGGATAGGCACGGTCAAGGCCGTGGATGGTCTGAGCTTCGATATCCGCGAAGGTGAGTGCGTCTCGATTGTGGGCGAGTCCGGTTGTGGCAAGACCACCACCCTCCTGGAAATCATGGAGTTCCACCCGGACCAGGTGGGCGAAGTGGTGATTGGCGGCGTCAGCAACAAAGTAGCCACAGACCACAAGACCAAGATGGCCATGCGCAAGGAAATGCAGATGGTGTTCCAAGACCCCACGGGTGCCCTGGATCCGCGTTTCACTGTGTACGAGGTCCTTGCTGAACCGCTGGAAAACCTCGGGATGCCCAAGGCTGCCATCAGGAAACGCATCATGGAACTCATGAAGCTGGTGGGCCTGCAGCCGGACCACGTGAACCGCTTCCCAAACCAGTTCTCCGGCGGCCAGCGTCAGCGCATCGGCATTGCCCGGGCACTTGCGGTCAATCCGAAGCTCGTGGTGCTGGACGAACCGGTCTCTGCGTTGGACGTGTCCGTGCAGGCCGGAGTCATCAACCTCCTGGACAAGCTCCGCGCCGAGCTGGGCTTGAGCTACCTGATGGTGGCCCACGACCTCTCCGTTGTCCGGCACATCTCGGACCGCGTTGCCGTGATGTACCTCGGCAAGATTGTGGAAACCGGCCACGTGGACGACGTCTTCGACAACCCGCGCCACCCTTACACACGGGCCTTGTTGTCAGCGATCCCGGTTCCTGATCCCAACCTGGAACGGACCCGTGAACGCATCATCCTGCAGGGCGACCTTCCCAGCCCGCTTGATGCTCCCAAGGGATGTAATTTTGCGACCCGTTGTCCGGTGTTTGCCGCATTACCTGCCGCAAAGCAGGAGAAGTGCCTTACTCTGGAGCCGCCACTGGCTTCGGAGAAGGAGGACACACAGGACTTCGCATGCTTCTTCCCGGACGGAGAGATAGATGCCGACATGCTGGTGGTGCATGCCTGACGACATATGACACATCGATTGAAACCCTGTTATTCAACTCGCAAAGATTTCCAGTCGTAAACATGAAGGGCAAACCATGAAGAAATACACGACGATCGGTGGCGTAGCGCTCGCAGCAACGCTCATGCTGACCGCTTGCGGCGGGGGAACGCCGTCGGGTCCGGCCTCGCAGAAGGCCGAAGAGAGTGGCGGTGACATCAGCAAGCTGATTAGCGTCAACGCCAAGGAAGCAAAGGATCTGGAACAGGGCGGCACGGTCACCCTGGCAGTAGGCAGCATAGGTCCGGACTTCAACGGTTTCTCCAATGTGGGCAACAGCGCAGATACTTCAGCGCTGATGACACCCGTAAACACCGCGTCAATTAACAGCGGCGGAATCGGTGGCTGCTGGAAGCTGGACTTCGACGGCAAAGCAGAGCCAAACAAGGACTTCTGCGAGGAAGTCAGGAGCGAAGTCAAGGATGGCAAACAGACCATCACCATCAAGGTCAATGACAAGGCGACCTGGAATGATGGCACTCCCATCGACGTAAAGACCTTCGAAAACACCTGGAACATGCTCAAGGGTGAAGACAAGTCCATCGACATCGTGACCGCGGGCGCCTACGCTTTCGTGGATTCGGTTAAGGCCGGGGCCAACGACAAAGAAGTCATTGTCACCACCACCCAGCCGGTTTTCCCGCTGGAGGGGCTCTTCTTCGGCCTCATCCACCCGGCCATCAACACGCCTGAAATCTTCAACACAGGCTTTGCCGGCAACATGCATCCGGAATGGATGGCGGGTCCGTTCAAGGTGGAAAACTACGACACCACCGCCAAGACCGTAACGATGGTTCCCAACGACAAGTGGTGGGGCCAGAAGCCGGTCCTTGAAAAGGTCATTTGGCGTCAGATGGAGCCGAGTGCAACCATCGCTGCGTTCAAGAACGGCGAGATTGACGCCGCCAATGGTCGTACGCTTGGCCGCTACAAGCAGCTCGAAGGCACAAACAACTCCGAGATCCGTCGCGGCCAGCGACTGTTCGCCGGTGGCCTGAACCTGAATGCCAAGAGGCCGGCCCTGACCGACGTTGCCGTACGCAAGGCGATCTTCACCGCCGTAGACCGCAAAGCCATCCGCGATGTCCGCTTCAACGGTCTGAACTGGTCCGAAGAGAGCTCGGGCTCCATGATGCTCATGCCGTTCTCCGAGTATTACCAGGACAACTACCCCGTGAAGGACACCGGTGCTGAGGCGGCCAAGAAGGTCCTGACGGACGCCGGCTACACGGCCAACGGCAACGGCATCATGGAGAAGGATGGCGTCCCTGTCTCCTTCAAGATCACCAACTTCGGTGACGACCCCACCACGGCAGCAACGTCCCAGACGCTGCAAAAGCAACTGCAGGCTGCTGGCATGGACGTTTCCATCGACCAGCGCGGTGACGCCGACTTCGGCAAGGTTGTAGGCGGACGTGAGTTCGATGTGACTATCTCCGGTTACACCGTGGGCCCGGACGCCACTGATGCCGTGAAGCAGTACTACGACTCCACCACCAACGAGAACGGCCTTGGCGACGCTGAGCTCGACGCCGAGATCAAGCGTCTGGCAACCATCGCCGATGACACTGAACGCAACAAGGCTGCCGTGGAGGTAGAGAAGAAGCACATGGAGAAGTACTTCTCCATGGGCACGGTCATGAACGGTCCGGAGATCCAGTTCGTGCGAACAGGTCTGGCCAATTACGGCCCGTCCCTGTTCAAGAGCCTCTCCAACGTTCCGGACTGGACCACCATCGGCTGGGAAAAGGGCGCCAAGAAGTAGCCCCTCGGCAGTAGTCTCCTGAAGGCCGGGAACTTCCTTGAACCTGTAACGGGTTCGGGAGGTTCCCGGCCTTTCGCCGTCTCCGACGCTCGCTCACCTCCCGCGTGCTTCAGCCCGACGCTCGCTCACCTCCCGCGTGCTTGAGCCCGATGCTCGCTCACATCCCGCGTCGCATCTGTACTTTATGTACATAAAGTACAGATGCGGCTATGGTGGACTCATGGGTACCGCCGACTATGTCGTGAGTGTCGCTGACCTCCGAGTTCATCTTTCAGACACAATCAATCGTGCTGCTTACGGCCATGAACGGATCAGCATCACCCGGAGAGGCAAGGTCGCCGCGGTGCTCATCAGTGCTGAGGACCTCGAGAGGCTTGAACGTCTCGAAGATGAGGCGGACCTTAAGGCGCTTCGGACCGCTAAAGCGGAAGATGATGGTGCCAGGGTCAGTCTCAATGATCTTCTGGAGGAAAACGGCATCACCCGGTGAGCCGATACCGCGCGGAGTTCAGTACCGCGGCTGCCAAGCAGATTCGAAAGCTAGACGCTCCAGTACGCCGGAAGATACTGCTGGCCATCGCCGAGTTGGAACTGAACCCACGTCCGGTCGGAGTCAGGAAGCTTTCCGCAGAGTCGAATGCATGGCGAATTCGTGTTGGTGACTTCAGGGTCCTCTACGAGATCCATGATGGTGAACTCGTCATCATCATCTTCCGCGCCGCCCACCGCCGCGAGGTCTACTGATCTAGCCTAGGGTCATGACTTCCCAGCCGATCCGTACCGCCGTCGCAGGTTTTGGCCTGTCGGGCAGCGTCTTCCACGCGCCCTTCATCGCCAGTAATCCCGCCTACGAACTCGCCGTCATTGCAACATCTGACGCCGCAAGGCAGGCAAAGGCCCAGGCCCGCTACCCGGAAGCACACATCGTCAACACCCCGCAGGACATCCTGTCGCGGGCTGACCAACTGGATCTCGTCGTCCTGGGCACACCGCCCGCAACCCACTTCCCACTCGCGAAAGCTGCGCTGGAAGCGGGGCTGGACGTCGTCGTCGATAAACCGTTCACGGTCCGCAGCGCTGAGGGCGAGGAACTGATTCAAATAGCTGCGAAGCTGGGCCGTGTCCTCACCGTGTACCAAAACCGGCGCTGGGACGGTGATTCACTCACCGTGAAAAAACTGCTCGACGCCGGAACGTTGGGTGCCGTGACCAGGTTCGAGGTGGGCATGGAGCGCTGGGCGCCGGAGATCGCCAAGGCCTGGAAAGCCAGTGCCACGGCGGAAGACGGCGGCGGCGTCCTGTTCGATCTCGGCACCCACGTCCTCGATCTCACTCTCCGGTTCTTTGGGCCGGCCACCGTTACCTTCGCAGAGATCACGGCCCGCCGCCCCCAGGAAAGCGCCGATGACGACGTTTTCCTGGCACTCCAACATGAGTCGGGCGTGGTCAGCCACGTCACCATCAACCTCAACAGCCACCTCCACGGCCCGCGATTCCGCATCCTCGGTACCGAAGGTGGCTTCGTGAAGTTCGGCGCCGATCCGCAGGAGCCCTACGTACTGGGCGGGGGCTTGCCTACAGACGCGGAATACGGCGTCGAGCCTCCCCAAAACAGTGGCACGCTGGAACGGAACGGGCAGCGCACCACCATCCCCACGGAGCGCGGCGCCTACCCCGAGTTCTACCGCATCCTGGCGGAAAAGCTCGACGACGGCGGCACTTCCTCTCCGCTTCCGGCGCCAGTGGATCCGGCGGACTCCGTTGCGGTGCTGAAGCTGATTGAGCAGGCTAGGGCGCTGGCGTAACGTCCGCGCTGGCAACCAGCGAATAGATGGCCTGGAGGTCGTGGTTGCCTTCAATCGGCTGGCAGCTGCCGGTCAACTGGACGACATCCGCTGCGGCGTCCTGGTGGACCACCGTCACTGCTGTGAACTGTGCCAGCGAACCTGCTTGCGGGTGCGTGTAGCGTGCCTCGCGCACGTGCCAATCCCGACCATTGATAACCACTGGCTCTGTGGCGAGCAGGACCGCGTCCGGCAGGGCGTCCAGGAACGAGTCCACGGATGCAGCGATGTCCCTCAGCTGGTAATCGGGCAAGCGGCGGGACACCGAGATCACCACGTTTGCCGTGTAGCGACCTTCTGAGGCCGGGGCCATCAGCGCCCCCACGGCATCAGGGACTACTTGATGCGTCCACCCGGCCGGTGGGTTGAGTTTGATGGTGGGGTAGGCGGGGAAGGATGCGGACGGGAAAACCTGTTGCGACATTGGAGCCTTTCGGGCGGTGGTGTGGTGGCGACGGTCAGTTGTTCAGGAAGTCGACGAACCCGGTTACGGAATCCACAAGTCCTTTGGGACTGAGGGTGATCTGGCCACCCGCGCCCAGACCCAGTTCGGCGGTGAGCTTGGCTCCCGCGCCCAGAGTGAGCCCGTCTTCATCCATGGAAGCAGTAAAGAAGTGCCCCTCACCCGCTCCGGCGGCCACCGTCGCGTTGAGTGTCAGTGTTTGGCCCAGGACTTCGACATATCGGCTCCCTGTCAGCTCAGCGCCCGCTCCTGCGCTGAACGCAGTACCTGAGACATCGCGGCCCTTGACACTGATTTCGCCTTCACCGGCGCTGGCCCAAGCCCCGGCGCGCAATTCTCCGCCTTGTCCCAAGGCGAACAGCCCACCAGCGAACTCGGTCTTGTTGTCCATGGTGATTTTTTGACCCGCGAAGCCCTCACCACCAGCCGAAAACAGGAAGGGGCTGCTTGCGTTGGCGTGGGCGCTCGCCTCGACTCCTGTCATGGCACGCGTCGTGGCGGTATTGCTGACCCAGCCGTCAAAGAACTCTGACTTTATGGTGGTGATGTTTTCCGCGCCAGCGAATGCTTCACCGTTGGCGTGGGCATTGGGAAGTCCGAGTCCGAATGGCACACTGGCCCCGAACTCGCCATTGGCGCGGGCGCCGACGAACGTTTCGTTGGTGACGGTGGTCTTGACGGGCCCGTACTCAGTCTCCGCCTTCCAGGTCATGTCACCTCCGCTGGAAGCCTCGCCGGATCCTCCGAACGCGATGCCTCCGGGACCAACGGAGCCATGGGCTTCGCCGGTTGCTTGGCTGTCAATCGAGCCGCTGCCCTCGACCGTGACCGGGCCATAGCTGGTGGGATCAAAAGTGAACCCGAGGGCATCGGGAATGCTCTTTCCATGCCCTGTTGAAGGTCCACCCTTGGGTTCGCGTCCCGGACTGCCCGAGGAAGCTTGTTCCTGCTGCTCGGCGTTGAGTTTCAGGGCGCGGGCGTTGGTGCGCAGGCAAGCAGCTGCCGCTCCCAACCGTCCATGGAGATCGCTCTGCCACCGGCTTCGGAACTGTTCAGCATCATTTCCCCGCCAGAAGTTGCCGTTCTGAATCAGCGCAGTGAGCTGTTGTTGAAGCTTGGTGATCTTCTCCGCCTCGGAGTCCATCACTGCCGAAAGTCGTCGGAGATCCCCGACGTCAGCGCCCACCAATCCGTGTCCCACTAGGTACCCAACCCCATTACGTATCCCCTGACGTAGTGATCTGTCGATCGCCGGGCATCCAACGGGCCAGGCGTTTCCTGAGCATAGTTGCCTGCAGTGGACGCGGCCATGGGGACATCTAACCAATGTGGATAAAGTGCAGCACGCCAAGCCCTGAAAAAGAATTTCGGACAACGCGTAACCTCACCGAGGCCCCGAACGATGTAAGGGGAGTGCGGGCCACGTCCGCACGCTGATCATCCGGTCGCGACCCAACCGCGGCCGGGGCAATCCCAAAATCGTTTGTCGGAGGGTTTCATGTCCTTGTTCACTATCCTTGCCACCAGCAAAGTCGCCGCAGGCGTCCTGGCTGCCGGAGCCGTAGCTGCCGGTGGAACCGGCGTCGCTGCCTTCAATGGCGCGCTTCCCACCGGAATCCAGCAGACCGCGCATGACCTCGTTGGCGCTCCGGCCCCTGTTGCTGAGAAGGCCGCCGAAGCAGCCGACGCCGCCGAAACCGCCAAGACCAAGGCGACTGACGCCGTCGAGACCGCGCAGGCAACTGCAACTGAGGCCGCCGAAGCCGGCCAGGCCAAGGCCGCCGACGCCGTATCCGATGCCAAAGCAACGGTGGAAGACGCCACGTCCCCGGAGGCTTTCGGCCTCTGCACCGCGCTCCTCAATGGCGGCCTGAAGTCTGACGCCAAGGTCCCCGGTTTCGAGTCCTTGACCATTGCTGCCGGCGGCGAAGCCAAGGTGGAGGCGCACTGCGAGGCCGTGGTGGAGGCAGGTAAAGCTGCCGGCCTGAAGACTGACGGCTCGGTGACGGCAGAGGCCGACGTCGACGCTGCCGTGACGTCCGAACTGCCGGTAACGCCTGCAGTTCCCGCCGTTCCTGCAGTGCCCGCTGTGCCGGGAGTTCCCGCCACACCTGCTGTCCCCGCAGTGCCTGCCGTCCCTGCGACGCCTGAGCTGCCGGCACAGGTTCCCGCCGACGTTCCGGCCGCACCGCTCGATTCTGTCCGCTAAGCAAGCAGCGGTTACGGTTTAAGGGCGGGGCTCCTTGGCTTAGGACAAGGAGCCCCGCTACGTAGTGTGTGGGACGGAGGCATCCACGGGTGCTTGACCCTTTGGCTGATGAATACGTGCAGGCGGATCAGGACGATCCCGCCCTGCTCTTCACGGCTGCCTACAACAACTTCGCCGGACCGGTGTTTGGCTACCTCCGGGCAAGGGGCGTGGACGACCCCGAAGCCGTGACGCAGGACGTCTTCCTTGCCCTGTATCCGAAGCTGGAAACGCTCCACGGCGGGCTTTCAGGGGCCAAAACCCTGTTGTTCTCCATAGCGCATGCGCGGATGGTGGACCACTATCGCAAACGCGAACGAACGCCCGAGACGACACCCTACGAACCGGACCTGGACGCGCGGCGGTCGCCGTCGGCCGAAGACCAGGCCTTCGGACGGGTTGCCGGCCTGGGCGTTACTGAAATTTTGGACGACCTCCCTGATGATTATCGGGAGGTCCTGGCCCTCAGGGTCGTCGCCGACGTGTCGGTGGAAGATACGGCGGCGATCATGGGTAAGTCCCAGGGAGCCGTCAAACAGCTACAACGCAGGGCATTGAGTGCACTGAAGAAGCGTGCACTACTAAGGAACGGCACATCATGAGCGAACAATTCACGCCGCGCGGACGTCATGACCGGCATGCAATCGACCACCTGCTGGCCGACTCCGGTTTCACCGACGATGCCGAGCTGCGCACTGAACTCCTTGAGCTCCGTTCACTAGCCAACGCTGCTCCCTTGCCGTCCGACGCAGTCCGCGCCCTCATGGTCGGCAGCCCGGCCGCATCGACGGGTGCGCCGACGGCGGTACTCGCCACTGTTGCTGCTGAATCCGCCCCCGTGAACGACCTGCCAGCTGACGGCGTGCCCGCGGACGAACTTGCCGCCCGGCGTCGGAAGAAGCGTCGGACGGCCATCGCAGGCCTCGCCGTAGCTGTGTCCTTGGCTGGCGGCGCAACCGCTGCCGTCGCTTCCGAGGGCGGCCTGCCGGGCGCTTTCCAGCACCTCGGGGCAGCAATCGGTTCGGTGGTCTCGCAATTAAACCCCGGTTCGGGCAGTGCTCCCCAGCCCGATGCCCCGGCCGGTACCACTCCTGAGCCGTTGCCTGTCCGGGAAGAGCCGCAGCAAGCTCCTGCCACGGTCGTACCTCAGCCGACGCCCGCCGCACCGGGCAACCCGGTCGTTCCTGCTCCTGAGCCACAGCCTGGCGGAGCGTCGCCGCACACCCCCAAGGCGCCGTCCCACAAAGAGCCCGGTAATGGGGTCATCCCCACGCCTCCAGCGTTGCCCGTGACCCCGCCGGAGATCGACCCTTCCAAGATCGATCCCTCGAAGCTCGGCCCCTCCGGCGTCCCCGTCCCGGTTCCCTCGGAGCTGATCCCGTCGCTCCCCGGAAAGCCCTAGGGTCCAGCCCCAACTCGCGCGGGGTTAAACCACGACGGCGGGGTGCGGCTTCGCGTGGAAGCCGCACCCCGCCGTCGAGCTTCAAGCTACGCGGAGACCAGCGTGTGCCAGTCGTTGACGAGGGGCAGGTTGTGCGCCTCGGAAACGGAGTGGTGTGCCACGTGGCCAGCGGCGATGTTGAGGCCGGCAGCCAGGGCGGGGTCGCGGTCGAAGGCGGCCTTGACTCCCAAATTGGCCAGTGCCACCGCGTAGCGCAGGGTGACGTTGGTCAGTGCGTACGTGGAGGTGTTCGGAACAGCGCCGGGCATGTTGGCAACGCAGTAGAAGATCGAGTTGTGGACCTTGTACGTCGGTTCCTGGTGGGTGGTGGGGTGTGTGTCTTCGAAGCAGCCGCCCTGGTCAACGGCGATGTCCACCAGCACCGAGCCCGGCTTCATGCGGGCAACCAGTTCGTTGGTGACCAGCTTGGGAGCCTTGGCGCCCGGGATCAGCACGGACCCGATCACCAGATCTGCGTCGATAACTGACTTCTCGATCTCGTAGGCGTTGGAGGCAACGGTCTTCAGGCGGCCCTGGTAAAGGGCGTCGAGTTCGCGCAACCGGTTGATGTTGATGTCCATGATGGTGACATCAGCACCGAGTCCCAGCGCCATGGCGGCAGCGTTGGTTCCCGCAACGCCGGCGCCGAGGACAACAACCTTCGCCGGACGGACGCCGGGTACGCCGCCCAGGAGAACGCCCTTGCCGCCGGCCGGAGCCATCAGCGAGGAAGCGCCCACTACTACGGACAGGCGGCCTGCTACCTCGGACATCGGGGCCAGCAGCGGCAGGGTGCGGCCTTCTTGGACGGTTTCGTAGGCGATAGCGGTGACGCCGGAGTTGATGAGCTCAGCGGTGAGCTCGGGCTCGGCGGCCAGGTGCAGGTACGTGAAGAGAATGAGGCCCTTGCGGAAGCGGTGGTACTCGGCCGCGATGGGTTCCTTGACCTTCATGACCATGTCCGCACGGCCCCACACGTCATCTGCTTCGTTGACGATTTCGGCGCCGGCGATCGAGTATTCCTCGTCGGTGATGCCCGAGCCGAGGCCTGCGCCGCGCTCAACCAGAACGGTGTGTCCGTGGGTGCGGAACTCGTGGACACCGGCAGCTGTAATGGCTACGCGGAACTCGTTGTTCTTGATTTCTTTGGGGACACCGATGATCATTTGTGGGCTCCATCGTTAGCGGCCACTTCGGCCGAAAAATGTGTTGCGGGCTGTGATTCCAGAATAAATCCGGTTGTGAGGCAGGCGACATGAACCAGGAGCCGCCCTCAGGAGGAAAGCCCGCAAAGCCAAGGATCTTCTGCAACTCAGCTCGACATTTGTCGAGCACCCAAGCGTCAAGTGTCGCCTGCTGTTGGTACGCTTGCCAGATGCAGCAGGACGTGGAACAGATCGTTGAACGCGTTGCGTTGAAGCTGGGCCGGGGACTGTCCTTGGAAGATCTCGACGGCGTTCTTCTCGCCTATAGCTCCAACCAGTCCCACGCCGACCGCGTTCGCGTAAATTTCCTCCTCAGCAAGCGGGTCCCCAGCGATGTCAGCGCCTGGCAGCTCGCACATGGCATCGCTACGGCCGTACGACCCGTAGTGGTGCCCGCCAACGACGAACTCGGCATGCTGGGCCGCGTCTGCGTGCCACTTTTGGTCCGCGGTTTCCGTGTGGGGTACTTGTGGGTGCAGCTGGACCTTGAAGAACAGAGTGCGACGGCGATACTCGCCGAATTGCCCGGCGTGCGGGACGAACTGGACCTGTTGGCAGGCTTGCTCCTGGATTCCAATACCGCCGAATCGGAGTTCCGGCGAAGACGTGAGCAGGAGTTCCTGTCAGCCTGCGGCGGCGAATCGAACGCTGTGGCCGCCGTCGCAGGTTGGAAGGAAGTTCAGGGGCGCGGTCCGTGGCAGTTGGTGACCATTCTCGACCCGGATGGTGCGAGGTCCGACGTCGATCCCATTGCAGCTACCCTGACGCATCGTTCAGCGGCGCTGCAGTCCACTATCGGAGTCAACGCCGCCTTGTTCAGCGCCGGAACGGAGACGCATTCGGTGGTCCTGTTCCGCGAGTCGGGCGGCCGGGCAGACCATGCCCAGGTGCTGGTGCACTATCAACTGGAGCTTGCGAAGCGCGCTGGCCGCAAGGTGGACAGGGTGATCCTGGGCATCAGTGAACCCTTCCAAGTCATCCGGCAGCTATCAGGCGCCTACCGTCAATCCAAGGTCGCTGCGCAGGCGGCTGCCGTGGACCTGCCACTAGGAGAACTCGTGGACAGCCGGACCGTTGGTGTCTATCAACTTTTCGATCGCTTGGTGGCACCCGGCGGCTGGGATGACACAGGATCGGTGCATTTTCAGGCCCTTGAGGAGCAGGGCAAAAACGGCGAACTCCTGCCTGTCCTGGAACTGCTCTATGACAATGACGGCTCGGTACAGGACGTCGCCGCCAAACTTCACCTCCACCGGAGCAGCATCTACAACCGGCTCGGCCGGATCCGCCAACTCATCGGCGCTGATCCGTTGAGTGGCGCGATCCGGCTCGAGTTGCATTCGGCCCTGAAGGCGCGGCGCTGGGCCAAGCGGCCGCGGATCTGAGCTTACGAGCGCCGCAAACGCTGGCAGCTCCACCGTCCCATCCGGCGACGGAAGGTGGCAGTCCGGCTGCTGCTGCAGTACCGGCTATGCCACCCCGCGTGGGCGGAGGTACGGGGCAGGCGGGTGCTCAACCGAGAACTTTCTGGGCTGCATCCAGGATGTCCTGAAGCGCGGATTCGCTGGGCTCGGGTGCCGAGGCGGCCTGCGGCTTGCTCGGCCGCGGCTTGGACGTCGGCGTTGCCGTTTCTGTTGGAGTCGGTGTTGGCGTCGGCGTGGGAGTGACCGTCGGCGTCGGCGAGGTTGTGGGCGTCGGAGTGGTGGGCGGCGTGGTGACTGTGTCCGACGGCACCTCGCTCGGCGCGGGGGAAGGCTGGGTGGGGGCTGGGCTTGTCACCCCAGGGACGGCCGGGACTGAGGAGGGGACAGCCGATGGAACCCAAACCGGGTCCGCGAGGGATACCTTCGGGGTCGGAGTCGACGACGACGACCCGGCCGTGGGTGCCTCCGCTAACGTCGCGGGCTGGCCGGCTTCCGAGGACGCTGTGGCAACTGACGAGGCTGATGGCGACGCTGATGGTGCTGAAGCCTTGGAATACGAGGCACTGGGCGCGGGAGACGCGGAGCCAGAGTTCCTGTCGCCAGCGCTTGCTTCCTGCGCAGGGGTTTCCTGGCCGAAGAACGGAAGCTCGAGGGCTTGCCCCAAAGTCCCGGCCGTCAGCACGAGCCCAAGCGCACCTGCAACCACGGCCATGCGCTGGCTCATGTGCCTGACCGACGCTGCTTTCCGAAGAGCGGCGTGTGGTTCGCGACCAAATGAAGACGTGGACCCCAAGCTGGACCTGGCAGCAGAGGGTGCGGCAGCCTGGGTTCGGACATCCTTGCGGCTTGCCAATGCTGCCGACGCCGTTGCCGCGGCAGCAACCTGCGCGGGGGACTTGCCCCGAGGTGACTCAGCGCGGGGTAACCCGGCGGCTTCGGTTGTGTTCGTGGATTCTTCGCGGGCAGACACCACGGGAATGGCTGTCGTGGTGGGTTCCGGCGCTGAAGGCTGGACCACTGGAATGGCTGCGGTTGCAGGTTCCTGGGCACGGAACTCCTGCGAATCCGGCTCCAAGCCGGCCGAGGGTGCACTTGCCGGGGTCACAATGGGGATCGCCGCGGTAGGGGGTCCCGGTGTGGTCGACCTCCGGGCCGCTGTATCAACAGTAGGTATCGCAGCAGTAGCGGGTTCCGCCTGCTCGGACGGCTCAGGTGTCGACTGTGACGCCGACGCCTCAGGCGCAATCACCGCAAGGGCCGCACGCTCCCGCTCAGCCGCACGAATTTCCGCACGAGTGGCAGGCGCCGCCACGGCGGGCATGGCCGCGGTGGCGGGTTCCGGCGTCGTGCCTGTATTAGTCAGGCCTGCGTCATCTGGGTTTGTGGGCGCAGCGGCGGAGTCGGCCGGTGCTCCGGTGGGGAATCCGCTGGGTTGGGCCCGACGGCGTCCGGTTGGCTTGGTGCGCTCGCCTTCAATGTGGGCGCGGCGCGGCTGATCCATGGTTGGGGACATGGTTGTTGCCTCTCAACGCCTTCGAGGTTAGCTGTCGGGTTCGGACGAGGCCGTCCGGCCGCCTAAGCGGCTTCACCCCGAGGGCTTGGAAACCAAGCCCGGGAACTGTGGGTCCCCCGCCTCTGCCGCGGGTCTGGCGGATCCCGGATTGCGGCAGAGCTCGGCGTCAATCCGGAAGCGGCCCAGCGGAGATACGGGTCGCCCTACGACGGTACATGAGCAGGAAAGTAAAGTCACATTAATGTAACGGGCGGTAGGCCTGCCCAAGCGAGGCGGTTCTATGACTTAGGCTTCGGGGCTGTCGCGGGAGCCTAAGTCATGCTGGAGTTTCCGGGCGGGCGAGCAAGATATCCATGGCCCAACACTAGCTTCGCGGTGTACCGGCAGGTAGACATTGTCTATGGACCTGCCTGTGATGCCACCCGTCTCGCCCATGCTCGCCAAATCCGTTCCGGCCATCCCCGATGTTGGGCACTACGAGCCCAAATGGGACGGGTTCCGGACCATTGTTTTCAAGGACGGTGAAGAGATCATCCTGGGCAGCCGCAATGAGAAGCCAATGACCCGCTACTTCCCCGAAGTGGTGGAGGCGCTCAGGAAGAACCTGCCGGACAAATGCGTAATCGACGGCGAGATCGTCCTGATCGAGGGCAAGAGGCTCGAATTCGAGGTACTCCAGCAGAGGATCCACCCCGCCGACAGTCGCGTGAGGATGCTCGCCGAGAAGACTCCGGCTTCCATGATTGTGTTCGACATCCTTGCCTTGGGCGATGAGAATCTTATGGACAAGCCGTTCTCCGAGCGCCGCGCCATCCTGGAACGCGCGCTCGCCAAGGCCGAGCCGCCTATCCACGTGACCCCCGCTGTGACGGACCTCGAACGGGCGCAGGAATGGTTCGTGCAGCTGGAAGGTGCAGGACTGGACGGCGTGCTGTCCAAGCCGCTGACCGGGACCTATCAGCCCAACAAGCGCGTGATGTTCAAGACCAAGCACGAGCGCACGGCGGATTGTGTAGTGGCCGGATTCCGCTGGCACAAGACCGCGAAAGTTGTGGGCTCGATGTTGCTCGGCCTTCACGATGACACGGGCCGGCTGCATCACGTGGGAGTGGTGGCATCGTTCCCCATGGCCCGCAGGGAGGCCTTGGTAGCCGAGCTTGAGCCGTATCAAGTCGAACTCGGCGAGCACCCGTGGGGTGAATGGGCCAACCAGGACGAAGCTAGCGGGGGATCACGCATGCCCGGCGCCCAAAGCCGGTGGAGCGGCGGCAAGGATTTCTCGTTCGTGCCGCTGCGCCCCGAGCTCGTGATCGAAGTGGCGTACGACTACATGGAAGGCGACAGGTTCCGGCACACCACGCAGTTTCGCCGCTGGCGGCCGGACAGGACCCCCGAGAGCTGCACGTACTCCCAGCTTGAGGAGCCCGCTGAATACGATCTCGGGGAAATCCTGCAGCTGCCGAACAGCTAGGACGTTGCCAACCCGCTGCTACGTCGCTGGTACCAACGGAGCCGCGGGTTGGCGACTGTGTTACTCCTCGTGGCCTTGGTCGCTGCTCATGCTGCCTTCGGCGGGCGGGGTTTCTCCCGGGGGGACTCCGCCGCCAGGCTCCAGGCCAGTGACGTTGCCGTCGAGGGGATCCGGGTTGGCGGATGCGGCGGGGTCCTCATCCTCGTCCTGGCGCATATCGGGATCCTCGTGGATGCTGTCGGCATCGGACGTAGTGTCAAACGGCCCTGTGGCGCCGGTTGCGCCGAAGCCCTGGGTTTCTTCATTCGAGGTTTTGTCAGTCACGATCGGCCCTTTCGTAAGCAAACTTACTAATGTGCTTGCTCCGCCAGCCTAGCCGGGACCAGCTAACCCAACAAGCCAATTCAACAAGCCAACTCAACAAGCCGAGCCCGCAACCAACCCAATAGGGGGCACTCAACTCAGGCGCCGGCGTCGTGCGTCAGCGCTCAGAGGTGAGTCGTCGTGGCGGTGACGAAGCTCCGGATGGCATCCGCCACGGCCTTGGGACGCATGTGTTGCGCCACGTGCCCGACCCCCGGAATCTCCACCAAACGCCCCTGCGCGACTGCCCTTGATAGCCGCAGCGCCCAGTCCGGTCCCGCCACATGGTCGCGGCTGCCCCGCAGGATCAGCACCGGCACCCCAACGCCCGCCAGCCGTTCCTCGGTCCGGTAACTCATCATGAGGGGAAGTTCAGTGAGGTACCAGCGCGGGCCGCACCGGAAGTAGTCCGAGATGACGATCCAGTTGGACGACGGGCTTTCGCGGAGCAGCCCGTCCAGGAAGAGCGCCAAAGACTGGCGGCGAACGTTCTTGTGCCGGGAATCCACCACCGGCCCCATCAGCACCAACTGTTTGATCTGATCCGGGGCATGCAAAGCCGCTTCGATGGCAAACTGCACTCCCATCGAGTGCCCCACCAACACGTAGGAGTCGATGCCACAGGTCTTAAGCGCCTCAGCAATGAAGGCTCCGTAATCCTCCACTGAAAGCTGACGGCCGGGCTTGGGTGTTCCGCCAAAACCGGGCAGGTCCAGGGAATAAGTGGGCGCGCCCGCGGCCAGGACTGCGTGAAGCCGCGCCAAGTACCGATGCGATACGCCAATGCCATGAATCAGGATGTAGGCGGGCTCAGTCAGGGGCTCTGCGCCCGGTTCCGGCCGGGGCGTGCCCTCCGTCCAGAGAATCCGTCCGGTCAGGCCCCTGACGTCGACGTCGGCGGACAGGAATGTTGCCGCCTTGTTCTGCGCCTTGCCCCGCGCGTTCACTGGTTTTCCAGGCTCTGCAGGAACACCGGAGCCCCCGGCCCGCTCACT
This sequence comes from Paenarthrobacter sp., assembly GCA_031179305.1. GTDB lineage: Bacteria > Actinomycetota > Actinomycetes > Actinomycetales > Micrococcaceae > Arthrobacter. The sequence continues at coordinate 27,796 of JAPSHX010000011.1, read as the reverse complement.
TCGTCGTGCCTGATCGGCCGACCGGACACAGCAAGCAGCAGGGCTATGGCCGGACCTTCAACTGTGGGACCGTTGCCATGATCGAACGGAGTGTCAGTGGCTACCAAGCGCCAGCCCCCGGCGATTTCCTTGCCGCCACCCATTTTGGTGGTGGTCTTCACTTGATAGCTCAGAGCGGTGGCCACATGCTCGGCAGGGTATTCGCGGCGGATCCCCAGGGGACGCCGGATGTCCTCTCCGTGCACGAACGCCTCAACCAAGCGGGTGGCTAAGCTCGCCGGCGGGCCTGAGGTCCGTGAGAGCACAGCGCGCAGCCCGTTCAGCGTCTGCGAGGGTTCTCCTGTGTTTTCGCGCTCCACACCCTCGGCGTTATCGCGGTCAAAGTCCATGCGGGAAGCTATCAGCCGGCGGATGAAGTTGAGCCGCGTCGTCTTAGCGCTGTCGATGACGTGGGCCAGGACGTCGTGCACATCCCAACCGGCACACAACGACGGCGTCTGCCATTGAGCTGTTGGAAGCGGCTCCAAATCCTGCAGCAGGGCACGGCGTTCATGGTGCACCACGGGCCAGACGGTCGAAGGGGAACTTGAAGCCATACCGCTATTCAACAGCATGCCGGGATTCGAGGGCGGTTAAGTGGTCGCTTCGTTCTTTTAGCCGGCGTCATCGCCTGCACTCAGTTCCGCCTGCTGCCTTTTCTTCTGCGTTTCAAGCCACGCCATGATGGCGGCCTGCCGGATCCGACGATGCGTCCCCCGGTACTCCACCGGTATTTCGCCGCGGTCGGTCATGTTGCGCAGATAGGTGTGAGAGATGCCCGCGAGATCTGCGGCCTGCGATGTGGTGAGCATTTCCTCGACGCTGCTCACCGTCACCGTTTCGCCACGGCTCAGTCTCGCGAGGAGGTCGACGACGGCGTCCCTCGCCTCATTCGGTAGGCGGTGGACCGTGCCATCCACGAACACGGTGATGTCGTTGCTGTCCTCGAGGGAGCGCGCCAGATTCCGGGCGTCGTCGGCGGGGAGACCGGCCGTGACGCGGGGAGCTATCAATGCCATGGCAGAAGCCTAGCCTGTGGGAGCCGGGGGCCTGAGTGAGCTGCCCATTTCGATGGTTCCCTGCGGGCAGTGCCGTGCGCACGGCACGGTGTGCGGCCTGGCCACGAAACGGGTGAGGGCGGCCGATCCGGGCAGCCTACAGCGATGCCCGAAGCTCGGCGGCATTGGCCAGCTCTGCAGCCAACCCTTCACCAGCGTTCAGGGCAAGGGCGTCCACGCAGCGAGCTACCCGATTCGGGGGTTCCCTGCGGGCAATGCCGTGCGCACGGCACGGTTGGCAGGGAACCCCCGAAACGGGGGCAACCCGTGCAGAAGGAGAAGAAGCCCGCCCGCTTCAGCTACTCCGCGTCCAGGTCCGTCTCCAGCAGCTTCACCAGCGCGTCCAGCGCAGCGTCGGCGCCGTCCCCCTCAGCCCGCAGCACAACGACGTCGCCCTTAGCGGCGCCGAGCGTCATGAGCGAAAGGATGCTGGCGGCGTCGAGCGCGTCATCGGCAGGTTCGCCTTGCATGGCAATGCTGACTTCCACGGGCTGCTCGCCAGCGGCTTCCGCGAACAGGGCGGCAGGGCGGGCGTGCAGGCCGGACCGGCTGGCGATGGTTGCTGTGCGTTCGGGCATGGTTCTCCTAAAGGTCGGAAACGGACGTTAGAGGCCGAGCTCTTCGAGCACGGGCAGCTTGGCGCGAACCCAGTCGCGGGCTTCGGTGGCGCTGGGAGCGGACAGGGCCAGCGTGGCCAGCTCCTGGGCCTGTTCAAGCGTCACGGTTTTCAGGACAGTCCCGACGGCGGCCAGCGAGCGCGCGGTCATGGACAGCGTGGTGACGCCCAAGCCGGTCAGTACGACGGCGAGTGCCGGGTCAGCTGCTGCCTCACCACAGACGCCCACGGGCTTGGCACTACCTTCGCGGCCAGAGCTTTCCTGCTCCGCACCTTCAACGGTGAGCTGCACGAGCCTCAGCACGGCGGGCTGCCACGGAGTGTTGAGTTCCGCGAGGGGTCCGAGCTGGCGGTCCGCGGCCATGGCGTACTGAGTGAGGTCGTTGGTGCCAAGGGAGGCGAACCCGACTTCGCGCAGCACCGTGGCAGCGGTCAAAGCCGCGGAAGGAACTTCCACCATGACACCAGGTGTCTGGATTCCGGCGGCGGCGCACAGTGAGGCGAATCGTCCGGCTTCCGCGGCCGTGGAGATCATGGGGGCCATGACCCAAACGTCTGCTTCGGACTCCGAAGCTGCCCGGGCGATGGCTTCGAGCTGACGCTCCAGGACACCAGGCGTGGTGAAGTCGGTGCGGTAGCCGCGAACACCCAGTGCAGGGTTGGGTTCGGTGGCGTCCGTGAGGAACGGGAGGGGCTTGTCGGCGCCAGCGTCAAGAGTGCGCAGGACAACCTTCTTACCCGGGAATGCGTCAAACACGGCTTTGTAGGCTGCGGCTTGCTCGTCCACGGAGGGCTCGGTGTCGCGCTCCAGGAAGCAGAATTCCGTGCGGAACAGGCCGACGCCTTGGGCGCCCAAAGCGGCAGCAGCCACGGCGTCCTTGGCACCGCCCACATTGGCGAGGAGCGGCACCAGGTGGCCGTCCGCCGTCGTGCCGTTTCCGTCGAATTCGGCGAGGGTGGCGGAGGTTTCCGCCCAGGCCGTAGCGGCAGCGCGGTGCTCGTCAGCGGGTGAAACGGCCACAAAACCAGCCGCGCCGTCCACATAGACCTCGGTTCCATCAGCAATGTCGTCAACACCATGCGCGGCAACCACGGCCGGCAGGCCGAGCGAGCGGGCGATGATGGCCGTGTGGGACTGCGGGCCACCACCTGAGGTCACCAGTGCCTGCACCACCGCGGGATTCAGTGTTGCGGTGTCGGCGGGAGCGAGGTCCTCGGCCACCAGGATGAAGGGTGTGTCGGAGGCAGGGATGCCGGGAGCGGACACGCCGCGAAGTTCGGCCACGATGCGGGCGCGTACATCCAGGACGTCGGTGGCGCGCTCGGCCATGTAGCCGCCCAGGTTGTGCAGCATTTCGGAAACGGACGCACCGGCCTCCCAAATAGCGCGCTCTGCCGAGGATCCGGCAGCGATGAGCTTGCTCGCGGACTTCAGGAGCATGGTGTCTTTGGCCATGAGGGCCGTGGCTTCGAGGACGGCTTTGCCGTCGCCGGAAGCACTGTCCGCGCGTCCCTTGAGTTCGTCATGGACGGCCTGCGCAGCCGCTTTCAAGCCCGCGACGGCGTCTTCCGGGCTCACGTCCGCAGCCAATCGCTCTCCCGACGGCGGTTCACTCACCGGCTTGGGCATCTGGCGGACGGAACCAATGATGCGGCCAGGGCTTACCCCTACTCCTTGGAAATTCTGCACTGAATCCTCTGTTCCTGCTTGTTGGTTCAGGCCCGCCGGCGACGGCACCGGGAGCCTCGAAAACTAGCCTACAAAATTCCTTTGTGAGCCACTTCATATAGCAACGCTATAGATGCTAGGGTAGCGGTTATGAGTTTCGATGACCAGCTTCCGCCTAAAATTCGGTTGCTTCGCGCAGCTGCCGAATTGCTGGCGAATTCGGAGGGGTCAGCGGTCTCGACGCGCCAGATCACCAAGCTTGCCGGGGTCACGGCGCCAACGCTCTACCACCACTTTGGCGACAAAGAAGGCCTGTTCGACGCCGTCGTATCAGCCGGCTTTGAAGAGTACGTGGCGGGGGAGCGGGACTTTGCACCGTCCGGGGAGCCCTTGGAAGACGTCCGGCGGATGTGGGACAACCACGTCCAGTTCGGGCTGAGCCAACCCCATCTTTATTTGGTCATGTTCGGCAATATCAGGCCGGAAAGTCGCCCGGCAATCGTGGCCGATGCTGAAGCGCTTCTGGAAGAAATGCTGAACAAAGCCGCTATCGCCGGACAGATCAATGTGCCGCCCCGGGAAGCGGCGCGGAGCATCCTGGCGGCCAACGTGGGCGTCACGCTCATGCTGATCGCAGAACCGGTGGAGGAACGGAATCTCGAGCTCTCAACCATGACCCGGGATTCCATGATTTTCGCCGTCTCCACGGACACCGCCCGTGGCGCCGCAGGGGACGACTCCGGCAAGTCGTCCGTAGTTGTTGCGGCAATCGCCCTGAATGCGGCACTGCAGGCCTCGCATTCGGACCAACTTTCCAGCTCTGAACTGAAGCTCTTCCTTGAATGGCTTCACCGCATTTCCAGCAGCTCCTAAAGGCTGCGCTCTCTCGATCTATATCGACTGACCCCGCGCCGCCGCGGGACACACGTTAGGAATTCACATGGCAACAGAGACAGTTGCGAAGCCCCGCACCAGCGTGCGCGTTGGTGTCCAAAAGTTCGGAACATTCCTGTCCGGCATGATCATGCCCAACATCGGCGCCTTCATCGCCTGGGGCCTCATCACGGCCCTGTTCATCGAGAAGGGCTGGATTCCAGTTGCGGAACTGGGTGGTTTCGGCACGAACGCCGAGGGTGATCCCAACGTGGGCATCGTCGGCCCCATGGTCACGTATCTCCTTCCGATCCTGATCGCCTACACAGGTGGCCGGATGGTCTACGACGTCCGCGGCGGCGTGGTCGGCGCCATTGCAACCATGGGAGTCATCGCAGGTACTGACGCGCCGATGTTCATCGGGGCCATGATCATGGGCCCGCTGGGTGCCTGGACCATGAAGAAGATCGATGCCCTGTGGGACGGCAAGATCCGCCCCGGTTTCGAGATGCTGGTCAACAACTTCTCGGCCGGTATCTGGGGCGCGCTGTTGGCGCTGGGTGGCTTCTACGGCCTTTCCTGGGTAGTCCAGCGCTTCACGGACGGCGCCGGCGCAGTTGTCGGGTTCCTGGTCAACAACGGCCTGCTGCCACTGACCAGCATATTCATCGAGCCGGCCAAGGTCCTGTTCCTCAACAACGCCATCAACCACGGCGTGCTGACTCCGCTGGGCATCCAGCAGTCGCTGGAACAGGGCAAGTCCATCCTGTTCCTGCTTGAAGCCAACCCCGGCCCGGGCCTGGGCATCCTGTTGGCGTACATGTTCTTTGGCCGTGGCGCCGCGAAGGCTTCGGCTCCAGGTGCCGCGATCATCCACTTCCTCGGTGGTATTCACGAAATCTACTTCCCGTACGTCCTGATGAAGCCGATTATCATCCTGGCTGCCATCGGCGGTGGCATGACGGGCATCGCTACCCTGGCCATCACCAATTCCGGCCTGGTTGCACCTGCCGCGCCGGGTTCCATCATCGCGGTTTTGGCACAGACGTCCCGAGACAGCTACGTTGGCGTGATTCTCGCTGTCGTCCTGGCCACGGCAGTGTCCTTCCTCATTGCCGCGGTCATCCTGCGGACCTCAAAGAACAAGGGCGAGGACGACCTCTCCGCAGCTACATCCCGTATGGAGTCCATGAAGGGCAAGAAGAGCTCCGTCTCCTCGGCGCTCACCGGTACCAACGCCGGTGCCCAAGGCGGCGCCGTCCTCACCCGCCCTGTGCAGAACATCGTGTTCGCTTGCGACGCAGGCATGGGTTCCAGTGCCATGGGTGCCTCGGTGCTGCGCAACAAAATCAAGGCCGCTGGCTTCCCGGATGTGAAGGTCACAAACTCTGCCATCGCGAACCTCAGCGACACGTTCGACGTTGTGGTCACGCACCAGGACCTGACCGAACGTGCACAGCCACGCACGTCCAGCGCGGTGCATTACTCGGTGGACAATTTCATGAACAGCCCCAAGTACGACGAAATCGTGGAACTGGTGAAGACCAGCAACACCGAAGGCCCTGCTGCCGCCCACGCAGACAGCGCGGTCGAGGCGGCAGTAGCCGCCACGCACGGGGCGCATGCCGCTGAGCCGGCTGCCGCCGCCGAAGGCAAAGGCGTCCTGCTCCGCGAAAGCGTTGTCCTGAACGGCACTGCAACCGATCGTGACGCAGCGATCGACGAGGCCGGAAAGCTCCTGCTGGATCGCGGCGCCGTGGACGTCAGCTATGTCCACGCCATGCACGAGCGCGAGGAATCCGTGTCCACATATATGGGCAGCTTCCTCGCCATCCCGCACGGCACCAATGATGCCAAGGAGCACATCAACCACTCGGCGGTGTCCATCATCCGCTACCCGGAGGGCATCGACTGGGGCGGCAAGCAAGTGAAGTTCGTGGTGGGCGTCGCTGGCATCAACAATGAGCACCTCCACATCCTTTCCTCCATCGCAAAGATCTTCACCAACAAGGCTCAGGTGGCCCAGCTGGAGGAAGCGACCACGGTTGACGAAGTTTTGGAGCTGTTCGGAAAGGTCAACGCATAGTGAAGGCAGTCCATTTTGGGGCAGGCAACATCGGGCGCGGCTTCGTGGGGTTGCTGCTTCACGAGGCCGGCTATGAGGTGGTATTCGCGGATGTTGCGGATGCGCTGATCAGCCAGCTCGCGTCGGCCAGCAGCTACAACGTTCATGAGGTGGGCGAGAACCCGGCGGTCAAGACCGTGACCGGTTTCCGCGCTTTCAACTCGGGTTCGCAGGAAGCCGCTGTTGTGGAGGAAATCTCGACGGCGGAGGTTGTCACCACTGCTGTGGGGCCGCACATTCTGAAGTTCGTGGCACCGGTGATTGCCCGCGGGCTGGCTGCCCGGCCCGCAGACTTGCCACCTCTGCAGGTCATGGCTTGCGAGAACGCCATCAACGCCACGGATCTCCTCCACACGGAGATCCGGGCCGCTTGGGACGATTCCGCCGGGGAGTTGGACGCCGTCGCGGTTTTCGCCAACACGGCGGTTGACCGTATCGTCCCCAATCAGGCGCCAGGCCAAGGTCTGGATGTCACGGTGGAGACCTTCTACGAGTGGGTCATTGACCGCACGCCGTTTGATGGCGACGCACCGGTGATCCCTGGTGCCACATTCGTGGACGAGCTTGGCCCGTACATCGAGCGCAAGCTGTTCACCGTGAACACGGGGCACGCCTCGGCGGCCTACTTTGGTTACGCAGCAGGCTTGGAGAAGATCTCCGATGCCATGGCTGATCCGGCTGTGGGTGCGAGGGTCCGGGCGGTGCTGGAGGAAACCAAGGAACTGTTGGTTGCGAAGCACGGGTTCGTGGAGGCCGAGCAGGAAGCGTATGTGCAGAAGATCCTGTCCCGTTTCACCAACCCGCATCTGCCGGACACGGTGAATCGTGTAGGTCGGGCGCCTCTGCGGAAGCTAAGCCGGCATGACAGGTTTGTGGGCCCTGCCGCGGAGTTGGCTGAGCGTGGCGTGACGCCGGTGGCCCTCCTCGAGGCGATGTCGGCTGCCCTCCGTTTCGACGACGGTAGCGACGACGAAGCCGTGGAGCTCGCCAACTTGCTGTCCGAACTGGACGCGACTGCCGCCGTCGAGCGCATCACGGAACTGACGCCGTCGCACCCGCTGTTCCCGGCGGTCCAAAAGATCGTGGAGGATCGTCAGGCCGAAGCGTAAACACTCCGACGCAAAGTCATAAAGGCTCTCCAGTGGTAGAAAAACAAGTGAGTTCTGTCACTTTTAACCACTGGAGAGCCTTTCGGTTTTGAAGTTAGCCTCACCTTACTAATAGAGTCAAAAAGCAATTAGGCAACAGATCTATGACTTATTAGTGAGCGGAGTGCTGGCGTGAAAAAGAGGCTGTCGAGCTACATCGGGGCATTGGCTGCAGGCGCTGCCTTGCTGGCTGTTACGGCGTGTGGAGGCGGGGCAACGGCTTCCTCGCAGCCCGGGGAAGCCGGCACCATCACCATCGAGCACGCCCAGGGCTCCACCTCCAACGTTCCCGTGAACCCGGCCAAGGTTGTCACCTTCGACCTCGGCGTGTTGGACACCATGAACGCGCTCGGGGTCGAACCCTCTGGCGTTCCCGTAGCGAGCTACCCGGAGGCACTGAAGAAATTCTCCGAGGCCAAGTACGCCAAGGTTGGCTCGCTCAAGGAGCCGGACTTCGAAGCCGTCAGCTCTGCCGCGCCGGACCTCATCATCGTCTCCGGCCGCACCGCCGGCGCCTATGAGGAACTGAGCAAGATCGCACCGACCATCGACCTCTCGGTTGACGCTGCCAATCCCATGGAAAGCTTCAAGGCCCAGGCGGAGAAGCTCGGCAAGATCTTCACGAAGGAAGGCGAAGTCGCTTCCAGGCTCGCAGAGGTAGACAAGACCGTCGCGGACACCAAGGGCAAGGCCGCATCGGCCGGCAAAGGCTTGATCGTCCTCACCTCAGGCGGCGAAGTCACCGCCTACGGCGCTGGCTCCCGCTTCGGCATCATCCATGACGTCCTGGGCGTTCCGACCGCCGCCGACGTCAAGACCGAGGGCTCCCACGGCGAGGCCGTTTCCTTCGAATACATCAAGGAAACCAACCCGGACATCCTGTACGTCATCAACCGCGACACCGCGATCGGCACTGCTGGCTCCACCGCCAACCCGATCCTGGACAACGAGCTCGTGAAGTCCACCAACGCCGCCAAGAACAACAAGATCGTCAACCTCGATCCTGCCGGCTGGTACATCGTTGGCTACGGCTTGAACAACGTTCAGGCCATGGTCACGGCAGTGTCCGACTCCGTCGCCTGATACCGCATCACCTGAAATCCTGACGTGACAACTACAGCCGTGCGCCCCACGGCACCAGCAAGCCGCAACCGGACTGGCGAGAACGCCCGCCTGGTTGCGGCTGCTGCCGTTGTGCTTGTGATCGCGGTCGGCAGTATCTTCGTTGGGGTCAGTGACGTCTCACTGCCCGCCTTGTTGGCGAACGACGCCGGTGCTTGGGAAATCTTCCAGGTCTCCAGGGTGCCGCGCACCTTGGCTGTGGTCCTGGCCGGCATGGCCGTCGCCGTTGCCGGATTGATCATGCAACTCATGGCCCGGAACCGCTTTGTTGAGCCGTCCACCGTTGGCACTGTGGAGTCTGCGACACTGGGCATCCTGGTGGTCACGGTGCTGGCCCCGGACTCTCCCATCCTCACCAAGATGCTGGTGGCTTCTGTGTTCGCCGTGCTGGGCACGGCGCTCTTCCTGGCCATTCTCCGCAGGCTTCCGGCACGCAATACCCTGCTGATTCCGTTGGTGGGCATCATGCTTGGCGGCGTCATTGCGGCCGTCACTACTTTCTTCGCCTACCGCTTCGACCTCCTCCAAACCCTCAGCAACTGGATGATCGGTGACTTCTCCGGCGTGCTCCGTGGGCGGTATGAACTGCTGTGGATCGTGGCTGTGCTGGTCTTGGTGGGCCTCTTTGCTGCTGACCGCTTCACTGTTGCCGGAATGGGCCAGGACTTCACCACCAACCTGGGCCTCAACTACGCCCGCACCATGCGGCTCGGCTTGATGATCGTCTCGTTGATCTCGGCTGTTGTGGTTACCACGGTGGGTGCCGTGCCATTCCTCGGCCTGGTGGTCCCCAATATCGTCTCCTTGCTGTTCGGCGACAACCTCCGCCGTGCGGTTCCTTGGACAGCCCTTTTTGGAGCGGCATTCGTTCTGGTCTGCGATATCATCGGCAGGACCATCCGATTCCCCTATGAGGTGCCAGTGGGCATGGTCATGTCAGTCCTTGGCGCCATTCTCTTCCTCTTCCTGCTCTTGAGGAAACGCAATGCCTGAAAACCCCGTGTCCATGGCGCCGGCGCCCTCTGCTCCTGCCCGCATGCGGTGGCGGGAAGCCATCCGGAGCACCCCGCCGGGACTGGTGATCGCCATCTTGGCGATTGCCGCCGTCGTGCTTGTTGCCGTTTTCCTGACGATCGACCTCAAGGGCAACATCGCATACGTGCTGCCGCGCCGGGCTATCAAAGTGTCCGCGATGCTGCTGGTGGCCGTAGCGGTGGGCGTGTCTACGCTGCTGTTCCAGACCGTGACGGCCAACCGGATCCTGACGCCGTCCATCATGGGTTTCGATTCCCTGTACATCCTGGTGCAGACCGCCTTGGCGTTCGTTGCCGGTGCCGCGACGCTGGCGACCGCTCCATCCACGCTCAAGTTCGGGGTGGAGATCCTGCTGATGGTGGGGTTCAGCGCATTCCTGTACCGGTGGATGTTCACGGGTGCCACGCGATCGCTGCACCTGCTGTTGCTCGTGGGAATCGTGCTCGGTACCTTGTTCCGTGGTTTCTCCTCGCTCCTGCAGCGGCTGATGGAACCGAGCGAATTCATCATCCTGCAGGACTTGTTCTTTGCCAGTTTCAACAACGTGGATCCAGGGTTGCTGGGAGTTTCCGCTGTGCTGATTGCCCTTGTATGCGTTGCTGTGTGGCGCATGCGGCACACTTTGGACGTGCTGGCGCTGGGCCGTGAAGTGGCCATCAACGTGGGCGTCGATCACAAACGCGTGGTGATGCGGGTGCTGCTCGCGTGCTCGCTGCTGGTGGCGATTTCCACTGCTCTTGTGGGGCCGGTGACGTTCTTCGGGCTCTTGGTTGTCAGCCTCGGTTACCAGCTCTGCCGTGGATTCCGGCATGCGTGGCTGCTGCCGATCGTGGTCCTTATTGGTGCGATCGCACTGGTGGGCGGCCAGTTGTTACTGGAACGGGTGTTCGGCTTCGCCACTGCTTTGAGCGTGATCATTGAGTTCACCGGCGGCATCCTCTTCCTCTACTTGTTGCTGAAAGGCTCGCTGAAATGATCGCTGAGGTCTATCCATGATTACCGTCCGCAACGTGACCAAGCGCTACGGCGGAGCCACCGTGCTGGATGACGTGTCCTGCGAAATTCCCCGCGGCGGCATCACGTCCATCATTGGTCCCAACGGTGCGGGCAAGTCCACGCTGCTCTCCCTGATCAGCCGCCTGCAGCCCATGGATGCCGGGGGAGTGTCCGTTGCCGGCCTGGGCGTCACGGCGACGCCCAGCAAGGAACTGGCCAAGACCATGGCAATCCTCCGGCAGGAAAACCATCTGACCATGCGGCTGACTGTCCGTGACCTCGTGGCGTTCGGGCGCTTTCCGCACAGCGGTGGCCGGCCAACGGTTGAGGATCTCGAGCACGTTGACGAGGCCATCCGTCAGTTGGACCTCACATCCATGGCGGACAAGTTCGTGGACGAGCTCTCCGGCGGTCAGCGTCAGCGTGCCTACATTGCGATGGTGCTGGCTCAGGACACTGAATACCTGTTGCTTGATGAACCGCTCAACAACCTGGACATGAAGCACTCCGTGGAAATGATGCGGCTGCTGCGGCGCTTGGCCGATGAACTCGGAAAGACAATCGTGCTGGTGGTCCACGACATCAACTTCGCGTCCTGTTACTCGGACACCATCCTGGCTATGAAAAACGGCCGGCTCATCCATCAAGGCACGCCCTCGAACATCATGCGTGCGGAGATGCTGCGCGACGTCTACGACATCGACATCCGCATTGAGGAGATCGACGGCAACCGTATCGGCGTGTACTTCGCCTGACGTCCCTGCCCGCCTGCTTCGGTAAGGTCAGCAACCTTACTTTCGAGGGAAAACGCTGCTAACTTGGCAGCATCGCTGATGTGGATCGCCGGACCGGACCGTGGCCCGGCAGCGGAAAACAGGAGGTATCTTCAGTGAACGACACCCCTCAGCACAATGAACTGCCTTTGGCTGATTACGATCACATCCCCAGTGGAACCTTGCCGTCCAGGATCTCAGGTCTGGACCAGGGTGGGATCGAGCAACTCCTCAGCTACGAGCGAGCCCATGGCAACAGGCTGCCGGTCGTCCAAATTCTGGAGCACCGGCTTGATGCGCTCAAGAACGGCGCTGAGCCCAGCGGGACCACGTCGCCCAGCACTCCCGAGGTCAGCCGGACCAGTACGGGTTCACCAGTCAGCCCGGCAACGTCCGGCCCGCCGATCAACCCGCCGTCCCAGGGCGTTCCCACCAATCCGTCACAGCCGCGGTGACATGGGGCAGAGGGTGATGTGAATTAACGCCGACGTCGGCACCCAATCCCGGGTGCCGTCGTCGTAGTCTCTGCGTGTTCCAGAGTTAGCGCGCTGCCGCGGTTTCAGCCTCGGACATCTGCTGGAGAGAGAACATGGCAATGAAGGGTCTCTGGCCCGCTCTGATCGCTAGGCGATCTGGCGCTTGTAGGCCGCTGTGGCAACCGCGTAGGAGACGGCGAGGATCCCCAGGCACCAAGCCAAGGCCACCCAAATATCGCCGCCCTCTGGGCGTTGCGCGAACAGGTCCTGGATGGTGTTCACGATTGACGTCACCGGCTGGTTTTCGGCGAACCAGCGGACCGGCCCCGGCATGGTCTCCGTGGGGACGAAGGCCGAGCTGATGAACGGCAGGAAGATCAGCGGGTAGGAGAACCCGCCGGCGCCATCCACCGATTTGGCTGAGAGGCCCGCGACGATCGCAATCCACGTGAGCGCCAAGGTGAACAGCGCCAGGATGCCTGCGACGGCCAGCCAGTCCAGCACGTTGGCCGAAGTGCGGAAGCCCATGAGGAGAGCCACCAGGACGATGATCAACAACGAGAGTCCGTTGGCCACCAGCGACGTCAGCACGTGGGCCCATAGAACGGATGAGCGTGCTATGGGCATGGACTGGAACCGCTCGAAGATGCCGCTCTGCAAGTCGGTGAAGAGTCGGACTGCCGTGTAAGCGATGCCGGAGGCGATCGCAATCAACATAATGCCCGGGAGCAGGTAGTTCACGTAGTTCTCGGTGTCGGTCCTGATGGCTCCGCCGAACACGTAGACGAACAGCAGCATCAGGGCGATCGGCGTGATCGCAGTGGTGATGATGGTGTCCACGCTCCGGAAGATGTGCCGCATGGAACGGCCCAGCAGGACCGAGGTATCTGCAAAGAAATGGGTACTCATGACCTGTCCTTTACTGACTCGTTGTTAGCCGCTTCGGCGCCGTTATTGGTGCCGGTGCCCACGAGGGCCAGGAAGATGTCCTCCAGGCTCGGCTGCTTCTCCACGTATTCCACCTTGGCCGGCGGCAGCAGCTGCTTGAGCTCGGCGAGGGTGCCATTGGCGATGATGCGACCCTCATGCAAGATGGCAATCCGGTCCGCGAGTTGCTCGGCTTCGTCGAGGTACTGCGTGGTGAGCAGGACCGTGGTTCCTTTCTTGGCGAGGTTCTTGACGATCTGCCATACCTCCAGCCGGGCCTCCGGGTCGAGGCCGGTAGTTGGTTCGTCCAGAAAGATCACCTTCGGGTCGCCGATCAGGCTCATGGCAATGTCCAGGCGCCGACGCATACCTCCGGAGTACATGGCCACCTTGCGGGAGCCTGCTTCGGTGAGGCCGAACTGCGCCAGCAGCTCGTCTGCGATTCCGCCCGGGTTCTTCAGGTGACGCAGCTTCGCCACCAGGACCAGGTTCTCCTTGCCAGTCAGGACTTCATCCACTGCGGCGAACTGTCCGGTAAGGCTGATGGACTGCCTCACTTGGAGTGACTCTGTTGCAACATCAAAGCCTTCGACGGCGGCCGAGCCGGCGTCCGCTTTCAGCAGCGTCGACAGGAGTTTCACCATAGTGGTCTTGCCCGAACCATTGGAGCCAAGTAGGGCAAAGACGGTGCCGGGCTCTACTTCAAAATCCACTCCCCGGAGCACGTGAAGATCCTTGTAAGACTTCTCGATGCCCTTTACGCGGATTGCCGAAGTAGCCATTATCCCGCCTCCTTCGCTTTGTCGATTGCCTTGGTAAGGCGCTCGCGTTCCTTGTCGATCCATCGCTTACCGCCGTAGGCCTGGGCGAAGCTTTCGGCGAATTCGATGGGGTCTTCGCCGACGATTTCGCCCACAGGCGTACCGTCAATTGCGGCCCGTTCCCATAGGTCGGCCAGGTCGGTGAACATCTGCACCATGGTGTCGCCCTCAGTGACGCCGCCGTAGTACATCAGATACCGGTTGAAGGCCGTGGCCACTGTCAGGTAGGGCTCAGGCAGGGCATTAATCCTGGCCTTGGCTTGCTTGTACTGCTTCTTCTGCTCAAGTGATCCGGTGACGAGTTCGATCCATTTCGCTGCCATGCTAATTTCCTTCCTTGCGGAGCTCTTCAATCCGTCCGGACAAGAAACTCCAGGTGTTCCAGAATTCGTTCAGTTCCTTTTTGCCTTGCGCATTGAGCGTGTACACCTTGCGGGGCGGCCCCTTTTCGGACGGACGCTTTTCAACATCCACCAGCCCCTTTTGCTCGATCCTGACCAGCAGTGCGTACACGGTGCCTTCAGCGATCTCGGTGAATCCTTGCTCCCGGAGCAGCGTGGTGATCTCGTACCCGTACGCTGCCTTTCCGGTCAGGAGGGCCAGAACAATGCCCTCCAATGTGCCTTTGAGCATCTCCGTCATTTGTTTGCCCATCGGACACCTCCCTCGCTACTCAGTATTACTAGCTACCACTACATAGTAAAACTAGGTACCGGTACTTAGCAATACTGAGTTCTAGATGTGTTCTATCGGATGGCAAGCTGGGGTGGTGAGTACTCAATCCGGTGCCGTGCCCGCTTTGTTCACCGCCGCCGTCGAGCGCGGGAACTTCACCCTTAGGCGCGCCCGGAAGGGTGACCTGCCGCAGATCCTCGCGTTGCTCGCCGACGACCAGCTGGGCGCCACCCGCGAAAGTGCCGACGATTTATCGCCCTACGAGCGGGCTTTTGACGCGATCGACGCCGACCCTTCACACCTTCTGGTGGTGGGCGAACTCGACGGCGATGTTGTGGCTACCTTCCAGCTCAGCTACATCCCGGGCCTCTCGCGCAAGGGGTCCTGGCGGGCGCAGATCGAGGCGGTTAGGGTTTCTGAGGTGTCGCGGGGGCAGGGGTGTGGGTGCGCTCATGATCCGATGGGCTATTGACCAGGCCCGGGAGCGTGGCTGCTCGCTGGTGCAGCTCACCACGGACAAGTCCCGCGTTTCGGCTCATCGTTTCTATGAGCGGCTGGGCTTTGTCGCGAGCCACGAGGGCATGAAGCTCACGCTGTAGGACGATGACTTCTCGCCGTTTTCCACATAGGAAGGTTCCCGCCTTACTGTGCCTCTGGGCTGCTGGAAGAGTTGGGCCATGGAGAAGATTTGGGAGCAGTCAGCGATTGATCCGTCCGCAGTTGCCCTCGGGGAGAGGGCTGGGTCTGATGGTGGCTCCGTACCTTGCGTTTCTCAACTCAGCACACTTCTTGCTGCCATCCCTCTCGGTATCGGCAGCGGTGAGCTGATCGACCAAATCCGTGGGCTCGAAAACTTGAAGTCGGCCGCTGTCGGCCTCCAGGCCCGTGCCGCGGTGGCTTTGGATCTTGCGCAACGGCAGGAGCAGGCAGTTGCCGGTGTTCCCGATTCTGAGCAAGGGCAAGGTGTCGCCGCTCAGCTTGCACTGGCCCGGCGTGAATCACCGAACCGCGGATCCCGTCTCCTTGGGCTGGCGAAGGCGTTGGTAACTGAGATGCCTCGCACTATGGCCGCTTTGGAATCGGGCCAGCTCAACGAATGGCGCGCCTCGTTGCTCGTGAGAGAGACAGCGTGCCTCTCCTCGGAAGATCGGTGGGCAGTGGACCAGGAACTCGCACCTGACACGGGTACCTTCGAGGGCGCCGGCGACAAGGCAGTCATCGACGCCGCGAAAGCCGCCACCTACCGGCGCGATCCCCGTTCCGTTGCCCAGCGTGCCAGTCATGCTGCCACGGAGCGAACAGTGACCCTGCGCCCTGCGCCGGACACTATGACATACCTGACTGCATTGCTTCCTGTAGCTCACGGGGTTGCCGTCTATGCCGCGCTTTCCCGCAAGGCAGACTCGGCACGTTCTGGTGGGGACTCCCGGATTCGCGGACAAGTTATGGCAGATACCCTCGTCGAACGCATCACCGGGAGGCGCGGCGGGATTAGCGGTGTAGGCCTCGAGGTCATCATGACGGACCGCACGCTGCTGCAGGGGGACAGCGAGCCGGCGCGACTCAAGGGCTACGGGATAGTCCCGGCGGCGTGGGCAAGAGCCCTTGTTGGCGCTGGAGGGGCTGCCCCATCCGGAGGAGGACGGGAGTCCGCGACGGGCGGTGGTCCGGCGCCAAAGCAGGACGAGGAGTTCACCGTGTGGCTTCGCCGGCTCTATACAGCGCCGTCCACGGGCGAACTCATCACTATGGACTCCAAGGCGCGGCTCTTCCCACCGAGGTTGAGGCGTTTTATCGAAGTCCGGGACGATACCTGCCGCACGCCCTATTGCGACGCGCCCATCAGGCATCTCGATCACGTTGTCCCGTGGCATTCAGGTGGAACCACAACCGTGAGCAACAGCGCAGGGCTCTGCGAAGCATGCAACCACACCAAGGAAAACCCGGGCTGGACGGCAAAGCAGTTGGCCGAAGATGTCCACACGCTGGAAGTCAGCACACCAACAGGGCATAGCTACCGATCGTCCGCACCACCCTTGCCTGGGCACGTGCGGAGACCCCTTCGTCCGCCAGGGCTTGACTATTAGGCACCCTAATTATTAGGCTTCCTAAATATGAGCTCCCATGATCCCCGCTTACTTGACATCGCACAGGAATTTCGTGAGTCACTACGACTCGGCGTGTACATGTTCCGGCGACTTGATCCTGAAGGTGACCTTACCGCCGCGCAATTAAGCCTGCTGTCCATGATTTCCGACGGCGGTCTACGCGTGGGCGATATCGCCAAGAACCTCGGCATCAAAGTCCCCAGCGCTACGGAGCAAATCATCAAGCTTGAGCGTTCAGGCTTGGTCACCCGCCAGCAGGATCCCGACGATTCACGAGCCGTACAGGTGGTCATCACCGAAGCCGGGACGTCTGCCCTCGACTCCGCCAATCAGCGACGCAACGCGATGGTGGCCGAGTTGCTTCAGGACCTCAGCAACGACGAGATTGAACAGCTCGCCGCAGCTTTGCCCGTGATCGCCAAGCTCAACAACTCGTTCCAGAACTAAGAAAACCAGCACCGACTAACCAAACCAGCACCTACAGGAGCAATTGAATGTCACGCCAGTTGGCTGACGCTTCAGCAAGCGCCGAAACAACCACTGAAACCGTCTTGGAAGCTGAAAGAGCTTCCTTCCTCAAGCAGCCCAAGGCGGTGTGGGCCACCGCGCTTGCGGCCGTTTTCGCCTTTATGGGCATCGGGCTCGTCGATCCGATTCTTCCGGCTATAGCCAAGAACCTTGAGGCATCCACCAGTGAAGTCTCGCTGCTGTTCACTAGCTACTTCCTGGTGACGGCGATCGCCATGTTGATCAGTGGATTCGTGTCCTCAAGGATCGGTGGGAAGAAGACCCTGCTGATCGGGTTGGCGATCATCGTGGCGTTTGCGTCTTTGTCCGGCCTTTCCGGCAGCGTTGAACAACTGGTGGGGTTCCGGGCGGGCTGGGGTCTTGGTAACGCTTTGTTCGTTGCTACCGCCTTGGCAGTGATCGTGGGCGTGGCCAGTGGCGGTACCGGGACGGCCATCATCCTTTATGAAGCAGCCCTTGGTTTGGGCATCTCGCTCGGCCCCTTGCTGGGGGCCCTTTTGGGTGGCTGGCAGTGGCGGGCGCCGTTCTTCGGCACCGCAGTGCTCATGGCCGCGGCCTTCATCGCGCTGCTCGCATTGTTGCCCAAAACGCCGGCTCCCGCTAAGAAGTCCAGCCTCAGGGATCCGCTGCTGGCTCTCGGGCATAAGGGCCTTCGCACTACAGCAGCCAGCGCACTGTTCTACAACTACGGCTTCTTCACCATTCTCGCCTTTACCCCCTTCATCCTGGGCATGGACGCCTACGGCATCGGGGGAGTGTTCTTCGGCTGGGGTATAGCTGTTGCCGTATTCTCTGTGTTCGTGGCTCCCGTGCTGCAGAAGCGGTTCGGGGCCGTCAAAGTCCTGACCGGAACATTAGCGGCGCTGATGCTCGACCTGATTGGCTTGGGGCTGGCCGCTGGGCACTCGGTGACAGCCGTCGTCGTGCTTGTCATTGCGGCAGGTGCCCTTCTGGGCATCAACAACACGGTTTACACGGAACTGGCCATGGGTGTCTCTGATTCACCGCGCCCCGTTGCATCCGCCGGCTACAACTTTGTGCGCTGGATGGGAGGCGCGCTTGCACCGTTCGCAGCAGCCCAGCTAGGTGAGCACTTTGGCCCGCAGGTCCCATTTTTCGCTGGTGCCGTTGCCATGGTTATCGCTATCTTGGTCGCTTTCGGAGGACGAGGTTACCTAAAATCCCAAGAACCACACTTGGTGTAACCCTCCGACGAACCACAAAAAAGCCCGGCGAATTTGGACCAGTTCCAGTCCGCCGGGCTTTTCTTGAGCTACCTCGCTTCGTCGGAAGTCACAGGCAGCGGTGCTACTGGTGCGCCCTTGGGAACGAACAGCGTTTCAGCCTGCTCCAGGGACATGCCGTTCGTCTCGGGAACCTTGAACATGACAAAGAAGAACGACGCCGCAGCGAAGGCTGCGTACATGGCGTACGTCAAAGGCAAAGAACCTGCCGCCATGATGGGGAAGCTGAGCGTGATGGCAAAGTTCGCGATCCACTGCGCGGCGGCTGCCAGGCCGAGGGCCCGGGCACGGATGCGCGACGGGAAGATCTCGCCCAGCAGCACCCATACGAGCGGGCCCCATGAGGCACCAAAGCTGATGACAAAGACGTTGGCAGCCACGAGGGCCACCGGACCCCAAGCGCCCGGAAGGCTGATCTCGGAGCCGGTACCAACAGCGGAGGAGAAGGCTAACGCCATAACGCCGAGGGACGCGGCCATGCCGATGGAGCCGGTCAGAAGAATGGGGCGACGTCCGATCCTATCCACCAAAGCGATGGCCACCAAAGTCACCAGGATGTTCGTGACGGATGTGGCGACGGAGATCGTCAGGGAGTCCTTTTCCTGGAACCCGACGGCCTTCCACAGCGTGGTGGAGTAGTAGAAGATCACGTTGATGCCAACGAACTGCTGCAGCACGGACAGGATGATGCCGATCCAGACCACTGGTAGCAGGCCGAACCTGTTACCCCGGAGCGAGCCCTTCTTGGTGGAGAGCTTTTCCTGCTGGATGGATTCCTGAATCTCGCGGATGTGGCGTTCGATGTCATCGCCCGGGATGAGCTTGTTGAAGATGGTGCGGGCTTGGTCTTCTTTGCCGTTGAGCACAAGGAAATGTGGGGACTCCGGCAGGCGGAAAGCGATCCAGCCGTACACCGCGGCGGGCAAGGCACAAGCGATGAACATCCAGCGCCAGGCTTCAATTCCCAGCCACAACGTCCCGTCCGCACCACCGGCCGAATTGGCCAGCACCGCATCGGAGAGCAGGGCTGCGAAGATGCCGGTGGTGATGGCGAGCTGCTGAAGCGATGCCAATCGCCCGCGTACATGCCGTGGGGAAATTTCTGAGATGTAAGCCGGGGCAATAACCGAGGCAAGCCCGATACCCAGGCCGCCCACCAGCCGCCAGAGAATGAGGTCCCAGACGCCGAACGCAAGCCCGGTTCCCACCGCGCTCACCAGGAAGAGCAGTGCGCCGATCTTCATGGCGGGGATGCGGCCGTACCGGTCAGCAATCTTGCCGGCGAAGTAGGCGCCGGCGGCACAGCCCAACAGGGCAACGGCCACCGCGAAGCCTGTTAGTGCCTCGCTCATGACGAACTCGTCCGCCATCGCATCCACGGCACCGTTGACCACGGACGAATCGAAACCGAAGAGGAACCCGCCCACTGCACCGGCGACGGCCAGGCCGATCACCTTCCGTGAAACAGGGGGCGCGCCTTCGGTGCTGGAACTGGACATGGGTCTCCCTTGGGGAATGGGGTTTGGGAAGCGAAGTACGGGTCGTCGTCGGCTGTCCGACGGGGACGCCGGTGCACTCGCGCTACACAGTGTGGCACGTCATATCCGCCAAGTTCCAGTCAAGTGACGGACGTGACATGTATTCAGATCATTAACGCAGTACCGCCTGCCTGCCGTCTGGGAGTTTGCTGGAGGCCTCCGAATGCCCTCTGAGTCCGTTAGGCGGGGCTGTTGAGTCCATTAGTTGAACGCATAGCACGACGACAGGCGGCGCCCCTTGTACCCAAGTCGAGTGCCGCCGTCGTCAAGCTGCGGGCGCTGAAGGTGCCGCTAGGAGAATTCCCTGAGTGCTGCAGTCAGAAGGTCTCCCGGCGCGCCGAGGCGCTTGTGCACCCCGTGGGACGCAAATAATTCACCGGCGATGACTACCTCCGTTACATCGCTGGCCGTCGCACTGAAAGCCAATTGCAGGGGCCGGGATCCGGCGGTCCGGGTGGAAGCGGGATCGACCACCATGAGGTCGCAAATCGCGCCAACCCTCAGTGCTGACGAGGCGACTGGTGTTGCCATGGAGCGAGATGCTCCTTCCGTCGCGGCCTGCAGCAGTTCCCCCGGTGAGAACCTTCCGCGTTGCCCACTACCCAGCCGTTCTCCGTGTTCCAAGGTGCGCATTTCAATCCAAGGGTCAATCACGGCATGTTGGTCGGTGCCCAAGGCGATCGTGGCTCCGGCATCGGAAAGTTCACGAGCGGGGCCGATCCCGTCTGCGAGGTCGGCTTCGGTGCTGGGACACATCACGATGGTGGTTGATGCTGCCCCCAGCAAGGAAATATCCTGCTGCGTCAGGTGCGTGGAATGGACTGCGGAAAGCCTGGAAGACAGGAGGCCGTGGCGTTCCAAAAGACCCGCGGGAGTGGTGCCGTAGGCCTCCAAGCACGCTTGGTTCTCGGCAGGTTGTTCGCTCAGGTGGATGTGAAGGGGAATGTCGCCAGGGAGTTGCTTGGCAACAACCTTCAGGGCCTCTTCGGGCACGGCACGGACGGAATGCAGGGCGGCTCCTACGGCCACCTTGTCTGGTGGAAACTCCTCTGCTACGGCGGTCCGGAGTGAGTTTAACCGGGCCAGCCAGGCCTCCACGTCCGAGTCCCCGAACCTTGCCTGCTCCGGGCTGAGCGAGGTGCCAATTCCACCGGTCAAATACAAGGTGTCCAGAAGCGTAAGGCGGATCCCAGCTGACATTGCCGCCCGGGCAAGGGCCAACTCCATGGCATGCGGCTCTGGGTACACCGCTCCACCGGGTTGGTGGTGGACGTAGTGGAACTCGGCCACGCTGCTGAAACCTGTCACTACCATCTCAGCGAACACTGCAGCGGCGAGCTTCTCGTACTTCTCCGGAGTCAGTTCCGACGCGCTCCGGTACATCTGCTCCCGCCACACCCAGAAATCTCTGCGCCCGTCATGCGTTCTGCCGCGGAGGATCCTGTGGAAGGCGTGCGAATGGGCGTTGGCAGCCGCGGGGAAGACGACGCCCATCAGTTTCGTGTCGCCGGGTTGGGCCTGTGCACCACTTTCCATTGCCGAGATGCGTCCATCGATAGTTTTCACGCGCACGCCCGTAGCTACCTCCGGAAGGGCGGTGCCGCCGTCGTGACCGCCTGCGATGATGGCGGTCTCACACCAGAACGTGCTCATAGGAGTCCCTCCAGAACATCGGCCAACGCAACAGCACCCGCGGAGGCGTCCTCGTCGGCTACGTACTCCTCGGGTGAGTGTGAGATGCCGCTGGGGTTACGGACAAAGAGCATCGCTGAGGGGACGTGGCCGGACAGTACACCGGCATCATGCCCTGCGCCGGTTGCCAGCACTGGAGCTCCCGGCAGAAGGTTGGTGATGCGACGACTCAGGCCGGCATCAAAGTGCACCGTGTCGCTGTAGGACTCCTCAGTGAGGGTCGCGGTGCAACCTTCCGCCGCGGCGACGTCCTTGGCTGCGCGGTAAATTGCTTCGATGAGTTGAGCGGTCACGGCGTCGTCGGGATGTCGGGCGTCCAGCCAAAGGTCCACGCGCGAGGCGATGACGTTGGTCCCACCCGGAACGGGCGTCAGGCGCCCCACGGTTGCACGGGCGTCGGGCTGTTTGGCGGCTGTGTTCCGAACGGCCAAGACGATCTGTGCGGCAGCGACCATTGGATCGGCGCGGTCTGCCATGAGTGTGGTGCCGGCATGGTTGCCTTGGCCGTTGATGCTGATCTTCCAGCGGCCGTGGCCCAGGATCGAACTTCCGACGGCGATGGCAGGACCATCCTGCCCTAGTCCCTTGCCCTGTTCGACGTGCAGTTCGACGAAGTCGCCGATGCGCGCCATGGCTTCCGGATCCGGGCCTATATGGCGGGGATCCAGCCCATTGGAACTGGAGACGTCGGCGAAGGAGTCGCCGTTGACGTCGCGCAGATTCAGGGCCTTCCCGACGTCGATCGCACCCGTGAGGAGCCGCGAACCCAGGCAGGCGACGCCAAAGCGCGAGCCTTCCTCCTCCGGAAAGACGGTGACAGCCAGGGACCGCGGCGGTTTGACTCCGCGGGCCTTGAGGATGTCGACGGCGGCCAGCGCGGAAGCGACGCCGAGCGGACCGTCGAAGGCACCCCCGCCGGGCACCGAGTCGAGGTGGCTTCCGGTGACCAGGGCGCCGTCTTGGGGCTTTCCCCACCACGCCCAAATAATCCCGTTCCGGTCCGTTTCCACGTCGAGGCCGCGCTGTGTGGCTTGCTCGATGAACCACTGCCTGAGGTCGAGTTCGGGAGTTGTATAGACGGCCCTGGAGTAGCCTCCGCGCACCGCGTCGCGGCCCACATCCTGGATTGAGGCTAGGAGCTGATTGACGGTTTCCACGTTTTCCTCCGTTTGAAGACTGCCACCAAGTAAAAACCAGATGCCACTACATGGCAAGGGTCTGGAGGAGTATTTACATGGTGGAAACATGCATGGTCCCCAGTGAGGGTCAGCGTGTCTCATAACCGCAACTCCCCGCAATCTTCAGAAATCTCTTGCCATTTGATGAAAATTGATTTTTACTAAGTGGCAAGACATGGTGATGTAGACCACTTGAAAGCAGGTCAGGCAGTGGCAGCTGATTCTTCCACCCGAACAGTCGAGAGGGCGCTGGCCCTCCTCAGTGCAGTCTGTACTGACGGCTCCATCAGCCTCAGCGACGCAGCACGGGTGGTGGACCTGTCCGCCAGCACCGCGCTCCGCCTCCTTCGCACCCTCGAAGGCAGCGGCTTCGTGACGCGAGATCCCGGGGGCAACTTCCGCCCCGGCGCTAGTGTCATTCAGCTGGGAGCGCTGGCCTTGGGACAGGAATCCTTGGTGTCGCTTTGCACGCCGCACATGAAGCGGCTTGTGGCTGAGACAGGCGAGTCCTGCTACTTGAGTATTCCCGGTCCCGGGGAAACCGGAATCTACATCGCCATCGTCGAAGGTACCCGCTCTGTCCGGCACACCAGTTGGGTCGGCAGGAGCATCCCGCTGGAAGGGTCCGCCGCTGGCAAGGTGCTGACAGGCGGACAGAATGGCCGCGGTTACGCCATTGTGCGCAGCGGCGTTGAAGACGACATAACGGCCGTCGCCGCACCCATTGTGATCGGCGGCCGAACAGTGGCAGCCCTCAGCATCGTGGTGCCCAGCTACCGCTTGGACGAGGCGAAGGCCCACACATTTGGCGAGGAACTGGTGAAGGTAGCCGGCAACATCCTCGTGGAACCCGACGGAAACCATGATGTGCCCCAGGAAAGCATGGAAAAGTAATGATCAAATTTGAAAATGTCACCAAGGCCTACCCTGACGGGACGGTGGCAGTCGACGGCCTCAACCTGGAAGCCCCCACCGGAAAGCTGACCATCCTTGTTGGTCCTTCCGGCTGCGGCAAGACTACTTCCCTGAGGATGATCAACCGCCTCATCGAACCCACCAGTGGCACCATCTACCTGGATGATCAGCCCACCTCCGGTATGGACGCAGCGTTGCTCCGCCGCAGGATCGGATACGTCATCCAGCACGCGGGACTCTTCCCGCACAAGACCATCGTGGACAACGTCTCCACCATGCCGCTCCTGCTCGGGGAAAGCCGGCAGAAGGCCCGGACCAAGGCACTCGAACTGATGGAGCGCGTCGGATTGCCCGCGAGCTTCGCCAAACGTTATCCCTGGCAGCTTTCCGGTGGCCAGCAGCAGCGCGTTGGTGTTGCCCGTGCGCTGGCATCTGATCCGGCGTTCATGCTGATGGATGAGCCTTTCAGCGCCGTGGACCCCGTAGTACGCGCGCAGCTTCAGGAGGAGTTCCTTCGCCTTCAGCGCGAAATCGGCAAGACCATCATTATGGTCACCCATGACATTGACGAAGCCCTTAAGCTCGGGGACCAGGTTGCCGTGATGCGCGTGGGCGGCAAGCTTGCGCAGATGGCGTCCCCCTCAGAGCTACTCACTGCGCCCGCCGACGAGTTCGTGGCCGATTTCGTGGGCCGTGACCGCGGCTACCGCTCGCTCGGCTTTACGAAAACAGCTGGCGCGGTGGCTATCGGCGAAGAAGCTGTGGTTCACCTCGGTGCTTCTGCGGATGAGGCTCGTGCCAAGGCGCTGGGTGCTTGGGTGTTGGTGGTCGACGGCGGCCGGAAGCCTCTCGGTTGGGCTCAGACACAGCTTCTCAATGGTGAGGTGAAGCGGGAGAACCTGAATCTCAGCGGGATCCCGGCAGCAGCTTCAGGAACCATGCGGCAACTGCTTGATGCTGCCCTCTCCTCGCCCAGCCGCCGCGGTGTGGTTGTCAACGAGCATGGCGAACTGATTGGGACTGTGTCTGCAACGGACGTGGTCAAGGCCATCGAGGCCGAACCACACCTGGAGACGATCTGATGAACTTCGAGTGGCTGGGCCGTCAATTCGACAACATTGTGTTCCTGCTCGGCTGGCACGTTCTGCTGGCCGTTACCCCGCTGATCCTGGGGCTGCTCATCGCGCTGCCCCTTGGCTGGTGGGCGCACCGCAGCCGACGGATCTACCCGCTTTTGGTGGGTGTTGCAGGGCTGCTCTACACCGTCCCCTCCCTGGCGCTCTTCGTGCTCCTTCCCCTGGTCCTGGGTACCAAAATCCTGGACCCGCTCAACATTGTGGCCGCACTGACCATCTACACAGTGGCCCTATTGGTCCGTGTGGTGGCGGATGCCCTCGATTCCGTTCCCGAGGACACAGTCCAAGCAGCCAAGGCCATGGGTTATCGCGGCTACCAGAGCCTCCTGAAAGTTGAACTTCCCGTGGGTGTCCCGGTGATTTGCGCAGGCTTGCGCGTCGCCGCCGTCTCCAACGTCAGCCTCGTATCCGTCGCCGCCCTGCTGGGTATACCGCAGCTCGGCTCACTCTTCACGCAGGGCTTCCAGCTCCGTTTCTACACCCCGATCATCGCCGGCATTGTGCTTTGCGTGGTCCTGGCCATGATCCTTGACGGGCTGATCATCCTCATCAACCGGTGGCTGACACCGTGGACCCCCAAGGTGGTGGCATCGTGAACTACTTGTTCGACCCCGCACACTGGAGCGGCGCAGACGGCATCCCGACCCTGATCGCTGAGCATCTCCTGTACTCCCTCATTGCCTTGGTAATTGCGGCCATCGTTGCCGTGCCGCTGGGTATCTACATTGGCGTGACAGGCAAGGGCGTGTTCATGATCGCCGGCCTTGCCAACGCCCTCCGGGCACTTCCCAGCGTAGGCTTGTTGATCCTGCTGGTCCTGCTCATTTCGCCAGCCTTCCCCTCCCGCATGGGCTACGTCCTTCCGAGTCTCATCGTGCTGGTACTCCTGGCAGTTCCGCCCATCCTGACCAACACCTATGCCGGCGTTCGCGCGGTGGATGCCGCCGCCGTCGACGCCGCAAAAGGCATGGGCTTCCGTACCATGAAGATCCTCACGGATGTCCAGCTGCCATGCTCACTTCCGCTGGTTTTGTCCGGTGTCCGCAGCGCACTGTTGCAGATCATCTCAACCGCGACCATCGCCGCATACATTTCGCTTGGCGGCTTGGGTCGCCTCCTCATCGACGGCAAGGCCCAGAACGATTACGGACAAATGGTGGCCGGCGCCGTTCTTGTTGCCCTGCTGGCATTGTTCTTCGACCAGCTTCTCGCTTTCATCACCCGCCGCGTTGTCTCACCCGGATTGACCCGGCGCACCATCAAGTCGGCCACTGTGGCTGAACCCGTGAAGACCCCCGTCACGGTCTAAACAACACCAGCGCCGTGGATTCGGCGCACAAGATTCACCTCCACCCACCCCATCTGGCCGCTGCATGCCTTGCAGCACCCATCACAGGAGAGTTGACATGAAGAAGTACCTCACCGGATTCACCCTGGCAGCCGTCGCTGCCATCACCCTGAGCGCCTGTGGCGGCGGGGACCCCATGAGCACGTCCAACACCGCCGCCGGCTCCTCGGGTGACAGCATCATCGTCGGGTCCGCCGACTTCCCTGAAAGCCAACTCCTCGCCAAAATCTATGCTGAGGCTCTGAAGGCCAAGGGCGTGGAGGTCACGGAGAAGCCGAGCATCGGCAGCCGCGAAGTTACCATCCCCGCACTTAAGGATGGCTCCATCGACCTCATGCCGGAATACGGCGGCGCGCTCCTGCAGTACCTCGACTCCGCCACCAAGGCAGTGTCTTCCGAGGACGTTGCCAAGGAACTGACCACCAAAATCCCCGCCGGCCTGACCGTGCTCACCGCGTCAGAAGCAGAGAACAAGGATGTTCTCAGCGTGAAGAAGGAAATTGCCGATCAGTACAGCCTCAAGACCATCGAGGACCTCCAACCTGTCGCCAAGGAACTTGTCTTGGGCGGCCCGCCGGAGTGGAAGACCCGCCTCAACGGAGTTGCCGGCCTGAAGTCCGTCTACAACCTCGAGTTCAAGGAATTTTCAGCGCTCGACGCCGGTGGGCCACTCACGCTGAACGCTCTCCTTTCCGGTCAGGTACAGGTAGCCGACCTCTTCAGTACTGATCCCGCGTTGGCTGAGAACAACCTCGTGGCACTTGAGGACAACAAGAACCTCTTCCTTTCGGAGAACATCGTGCCGGTCATCAACGAGAAGAAGTCCACCGACACCGTCAAGGAAACGCTGGACAAGGTCTCTGCTGCGCTCACCACTGAGGACCTGATCAAGATGAACGGACGTGTGGCCAAGTTCGAGGACATCGGAGAAATTGCCAAGGAATGGCTCAAGACCAAGGACCTGGGCTAAATCCCTGCTGGTTCATTTAGCTGGTTGCTTTAGAGGAGTAAAGAATGACTGCCGATTTCACTACAGGAGCCCGCCCGGTCAAGGCTGCCCGGGGTACTGAGCTCACTGCCAAGTCCTGGCAGACGGAAGCGCCGTTGCGCATGTTGATGAATAACTTGGATCCGGAGGTCGCTGAGCGCCCTGATGATTTGGTGGTTTATGGCGGCACCGGCCGCGCAGCGCGGTCTTGGGCTGCGTTTGATGCGATTACCCGGACCTTGGAGACCTTGGAGAAGGACGAGACTCTCCTGGTGCAGTCGGGCAAGCCGGTGGGTGTGTTCCGCACGAATGAGTGGGCACCGCGGGTGTTGTTGGCGAACTCGAACCTGGTGGGGGATTGGGCGACGTGGCCTGAGTTCCGCCGGCTCGAGGCTGAGGGCCTGATGATGTACGGGCAGATGACGGCAGGTTCGTGGATTTATATCGGTACGCAGGGCATTTTGCAGGGCACGTATGAGACGTTCGCCGCGGTGGGGAACAAGCTCGCTGCTGAGGGCCGTCACCCGGCACCTGCTCCGGCTGGTTCCACGGAGGGCCCGTTGGCGGGGACGCTGACTCTGACGGGTGGGTGTGGTGGCATGGGCGGTGCGCAGCCGCTGGCGGTGACCCTGAACGACGGCGCCTGCCTGATCGTGGACGTGGATGAGTCCCGCCTGCGTCGTCGTGTGGGTAAGCGGTACCTGGACGAGGTCGAAACCGATTTGGATGCTGCCCTTGCCAAGGTCCAGAAGGCCAAGGATGAGCGTC
>JAPSHX010000054.1 GCA_031179305.1 Paenarthrobacter sp. | reverse complement strand
TGGTCACCGCGGACGACGACGGCGCATCGCCGGTTTTCCGGATCAGTGTCCCGGCGTCTGCCGCTGAAGTGAGCGTCACCAGGGTTACCCAGGACGCGGCCGCCTACACCGACGTCGTGGTTTCGCCTGAGGGGCGCAGCGCCTACGCCCTGCGCAGTTCCTACGAATTCCCGCCGGAGGCCGTGCGCATCGACCTGCTGACCGGTGAGACCACCCTGTTGCCGGCACCGGCGGAACGTCCCAGCCGCCCAGGCAGGCTGGAGCGGATTGCGGCGACGGCTGCGGATGGCTCGCGTGTCCCGGCCTACCTTGCGCTGCCTGAAGGTGCGTCGGCGGGCTCCCCGGCGCCGGTGCTGCTGTGGATCCATGGCGGACCGCTGGGGTCCTGGAACGCCTGGACCTGGCGCTGGAACCCTTGGCTGCTGACAGCGAAGGGGTACGCGGTGCTCCTGCCCGATCCCGCCCTCTCCACCGGCTATGGCCAGACCTACATCCAGCGGGGCTGGGGCGAATGGGGTAAAGGCCCGTTCACAGACCTCATGGCCGTGACTGATGCCGCCGTCAACCGCCCTGATATTGACGCGGACCGCACGGCAGCGATGGGCGGTTCCTTCGGTGGCTACATGGCCAACTGGGTTGCGGGGCAGACGGATCGTTTTAAGGCGATAGTGACCCATGCAAGCCTCTGGGCGTTGGACCAGTTCGGCCCCACCACGGACGCCTCGCAGTACTGGCTGAAGGAAATGACTGAAGAGATGGCGCTGGAGAACTCGCCGCATCTTCATGTCGAGAAGATCAGCACGCCCATGCTGGTGATCCATGGCGACAAGGATTACCGCGTACCCATTGGGGAAGGCCTGCGTCTCTGGTACGAGCTGCTGTCCAAATCGCAGCTCGCGGCGGATCAGGACGGCCGCACACCGCACCGGTTCCTGTACTTCCCCGATGAGAACCACTGGGTCCTCCAGCCCCAGCACGCCAAAATCTGGTACGGCGTCGTGGAGCACTTCCTGGCCCGGAACGTCCTTGACCAGGATGTGCCTCTCCCGGTCGAGCTGGGGCTCTAGTTCTCTTGGGCTGAAGTCCGGCGGTTTGGTGGCGTCCACCTTTTGTTTGTTCTGGTGGCGGCCTTATTTGAGGTGCAAGTAGGCGTATCAGGCACCTACGATGGGAATTCGCCTTCGGCCGACAAAAGAGCGGTGATGACGAGATTTGTGACGTCGGCGGCGTAGGGAATGCCAAGCTGTGAGAAGACGGTGACAAAATGGCTTGCCTCCAGCGGGGTTTTCCTCATAGGAAACGGTGCAGGCAACGTAATGGCGCCAACGAAGAAAATCAGCAGGCAAATAACGGTGGTGCGCACGCCTTTGGAATATTGACTGCAGGGTTGGCGGTTTCGCCTGCGCCGCGCCAATGAGTTCCGAGCCGGAGAAAGCATAAAAAACAGCAAGCGTGGTGATGAGCACGCCGGTGATTCCATGAGGGAGCAAGCCCTGTGGCGTTTCGAGGTTTTCGCCCAGGAACGTGTAGCCGCTTTCAGCAAGGTAATGAGAGCCGAACAGTGCTGCGCCGCCCAAAACAATCTGCCCGATCATGGGAGCAACTTTTATCAGTGCGAGCCAGAACTCAGATTCACCAAGGACGCGCAACAAGATAGCATTCAGTGCGAACGGGATGGCCGCAAAAACAAAGCACCAGATCCAAACATCGATCTCCGGGAACCATCGCTGCATCAGAAGGCCCGCGGAATCCGGATAGACAGGGCTGCATCTCAGCCGCTGTATGAAGAGTCCCGGCTGACACAGCGCAACAAGCAGGAAGGCGCCTCAACGCAATGAGGAGCGTGCCGTCGAACTAGGATTGCCTTGTGACTGACTCCTTCCATATCCGTCCTGCGCGTACTGGCGATGTTTCTGCCATCAAGAGACTGGTGGCGCCGCTGGCAGAGCAACGGATACTGATGGCCAAGGAAACGGTGGCCTACTACGAGAGCCTGCAGGAGTTCCGAATCGCCGAGTCCTCGGACGGTGAGGTCATTGGCTGCGGGGCGCTCCATGTCATGTGGGAAGACCTCGCCGAGGTGCGGACCCTGGCTGCTTCCGAGGACTGGCGGGGAAAGGGCGTGGGTCATGTGCTGGTGGAGAGCCTGCTTGAGGAAGCCCGTGGCCTGGGTGTTGCCCGCGTGTTCTGCCTCACCTTCGAGGTGGATTTCTTCAAGCGGCACGGCTTCGAAGTGATGGCAGACCAGTCGGCCGTGGATCCCGTGGTGTATTCGGAGTTGCTCCGTTCCCATGACGAAGGTGTGGCGGAGTTCCTGGACCTCGCGAGAGTGAAGCCCAATACCCTCGGAAACACCCGCATGATCAAGTCCCTCTGACCGAAATCC
>JAPSHX010000036.1 GCA_031179305.1 Paenarthrobacter sp. | reverse complement strand
GACGCTCATCCTTGGCCTTCTGGACCTTGGCAAGGGCAGCATCCAAATCGGTTTCGACCTCGTCCAGGTACCGCTTACCCACACGACGACGCAGGCGGGACTCATCCACGTCCACGATCAGGCAGGCCCCGTCGTTCAGCGTCACCGCCAGCGGCTGCGCACCGCCCATGCCACCACACCCACCAGTCAGGGTCAGGGTCCCCGCCAGCGGCCCCTCCGTGGAACCAGCCGGAGCCGGTGCCGGGTGACGGCCCTCAGCGGCGAGCTTGTTCCCCACCGCGGCGAACGTCTCATACGTGCCCTGCAAGATGCCCTGCGTGCCGATATAAATCCACGAACCTGCCGTCATCTGCCCGTACATCATCAGGCCCTCAGCCTCGAGCCGGCGGAACTCAGGCCACGTCGCCCAGTCCCCCACCAGGTTCGAGTTCGCCAACAGCACGCGCGGTGCCCACTCATTCGTGCGGAACACACCCACCGGCTTGCCCGACTGCACCAGCAGGGTCTCGTCCTTCTCCAAGGTCTCCAGGGTCCGGGTAATCGCATCAAACGCAGCCCAGGACCGCGCTGCGCGGCCGGTGCCGCCATAAACCACCAAATCATCAGGGCGCTCAGCGACCTCAGGATCCAAGTTATTCATCAACATGCGCAACGGCGCTTCGGTCTGCCAGGACTTGGCAGTGAGCTCAGTACCCCGGGCAGCCTTGACCGGGCGGGCTCCTGTAGTGAAATCGGCGGGTGCCATGGTGGCTCCTTCGTCAGTGGGAAGTGTGTGCTGGAAAGATCTTCTGCTTCTACTAAAGCCCCTTTATCAAGCGGCTGGAACGGCTTTTCAACGGGTACTGTCCGGGATTACAGACCCGCTCAACCCTCGCATTCGCGCGATAAAAAGAGCATGCTGGACCCATGGGAACGCACAGGGTAACCACGCTCGTCGCCGCGCCGCCCGAGCGCGTCTTCGCAGCATGGACGGATCTTGACCGGTTCCCGGAATGGATCGGTGGAGTCACCCGCGTGACCGATCGCGTAGGCGCAATCGACCAAGCCGGCAGCCGCTACACGGTCTGGTTCGGGAAGATGGCAAGCCCCACTGAGATCCTTGCCGTCACGCCTCCCTGGCACATCCGCACGCGGTTCGGCAATGCAATCCTGAAGGGCGAGTCCGATGTGCGATTTACTGCCGAGGGCGAAGGCACGCGCATTCGGCAGGAGTTCATGACCCGCGGTTTCATCTCAGCGATTTTCGGACGAATCTTCGCCATGGGGTCGTACCGCGGCAGCTTCCAAGGTGAACTGGAGACCTTCCGCAAACTCGTCGAGCGCGATGTCTCAGGGACGGGTTAGCCCGCCGGGCGTCCGTGGATTCGCACGGACAGTTCGTCCGCCGCCTTACGGATGCGGGCAGCCAGGACCGGCCATTGCTCAGCCGGAACTTTGTCCTCCAAGAACGTGACAGCGACTGCCGCCGTCGGCCATCCCACATGGTCCGTCACAGCGGCTGCGATGGAACCGAATCCCGGCGTGATTTCGCCGTTTTCCGTGGCGTAGCCGCGTTGCCGAACCTGATCCAGATGGGATGACAACGCCGAGTACTTCATAATGGGGAACTCCACCTCGTGCCGGGAGGTGAAGGCGGCTGCATTCGGGTAAAGAGCGCGCACCTGTGACTTTGGCAGGGCGGCCAGGATCGCGCGGCCGGAGGCAGTGAGATGGCTGGGGAGGCGGACCCCGACGTCGGTCACCAGGCTCGGGCGGTTCTTGGCACGTTCCTCCACGATGTAGAGAACGTCCCGCCCGTGCAGCACCGCCAGGTGCGCACTCTCACCGATGACGTCAACCAACGACGCGAGCATCGGCCGGCCTAGGCGCGACAACGGCTCCTGCCGCGAGTACGCCGAGCTGAGCTCGAACGCGCTGATGCCCAGTCCGTAACGCTGTTCCTCGTGCAGGTGGAGGACAAAGCCGTTCGCTTCCATCACGCCGAGCAGGTGGTACACACTGGATCGCGGCAAGCCGAGCGCGGTTGCAATGTTCGACGCCGCCATGGGACCCCGGCGCGAGGCCAACAGTTTCAGGATGCGCAGCGTATTTTCGGCGGCCGGGACTTTGGACGTGGCTTTGCCTGGGGCGGTCGGCGTCGTTGTCATGGTTCCTCGCTGCTCGGATTTCAGGATCGTCGAACCGTGACTGTCCGGTATCCCGTACTCTAGCGTGCCCCCTTTGCAGGGCAAAGACCACCTCGGAATCGTTGTTCGGTGTCTGAGATGCCGGACCAGTTCATCGGGCCGCTAGCAGACGTTGGCTTGGCTGCCCTTACGCTGAAGCCGTGCCCTTGCGTCGGAGCAGGAACGTGATGGCTCCGGCTGCGGCCAGAACCAGCCCCACGATCAAAGCAATGGTCCAGCCGTTCATCCCGCAGAGGAAGCAGCCAGCGGAGTTGCAGCCTCTTGGGACTGAGAATCAACGGATGCTGAATCCTGGGCGCCTGACGCGGCCGGCGGCACCGACACGCTGGGCGCGGCCGATGGAGTGGCAGCGGGCGTTCCGGCGGCTTCTGACGGGGTTCCGGTTGGGGCAAGCTCGACGGCGGGTGGGTAGTCACGAGGCCACGGAACCGCGACCGGGGCTACTCCGGTTCCAGTGTGCTGTGAGGCATCAACCTGGCCAGCACCCGCCTGACTGGCAGCAGCTGTAGCGGCAGCCTGACGAGCGGCTTCCTGTCGTGCCGCTTCCTGTCGTGCCGCTTCCTGTCGTGCCGCTTCCGCGGTTTTGGCAGCGTCAGCCGCCTTGCCGGCGTCGACGGCTGCTGTATCTGCCAGTCCAGCGAGCTCGGCGATCATGGCGTCGATGGAGGCAACATGGGTCCTGGTGGCCATATCCCGATCAAGAGCTGCAAACTGACCAACCGTAGCGAATTCCTGCGCATCTCCCCGGCTGCCGTCCAAGGCAACATTGGCGGCTACCCGCAATTCCAGGTCTGCATCATCCAACTTCTGGTAGGCGAGGATGCGGTTATCCAAATCTTGGGCCCCAGCAAATCCGTACTCAAGGAAGTATCGGACATCTGCGTGACTAGCGGATTTGGCAGCGTTGGAGCTGGCCTGCCGCACATGAGCCCCGCCCGTTGCGTGGAGCTGGGTAAGGCGGATTCTGTCTTCAAGAATGGCGGGGCCGTCCAGCTCAAACGCAGCATCGTGTCCGACGCTGACGAAGTCCTTGATTGCGGTGTTGCCACCCAGTAGCGCGGCCTCCGCAGCCTTCCGAACCGCAGGCGTGCCCACCAACGCGAGATCCAAGGTGGCCTGACGGGCGTCGTTGATCAGCCCGTCAAGGTCGGCTCCGGGCGCCGTCAGGGTTGCGAGAAGACCGGGCACCTCGTTGGCAGCCTTGGCGAAGGCCTCCTGGAGTGGCTTTTCAGCAGCTATGTTGGCGCTGTCGATGATGGCACGCGGAACTGCCTGCGTTGTCAGGAAGTCCCACTCGGCCATCAATCGATCCGTGTCAACAGTCCTCGCAGCTGCTGCGGTGTTCTTGGCCTTTTCCACAGCGGCCTTCGCGCGATCAGCCACGGCGGCGGTGCCGTTTGGATTGGCTGCGATATCTGACTTGACCTGCTGGAGCAACGCAGAAACTGCAGTCGACTCAGCGTCGCGGTCTGCCGTAACGAACTGGCCGTAACGAAGGAAATCGGCAACGACACCCCCGTCGTCAGTCTTCAATGCCGCCTTGGCAGCGGCAGAGACCGCGGGGTTCGGGGATGCGCTCACGGCAAAGGCCGCTTGGCGGTCTGTCATAAAGACTTTGGCGAGCCAGCCTTCAAGGACAAACTTCTCCACTGCAGCGTCACCTTTGTCCAGGCTCTCGGAAGCGGCGCGTTCAACATGAACGTTGCCGTAGTCGAGGAAGAAAGTTGCAGCAGTGCGCAGGTCGCCCTTCCAGGTCTCTGCCCAGCCCGTGGCGAGGAATGCATCAATCTTCGCAGGGTCATTCGCTGCCAGGATAGTGCTGGCCAAAGAGCGAACATGCGCACTCCCCCGGGTCGTCAGCTCTCTGACCAACTGCTTGCGGTCCGCGGCGAGCGTGATGTCCTGTCCGTCGTCGAGGAATACTTGAAGCGCATCTGCGCCACCCACAAGCGCGGCAGCAGCTGCAGTTCGGGTGGCGGGGCCAGCTGTCTTCCAGAGCTCGACCACTCCAGCAGCGTCAGCAGCCCGCTCAACGAACGGCGCGGGAGCCTGCGAGGCGTGCGGGACTTCAAAGTCGGGAACGTCGTAGGCCTGCACGGGAGCAGCGAAGAGCAAGGAAGCTCCAGCCACCACGGCAATAAGGGCAGCAGTAACACGGCGCCGGGTAGCGCGGATTGCAGAAATCAAGGGTCCCCCAAGTAACGGATGCGATTGGCAGCACGGAGTTCAATGGGGGCGACGCGGATGCGAGGGATGCCTGACCGGTGACGAGCTGTCCGCGGTCATCATATCCGACCGGGGACTATGACTTTGTCCACTCCGAAACCAGCCGCCCCTGGACTGTCTGCGATGAAAGACACCAAACCCTCGTGAGTCCGATCACAAGGCACCCAAAAGTGATCTGCTGGATAGCGATCCCCTCCCAAAGACGAGAAGGTTTTACTATGCAACAAACCAAGCTGGCCGCGGAGAGCTCTGTCCTCCAAGCCGCCGGTACGGCGCTCAGCCGAGGCCTCAACGTCCGCCACATACGCTTCATGGCGCTCGGATCTGCGATCGGCACCGGCCTTTTCTACGGCTCTGCCTCCGCCATCCAAAAAGCCGGTCCTGCTGTCCTCCTGGCCTACATCATCGGCGGTGCGGCCGTGTTCATGGTGATGCGCGCCCTCGGTGAGATGGCTGTCCGGCACCCCGTGTCCGGCTCGTTCGGCCAGTACGCCAGCAAGTATCTGGGACCGTTCGCCGGCTTCGTGACCGGGTGGACCTACGTGTTCGAGATGGCGATCGTGGCCATAGCCGACGTCACCGCCTTCAGCATCTATATGGGCTTCTGGTTCCCACAGGTGGACCGATGGATCTGGGTGCTCGCGATCATCCTGCTCCTGGGCGCTATGAACCTGCTCAGCGTGAAGGTGTTCGGCGAACTCGAGTTCTGGTTCTCGCTCATCAAGGTGGTGGCGATCATCGCGATGATCGTGGGCGGTGCAGCGATCGTGGTGTTCGGCTTCCAAACGGGCGACGGCGGTGGCGTGGCACCGGGGCTTGGGAACCTTATTAATCACGGTGGTTTGTTCCCGAACGGTTTCGAGGGGCTCCTGGCCGCGTTCGCCGTCGTGATGTTTGCCTTCGGCGGGATCGAAACGATCGGTATCACGGCGGGCGAAGCCACCAACCCCAAGAAGGTCATCCCGCAGGCAGTTAATACTGTGCCCGTCCGCGTTTTGTTGTTCTACGTACTGACCCTGGGCGTGCTGATGAGCATCTTCCCGTGGAATGAAATTGGAAGCAGCGGCAGTCCGTTCGTGCAGATCTTCGATGGCCTGGGCATCCCTGCAGCGCCTCATATTCTCAATGCCGTGGTCATTACGGCTGCCCTGTCAGCGATCAACAGCGATATCTTCGGTGCCGGTCGCATCCTCTTCGGACTTGCCCAGCAGGGCCATGCGCCCAAGAGTTTCAGCAAGATTTCCCGGCACGGTGTTCCGTGGATGACCGTGGTGATGATGGGCGGCATCCTGCTGGTTGGCGTCGTACTCAACGCCGTCATACCTGAAGACGTGTTCGTGCTCATCGCGTCCATCGCTACGTTCGCCACGGTGTGGGTCTGGGTGATGATCCTGGCATCACACGTCGCCATGAAGCGTGAGATCAAGCGCAAGGGCCTGCCGGCGTCGGAATTTGGTTCGCCACTGTGGCCCGCTGCGTCGATCCTGACCATGGCTTTCATGGCCATGGTGATCGTGATCCTCGGCGTCTTCGAGGACACGCGAGTTGCCCTGTATGTTGGCGGCACCTGGTTGGTCCTCCTGTTCGTGGCTTACAAGCTATGGGTCCGCGGGGGTGGCCTGCGCCGGGTCGAGCTCGTGGACGAGACATCGTCGATCCCCGTGGTGAAGGCGCGCTGAGGTCACTGCAGCACTGAGTTCGTTCCAGGCACGCTAGTTCCCGAGGCGGGTGGGTCTCTGCCCGGGCAAAGGCGGGGCCTTGGATTGGTAGCTATGACCCGTGGGAGTGCTGACTTGGAGCATGTGCACGTCAGCACTCCCACCGGGCTTGCTCGTTGCGGCCCAGCCGGGGTTTTCCTTGGTGTGGTTGCAGGCTTCGCAGAGCCCGGCACCATTGTCACGGTGTGTGCTGCCACCGGCATGCCACGGTATGACATGGTCGATGTGTCGGATGGGCGCGTCGCAATAAGGGGTCCGACATGTGTGATCCCGGATTTGGATAAAGCGCCGCAGCCGTTGAGGGAAGAGCCGTGCTTTTGAGTCCATCGTCAACAGCTCACCGCTGCCGGGAGCGGTGTAGAGGCGGCGGAGCAGCACTTTGAGTTCGCGGCGACCTGCGGACTCCGTGCCCTCCGTAGGATCCTGGACTCGATGATCCTGATCCTCAGACCCGGGTTGCCCCTCAACCAGAAGAGCCCTTGCCCATTCCGAGGGCACGATTCCATAGCCTTCAAGCCGGGCCGGCTCGGAATCTCCTTGGAAAAGCGTGCGATCGGTCATGACCAGATTGAGGTCGATACCCGAGACCCCTCCCCGCGTGCCGGTAACGCGTTCGGTCAGGGTGTCCGCCATGATTTGGCCGCGGGTCCGCGAATCTCCGCCGGAGCGCACTGAATCAGCTGTCCGGGTCAGCGCAGCATAGACGGCAACGCCTTGGGCGACCGGGAGCAGCGCGGTGAGGTACGTCATGGTGTCCGGTGCAGGACGGAGACTGACCGTGCGTTCCGTGGCGGCATGGCTGGCTCGCTGAGCCACCGACCGCGGGTCACGACGATATGCGGCGGCTTTTGCTGCGGAGACGATTGCTTTGTCTCCGGCTCCATCGAAAGTCCCGGCGTCAGGAGCGAGTTCCTCGTCGACCGCAGCCCGGTCCTCCACGGACAAACAGGCCGTTTCCTTCACCAGCAGCGTGGCCCGCCATTCGTTCAACTGACCCGATTCCAGTGCTGCCATAGTTCGCGGCATCTCCGTGACAAGCGCTTTGGCAAGCCCCAAGTGCCTGGATCCCCGATTCGGCGACTCCCTCCGCGCCAACGCCACCTGCGCAGCAACGCCCGGTCCACGTTCGGAAGCCGGCACCCCGGCATCGGCCTGCTCGGCTCTCTGCGCCAGATCAAAGGCAACTGCGGCCCGTGCCTGCCGGGCAGAAATTGCAGACTTCAGGTCCTCAAGATCGCGCAGCTCGTCGATCAGCTCCGAGCTATCGGTGCTGGTGGGAGCCGAACCCATGGCCAGCAAGAGCTCCCGTATACGTAGGCCGCGAAACGCCACCTGTGGCACGGAAGCCACGGCAGCCGAGGAAATCACAGCGCAGCCAGCAGCATCCGGCGGCGAAGCCACTGACGCCGTCTGCGCTACCTGTTTTCCGTCCATAGAGCCACTCTTTCAGCGACTCCGATCGAGCATCAGGCCCAAAGTTGCCTATGTGGAAAACCCACCCCTACCGCGCCGACCATCCCCCGTCCATGGTGTAGCTCGCGCCGGTGACCATGCCGGCGTCGTCGGAGGCCATCCACGCGGCCAGCGAGGCAACTTCCTCCACCTCCACGAGCCGCTTCACCGCCGACTCCGTGAGCATCACCTTGGACAAGACTTCGGCCTCGGGGATGCCGTGGAGCCGGGCTTGGTCGGCGATCTGCTTCTCCACCAAGGGTGTCCGCACGTAACCGGGGTTGATGCAGTTGGACGTGACACCGCGCTCGCCACCCTCCAACGCAGTGACTTTGCTGAGCCCTTCGAGGCCGTGCTTGGCGGAGACGTACGCGCTCTTGTACGCCGAGGCACGGAGCCCGTGGACCGACGAAATATTAATGATCCGACCAAATCCGTTGGCGTACATGTGCGGGAGCGCGGCCCTGATGAGGAGGAACGGGGCCTCCAGCATCAGGGCCAGGATCCGCCGGAACTCCGCGGGTTGGAACTCCTCGATCGGGGCAACTTTTTGGATGCCGGCGTTGTTGACCAGGATGTCGCAGTCCAGGCTCAATGCGGCCAGGGCG
This sequence comes from Paenarthrobacter sp., assembly GCA_031179305.1. Classification (GTDB taxonomy): domain Bacteria; phylum Actinomycetota; class Actinomycetes; order Actinomycetales; family Micrococcaceae; genus Arthrobacter. The sequence continues at coordinate 2,269 of JAPSHX010000036.1, read as the reverse complement.
TCGACGTCCAAAAGATCCACCGTCCAGGCGGTCCCGCCCAACTCATCGGCGAGGGCCGCAGCTCCGGAGGCATCGACGTCGGCCACTACTACCTTCGCTCCACGGGCGGCGAGCGCACGCGCGCAGGCTGCCCCGATTCCGCTCGCTCCGCCCGTAACCAGTGCCTTGCGTCCGTTCAAGGAGTTATCCATGGAGCTAGCCTTTCGAAGTAGCGGTGGTCAGACCGTGACGGATCGCGTCGGCCTCGTCCACCTCTTGGAGGGCGATGCCCTTGGTCTCCTTCAGCGAAGCAACTGCGACCACGGTGATGGCGCATGCAACCACGAGGTAGATCGCTGTGGGAACCCAGGAGCCGGTGTCCTTGAGCCACTGGGTTGCCAGCAGCGGTGCGAGCGAACCGGCGAAGATAGATGTGACCTGCGAGCCGAGCGAAACGCCGGAGTAGCGCATGCGGGTGGGGAAGAGCTCGGACATGATGGCCGGCTGGCCTGCGTACATGAACGCGTGCAGGCAGAGGCCGATCGTCACGGCGAGAACGATGATCACGGCGTTTTTGGTGTCGAACATGGGGAAGGCGAAGAACGGCCAGGTTGCGCCGGCGATGGCTCCCACCAGGTACACAGGCTTACGTCCCCACGAGTCCACCAGACGCCCGACTTGCGGGATGACCAGGAAGTGGATGACGTGGGCGATCAGGAGTGCCAGGAGGAGCGAGGATGTGTCGTACTTATGGACGCTCTTGAGGTACACGATCGCGAAGCTCACCACGAGGTAGTACATGATGTTCTCTGCGAAGCGGAGCCCCATGGCTTGGAGGATGCCCTTGGGGTACTTGCGGATGACCTCGCCGACGCCGTAGCTGATGGCCTTGGACTCCTCCACCTGTGCCTTGGCTTCGAGGAAGATGGGGGCTTCGGTGACGTGGGTGCGGATGTAGTAGCCAACGAAGACGATCACTGCGGACAGCCAGAACGCTACGCGCCAGCCCCAGCTGAGGAAGGCTTCGCTGCTGAGGACCGTGGACATGGTGAACAAGACGGCGGTGGCCAGGAGGTTACCTACCGGCACTGCTGCTTGCGGCCACGAGGACCAGAAACCGCGCGACTTGTTGGGGCTGTGCTCAGCCACCAGCAACACAGCACCTCCCCATTCGCCGCCGAGTGCGAAGCCCTGGATGAAGCGGAGTGCCACCAGCATGGCCGGCGCCCAGTAGCCGATCTCTACGAAGCCCGGGAGGCAGCCCATCAGGAAGGTGGAAACGCCCACGATTACGATGGTCAGCTGCAGGGTGGGTTTGCGGCCCAGCTTGTCGCCGATCTGGCCGAACACGATGCCGCCGAGCGGCCGCGCCACGAAGCCAACAGCGTAGGTAATGAACGCTTGGATGATGCCGTCCAGTTCGTTGCCGGTGCTCGGGAAGAAGTACTTGCCGAAAACCAACGTGGCGGCCGTGGCGTACAGGAAGAACTCGTACCACTCCACCACGGTGCCGACCATCGACGCCGCGACGATCTTCTTGAGTCCGGAACCTTCGCCGGCGTCTTTCCCTGCTCTTGATGCGGAGCGCTGCTCTACGCTCATATCCATCTCCTCAGTGTCCTCTTTGACCCATTTGAACGCGTTGTGATCCACAACACGAAATGCTCCACTGAGTATTGCTGCAGATTCTTCGGCGCTCAATGACCAAAGTGGCACCCTATGTGTGCAGAATTGCAGATATGAATCCGAACCCCGACGACCTCCTCATCTTTCTCGCCGTCTCACGTTCAGGAAAATTCACGACGGCGGCCCAAGCCTTGGGACTCAACCACACCACGGTCTCGCGCAGGATAGCGGCGCTGGAGAAGGCGCTGGGCGGCAGGGTCCTCGCGCGTGCGGCCGGGGGTTGGGAAGTGACAGAGCTAGGCGCCGAAGCCGTACTTGTCGCTGAGCGCATTGAAGCTGCGGTGGGTGCACTGGGACCGAGCGACCGCGCCCCCGACCCCATTACCGGCGTCGTGCGCATGACCGCGACTGATGGCTTCAGCGCCTATATTGCTGCGCCGGCAGTGGCCCGCTTGCGAAGGGAGCATCCTGGACTCAGCGTCGAGATCGTGACGGTGACACGCCGGGCATTGCAGCAGCGCTCGGGGCTGGACATCGAAGTGGTGGTGGGGACGCCGCAGGTTCATCGCGCCGAAGCGGTCCGGCTGGGCGAGTACCGGCTGGGGATGTATGCCTCGCGCGCTTATCTGGCGGACAACGGCACGCCTTCCAGCATTGAGGAACT
>JAPSHX010000053.1 GCA_031179305.1 Paenarthrobacter sp. | reverse complement strand
CTCACCGGCTGCCCGGTTGTTCCGTCCAGCACATGATGCAGGCCGTCGCCCCAGGCCCGGCGGTTGGACGCCGAGGCACAAAGCGCCCGCCCCGTGAGGGGAACGATTCCGATTGCCTGGGCAGGATTGTAGGGATGCTCCAAAGCGACTTGGGTGGACTGTGGGCCCCTTGCCAGCAGGTCCCCGCTGCCGTCAATAACGAAGGAATCAATTCCTTCAGCGTCCAGTTCGTCCGCCAGCAAATCAACAAGCAAGCCCTTGCCTGCTGCCCCGATGTCCAGAACCACGGGCAACGTGGTGGTAATGGTTGTTCCAGCCCAGTCAAGGACCTCGTCCCAGTTAGGTGCCGGCAGCGGGGATCCTGAGGGCATGAGGGAGTATCCGGCGTCGTACCCCAGCCGTTCAAGGGACGCGCCGATCAGCGGGGTCATGGCCCCGCTGGTCAGCCGGTAAAGCGTCCTGTACAGCGCGCCAAGCCGGTGGGCCTCGCCCGGAAACCCATACCGCCCGGGCTCCCGGGCCATACTGCTGACGCGGGAATCGGACCGGAAACGGGACCAGTCGGCGTCGAACTTCTCCACCCGGTCAAGGAGGCGTTTCCGCAGGGTCCCGCCAAGCGGAAGAGGCGTGGAGATTTCCCAATGCGTGCCGATTCCCTCGAACGCAAAACCCTCCCAGTCCGAGCCCGGCACCGTCTACTGTGCCTCCGACTTAATCTGTTCCACAGCCTGGTTGAATCCGCCGCTGGTCAGGGAGGAACCCGCAACCTTCGAGACGTTGAGCTCATTGATGTTCTTGCCCACCACCTGTGCGGCAATGCCACTGGCGAACTCACCCTGGAACTTTCGCGTGTTCGGGTTGGAGGGATGCTGGGTGATGTTGACGTCCGTCACCTTGCCCGCGGCAAGGGTAAGTTCAACCCCGACGGTCTCGGTGCCGTTGGGGGAGACGTAGTTTCCGTCGGCGCTGTAGGTGCCGTCCTTGTAGGTGGAGCCGCTGGTGGCCAGGGACGATGCTCCTGCGGATGGCGCGGCGGCGGAAGATTCTGCACTGCTGCCAGCGGGGGCCGCCGGCGTGGTTCCAGTGGCGGACGGCGCGCAGCCGGCCACCGTTCCGGCGAGCGAAAGGCCTGCGATTCCGGCGAAAACACTCTTGCGGACTGACGGTCTCATAGAAAGGCTCTCATTTCGGTTAAGTGTTCGGGACGGTGCTTACGTTGGTGTCAACGATGAACCCAGCGTATTGGTTCAACTTGTAGCTGGCTTGTGATTTCCTGTGGAACAGCTGTGGCGCCGGAAACGGTCCCAATTCTTTTGCTGTCACTGGCCCCCGGTAGGCTAGAGGAGTGACTCCCGAAGAACTCTCCCTCGCCATATCCGCCTGCCTGAAAGACGCCGTCGACGCCGGCGAGATTGCCCTTACGGCATCAGCAGTGCCAGACGAGGTACGCGTAGAGCGGCCGAAGAACCGGGACCACGGCGACTGGGCCACCAACATCGCCCTGCAGTTGGCTAAGCAGGCCGGCACCAACCCCCGTGAATTCGCCACAGTCCTGAGTGCTCGGCTGAAGTCGATCGACGGCGTCTCCGCCGTGGACATCGCCGGGCCAGGGTTCCTGAACATCACCGTGGACGCCGCAACGGCCGGTGCCCTCGCCAAGGTGATCGTCGAAGCCGGACAGCAGTACGGAACCAACACCGCGCTCGCGGGCCACACCGTGAACATGGAATTTGTCTCCGCCAACCCCACGGGCCCCCTGCACATTGGGCACACCCGCTGGGCTGCCTTGGGTGACTCAATTGCCCGCGTGCTGCGTGCCTCCGGCGCCGACGTCACTGCCGAGTACTACATCAACGACGCCGGCTCCCAGATGAACGTCTTCGCCAACTCTGTGTACTCGCGGCTGCACGGCCTGCCCGTGCCGGACGGCGGCTACCCAGGCCAGTACATCGCCGATTTGGGCCACGAGGTCCTGATGGAGCACCCGGACATCCGCGAACTGACCGAAGTTGCTGCCCTTCCGGTCATCCGCGCCGCCGCCTACAAGGCACAGATGAAGGACATCAAGGCCACGCTCGCGGACTTCGGTGTCGAGTTTGACGTGTTCTTCTCCGAGCAGGAACTGCACGACGCCGGCGCGATCGAGAGTGCCGTTGCCCGCCTTCGCGAGCAGGGCCACGTGTTCGACGACGGCGGTGCTGTCTGGCTGCGAACCACCGACTTCGGCGACGACAAGGACCGGGTGATGATACGCGCCAACGGCGAGCCCACCTACTTTGCAGCGGATGCCGCGTACTACCTCTCAAAGAAGGACCGCGGCTTCACCGAAAAAATCTACTTGCTCGGCGCTGACCACCACGGCTACATCAACCGGCTCAAGGCCATTGCCGCCTGCGCCGGGGACGATCCCGAGGTCAACATCGAGGTACTGATCGGCCAGCTGGTATCAGTCAACGGTGCCAAGCTGTCCAAGCGCGCAGGCAACATCATCGAGCTGAAGGACCTGATCGACTGGCTCGGCAAGGATGCTGTCCGCTACTCCCTGGCCCGGTTCCCGGCAGATTCACCCCTGACCCTGGACCCGGA
>JAPSHX010000025.1 GCA_031179305.1 Paenarthrobacter sp. | reverse complement strand
GGGCATGGGAAAGCCCCGTTGCTGGGCTGCCTCCCCGACGGTCGGGGTCACTTGTTGCGAAGAGTGCAGGCAGCCCAGCGTCGGGGCTTGATGTGTCGCTACCCAGTAGACCTAGGCGGCGACGAGTTCCTCTTCCGTGGCCTCTTCACGGGCCTCGGTGAGGAAACGGGCGTACGCAGGGATGGTCAGGAAGGTGGGGAATTCCTCGGCCAGGGTGACTTCTTCGAAGATGGCGCGGGCGTCAGCGAAGCGGTCTCCGTCGAAGCGTTCCAGTCGGGCGTATTCCTCATCCAGCATGTCTTCCACCCATTCACGGGTGATGATGTCGCCGTGGTCGGTGATGGCGTGGGAGTGGATCCACTGCCAGAGCTGGGAGCGGGAGATCTCAGCGGTGGCAGCGTCTTCCATGAGGTTGTGGATGGCCACAGCTCCGTTGCCGCGCAGCCAGGACTCGATGTAGCGGATGCCCACCTCGATGTTCAGGCGAACGCCCCCCTCGGTGATGGTGCCCTCGGTGCTGGCGATGTCGATCAGCGCCCGATCATCCGGGGTGACGTCCTCACGGGAGCGGTCCAGCTGGTTGGGGCGGTCTCCGAGAACTGAGTCAAAAACTTCCCGGCAAACAGGCACCAGGTCCGGATGGGCAACCCACGAACCGTCAAAACCGTCGTTGGCCTCACGGGTCTTGTCTGCACGTACCTTCTCGAACGAGGCCTGGTTTGCTGCCTCGTCCTTGCGGTTGGGAACAGCGGCAGCCATGCCACCGATCGCCATGGCACCGCGGCGGTGGCAAGCCCGGACCAGCTGCTCAGTGTAAGCGCGCATGAAGGGCTGGGTCATGGTCACCTGGCCGCGGTCCGGGAGCACGAAACGCGGTCCGCGGGTACGGAAGTTCTTGATCAGCGAGAAGATGTAGTCCCAGCGCCCGGCGTTCAAACCGGAGGCGTGATCGCGCAGTTCGTACAGGATCTCTTCCATCTCGAAGGCGGCCGTGATGGTTTCGATCAGCACCGTGGCGCGGATGGTGCCCTGCGGGATACCCAAGAGGTCCTGGGCCAGGACGAAGATGTCATTCCACAGCCGTGCTTCGAGGTGGTTCTCGATCTTCGGCAGGTAGAAGTACGGGCCCTTGCCCTGGGCGAGCAGGCGGCGGGCGTTGTGGAAGAAGAACAAACCAAAGTCCACGATGCCGCCGGCAATCGGCTTGCCGTCGATCAGCATGTGCTTCTCCGGCAGGTGCCAGCCACGCGGACGAACCACAATAGTGGGCAGGTCCTTTGCAGCTTTGAGCTTGTATTCCTTGCCCTCAGGGGAGGTGAAGTCGATGCGGCGTTCCAAGGCATCAGTCAGGTTCAGCTGTCCCTGGATGACATTGCGCCACGTCGGCGTGGAGGAGTCTTCCATGTCTGCGAGCCAGACCTTCGCACCCGAGTTCAGGGCATTGATGGTCATCTTCTTATCCACCGGGCCCGTGATCTCCACGCGGCGGTCCTCCAAGCCCGGGGCCGGAGGAGCCACACGCCACGACGGGTCGTTTCGGATGCCCTCGGTTTCCGGGCGGAACCGCGGATCCTGGCCGGCGGCGATCTGCCCACGGCGGGCATGCCGTGCCTGCATCAGCTCCTGACGACGATCAGCCGTGGCCCGGTGCAACTTGCCGATGAACTCGAGCGCATCCGGCGTGAGGACCTCGTTCTGCCGGCAAATGGGCTGCGCGGTGATAGTGATGCCGTTGATAGTGAAGTTGTCAGTGAAGCTGTTCATTTCAATCTCTCCTATGAGAAGCAAAAGTTCGACGGCGGCACTCGGGTGAGGTGGGCACGAGGCTAAGGAGCCGGTGGCGTGGCAGCCTGCGTAAAAGGGGCCCTGCGTCCCGGTCTCGTCCTCGCTCAGCGAGGTCGAAACCGGGACGTGGGGAATAGCAGGCAGAGCGTTGCCGGTCCGCGGGCCGGCGGAGGCACCGCCGTCGGGTGTTGGTTAGTGGAACTGGCCCTCTTCGGTCGATCCGACCAATGCGAGGGTGGATGCGTTCGGGTTGAGCGCAGTAGCGATGTCGTCGAAGTAGCCGGTGCCGACTTCGCGCTGATGCTTGGTGGCGGTGTAGCCGCGGGACTCGGAGGCGAATTCTTTCTCCTGGAGCTCGACGTACGCGCTCATGCCTTCACGGGCGTAACCGTGGGCGAGGTCGAACATCGAGTAGTTCAGGGCGTGGAACCCGGCCAGGGTGATGAACTGGAACGTGAAGCCCATGGCACCGAGTTCACGCTGGAACTTGGCGATGGTGGTGTCGTCCAGGTGCTTGCGCCAGTTGAAGGACGGGGAGCAGTTGTAGGAGAGCATCTGGTCCGGGAACTCGGCCTTGACCGATTCGGCGAACTTGCGGGCCAGCTCCAGGTCCGGGGTGCCGGTCTCCATCCAGATGAGGTCGGAGTACGGTGCGTAGGCCTTGGCACGGGCGATGCATGGTTCGATGCCGTTGCGGACCTTGTAGAAGCCCTCGGCGGTGCGTTCGCCGGTGATGAATTCCTGGTCGCGCTCGTCAACGTCTGAGGTGATCAGGGTTGCGGCTTCGGCGTCGGTGCGGGCGATGACCACGGTGGGGGTGTCGGCGACGTCGGCTGCCAGGCGGGCTGCGTTCAGGGTCCGGATGTGCTGCTGGGTGGGGATCAGGACCTTGCCGCCGAGGTGTCCGCACTTCTTTTCGGAAGCGAGCTGGTCTTCCCAGTGCACGCCCGAGGCACCTGCGGTGATCATGGACTTCATGAGCTCGTAGGCGTTGAGCGGTCCACCGAAGCCGGCTTCGGCGTCAGCGACGATCGGAACCAGCCAGTCCTCAACGGTCTTGACGCCCTCGGCGTATTCGATCTGGTCTGCGCGGAGCAGGGCGTTGTTGATGCGGCGGACAACCTGGGGTACCGAGTTGGCCGGGTACAGGGACTGATCCGGGTAGGTCTGGCCGGAAAGGTTGGCGTCTGCGGCCACCTGCCAGCCGGACAGGTAGATGGCGCGGAGGCCGGCCTTGACCTGCTGCACTGCCTGATTTCCGGTCAGTGCGCCCAGAGCGTTGGTGTAGCCGCCGGTGGGAGCTTCCTCGGTGAGCTGCTTCCAGAGCTTCTCCGAACCGCGGCGGGCCAGGGTGTGCTCTTCGGAGACGCGACCGCGGAGGCGGACGACGTCGGTGGCCGAGTAATCACGGGTGACGCCTTCCCAACGCGGGTTGGCGGACCATTCAAGTTCCAGCGCTGCTGCCTGCTGCTCTGCGGTCTGCTCTGCTGGTTCAAACGATGCGGTCATTGCATGTCTCCTAAGTGGTGCCCGGGCCGGCCTCCGCTGCGCCTTTGCTGCATCGGCCGGCTTGTCCGGGGTCTGTATTTCTTTTTCGTAAGACCTACTTTTCTGCACTTCCAAGAGGGTTACTAGAGGAAAACTATGGAAAGAAATGCACTTCTTCGCGTATTCTCAAGAAATGTCGCCTGTTAGCTGGAATCGCGAAGTCGCGTCGCCGTCGTTGTCCGCTGCGTCCCCTGAACTGGACGTCATCAGCCTTGGCCGCCGCGTGCGCCATCTGCGCAAGCAGGCCGGGCTGACCCTCGACGACTTGAGTGCCGCCGTCGGGACCGCACCGAGCCAGCTGAGCCTCATAGAAAACGGCAAACGCGAACCTAAGTTGGGGCTCCTTCAGCAGCTCGCTGCATCGCTGAGTGTGACTATCGACCAGCTTCTGGGAGCGGAGCCGCCGAGCCGCCGGGCAGCACTGGAAATCGAGCTGGAACGGTACCAGCGGGGGCCCCTTTATGAGTCCCTCAACCTGCCCAAAATCCGCATCAGCTCGCGGCTTCCGCTCGATGTGCTGGAGTCGCAAGTGGGGCTGCTTCAGGAGCTTGAACGCAAACTCAATGAGCAAGTCGCGACGCCGGAAGAAGCCCGCCGCGCGAACGGCGAGTTGCGTGCCATGATGCGCGAGCGCGGTAACTATTTCCCCGAGTACGAGGCCGAGGCGCAGAAGGTCCTCAAAGGAGTGGGTTACACCACCGGTCCGTTGAGCCAGCACGTTATCGCGGACATAGCCGAGAACCTGGGTTTCACTCTGCACCATGTGGGCGATTTGCCCCATTCCACGCGTTCCGTGACCGATTTGAAGAACCGCAGAATTTATCTGACGCAGAACCAACGTCAGGACCACGACCCCCGTTCGGTCCTCCTGCAAGCGTTGGGCCACTACGTACTGGGACACGAAACTCCGCGGAACTACGGGGATTTCCTGGCGCAGCGAGTGGCCACCAACTACTTCGCCGCCGCTTTGCTGCTTCCCGAACAGGCAACGGTGGAATTCCTGCAAAAAGCCAAGGCCGCCAAGGAAATCGCCGTGGAGGACATCCGGGATGCCTTCGCCGTGTCCTACGAAACTGCCGCGCACCGCTTCACTAACCTGGCCACCAAGCACTTGGGCATCACCACGCACTTCCAGAAGACCCATCAGTCCGGCATCATCTACAAGGCCTACGAGAACGACGGCGTCACCTTCCCGCAGGATCACACCGGGGCGATTGAAGGGCAGCCGTCATGCAAGGCCTGGACGTCGCGGGCAGTGTTCGACGTTCCGGACAAGTTCAGCGCCTACAGCCAATACACGGACACGCCGTCGGGTACGTACTGGTGCACAGCCCGCACCGAGCGCTCGGCTGCCGGCGAATTTTCCTTGAGCATTGGCGTGCCGTACCAGCACGTGAAATGGTTCCGCGGCCGGGAGACCATCGCCCGCGCAACGTCCAACTGTCCCGACCCGAATTGCTGCAAACGACCCCCGGCGTCGTTGGCGAACGAGTGGGCCGGAAACGCTTGGCCGTCAGCCCGGGCCCATTCGCACCTGCTCGCCGCCATGCCTCCCGGCGCGTTCCCCGGCGTGGATGAGACCGAGGTGTACTCCTTCCTGGCGGCCCACTCCGAGCGCTGACGCTCGCTCATGTCCCTCGGGCTTGAGCATGACGCTCGCTCATGTCCCGGCACATTTAGGCAATCCCTCGCTCACTTCGCGTGAATTCCATCCTCAAACGGAGCACCATGTGAGAACAACACCAAACAGGGGGATGCGCCATGAAACGAACCGTCAGAGTGACCGCGCTGCTCGCGGCAGCAGCGCTGGTGAGCGGTTCCGCGACCATCAGTGCCTGCGCACCGCAACCGGCCGACGTCGGACTCCAAACGGCCGACGGCGTGACTCGCGTTTCGGTTCAGACATCGGACTACTCGGCGCAGCTCGCGGCGTTCAATGAGTCGGCGCGTGAGCTCGGCGCCACGCTACTCGCCGATGGCGGCGACTCGGACAACGGCAACGTGGTGTCGTCGCCCGCCAGCCTGCTGATTGCGTTGAGCATGCTTCGGGCCGGGGCATCCGGAGCCACTGCTCAGGAGATGGACTCAGCCCTTGGGTTGCCCGGGAAGGGGCGCGACGAAGCGATGAACGCACTGCTGGCCTCCCTTGAAAAGTTCGACGGCGACCCTGGCTCAGTCGATGAAGAGAACCCGCCGCGTAAGCCGGTCATGCATGCCGCCAACGGGCTGTTCGTTGACAAAGGTGTGCCAACCGGCGAAGCCTTTCTCACCACGCTCGCCAAACATTTCGGAACCGGTGTGTACCCGGTGAACTTTCAGGACGAAGCCGTGACCAAGCCGGCCATCGACCAGTGGGTCAGCAGGAACACCGGTGGCCGGATCAAGGAAGCACCCGCACAATACGATCCTGACAACACCTTCAGCCTGCTCAATGCCCTGTACTTCGCCGCCGCCTGGCAAACGCCGTTCGACGCCAACGACACTGCGGACGGCCCCTTCACCAAGGGCGGTGGGGAGGTAATCAAGGTGCCAATGATGTACACCTCCCTCTCCATGGCCTACGCCGAAGCTCCCGGATGGAAGGCCGTGGATCTGCCTTACGCCGAGGGTTTCGTCATGCGGCTGGTACTGCCCGACGGCGGTGCATCGGGTTCGGTTGGTGCGTCAGGGGCGGCGGGTCCGGCCGCCGTTTCTGCGGAGGTGCTGACGGACGTGGCTAACGGCTTGGGCGCCGCCAAGCAGGGCATGGTACGGATCAGTCTCCCCAAGTGGGACCACAAGACTACGTTTGAGCTGAGGAGAGTCTTCAAAACACTTGGACTCAACCAGATGCTGGCCACGGACAAAGATTTCGACGCGATTCAGCAGGGAATGAAACTGACACAGGCGGCCCAAGCTGCCAACATCACCGTTGCCGAAAAGGGGACTATTGCCTCGGCGGTGACCCAAATGAATGCCGAGGCCTCCAGCGCCGTGGTCCCGGAGCGGGAGATCGTCCTCGACCACCCCTTCCACTACCAGATCGTTCACGTTGACACAGGAATGCCACTGTTCGTGGGATGGGTGGCGGACCCGCGCAGCTAGCGGACCAGGCGCTGCACCAGCACCGCGGCTGCTCAGCCCATCAGAGACTTCGCCCAAGCTAGTGCTTTTTCACGTCGCGGCTCCGCTTCATCGACCTGTTGGACTCGCTGCACCAGCCTCGCTGCCCCAATCAAGCCGGCGTCGACCAGGGCCAGCACAAACGCGTGATCTTTGGGACGCGCCGCGATTAACTTGGCAGCGCATAGATCGTAAGGGTCGAGACAAAGACCCGTGCTGTTCTTTGTGTTTTCGTTGCGCACGCTGACCAGCCGGTACTCCCAGTCACGCGGCAACACGGCAGTGCTTCGACCGACTCCTTGAACGTAGAACCCAAACTGTTCGTGAAAGGGCGACCATTCGCCAATCGCAGCGTCGATGCTGTCGGCAAGCGTCCCCGCATCGTCATCTGACATCGGAGCTATGTCCACCTCGTCTGACATGGTGGCGGCCCAAGGCAGCTGCTCCTCAGTATAGGAACCGAGTATGGATTGGCTTCCGATGACGATGACCCGGTCGGCATGAATGATCTCGGTTGCCGCACGTATGGCGTGCTCAAGCTCCTCACGGCGCAAGGGCTGCCGCCTTCTTTATCGCCAGAACCCGTTCGTCCTGGGTAAGGATCCCATTGAAGGGACTCATTTGCCTTAGTTCTTTTGCGAACGGGCTGTCTTCAAGCATCGCGGCTTCGAGCTCGTCCACGGGCCGTTCCAGAAGCTCTTCCCATCGGTTTAGCCACTCTTCGGCCACGGGGTTCCTCGGCTTCTCGCGCATCCGCTGAATGCCCGCTCGACCGACTCTCCGGATAGCAACTTCATCTTCGTGCAGCTTTAGCCCGAGTTGAAGGTGAAGCTCGAAGGGGATGCGTTCCTCACGACGGATCATGACCGGCCTACGAGCCCGGGCCGACCTGATTGACGCCTGCACGACGGCTGGACTGGAGTTCAACCGTTTCGCGATTTCCCGAATGGACAGACCCGCCGCATGGAGGGAAAATATTGCTTCCTGTCGCCGCCGGGCAGCGGTCAACTGCTGCTGGCGCAATTCCTCACTGATCCTGCCTAGATCCGCAGCTTCACGAAAGAGCCCGTCGACATCGAGAGTGTCCATGCATGTATGGTACCCCCATACATGCATGTAGAACACACGGCATCGGATATCCGTCAGGGACCCGCGAAGTTAGCGGACCAGGCGCTGCACGAGCACCGCGGCTGCTTCGACAACCTCGTCGGCCTCGCGTTTAGTGGGGCTGAGAGCCACCTCCTGCCCGGCGACGGTGATGATGTCCGTGATCACGGCAACGGTGAGCCTGCCAAAGGTGTCGTCGCTGGCGCCCAGGAGCACGGAATTCTGTCGCACCCACTCACGCCCACGTTCCCGCCGAAGTACCTCGAAGCCCGGGGGAGTGTCGCCCTCAATGAACACCCGCTCCAAGTGGCGGTGCTTCCAGGTGTAGTCGAAGTAGCTGCGGCTGCCCACGTTGAACAGCGAAAGGGGATCGTTCTCGCCGGCTTTGCGCGCCTTCGCCACGGACGCGGCGACCATGCGCTCGTGTTCGTTTTGGTAGTCGTCCCACAGGGCGAGGAAGAGCTCAGTCTTCCCGCCAAAGTGGTGATAGAGGCTGCCCACGCTGGATCCTGCCCGCGCCACGATGTCCGAGATGCTCGCGTCGGTAAAGCCATGCTCCACGAAAACGCTGGCGGCGGCGTCCAGGAGATTTCGCTGTGTTGCCGCGGTGCGGGTCCATTGCCAGGAGCCGGCAGTGTTGGCTGCATCGGATGTCTTGCGAACCACGCTCTCGCTCCTCCCGCAGCCAGAAGAAAGACCGGAGTGTTGCCCGGCCATTTTTGGAATCTTACTCCGGAAAGAATCCACATAGCCAACAGCAAGCCTTGACTGGCCCTTGCAGACCGGGAAATAATTCTGGAAGTCTGTTCTAGAAATATGTATTGCGGCATGTATCCGAATGCTGCGATTTTTGACGTCGAACGCCCCGAAACCCGGGTACCGTTTTCACCGTCGGGCTGCAACTGGTTGAATCGCTATATAGCGCCAACTGGTCGCAGCCAAACAAGCCAGAGAGGAACGCGGCCTGATGTCCGTTTCAAGCAAGTCGTCCAGGATCACGTCGAACAGGTGGTTCAAACCCGTCGTCGTCACCGCAGGAGCTTTGGTGGTGGCACTGATCCTGGTGCTCGTTGCGCAATGGCTCCGGACCCTCCAGCCCGTGCAACAGTTCCTCACCGACTACCCGGGGCACTCCGCCGTTCCTGAAGGCGCCCCGACAGGGTTCCCGGCCTGGCTTGGCTGGCAGCACTTCCTCAACATGTTCTTCATTGTGCTGATCATTCGGTCCGGCTGGCAGGTACGAACCACCACGCGCCCGGCTGCCAACTGGACCCGGAACAACAAAGGTTTCATCAAGACCAAGAATCCCCCCACCAAGATCAGCCTGGACCTGTGGTTCCACCTGACCTTGGACGCGCTGTGGGTCCTGAACGGCATCATCTTCATCGTGCTGCTTTTCGCTACTGGTCAGTGGCTGAGGATCGTTCCCACCAGTTGGGACGTCTTCCCGAATGCCATCTCGGCGGGGCTGCAGTACGCATCACTGAACTGGCCCGTTGAAAACGGCTGGAACAACTACAACAGCCTCCAGCTGCTCACCTACTTCATCACGGTCTTCATTGCCGCGCCGCTGGCCATCATCACGGGCATTCGGATGTCCGGGGCATGGCCCAAGAAGGCTGCGATCAACAAGTTCTACCCGATCGAGCTGGCCCGGAAGATCCACTTCCCCGTGATGATCTACTTCGTGGCCTTCGTGATCGTCCACGTGACCCTGGTGCTGGCAACCGGTGCGCTGCGGAACCTCAACCACATGTACGCCTCCAACGACGACAACAACAGCTGGTGGGGTTTCGGGATCTTCGCAGCATCCATCGTGTTCACGGCCGCCGCTTGGTTCCTGGCCCGGCCCTTGTTCCTGCGCCCCATCGCTTCGCTCATGGGCAAGGTCTCGCGCTAAACAGAGGTCTCGCGCTAGGACAGCGCCCCGCCCTGCCACAGGGCATCAAACGGAGCCCCCGAAGACACGCGGTTCTTGATGCCGGCAGTCACGAAGGCCTTCGCCGTTCGGGCAGCTTCCAGCGGCGTCGCACCCTTGGCCAGTTCGGCAGTCACTGCAGCGGCCAACGAGCAACCGGCACCCGAGACGGCGACTTCGCCAACTTTGGGCGCACGCAGGACCTCCAGCGTCTCGCCGTCGTAGTAAACGTCGACGGCGTCCGGGCCTTCCAGCCGAACCCCACCCTTGGCAAGGACTGCTGCGCCGCTGATCTCATGAATGCGGATGGCGGCGGCCTTAAGCGACTCTTCGTCAGTAATGGTGAGTCCGGAAAGCGACTCGGCCTCGAAGTGGTTGGGAGTGACGAAGGTAGCCAGCGGCAGGATCTGCGCCTTCAAGGCCTGGTCAGTGTCCAGGGCGTGGCCAGGTTCCTGTCCCTTGCAGATCAGCACCGGGTCCAGCACGACGTGCCTGAAGGAGCCGCTGGCCAGTGCGTTTTCCACGGTGCTGATGGTCGCCGGGCTTCCGAGCATGCCGATCTTCACGGTATCCAGCACGGAAGGCGCGCCGGAAGCGGCACCATATGCCGCCGTCGTGGCTTCCAATTGGTCTGCGATGACCTCCTGGTCCACGGGGACAAAGCGGTGGTTCCAGCTGTCCTTGGGGTTGAAGGAAACGATGCACGTCAGGTTCGCGATGCCGAACACTCCAAGTTCCTGGAAGGTCTTGAGGTCGGCCTGCGCTCCGGCGCCGCCGGTCGCTTCGGAGCCGGCGATGGTCAGGGCAATGGCAGGGGCAACGGCTGAAGTCATGTGTTCATTTTGCCATTCGCCCCCGTCACACGCCCATTTCGCGCCTCCCGGCTAACCGTGGCAGCCTTAGCCGTGCAGCGCCCGGTAAGCTGCCTCTGCAGCCGGGTGCAGGGGCAGGCCAGCTGTGTTGATCAGGGTTTCCGGACTGAGGAATTGAACGCCAGTGCTGGACTTCGGCACCAGATCCTGGGCCTGCCCCACCATCAGCTCCACGGTTTGCCGAACAACATGATCCGCCAGGTCCCTACGGCACAGAAGCAGGTTGGCCACCCCCACGGTCCACACGGCAGGTGCGTTTCCATAGCTGTTCGCGGGAATGAGGACGCGGTCGTAGAAGAACTCCGACTGAGCCCGCATCGCAGTGATGAGTTCGGAAAGGTCGAGGAGCCGCACGCCAAGGTCCTGTGCCGCGGCGGCGATGGGCGCCGTCGGGACACCTCCGGACTGGATCATCACGTCTATGGAACCGTCCTTCAGGGAAGCCAAGGCCTGGTTCAGCCCAAGGTTGACCTGCCCCACAGCCCTGCCCGGCCCAGTCGTCTCGCCTGAGAGTCCTGCGGCAGAAATGATTCGGCCGGCCGTGAGGGTGGTTCCCGAGCCTACCTCACCCACGCCCACGGTCTTCCCGGCGGCGTCGGCGAAGGTTCGGATGCCGCTGTCCTCGCGCACAATACAGTGGACGTAGTTTTGGTAGACCTTTCCCAGCGCCACCAACTGCCCGTCGTCCTTGCCCAGGGCTGTGGCTTGCGCTGCAGCGTCGGCCAGTGCGACGGCGAGCGTCGCCTCCCCGGATAAGACACGCTGGACGTTCTCCAAACTTCCGCCGGTGGTCAGCGCGACTGCCTTTTCGGCCACCCGTTCCCGTTGCAGCAGGTCCGCGAGGAGGGCAGCAAACTCTAAGTAGAAGCCGCCGGATTCGCCGCCGGCAACGGTCAGTTCCTGTGGCCGGTCCTCCGGTGTGCAGGCCGCTGTTGACGCTAGCAGGCCGCCCCCCACACCGAGCACGGCAACCGCTTTTAGGGCGCTTCGCCGGGAGATCATCGCTGACTCAGGCATGCGATTCCTCCCACGGCCGTACAAACTCCAGCCGGGCAGTCAGCCCGTGCGGCTCATTCGCTTGCAGGACCAGCTGTGCGTCGTTCGCTTCCGCGAGCCGTTCCACGATGGTCATACCCAGCCCATTACCGGGGATCTTGCTGTGTTGCGGCGCGCGCCAGAACCTGGTGGTGGACGCGGCGAGTTGATCGGCGGGGAGGCCGGGACCGTCGTCGGAAACCTCGACGGCGGTGCCTCCCTGCGTCTGCCGGCTCGCCACCGTGATACGTGCCCCCGGAGCGTATTTGAGGGCATTGGCGAGGAGCTCACCCACCATATGCGCGAGTTCCTCCGGGTCACAAACAATCTGGCTTCCGGACGCCGGGCCCTCCAATGTCAGCTCCGAGCCGGCAAGGTGGGCGGCCGGCGTCGCCCTTTCCACTTCACCTTGCAGGACCGGGAAGGGGTCGATGACGGCCAGCCGCTTATGCTCTGATGCTGGCTCCACACCGGCAGACACTTCAGAGGCGCGGTGTTCAGCAGTTGCCAGCTTCAGCACGCCGTCGAGCATTTCTTCCACCCGCTCAAGTTCGGCCACTACGCCGGCTGCCGCTTCTTTCTCAGGCTCCGAGCGTAAGGCGAGCTGCAGCAGATCGATCCGCAGCCGCAGCGCCCCCACAGGATTCCGGAGTTGATGTGAAGTATCAGCGATGAGCCGGCGCTGCGACTCCATGCTTTTAGTCACAGTATCGGCCATGGCTGTGAAGGACCGGCTCAACTCACGCAGTTCAGGCGGACCGGCTTCAGGAAGCTGGCTGGTTTTGCCCGTGGCCGCGAGCTCGTGGACTGCCTTGCTGAGACGGTGGACCGGGCGCAGAACCCAAGCCGTGATCCGCGACGCCGCCACGAGCAGCAGCATCCCCAGCGCCACCGCGGCAAGCCCGACGACGAGCCACCGCTCCCGGAGCTTCTGCCGGGCGGCTTCGAGGTTGACCTCAACAACCACTTCGCCAAGTACCTGGCTGGCCGTGCCGAAGGACCTGGAGATGAAGTCATTGCCTGTCCCGAAGGCACGGATGGGGTTGAGCGTAGTGTCGCTGAGGTTAAGGCTCGCCCGGTTGAGTGCGTCACTGACCACTGGTTGGTCCTCGCTGAGGTTGCCGGAGCTTACCGTTTGCTGCTGAAGCCGGATCAGGATCCCTTCGCCGTAAAGCTCGGAATAGCGGTCCATTTCACGCTGGAGTTGGGTTGTGTCGTTGTCCTCAGCGGCGTCGCTGGCCAGTTGCGCGAAACGGTTGAGGGCTGCCACGCGGTTGATCTGCAGTTCCTGGGTGAGCTCCCTGCTCGCCGATGTCAGGATCACGCTGGACACCGTCACCACAATGACAACCACCAGCAGGCTGAGGATGCCCAGTACGCGGACTTTCACGGTTGCTCTACGCGGTAGCCGACGCCGCGGACGTTGATGATGAAGCCGGGAAGTTGGAGCTTGGACCGGAGGCCTGTGAGGTGCACGTCCAAGGAACGGGAGTGCGCCAGGAATGCGTCGCCCCAGAGCGCATCCAGGAGCTGCTCCCTGGTCACCACGGAGCCTGCGTTCCTGACCAGCAGGCTGAGGAGGTCGAATTCGGTTGCCGTGAGGGCGAGTTGTCTTTGGCCCACGGATGCCACCCGGCGGTCGAGGTCCACTTCCAAATCTCCGAGGACGATGGTGTGCGGAGCGTCCTGTCCGGAACGGCTGGCGCGCCGGGTGACTGCCTCGATTCTGGCGAGCAATTCCACGAGTTTCACGGGTTTGACCAGGTAGTCATCGGCTCCGGATCGAAGGCCCAACACCACGCTGCGTTCGTCGTCGCGAGCGGTCAGGATCAGGATAGGAATCTGCGTGACCTGTCGCAGTTTGCGCAGGACGTCCAAGCCATCCATGTCAGGGAGGCCGAGGTCCAGCAGGATCACTTCGTGCTGCCGGTGGGCCAGGAGCGCGTCCTCGCCCCGGGACACCCGGGTGTGCTTGTGGCCAGCAGAGGCCACGGCTGCGCTCAGGGCCGACGCCATGGCGTCGTCATCCTCGACGATGAGCACGTGCACTGTCAGGGTCCTTTGGCTTGCTGTGGGCTGGTTCGCGGGTTTGGTTGGTGGGTTTGGTTCGCGAGTTTGGTCCGCTACTAGAGCTTAACGTTGCGAGGCCCGCTCTGCGCCCCTCAGAGTAGCCAAAGGGCGCAAAGCGGGCCTCACAAGGCAGCCAGGTTAGGCGTTGACGAGATCCTTCTTGTCGTCGTCGTCCTTCGCAGTGACTTCCGTATCACCCTTTGCCGTGCCCTTTGCCGCGAAGGCGTTGCCCTGCTCGGCATCCAAGTGCGTCGGCTTCTTGTTCTTCAGAGCGAAGATGTACACCAGGAGGGAGATGAAGATAGCGGCAGTGACATAGGTGAAGAACATGTCCACCTGGCCCGACTTCTGCAGGGCCGCACCGATCAGCGGTACAGTGCCGCCGAACAGCGAGTTGGCAATTGCGTAGCCCAGTCCGACGCCCAGCGCGCGGATGGACGCCGGGAACAGTTCAGCCTTCACCAGCGCGTTGATGGAGGTGTAGCCACCCACCATCAGCAGGCCACCGAACATCAGGAGGAACGCCACAAACGGGTCCTTGGTTCCAGCCAGCGTGGAAAGCAACGGCCACGTGAACAGTACGCCTGTGACGCCGAACCAGATCAGCAGCGGCTTTCGGCCAATCTTGTCGGACAGCATGCCGTACACGGGCTGCAGCAGCATGAAGATGAACAGCGCCCAGAAGTTGATGACGGAGGTATCGGTCTTCGCGATGCCGGACGTATCGTTCATGAACTTCAGGATGAAGTTGGTGTACGTGTAGAACGCCACGGTGCCGCCCAGGGTGATACCGATGCAGATGAGCAGCGGCTTCCAGTGCTTGGTGAACAGCAGTTTCATGGTCCCAGGCTGTGCCTCGCCCTCAACCTTGACGTGCGCGGCGCGGAGCTGATCAGCAGAGAGGGTTTCCTCCATGGACCGGCGAAGCCAGAGAACAACCAGTGCAGCGGCACCACCAATAGCAAACGGAATCCTCCAGCCCCACTCGGTCAGGTCATCCTTGCTCATGGTGTTCTGCAAGATAACCAGCACAAGGAGGGCCAGCATCTGACCGCCGATCAGCGTGACGTACTGGAAGCTGGAGAAGAAGCCGCGGCGCTTGGCCGTTGCAGCTTCGGACATGTAAGTGGCGCTGGTTCCGTACTCGCCGCCCACCGAGAAACCCTGGACCATGCGGATGAACACCAGCAGAATCAGGGCCCAGAGGCCTATAACGTCCTGCGTCGGCAGGATGGCGATGGCGAAGGAACCCGCGGACATCATGGTCACGCTGAGTGTCAGCGCAGCTTTGCGGCCCTTGCGGTCGGCATACCGGCCGAAGAACCAGCTGCCGATCGGGCGCATGAGGAACGACGTCGAGAAGACCGCCATCGCCTCAAGACCAGCCTGCAGGTCGTCCGAGGAGTTGAAGAAGTGCGACTGGAAATACGCCGCGAAAACCGTATAGACGTAGAGGTCGAACCACTCCACGAGGTTGCCCGCGGAGCCCTTGAGGATGTTGCTCACGGCTTTACGTGTCTGGGCGGCTTCGCTCAGAGGTGCAGCTTGCTGGGTGCTCATCAATGAACCTTCCTGGACGGCGCCGGAAACGGCAGCCGTGTCTTGCCTGAGTTCGTTCTGTCCATGAAGCTCGTGCTCATGGCGTCCTTGCGCATGGCTCTTCGTCGACTAAGAAAGGCCCTCCAAGGTGAAGAGGACATGTTCCAAACTATGGGTGATGCACGGCACAGCCCTAGCTCGCGGGGGATTTCCTAACACTTCCTTAGGTTTCGGCTGGCTCGGGTTGAGGTCCGACGGCGGGCACGCACGTTAGCGTCCGACGGCGGTGGCGCACGTTAGCGTCCGACGGCGGCGGCGCTCCACAGGTTTTCGGGCGCAGCTTTCCGCTGTGGCTTTCCCGAACAGCCGGAGTTATCTTCAAGGCATGGGTGGAGTTCGACGCGCGGCCCGCGTCTTGAAGCATGAGGCAGCCAATATTCCGCTACCACCAGGTCAGGTTGCCGGTCTGGTGTTGGACGTCGTCCTTGATCACCTGCGTCCCGTTCCGGTTTCCGGGGACAGGGTCCGACGCAGGGCTGCCGGTTTGGCCTTGGCTTTGGCTGGCGCAGGACTCACCGGTTGGGCGGTTTCGGAGCGCCGGCGTGAAACGGCGGGAAGTTTTGCCCTGGGCCACCCCGAGGGACTAGTGACCAGCGGACCCTATGCCGTGAGCCGCCATCCGATGTATCTCGGGTGGTGGCTGATCCACGCAGGCGTGGCGGTAAACAGGGGTTCTGTGTGGGCTCTCGTGACTCTGCCGGCTGGAATGGCGGTGGAGCATCTGGGCGCGTTATGGGAAGAAGCCATGCTCCGAAACAGATTTGGACAGCCTTATGCCGACTATGAGAGAGATGTTCCCCGCTACATCGGTTCACCGGCACGGTTAATGCGGACCAGTTTCCAAATGGCAAGGCGGCCAACTCCCGCTGCGACGGCAATCGACGTGGGAAACAGAAGGGAACCCGTGGACGAAAATGCGCCGAAAGGCACGCACACGAGCAATCCCGCAGCGAAGAATGCGGCCACGTGAAGCCACTGGTTCCGAACGCGTCGCAGGGCCAGTCCGAGGAGTGACCCTACAGCGGCACCAACTGCCCAGACCGGGAGCAGACTGTAAATGAAAAAGACAACGGCCAACTCGGGACTCTGGCTGGACAGCAACGCGCAGAACGTCAAGTGCGCCACGGATATGCCCAGAGTCAGTCCCTTGCCTCCCAGCACCACCCGATCCTTTGGTCCGTAGCGCCATCCTGTGGATGGGCTCCTTGTTGCCAGCGCGCACTCTTCATCGATTGACCAAGGGTCATGGCTCATGACTACCTCCGAGTGATGTGAGCGAGCGTTCGGCTGAAGGGGCGATTATGTGAGCGAGCGTTTGGCTTTGCCCTCGGCGATCTCGTTGAGCGCGCCGGCCAGCGAAGGATACTCAAACGCGAACCCGGCGTCGAGCAGTTTCCGGGGCTCCACCCATCGGCTCTTCAGTACAAGCTCTGTTTGTGTACGGATCAGGATGGCGCCGGCTTCAAGCAGCCAGGCCGGCGTTGGGATGCCGAACGGGACACCCATGCTTTGCCGGACAAGTGACATCAGCTCGCGGTTGTCCACAGGATAGGGCGTTGCCGCGTTAACTGGACCGGTCAGCTCAGCGTGGGTGTGCACGAACAACACCGTCCTAAACAAGTCCTCCACGTGGATCCAGCTGAACTTTTGCGTGCCATGGCCCATGTGCCCGCCCAGCCCCAGCCGAGCAAGGTTCCGGAGCGGGCTCATGACGCCACCCGCGCCGAGAACGATCGCGATCCGAAGCGCCACCTTTCGAGTGCCCGGAGCAACGGCAGCCGCCAACTCGTCCTCCCAAGCACGGGCAACGTCCACGGAGAATCCGCTTCCCGGTTCGCCGGTGACCTCAGACTGAGGACCATCTTCCGCATGCCGGTAGATGGTGCCGGTACTTGAGTTGATCCAGGTTCTGGGCCGTTCGGCACATCGAGCAGCGGCGCGTCCCAAAGCGCGAGTCGTGAGGACCCGGGAGTCCAGAATCTCGCGCCGGTGCCGCTCGTCGTATCGGCAATTCACGGAGCGTCCGGCGAGGTTCACCAGCAGTTCGGCGCCGTCAAGCGCTTTGGTGATGGCGCCGTCGTCGTGCCATTGAGCGTCAGCCGACGTGTCCCGCCCAACTGTCCGGACCTGCCACCCTTCGTCAATGAACCGCTGCGTGAAGTAGCTGCCAATGAAGCCACTAGCGCCGGCAATCACCACCGTCCTCGGCATCACGAGTCTTCCTTGACGCGTCGCACGAGCCCCAGGACGTCGTCGAACACCTTGCTGACGCCGGGAATTTTCGCCAATGACAGGCCGCGCGCCACCAGAGGAGCGGCGCCGTCGATAAGTTTTCGTGTACGGCGTTGTCCTTCGGAGCGGTCGTAGACCCAGAACAGCGCCACGCCCATGTAAGCCAGCCACAGCAGCTCGGGTAGATCGCCGCGCAACTTTTTCGCGACGGCGGGGGAGGAACCTTCGACGGCGGACCGGAAGATCGCGAGCGAGGCCTCGCGGGCGGCGGTGGACGCCTCGCCGAACGGGTTGACGGGCGACGTCGGCCGGATCGCCGTCGCGATGAAATCGGAACCGAACTGGTGGTACGGCGCCATGACGTCGATACCGGAGTGCAGAACTGCTTTGAGGCGCCCCGCGAGATCCTGGACGCCTTCGAGGGCCTGCGCAGCCATTGTGGCGTGTTCGTCCTGTACCTGGATGTAGAGCTCTTGGACGAGCTCGTCCTTGGAAGCGAAGTAGTAGTAGGCGTTGCCGACGGAGACTCCAGCCTCCTGCGCAATTGCGCGCATGGTGGTCTTCTCAAAGCCGATTTCACGGAACATCTTCAGCGCGACGTTGGCCACGAGCTGCCGGGTCTGCTCACTCTTTGCTGCCATGGTGCCGCTCCTCAATCGAATTTTGAACGTGTTCAAGGATGAGTATGACATGGCTTCTGAACATGTTCAAAAGATGATGGTTGTGCAGACAGGAAAGTACAGGCGCGGAGTGGGAGAATGGAATCGGTGCCGGGCCGGATGCCCCACCAACCACAGTGCTAATACAGCGGGGCAGTCTTACTACGGACGCCTGCGCGAACCACTAAGAAATGGATGACCCATGCCCTCGCCCTCAGGCTCCAGTACTTTGAGCAAGCCCGCACCGCGCTTCGCTTCGATCGGCTCGCCGTATTTCGGCATCATGCTGGCCATCATGGCCGTAGTGCTGATCCTGTCCAACATCGGCGCCTCCAAGGGCGTAGTGTTCGGGCCGATTATCACTGACGGCGGCTTCTTCCTGTTCCCCCTCGCATACATCCTGGGTGACGTGATGAGCGAGGTCTACGGGTTCAAGGTGGCACGAAAGGCCATCATCACCTCGTTCGCGCTCTCGGTGTTCGCATCGCTCTGCTACTGGATCATCATCGTGCTGCCGGGCTTCAATGACGAGTACGGCACAGCCAAGCAGGCAGCCATCGAAGGTGCCCTGGGCCCGGTTCCGCTGATCGTCCTCGGTTCACTGCTCGCTTTCCTGGCCGGGCAGACCATCAACTCCTGGATCCTGGTGAAGATGAAGGAGCGCACTGGCGAGAAGTCTCTGTGGGCGCGCCTGATGGGCTCGTCCGTGGTGGGCGAATTCGTTGACACCCTGATCTTCTGCAGCATCGCGGCGTCGGTCATCGGCATCACGGACTTCGGCTCGTTCCTGAACTACGTCCTGGTTGGCTTCGTCTACAAGACGGCCGTGGAATTCCTGTTCGTACCCGTCACCGTGCTGGTTGTTGGCTGGATCAAGAAGCGAGAGCCGAGCTACGGAGTAGCCGCGGCCTAGCCTCCGCAGGGGCCCATTTCGATGGCTTGCTGCGCACCATGCCGTGCGTTCGGCACGGTGCGCAGCCTAGCCCCGAAACGGACCGGCGATGGCGCGCTACGAGTAGTACCGGCCCAGCGTCTCCGCCTTGAACTCGAAGAATTCCCCGGATTCGATGGCCAGGCGGGCGTCGTCCACCATCTTCACCACGAAGCGTTCGTTATGGATGGAGATCAGGGTTGCCGAGAGCATTTCCTTGGCCTTGAAGAGGTGGTGGATGTAGGCCCGTGAATAGTTCAGGCAGGTGTAGCAATCGCAGCCGTCCTGCAACGGCCCAAAGTCCGTCTTGTACTTAGCGCCGGACAAGTTGAAGCGGCCAAAGGGTGTGTAGAACGCGGAGTTCCGGGCAACACGGGTGGGGGAGACGCAGTCGAAAGTGTCGGCACCGTTCTCGATGGCCGTGAAGATGTCGTCCGGTTCGGAGATCCCGAGCAGGTGCCGGGGTTTGTCCTCGGGAAGTTCCTCGTTGCACCAGCGCACAATGGTGCCCAGGTTTTCCTTCTCCAACGCACCTCCGATCCCGTACCCGTCAAAGGGCATGGCGCCCAGATCCTGGCAGGCCTTCCTTCGCAGGTCCTCATACTGGGCTCCCTGAATGACACCAAACAGCGCTTGGTATGGCTTACCCACACGGGAAGCGGTCAACGAAGCGTGTTCCTCCAGGCATCGCAGGGCCCACAGCCGCGTTCGCTCCAACGACTCCTCTTGGTAGGCCCGGGAGTTCTGCAACGTGGTGAGCTCGTCAAAGGCGAACATGATGTCCGCGCCGATCTGGTGCTGGACCTGCATGGAGATTTCGGGGGAGAAGCGGTGCCGATCCCCGTTGAGGTGGGATTTGAACCAGACACCGTCGTCGTCAATGTGTGCCAGCCGCTCCTTGCCGGGCGCTACTGCATCGTCCGGTCCTGAGCTGTCCACGTTCTTCATGTCGATGACTTTTTTGAACCCCGAGCCAAGGCTCATCACTTGGAATCCGCCCGAGTCAGTGAAGGTGGGCCCCGACCAGTTCATGAACGCGCCAAGCCCGCCAGCGGCGTCGAGGATCACCGGCCCCGGTTGCAGATACAGGTGGTAGGCGTTGGCAAGCACAGCCTGCGCGCCGAGCTCGGCGATGGACTCCGGCAGCACTGCCTTCACGGTTGCTTTGGTCCCGACGGCGATGAACGCGGGCGTCTGGATGGTCCCGTGCGGTGTGGTGATGGTTCCGGTTCGGCCCAGGAAAGAGCCTCCGTTTACTTCCACCTGGGCGTCCGACGGGGAGCACGTTTCAGTTAGGCGCTGGCCCACAGAAAAGGAGAACTCGGATTGCCGGTCGGACAATCCGGGCAAGTCAGGCCGGGTGGGAGCAGGGGAAGATGCAGGGGCAGATGAGGAAGCTGGCACGCTACCAAGTGTGCCAGCTTTACGGCAGGTAACCTTCCGAAGAAACCCTACGAACCGTAGTTCTCAGCCTTCCAGTTGTCCCACGAGGACCGGATGTCCGCTAATGTGTGGGCGCCCAAATCGTAGGTGGAGGCAATCACCATGGAGCCGCCGTCGGGCCTTTTCTCCGGAATCGGCAGTTGCTCCGCCACGATCAGCAGTCCGTCCCCATGCTCGGCGTAGCTGTGCACAGTGAGGCCCACCTGGTGACGGCTCTTGAACCAGACCTTGCCGGAGATCTTCTCACCGGTGGCAAGAGTGAGCGAGTACTCCTCCCCAACAGGCGGCAAATCCCCGAGCCCCAGCTTCTCGATCGCCGGTCCGCCTTTACCCGGCAGGGAAATGAAATGGGTCCGCCGGTGTCCGTGGGGGTGCCGTTCCAGCGCAAACCGCAGCTGATGCAGGAACGTGAGCCAACCCTGGGTGATGTCCTCATCCCACTCGGCCCATTCCGAGTTGTGGTCGAGGGCGGCCCTGGTGACCCGCACCTCCGTACCACCGGAGACCGGGTGGAGCTCAAAAACATCGCCGCCGTTGACGGTCAGGCTCGTGTGGTCGGGCCCCTCCACAACATCGGTGTTGAAGTAGATCTGTTTGATTTCGTCGGCAAGATCGTCGGCTTCCCAGCCGTGCCATTGAGCCACCAACGACGGTTCACGCAGCATTGTCCAAACCTGCTGCGCGTCGGCATTAATCACAACGCTCAGATTGTTCGTCATGGCCCCGAATCTACCGCCGTTGGCGCCCACATAACAGGTCTTGATATTCCCGAATAAGCGGTACCGGGAAAGCTAGGCGCGCACCGACTCAAGTTCGTTACCGATCCGCCGGGCCAGCTCGTCCTCGTCGATGGTCTTCGATCCACCGTGGGCGCGCAGGAACATGAGCGCTTCGAGCCGGAGGAACCGCCATTCGCGTTCGGCTTCGTGGTTCCCGTTGTCGATTGCGCGGAAGATTTCCTTGTCGTACAGATTGGGTTCGTTCAGCGACCGCTGCCTGACCCGGGCATTGATCCGGGCCTTGAAGGGGTCTTCTTCCTGGGACTCGGGCGCGCGCAACAGTTTCTCGTAAACCGCAGCACGATCGCTTTGTCCGGCTTCGCGGCAAATGAAACTGGATAGCGCCAAGGCACGTTCGATCGATGCCCAGCGGTCCAGATTGCCGTCGAAAGGCAGCACATTCAGCAAGTCGGCGACTGCCAGAGCGTGGTCCGGGTCGCGCAGCACGATGCAGAGATCGAAGGCGAGATCACTCAGGTC
The DNA here is from genome assembly GCA_031179305.1 of Paenarthrobacter sp. Lineage (GTDB taxonomy): Bacteria > Actinomycetota > Actinomycetes > Actinomycetales > Micrococcaceae > Arthrobacter. Next base: position 14,108 of record JAPSHX010000025.1, on the reverse strand, counting down.
TCGCAGGCAGCTCCCCGACTTCGTATTGATGCCTTTGGCGAGCCGATCCGCCAGGACCTGCACGCCGTTCTTGCCCTTATGGTTGGCGGCCGCGGCACGGACCACGGCTTCCGGCGTGCCGTCGGGCTCGGGAATAAGGGCAAGTTCTTCGGCGCTCGGTCCGGTGTGCGTGGGCGGCGTTTCCGGGCGCGGAGGAACAACGACGGCGGGCACCGCGGGAGCGTCGACGTCGCCTCCTGCGGAGGTGCTTGAGTCCGAGGTGCTGGACTCAGGAACATTGGAACCAACCGGAACTCCATCACCCACCGGAACACTTGACCCGACAGCGATCCGTACTGCACCGCCGTCGACCATTGTCACCAGCAGCAACGCGGCAACGCCGTAATCGTCGTTTTCCACCTCAACGGCGGTAATTTCCTGGGCCGGCCCGTCACCGGGTGGGAACACAAAATCCCCGGGCCGCAGGTCCCCAGCCTGCTTTTCCATGTATTGCTGTGTGGCTGGGCTGTGAGTCATCGGAAGTCCTTTGGTTCTCGTGGGGTCCGCCGTCCAGTCTACAAAGACCAGCTGGTGAAGGGGCCGGGACCCGCTAGAGAACGATGCCCGAGAAAGCCAAGGCCTGCCGGACGAGATTCCCGCGGCCGCCGTCGAATTCCTGCTGGACGTTGTCGCTGAGCACCTCTTGAGGCGTCATCCACGTGAGTTCCAAAGCGTCCTGGCGGGGTTCACATTCGCCGGTCACAGGAATGATGTAGGCCAGCGAAACGGCGTGCTGGCGGTCATCCGTGAAGCCTGTCTGAGACGGGGCCGGGAAATATTCGGCCACCGTGAAGGGAACAGGGCTGATGGGCAGCTGCGGGAAAGCCAGGGGGCCGAGGTCCTTTTCCATGTGCCGCAGGAGCGCCGCGCGGATGGTTTCGCGGTAGAGAACGCGGCCGGAGACGAGGTAGCGGACCATGTTTCCGTCGGCGTCGCCCTGAAGGAGGGTGCCCACTTCGTTCACATACCCGAGCGGATCCAGCCTGACCGGAACGGCCTCCACGTAGACCATGGGGAGGCGGCCGCGGGCTTCGAAGAGGTCTTCATCCGAAAGCCAGCCTGGATACGGGTCGGGTGTACGTACGCTCATGGTTAAGTTCTACCGCATCCCCAGCCGAACTTCCTTGGCAGCGGCGCCGTGGCTCCGGGGTTACGCTCTCGGCTGTATTACGAGGCCGGGACTGGTGACTTCTCCACGACAATCGACGCCGGCGCTGCGCCGCCCACAGCATCCGGGTTGGCGACGTAGAGGAGGTCTTCGGTGATCCTGGCCTCGACATCCGCAGCTTTGAGGCGCGCCAGCAGTGGTTCCAGATCGCCGTCGTACTCAAACGCAAGGTCCCCGTTGGTGGCGTCCGCGCCGTGAGTAATTTGAAGGATTCCGCCGTTCTTGGTGGTGAACGTGGCCGATTCGTCGTCCTCCGTGCGTGGCCGGGCGCCGATGTTTCGCAAAACGTTTGCGGAGAACGCCACCAAAGGGCTGACCCACGTCGCTGCCACCGTGAGTGCTGGATCGGCATCAATTGATGTGGCCCAGCTGCCATCTGCTGCCCGCTGCGCCGGGAAAGCAAAGAACTCGAAGCCGTCATCGGCAGAGATGCGTACAGAGGGCCCGTAGGAGGCTTCATGGAGCTCCGCCTGGGTGCCGTCTTCTTCGGTGCGGCGTGCGAACTCCTCCAGGTTCCCTACCTCGACACTGAAGATCGTGTAGCCATCCAGTGGGTGACCACGCTCCAGCCGACCCAACGCGACGCGACCCGAACCGGCGTCGAACTCCTGCCAGTCGCCGTCGTCCACCGTCTTCACCAAACCCAGCGCCTGCAGCAGCGTGGCCCATTGCTCAAAGTGCGATGTGTAGTGGATGGGGCGGGCTCGCAACATTGGTCCTCCTGGGTTGGGTCCTCGCGGTTCGGGTGTCCGCTCCCAGCCTATGCCGCGTGGCCTTGCGGGGGACGGTGCATTTCACAGGAGAATGAACCCATGCCCATTGAACTTGAGGAACTCCTTGTTTCCGACGGAGCCGCTTGGCGCTCTTGGCTTTCGGAGCATGCCGCTGAGAGTCCCGGCGTGTGGTTGATTCTGCACAAGAAGGGCGGCAAGCTCACGGAGTTGGACTACGACGCCGCTTTGGATGAGGCCCTGTGTTTTGGCTGGATTGACGGCCAAGCGAGGAGCCGCGACGCCGAAAGTTACTTCCAGCGAATGACGCCCCGCGGCCGTAAGAGTATCTGGTCAGCGCGGAATGTGGGGCACATTGCGCGACTGGAGTCCGAGGGCAGAATGACCGCTGCCGGACGAGCGGCCGTCGAGGCCGCAAAAGCTGATGGACGCTGGGAAGCGGCCTACGCCGGACCGGCCGATTCCGTGGTTCCGGATGACCTCGCGGCAGCCATCGCCGCAGTCCCGGAGGCCCAGGCAATGTTCGATTGTCTGACCTCCCAGAACCGCTTCGCCCTCATCCACCGCACCAACGGGGTCAAAAGGGCCGATACCCGTGCTCGCAAGATCGCCGGTTTCGTGGAGATGCTTGCCCGTCACGAAGCCCCGTATCCGCAAAGGAAGCGGCCCGCTTCAAGCGGCAACTAGAGCGTGGCGGCAGCTTCCAGCGCCATCCAAGCTTGAAGCTGCGTGGAAAGCTCGACGGCGGCACCCACCGGGTACGTTTCGCTCGCCGGACGCTGGGGGTCGAAGGAGAACACGATGGCTGGAGCTCCCTTACGACCCGTGGCCTGGTTCGGGTCCTCGCGGCGCCCGGCCCAGAACGCTTCGGCTGTGCTGCGAACCAAGGACCTGGCCGTTGCCCTGGTTGTGGCTGGGAGCCGGGCGTCCCGGGCTGCCAAAGCGAGATAACGGAGCAGGATGCCGGTGAAAAGGCCACCATCGCCCGTGCCATCACCACGGATGACCTGCGTGCCGGGCAGCGTCAGCTCGCGTTTCACGGCGTCCACCAGCAGGGCGGCCCTGCGCAGGTTGTCATCACCGCCCAGTTCCAGCAACGCACCCAGGACCGGGCCTTGGTTGTAGGTGTAAATGGCCTCATCCACCATCACCCTGCCCTGACTGATCCGAAGCCCGTCCCGATACACGCCACGTTCCGGGTGGAGGAGCTTGTTGTTGAGCCAGTCCACCAACTTCCGTGCGCGCTCTGTGTGGTCGGTCCGCGCGTAATAGAGTGCCACGGGGGCTGTGGCAGGGGTGTTCTTGAAGTCCCGTTTGGTGCTCCAGAAAGTACCGCCGCCAAGGTGGTCCGTGGAAGCTGAATCGAACTGCAGCGTCAGGCTCTTGCGGACATAGGCGTTCCGCCGCCGACCAGGTTTGTTGGTCTCTTCGGCAAGCTTTTCCAATCGCAGCGTGGCGAGTGCCAGCCACGCCATGTCGTCGTAGTAGTCGTTGACGAATCGCAGCAGATTCCGCAACCGGATGGTGGTGACCAGCCGCGAAGCGAGCCGGCCCGCGCTCGGGCGGGAGTCGCCGTCGAACTTTGTTTTACTCGCGAGTTCGCGGCGGCCCGCATCCACCAGGCAGTCCACGTAGTGCGCTTGCCACCAGTAATGCCACGGGCCGGAGAGGCTCTTGATGGTGTTGCTGGGCAGGCTCACTGCACCTATGTGCGTACCTGGCAGGAAGAGCAGGCGCCTGCCGAAGCTTCGGGTCACTGATCGGGCCGCTTGGGTGGCACGTGTTGCCCATTCGGCGGCGTCTGTGGAGGGGGCCGGCGCCCCGGGTTCGGTCTGGCTGGACATGCAATCAGCCTAGCGGGGCAGGAAGTGTGCGCTTGCCAACAATTCCAGTTAACATTCATTAACGGATTTGGGTCTGCATCAAGGAGGATGAATGGACATCAAGGGCACGGTCGCGCTGGTAACCGGCGGGGCATCAGGGCTAGGGGCCGCTACCGCGAAGCGCTTGTTCGACGCCGGAGCTTCGGTGGTACTGGTGGATCTGCCGCAATCGGCTGGTGACGGATATGCGGCCGAACTGAATGCGGCACGTTCGGGTGAGGGGGAGTCGGGTCCACGTGCTGTCTTTGCTCCTGCAGACGTCACCAACGAATCGCAAATCCAGGCCGCCGTCGATGCCGCCGTATCTTTGGGACCGCTCCGGATCGTGGTCAATTGCGCAGGTATCGCAACGCCGGGGAAAGTCATTGGCCGCGAAGGCGTGCTGCCGCTGGAGAACTTCAACAAGGTCATACAGATCAACCTTGTGGGCACCTTCAACGTGATCCGCCTGGCCGCTGCTGCCATGGTGGAAACCGAACCCGTCTCCACGGAACTGGGTGGGCCCGAACGCGGCGTCATCATCAACACCGCCTCCGTGGCTGCCTTCGAAGGCCAGATCGGCCAGCCAGCCTACGCTGCATCCAAGGGTGCCGTAGCGGCAATGACGCTGCCCTTGGCGCGGGAGTTTGCCCGATCACTGATTCGGGTAGCCACCATCGCGCCCGGCATCTTTGAAACGCCCATGATGGCCGGACTTCCCCAAGCAGCCCAGGACTCCCTCGGACAACAGGTCCCGCATCCTGCACGCCTGGGCCGTGCCGTGGAGTACGCAAACCTGGCAGCCCACATCGTCGAAAATGCCATGCTCAACGGGGAGACCATCCGACTCGATGGCGCAATCCGAATGGGACTCAAGTGATGGGCGATTACAGCGGCCCTTCCGGGTCCTTGCCGGGGACAGTTCCCGCTGGTTCCGGTTCCGCCGGTCCCGTTTCGCCGTCAGTGGCTGACCTACCCACGGCTGACTTCTTTGACTTCGAATCGCTGCTCAGCGTCCAGGAACAACGGAAACTCAACGAACTCCGGACCTTCCTTGCCTCCGAGATCGCCCCATACGCCGGGCAGTGGTGGGAGAAAGCAGAGTTTCCCGAAAACATTCTTCCTAAGCTCGCGGCCCTCCGGCTCAGCGCGCCCGCCCAGCGCGGATATACCCACCTGTTCGCTGGCCTGGTTATTGCCGAAATGACAAGGGTCGACACCTCGATCGCAACGTTCTTCATGGTTCACCACGATCTCTTCGTGGAGTCGCTGTACGACTTCGGCAGTGACGCTCAGCAGGACCGCTACCTGGACGACGCCTCCAACCTCCGCACAACCGGGGCCTTCGCCCTTACTGAGCCGGGCCACGGGTCCGACGTCGCCGGAGGAATGGAGACCACTGCGCGCCGGGTTGCGCGGGAAGATTCCGACGGCGGCGACTACTGGGTGATTAACGGCGCCAAACGCTGGATTGGGAACGGGACGTTCTGCGATTACATGCTGGTGTGGGCCAAGGACGAAACAGATGGCGCCGTGCGTGCATTCATCGTTGACGCATCATTGCCGGGCATCACCCGTAGCCGCATCGAGAACAAAATTGCCCTGAGGACTGTGCAGAACGCCGACATCGTGTTTGCGGACGTTGAGGTAGCTGAGGCAGATCGTTTCGCTGGCATCAGCAGCTTCGTCGACACCAACCACCTACTCCGTGGCTCCCGCATCATGGTGGCCTGGCAGGCAGTTGGCCAACAACTTGCAGCCTTCGACGTCGCCCGGCAGTACGCCGTCGAGCGCATGCAGTTCGGTAAGCCGCTGGCCAAGTTCCAGCTCATCCAGCAACATCTGGTGGACATGCTTGGAAACGCGGTAGCCAGCATGGGAATGATGGTTCGGATCGCGCAGCTGCAGGAGGACATCTTCACAGATGCGCAAGGAGTGCGGCACGGAGGCGCAGAGATGGCGCAGGTGGCGCTTGCCAAGGCCTACTGCAGCGCCAGGATGCGGGAAACCGTGGCGTTGGGCAGGTCAATCCTGGGCGGGAACGGAATCGTCACCGATTACCGCATCGCGAAGATCTTCGCCGACGCCGAAGCCATCTACACATACGAAGGTTCCTACGAAATTAACTCGCTGATCGTTGGCCGTGCAGTGACAGGGGTTTCGGCCATCGCCTAAACCTGATGTGGCTCAGACAGCCATTGGTGTCCGGGAGCTAGTCCTCCGGAAGCTTCTCCCCGGCTTCCACCCGAACATCGATTGAATTGCCCCGGACAGGCATTGGGCAGGTGCCATAGGGAGTGAAGGCACTCGGGTAGTTGATGGCGCGGTTGAAGTCGATCACTACGGACCCGTCGGGTCGGGGCCGCGGGATGAACACCTTGCGCCATTCATCCGTGGTGTCACCGTTGCTTTCATCGTGGAAGGTTACGTTGAGCGCGCCCAGCTTCTCCTCTTCCGCATGCAGCCGGATCTCGTGGGGAACACCCGGCACACGGAACACCACCTCGCCCACTGACCTGTGGACACCGTCCACCAAGGGGTTCGCCGTGCCGATTGGCACGTCCATTGGCTCGTCGTAGGCTTCAAACCGGCCCCCGATAACCCAACCGGGGTTGTAGTCGTAGGTGGGGACTCCTTTGAACCCAGTCAATACCGGGGAGCTGCTATCGCGCGTGCGAACGGCGTATTTATCCGCACGCATAGCGAGTTCCACCACAACTTGCTTGCCGTCCTCGCCTCCGAACTCCACCCACATGAGCGACTCTTCATCCTGCAGCGCCGCCGAGATGGTCCCATCGACGACCTCTCCTGTCTCCACCAGCGTGAGTCCGTCCGCAGCGCTCGCCGTGAGGAAGGCCGTGGTGCCGTCTGTTGACCAGAGGCCGGGAACGAGCTCAACCTCCGAGGGCTGGCCCTCAAGCCATTGGAAGGATGTGAGCGTCAGCCAGCCGTGTTCGGTGGCCAAAGCTGCATTTCTACCTGCACGGAACCGCTCCCAACGGGCGATTTGGGCGTCGGTTGCGATGGTGGGCGAGCTCATGGTTCTCCTCGGCTGGTTCACGTCAGTTCGTGGCGGTTGCACTTGCCTCAACTATGCTCCGGTCTTGGACATTCCCGGAATTCTCCGCCACCTGAGCCCGTCCCACTACCTTGGATCGGCCCGCGCTTCTCTTGGATCGGCTCGCGCTGGCCCTTACTCATGCCAGCGCGAGCCGGGATTGATGGACGGCAACGATGGGCCGCGCACCAAGTGCCCAACCCATCGTTGCCGTCTTGCCCCGAAGAGCGCTATCCGGTCGAACTCTTAGTGCGACCGGTGCCCGTACTTACGGGCACCTGCGAAGGCGAGCAGGGATCCTACGGCCAGAAGCGCCGCAGCAATGAAGATGAACCCTTGCCCCTGGGCGCCGGTGTTGGCCAGCTGCTCAGAGTTGTCTTCGTCGGTGGATTCCGCCGGTTCCTCCGGAATCACTACAACAACGGGATGGCTGGTGCTCGGGGCCGGTTCCGGCGTTGCTGTTGCGGTGCTGGTGCTCGGGGCCGGTTCCGGCGTTGCTGTTGCGGTGCTGGTGCTCGGTGTCGGTGTTGCGGGTGCTGTGCTGGGGCTCGGCGTCGGTGTCGGTGTCGGTGTTGCGGGTGCTGTGCTGGGGCTCGGCGTCGGTGTCGTTTCGACTGTCCCGTCGCCCGTTCCGCTGGCGATGCTTCGACGCGCCTCGGCGCCAACGGGGTTTTGTTCGCCCGAGATGTTAACCGTTCCGTTGTTCTCGTAGACATCCAGGGAAGGGTCGGTCACCGTCGTGACGACGAAGAGCTCCACATGCTCGCCTTCCGGCAGCCCCTGCCAACTGACCGTTAGCGACTCCGGGGTGCACTGAATGCTTGCCGGATATTGCTCATTATCGAAAGGTTCAACTATGTTGCCGGCGCCGCTCACTACTTTGCCAACTCGGGGTGTAACTTGGCTGCAATCGATCTCCATGCCGGCCGCGGGGATGTCTGTCACCACAACATCGTTGGTTTCGAATGCCATGGGCGGCATGTAGAAGATCGACTCCAGTTTCGTCTGGGCGGGGTCTGCCCACCACATCGACTTTCCGACAGACGTTGGCACTCCCGGGTCGCAATCCTCTGTGCAGGGTTCAGTGGTTAGGGGGACACGAACCACGCTGTCACCAACAACAAAGTTCAGCTCCTCCGTTCCTCCGTTGGTGGGCTCAAGCGAGTACTGAGTAGTGAAGAAACACTTTCCGCCCACATTCAAGGGATGCGAAGCCACGAAATCGGTCAGGGTGAAGACCACCAAGCCGTCATCGTTCACGGCGGCTGTGGCAACTGTACGACCAGCCGGGTTCTTTAGGTCAAAGGTAGTGTCGCCAAACCAGCGCAGTTCAGCGGGGAGCCGAACACTGAAGGTGTCCCCGGGTTGCGACTTGTCGGGAACTGACCATTCACATTTCACATCCACTTGGTCCCATTGCTTGGTAACTACTGATTCCGTGCTGATGGTGATTTCTGCTTCCGGAATATTTGCCGCACTGGCCGGAAGCGCGGTTAGCCCCAAGCCCAAGAGAGCCATGACCACGGCCAGCAGCGCAGTCACCAGCGACACAGTTTTTAGATGGATCTGATTGTTCATTTTCGGGATGGTCCTTCGAATCCTTGGGTGTTGTGTTCCGTCACAGGGTGAGTGTTGGCAGCGGAAGGTTCGTGACGTTGCCGCTCGGATTCCGGCCCCGGGATGTTCAGCGGGAGTCCTGTACTGCCGTTTCGGTGGCCGCTGCGTTCGACACTCCCGCCGCAGAAAGCGGGTAAAACATCATGCGCGCAGGGCTCAGGGTCTCATCACCCAAGGCCTCCAGCACGGCCTTGCATCCCAGTAGCCGGGAGAGGCTGCGTTCTCCAAGAGGAAAGAGGATATGGACAGCAGAATTCTGGTACATGGCCATGGACCCGGTTCCGTGCAGCTGGCCTTTGACGGCTTCCCCGAGCCGGGCAAGGAGTGTCCAGCAGTGTCCGCGACTATGGCGGGGACCGGGCAATCGGATGATCGCCAGAGCATGCGGGCCGGGGTGTTCCGGCCCTAAAGTGGATACCTCGTGGATCCGTCGCTGAAAGTGCGCTTGGGTGACCAAACCTGTGTAGACGTCGGTGCATGAGATGGGCTCGGCTGTTTCTGCAACCTCCGCCCAGCCTTCTGCCAATGATTGAAGTGCATCGATGTCGATGGGCTGTCCCGAGGCCACAAACAACGCACGAAAATCGTTCATGGTCTCGTTGATGCCGACGCCATTCCTGGCGCGGGCCGCTCCGAGTAGTTTTGACCTGCAGGCCGGAATCGCTGTGCCGCTGGCGAGTGACGCTACGATTGTCCGGATCTCGGGCACGAACCAATCCGCACGGAAACGCCATCCTGTCTTGCAACTGATGGTTTGCCATCTTCGCTGTAAAAGATACCGTGAAAACGCGCATTCGCCGAATGATTTGGTCCTAAACGAAGTCATATCCGAATAGTGCGCTGAATAACTAGTTCGTGACGAGATACTTTCCCCAAGCTTTGGTAAAGACTCTGTAGAAAAACGCGTCACGACTTGCCTCCAGCCCCCACTCCATAAATATGGGCAGGGTTCATTACGGTTTGGGGATGCCATAGATGGCACACAGGTCAAACGCAGGCAGCAAATCAACAATCGACGACGACGGGCGTCTCATTGAGCTGGTCAGGGGCGGAGACATGTCCGCGTTTGATGGTCTCTACGAGCGTCACGTGTCCATTGCATCCATCGTCGCCCGACGCAACGTGGACAATCCAAGCGATGCCGAGGATGTCGTGGCCGAGGCTTTTCAAGCTGTGCTGCAAGGCCTCGTGGCCGGGAGGGGGCCGGATACATTCTTCCGGGCATACCTGTTATCGACAGTAACCAGGCTCTCCCATCAACGGAACCGAAAAGCCGGCAAGGTCCTGCCCAGCGGTGATGACTCTGTCCTGGATCATGCCTTGGCCGATTCGGATGCCGCCATCAGTGCTTTCGAATCGCGCACGGTCGCCAAAGCGTTCCGCACTTTGCCGGAACGGTGGCAGGCGGTGCTGTGGTACTTGGACGTGGAACGCATGAAACCTGCAGCCGTTGCACCCATTCTGGGGCTTTCCCCCAATGCCGTTTCAGCGCTTGCCCTCCGTGCACGGGAGGGCCTCAGGAGGCAATACCTGCAGTGCCATATCGCAGAGCAGGCCGATGGTGAGTGTTCCGAGTTCGTTTCAAAACTCGGCAACTTCGTCCGCGGTGGACTTTCGGCATCCACCGAACGCAAGGTTCGGGATCACCTGAATGGCTGCTCTACATGTACGGCCGCCCTCTCGGAGTTGAAGGACGTTCAAGGGAGCATGCGGGCCGTGCTCCTGCCTTTGGTGACGGGTGTTCCCATCACCATCTGGGCAGGAAAAAGCACGGGACTGGGCGTCTTAGGCGCGGTTTTCCCCGCTAAGGCTGCACTTATCGCACCAGCGCTCGCCCAACCGATAGTCGTGGCCGTCGTCGCAGCGGCCGGGATGGGGCTTGTGTTGGGGTCCATAGGGATCGTTGACCATCTGACTTCGGAAACTTATTCGCAGCAGCGCGCGGTGGAGACTGGCGGTCCACCCTGGGGCAGTGAAACGGCGACGCCCACTTCGGCGGCTACGCCAAGCGGCACGCCGCTCCCTGCATCTTCCTCTCCGGCGGACTTACCGCCAGCTACGTCAGAACTGGTGCCGGCCCCGGCGGAATTACCGTCAGCAGCGGTGGAATTGCTTCCAACCCCGGTGGAGGAGGTGCCTTCGGGGGCGCAGGTACCCTCGCCGCCAGCACAGGAGAAACCGGCACAGGAGAAGCCCGCACAGGAGAAGCCCCCTGAACCCTCCGTGGCCGCGTCCCCGGTGGCACCACCTTCCCCCACACCCACTCCCGCACTCTCGGAAGGCCCGAAGACCACCGCTCCGGCGATTGTCCGCGGCTCTGTACGGCAAATTTCAGGCTGGAGTTCAAGGAACATCATCATGGAAATCGACTTCCGAGTCTCAGGCGGAGGCCCTTTAGGTAGCGGCAAGGCCGTATTTTCGGTAGCCGCGGATGCATGGATCGAGGAAGGTTCCCTTCAGGCTCCGGAGGGATGGACCTGCGCGCTGGAGAACCGGCGCGTTGCTATTTGTGCCACCAGCGCTGTGCAACGGGAAGATCTCCAATTCCATGTGGTGACCGATTCCAAGGGCAATAAAAAAAGTCGTGAACTGAGCTACACCTTGAGTGGCCCGGGGTTGGCTCCCAACAAGTTCTCCTACAACTACTGACAGGGGGTTCTGGTTGCGCAAGGCGACGCCAAAATCTGAGACACATTCTTTTGTTGACTTCTGTGCGGGTAAGATCCCGTAGGAAACATTAGTAATCCGGCTCACAGTATCCAGCGCAGTGTACGGGCCAAACCAGATCCCGAAGGTAAGTATCAATGGTTCACACTGCCCATCAAGACACCGATCTCGCAGCCGAACTGCGTGCCGACGTGCGTCGCGTATCCACCCTCCTCGGCGAGTCCCTGGTTCGACAACACGGTCCGGAACTGCTCCAACTCGTGGAGCAGGTTCGTTTGCTGACCAAGGAGTCTAAAGAAGCCGCACGAGGCGGCGCGGATGCTACCGGCCCTTGGAGCGCGCACGACGTCGTTGCCCAGGTCCGCGAGTTGCTCGCCTCCCTGCCGCTGGACCAGGCGACCGATTTGGTCCGTGCCTTTGCGTTCTATTTTCACCTCAGCAATGCAGCTGAGCAGGTACATCGCGTTCGTGGACTGCGTACCCGGCAGGAAAAGGACGGCTGGTTGGCAAAAGCGGTCTCAGAGATAGCCGGCCAAGCGGGCCCACAGGTCCTGCAGGATGTGATCGACGAACTCGATGTCCGGCCCATTTTCACAGCTCACCCCACCGAGGCATCACGTCGCTCTGTGCTGGATAAGGTCCGCAAACTATCGGACGTCCTTGCTGAGCCAACCACGGATGGGACCTCGGCGCGGCGCCGCCAGGACCGGCAACTCGCCGAGATCATCGACCAAATGTGGCAGACTGACGAACTCCGCCAAGTCCGCCCCACACCGGTGGATGAGGCTCGAAACGCCATCTACTACTTGAACAGCATCCTGACCGACGCCATGCCGGAAATGCTGACCGACCTTTCGGAACTCCTGGCTGAGCATGGTGTAACGCTCCCGGCGGCTGCTGCACCCTTGAAGTTTGGTTCGTGGATCGGTGGAGACCGTGACGGCAACCCGAACGTTACTGCTGCTGTCACCAGGGAAATCCTGCAGCTACAGAACCAAAACGCTGTCCGGATCAGCATTGCCCTCATCGACGAACTCATCTCGGTGCTCTCCAATTCGACGGCTCTTTTTGGGGCCGACCAGGAACTGCTGGATTCGATCGCTGTGGATCTCAAGAACCTCCCTGGACTGGACAAACGTATCCTTGAACTGAACGCGCAGGAGCCCTACAGGCTCAAGCTGACGTGCATCAAGGCCAAGCTCATCAACACCGGTCGCCGTATTTCAGCTTCCACTTATCACGAGCCGGGCCGAGACTACGCCACTACTCCTGAGTTGCTCGCGGAGTTTGGGTTGCTTGAGGCCTCGCTGCGGAACCACTCGGCAGCGCTGGTGGCAGACGGCGCGTTGGCGCGTGTACGCAGGGCAATCGCTGCCTTTGGCTTGCACCTGGCAACACTGGACATCCGCGAACACGCCGATTACCACCACGATGCTGTGGGGCAGCTCGTGGACAGGCTCGGCACTGAAAAGCCCTACGGCGAATTGACGCGTGAGGAACGTTTCACGTTCCTGGGCGCGGAGTTGGCGTCCCGCCGCCCATTGTCCGGCCACCCGATCAAGCTTGACGGCACTGCGGACGGCACATACGACGTCTTCCGGAGTATCCGCCAGGCCCTCCACACTTACGGCCCGGACGTCGTGGAAACGTACATCATTTCCATGACCCGAGGCGCCGATGACGTCCTGGCCGCAGCAGTTCTTGCCCGCGAGGCTGGACTGATCGACCTCTTCAGCGGCAAACCCCATGCCAAGATCGGGTTCGCTCCGCTACTGGAAACGGTGGAGGAACTCCGGGCTTCGGCCGAAATCGTGGACCAGTTGCTCTCCGATCCGTCATATCGGGAACTTGTCCGTCTCCGGGGCGACATCCAGGAAGTCATGCTGGGTTACTCCGATTCCAATAAGGAATCCGGCGTCATGACCAGCCAGTGGGAGATCCACAAGACCCAGCGCAAGCTGCGTGATGTAGCTGCCAAGCATGGCGTCCGCGTTCGCCTCTTCCACGGCCGCGGAGGATCAGTTGGCCGCGGTGGTGGACCCACTTACGACGCCATCATGGCCCAGCCGAACGGCGTTCTTGAAGGCGAGATCAAGTTCACCGAGCAGGGCGAGGTCATCTCGGATAAGTACTCCCTGCCCGAGCTCGCCCGCGAAAACCTGGAACTTTCCCTGGCCGCAGTGATGCAGGGTTCGGCCCTGCACCGCACCCCGCGCACCTCGGATGACGAGCGTGAGCGGTACGCAAACGTCATGGAAACCATTTCGGATGCAGCGTTCGCCCGCTACCGTACATTGATTGACGATCCCCAGCTTCCCGCCTACTTCCTTGCGTCTACACCGGTGGAGCAGCTGGGTTCATTGAACATCGGTTCGCGCCCCTCCAAGCGTCCGGATTCAGGTGCCGGACTCGGTGGCCTGCGGGCAATCCCGTGGGTTTTCGGTTGGACCCAGTCGCGCCAGATCGTTCCCGGCTGGTTCGGCGTGGGTTCCGGGTTGAAAGCCGCCCGCGAAGCCGGTGACACCGATCAGCTGCTGGAAATGATGGACCGCTGGCACTTCTTCCGCTCTGTCATCTCCAACGTCGAAATGACCTTGGCCAAGACGGACATGGAAATTGCCGGTCACTACGTTTCGTCCCTGGTCCCGGAGGAACTGCACCGCCTGTTCCACATGATCCGCGACGAGTACGAGCTCACTGTGGCCGAAATCGAGCGGCTTACCGGCGAGATCGAACTCCTCGATGCCCAGCCGACACTGAAGCGTTCACTCGAAATCCGCGATCAGTATCTGGACCCGATCAGCTACCTTCAGGTGGAGCTGCTCCGCCGTGTGCGCGAGGAGCAGCTGTCCGGCGGCGAGATCGACGAGCGGCTCCAAAGGGCCATGCTCATCACCGTCAACGGGGTAGCTGCAGGGCTTCGCAACACCGGCTAGCAAACCTTCTCTCACATCCCTCGGGATTGT
>JAPSHX010000024.1 GCA_031179305.1 Paenarthrobacter sp. | reverse complement strand
ATTCGAAACCAGCTGAAAACCAGACCACCACACACGGGGGTGCATAATGATCCAGCCATAATTTCAACCAATTGAAAAACAATCGGTATCAACAAACTTGGCACACTATTGAGTTCTCAAACAACAGGTCACTATTCCAAAGCAGTACCACCAGCCTTCACTGGATCGCTCTGGAGCAACTTTTCTAACTTACCGGCTGGATCTCTCAGAGTCAAATCGGCCAGCATGACTTGATTTTTCCTTGCGGTATCTTGTCTGCGGGGCGATCTCCACTCGGGGACCAGCGCGGGTACTAACTATACCCCTACTTCCCCGAGATGGCAAAGCCCGGCAGCGACACGCTCCCTGGGCCAAGCAAAACCCCCGGAAACACGGGCGGAACGTCCTAGCAAGCAGACGGAAGAGGGCCCGGAAGCCAGAGCTTCGGGCCCTCCCCTGTCCTATGAAACTACTCAGCCGGTGTGAACCAGGAAGCCCCAAGCGGGGGAAGCGTGACAGTCAAAGCTGCCGGCTGGCCATCAGTTCCGGGCGTTGAAGCTTTCAAGGCCCCAGCGTTGACAACTCCCGAGCCACCGTACGTTTCAGCGTCGGTGTTCAGAACTTCTGTCCACTCCCCTGCTGCCGGCACACCCAGGATGTAGTCCTTATGCGGACCGCCGGAGAAGTTCACTGCGCAAACCAACGGCTTGCCATCCTGATCCCAACGGATGAAAGTCAGAACGTTGTGATCGGCATCTGCGCCATTGATCCACTGGAAGCCGCCGGCTTCGTTGTCCCGCTGGTAAAGCGCCGGCGTGGACGTGTAGAGCTCGTTGAGGTCCTTGACCAGAAGCTGCAGTCCGCGGTGCGCAGGGATGTCAGCAAGGAACCAATCCAGTCCGTATTGTTCGGACCACTCGGCTTCCTGGCCGAACTCCGTACCCATGAAGATCAGTTGCTTGCCTGGGTGCGCCCACTGATAGGCAAAGAACGCACGCAGGTTTGCCAGCTGCTGCCAGCGGTCGCCCGGCATCTTTCGAAGCATGGAGCCTTTACCGTGAACTACTTCGTCGTGGCTGATGGGCAGCAGGAAGTTCTCAGTGAAGGCATAGACCATGGAGAAAGTGATGGTGCCGTGGTGCCACTTGCGATTGATGGGGTCTTCGGAGATGTATTTGAGCGAGTCATGCATCCAGCCCATGTTCCACTTGAGCCCGAAGCCCAGCCCGCCGTGGTTGGTGGGCGCCGTGACACCCGGGAAGGCCGTGGATTCCTCGGCGATGATGATTGCCCCGGGGTGGGACTTGTAGACGGTGGCGTTGACTTCCTGCATAAAGGAAATGGCTTCAAGGTTCTCGCGGCCGCCGAACTTGTTGGGCCTCCACTGCCCTTCTTCACGGGAGTAGTCCAGGTAGATCATCGAGGCCACGGCATCCACGCGCAGGCCATCAATGTGGAATTCCTCCAGCCAATACAGCGCGTTGGCCACCAGGAAGTTCCTGACCTCGCTGCGTCCGAAGTCAAAGATCAGGGTTCCCCAGTCGGGGTGTTCGCCCAGGGCGGGGTCTGAGTGCTCGTACAGGGGCTGGCCGTCGAACTGGGCCAGCGCCCAAGAGTCCTTGGGAAAGTGTGCGGGTACCCAGTCCAGGAGGACGCCGATGCCGGCTTGGTGGAGCGAATCCACCAGGAACCGGAACTCGTCCGGGTGGCCGAATCGTGAGGTGGGCGCGAAATAGGACGTCACCTGGTAACCCCACGAACCACCGAACGGGTGCTCCGCGACTGGCATGAACTCAACGTGGGAGAACCCAAGCCACTTCACATAGTCCACGAGTTCCTTGGCGAGTTCCTTGTAGCCAAGGCCAAGCCGCCAGGAGCCCAAGTGGACTTCGTAAACGCTCATCGGCGAGTTGTGCGGGTCCCTCTGGGCGCGGGCACTCATCCATTCCGCGTCCTTGAACCGGTAGCTGGCGTCAACCACACGTGAAGCAGTCAGCGGCGGAACCTCGGTGCCGAAAGCCAAGGGGTCGGCTTTCTCTACCCAGTGACCGGCTTTGGTGAGGATCTCGTATTTGTAGCACGCCCCTGCTACAACGCCCGGAATGAAGAGTTCCCATACACCCGAGGAACCCAGGGAACGCATCCCATGGGAGCGGCCGTCCCACCCGTTGAAGTCGCCCTTCACGCGGACGGCTTGGGCGTTCGGGGCCCAGACAGCGAATGAGACTCCGTCCACCTCGCTCAACGCGGAGCGGTAGTGCTGGACGTGTGCGCCGAGGACATCCCAGAGGCGCTCGTGGCGCCCCTCACCGATCAGGTGCAGGTCCACCTCGCCCACGGTAGGCAAGTAGTGGTAGGGGTCATCGATGGTGACGGGGTCGGCGTCGTACACCACCTCCAAACGGTAGTCCGGAACATGGCCGGCCTGCAGCGGTTCCAGGACCGCAGCCCAGATGCCGTGGGCCTCATGGGTCATTTCCGTGCGGCCGGCTTCCGTCACAACCACCACGGACTTTGCCAGATGTTTCACTGTACGGACAGTGACGTGGCCATGATCGTCCAAGTGCGCGCCAAGTACTGAATGCGGCGCGTGGTAAGCGCCGGCGGCCACACGTTCCAAGGTCTCGGTGTCCACGTGCAGGGGAACTCGGGGCCGTTCGGTGCGTGCTGAGCCAGTCATGTCATTACCTTCCGCTGTAGCTGCCGCATGCTTGCCGCGGCTTGTGTTGTCGAGGATTCGTCGTGATGCGTTCACCGGGATCGACAGCCAGTCGGGCCGGTTCCGCAACTCGTAAACAACCTCGTATAAGGCCTTGTCCAGCCACAATGCCACAAAGAGCGGCGAGCGGCGGTCTATGGTTCCCGGGGTGACTTCGCTGTAACCCTCCAGGAATGCGGCAGCGCAGTCATCTACCCAGGTCTCAGGCACCACGGCCTTTGTGTTTTCGCGCGTGGCCGCACCGGCTGCGTAGTCGAATGAACGCAGCATGCCCGTGACGTCCCGCAGGGGCAGGTCAGGAGTATTGCGTTCATCGATGGTCCGGAGCGGTTCACCTTCAAAGTCGAGGATGGCCCATCGTCCCGGCTGCCCCTCAGCGCCGGGAACCAACAGGATTTGCCCCAGATGGAGGTCGCCGTGGACGCGCTGCAGTTGAACGACGTCGCCGGGATCCAGGGCCGACAGCAGCTCATCGAGGTTGTCGTCATAAGGCCCGACGGCGGATGAAGCTTCCGCCCACGAGCCCCGGACGCGCCGGGCTACTGTGGCGATGATGTCCGGGCCCTGCTCTTGCCCGTCCTGGGTACCAAAGGTTTCTGCGAGCCTGGCATGAACCGTGGCGGTTGCAGCGCCGAGCCCGCGGGCTTCTGCCGTGAAGTCCTTGCCGGCGGCTGCTGCTTCTACGGCCATGCGCCAGGCATCCAGACCTCCGACGAGGAATTCGTGGGCTACAGTCAGCTCGCCCGTGGCCGCTATGGAACCATTCGACGGCGGCCCCTCCCACGAGCCGGTAATCCAGCCGAGCGTCGCAGGAACCTCGCTGGTTCCGGCTGCTGTCAGGGCGGCACCTAGTTCAACTTCGGGATTCTTGCCGGCGGCGAGCACCCGGAAGATCTTGACGATCGCTGCCGAATCGCCGTCGTCAATAATGACGGATGTGTTGGACTGTTCGCCGGACAGGACCTTGACGGAGGTGGGTTTGTTCGGAAGTGCCACACGGCCACGCGTGAGGTGCCCCTGGGCACTGCCCACCTTCCCTTCACTGCGCATAAGTTCCAGCCAGGCAGTGACAAAATCCGCATCGTAGACGGCGTCATACACGAGCCTCAGCCCCAAGTCAGGATCCGTAAACTCGCCCAGCAAAGCTGTAGGAGCATCCGCCAAAGGCTTGCTTCGGAAGCTCAACGGAACCTGGACGACGTCGGTCCGCGAACCGCCGTCGGCAGTCCTGTGTGTCACGGCCAGCAGCACAACTTCAAGCGCGGTCTCTCCGCCGGTATCCGGCAGTCTGAAGCCGCCCACCTGCTCCAGGGCGAAGTCGGGGCTCTTGACCGGGAACCAGCGCTTGCCTGGCAACCAGTTCCGGAGAAGTCCTTCAACGGAGGGGTTCAAGTTTTCCTTGCTCATCTCATCCTTTGGAGGTCACCACGGGAATCGCCTGGGTAAAAGGCGACGAGGGATTCGAAAATGCCGAGCGGACCCGCAACCAATAGAAGCTGTGGCTCCCCAGCATCACGGTCAACAGACCGTTGTCGCCGACGGCCGGGAAAGGCTGGCCGCCGAAAATATCGCGCAGGCCGCGGCCCGCAAACTCAGGCACGTCCAACGTTGCCGCCACGGGGTGCTGGGAGAGGTTGAAAACGCACAGAATGGTCTCCCCGTCCTCTCCTTCAGGGTTGCCAGGCGGCAATTCCCTGACGTAGGCCAGCACCACCTCATGGTCCGCCTCGATATGCCGGAAGCCGCCCAAGCCAAAGACCGGGTGATTCTTCCGGACGCTGAGGATCTGGCGGGTCCAGCGCAGCAGCGAACCGGAGTGCGCGGCCTCGGCCTCAACGTTGGCCATGCTGTAGTTGTAAACCAGCGACTGTATGACCGGAAGGTAAAGCTTGCCCGGGTCAGCCCCTGAGAAGCCGGCGTTGCGATCGGGGTTCCATTGCATCGGGGTACGGACGGCATCGCGGTCGTCGAGCCAGATGTTGTCTCCCATGCCGATCTCATCCCCGTAGTACAGGAAGGGGCTCCCCGGCAGGGAAAGCAGCAACGCGTTGATGAGCTCGATCTCGGCGCGGGAGTTATCCAGGAGCGGCGCCAAACGCCGGCGGATACCGATGTTGGCCCGCATTCGGGGATCCGGGGCATACCAGCCAAGCATGGCGGCGCGCTCTTCCGCGGGCACCATTTCCAATGTCAGTTCGTCGTGGTTCCTCAGGAAAGTCCCCCACTGTGCACCCTGCGGAATTTCCGGGGTGTTTCGCAGGGTCTCGATGATGGGAGCGGCCTTCTGGTCCCGCAAGGCGTAGTACAGCCGCGGCATGATGGGGAAATGGAAAGCCATGTGACATTCCGGGGCTTCCTCGGTGCCGAAGTATTCCACCACTTCATGCGGAGGTTGGTTTGCCTCAGCAATGATCACCCTGCCGGGGTAGTTCGAGTCCACCATCCTGCGAAGATCCTGAAGGAAGGTATGTGTTGCGGGCAGGTTCTCGCAGTTGGTGCCGTCTTCTTCGAACAGGTAGGGAATGGCGTCCGCGCGGAAGCCATCAATCCCTTGGTCCAGCCAGAACCGGATGACGTCATACAGCGCCTCAATGACCTTGGGGTTCTCAAAGTTGAGGTCCGGTTGGTGGCTGAAGAAGCGGTGCCAGAAGAACTGGCGACGGATGGGATCGAACGTCCAGTTGGATTCTTCGGTGTCAACGAAGATGATGCGTGCGTCCTGGTACTTCTCGTCCGTATCGCTCCACACATAGAAGTCGCCGTAGGGGCCCGTGGGGTCCTTTCGCGACTCCTGGAACCACGGGTGCTGGTCCGAGGTGTGGTTCAAAGGCAGATCGATGATCACCCGGACGCCACGGGCGTGGGCCTCGGCAACCAGTCGCTTGAAGTCGCTGATGGTGCCGAACTCGTCCAGCACGGACGTGTAGTCTGCGATGTCGTAACCACCATCGCGCAACGGGGAATGGAAGAACGGCGGCAACCACAAGCAGTCGACACCCAGCCACTGGA
Organism: Paenarthrobacter sp.; assembly: GCA_031179305.1. GTDB lineage: Bacteria > Actinomycetota > Actinomycetes > Actinomycetales > Micrococcaceae > Arthrobacter. The sequence goes on along the minus strand of JAPSHX010000024.1, from coordinate 31,073 downwards.
GGTAGTCCAGTTTCTCGATCAGGCCGTGGAAATCGCCGGAACCATCCCCGTTGGCATCCGCAAAGGCCCGCACCAGTACCTCATAGAAGACTGCCTTGCGGTACCAGTGCGGATCATGCTGGAGACCTGGGGCGTTCAACTCGAAGGTGTTCTTCGGAGTGAAGTACTGGCTCGGGTTCTGCGGAGAAAAACTCACTAAGGCTGCCTCCGGATGCTCAGTATGTGTGCCGGTTCAACGTGGGCGTCCAGCCGGACGTAGTTGTGCTCGCCCCACTCCCAGCTCTGGCCGCTGATCAAATCGTCCACCCGGAAGCGGCCGTCCTCGTTGAAGTCCGAGGGGTCCAGCTGCAGGGCCGCCAAGTTCAGGGACACCGTGCTTTCCCGGGTGCTGTGGGGATCCACGTTGACCACAATGATCAAGGTGTCCTTGGTGCCGTCCGGGAGCGTCTTGTGCTTGGAGTACACAATCGTTGCGTCGTCGGTGCTGCTGTGCAGCGTCAGGTTCTGCAGATCACCCAAGGCCAGGTGGTCCTTGCGGATGGTGTTGAGCCTGGTGATGTAGGGCGCCAGGGTGCGCCCTGATTCAGCAGCGCCTTCCCAGTCCCTCGCCTTGTACTCGTACTTTTCGTTGTCGATGTACTCCTCGGCGCCCGGGCGGGCCACGTGCTCGTACAACTCATAACCGGCATAGACGCCCCACAGCGGGCTCGCGGTAGCGGCCAACACAGCCCGGATGCGGAACGCGGCCGGGCCACCGTACTGCAGGTACTCGGTGAGGATGTCCGGGGTATTCACGAAGAAGTTCGGACGGAAGAACGCGGCGGTCTCGTGGCTGACCTCCTGGAAGTACTGCTCCAGCTCGGTCTTGGTGTTCCGCCAGGTGAAGTAGGTGTAGGACTGCTGGAATCCTGCGCGGCCCAAAGCATGCATCATCGGCGGGCGTGTGAAGGCCTCCGCCAGGAAAACAACCTCGGGGTTCTTCTTGTTGATCTTGCCGATCAGCCATTCCCAGAACCACACAGGCTTGGTGTGGGGATTGTCCACGCGGAATACCTTGACGCCGTGGCTGATCCACAGCTGGACGATCCGCAGGATTTCCTTGGAGAGACCGGCCGGGTCGTTGTCGAAGTTCAGGGGATAAATATCTTGGTACTTCTTCGGCGGGTTCTCTGCATAGGCAATGGAACCGTCAACGCGCGTGGTGAACCATTCAGGGTTGGACGTCACCCAAGGGTGGTCCGGAGCTGCCTGCAACGCCAGGTCCAGGGCAACTTCGAGTCCCAGCTCGTTGGCGCGCGCCACAAACGCATCAAAGTCCTCAAACGTCCCCAGTTCCGGATGGATGGCATCATGTCCGCCGTCCTTGGAACCAATGGCCCACGGCGAACCCGGATCTTGCGGCCCCGGCGTCAGAGTGTTGTTGCGCCCCTTGCGGTGCTGGTAACCAATCGGGTGGATGGGCGGCAGGTAAATGATGTCGAAGCCCATGTCCGCCACGGCATCGAGCCTCTTGGCTGCCGTGCGGAAGTTGCCGGACGTCCACACACCGGTGGAGTGATCCAGGACGGCACCCTCTGAGCGGGGGAAGAACTCGTACCAGGAACCGCGGCCTGCGAGGTCGCGTTCCACCTGCAGCGGGAATCGTTCCGAGACGGTCACCAGTTCACGGATCGGAACGCGTCCGACGGCGGCCAGCACCTGGGGGCTGAAGCCGGCGCCAAGGCGCTCCTCGGCAGTTTTGGTGGTGTCGGCCAGCACGACGGAAGCGGCACGCAAGGTGCGCTTCTCCACGGCGCTGCGTCCGGCGTCGTCGTCTGCGGCTTCCGCGAGGAGGGCAGAGCCTTCGGCGAGCATCAACTCGACGTCAATGCCGGCCCCTACCTTGACTTCGGCGTTGTGGTGCCAGGTGCCGTACCGGTCATGCCAGGCCTCAATGACGAAGGACCAGGCACCGGTGCCGGTGGGCGTGATCAGGCCCTCCCAGCGGTCCAGGCCCTTCCATTGCTCGCCCTGGGCGGGGGTCAAGCGGACTCGCTGACGCTCCTTGCCCCTGGGATCGAGCAGCACAGCCGAGACGCCGAGCTGGTCGTGGCCCTCACGGAAGACCGTGGCGCCGACAACCAGGTCCTCGCCTGGCAAGGCCTTCGCCGGGAAACGGCCACCCTCAACCACCGGCTGCACGGCCGTGATGGGGAACCGGCCGAAGCGAAGTCCCTCGGTGATGTCCGTAGTCGTCTTGGATTTCAGAGCGGTGATGGTTCGCACGGTTTTCGTCACAAGCACGACGTTAGCGACAAAGCTCACAGAATGCTAAGCACACGACCTATCTCCTTGACGCAAGATGACTTTTACCTAAAAGAAACCCAATCCAGTTCCGGCTGCCAAGTGAGTCCGTTAGTGTGGCGCTCGTGAAGGCTATTCGAAGGTTTACAGTCCGTACCGTCCTCCCCGAGCCCATCAGGCCCCTGGCCCGTCTGGCAACTAACTTGCGCTGGTCCTGGCACCGGCCCACACGGGAACTTTTTGCGAGCCTTAACCCGGTTCTCTGGGAGGAATCGCAGCACGACCCCATAGCCCTGCTGGGGTCGATCAGCCGCGAACAGTTGCAGGACCTCGCGAATGACGGCGAGCTGGTGAACCGTGTGCAGGACGCCGCAGCCGACCTGGACCGCTACCTCAGCGAACCGCGCTGGTACCAAGGCCTCGGCGAAGACGCCCCGGCCTGCATCGCGTACTTCTCCCCCGAATTCGGCATCACCGAAGTACTCCCGCAGTACTCAGGAGGCCTCGGCATCCTCGCCGGCGACCACCTCAAGGCCGCCTCCGACCTCGGCGTGCCGCTGATCGGCGTCGGGCTTCTGTACCAGGCGGGATACTTCAAGCAGTCGCTCTCCCGCGACGCGTGGCAACAGGAAACCTACCCTGTACTGGACCCTGACGGCCTGCCGCTGACGCTGCTGCGCCACCCGGCCAAGGACGGCGCCCAAGGCAAGCCAGTCCACATTTCCCTCCCACTGCCCAACGGCCGCGAGCTTCACGCACACGTGTGGCGTGCCGACGTCGGACGCGTTCCGCTGCTGCTGCTGGACTCCAACGTCCCCTCCAACGACGAAGCCGCGCGCGGCATCACCGACCGCCTGTACGGCGGCGGCGGCGACCACCGTCTCCAGCAGGAACTCCTCCTGGGCATGGGCGGCGTCAAGGCGCTGCGCATCTACCAGGAGCTCACCGGCACGCCCGCTCCGGAAGTGTTCCACACCAACGAAGGCCACGCAGGGTTCCTGGGGATCGAACGCATCCAGGAAGCCATGTCCGACGCCAACTCGCCCCTCAGCTGGGACGAGGCCCTCGCCGCCGGCCGCGCGTCCACTGTTTTCACGACGCACACTCCCGTACCCGCCGGCATCGACCGCTTCGAGACCGTGCAGATCAAGCACTTCTTTGAAGCCGGCCTGGCGCCCGCTGTGCCCACGGACCGCATCCTGGACCTCGGCCGTGAAAATTTCGACGGCGGCAACCCGTCCGTGTTCAACATGGCAGTCATGGGCCTTCGGCTGGCGCAGCGTGCCAACGGTGTGGCCAAGCTGCACGGTGTGGTCTCCCGCGAAATGTTCGCCGGTCTCTGGCCGGGGTTCGACCACTCCGAAATCCCCATCACCTCCGTCACCAACGGCGTCCACGTCCCCACGTGGGTGGACCCCCGCATATCCTCCCTGGCACGAAACCAGTTCGGCGCGGAAGCCGAAGCCCTTGGGCGCTGGGACCTGGCGTACAACGTCAGCGACGAAGACGTCTGGGCCCTCCGCCGGGAGCTCCGGGCACAACTCATCGAAGACGTTCGACGCCGGCTCCGGGCCTCATGGAAGAAGCGCGGCGCTGCCGATGCCGAACTCGGCTGGACCGACTCCGTATTGGACCCCGACGTCCTCACTATCGGTTTCGCACGGCGTGTGCCCACGTACAAGCGGCTCACGCTCATGCTGCGCGACCCTGCCCGTTTGAAGGCCCTGCTGCTGGACCCCAAACACCCCATCCAGCTGGTCATCGCCGGCAAGTCCCACCCCGCAGACGACGCCGGCAAGAAAATGATCCAGGACCTGGTCAAGTTCACGGACGACCCCCAAGTCCGGCACAGGATCGTGTTCCTGCCCAACTACGACATCGCCATGGCGAGGACACTGTTCCCCGGCTGCGACGTCTGGCTCAACAACCCCCTCCGGCCGCTGGAAGCCTGCGGCACCTCCGGCATGAAAGCCGCCATCAACGGCTCGCTCAACCTCTCCGTCCTAGATGGCTGGTGGGACGAAATGTACGACGGCGAGAACGGCTGGGCGATCCCCACGGCCAACAACAATGCATCCTCCGAGGAACGCGACGACATTGAGGCCTCCGCACTTTACGAGCTGCTGGAGACCCAGGTGGCACCGCGCTTCTACGGCACCACCGTTGCCCAAGGCGCCGGAGCAGCAGGACCGTCCGAATCCAGCCGTGAAACCGTGCCCACGCACTGGGTGTCCATGATCAAGCACACCCTGGCTAACCTTGGCCCCGCAGTCTCGGCCGAACGCATGCTCCACGACTACGTCAACAACCTCTACTGCCCGGCCGCTGTGTCCGGGCGGCGCGCTGTTGCCGAGTCCTTCAAGGAAGCCAAGGAACTCGCGGCCTGGACCACCAAGGTCCGGAACGCCTGGCCCGAGGTAGCGGTGGAACACGTTGACTCTGTGGGAGTCTCCGAGGAACCCCAGGTAGGCGACTCACTCCAGGTCAACGCCTACGTGGCCCTCAACAACCTCACCCCGGACGATGTCTCCGTGGAAGTGGCTTTCGGCCGCGCGGAAGACACCGACGAGCTCGAAGACATCGTGGTGGCCGAACTGGACTCCTTGGAAGACCTCGGCGGCGGACGCCACCTGTTCAGCGGCTCCCTGGTGATCAACCGCTCAGGGTCCTTCGGCTACACCGTCCGCGTGTTCCCGAAACACTCTGCGCTGGCTTCCAAGGCTGAGCTGGGGTTGATCGCGAACGCCTAGACCTTTGTCCTCCGGGACGTTCCTGGCCCGCTGTTCCGTTGTTGCCCAACAACGGATAAGCGGGCCAGCGACGTCGAGGGCTGGCTCAGGGCAGCATGACTCCTTTTCACCCTCATTCTCTAGCCGCGAATGGCAATAGCGGGATCTTTACGACTGGCGACCCATGCAGGATATATGGCGCTTAGAATGCCGGTGGCCGCCCCGAGGAAGAGTCCAACCAGCCAAAGCTCTGGGGGCAACACGGGCGGCCAGGTCTGGATCCAAGAGACACAAAGCGTGGTCAAGTTTCCGATGATGCCGCCGAGTGAACCTGCTGTAATTCCCACGATTAGGCCCTCCAAGATAAAGGAGCGGCAAATTAGCCATCGACTTGAACCGATCGCTCGTCGCAGCGCTATCTCCTCCGATCGGTTCTGAACGGTCAGGTACATCGCGGACGCCGCAGTGATGACAGCCAGGAGCATCAGGACAAGGGACAGCAACGCGATGAGTGACCCGAGATCATTTGAGACGCCCTGCCTGATCGCCTGAATATCGGCCGTGACGTCTACCCTTGTCTTCCCTGGGTCGCTCGGCGAGTATGCCAGCGGAGCTACTCGCGCGATCGCAGCGGAGAAGCCCTTTTCGGTTCGAACTTGAATTTTTAGTTCTGCTCTGGAGACAGCACTCATGACACTGGCATCCACGAATACGGAGTTAGTGTACTCAGGAAAATTTGAGCCGGGGTCGAATACGCCAACAACCGGTACAAGTCGGTCATTGATCCAAATGCTCGCCCCTGTCGACGGTCCGGTTTGCTTGCTGTACGGGACGTCGAGCGCAATTGCTGCCTTGGTCGAGACTACTGCGAGAGGACCCGCTCCTGGGTCGTCGAGGGCACTTCGGCTGTTGTGGGGAATTAGCTGCATGTCGAAGTCATTGAAGTAGGTCTTCGAGGAGGAATGAAGTGACAAAGGTGTTTCGGGTTCCAGGTCGGTGGGTCCAACTCGCGTAATACGTACGTCTGCCGGTACAGCTGAGTACACATAGGATGCGCCAACTACATGAGGAAGGCTGGCGATTCGATCTACCCCGGACCGAAGTCCATCGAAATCGTCTCGAAGCACAGCAGGTCCGCCTCCGACGGAGATGGACAGCCGATCCTGTGACGCGATTGCCAGCCGATTATTTATGGCATTCGAAGTGGTCGAACTGATGCCAAGGGCACCCGTCATCCCGCCAATAGCAATCGCGAACGCGGTGATAAGAAGCATTGTTCGGAGAGCACGAGCGGAGAGGGCGGTAAATGCATCGCCCCAATCATCCAGTAGGGAGCGCGCGATGCGGGATACGCAAGTCTGCTGGCTTGATGCATCGAGAGCCTCTGGGGCGGACGGGACCATAAGATTCCGTCTTATGTGAGAATTGTCCTGGACATCACGGCTGATTCGACCGTCCCGGATTTCAATCTGGCGATCTGTTTGATTCGCCACATCCAAATCGTGGGTGATGATGATCACCGTGACGCCTCCGGAGTTGAGCTTCCGAAGGTATTCGATGACCCGACTGCTGTTGTTGGAATCAAGATTGCCTGTCGGTTCGTCGGCAAGGATGATCTGCGGGTGCGTCGCAATCGCTCGTGCAATGGCAAGTCGTTGTCGCTCACCGCCTGAGAGAAGCTTCGCTTGGACCTTGCGCTTATGCACCAGCCCAACGAACTCCAGCGCGTCCAAGGCAGCCACGGCCCGTTCATCCATCGGCACACCTTGGACACGCAATCCGATTGCTGCGTTACTGATCACACTGTCGTCACCGATGACGTTCGAGGACTGGAAAACGAACCCAATCCGATGCAGCCGCACCATGTCAAGGCTTCGTTCCGATGCGGTCTCGACGGCTTGCCCACGAATAGCGAGACTCCCCGAGCTTGCTCTATCCAACAAGCCCATGATGTTCAAAAGTGTCGATTTCCCAGAGCCTGAAGGGCCCACAATGGAAACGAACTCACCGCATTCAATAGCCAGTGAGACGTCCAATAGAGCCGGAGCCTCGGCGCCGGGAAAGGTGCGGGAAACTCCCTGCAGGCTGATGGCCAATGCGTCATCCGAGTCCGTAGATTCCGCAGTACCAGCTAGTCGCTTCGATCGTAAAACCGTCACGATATTTGGACCTCGTCTCCTTGGGCGAGGTCGCCAGAGACTGCGGCGAAACCTCCCCCTGACCGAAGAACCGTTACAGGGACACGCGTTGCAGACACCTTCGAAGCTCTATCGTCCGGCGAGCTTCTCAGAACGTAGGTCCCTTCGGCATCCTGTCGAATGCCAGATAACGGTACAGCGAGGGCCTGCTCCGCAGTACCCTGACCAGCCACAGTGACGCTTAGGTTGGGAGTCAATAGGGCAAGATCTGCCTTGTTCGTAGGCTCCACCATCACGGCATGTCCCGCACGCTGGCCATTCCCCACATCCGTGAATGGACCTACTGAAGTTATCCGTCCCGTCACTAGCTTCTCAACGACCCTGACAGAGACTTCCTGCCCAGTCTTGAGGAATCCAGCCTGCTGGACCTCAGCGATGAACTCGACGAAGTTGTCTTCGGCCTGGAACCTGGCGAGAGGGCTTTCGGCCGTAACCTTCTGCCCTACCTCCAGAGAGGAGACGACGGTCGTACTGGCGACGGGGAGGACTATCAGTTGCCTGAACGGGATCGTCACCTCAGGGGTTTTCGAGTCGTCTAGTGCAGGGGATTCGGGTGTAGCACTAGGTTCGACCTGATGATTTTTCACGGCAGTTTTTCTTCCGCTGCTCAAGGTGAATCCCTCGCTAGCAAAGAACGAGGATGCAGCTTCCATGGTTGCGCTGTCCATGCGACCAGTTTCGTAAGAGAGATACCCCACCTGCATCAGCGCCCGTTGCAAAGCCGAGACGTCATCTCCCTCATCGCCTAGTGAGAGATCACGATACAACGGGAGCGGACCTGGCAGCACGAAATAGGGCTTGCCAGAGACTACACCAGCCAAGTCGCCCCATTTTAGGGCCTCCCCAGGCTGAAGTGTCTGGCGCACGACAATCGGTTCTTGTCCCTCCAGATCGATCTGGATTGGCACTGCCGGGCCGGATTTTATAACTCCGGAGAATGCAAGACGGTCATCGACGATGCGGTTCTCAACCTTTGCATAGACCGGGACGTCAGCCATCGAGTCCTCTGGCCGAATGATCTCTGAACGACCAAAGATTCCTCCAGCCAGCAAGCCCACTCCGGCGGACATGGCTGCGGTGACTGCCAACAGGACGACAAGCCACCGTCGCGAGATTCGAGATAAGCCGACGGCTGCCGCCCCCTGCCGAGGTTGTTTATGGATCACTGCGTCTCTTTCAAGAACTTCTGAGCGACGTCCACGTACTTCTGGCTCTTCTTCTTGAGTTCAGTAAGAACTGCCTCGTTCTGTCTGATGAGGGGCAGCTGGTAGCTTGCCTGAATATCACCAAGCGTTTGGGTTAGCCGGACTTTTTGATTGCATTCGGCCTCAACCGTAGCGATTCGGATGCCCTCGGCGGCATCCGATGTCGACGGGTTTTGCTGATCTGCCCTCATCTGCAGGTCAAAGGACTGCTGGCTCGACCACTTGGCTTTATCGGCGTCCCGCTCCGGCGTCAAGCCTGCCGCTGAGATGCACTTGTCCCAGTTGTCCTTGGCATCCTTCCAAGCATCAGTTTCTGATGCCATGCTGAGGCTTTTCAACGCGATCTCAGCCGCTGCCCCGCCATTCATCAGATCGTCGGGGGGAGTGATTTCTTCGATCCTGCTCTTTTCGCTGGCGAGACACTCATATCGGGCGTCCCCCCACTCGCCTGCCTCATCATGCTTCTGGTTCGATGGACCGTCTTCTCCAATAAGCCGGAAGCCGTACTGCCTCACACGGTCAACGTTCCACACCCCGAAGTTCCGATTTTCCGCCTTTGGATAAGCTGCATTCGGATCATCTATGAAGCCAAATTTCTTCATGCATGTAGTCATGACGACTTCTCTCGCAAGGAGAATTTGCGAGCGATCACTGGCCGAAATTCTATATACATCAACTGGGAAAATTACCAGGGAGTTCTCATAATCCAGCTTCACTTTCCCAGATGGATCCGGCGTGATTGATGCATCCGGAGTTCCGGAACAAGATGAGATAGCCAGGGTTACGCCTATGGCAAGAGCGGGAGCGATGTAGCTATTCCAGCGTGCCCGTCGTTCGGCAATTCTTATCGACACTTTTCGCGTCCAATCTTTTTTTGTGCCTCGATTGGGTACCCGGGCCTGTCCCGGAAAGCAACTTTGACCTGCCGAAGCTTTAGTCGGCAGGTCAAAGCACAACCGCGCTCAGGTAGTGTTAATCGAAGCGCATGCTATGTTTAGCCACGGTGAAAACTGCTGATGTTGTCATTCCACGTTCCCAGGAAGGGCACGTACCAACCCATGGCGCTGTAATCGTTAGCGCTTCCGAATCCAGCACCGCCGTAGTTGATGTTTTCCCACCAAGTTACGTAGTAGCCGAAGTTCTTTACCGAACTTGCCTTGTTGTCAAACGATCCCATCCAAGTCGAATTGTCGGCTCCGTACGTAGCGCCGCTGTAGTTATTGTTGTCATAGAAAATACTGGCATTCGCAGACTGACTCGCAGCAAAAAGTGCAGCAGTGGACAATGCAATGACAGCAGCGGCCCGTGTGAGTTTTTTCATATCTTGGTCCTCATTTTGGCTGGTGCGACTTGAGGCCAGCAATTAACTCCGCGTGTTCCCCAATACGCAAGTGGCAGGCAGATAGTGTGCCTCGCGAAAAACGTATCGCTCGGCTCATTTAATTTCAAGTTTTTGAAATAATCCGAGAGGATATAGAAATATTCAATGTTTCGCGTCACGATTAAGTTGCAAGCACCACTTAAGCGGATTTCGGCGGTAGTCATAGCTCACGTGGGAAACCAACGCTGATTACATCTCAGCTGCCCGTAAGACCAGCCAATGAAGTTGCCTCTTCGGGCGCGTGCCCACACGGGTAGGACGCCGGTGCAGTTAGGGCCCGCTGGCCCGACTAATTCTCGAAGACCGCGATGACTGCCAGGTCCCGGCCTGCGTAGCGCTCTGCGTCTTGGAGGATTTCGCAGACGACGCCGAAGGACCGGTCCGTACGGTAGGCCGCGGGGACCTGCCAGATCATGGTGACGGGGCTGCCATCATCCTCCGAGAGGGCATCAGCGTAGTCGTGCAGGGAATCGTTCAGGGCGTCGAGGTTCACGCCGTAGTACTCAGGGAAATCGAGGACCTGACCGAAGACCTCGAGGACTGCCTGCTTTGTGGTTGCCGGCGGGACCAGAAGTGTGCGGCGGCCGGCGTCGGAGATCTGCTCTTGCAGTTCTTCGAGAGTCCAGGTGTCCGCGGAGTAGATTTTCATGGGCTCCTCTATTTGCCTTCGACGATAAACATGAACGACTCGTAATGGTCAGGGGTGTAGTACTTGGCGGAGTCCTTGCCCACGATGATCCGGCGGGCACCCCGGTCCGACTCCCCCGGTGTGGGCACGGTGTATTCCTTGTAAAAACCGCCGGACTTCTTAGGCAGCAAACCCTCGAAGTTGCCGAAGTTCACGCCGTCCCGGTCATAGGGATAGGAGCCGCCCTTCGCAATCAGGGCAAGGGTTTGGCGCCCTTCCTTGGGCAACTGCGAAGCATTGATGGAGGGCAGCGTGGAAGGGTTGTCAACAGCCGGGCTAGCAGCTGCCGGATTGGTAACGGCAGCAGCTGGTGACGCTGCCGTGGAGCCAGGTGCCGGCGTCGTGCTTTGCGTCGTCAGTGAGCCGCCGCCCACCATCGCGACCACCAGCACGACGACGGCAATCACCAGCCCTGCGAAGGCCACCAGTTTGCTGCGGTTGCGGTTCATCCGGTGGGGCTCCCCTCGATGGTTGGTTGGCTACGTGCGGTAGATGTTGATGGTGTTGGCTTGCAGGATATCCCGCTCGCCCGAGGCCACCAACGCGCCTTTTCTACGGTCATGCAACACCGAAGTTGTGAAGCGAAGTTCAAACATTCGCTTGCCGATGCCCGACTCGCTCAGGATCTCCGGCAAGACCATCTTGACGTCCTGGTTGCTGCCGTTCACCGAGATCAAGCCACGGATCTCACTATCCTCGTGGCCCATCAGCAGCTGGACCGAGCGGACGTTGGGATCATTCCAGCGCGCCGGAGTCATCTTCTTACCCTTATCGTCAAACCACTGAAGGCTCGAGTCGTTGGCCTGTCCTGGGAAGCTTTCAGGTTGGTGACGCAGGAACCAGCGTCGGAGCCGGACCAGTTCACGGGTAGTCCTAAACATGGCATTGGCTTCCTGGGTCCGGCTCCAATCCAGCCATGCCGTGGGGTTGTCCTGGCAGTAGGCGTTGTTGTTGCCCTGCTGTGTACGGCCGATCTCGTCACCGGCTGTGATCATCGGAACGCCAAAGGACAGCAGCAGCGTCGCCATAAGGTTGCGGATGGACAGTGACCGGGCAGCCACGATGGCCTCGTTCTCGCTGCGGCCTTCGAAACCATGGTTGTAGCTTCGGTTGTCGCCGTGTCCGTCGCGGTTCTGCTCGCCGTTGGCCTCGTTGTGCTTGCGGTCGTAGCTGACCAGGTCCTTCAGCGTGAAGCCGTCATGGGCGGTGATGAAGTTGACGCTGGCCAGGCGGGTGCGGCCGGATGATGCGAAGAGATTGGCAGAGCCCGCCATGAGCTCAGCCAAGGACGCCACCGAGCCACCTTGGCCACCGGCCTCCATGGCAGCCCGGTCTGACAGCCAGAAGCTTCGGACGCCATCGCGGAAGTGGTCATTCCAGTCAGACCATCCCTGCGGGAAACGGCCGGTCTGCCAGCCGCCGTAGCCAACATCCCAAGGCTCGGCGATCAGCTTGACCTCAGAGAGCACCGGGTCCTCGGCAATTGCTTGCAAGAACGGGTGCTGGGGATCGAAAGTGTTGCTGGCATCCCGGCACAGTGTCACTGCGAGGTCGAAACGGAAACCGTCCACATGGAAGTCATTTACCCAGTACCGCAAGGAATCCAGTGCCAGATCCACCACCACGGGATCACTGAAATCCAGGGTGTTGCCGCATCCGGTGGTGTCCAGGTAGCGTCCATGGGCATCGTGCCGGTAATAACGCTTCTCCGCCAGTCCGCGGAAACTCAGCGGCGGTCCGTCAGGCCCGGCCTCGGCGGTGTGGTTGTACACCACGTCCAGGATGACCTCGATCCCCGCCGCATGGAGCAGTTTGATCATGCCCTTGAGCTCATCCTGCACCGCGTGGGGGCCGGCAGTCCGCGCCGCTTCCGTTGCGTAGTCCGAGTGCGGAGCGAAGAAGGCTGCGGTGTTGTAGCCCCAGTAGTTGGTCATGCCCAGGTCCTGGAGGTGCGACTCATCCAAGTGGAAATGAATGGGAAGCAGCTGGACAGCAGTGATGCCGAGTTCAGTCAGGTGCTGGATCATCACCGGGTGCGCCATGCCCGCGTACGTTCCGCGAAGATGCTCCGGGATGTCGGGGTGGAGCATCGTTTGGCCACGGACGTGTGCCTCATAAATCACCGAGGTGCGCATAGGCGTTCGCGGCGCCTGGTCATCGCCCCAGTCAAAACCTGTCTCCACGTGAACGCTTGTCAGGAACTCGCCCCGCTGGTCCACGGCGCGGCCGTAGGGATCGAGCAGCAGCGGCTGGTCGCCGTCGTCGTCCAGGTCCAAAGCCGGGATGGACAGAGGGAGGCCGCCCTCGCTGGGGGCAGCGCGGAAGCCGTAGCGGGTGCCCGGCGGCATGCCGTCCACAAGGCCGAAGTGCACGCCGTCCTGCACATTGGACAGAATATGCGCGCGCCAAGGTTCGCCTGGTGCTTGGAACACCACTTCCACCCGTTCCAGGTCGGGAGCGAAAACGGCCACGTTCACCGAATGGTTCTGTGTGGTTTCGGCGTCGAAAACCCCGGGCTGGGGCTTGCTCAGTCCGAGGGGCCTGGGCTGCGACGCGTCCAGGGCAGCTTCTGTGTCAAAAATAGGCATAACCATTGCTTGCAAGTTTAGTTCCACGCCAAGTATGTACCGCGCGGGCCTGCCATGTGACGACGTTCAGGGTCGCGATTTCATTACTTGCCCGAAACTGGCGGGATTTCATCCGCCGCTCACGTGCTGGAATGCTGCCTTCGCACTCTCCGCGATTGAGCTGGTTCGCATCGATTGTGTCGCGTTCTACTGCCCCGGATCAGTCCGCTTGGCATACTGGGACGGAGACAACTGGAGGTTTTATCGTGCGCGTGGCACTTGCCCAACTCATCACCGGCCGGGATCTGGCCGAGAACCTGCGGCTCCTTGAGGAGTACGCCCGCCGGGCCAAGGAGGGCGGCGCCGAGCTAGTGGTCTTCCCGGAAGCAATGATGCGCGCGTTCGGAAACTCCCTGCTGGACATCGCCGAACCACTGGATGGGCCATGGGCGAGCCGGGTGCGATCCCTCGCTGACGAACTTCAGTTGGTGATCGTAGCGGGCATGTTCACTCCGGGCACTCCCTCCGATTCTGGATTCCCGCGTGTCCGGAACACGCTTCTGGCCACCGGACCCGGTGTGGAAACGAGCTACGACAAAATACATCTTTTCGACGCGTTCGGCTTCGCGGAATCGGACACCGTTGAGGCGGGTACAGATCCCGTGACGTTCGACGCCGGTGGCCTCACCTTTGGCTTGGCTACCTGTTACGACATCCGTTTCCCTGCCCTATTCACGGCCAACGCACAGCGAGGAGCCATGGTGAATATCGTTTCTGCCTCGTGGGGATCCGGCCCGGGCAAAGCCGAGCAGTGGCAACTCCTCGCCCGCGCCCGCGCAGTGGACACCACCACGTTCGTGCTCGCCTGCGGCCAAGGCGATCCGGCCACCCAAGGCGTAGAAGTCAAAGGCACCGCGCCCACCGGAGTGGGGTACTCCGCCGTCGTATCCCCGTTCGGCCAGGTGTTGGAAGCCCTGGAAGGCGAACCGGGTGTCATTTTCTACGATCTCGACCCTGCCATTGTGGAAGAAGCCCGTACCAAACTCCCAGTGCTGGCCAACCGCCGCGACTTCTGACGGACGCCACTCAAATTCGCCGGCGCCACGCAAACGGATGGGCGCTACCCGGATATAGGTGGCATCATCCGGTATACGTAGCCCAAAAGAAAACCGGCAGCGAAAGGCGGCGTGGCCGTCATCCGGAAGCGTGCGTCAAAGCGACGAAGGAGCAGCACGCGGAGGATGACGGCCACGCCGCCTCACCAAGGATTACTTAGCGGCGCGCTGCCTCGACACTTCGTACAGCGAGATTCCGACGGCCATGGATGCATTGAGCGACTCCATGGCAGAGTCGATCGGGATCGAGACGATCTGGTCGCAGTTCTCGCGGACCAGCCTGCTGAGGCCCTTGCCTTCGGAACCGACCACAATACACACGGGTTCCGTTGCAACGGTGAGGTCGGGCAGCGAGACGTCGCCGTCGCCGTCCAAGCCAAGGACGTAGATGCCCATGTTCTTGAACTGCTTGAGCGCGTTGTTGAGGTTCGCAGCACGGGCAACCGGGACGCGCACGGCGGCGCCGGCACTGGTCTTCCAAGCGGACGCAGTGACACCGACGGAACGACGCTCGGGCACGATGACGCCGTGGCCGCTGAAGGCGGATACGGAGCGGATGATCGCGCCGAGGTTGCGGGGGTCGGTGATGCCGTCCAGCGCGACGAAGATGGGGGCGTTGGAGATGTGCCCCTTCTTCCACTTGGCGAGGGTTTCCTCGGCGAGGTCGTAAGCATCCTCGTATTCGTACGGCGGGATCTGCAGAACGAGGCCCTGGTGGACGGCGTCCTCTGTCATGCGGTCCAGCTCAGCCTTGCCGGTTTCGAGCAGCGGGATGCCGCGCTCAGCCGCGAGTTTGAGGGATTCCTTGACGCGGTCGTCCATCTCAATGCGGATGGCGACGTGCAGGGCCTTGGCCGGGATGCCGGCGCGGAGCGCTTCGACCACCGAGTTACGGCCCGTCACCAGTTCTTCAGTGGCACGGCCCTTGGGGCCCGAGCGCGCGCCGGCGCCACCGGGACGGGTGCCCGTTCCGCGCTTGGCAGCGGAGCGCTCAGCCAGCTGCTTGTTCTTGTATGCCTTGTGGTAAGTGCGTTCCTCCGCCTTGGGCGTGGGACCCTTACCCTCCAGGGCCTTGCGGCCGTGGCCACCGGTTCCGGTGGTGGGGCCCTTCTTCTGCTTGACCGACCGGCGACCATTATTGGCCATGAGATTCCATCCTTGATTTTGTGAGTAAGTCTGGAATCAAGTCTACTGACCCGATGCAATTCGGCCGCCGCGCCGGTTTGTCAGTCGCGTTTGAGGCTCCAGCTGGCGCCATCCGCACCATCTTCGACGACGACGCCGGCCGCGGCGAGTGTGTCACGGATAGCATCGGATGCTGCCCAGTCCTTGTTGGCCCTGGCAGCGGCACGGGCTTCGAGTTGAGCTTCGATCAGCACTTCCAGGGCGGCATGCTCGCGCCCTTGTACAGCTTCCGGACGTTTCACCGAATCCAGGCCAAGGACTTCGGTCATGGAGAGCACGCTGTACAGAGCGGTTTTCGCACTCTCCAAGTCGCCGGAGGCCAGTGCCGTATTTCCCGCCCGCACGGTTTCGTGCAGCACGCCGAGGGCCTGGGGCACGTTAAGGTCGTCATCCATGGCCGCGATGAAAGCAGCGGGCATGTTGGCCTGCGGGGAAACGTCCGAGGCGTCCGTACCCACCTTGGCGGATGCCTTGTGGATGAAACCGTCAATGCGCTCGACGGCTGCTGTGGCCTCCTGCAGCGACGTGGGCCGGTAATCCAGGATGGAGCGGTAGTGTGCCTGACCGAGGTAATACCGAACCACGCGCGGTGAGGCGAGCTCCAGCATCTCGGCCGGGCTCACGGTGTTACCGATGGACTTGGACATCTTTTCGCCCTCGTAAGTGACCATGCCGTTGTGCATCCAGAAGTTGGCGAACTCGTCACCGGCGGCCTGGGACTGGGCCATTTCGTTCTCGTGGTGCGGGAAGCGAAGGTCCAGACCTCCACCGTGAATGTCAAACCGCGGCCCAAGATATTTGGTGACCATGGCTGAGCACTCGAGGTGCCAACCGGGACGGCCGGCACCCCAAGGGGACTCCCACTTTGCGGTGACGGGTTCGCCGTCTTTGAAACCCTTCCACAGCGCGAAGTCGCGAGGGTCGCGCTTGCCACGGGGGTCGGCGTCGGGCGCTCCCTGCATGTCATCAATATTCTGCCGCGTCAGCGAGCCGTACTTGCTCCAGGAACGGACGTCGAAGTAGACGTCGCCGGAATCGTCCAGCGCGGGGTAGGCATGGCCGCGGTCGATGAGGCGCTGGATGAGCGCGTGCATTTCCGGAATGTGGCCGGTGGCGCGGGGTTCGTAAGTGGGCCGTTGGACGCCGAGGGATTCGTAGGCGTTCTCGAACTCCTGCTCGTAGCGGTACGCAAGGGCCCACCACTCTTCGGCTTGGCGCGCCGACGGTTCAGCATCCCAGTCCGGACCAAACGACTGCGCGGACTTGGCCAGGATCTTGTCGTCGATGTCCGTGACGTTGCGCACCACCGTAACCCGGAGGCCGCGGAATTCGAGCCAGCGGGTCAGTTGGTCGAAGGCGATGGCCGACCTGACGTGGCCCACGTGCGGCATTCCTTGGACGGTGGCCCCGCAGTAGTACACGCTGGCCTTGCCGTCTTCGAGGGGAACGAAGTCGCGGACTTCGGCGGAGGCGGTGTCATAGAAGCGCAGGGTCACCGCTCCAGATTAGCCGATGACGCGGCGTGAGCTGCCTACTTGCAGTATTCGCCGATCTTGTTGAACTGCACCTTGAGCTTCTCCTGCTGGTCCTGGGTGGCCGCGCCGAGGGACGACGACGCCGCTTCGTCCATGATCGCAGCCATTTCCTTGATGGGGTTTCCGATCTCCGGAGCAAGCTTGCCCGCGATCTCGTGGTAGTGCTCAGCGATTTGCTTGGACTGCTGCTGCTGATGGCCGTCGGGCTTGAAGGTGTCGTTGTTCAGGAATTCGCAGCTGGCTGCAACGTCCAAGGTTTGGGTCCCGCCACAGCCGCTCAGCAGGAGCGATACCGCCAAGCCTGCGGACAACACAGCGGAACGCACGACGCCGGTACTTGGCTTAACCATGTGGCGCACCTTTCGCGGGACCGGGCTCGGTTGCCGTCGCTTGGTGTCCCGAGACCGGGTATACCAACGCTGTGGCAACAGCGGAGATACCTTCGCCGCGGCCGGTGAATCCGAGGCCGTCACTGGTGGTTGCCGTGACACTGATCGGTGCGCCGGCAGCTTCGCTCAAGACCCGCTGGGATTCTTCCCGGCGCGGACCAAACTTGGGACGGTTGGCCACGAACTGCACTGCGACGTTGCCGATCTCGAATCCTGCCGAGCGCACAATGCGTGCCGCTTCACCAAGGAGCTTCACCCCGGAGGCTCCTGCGAACTCGGGGCGGTCAGTGCCGAAGTGGGTGCCGAGGTCACCGATGCCGCATGCGGAAAAGAGTGCGTCGGCAGCGGCGTGAGCTACGCAATCGCCGTCGGAATGCCCTGAAAGCCCCTGTTCGCCTTCCCAGAAGAGCCCACCCAACCACAGTGGCTGTGGGTCATTTTCGGGGGCAAAGGCGTGGACATCTATGCCGACGCCGGTGCGGGGAAGCATCACGTTTTGGTTCGGTGCCATCAGCCTTCCACCCAACGGATTCCCAGCGGGCCTTCCAGCAATCCCTCGGCAATGATCAGGTCCAAGGGCGTGGTGATCTTCAGCGACTGGCTGGCCCCGCGGACAGCGTGGACCGGAACCCCGAGGAGCTCCACCAGCATGGCGTCGTCGGTGACAGTTGCGGACTGCTTGTCGTCGAAAAGTCCAGCGGCTTCGTGGGCTTTTCGTAGCACAGCCAGTTCGAAACCTTGCGGGGTCTGCACGGCACGGAGCTGCTCGCGCGGAGCCGTTCCAGTGACCACCTCCGGGGCGATGGAGGAGTCAGAGCCGTTCGTTTCGGCAACGGTCTTGATGGTGTCCACCACAGGCATGGTGGGAATAACGGCCTTCGCGCCGGAAGCCAAAGCGTCAGAGACGCGCTGGAAAACCCGTTCCGGAGTCAGGGCACGTGCGGCGTCGTGGACCAGTACCAGTTCGGTTCCGTCCTCCAAGGCAGCCATGGCGGCGC
This sequence comes from Paenarthrobacter sp., assembly GCA_031179305.1. Lineage (GTDB taxonomy): Bacteria > Actinomycetota > Actinomycetes > Actinomycetales > Micrococcaceae > Arthrobacter. Next base: position 12,800 of record JAPSHX010000024.1, on the reverse strand, counting down.
GGACAGAATCCGCGCGGGAGGAACCGCCGTCGACAACTGAAATTTCGGGTCCGCCGTCCACCAGGTCAATGGTGAACTCGGAGATTGATTCGCGCAGCGCAGTGTCCCCCTTGGGCACGGCGACGCAAATCTGGCGCGCGACATCAGACGCAACCACACCCCGGAGGGCATGCATCAGGATGGTTTCGCCGCCCAGCGGAACCTGGGCTTTGGGCATGCCGTAGCCGAGGCGTTCACCGGAGCCGGCAGCAACCACGATCACGGCCGTAACGGCGCGCTTGGAAGGAATACTCATGCGCCCAAGATTATGCGGAATGTGCATGGATTACCCACATTCCGGGTAGTTCCGCGCTGTTGTGGCTACGACACGCATATTCCTCTACGCCCAGAAAACGGGCCCAAGACACGCAGATTGGGGTGGCGGCGGCCCGTTGCTGTGGCGGGGACGAATATGAGTGTCCCCGGCCGCCACAATGCACCAGGGATACATCCAGCGAGGCCACGCTCCTGCTTTGTGGCAAAAAGAAACCCGGCGGCGCTTCCGCACCACCGGGCTCAATTCTTAGGAAGCCAAGACCTCGTCAAGAACGCTTGCAGCCTTCTCTTCGTCTGTCTTCTCAGCCAAGGCCAGTTCTGAAATCAGAATCTGCCGCGCCTTGGCCAGCATCCGCTTCTCACCTGCGGAAAGGCCGCGATCGTGATCACGACGCCAAAGATCGCGAACGACCTCTGCCACCTTGATGACATCGCCTGAAGCAAGCTTCTCCAGGTTCGCCTTGTAACGACGTGACCAGTTGGTAGGCTCTTCAGTGAACTCGGCGCGGAGAACGTCAAACACGTGCTCCAAGCCTTCTTTGCCCACTACGTCCCGGACCCCAACAAGGTCAACATTCTCTGCTGGAACTTCAATGGTCAGATCACCCTGAGCCACCTTGAGCTTGAGATACATCTTCTCTTCGCCCTTGATGGTGCGCATCTTGATTTCCTCAATTTTTGCTGCACCGTGGTGAGGGTAAACTACTGTCTCGCCGACCTCAAAAACCATGTGGACTTTCCCCTTTCCCGCAGATTAGTCTATCACGATTAAGGCATACGACTGGCATCGAACAGGGCCTTCTGCCGCGCCAATAAAGGGAATGAGGCCCTAAACGACTTCCTCCAAGGTCTTGACGTATTCCCGGAAAGATGCTTCGAGCAAGCAACGTGCGATCAAGATCTCCTCCGTTGACGGCGCCACATAGCCTTCCCGAATCCATATTTCGGGGGGTTTGCCGATAGGCTATGGCTGAAAAGTGTTCCAATGACTCTTGAGGAGTAGGTGTCGTGCGCAATACTGCGATGAACCCTGTCCAGCGCGGCAAGCTGGCAATTGCGGCGGCTGCAATCGGCGTCGGTCTTCTGTCCGTCACCGGCTGCGGATTCGTCAACGCCCAGCAGACTACCCACCAGTACTCGGCATCGGACGGGATCAAGGCTGATCTCGGTCCCCTGCAGTTGCGCAACATCCTGATTGTTGCCTCGGGCGAGAACGAGCCCGGCCGTGTTATCGGCGCGGTCTTCAACACCTCCGCCACGGACGCCACCCTCACCATGAGTGGTGCCAACGGCGCCCAGACTGAAATCCCGGTCAAGGCCAACGGGGAGACTTTCCTTACCGACACCGCGGATGCGGCGATCCTCAGCACCGCGGGTGTCATCCCCGGTGGCTTGGTTCCCATCACCATCCGCAGCGGTTCCGATTCCGCAACTGTCAACGTCCCTGTGCTTGACGGCACTCTGCCCGAGTACACCAAGTACCTGCCGACCACGCCAACCCCGACGGCAACGCCGACGTCCACGGCTACGTCTTCAGAGGCTCCGGCCGCCGGCCACTAGCGGTCAGCACGCTCCAAGGTTTACAGCAAAGGAAGGGTCCCACCGAGAGGCGGGACCCTTCCTTGTTGTATATGGTTGCCGCTGCAGACACCCCTATTCACCAGTGCCACCCTATCGGACTGGCGACACCGGAATCCGGGTGGCGCCAACCGCTCTACGTGGCGCCAACGAATATGCGCGTCGCCGGCGGGAGATGCTTTACGGCTCGAACTTGTAACCCAGACCGCGCACCGTGACCAGGTAACGCGGCGCGGAAGGATCCGGCTCGATCTTGCTACGAAGCCGCTTCACATGCACATCGAGCGTCTTGGTGTCCCCCACGTAGTCGGAACCCCACACACGGTCGATCAACTGGCCGCGGGTCAGTACCCGGCCTGAGTTGCGCAGCAGCATCTCCAGCAGCTCGAACTCCTTGAGCGGCAGCGAAACTTGCTCCCCGTTGACACTCACCACGTGTCGTTCGATGTCCATGCGGACAGGACCGGCCTGCACTGTGGACGTAATGAGTTCCTCCGGCTCACCCTGCCGGCGCAGCACCGCACGGACGCGGGCAACGAGCTCCCGGGAGGAATAGGGCTTGGTGACGTAGTCATCGGCGCCAAGCTCCAAGCCAACAACCTTGTCGATTTCCGAGTCCTTGGCCGTCAGCATGATGACGGGGACGCTGGAGCGCTGGCGAAGTTGTCGGCACACTTCCGTGCCCGGGGTTCCCGGCAACTGCAGGTCCAGGAGAACCAGGTCGGCACCGTTCCGGTCGAATTCCACCAAGGCGTCGCTGCCGTTGTCCACTACCTCGACGTCAAAACCCTCTTTGCCCAGGAGATAGGACAGGGGGTCGCTGAAGGACTCTTCGTCCTCCACTATCAAAATCCGGCTCAAGCGCTGGCTCCTTGCTCTTGGGCGCCGCTGGCGCCCCCTTGATGATTCACGTGATGGGGTTGTTGAATCGCGTGATGAGGCTCGACGGCGGCAGCAGCCGCCGGAAGTTCGGTAGAGGCAACCGCAGCGGAAGCCGGAAGGCCGGCGTCGTCGTCCTGGCCTTCCATCTCGGGCAGGCGGATGGTGAAGGTGGATCCTTGGCCGGGTTGGGACCACACGGTCACTTCACCGCCATGGTTGGACACGACGTGCTTGACGATGCTGAGCCCCAGGCCTGTTCCACCGGTATGCCGGGATCGTGCCGCGTCGACGCGGTAGAAGCGCTCGAACACGCGCTCCTGGTCCTCCGGCGTCAGGCCTTCGCCTTGGTCCGTGACAGAGATGGCCACCACGCCCTCCCGTGTCCGGACGCCGACACCCACCCGCGTGTTTTCCGGTGAATAGCGGATGGCATTGTCGATCAGGTTGCGGAGGGCAGTCACCAGGAGGTCGCGGTCGCCGAAGACCAGCGACTCAGAGTGCCCGCCGACCACGATCTGGATATTCTTGCTCTCGGCCGGCAGCTGCGAGCGGTCCACGGCTTCTGTGATCACCGTATTGATGTCCACGGGGTGGCCTTGCTGGGCAACGTTGGCGCCCTGCAAACGGGAAAGTTCAATGATGTCCTGGACCAGGGCTGCCAGCCGACCGGACTCCTTGTGCATGCGTTTGGCGAACCTTCGCACGGCTTCTTCGTCATCCGGCGATGCTTCCAGGGCCTCTGCCAGGAGCGAGATGGCGCCCACCGGGGTCTTGAGTTCATGGGACACGTTGGCCACGAAGTCGTTTCGGATCTCCTCGGTGCGGGTAATCTCAGTGCGGTCATCGGCCAGGAGCACGATGTATTCCCAACCGAGCATGGCCGCCCGTACTTTGACCACAATGGTGCCCTTGCCCAGCGGACCACGCGGGAGTTCGTACTGTTCCTCCAGGATCACACCGTCCCGGCGGACCTTTGCGGTCATGTCCAGGAGCTGCTTGTGGACCACCGTGTGGCCACGCACCAGGCCGTAGGCATAGGCTGCCGGACTCGCGCGAACCACTCCGTCGATCGCGTCTACTACAACAAAAGCGCGGCCGACGACGGCAAGTACTTCCGCTGCGCCCTCGGGAAGCAGGGGCTCAGTAACGTCCAGGTCCACGATGCTGCGTTGCCGCTCACTGATCCTGAATGCGAGCATGCCAAAGACGCCCAATGACAGGCCAACCAAGCCTGCGACGACACCTACGAGCAATGGATCCACGTGTCCAGCTTATGCTGTGGAAACACGGGCAAGCAGAGATCCGGCACCAAACGCGGACGGTTCAACTAACGTTCATCTAAAGGAGTCGAACAGTTCACTGGCCCCTGACACAGTTACTGGTTGGACTGTCAATGGTTTTGAAATCCGACCCCCATCATGGGAACAGGATTTCCAAGGAAAGGACGCCTTAGTGCGCAAGGTTTTTCAGGAGGAGCTCACCCAGGTAGGTGACGACCTCATCGAGATCTCCAAGCTGGTTCACGAAGCAATCACGAAGGCTACTACGTCCTTCGAAGGCGCCGACGTGGATCTTGCCCAGGACGTCATCGCGGCAGATGCCCGCATCGACTTCCTGCAGAACAGCCTCGACGAGCGCGCCATCGACATCCTGGCCCTGCAGGGTCCTGTCGCGAGCGACCTCCGCATGATTGTGGGTTCGCTGCGTATGAGTGCGTCGCTTGAACGCATGGGTGACCTGGCCCGCCACGTTGCCCAGCTCGCGCGCCTGCGCTACCCGGCCACTGTGATCCCCGCTTCGCTGACCCAGACCTTTAAGGCCATGGCCCAGCACGACATCGAGATCACCGCCAAGGTGATTGAACTGCTGGAGACCCGCGATCTTGAGGTAGCCCGCGACATCCTCAAGATCAACATCACCGTGGACGACCTCCACCTCAGTGTCTTCAAGGCCATTGCTTCCCCCGAGTGGAACGAAACTCCGTCCACCACCGTGGACGTCGCCTTGGCCAGCCGATACTTCGAGCGCTTTGCCGACCACGGCGTCTCGGTCGCCCGCAAGGTCACCTACCTGGTGACGGGCGAATGGCAGCCTGAAGGCTTCTAGCCCTGAGTTAACGACGACGGCGGCCGGTCACCTAAGGTGACCGGCCGCCTGCCTTTAACTGCGGCGCAGCGCGTTCTTCGGCCGGAATGCGTCTAAGGGAGGAACGACCGAGCATCCGGCGAAGAACCGCGAAGCCCTATTTTTTGCCCTGGTTGGCCACGGCGAGGATGGCCTGCGCTGCTGCGTCGGGGTCCAGGTAGGTTCCGCCCGGGTTAATGGGCTGGAAGTCCTCGTCCAGTTCATAGACCAGCGGGATGCCCGTGGGGATGTTAAGCCCGGCGATGGCGTCGTCGCTGATGCCGTCCAAGTGCTTCACAAGGGCACGCAGGGAGTTGCCGTGGGCGGTGACCAGGACAGTCTTGCCGGCCTTGAGGTCTTCCTTGATGTCCGATTCCCAGTAAGGGAGGAGGCGGACCAGGACGTCCTTGAGGCACTCGGTGCGCGGAAGTGCGTCGCCGAGATCCTTGTAGCGGACGTCGTGTGCCTGCGAGAATTCGCTGTCATCGGACAGGGGCGGCGGCGGGGTGTCGTAGCTGCGGCGCCATTCCATGAACTGCTCTTCGCCGAATTCGGCAAGCGTCTGGGCCTTGTCCTTGCCCTGGAGGGCACCGTAGTGGCGCTCGTTCAGGCGCCAGTCGCGCTTGACGGGGATCCAGCCGCGATCGGCCTTATCCAAGGCCATGTTGGCGGTGTTGATGGCACGCTTCAGGAGCGAGGTGTAGAGGACGTCCGGGAGGATCTCGTTCTCAACCAGGAGCTCTCCACCGCGCACTGCTTCTTCGCGGCCTTGATCGTTCAGGTCAACGTCCACCCAACCGGTGAACAGGTTCTTGGCGTTCCATTCGCTGTGGCCATGGCGCAGCAGAATCAGCTTGTAAGTCATGGTTTTCATCCTAGCCGAGCAGTTACGTGCCCTGCCCGGCGTTACGTCCGGCAACGAATCCCGCAGACCGGATGCAGGCGGGGATAAAGCAGGCAAGGATAAAGTGGGGGCCGTGGTGCAAAAAGCGGAACGGGTGGGCTCTCCCCGAAGTCGGGGTGGTAAGCCGGTTGGCAACATCACTCGCGGCACCACGAACCCCAATCGCATGCGTCGCCTGGACCGCTGGTTAGCGGGACCCCAAGCGTGGCGGCTGCGCGCCGCCGTCGACCCCCTTGTTGTGGACCTTGGCTATGGCGCCTCGCCGACCACCGCCGTCGAGCTTTTCGAAAGGCTGCAGACCGTGCGACCGGATGTCCGGGTCTGCGGGATCGAGATTGAACCGGAGCGCGTTCGGAGCGCCAAAGCACTCGAGCGGCCAGGGCTGAGTTTCCACGTAGGCGGCTTTGAAGTTCCTGTTCCCGGTGACCCGGTTCTAGTGCGGGCCTTCAACGTGCTGCGGCAATATGAGGAAGCCGACGTGGCCGGGATTTGGCGGTTGGTGCAGTCGCGCCTGGCGCCCGGCGGCTTGTTCATTGACGGCACCTGCGACGAAATCGGCCGGCGCGTCACGTGGGTCGCTTTGGATGCGGAGCGCCCGTTGAGCCTCAGTTTTTCCGTGCGGTTCGGCAGTTTTGAGCTGCCGTCGGAGGTGGCAGAGCGGCTGCCCAAGGCCCTGATTCACAGGAATGTGCCGGGCGAACCGATCCACGCGTTCCTACAGGCCATGGATAAGGCGTGGTTGGAAGCGGCACCCTTGGCGTCGTTCGGAAACCGGCAGCGCTGGACGGGCATGTGCCGTTCACTGCGCGACGCCGGATGGCCGCTTCAGGATGGTCCCGCCCGGTGGCGTCTGGGTGAAGTGACGGTGGCGTGGGACGCCGTGGCGCCCCGCTAAGGCCGATTTACCAGTAGCGCCGTTACCAGGGGCCGTACGGACCGACATTTCGGTTGCCGCCGCTGCCGGCCTCACGCACGGCGGGACGGACATCGGCAAGGTAGACGCAAGCCGCAGTGACGGCAGCGATGCCGAACAACCCGAGGCCGCTGCCACCGGAGAGGACGGTCAGGGCGCCGATCGCCAGGGCCACGCCCGTGAGGGCAAGCCAAAAGGTCTTAGTGCGCTTGGAGGCCGCCACGAAGAGCGTCGGCTTATGGCGCAGGCAGTCCGCGAAGGCCCACAGTTCCAAGGCAAGGGCTACCAGGCCAAGGATGAAGTACACCGCGTTGGTGACAATCGCGATCAAGAATTTTCCGTCCACGCTCTCCAGCCTAACCGTCCAGCGACTTCAGCGCTTGCTCAAGGTCGGACCAGAGGTCCTCCACGTTCTCGATTCCGACGCTCAACCGGACCAGATTCTCGGGAACACTGAGCGGCTCAGCCGTGTGCCGGCGTCGGCGTTCAATTAAAGACTCGACCCCACCCACGGATGTCGCCGGCAGCCAGAGCTGCAAAGCCCGGACCAATTCGTCTGCGGCGTCAGCACCGCTACGTTGTTCGTCGGCTGCGATTTGGATGCAGAGAATTGAACCGAAACCCTTCATCTGCTCTTTGGCGCGTTCGTGGCCCGGGTCCGTCGGGAGGCCGGGGAACCGGATGGCTTCCACGCGGGGGTGGCTGCTGAGACGTTCGGCGAGCGTTGCCGCAGAAGCTTGGGAACGCTCGATCCGCAGCGCCAAGGTGCGGAGGCCTCGCAGTGCCAGCCAGGCCTCGAAAGGTCCGGCTATGCCGCCGTGAATGATCCGGTGGTGAAGCAACGTGGCGCGCAGTTCCGGGTTGGACGTCACCAAGGCGCCAAGGACTACGTCCGAATGGCCAGCCAGGTACTTGGTCACTGAGTGAAGCACGACGTCGGACCCCAGGCTGAGTGGCTGCTGCACCAAGGGTGTGGAGAAGGTATTGTCCGTGACCACGATTGCGCCGACTGCGTGCGCGGCTTCAGTGAGGGCGCGGACATCGGCGATGCCGAGCATCGGGTTGGTGGGGCTTTCCAGCCAGAGAAGGTCGGCCTTCTTGCCGTTGTCAGGGCTGATGAGCGCCTTCACTGCGTCCGTGTCCGTGATGTCCACGGTGCGAAGCTCCAAGAAGCCCTTCTCCGCCAGTTCAGTGGCCATGACCAGCGAGCCTGCGTAGCTGTGCGAGGGCATCACCACCACGCCGCCGGCGGGAACAAGCGACAACGCTGAGCTGACCGCGGCCAGTCCGGAGGCATAGAGCAGGCCGGGCAGCGTGGCGCCTTCGAGTTTGGCCAGTGCATCCTCGAAAGGATCCCAGGTGGGGTTCGCGTAGCGCCCGTAACCGCGGTCCCCGTCGCCCAATGAACCGGTTCCGAAGTACGTGGAGGACAGGACGATGGGCGGATTCACCGGTTCGTCGTGAGCGCGGTCGGGGCGGCCAGCCGCAACTACAACAGTTTCCGGAGACAAATCGGCGGCGTGCTGATCGGAAAGGCTCATGCTTTCAGCGTAGTCGTGGGCAATGCTGTGGATAAAAGGCGCCTCGTATGCCGGTGATCGGTAGGCTAGTCGAGTGAGTATTAAGAGCCCAGGCCTTTTCATCGCCTTCGAAGGCGGAGACGGAGCGGGCAAGTCCACGCAGGCCGCCCGGCTCTCTGACGCCCTCGAGGCACGAGGGCTTTCCGTGCTGCGCACCCGCGAACCAGGCGGCACCCCCATCGGCGAGAAACTGCGTTCCCTGGTCCTGGACCACGGGCACGGCACCATCGATCCCCGTACCGAAGCCCTCATGTTCGCCGCCGCCCGCGCCGCCCATGCCAGCCAGGTGATCCGTCCCGCTCTGGCCGACGGAACCGTTGTCATTACTGACCGCTACATTGATTCCTCCGTTGCCTATCAGGGCGTCGGCCGCACCCTCGGCGCCGAAGGAGTTTTGTCACTCAACGAATGGGCCACGGAAGGCCTGCATCCGGACCTAACGGTACTGCTCGACGTCGACCCCTCCGACGGTCGCCAACGCCGCACCGCCGGGGACGCCACCGAGGACAGGCTGGAGTCCGAGCCTGACGACTTCCATTCCGCCATCCGGCACGCATTCCTGGACCTCGCAGCAGCTGCACCGTCCAGCTACCTGGTGCTGCCCGCCAAGGCCGACATTGAAACGTTGGCGGCCCGGATTTTGGAGCGGGTGGAGTTGCTGCTCGTTGGCAACGCCGTGCCCGTGAACGACGTGCGTGTGTCCGGCGCGCCTGTGGAGGGCGAAACCGTTTCGGGCGACCGCCCGTGAGCGTCTGGGACGATCTTCAAGGGCAAGCGCCAGTCGTTGCCCAACTCAAGCAGGCGGCGCAGGGTGAAGCAGGGCTAACCCACGCGTGGCTCTTCACCGGCCCGCCGGGATCCGGCCGTTCAAACGCTGCCAAGGCCTTCGCCGCCGCGTTGAACTGCGAGCAGGACGACGTCACCATGCGTGGCTGTGGTGAGTGCGCAGCGTGCCACACGATCCTTGGTGAGACGCACTCGGATGTGACATTCGTGCGCACCGAGAAGGTCACCATCACCATCGACGAAGCCCGCGAACTTGTGTCCAAGGCAGGCGATCGGCCGGCCACGGGGCGGTGGCGGATCATCGTTGTGGAGGACGCTGACCGCATGGCCGAGCGCACCACCAACGTTCTGCTGAAAGCCATCGAGGAACCCACGCCCAGGACCATCTGGATGCTGTGTGCGCCCTCTCCCGCCGACGTCCTGGTCACCATCCGTTCGCGATGCCGTCCCGTGAGCCTGCGGTTGCCGCCAGCCTCGGACGTTGCTGACCTTTTGGTGAGGCGGGACGGGGTTGAACGCCAACTCGCGGACCGTGCGGCGCGGGCCGCGCAAAGCCATATAGGGATCGCCCGGCGCTTGGCCCGCGACGCCGATGCGCGGCAACGTCGGTTGGATACCGTGCGCATCCCGCTTGGCCTGCGGGGCGTCACCGCTGCCGTGATGATGGCCGAAAAGTTGGTCAAGATTGCCACCGAAGAAGCCAATAGCTCCAACGACGAACGCGACGCCGCAGAGAAGATTGCCCTCTTGGCGAGCTTGGGCGCGCCCGAATCCGGCACGCTCCCACCGTCCATGCGTAGCCAGGTCAAGCAACTTGAGGACGACCAGAAACGGCGCGCCAAGCGCTCCATCACTGACTCGTTGGACCGCACGCTGACGGATCTTCTGTCCTTCTACCGGGACGTCCTGATCATTCAATTGGGGAACGCAGTGGAACTGGTCAACGTTGAACTCAAGAGCGAACTGGAAGAATACGCGGGCCATTCAACGCCGGAGACCACCCTGGCCCGGATGGACGCCATCAACAAAGCCCGTGTCCGAATCACCACCACCAACGTGGCGCCGCTGTTGGCGGTCGAGTCCATGGCCACTAGCCTCATCCAGCAATAGGAGAATGCATGAAGTCCGCACCCCGCCGGTCCGCCGGTACCCCTTCAAGGGACCGGTCTGCCCAGCTTGATGCGGGTGGTGGTTCGGCAAGTCGGGGTGTCGCAGGGCGCGGCCTTACAGGACAGGGATCCCGCCGTGGGTTCGCGTCTCTAGGCGTAGCCCTTGCCTCCTTGTTGGTACTGAGCGCCTGCACCATCCCGTTTCTGCCAACCCCAACGGCCAAGCCCTCCACCAGCACGGCTGATCCGTCCATCGCTGCCTCAGCTCCTGAAGGGTTGGAAAAGTTCTACTCGCAGCCGGTGGAGTGGACCTCGTGTGAGGACGGCTACCACTGTGGCAAGGTCCAGGTGCCGAAGGACTACGCTAATCCGGAGTCCGGGGACATCGCACTTTCCGTCATCAAGTTGCCCAGCACCGCCAACAAGCAAGGGTCAATCCTGGTAAACCCCGGCGGACCTGGTGGCTCCGGCGTGGATTTCATCAAGGATGCCGGCAACACCCACTTCACGGAGAAGCTACGGGCCAACTACGACGTGGTTGGTTTTGATCCCCGGGGCGTGGGCCGCTCCGCTCCTGTGACCTGCATGACCGACGCCGAACGTGACGCTGCCCGCGAAAAGGTGTTCCGCAAGAACACTGACGAAGGTCTTGCTGCCGCGCTTGCCTTTAACAAAGCTTTCGCTGAGCAGTGCGCCCAGCAGACCGGTGATGTGTTGGGTCACATCGATACCGTGAGCGCTGCCAAGGACCTGGACATCCTGCGCGCCGTGGCGAACGATGCCAAGCTCAACTACTTGGGATTCTCCTACGGCACGTTCCTCGGATCCACCTATGCTTCGCTCTTCCCGGACAACGTGGGCCGGGTGGTCCTTGATGGTGCGGTGGATCCAGCCATCAGCAACGAGGAACTAACAGCCGGTCAGGCACGTGCCTTCGAAAAGGCCCTGCGCACTTATGTGACCAGCTGCCAGGGACAACAACAGTGCCCCCTCAGCGGATCCGTGGACAACGGTGTGCAGGAAATTCGTGACCTCATCAACGCCGTTGACCAGAATCCGCAGACCGCCAAGGACGGCCGGTTGGTGACGGCCAACGACTTCGTCAACGGCCTCATCCTGCCCCTCTACAACGACCAAAGTTGGCCGGCTCTGACCCAGGCCCTGGAGAGCGCCTTCTCCGGTGACGTCTCCCAAATGATGCGGCTTGCCGACCTGGGTGCAGACCGCGAACCCAACGGCAGCTACAGCTCCAACTCCGCTTTCGCTTTCCAGGCCATCAACTGCCTGGACTATCCGATGGTTGCGGACACTGCCGGCATGCGGGCCGAGGAAGTCCGTCTCTTGCAGGACTCCCCCACGTTCGGATCGTTCTTCGCCTACGGAGGTGTCACCTGCAAGGACTGGCCCTACCCCAGCACCCGCACCCCGGCACCAGTGGAATACAACGGGTCTTCGCCCATCGTGGTGGTGGGTACTACCGGCGATCCCGCCACCCCGCTCGAGTGGTCCCAGTCGCTGCGCAAGCAACTTGAGAATGCTTCGCTCGTCACGTGGGAAGGTGAGGGGCACACAGCCTACGGCCGCGCGAACTCTTGCGTCAGCACCGCCGTCGACGACTACTTCGTAGATGGCAAGCTGCCGCAGGACGGCCTCACATGCTAGAGGTGCTTGGCTTCCCGCTTCTCCACCAGGAGCGGGAGCTGCTTGATGGAATCCACGACGACGGTGGCTCCGGCCGCGCGTAGCGTCGCCTCCGAGTGGGAGCCGGTCAGGACGCCCGCCACGAGGGACGCTCCGGAACGAACGCCCGAAAGCATGTCCGAGCTGGTATCACCCACCACTGCCACCTCCCGCACGTCATCGAGGTCCAGCGCGAGCACGGCTGTCAGGATCATGTCCGGGTAGGGACGTCCGCGTCCAGCATCGGCAGGGCAAAGGCTGAGATCCGCCAAGCCCATCCACCCGAGCGATTCCAGCACCATGTTTTGCGTGTGGCGGCCGAACCCCGTGGCCAGGCAAATCTGCATGCCGGACTCACGCATCCACAGAATGGCATCTTCCGCTCCGGCAATGGCACGGACACCGCCGTCCTCAATGAGCTCGTCATAGGTTTTTTCGAAGATCTTGTTTGCGCTTTCGGCCACAGCGGAATCATCGAAGAGGTGGCCGAAGACGGTCATCTTCGAGAAACCCATGGTGTTTCGGGCGTAGCCGAGCATGCTCTCGAACCGGCTGGTACCCGGTTCGATGCCGTGCTCCACAAGTGCCTTGGACATGGCCCGCTCTGTACGGCCATCATCGGTGATGGTGGTGCCCACCATGTCCACGACGGCGAGCCTCAGCCGGTTCGGGGTATGGCTGTCGTTCATGCTGATTTCGTCCCCGGTCATTGCGTCCCCTGTCATGGAGCGGCTCCTTCGGCTTGTTGCGCGACTTCGCGTGTTTGCATGGCGGCTGGATCTCACCACAGTTGATTCCCCAGCTTCCGGCTGCCGGGAAACCACCGCCTGAACCCGGTCCGACGCGTGGGTGAACATCCCCGCAACGGCCGCCACCGCCCTCGTTTTGACCCGGGTACGCTGCCTCTATTACAGTTATGTCTTGCGTGA
>JAPSHX010000002.1:323052-494462 GCA_031179305.1 Paenarthrobacter sp. | reverse complement strand
AGCGCTCATTGCCCTGGCCCGACGACGCTGCGACACCCTCTACGCCATGCTCCGCGACGGGACCCTCTACCAATCCCCAACACCCACAACCACTTGACGAAAAACATAGGGACACTCTCACGTCCCGCGCCTTAAACGCAAACGCTCTTCCACCTGTCACGGTGGAAGAGCGTTTGCGTTCGCTGCTTGCTACTTGGCCTTGCCCAGAAATTCCTGGATGCGGCGGACACCCTCGGCGAGGTCGTCATCGCCGAGTGCGTAGGACAGGCGGACGTAGCCGGAAGGACCGAAGGCCTCGCCCGGAACAATGGCGACTTCCACCTCGTCGAGGATGAGGGTGGCGAGTTCAGCAGAAGTCTCCGGGCGGACAGGACCATTGGAGGTCTCGAATTCCTTACCCAGCAGGCCGCGGACGTCCGCGTAGACGTAGAAGGCGCCGGTCGGCGTCGGGCATTCAACACCATCGATTGCATTCAGGCCGGCGACAATAGCCTTGCGGCGTCGGTCAAACGCAACTTTCATCTCGTCGACGGCGGTCAGCGGACCCGTGAGGGCTGCCGCGGCTGCGATCTGCATGATGTTGGAGACATTGGACGTCGCGTGGGACTGCAGGTTGGTGGCGGCCTTGATGACGTCGCTAGGGCCGATCATCCAGCCCACGCGCCAACCGGTCATGGCGTAGGTCTTGGCAACGCCGTTGAGGATGACCACTTTGTCGCCCAGTTCCGGTGCAGCAGTGGCGATGGACGTGAACTCGACGCCGTCGTAGGTCAGGTGCTCGTAGATCTCGTCGGTGACAACCCAGAGTCCCTTGGACGCGGCCCACTTGCCGATCTCCGCGACCTGCTCGGGGCTGTAAACGGCGCCGGTGGGGTTGGACGGGGAAACGAACAACAGGATCTTGGTCCTGTCCGTTACAGCGGCCTCAAGCTGCTCGACAGTTACCAGGTAGCCCTGTTCCGGTCCGGCGAAAACCTCAACCGGCACGCCACCGGCGAGCCGGATGGCTTCCGGGTACGTGGTCCAGAAGGGGGTGGGGATGATGACTTCATCACCCGGGTCCACGAGTGTCGCGAACGTGTTGTAGACGGCCTGCTTACCCCCGTTGGTCACCAGGACCTGGGAAGGATCAACCTGGTAACCGGAGTCCCGCAGGGTCTTCTCGGCGATGGCCTTCTTCAGCTCGGGGAGGCCACCTGCGGGGGAGTAGCGGTGATACTTCGGCTGACCTGCTGCCTCAATGGCCGCCTGGACGATGTAGTCCGGGGTGGGGAAATCAGGTTCGCCGGCACCGAAACCGATCACGGGACGTCCCGCGGCCTTCAGTGCCTTGGCCTTGGCGTCAACGGCAAGGGTGGCGGATTCTGCAATGGCGGAGATTCGCTGTGAAATGCGGGCGGTAGTTGTTCCGGCAGACATCTATGTACCGTTCTTCGCAGGCAGCTCGAGGGCTGGATGATGGGATTCGACGTAAACTACCTTATGCTGTTCTGCGGAGCTCCCGGGCGCCTGCAGAACTTTGTGACTGATAATGCCGGTCACAGGCTTTTAGGGCTGGGAGGTCCGGAATCGGCCGGTTCGACTATCGCGAAATTCTTGCGTAGACTGGTTCACCGGTGTTGAAAAGCACCACAGGCTGAAGTGCGGCCTGAAACATGGATCTGATCCATAGGGTAGTGGCGCAATTGGTAGCGCAGCGGTCTCCAAAACCGCAGGTTGCAGGTTCGAGTCCTGTCTGCCCTGCGCAAGCTGTTCCGGCGGAAACGCCGGGGCACGCGCAGCAACCATGGCTCTGATCAGAGTCGGGTCAACGACTTTGCAAGGTGAGTGAGGACCAGGTGACCGAAACAGCTGCCAGCAGCTCGAAGGGCCGTCCCGCCAAGAAGACCGACCGCGGCTTCTTCGCCCGTATTGCACTCTTCGTCCGCCAGGTGATTGGTGAACTGAAGAAGGTCGTTGCGCCCACCCGCAAGGAACTGATCAATTACACGCTCGTGGTGCTGGTGTTCGTAGCCATCATGATGCTCATCGTCAGCCTGCTGGACATCGCCTTCGGGACGGGAGCCAGCTGGGTCTTCGGTGGCGCAGGGGCTGTGGACCAATAAGCGGATCTGTCCGCAAACTGTGTGAATTCTTTGATTCGTCAGAGATTTTGCGGGGTTTGCGGAATTGAGCCATTTAAATAGGCATGTTAGGCAATGAGGAAGCAGGAGACCAAGTGTCTGAGCAGGAGCTCGAGGTAAACGAGACTGAGCTGGAAGAAACTGAGGGCGCCGCGGCTGAGGCTGTGGAAGAGTCCGAGGTTGATTCTGCTGCGCCCGAATCTGCCGACGTCGACGATTCCGAAGAGGACTTCGAAGCTGACGTGGACGACGAGTCTGATGACGCGTCGGACGAGGTTGCCGGCGACGAGGAAGAGTCCGACGGCGACGACCTGGCAGCCGCTGCTGCAGCAGCACCGGCCGATCCGGCTGAGGAATTCAAGGCCAAGCTGCGCCGCCAGGAAGGTGACTGGTACGTCATCCACTCCTACGCCGGTTACGAGAACCGTGTGAAGGCCAACCTTGAAACCCGCATCCAGACCCTGGACATGGAAGATTACATCTTCGAGATCCAGGTGCCCATGGAAGAGGTCGTCGAGATCAAGAATGCGCAGCGCAAGGTCATCAACCGCGTGCGCATTCCCGGCTACGTCCTCGTCCGCATGGACCTGACCGACGCTTCCTGGGGCGCAGTCCGCCACACGCCGGGTGTCACCGGCTTCGTGGGCAACGCCCACAACCCCGTCCCGCTGCGGCTCGATGAGGTCTTCTCCATGCTCGCCCCGGTCTTCGAAGAAGAGCAGGCAGAGCAGGGCAAGCCCGTCAACAAGCAGAACCAGGCTCCCGTGGCCGTCGACTTCGAGGTCGGCGAGTCGGTCATCGTGAAGGAAGGTCCGTTCGAGACCCTCCCGGCGACGATCTCCGAGATTAAGCCCGAGTCCCAGACCCTTGTGGTTCTGGTCTCGATCTTCGAGCGCGAAACCCCGGTGACGCTCGCATTCAACCAGGTCACCAAGATCTAGCTGATTCCAAAATTTCGCTCCAGTCCTGCCTGCTTAGCAGTTCGGGAGCGGCCGGTCGCCTTGCCATGGCGGCCACAAACCTGGGACGCGCTCCTGTGTCCCAGGAAGCTATTGAGAGAAGGACCCTACATTGGCTCCCAAGAAGAAGGTCACCGGCCTCATCAAGCTGCAGATCCAGGCAGGTGCCGCTAACCCGGCTCCGCCGATCGGTCCTGCGCTTGGCCAGCACGGTGTCAACATCATGGAATTCTGCAAGGCGTACAACGCTGCAACGGAATCCCAGCGCGGAAACGTTATCCCGGTTGAAATCACGGTTTACGAAGACCGTTCCTTCACCTTCATCACCAAGACCCCGCCGGCTGCAGAGCTCATCAAGAAGGCTGCAGGCGTTGCCAAGGGTTCGGCTACCCCGCACACCGTCAAGGTTGCCAAGCTGACCCAGGCACAGGTTGAGGAAATTGCTTCCACCAAGATGGAAGACCTCAACGCCAACGACATCAAGGCAGCTGCCCTGATCATCGCAGGCACCGCCCGCTCCATGGGCATCACCGTAGAAGGCTAGTAACCTTCGAAGGCCCTTGTGGCCTTCAACCGCCGGGTAACCGGCATCTGAAACATTGAAATGTCGCAGGATCCTTGCCGGATCCACGACTTGTGGCAGGGCCCAGCGCGGTCCGCAGACCACAACTGCACAAGGAGAAATAGCAGCATGGCAAAGCGCAGCAAAGCATATGAGGCAGCCGTAGCCAAGATCGAGGCAGACAAGGTCTACGCCCCGATCGAGGCCATCACCCTCGCGAAGGACACCAATCCTTCCAAGTTCGACGCAACCGTTGAGGTCGCTTTCCGCCTGGGCGTTGACCCGCGTAAGGCTGACCAGATGGTTCGTGGCACCGTCAACCTGCCCCACGGCACCGGTAAGACCGCCCGCGTCCTCGTTTTCGCTACCGGCGACAAGGCTGAAGCAGCTATCGCTGCCGGCGCCGACTTCGTTGGTTCCGATGACCTGATCGAAAAGATCGCA
Organism: Paenarthrobacter sp.; assembly: GCA_031179305.1. Classification (GTDB taxonomy): domain Bacteria; phylum Actinomycetota; class Actinomycetes; order Actinomycetales; family Micrococcaceae; genus Arthrobacter. The sequence goes on along the minus strand of JAPSHX010000002.1, from coordinate 490,374 downwards.
GCCGGCTGGACCGACTTCGACGCCGCAGTGGCAACCCCTGACCTCATGGGCAAGGTTGGCCGCCTCGGTAAGGTCCTCGGCCCCCGTAACCTGATGCCGAACCCGAAGACCGGTACGGTTACCCCGGATGTCACCAAGGCTGTCAACGACATCAAGGGTGGCAAGATCGACTTCCGCGTCGACAAGCACTCCAACCTGCACTTCATCATCGGCAAGGTGTCCTTCGACGTCAACAAGCTGGCTGAGAACTACGCAGCTGCTCTGGAAGAGGTGCTTCGCTTGAAGCCGTCCGCTTCCAAGGGCCGTTACATCCAGAAGGCTACCGTTGCCACCACGTTCGGTCCGGGCATCACCGTTGACCCGAACGTCACCAAGGTCCTCGTCGACGCGTAAGCTTCGCGGGCACTTGCTCTGATAAAAGGACCGTCCGGCTTTGCCGGGCGGTCCTTTTTCTTGCCCTTTTCCCTGTTCACCACCGGGGGAGAGCCGTAGGCTGTGGTGCGTGCCGACGTCGAACTCTTCCGCCATCGCCGGGTTGTCCGTGCAGCGGATCCCGGTCCCGAAAAGCCCCGACGCGAAGGGGGATCCCGATTTCCGCGCCTTCCATGACCTGGACGTTGCCCACCACATGGATCTCTGGGGGAACCTGGACCGTTGCTCCACGCTGGCCGAAGCTGTCCTCTTCTGGCAGGGCAATGAATACGAAGAACGGCATGTCTACCTGGCATTCCTCCATGGAGCCGTGGTGGGCAGCGGCACCTTGACGCTGCCTCTTAGCGAAAACACGACGACGGCGGGAGTGGACGTTCTTGTTGACGCTGCCTATCGCCGGCGGGGCATCGGGACGAGGGTCCTCGGGGTGCTGGAGCAAGTGGCCCGTGAGCGGGACCGTACGTCCTTTGACGCGTTTTGCGCGGAGCCAATCCGGCTCCTCATCCCGGGCGTTGAGTTGCTGGAGGCAAAGTCAGGCACGGGTGGCGTCCCAATGGACTCCGCTTCCACCCGCTTTGCCCTCCATCACGGATATTCCCTGGAGCAGGTCGAAACCAACAGCACGCTGCCCCTCCCGGTCGAAGAAGTGCTCCTGCAGGACCTTGAAGAGCAGGCAACAAAGCGGGCAGCCGGCTACAGCCTCATCGTGTGGCAGGACCGCTGCCCTGATGAGTTTGTGGATGTGTTCGCGAAGCTCAAAAGCCTCATGAGCACCGAGGTGCCCATCGCAGGCCTTGGCTGGGAGGGCGAGGACTGGGACGCCAATCGCGTCCGTCTCGAGGAATCCACGTGGCTGTCAGGCGGCGTTGCTTCCATGGCGGCCGTTGCCCGGCACGACGCCACGGGGGAACTGGCGGCCTACACAATACTCACCCACCGCGAGGCTACCCCGGGCATGGTCTACCAAGAGGACACGTTGGTTGCCCCAGGGCACCGCGGACACCGCCTTGGCATGCTGGTCAAGATTGCCAATCTTCGCCGTATCCACGAGCTATGGCCCAGCGCCACGTCCGTGATGACATGGAACGCCAATGAAAACCGGCATATGCTGGCCATAAATATCGCACTAGGATTCAAGCCCTCCGGCTTTGACGGCGAATGGCAGAAACGGCTGGAATGACTGTAGACGAGGCGAAGACTGTTCAAGTCGAGCAGCTGTGGGTGCCTGACACCCTGGACAGCCCCGACGCCGCTGATTTTTTGGACGCCGTTGAAGTAGGGCGCCGGGTACGCATGGAAACGTGGGGGAGTGACGACCTCGCCTATACGCCCTTGGAAAAGCTGTTGGAGCTTTCCGATCCTTATGAGCGCCAAGTCATTCTGGTGGCAAAGGTAGAGGGCGTCATTGTGGGCACGGTAGACATTGCCTTGCCGTTGGCGGACAACCTGGACTTGGCCGAGTTCACTCTGGACATCCTTCCCGAGTTCCAGGGCCAAGGTGTTGGCCGCCAGTTGCTGGAAGCCGCTGAGCAGCTCGCCCGGGCGGAGGGACGCACCATGGCTTTGGTGGATACCAACCACCCGGCAACGTCGCTCACTGAGATACCCGAGGACCAGTTGATTCCGGGCAGCGGCGCTGGCTTTGTTCCTGAGAGCAGCAGGGAGGTGGACTTCGCCAAGCGCGCTGGCTACACCCTTCAACACATCGAACAGTTCAGTTCATGCGTGCTGCCCCTGGATTCCAAGCTGGTGGGGGATCTGCAGCTTGAAGCGGAAGAAGCCAACGGCGGCAGGTACGCCCTGCACCACTGGACTGACCGTTGCCCCGAGCCCTGGCTGGAAGCCGTGGCCGCTTTGGAGAACGCTGCCGGTGAGGTGGTCCGTGACGAAGGCGACGAAGATGCGCCTGAAGTGGAAGCGAGCGGAATGGTCTTCGACGCAACGGTACTCCGCGAAACCGAGGATGCGGCCTTGGCGCAGGGGCGGCGAACGGTGGTGACCGCCGTCGAGCATGTAGAGAGCGGGAGGCTGGTGGGCCTGACCACCATCAGCGTCCTTGCGCACCGCCAGGACGTGGTTTTCCAGGACGATACTTTGGTCTTGCAGGAGCATCGCGGCAACAAGCTCGGCTTGTTGATCAAGGTGGCCAACATGGAGCGGTTGAGTGAGCAATTCCCGGATGCCCGGGTCATCTATACCTGGAACGCGCCCGAGAACAGATACCTCCTGACCGTGAACAAGCAATTGGGATTTACTACCGCGGGTGTCACTGGACTGTGGCAGAAGGAACTTCCGGGCAGACTTGCGGGAGCCACGTCGTCAGACTAAGCAAGGTCGATTTGGTTTGCCGACCACTCTCCCGTAACCTTGAAGTACCAAAGACCGTCGGTTGATGGGAATCCACTCTTTCGAGCACAGCTCAATTCTGTAGCTGCGCCCTTGAGGTAAAAGTGAATTCCTTGACGAAGGACCCTGAACATAGGGCGGCCGGCGCAGGTGAACGAAGCAAGTCTCCACGGATCAAACTGTGTTGAGCCAAGCCCCGTGCATCTGCGCGGGGCGTTTTTAGTTTTTAGCTCTCGTGAGCGGGGACCCGGAAGACCGGCTTTATTCCCCGGAAGGAGGGTTATGACAACGCCTAGCAAGATCTCCGCAGTTGCAGAGATCACCAACGATTTCAAGGAATCGAACGCGGCTGTCCTGACCGAATACCGCGGGCTCACTGTTGCACAGCTCAAGGAACTGCGTGTTGCGCTCGGCCAGGACACCAAGTTCTCGGTCGTCAAGAACACCCTGAGTGCCATTGCAGCCAAGGAAGCTGGAGTTGAAGCATTCAACGATCAGCTCGCCGGCCCTACTGCAATCGCCTTCATCAAGGGTGACGCTGTTGCTGCTGCCAAGAGCCTGACGGACTTTGCCAAGGCCAACAAGCAGCTGGTTATCAAGACCGGCGTCTTCGAAGGTAAGGCATTGGACGCAGCAGGAGTTGCCGCACTGGCAGCCCTCGAGTCCCGCGAGCTGCAGCTTGCACGTGTTGCTGGTGTCCTCAAGGCTCCCGCATCCGCTGCTGCACGCATCATCGACGCCCTGCGCCTCAAGCTTGAAGAAGAGGGCGGCGCATCTGCACCGGCCGCTGAAGAAGCCCCGGCCGCTGAAGAGGCTGCTGCTGAAGAGGTTGCGGCTCCGGCCGAAGCCGCTGAAGCTGCAACCGAAGAGAACTAAGTTCTCCCCTCAATCAAACTCTGGTGTATGGACAGGCTTAGCCCGGATCTGCACCAACTAATGGAAGGACGCCACCATGGCGAAGCTCAGCAACGAAGAGCTCATTGAAGCTTTCAAGGAACTGACCATCATCGAGCTCTCCGAGTTCGTCAAGCTCTTCGAAGAGACCTTCGAAGTTACGGCTGCTGCTGTTGCAGTTGCTGGCCCCGCTGCCGGCGGTGCTGCTGAAGCTGCTGAAGAGAAGACCGAATTCGACGTCGTTCTCGAAGCTGCTGGCGACAAGAAGATCGCAGTGATCAAGGAAGTTCGCGCCATCACCTCCCTCGGCCTCAAGGAAGCCAAGGACCTGGTTGACAGCGCACCGAAGGCTGTTCTCGAAGGCGCCACCAAGGAAGCTGCCGAGAAGGCAAAGGCTCAGCTCGAAGAAGCTGGCGCAACGGTTACCCTCAAGTAACTCGTCTTGCTTGTGGAAGCCCCGTCCGGTTCACCGGGCGGGGCTTCCTGCCCTTAATGCACCCCAAGTAGATCGCAGTTGAGGTCGTTCTGAGCCGTCAGAACGACCTCAACTGTTACTCAGTTGGGTTCGCTGATGTCGGCTACTACCGCGCCCAGGGCGGCGGTGAGTGCATCCGCGTCCACGAACGCGCTCCGGCCATGCGCCCCGGCACCCATGGAGATGCGGCGCCCGGTAATGGTGGCATCGGCATAGACAGGCCACGGTGTGGTGCTGCCCAGCGGAGTGATGGTTCCACGCTCGTAGCCGGTGGCGGCCAAGGCGACGTCGGCATGGGGGAGTGAAAGCTTGTTGACGCCTACCAAGGCTCGCAGCTTGGGCCATGAGATCTGGCGGTCCCCCGGAATGAGCGCGAAAAGGAAGCTGCCATCGCGATGCTTGACCACCAGTGACTTCACGATGTCCGCGGGGCTGATGCCCAGGATGCCGGCAGCCTCCTCCAAGCTGCGGGCAGCCGGACGCTCGACGACGTCAACGTCCAGGCCGCGCGCGGCGGCGTCTGACAGAAACCGTTCGACGCCGTCGCCCGGCTTGGATGCGTCAGTCATCAGTCGCGGTACAGGAGGAGGGCTTCACCCTGGCCTCCGCCTCCGCACAAGGAGACAGCCGCTTTTCCGGTTCCCCTGCGCTTGAGTTCGTGTGCGGCATGCAGGGCGAGCCTTGCTCCGGACGCCCCGATGGGGTGGCCCAAGGCTATGGCGCCGCCATGGATGTTGCACTTCTCCAAGGGGTAGCGGAGGTCTTTGAGGGACTGGACAGCCACAGAACCGAAAGCCTCATTGATTTCGATGAAGTCCAGGTCCTCCGCCGTCCAACCGGCGCGCTTCAAGGCCTGCGCTATGGCGTTCGATGGCTGTGAGTGAAGCGAATTGTCAGGACCTGCAACCTGACCGGGTTTTCCAACAACAGCCAGGTAGTCCAGCCCGTTGTCCTTGGCGAAGCGGCGACTGGTCAACACCAGTGCGGAGGCGCCGTCGGACAGGGGAGAGGAATTGCCGGCGGTGATGGTGCCGTCTGTTGCGAAAGCAGCTTTCAGCGGCGCCAGCGTTTCCAGTGAGGTGTTGGGCCTGACGCCCTCATCCGTGGTGAGGACCAGGGGATCGCCCTTGCGCTGCTTGACGCTTACCGGAGCGATTTCGACGTCGAAAGTTCCGTCCGCGATGGCGGCTGCAGCGCGCTGGTGCGAGGCCGCCGCAACTTCATCCTGGGCCTTGCGGTCGATGCCGAGCGTGACGTTCTTCGTTTCCGTCGACAAGCCCATGGATTGTCCGTCGAAAGCATCGGTGAGGCCGTCATGGGCGGCGACGTCCAGTGCCTGGATGGCGCCATAGGTCCAACCCTGGCGGGATCCCGGAAGGAGGTGCGGTGCCCGCGTCATGGATTCCTGGCCGCCGGCAACTACCACTGTGGCATCACCGCTGCGGATCATGCGTGCGGCATCAATGACGGCTGTGAGTCCGGATAGGCAGACCTTGTTGATGGTGACGGCAGGGATGTTCCAACCGACGCCGGCGGCGATGGCGCTCTGCCGGGCCGGATTCTGGCCTGCGCCGGCCTGAAGAACCTGGCCCATGATGACAGCGTCCACCTGCTCGGCTTTGACACCGCTGGCCGCGAGTGCCGCGGTTATGGCGTGAGCACCGAGGTCGACGGCGGTGAAGCCGGCTAATTGCCCGTTGAGCCGGCCCTGTGGGGTACGGGAAGCAGCAAGGATGACAACGTCATTGTCGTCAGCGGAGTTGGTCATGGTCTCTCTTCCGATCCTGGAGTGGTGTAGCAAGGCTATCGCGGAGCGCGCGTCAGCCTATCTCTTCAACAATTGTGCAGTTCCTCCCATTCCATAGCGGTTTCCCGGGGGACACGTTCGGGCATTGGTGCCTGCAGCAACCGTGCTTGCAATCACGGACGATCTGGGGTAGACAGAAAGGCTGCTTTGCCGTATCGTAGATATTTGCGTCTTCCCTGTTAACCTTCAGCCTTCATATAGCGGTGGGCTTTATCTCTCAGCTGCGTCATTGACGTGCCGTTCCGAAACGTGCACTGTCATAAGCGGACTGGGTCCGGGTCATATAGCGGAACCGGAACAAGTATCTTGCGGAGCACTCTGCAGGATGCAAACGGGGGAGATCTGAAAACGCCTGAAGGTCTGTGGAAGGATCCCTCTTGGTCGCCTCGAGCACCTCTAATAACGAAACCGCTAACACGGCAAGCACCGATGGTGCCACCCGCCGCCTCTCATTCGCAAAGATTCACGAACCACTTGATGTTCCGAATCTTCTCGCCCTGCAGACAGACAGTTTCGACTGGCTGGTCGGAAACGAACGCTGGCAGGCGCGGGTAGCGAAGGCTGTCGAGGAGGGCGACCTCAGCGTCGCCACCAGCTCCGGACTTGCCGACATCTTCGAAGAGATCTCCCCCATCGAGGACTTCCAGGGCACTATGTCCCTGAGCTTCTCCGAGCCGGAGTTCGCTGACCCGAAGTACACCATGGCCGAATGCAAAGACCGTGACGCCACCTACTCGGCCCCGCTGTATGTCAAGGCCGAGTTCATGAACAACAACACGGGTGAAATCAAGCAGCAGACCGTGTTCATGGGCGACTTCCCTCTCATGACTGAAAAGGGAACGTTCGTCGTCAACGGCACCGAGCGTGTCGTTGTCTCCCAACTGGTCCGTTCGCCGGGCGCCTACTTCGAGCGCACCGCTGACAAGACCAGTGACAAGGACATTTTCACTGCGAAGATCATCCCGTCGCGTGGTGCATGGTTCGAACTCGAAATCGACAAGCGCGATCAGGTCGGCGTTCGCCTCGACCGCAAGCGCAAGCAGTCGGTCACGGTTCTCCTGAAGGCCCTTGGCTGGACTGAAGGCCAGATCCTGGAAGAGTTCGGCCAGTACGACTCCATGCGTGCAACGCTGGAGAAGGACGCCACCGAGACCCGCGAAGACGCGCTTCTGGATATCTACCGCAAGCTGCGTCCGGGCGAGCCGCCCACAGTTGAGGCTGCCCAGTCCCTGCTGGACAACCTGTACTTCAACGCCAAGCGCTACGATCTTGCCAAGGTTGGCCGTTACAAGATCAACCGCAAGCTCGGCATCGACCGCTCCCTTGGCGACAAGGAAGCATCGGTCCTGCACGTTGAAGACATCGTTGCCATGATCAAGTTCCTCGTTGCGCTTCACGCCGGCGAGAAGACCCTCATGGGCAAGCGCGACGGCGAAGACCACGAACTTCGCGTCGACGTCGATGACATCGACCACTTCGGCAACCGTCGCATCCGCGCCGTTGGTGAACTGATCGAGAACCAGGTCCGCACCGGCCTCTCCCGCATGGAACGCGTCGTCCGCGAACGCATGACCACGCAGGACGTCGAGGCCATCACGCCGCAGACACTGATCAACATCCGTCCCGTCGTGGCAGCCATCAAGGAGTTCTTCGGAACTTCCCAGCTGTCGCAGTTCATGGACCAGAACAACCCGCTCTCGGGTCTGACCCACAAGCGCCGCTTGTCCGCGCTTGGCCCGGGTGGTCTGTCCCGTGACCGTGCAGGCATGGAAGTTCGAGACGTTCACCCGTCCCACTACGGACGTATGTGCCCCATCGAAACTCCTGAAGGCCCGAACATTGGTCTGATTGGTTCGTTGGCTTCCTACGGCCGCATCAACCCGTTCGGCTTCATCGAGACGCCGTACCGCTTGGTTTCCGAGGGCGTCGTTTCCGACGAAGTCCAGTACCTGACGGCCGACGACGAAGCCGAGGTCCTGATCGCACAGGCCAACGCTCCGCTGGATGCTGACAAGAAGTTTGCGGAAGAGACCGTTCTTGTCCGTGCCCGTGGTGGTGGAGGCGAGCCTGTCCTGGTTCCCGCCGCCGACGTTCAGTTCATGGACGTTTCCCCGCGCCAGATGGTGTCTGTGGCAACTGCCCTGATCCCGTTCCTTGAGCATGACGATGCCAACCGTGCACTCATGGGTGCCAACATGCAGCGCCAGGCCGTGCCGCTGGTCCGTTCCGAGGCTCCCTTCGTGGGCACCGGCATGGAGCGCGCAGCAGCCGTCGACGCCGGTGACGTAGTCATCGCCAAGAAGGCAGGTGTGGTCACCGAGGTTTCCGCCGAGCTGGTTGTCATGATCAACGACGACGGTACTGAGACGAACTACCGCATCAACAAGTTCGCCCGTTCCAACCAGGGCAACTGCTACAACCACCGCGTATTGGTCAGCGAAGGCCAGCGCCTGGAAGTTGGCGGCATCATCGCTGATGGTCCCGCAACGGACCAGGGCGAACTCGCCCTTGGTAAGAACCTCCTCGTGGCATTCATGTCATGGGAAGGCCACAACTTCGAGGACGCCATCATCCTCTCCCAGCGCATTGTTGCTGAGGATGTACTTTCCTCCATCCACATCGAGGAGCACGAAATTGACGCCCGCGACACCAAGCTTGGTGCCGAGGAAATCACTCGTGATATCCCCAACGTGTCCGAGGAAGTCCTTGCAGGCCTGGACGAGCGTGGCATCATCCACATTGGTGCCGAGGTTGAAGCAGGCGACATCCTGGTCGGAAAGGTCACCCCTAAGGGTGAGACCGAACTGACCCCGGAGGAGCGCCTTCTCCGCGCGATCTTCGGTGAGAAGTCCCGCGAAGTCCGCGACACCTCCCTGAAGGTGCCCCACGGCGAGTCCGGTACGGTCATCGGCGTGCGCGTCTTCGACCGCGACAACGACGACGAACTGCCGCCGGGCGTGAACCAGCTGGTCCGCGTCTACGTTGCAGCCAAGCGCAAGATCACCGACGGCGACAAGCTCGCCGGCCGTCACGGCAACAAGGGTGTTATCTCCAAGATCCTTCCGATCGAGGACATGCCCTTCCTTGCAGACGGTACCCCGGTGGACATCGTCCTGAACCCGCTGGGTGTTCCGGGTCGAATGAACGTTGGCCAGGTTCTTGAAACCCACCTCGGTTGGGTTGCCAAGACTGGTTGGAAGATCGAAGGCGAGCCGGAGTGGGTCAAGAACCTCCCGAACCTGCCCCGTGAAACCGGCCAGACCACCGTTGCCACCCCGGTGTTCGATGGCGCGCGCGAAGAAGAAATCACGGGCCTGCTTGACTCCACCAACGTGACCCGCGATGGCGACCGCCTGATCGACTCCTCCGGTAAGACCCGTCTGTTCGACGGCCGCTCCGGCGAGCCGTTCCCGGATCCGATCTCCGTCGGTTACATGTACATCCTGAAGCTCCACCACTTGGTGGACGACAAGATCCACGCACGCTCCACCGGCCCGTACTCCATGATCACGCAGCAGCCGCTGGGTGGTAAGGCTCAGTTCGGTGGCCAGCGCTTCGGTGAAATGGAAGTGTGGGCGCTCGAAGCTTACGGTGCCGCTTACACCCTTCAGGAACTCCTCACGATCAAGTCGGATGACATCCATGGTCGTGTGAAGGTCTACGAAGCCATCGTCAAGGGCGAGAACATCCCTGAGCCTGGCGTTCCCGAGTCCTTCAAGGTCTTGATCAAGGAAATGCAGTCGTTGTGCCTGAACGTGGAAGTTCTTTCCACTGATGGAACCACGATCGAAATGCGTGACTCTGATGACGCAGTCTTCACGGCTGCGGAAGAACTGGGCATCGATCTGTCTCGTGCAGAGCCCAGTTCCGTAGAAGAGGTCTAGCAGCTGTTCCGGCGGGCAGCCTCAACAACTGTCCGTCGGAACAACTCCCTCTTCCCGTAACCAAGACTTCAGAATTTAGAGAACAAGAGAGAACAGGGACCATATGTCCAGCGAATCCTCCTTCGGCCTCATGCAGATCGGCCTCGCCACCGCGGAAGACATCCGCGGATGGTCTTACGGTGAGGTCAAGAAGCCGGAAACCATCAACTACCGCACGCTCAAGCCCGAGAAGGACGGCCTCTTCTGCGAGAAGATCTTCGGCCCGTCCCGCGACTGGGAGTGCTACTGCGGCAAGTACAAGCGCGTCCGCTTCAAGGGCATCATTTGCGAGCGTTGTGGCGTTGAAGTCACCCGCGCCAAGGTGCGTCGTGAGCGCATGGGCCACATTGAGTTGGCGGCGCCTGTAACCCACATCTGGTACTTCAAGGGCGTTCCCTCGCGCTTGGGCTACCTTTTGGACCTGGCACCGAAGGACCTCGAGAAGGTCATTTACTTCGCTGCCTACATGATCACCAGCGTTGACACCGAAAGCCGTCACGCTGAACTGCCGAACCTCCAGGTCGAGCACGACCTCGAGAAGAAGCAGATGGTGGACAACCGCGACAGCGACATCGCCACGATTGCCCGCGACCTTGAAGACGAGCTTGCCCGTCTTGAAGGCGAAGGCGCCAAGGCTGCCGACAAGAAGAAGGCCCGCGACTCTGCTGACCGCCAGATGGCGAACGTCCGCAAGCGTGCCGACGCCGACATCGAGCGCCTTGAGCAGGTTTGGGACCGCTTCAAGAACCTTAAGGTCGCTGACCTTGAAGGTGACGAAGGCCTTTACCGCGAACTGCGCGACCGTTACGGTCTGTACTTCGAGGGCTCCATGGGTGCCGAGGCTATCAAGAAGCGCCTCGAGACCTTCGACATGCAGGCTGAAGCCGAGTCACTCCGCGACACCATCCAGAACGGCAAGGGCCAGCGTAAGACGCGTGCCCTGAAGCGCCTGAAGGTTGTCAACGCGTTCCTGACCACCAACAACAGCCCGCTCGGCATGGTTCTCGACGCCGTTCCGGTGATCCCGCCGGAACTGCGCCCGATGGTCCAGTTGGACGGTGGCCGCTTCGCGACCTCCGACCTCAACGACCTCTACCGCCGTGTGATCAACCGCAACAACCGACTCAAGCGACTGCTTGACCTCGGCGCTCCGGAGATCATCGTCAACAACGAGAAGCGCATGCTTCAGGAAGCTGTTGACAGCCTCTTCGATAACGGACGTCGTGGCCGCCCCGTTACGGGTCCGGGCAACCGTCCGCTGAAGTCCCTGAGCGACATGCTCAAGGGCAAGCAGGGTCGTTTCCGCCAGAACCTCCTCGGCAAGCGCGTTGACTACTCCGGCCGTTCGGTCATCGTCGTTGGCCCGCAGCTGAAGCTGCACCAGTGTGGTCTGCCCAAGCAGATGGCCCTGGAGCTCTTCAAGCCGTTCGTGATGAAGCGCCTGGTTGACCTCAACCACGCTCAGAACATCAAGTCGGCAAAGCGCATGGTTGAGCGTTACCGTCCGCAGGTTTGGGACGTGCTGGAAGAGATCATCACCGAACACCCGGTGCTGCTCAACCGTGCACCTACCCTGCACCGCCTCGGCATCCAGGCCTTCGAACCGCAGCTTGTGGAAGGCAAGGCAATCCAGCTTCACCCGCTGGTTTGTGGCGCTTTCAACGCTGACTTCGACGGCGACCAGATGGCAGTACACCTGCCGCTGAGCCCGGAAGCCCAGGCAGAAGCACGCATCCTGATGCTGTCCTCGAACAACATCCTGAAGCCGTCCGATGGCCGTCCGGTGACCCTTCCTTCGCAGGATATGATCATCGGTCTCTACCACCTGACCACCAAGCGCGTCGGCTCCGCCGGCGAAGGCCGCATCTTCTCCTCGGTTTCGGAAGCCATCATGGCGTACGACGCCCGTGATCTGCACCTGAACTCCCAGGTGAAGATCCGTCTGGACGACTTCGTGCCTTACGCAGGGTGGGAAGCTCCGGAAGGTTGGGAGCCCGGTCAGCCGGCTCTCGTTGAAACCTCCCTGGGCCAGGTCATCTTCAACCAGACGCTGCCCGAGGATTACCCGTGGGTCGAGGCCGTTGCGGATAAGGGCGAACTGTCCCGGATCGTCAACGACCTCGCCGAGCGCTACCCGAAGGTTGTTACCGCGGCAACGCTGGACAACCTGAAGGATGCCGGCTTCTACTGGGCCACCCGTTCGGGTGTCACGGTTGCCATCTCCGACATCGAGGTGCCTACTTCCAAGCCTGCCATCCTGGCCGGTTACGAGAACATGGCTGCCAAGATCCAGGGCCAGTACGACAAGGGCCTGATCGACGACGACGAGCGTCGCCAGGAACTGATCGAAATCTGGAACAAGGCAACCAACGAAATCGCCCAGGCGATGCGCGACAGCCTGTCCCCGATGAACACCATCAACCGCATGGTGTCCTCCGGTGCACGTGGTAACTGGATGCAGGTCCGCCAGATCGCGGGTATCCGTGGTCTTGTGGCCAACCCGAAGGGTGAGATTATTCCTCGCCCGATCAAGTCCTCCTACCGTGAGGGCCTGTCGGTTCTGGAATACTTCATCGCCACGCACGGTGCCCGTAAGGGTCTGGCCGATACCGCTCTCCGTACTGCCAACTCGGGTTACCTGACCCGTCGTCTGGTGGACGTTTCGCAGGACGTCATCGTCCGCGAAGAGGACTGTGGTACTGAACGCGGTCTGGTCACCCCGATCGCCGTGCCGGATTCCAATGGTGAGCTCGCCTTGGACGAGAACGTCGAGAACAGCGCCTACGCACGTACGCTGGCTGTCGACGTCGTCGATGCCCAGGGCAACGTCCTGGCTGCCGGCGGCACTGACTGCGGCGACGTTGTAATCGACCAACTGCTGGCTGCAGGCATCACCGAGGTCAAGGTCCGCTCCGTACTCACTTGTGAGTCCAAGGTGGGCACCTGTGCACTTTGCTACGGCCGTTCGCTGGCCACCGGCAAGACCGTGGACATCGGCGAGGCCGTGGGCATCATCGCCGCACAGTCCATCGGTGAGCCCGGTACCCAGCTGACCATGCGTACGTTCCACACCGGTGGTGCTGTTTCCGCCGGCGGTGGCGACGACATCACCCAGGGTCTGCCCCGTATCCAGGAGCTCTTCGAAGCCCGTACTCCGAAGGGTGTCGCACCGATTGCTGAAGCAGCCGGCCGCATCACCATCGAAGAGTCCGAGCGCCAGATGCGCCTGGTCATCACTCCGGACGATGGTTCCGAAGAGATTGCCTACCCGGTGCTGCGCCGTTCACGTCTCCTCATTGAGGACGGCGAGCACGTCAGCGTCGGCCAGAAGCTGATCAACGGTCCGGTGGACCCGAAGCAGGTTCTGCGCATCATGGGCCCCCGTGCCGCACAGAAGTTCCTTGTGGACGAGGTTCAGGGCGTTTACCGCAGCCAAGGTATCGGTATCCACGACAAGCACGTCGAGGTTATCGTTCGCCAGATGCTGCGCCGCGTGACCGTCATCGAATCCGGCGACTCCGACCTGCTCCCCGGTGAGCTTGCAGAGCGCGCCCGCTTCGAGGACGAGAACCGCCGCGTCGTATCCGAGGGCAAGGCCCCGGCTTCGGGTCGTCCGGAACTCATGGGTATCACCAAGGCTTCCTTGGCTACCGAGTCCTGGCTGTCCGCAGCTTCCTTCCAGGAAACCACCCGCGTCCTGACGCAGGCGGCCATGGAAGGCAAGAGCGATCCTCTGCTGGGCCTCAAGGAAAACGTCATCATCGGTAAGCTCATCCCGGCTGGTACGGGTCTGCCCCGCTACACAGAGGTCACTGTGGAGCCGACGGAAGAAGCAAAGGCAAGCCTGTTCACGGGCCCCAGCGCGTTCACCGACTTCTCCTATGACGCCCTGGGTGGCGACGGTGCTCCCGAGTTCCACGCCATCCCCTTGGATGACTACGATCTCGGCAACGACTTCCGCTAAAACGGAAAGTTGACGCCGTAAAGGTCAGGCCCCGTACTTTCGAGTGCGGGGCCTGACCCTTTAACAGCCTCCATACACCCGATTAAGGCTCTAGATCAAGCCGTGCTAGACTTTTGGTAATTGTTCTGTGTGGCAGTGGATGAAGGCCGCCGCAGCATCATTTTGGTTTTGTTCTCATGGTGCTGGGTGGAGCCTGTTTCCGGGTTGCGGGCAACATGCGCAACGAATGCCGCACTTTTGCACGCCTACCGGAGTTTTCGGCCGGCTGCACGAGCAACGCCAAAGTTCCCACGTTTACACTGGCTGGCGCCTGTGTGTGGGGGCAGAGATCAAACAACGGAGAACACGAAAGTGCCTACGATTAACCAGCTGGTCCGCAAGGGCCGCACGCCGAAGGTCTCCAAGACCAAGGCTCCCGCGCTGAAGGGCAGCCCGATGCGCCGCGGTGTTTGCACCCGCGTTTACACCACCACCCCCAAGAAGCCGAACTCGGCTCTCCGTAAGGTGGCACGTGTGCGCCTCAACGGTGGCGTAGAAGTTACCGCCTACATCCCCGGTGTTGGCCACAACCTCCAGGAGCACTCCATCGTGCTCGTCCGTGGTGGTCGTGTTAAGGACCTTCCGGGTGTCCGCTACAAGATCGTCCGCGGCGCACTCGACACCCAGGGTGTCAAGAACCGCAAGCAGGCTCGCAGCCGTTACGGCGCAAAGATGGAGAAGAAGTAATATGCCTCGCAAGGGTCCGGCCCCGAAGCGGCCGCTAGTTTCCGATCCCGTTTACGGCTCCCCGTTGGTCACGCAGCTGATCAACAAGGTTCTTGTCGACGGCAAGAAGTCCACCGCAGAGCGCATCGTTTACGGCGCACTCGAAGGTGCACGTGCCAAGTCCGGCGGCGACCCCGTTGCCGCTCTCAAGAAGGCCATGGACAACGTCAAGCCTTCCCTCGAGGTGCGTTCACGCCGTGTTGGTGGCGCTACCTACCAGGTTCCGGTTGAGGTCAAGCCGGGTCGCTCCACCGCCCTCGCTCTGCGTTGGCTCGTGGGCTACTCCAAGGCCCGCCGTGAGAAGACCATGACCGAGCGCCTCCAGAACGAAATCCTGGATGCCTCCAATGGTCTTGGTGCCGCTGTGAAGCGTCGCGAAGACACCCACAAGATGGCCGAGTCCAACAAGGCCTTCGCACACTACCGCTGGTAAAAACTTTCCGGACGCCGCCGGCTCACTGAGCCGGCGGCGAACGTGTAGTCCATCCGAAAGGGAGACCCCGTGGCACAGGACGTGCTTACCGACCTTAATAAGGTCCGCAACATCGGCATCATGGCCCACATCGATGCCGGCAAGACCACCACTACCGAGCGCATCCTGTTCTACACGGGTGTGAACCACAAGATCGGCGAGACGCACGACGGCGCTTCGACGACTGACTGGATGGAACAGGAAAAGGAACGCGGCATCACCATCACGTCTGCCGCCGTGACTTGCTTCTGGGACAAGAACCAGATCAACATCATCGACACCCCGGGCCACGTTGACTTCACAGTTGAGGTTGAGCGCTCCTTGCGCGTCCTCGACGGTGCAGTCGCAGTGTTCGACGGCAAGGAAGGCGTGGAGCCGCAGTCCGAGACTGTTTGGCGCCAGGCTGACAAGTACAACGTTCCGCGTATCTGCTTCGTCAACAAGATGGACAAGTTGGGCGCTGACTTCTACTTCACCGTAGACACCATCATCTCCCGCCTTGGTGCCAAGCCGCTGGTCATGCAGCTGCCCATCGGTGCTGAGAACGACTTCATCGGTGTTGTCGACCTCCTCGAAATGCGCGCCCTGGTTTGGCCTGGCGACGCAAAGGGTGACGTCACCATGGGCGCTTCCTACGAAGTGCAGGAAATCCCCGCGGACCTCCAGGCCAAGGCCGAGGAGTACCGTGCACAGCTCGTTGAGACTGTGGCCGAGGCTTCCGAAGAACTCATGGAGAAGTACCTCGAAGGTGAAGAACTCACTCTCGAAGAGATCAAAGCCGGCATCCGCAAGATGACCATCAACTCTGAGCTCTACCCGGTCTTCTGTGGTTCGGCCTTCAAGAACCGCGGTGTCCAGCCGATGCTTGACGCCGTTGTTGACTTCCTGCCGAACCCGCTCGACGTCCCGCCGATGATCGGTCACGATCCCCGCGACGAAGAGAAGGAACTCACCCGCAAGCCGTCTGCGGACGAGCCGTTCTCGGCCCTCGCCTTCAAGATTGCTGCGCACCCGTTCTTCGGTCAGCTGACCTTCGTCCGCGTGTACTCCGGTCACGTCGAAGCCGGCGCCCAGGTGGTTAACTCCACCAAGGGCAAGAAAGAACGCATCGGCAAGCTGTTCCAGATGCACGCCAACAAGGAAATGCCCGTCGAGGGCGCTACCGCCGGCCACATCTACGCTGCCATCGGTCTGAAGGACACCACCACGGGTGACACCCTGTGTGATGCCAACAACCAGATCGTCCTCGAGTCCATGAGCTTCCCGGAGCCCGTGATCTCGGTTGCCATCGAGCCCAACACCAAGGGTGACCAGGAGAAGCTCTCCACGGCCATCCAGAAGCTCTCCGCTGAGGACCCGACCTTCCAGGTCTCCCTCAACGAAGATACGGGCCAGACCATCATCGCCGGCATGGGCGAACTTCACCTGGACATCCTGGTGGACCGCATGCGCCGCGAATTCAAGGTCGAGGCAAACGTTGGCAAGCCGCAGGTTGCTTACCGCGAAACCATCAAGCGCGCCGTTGAGCGCCTTGACTACACGCACAAGAAGCAGACCGGTGGTTCGGGTCAGTTCGCAAAGATCCAGATTGCGATCGAGCCCATGGACACCGCTTCCGGCGAGCTGTATGCGTTCGAGAACAAGGTCACTGGTGGCCGCGTTCCGCGCGAATACATCCCGTCCGTTGACGCTGGTATCCAGGATGCACTGAACGACGGCGTCCTGGCCGGTTACCCGGTTGTCGGCATCAAGGCCACGCTGATTGATGGCGCGTCCCACGACGTTGACTCCTCGGAAATGGCGTTCAAGATCGCCGGCCGTATGGCTTTCAAGGAAGCTGCACGCAAGGCGAACCCTGTTCTGCTTGAACCGCTGATGGATGTTGAGGTCCGCACACCTGAGGAATACATGGGTGATGTTATTGGTGACCTGAACGCCCGTCGTGGCCAGATGCAGTCCATGGAAGACGCAGCAGGCGTGAAGGTTATCCGTGCGCACGTTCCGCTGTCCGGCATGTTCGGTTACATCGGCGACCTGCGGTCCAAGACCCAGGGTCGTGCTGTGTACTCCATGACGTTCAACAGCTACGCGGAGGTCCCCAAGGCAGTAGCCGACGAGATCATCCAGAAAACCCGCGGCGAGTAATCTCCCGGTAACGGATGCAATTCCGGTATCGGGAAGGCATCTGAGCGCTTGAGGCGGGGCTGCGGCGACAGCCGCGGCCCGGCCCCTGCGCAAACAGGCTCGAGGAACTACCATTGGTTCCTGAATCTGCAATTTCACCAAAACCAAGCCCCCAAGTAGACTTGCTAAAGTTTCTGCCGCGAAAAGCGCGGCCGAGGAGCACTTCACTTGAAATCGTTCTAGGAGGAACCTGTGGCAAAGGCAAAGTTCGAGCGGACTAAGCCGCACGTCAACATCGGCACCATTGGTCACGTTGACCACGGTAAGACGACGCTGACTGCCGCCATTTCCAAGGTGCTGTACGACCAGTACCCGGATCTCAACGAGCAGCGCGACTTCGCGTCGATCGACTCTGCTCCGGAAGAGCGCCAGCGCGGTATTACCATCAACATCTCCCACGTGGAGTACCAGACCGAGAAGCGCCACTACGCACACGTAGACGCCCCGGGTCACGCTGACTACATCAAGAACATGATCACCGGTGCTGCCCAGATGGACGGCGCAATCCTCGTGGTTGCCGCAACCGATGGTCCGATGGCTCAGACCCGTGAGCACGTTCTGCTCGCCCGCCAGGTTGGTGTTCCCTACCTGCTGGTCGCACTGAACAAGTCCGACATGGTTGATGACGAAGAACTCCTCGACCTCGTCGAAATGGAAGTTCGTGAGCTCCTGAGCTCGCAGGGCTTCGATGGCGATGAGGCTCCGGTTGTTCGCGTTTCCGGTCTGAAGGCTCTGGAAGGCGACCCGGTTTGGGTCAAGTCCGTCCAGGACCTGATGGCAGCTGTCGACGAGTCCGTTCCGGACCCCGTACGTGACCGCGACAAGCCGTTCCTGATGCCGATCGAAGACGTCTTCACGATCACCGGTCGTGGCACCGTTGTTACGGGCCGCGCCGAGCGTGGAACCCTCGCCATCAACTCCGAGGTTGAGATCGTCGGCATCCGCCCGATCCAGAAGACCACGGTTACCGGTATCGAGATGTTCCACAAGCAGCTCGACGAAGCATGGGCCGGCGAGAACTGTGGCCTCCTGCTCCGCGGTCTGAAGCGCGACGATGTCGAGCGTGGCCAGGTTGTCGTCAAGCCGGGTTCCATCACCCCGCACACCGACTTCGAGGCTAACGTCTACATCCTTTCCAAGGACGAAGGCGGACGTCACAACCCGTTCTACTCCAACTACCGCCCGCAGTTCTACTTCCGTACCACGGACGTAACCGGCGTTATCACCCTGCCGGAAGGCACGGAAATGGTTATGCCTGGCGACAACACTGAGATGACCGTTGCGCTCATCCAGCCGATCGCTATGGAAGAGGGCCTCGGCTTCGCTATCCGCGAAGGCGGCCGCACCGTTGGTTCGGGACGTGTTACCAGTATCATCAAGTAGTCTCTACTTGTAGATCGGTGACGCTCCGGCCCAGCCGGTAGTTAGCTAAAAAGAACCCCACCGCTACGGCGGTGGGGTTCTTTTTGCTATAGTTACTCTATCGAATGGATAAAGGCCGTGCATCTGCTGCGTCCGGCGCAACCTAGGAGCTTCCATGACTGCATTCCTTATACTGCTGCTCCTCGTCATCGGCGGCGGGGTTGGCTTTGCGGTCGGGTTGGCTAAGGGGCGCCGAGGGGCTTCGTCCGATGCTTCTTCCACGCCGAACCAATCCGCCTACCAAGCGGGCTACCTCGCCGGCCACCTGGCTGGTTGGCGGGACGCGGAGGCCAAGAGGCAGGCCGCGGACAGGCCTTCCGACGTGACAGTCATGCCTTCCCCTGCGAGCCCGCCAGTGGCTCCCTATAGCCAGTCGCCCACACTCTTGCCAGCCCGGCCCACCATGCCTGCGCCGGCTGTCCGGCGTCCTCTGCCGAACCAAGCGCAGTATTTACAGCCGCCGGTTGCTCGGGAGACTCCGGAAGCCGCCGCTGCTCGCAAGGCGAAGCGAGACCAGCAAAACATCAACGTCACGCTCTACGTAGCCAGCCTCCTGCTGGTAGCTGCAGGGGCCTTGTTCGTGGGCACGAGCCTTCCTGTACTCTTCCGCTTCGTGGGTATTTGGTTCATCACTGCCTTGTTCTACGTATCGGGCATGGTGATCCATTCCCGCGTTCCCCGCCTGCGACCAGCTGCTGTTGCCTTCGTCGGAACGGGCCTCGCGCTCGTCCCTGTCACCGGCTTGGCCATGTACAACTTCGTTCTCCACAACGGTCCTGCTGCTTGGCTGGTCACGTCGTTGCTGGGCACGGCCGTTTATGCATACACAGCAGTGAAGTTGGATAACAAAGTCCTGGCTTTCCTCTCCCTGAGTTTCGTCGTGTCAACGGCGTGGTCCGGTGTCTCCGTTCTTGGGGGCGCTTTGGTCTGGTACTTCACGGCACTCATCGGCGTGGCCATTCTCCTGACTGTTGCTTCCCTGCTGCGTCCCAAGTGGCTTCCTCCGTTGTATGTCCGTCCGTTGATGGTGCTGCACCCCTCCCTGGTTCCCCTCGTGGCCGTCGCCGTGACCTTCACTCCGCAGCTTTTGTCGAAGGGGGAGTACGCCTGGGTGATGCTGATGTGCGGCATCTACTTTGCGGTCATGTTCTTCGTGCCGCGGGCCCGGTACAGGGTGCAGCATCTTTATGCTGCCAGGGCTGCGCTAACACTGGCTATCCTCGGGGTGGTGTGGGATATCACCGCTGATGTGAGCTCCGTGATGTTGGCTGCAGTAGTCTGCCTTGGTGTTCAATCCTTGGCAGTTGCCTTCGGCGGCAGGAAGTTGTTGCCGCGCTTCTGGTGGTACGACGCCGTCTTCTGTGTGGCGTTGCAACTGATCGCGTCGGCAATACTCACTGTTGTGCTGGAGTTCGGGGCGTTCGACCTTCCCAACTATGTTCCGCTGTCCCTGACGATGCTGACTGTCATGGCAATTGGTTGGAAACTGGGCCAAGGGGTGGAGTTCGCCCCTGCCATGGTGCTCGGGGTAGGCGGTGCGCTCGGTGGCCTGCTGGGTGCATGGACCGTTGCGGCACTCCTGGCTTCAGCCGCACTTTACTGGTTCGTGCGGGCGACGATTAGGCCAGTTGCTTCCCGTCAATACTTGATTCTTGCGGGACGGATCGCGCTTACCCTGGCAGTGCCCGCCGGTGTGGCAGGAATGATGACCGGAAATCCGGATAGGACTGCATACTCCTTGCTGGCACTCGTTGCCGGGGCCGCCTTGCAGCAACTTGTGAGCGCTGGGTTTGAACGCGGGGGAGTCTGGCTGTTGTCCCCGCAAGCTTCTGTGGCCGGCTTCGGCGGTGCCGCCGTGGCAGGGCTTCTTGTCCTCCCGGTATTCGATGGTGGTGCCGGACGCCCGGTAGTGGCTGCAGCTGTTCTGCTCGTCTTGTCGGCGGGTGTGGCCGCGGGCCTCTTGATGTTTCCGGGAACTCGTCGGGCGCCAGTTGCCCGGGTTGCGTGGCAACCAACGGTGGCTGAGGTCATCGCTCCGGTAACTGCGGTTATTGCTGGGGGCATGGCAGCCGCGTTCGTGTCCTGGACGCTGGGAAATGCTGTCCTTCTGGCGTTGCTTGCCTACTTTGTGGTCACTGCCTTCCGAATCTCCCCGTCCTTCCACAGGCAGTGCTATTGGTGGCTGGCCCGGGCAACCGGCACGGTGTTGGCAGCATCGGCCTACGGAGATGCGACGCACGATGGTTTGAGCATCCGCCTCGGCGGTGAGATTCCCGCTGTAGGACTTGTGCTCGTCATGGTTGCTGCCCTCCAGTTGTTCCTTCCCCTGCATGCGGGCAATCGACGCCGATATCCTCGTGCGTCCGTATTCGATGCCGGTGCTGTGGTAGTCGTCATGGCTGCGGCCACTGCCTTCCTCAGCGTCACTCCGGCGGTGGCATGGTGGAGCGTACGTGAAGACAGCTGGCAGCCGGGTGCTGCCGCAGTAGCAACTGCCCTTGCTGCCGTCCTGGTCAGTGCGGTTCTCCGAAGCCACCCCGCAGCTTGGATCTTCGCTCCCGCGGCATTTGTACTGCTCGTGGCTCTTCGCCTGGGGGAAATCCGGGACATCGAAATCTTGCTTGGTATCTTTGCGGCCTACAGCGGTTTCATGATGGGCGTGGTAAAGGATCGATTGATCCGGGGTGGCTATTTGATAGGTGTCCGGGTGCTGGGGGGCGCCTTCATAACTGTGACTGTCGCCGATGTCACAGACTCTCCGGCAGCGGTGTCCATCACCCTGGCCCTCGTGCTCGCGATACAGCATGTGTTCACTTCGGTCCTGCGCCGGCGCGGTGTCGATGTCGCCTTCCAACAGGCAACCGTTCAGCTCACCTTGGGTGCCCAAGTCTTGCTGCCGTTCGCCTACTTGCTCGCAGGAGATTACGACGGCGGTGGCCGCTGGGTGGCGTTGCTGCAGTTGGCCCTGGTCCTGGTATCGGCTGCGATGGCCTGGCGAGTCCTTGCTGCACGCGGATCCCAATATTTCGGCATCGCCGCCCTAGGAGTGGGCGTCATCGCCGCCGGACCCGCGCTCACGTTCCCTGCATCAACCTGGCTGTACTTACCACTGCTGGACAAGTCCCAAGTGCCTGTTGTCTTGCTCGCGCTGGCTGTCGGCATGATTGCCGTCAGGGCTGTGTTTCCGCCTGAAAAGGCGGCTGCCGGTTCAGCTGTCGGTGCCGTGGAGCGGGGGTTCTGGCTCATCTCAGCAGTGGCGTTCACAGTTGCGGGCGGCCTTCTGACCTTGGGTGTTTCCTTCTCCCTGACCGGACTGTCTGTGTTGGTCCTGGCTTGCGTATTGTTCGCAGCCTCGCACTTTGAACGAGTGCCGGCCCTTTACGCGGCAGCCGCTCCGGCGGTGCTGGTAGGGGCGATTCCCGCCGTCGACGGGCTGCTCCAAGGACTGCCTGCGGGTATCTGGAGCGATTACGCTGTTTGGCTCCTTGGCGGGGCGGGGAGCGCTTTTCTCCTTTATGCGCTAAAGACCTTCGGAGGACCGGCCATTAGGGACGAAGACTGGCGGGGGAACTCCCTGGCTGCCGCTGCGGCCTTGGCAGTTGCATCATCCGCGGCGGTGGGACTGGGGCGGGACGAAACATCCATGCTCGGCTTCATCCTCGTAGTCGCAACCGGGGTGCTCGTGGTGGCTGAGGTTCCGCACGGGAAATGGTTGGCTGCTGAGGTTGCGGGACTGGTCTCTGTTGCAGCCCTCCAGCGGGCGGTGCTGTTTGTGGAGGCGTCCAGGCCTGATTGGTTCTGGGCTGCGCAGTGGTACGTGATAGCCGGCGCCGTTATAGCAGGGTTGCGCTACGTGAAGGGGCAGCGGGCGGATGGCCTGCTCCGGCTATGCATTGCGGCCGGCGCTCTGTCGCTTACGTCCTTGGGGACCATCGTCGGCGGTACCTCATCGCAGCAATTGTACGTACTCGTGGCACATGTCCTGCTACTGTCCGCCGGCCTGCTGCTGGCGGAGCGGGTACTGGTGTGGTGGGGTGCCATCGCTGTTGCGCTGAGCATCATGTGGTCGTTGCGTTCCTATGCCTTCGCGATGCTTGCCCTTGTCGCCTTGGGCCTGATTGTGCTGGCGGTGTGGCGCTTGAACCGGAAGCCGCCAAGCAATGCAGACGGACCGGGAGAGGGCGGAATCCCAAGTGATGTCCCTCCTGCGAGGACCCACGACGGAATCCGATAATGTTGCAGTCTACGGAGAGGAGCGCACCATGGAATTCCTGATTTTCCTGGCAGTCATTGCAGCTATCGGCGGCGGCGTGTTGTGGGGTCGAAAGAACTTCAAGAGTGAGATCGAACGCGCCAAGCGGATTCGGCGCGCCAACAAGAGCAAGTAGGCGACATTCCAGACGGCAGGAGTTAACCCAAGCGGGCTATATGTGCCGGTGGCGGGCACGGCCCAGGGACCGGTACCAGTAGAACGAATCCTTGGGCGTCCTTTCCAAGGTTTCGAAGTCCACATGGATCAGGCCGAATCGCTGCGAGTAGCCCGCCGCCCACTCAAAATTGTCCAGTAAGGTCCAGACGTAGTACCCGCGCAGGTCCACGTCCTCGGCGATTCCCCCAGGGCCGGTTGCAGTCAGTGCATGGCCCAGGTGTTCAGCCAGGTAGTGGATGCGGTTGGTGTCTTGGACGGGACCGTCAACGTGGGCAGGTTCGGGGAAGCTGGCGCCGCCTTCAGTGATGTAAATGGGGGGAAGTGCCTCTCCATACCGGTCCTTCATTTGGCGCAGCAGCAACGCCAGGTATTCCGGTGCAACGGGCCAGCCGAACCCCGTGGCCTCATATTCCTGGTAGGCGGCCAAGTGGAAGGGAACCTTGGTCATCTGGGGCGACGTGCCGGTGGGTATCTCCGCCGGCCCTGGACCCGCTGCCACCTTCACGGGGTAGTAGTAGTTGAGCCCGTAGAAGTCCAAGGGTTGGCTGATCAGTTCAAGATCGCCGTCGTGGACGGTACCCAGTGAGCGGAACCACGGTTTCATGGGCAGGGGTGGCTTGGGGTATTGGCCAAGCAGTATCGCATCGGCATAGATGCGGTTGAGGGTCAGGTCCATCGCCTGCGTCATCAGCCGGTCGCCAAGACTGTTGCTGGCGGGCTCGACGGGGCAGTGCATGTTCGACACGCCAATCTGTCCTTTGACCCCGGCGTTTCGGAGGACCTGGACCGCCATTCCATGTCCCAACAATTGATGATGTGCGGCTGGCAGGGAATCGAAAAGGAGTTGCCGGCCCGGTGCATGCACTCCCAGCGCGTATCCCTGCACGGTAACTGACACGGGCTCGTTCATGGTGACCCAGTGCTCAACGCGGTCCCCGAAGCGGTCCGCTGCGGCCTGGCAGTAGACTGCGAAGCGTTCGGCAGTGTCCCTGTTCATCCACCCCCCGGCATGCTCCAACTCCAGAGGGGTGTCCCAGTGATACAACGTGGCCATGGGAGAGATGCCCGCGGCAAGGAGTTTGTCGAGCAGGCGATCGTAGAAGTCCAGCCCCCGCTGGTTGACGGCGCCCTTGCCTCCTGGTTGGATGCGCGGCCAGGAGAGCGAGAAGCGGTAGGAGTCGACTCCGAGCTCCTGCATCAAGGCGATGTCTTCGTCTGCGCGGTTGTAGTGATCGCAGGCCACGGTGGGGGAGCCGCCGTCGACTATTGCCCCGGGCTTCTCGGAGAACGCATCCCAACCCGACGGCCCGCGTCCATCGGCCGTCAGTGAACCTTCAATCTGGAAGGCGGCAGCTGCCACACCCAGTGTGAATCCCGGGCGCAGGCGGGCGGCGAGATCTTCCACGGAGCCTGAATCCCGGGCGTTCATCACCCCATCATCCCCACCAGATGGGGACTGGGCAATGGCTCCTCAACGTCGATTGGCCTTTACACCATATTTCCGCCATACTGGATGAGTTGTTCAAGCGCTTCTTCGTGTCCCGATCCGGATAATGCCGGGTGTCAGGGTCCAGGCTGAAGCCCAAACATAACCCTGAACCCCATGATTGCGGTCGAGTTTGCGTGGAAATCGCGACACGCCCGACCGCGGGGGTCGGTGCGCCGACAAGGTGAGGAACCCGGATTACTCCGGATTCAGCTTGTGCGGCGTGTGGTGGTAAATCCTCAAACGCTTCGGCGGCCACATCAACAGGTAAGTAAACAGAGCAGCCCTAACTAGAGCAGCACTAGCTGAAAGAGAGTCAGGCGACATGGCGGGACAAAAAATCCGCATCCGGCTGAAGTCATATGACCACGAGGTCATTGATGTTTCAGCGCGGAAGATCGTTGAGACGGTCACGCGCGCAGGCGCAACGGTAGTTGGCCCCGTGCCGCTGCCTACGGAGAAGAACGTGTACTGCGTTATCCGCTCTCCGCACAAGTACAAGGACAGCCGCGAGCACTTTGAAATGCGCACGCACAAGCGTCTTATCGACATCATCGATCCCACGCCCAAGGCCGTTGACTCGCTTATGCGTCTTGACCTGCCGGCCGACGTGAACATCGAAATCAAGCTGTAGGGAGGTGCTGAGAGACTATGACCGCAACCCGTAACGTAAAGGGCCTGCTGGGCACGAAGCTCGGCATGACCCAGGTCTGGGACGAGAACAACAAGCTCATCCCCGTCACTGTGGTCCAGGCAGATTCGAACGTCATCACCCAGCTGCGCAACGCAGAAGCTGATGGCTACGTAGCCGTACAGATCGGCTACGGCCAGATCGATCCCCGCAAGGTCACCAAGCCGCTGGCTGGTCACTTTGAGAAGGCAGGCGTCACGCCTCGCCGCCACGTCGTCGAACTCCGTACCGCAGATGCTGCTGAGTACGAGCTGGGCCAGGAGCTCTCCGTAGAGGTCTTCGAAGCCGGCCAGAAGATCGACGTCATCGGCACCACCAAGGGTAAGGGCTTCGCCGGTGTTATGAAGCGTCACGGCTTCCACGGCGTTGGAGCTTCCCACGGTGCCCACAAGAACCACCGTAAGCCCGGTTCAATCGGTGGCGCATCCACCCCGAGCCGCGTCTTCAAGGGCATGAAAATGGCCGGCCGCATGGGCGCCGTTCGTCACACCACGCTGAACCTCACGGTTCACGCGGTTGACGTCGAGAAGTCGCTGCTCCTTATCAAGGGTGCCGTTCCCGGCGCCCGCGGCCAGGTCGTACTCGTACGCACCGCCGTGAAGGGAGCCTAGTTCAATGGCTAACACTGTCCAGGTAGACCTGCCTGCAGAGATTTTCGACGTTCAGACCAACGTGCCGCTGCTGCACCAGGTCGTCGTTGCACAGCTCGCTGCAGCCCGCCAGGGTACCCACAAGACCAAGACCCGCGCTGAAGTTTCCGGTGCAGGCCGCAAGCCGTTCAAGCAGAAGGGCACCGGCCGCGCCCGTCAGGGTTCAATCCGTGCTCCTCACATGACCGGTGGTGGCATTGTCCACGGCCCGACTCCCCGTGACTACAGCCAGCGGACCCCCAAGAAGATGATTGCTGCTGCACTGCGCGGCGCACTCTCTGACCGTGCCCGTAACGGCCGCATCCACGTTGTTGCTGACCTGGTAGAAGGCACCAAGCCCTCCTCCAAGGCTGCACTGGCTACGCTGCGCGGCGTTTCGGACCGCAAGAACCTGCTGGTCGTCATCGAGCGCTCCAACGATGTTGCTGCACTGTCCGTGCGCAACCTCGAGGCAGTTCACGTTCTGTACGTAGATCAGCTGAACACCTACGACGTACTCGTGTCCGATGACGTCGTCTTCACCAAGGCTGCTTACGAGGCATTCGTTGCCGCGAAGGCTGCAAACAATGAGGAGGATGCCAAGTGAGTGCAGCCACCATCAAAGACCCTCGCGACGTCGTGCTTGCACCCGTCGTTTCGGAAAAAAGCTACGGCCTGATCGATGAGGGCAAGTACACCTTCCTGGTGGACCCCCGCTCGAACAAGACCGAGATCAAGCTGGCCGTGGAGAAGATTTTCTCCGTCAAGGTCGAATCGATCAACACCATCAACCGTGCCGGTAAGCGCAAGCGGACCAAATTCGGATGGGGTCAGCGCAAGAACACCAAGCGTGCGATTGTCTCCCTCAAAGAAGGCACTATCGACATCTTCGGCGGTCCGCTCGCGTAGCGGAGACCACTTTAACGAGGAAATAAATTATGGGAATCCGTAAATACAAGCCGACTACCCCGGGCCGTCGTGGCTCGAGCGTAGCGGACTTCACTGAAATCACGCGGTCGACGCCGGAAAAGTCGTTGGTACGTCCCCTCCCGAAAAAGGGTGGCCGTAACAACTCCGGTAAGATCACGACCCGTCACAAGGGTGGTGGACACAAGCGCCAGTACCGTCTGATCGACTTCCGTCGCCACGACAAGGACGGCGTCAACGCCCGCGTTGCCGAAATCGAGTACGATCCGAACCGTACGGCTCGCATCGCACTCCTGCACTACGTTGATGGCACCAAGCGTTACATCATCGCCCCGAACAAGCTCTCCCAGGGCGACTTCGTTGAAGCCGGCGCCAACGCTGACATCAAGCCCGGCAACAACCTGCCGCTGCGCAACATCCCGGTGGGTACTGTTATCCACGCTGTTGAGCTGCGTCCGGGTGGCGGCGCCAAGATGGCCCGCTCCGCTGGTGCTTCTGTTCAGCTTGTCGCCAAGGAAGGCCGTTTCGCCCAGCTGCGTCTGCCCTCCGGTGAAATCCGCAACGTTGACGTGCGCTGCCGCGCAACCGTCGGCGAGGTCGGCAACGCCGAGCAGTCGAACATCAACTGGGGCAAGGCCGGCCGTATGCGCTGGAAGGGCGTTCGCCCGACCGTCCGTGGTGTCGCCATGAACCCGGTTGACCACCCGCACGGTGGTGGCGAGGGCAAGACGTCCGGTGGACGTAACCCCGTCAACCCGAACGGTAAGCGGGAAGGCCGCACGCGCCGCCCGAACAAAGAGAGCGACAAGCTTATTGTGCGTCGTCGTCGTACTGGCAAGAACAAGCGATAGGAGCCTGGACACATGCCACGCAGCCTGAAAAAAGGTCCTTTCGTTGACCAGCACCTCTTTGTGAAGGTAGCCAGGGAAAACGAAAAGGGCACCAAGAACGTCATCAAGACCTGGTCCCGCCGTTCGATGATCATCCCCGACATGCTCGGGCACACGATCGCCGTACACGACGGACGCAAGCACATCCCGGTGTTTGTCACTGAGTCGATGGTCGGGCACAAGCTCGGCGAATTCGCTCCCACGCGGACATTCCGCGGCCATGTTAAGGACGACCGTAAGGGCAAGCGCCGCTAGGCGCCTGACTTTACGTCTTAGACGAGAGAAGGAAAGCAATGGAAGCCAAGGCTATTGCGCGTCACATCCGCGTAACGCCTATGAAGGCCCGGCGCGTCGTCAACCTTGTTCGTGGTAAGCAAGCGAATGAGGCTCTGGCAATTCTGAAGTTTGCCCCCCAGGCAGCTTCGGAGCCGGTATTCAAGGTACTTCAGTCGGCAATGGCCAACGCACGTGTCCTCGCGGACCGTGACGGCGTTGCATTCGACGACAGCGACCTCTTCATCACCGAAGCATTTGTTGATGAAGGCCCGACCATGAAGCGGTTCCAGCCGCGTGCCCAGGGCCGCGCCTACCGCATTAGGAAGCGGACCAGCCACATCACGCTGGTTGTCGCAACCCCGGAGAAAGAGGAGGCTCGCTAAGTGGGACAGAAAGTAAACCCGCACGGGTTCCGACTCGGCATCACCACCGACCACGTTTCGCACTGGTTCGCTGACAGCACCAAGCCCGGACAGCGCTACAAGGACTTCGTCCGCGAGGACATCAAGATCCGTCAGCTCATGTCCACCGGCATGGAGCGCGCCGGCATCGCCAAGGTCGAGATCGAGCGCACCCGTGACCGTGTCCGCGTGGATATCCACACGGCACGCCCGGGTATCGTTATCGGCCGCCGCGGCGCTGAAGCAGACCGCATCCGCGGCGAGCTCGAAAAGCTCACTGGCAAGCAGGTCCAGCTGAACATCCTCGAGGTCAAGAACCCCGAGATGGAAGCACAGCTTGTTGCCCAGGGCATCGCTGAGCAGCTGACTTCCCGCGTGGCTTTCCGCCGTGCGATGAAGAAGGCCATGCAGTCCGCACAGCGTGCGGGTGCCAAGGGTATCCGTGTTGCTTGCTCGGGTCGTCTGGGTGGCGCAGAAATGTCCCGCTCGGAGTTCTACCGCGAAGGCCGTGTGCCCCTGCACACCCTCCGCGCGAACATCGACTACGGCTTCTACGAAGCCAAGACCACCTTCGGCCGTATCGGTGTGAAGGTTTGGATCTACAAGGGTGACGTAACTGCCAAGGAACTGGCTCAGCAGGCAGCTGCTGCTCCGTCCCGTGGCCGTGCAGGAGACCGTCCGGGCCGCCCGGGTGGCGACCGCCGTCGTCGTAACGACCGTCCGGCAGCTGAGGCAGCACCCGCTGCCGTTGAAGCACCGGCCGCTGAAGCTGCTGCTCCGGCAGCAGAAGGAGGACAGGCTTAAATGCTTATCCCACGTCGAGTCAAGCACCGTAAGCAGCACCACCCGGGTCGTTCCGGCGCTGCCACGGGCGGCACCAAGGTCAGCTTCGGTGAGTACGGTATCCAGGCACTTAGCCCGGCATACGTAACCAACCGTCAGATCGAGTCCGCTCGTATCGCGATGACCCGCCACATCAAGCGTGGCGGTAAGGTCTGGATCAACATCTACCCGGACCGTCCGCTGACGAAGAAGCCTGCTGAAACCCGCATGGGTTCCGGTAAGGGTTCTCCGGAATGGTGGGTCGCAAACGTCAAGCCGGGCCGGGTTCTCTTCGAACTCTCCGGTGTCAATGAAGAGGTAGCTCGCGAGGCCCTGCGCCTGGCAATCCACAAGCTCCCGTTGAAGGCACGCATTGTGCGTCGCGAAGGTGGTGAATAGAAATGGCAGTAGGGTCGAAGGATCTCGCACCCGCACAGCTGGACGGTTTCGACAACGAGCGTCTCGTTGAAGAACTCCGCAAGTCCAAGGAAGAGCTGTTCAACCTGCGTTTCCAGTCCGCCACCGGACAGCTGGAGAACCACGGTCGCCTGCGCGCGGTAAAGAAGGACATCGCACGCATCTACACCGTTCTCCGTGAGCGCGAGCTGGGCATTCGTGCCGAGGTTGCCGCACCGGTTGTGGAAGCCAAGGAAGAAAAGAAGTCCAAGAAGGCTGCCAAGGCTGAAAAGGCCGAGGTTGAAGCTGGAGAGGACGCCAAGTGAGCGAGAAGGAAACTGTGACGGAAGCAGCAGCCAGCGCTGAACAGCGCGGTTACCGTAAGACGCGTCGCGGCTACGTTGTCTCTGACAAGATGGAAAAGACCATCGTTGTTCAGGTTGAAGACCGCGTGAAGCACGCTCTGTACGGCAAAGTTATTCGCCGCACCTCGAAGATCAAGGCTCACGACGAAGAGAACACCGCCGGCATCGGCGACCTCGTTCTCATCTCTGAGACCCGCCCGCTGTCCGCTACCAAGCGGTGGCGTCTGGTGGAGATCCTCGAAAAGGCCAAGTAAATCCGACGCCGGGCACGCCTGGCAGTGATTCACTGGAAAGGCCCGCATTCCTTTGGGAATGCGGGCCTTTCCGCTGCTCCAGCCGTTTCGGTTTCAGGCCGTAAACGTGCTAGGATATTGAGTTTGTATGGCGCCACTTGTGCGTCGTCCACTACCTCGTAAACAATCGTGCCGCTGCATACTGCCCCGCGCAGAGTTTTCTGCAAGGGAAGCTGATGCTTGTGGCACGGGCGTTTAGGCCTGTACTGGCAAAATCCAGGCAGGTCAAGAGACACCCCGATCAACCGTTCCGCAAGGCTCATTCCGTATGCATGATTTCGGTCTGAGAACCGGCGCGACGCAAGGAGTAAAAATTGATTCAGCAGGAGTCGCGACTCAAGGTCGCCGACAACACGGGTGCTAAGGAAATCCTTACCATTCGCGTTCTCGGTGGATCCGGTCGTCGCTACGCAGGCATCGGCGACGTCATCGTCGCCACCGTCAAGGACGCTATCCCTGGCGGCAACGTAAAGAAGGGTGACGTCGTCAAGGCTGTCATCGTTCGTACCAAGAAGGAACGCCGCCGTGCGGATGGTTCCTACATCAAGTTTGACGAAAACGCAGCTGTGATCCTGAAGAACGACGGTGACCCCCGCGGTACCCGCATCTTCGGCCCGGTTGGTCGTGAGCTTCGCGACAAGAAGTTCATGAAGATCGTTTCGCTGGCCCCGGAGGTGCTTTAGTCCATGGCTAAGATCAAGAAGGGTGACCTCGTTCAGGTCATCACTGGCGCCAAGCAGGAACGTGGCGGCGACCGCGGCAAGCAGGGCAAGGTCCTGCGCGTATTCCCGGACACCAACCGCGTGCTGGTAGAGGGAATCAACCGCGTCACCAAGCACTCCAAGGTCGGTCAGTCGCAGCGCGGCACCAAGACCGGTGGCATCGAGGTTGTTGAAGCCCCGATCCACGTTTCCAACGTTGCTTTGGTTGACCCGTCCACCAAGAAGCCGACCCGTGTTGGTTTCCGTCTCGACACCGTTGAGAAGGATGGCGCTACCAAGACCGTCCGTATCCGCGTGTCCAAGGCCACCGGGAAGGACATCTAATGACTGAGACTCTCGAGACTCCAGTAAAGATCGTTCCGCGTCTGAAGACGAAGTACGCAGAGACCATCAAGAAGTCACTGCAGGACGAATTCAGCTACGCGAACGTCAACCAGGTTCCCCGCCTGGTGAAGGTTGTAGTGAACATGGGTGTTGGAGATGCCGCTAAGGACTCCAAGCTGATCGACGGCGCTGTCCGCGACCTCACCCTGATCACCGGCCAGAAGCCGCAGGTAACCAAGGCCCGCAAGTCGATCGCACAGTTCAAGCTGCGCGAAGGCATGCCCATCGGTGCACACGCAACTCTGCGTGGAGACCGCATGTGGGAATTCGTGGACCGTCTGGTTTCGCTGGCACTGCCGCGTATCCGCGACTTCCGCGGCCTCAACGGCAAGCAGTTCGATGGCAACGGCAACTACACCTTCGGTCTGACCGAGCAGGTTATGTTCCACGAAATCGACCAGGACTCCATCGACCGCGTTCGCGGTATGGACATCACGGTCGTCACCACCGCCAAGACCGATGACGAAGGCCGCGCGCTGCTCAAGGCGCTTGGTTTCCCGTTCAAGACCGAAAACTAACTACGTGACAGGTCCGTCCGCGCAGGCTCTTAGGAGCAAGCGCAGCGGAAACCGGTACGAGGAAGGGCTATAGCCCAAATGACTATGACAGATCCTGTCGCAGACATGCTCACGCGTCTGCGCAATGCAAACTCGGCATACCACGACACCGTGTCCATGCCGTACAGCAAACTGAAGGCACGCGTTGCTGACATCCTGAAGGCAGAAGGCTACATTGCCGGCTGGAAGGAAGAAGACGCCGAAGTTGGCAAGAAGCTGACCATCGACCTGAAGTTCGGTCCGAACCGCGAGCGTTCCATCGCTGGCGTCCGCCGCATCTCCAAGCCGGGCCTCCGCGTTTACGCGAAGTCCACCAACCTGCCGCACGTGCTGGGTGGCCTGGGTATCGCAATCCTGTCCACCTCTTCCGGCCTCCTGACTGACAAGCAGGCCGGCAAGAAGGGCGTGGGCGGCGAAGTCCTCGCGTACGTCTGGTAACGGGAAAGGAAGAGAATAATGTCACGTATTGGACGTCTCCCCATCACCGTTCCTGCCGGAGTTGAGGTCAAGCTCGATGGCTCCGTCATCAGCGTCAAAGGTGCCAAAGGCGAGCTGAGCCACACTGTGGCCAGCCCGATCGAGGTTACCCAGGAAGAGAACACTCTCACGGTCACCCGCCCGAACGACGAGCGCAACTCGCGTTCGCTGCACGGCCTGACCCGCACCCTGATCGCCAACATGATCCAGGGAGTTACCGAGGGCTACGAGAAGAAGCTTGAAATCGTTGGTACTGGTTACCGCGTTCAGGCCAAGGGTTCTGACCTGGAGTTCGCTCTGGGCTACAGCCACCCGGTCAGCGTCTCTGCACCCGAAGGCATCACCTTCGTAGTAGAGGGTCCGACCAAGCTCTCTGTTGCGGGTATTAACAAGCAGCAGGTCGGCGAGGTTGCTGCCAACATTCGCAAGCTGCGCAAGCCCGACCCCTACAAGGGCAAGGGTGTCCGTTACGCCGGCGAAGTCATCCGCCGCAAGGTCGGAAAGGCTGGTAAGTAAACCATGGCCATCGCAATTAACAAGAAGCGTTCGAACAAGAGCAAGTCTGCTGCACGCAGCCGTCGCCAGCTTCGTATCCGCAAGCGCATCACCGGTACGGCTGTACGTCCTCGTCTGGTCGTCAACCGTTCGGCACGTCACGTATTCGTCCAGGTTGTCGATGACAGCAAGGGTGTAACCGTGGCTTACGCTTCCACTCTGGAAGCTGACCTCCGCGCATTTGACGGAGACAAGACTGCCAAGGCCAAGCGCGTCGGTGAGCTCGTTGCCGAGCGTGCCAAGGCTGCAGGCGTCGAAGCTGTTGTCTTCGACCGTGGCGGTAACAAGTACCACGGCCGCATCGCCGCCGTCGCTGACGGTGCTCGCGAAGGTGGGCTGGCACTGTGACCGTTGAAAATAACGAAAAGGACACCCAGGTGACTGAAGCTGTAGCTGCTGAAGCAACTGAGACCGCACCCGCTACCGATGACCGCCGCGGCGGACGTCGTGGCGAGCGCGGCGACCGTGGCCAGGGCCGCGGCGACCGTGGTGGCCGTGGTGGCCGCGACGGCGGTCGTGAGGCTGAGAAGAGCCAGTTCGTAGAGCGCGTTGTCACCATCAACCGCGTTGCCAAGGTCGTCAAGGGTGGTCGTCGCTTCAGCTTCACCGCTCTCGTCGTCGTCGGTGACGGCAACGGTATGGTCGGCGTCGGCTACGGCAAGGCCAAGGAAGTTCCCGCGGCTATCGCAAAGGGCGTTGAAGAGGCCAAGAAGTCCTTCTTCCGCGTTCCCCGCGTTGGCAGCACCATCCCGCACCGTGTGCAGGGTGAGGCCGCTGCAGGTGTAGTCCTGCTGCGTCCGGCTTCCGCCGGTACCGGTGTTATCGCCGGTGGTCCGGTCCGCGCGGTATTGGAGTGCGTGGGTATCCACGACATCCTCTCCAAGTCGCTCGGTTCCTCAAACGCGATCAACATCGTTCACGCGACTGTTGCCGCTCTGAAGCAGCTCGAAGAGCCCGCTTCCGTGGCTGCCCGCCGTGGCCTGCCGCTGGACGAGGTTGCTCCTGCTGCTCTGGTGCGCGCGCTCCAGAACCAGAAGGCAGGTGTTTAGTCATGGCTAAGAACCTGACTCCCTCCGACGCCAAGTTGGAGATCACCCAGATCAAGGGCGTCATTGGCGCCAAGCAGAACCAGAAGGCCACCCTTCGGTCCCTCGGCCTGAAGCGCATCGGACACACCGTTGTCCGTAACGCTGACGCTGTGACCGTTGGAATGCTGAACACGGTTCCGCACCTCGTGAATGTAGAGGAGGCGAAGTAATGGCAGAGAACAAGACCGCCGAAGAGACTGCTGAGAAGCAGCACGCTCTGAAGGTCCACCACCTGCGCCCCGCCCCGGGTGCCAAGACCGCCAAGACCCGTGTTGGTCGTGGTGAAGGCTCCAAGGGTAAGACCGCTGGTCGCGGTACCAAGGGTACGAAGGCCCGCTACCAGGTAAAGGCTGGCTTTGCCGGCGGCCAGCTGCCGCTGCACATGCGCCTGCCGAAGCTGCGCGGCTTCAAGAACCCGTTCCGGGTTGAGTTCCAGGTTGTTAACCTGGAGAAGCTCAACGAGCTGTTCCCGGAAGGTGGCGCTGTCACCGTCGAGTCCCTGGTTGAGAAGGGTGCCGTTCGCAAGAACCAGCCCGTCAAGGTGCTGGGCACCGGCGACATCACCGTAAAGGTTGACGTCACCGCCCACGCATTCTCTTCCAGCGCTGCGGAAAAGATTGCTGCAGCAGGCGGAAGCACCACTGCCCTCTAAGAGCCAGTGGGGCAAATGCCCGTTGTAAAAGGATCCCGGTATGCGGGGCTTCGGCCCTGTATACCGGGATTTTTTGCGTGATTGTGGACTCTCGATTATTCCGACGGCGTCACAAGCGGTTAGACTCGGTTGTTGGGTTTCATTGATCCCATCCACATCCTTGTACTTTCTACTCAGGAGGACGCTTGCTAAGCGCATTCGGCCGGGCGTTTCGGACGCCTGATTTGCGACGCAAGTTGTTGTTCACGCTGGGAATCATCACAATCTTCCGCTTGGGAGCTTTTATCCCCTCGCCTGGTGTGAACTACCAGAATGTCCAGCAATGCTTGAACACCGGTGACACCTCGCAGGGCATCTACCAGCTGGTGAACTTGTTCAGCGGCGGCGCGTTGCTGCAGGTTTCAGTGTTTGCCTTGGGCATCATGCCCTACATCACGGCGAGCATCATCGTGCAGCTGCTAAGGGTGGTCATTCCCCGGTTCCAGCAGCTCTACGAAGAGGGCTCCTCCGGTCAGTCAAAGTTGACGCAGTACACCCGGTACCTCACCATCGCTCTCGGACTGCTGAACGCCACCACGTTGGTGTCGCTCGCCCGGTCCGGCCAGTTGCTGCCCGGCTGCAACCTGCCCATCATTCCTGATGAGAGCATCATGACCACCATCCTCATCATCATCACGTTGACGGCCGGCACCGGCCTCATCATGTGGATGGGCGAGCTGGTCACGGAAAAGGGTGTGGGCAATGGCATGTCGCTGCTGATCTTCACGTCCATCGCTGCAAGCTTCCCCGGTTCGCTGGGCTCCATCTGGGAGTCGAAGGGCCCGGGCACCTTCTTCATGGTCTTGGCCGTCGGCTTGCTGACGGTGGCCCTCGTGGTCTTCGTGGAGCAATCCCAGCGTCGCGTTCCCGTTCAGTACGCCAAGCGTATGATCGGACGCCGCACTGTGGGTGGCACCAGCACCTACATCCCCATCAAGGTGAACATGGCCGGCGTCGTGCCTGTCATCTTCGCGTCCTCCATGCTCTACCTGCCCGGGCTGATTTCACAGTTCAACCAGCCGGCTCCAGGGGAGCAGATGGCCCCGTGGGTTGAGTGGATCAACAACAACCTCACCCGTGGCGACCACCCCATCTACATGGCGCTGTATTTCGCCATGATTGTGTTCTTCACCTACTTCTACGTGGCCATCACCTTCAACCCTGAAGAAGTGTCGGACAACATGAAGAAGTACGGCGGGTTTATTCCGGGCATCCGGGCGGGTAAACCGACCGCGGACTACCTGCAGTACGTGCTTTCCAGGATCACTTTGCCTGGAGCCCTTTACCTGGGCTTCGTGGCGTTGATTCCTTTGGTTGCACTCGTCCTGATCAACGCCAACCAGAACTTCCCGTTCGGTGGCACGTCAATCCTGATCATGGTGGGTGTTGGCCTGGAGACCGTCAAGCAGATTGATGCGCAGCTACAACAACGTCACTACGAAGGGCTTTTGCGATGACGAGAATGCTGATCATTGGACCTCCCGGTTCGGGTAAGGGTACGCAGGCTGAGCGGATTTCCGAGCGCCTCGGCGTAGTCGCCATCTCCACCGGCGACATCTTCCGTGCCAATGTAAAGGGCGAAACCCCTTTGGGTATCGAAGCCAAGAAGTACATGGACGCCGGCGACTTTGTTCCGGACAGCGTCACGAACAACATGGTTCGCGACCGCCTGAGCCAGAGCGATGTCGAAAACGGCTTCCTCCTGGATGGCTACCCGCGCACCACCGCGCAGGTGGACTACCTGGACCAGATCCTCGCTGAAGGTGAGCAGGAGCTCGACGTCGTGCTCCAGCTGACGGCCGATGACGAAGAACTGGTAAGCCGTCTTCTTGGCCGCGCCAAGGAAACGGGCCGTTCGGATGACAATGAGACCGTCATCCGGCACCGCCTGGATCTCTACCACGAGCAGACCGAGGCAGTTGTGGCCAAATACGCCGAGCGTGGCATCCTCACGCAGGTTGATGGCATCGGCGGTATCGACGAAGTTACCGACCGTGTGCTGACGGCCATCGAGTCGGCCAAGGCCGTTTAGCTGGTTCTCCACATAGCCGGTAAAACGGCGCTGGAGCGAAGGGTGTGTCCCGTACCGTGAGTGCGGGACGCACTCTTTTTCTTTTCCACACTGCTTTTCAATTTCAGCCACGCTCCCGGGTACGGGAAAATGGTTGCAGCATGAGGCCTGATCGGCCTCTACAGCAAACCTTCCAGAGGAGATCATGGCGTTCGGTCAGCCCCGCATTGAATACAAAACCAACGACCAAATGCGCACCATGCACCAGGCAGGCCTTGTCCTGAGCCGTGCACTCGACGCTGCCGTTGCGGCGGCCAAGCCGGGCGTCACCACCAAGGACCTGGACGACGTCTTCGCCGCAGTCCTCAACGATGCCGGAGCAAAGTCGAACTTTCTTGGTTATCACGGCTTCCCGGCCACTATCTGCACCTCGGTCAATGAGGAAGTGGTCCATGGCATCCCGGGCGGCAGGATTCTCAACGACGGCGACATCATTTCCATCGACGGCGGCTGCATCGTTGACGGCTGGCACTCCGACTCTGCCAGGACCGTCATTGTTGGCAACGGTGATCCGGAAGACCAGCGTCTTTCCGATGTAACCGAAGCAGCCATGTGGCGGGGCATCGCAGCCCTCGCCCAAGGCAAGTTTGTAGGAGACATAGGAAACGCGATCGACGATTACGTGTCATCCGTCCCCGGGAAGCCGTTGGGCATCCTGGAGGATTACGTGGGCCACGGCATTGGCTCGGAGATGCACATGGCCCCGGACGTTCTGAACTACCGGACCAGCCACCGCGGCCCCAAAATCCGGCCCGGCCTGTGCTTGGCCATTGAACCCATGCTGGTTCGCGGCGGCATCGAGACTGCCACCCTCGACGACGACTGGACCGTCGTCACCACGGACGGTAAGCGTTCCTGCCAGTGGGAGCATTCGGTCGCTGTCCACGAAAAGGGCATCTGGGTCCTGTCCGCCCCGGATGGGGGCGCCGAGCAGTTGGCACCGCTCGGCGTCGTGCCTGTTCCCATCCCGTAACACGTGCAAAGGAAGAGCTGGGCTACTCAAGTAGCCCAGCTCTTCGCATATCCAGGAAAGCAGTTATGCCTTCAGTTTGGGCTTTACATCCTTGGTGTAGATGCCCTCGAGGGTCTTCTTGAGCTCGGTCATCGTTGTTTGGACGTCACCTTGTTGCGTCAGGATCTTGGCCGCCGATTTCGCCATCTCCTGGTCAGCGCCCGGCAAGAACACGCGGGCGTTGTCCTGAACCCTGGTGGCGGTGAGTTGATCCATGGCGGTCTTGATCTGTGGCGTTGCCGCAAGAACCGCTGTCATGTCAGCTGAGAGCCTGGTGGGCATGTAGCCGGTGGCGGCCGAGAAGGCGGCAGTGTTCTCAGGTTCAGTCATGAACTTGAGGAACGTCGCCGCTGCCAACTGCGCTTCCTTGCTGATGCCGCTGGGGATGCCCAGGCCCGCGCCGCCCGTGGGGCAGACGCCGCTTGGGGCCTCCGGGCCACCGGGCAGGAAACCGACACCCACGTTGAACTTTGCCGCCTTCAGGACGCCAAGCAATGACCCTGTTGAAGAAATAGTGGACGAGGTGATCCCGGCGGCGAAGTCATCAGCAGCTTCCTTGGACGAGACGCCTGCCCAGCCGTCTTTGTAGATGGAGTCCTGCGCCCACTGCAGTGCGGCCACGGATTGAGGGGAATCGCAAGTGATGTCCCAGTCCTTTGACCAGCTTCCGCCCCAGCCCCAGAGGTTGTTCTGAAGGGTCCAGCCTGCGTACCCGGCCAGGGCGGGGTAGATGTAGGCATACTGGGCACCTGAGGCGGCCTTGAGTTTCGGCGCCCACTCTGCGAACTCTTGCCATGTGGCAGGCGCCCGGTCCGGAAGTCCTGCGGCCTTGAAGTGGTCCTTGTTGTAGTAGAACAGCGGTGTGGATCGGCCGTAGGGGAGCGCCCACTGCTTGTCCTCGTATTTGTAGTCGTCCACCAGCGACTTCTGGAAGTCCTCGATTTTGATGTCCAGTTGCTTCACCAATCCGTCGATTGGAATGATGCTGCCGTTTGAGTAGTAGCGGAACCACCAGACGTCCGAAAGTACTACCAAACCCGGCAAGCCCGTCTTGGCCGCCTGGGACGTCTGGAACTTCTGGGCGATCTCTTCGTAGTTGGCGCCCGCCGTCACCAAGTTGACCTTGATGTCAGGGAACTTGGCGTGGAACTTTTCGATAATCGCCTTCTCCACGTCCTGTGACTTGCCCGGGTGGTTGGTCCAGAAGTCGATGGAGGCTGCGGGCTTTACACCGCTGAAGTCGATCGATGCGGTGTCGACGGCGTCTGCCGTACCCGCCGTCGACGGTCCGCCGCATGCGGCGAGGGCCGCAGCTCCGGCGCCGAGGCCTGCCAGTCCCAGGAAATGTCGGCGGTCAAGGTTGGTGCGCATGGTGCTTCCTCTCAATAGCTTACTTCGATGCGAATGGTGCGGTTGGAGAAACTCAGCCGGTGACACTGCCTTGGGTCAGGCCGGCAACGATGTAGCGCTGGAGTGCTGCGAACACCAGCAAGATGGGGACTATCACCAGTACCGCTCCGGCCATGAGAATTCCCCATCCGGCACCGTTGCCCTCAGAGTTCTGCAGCAGGGTCAGGCCCACGGGGAGCGTCATGGTTTCAGGGCGGTCGGTGATGATAAGGGGCCAGATGTAGTCGTTCCACTCGCTGACCACGGTCACCAGCGCCACAGTCGCGATCGATGGCACCGAGACAGGCACGATGATCTGCCACAGCCGGCGCCAGTGGCCCGCACCGTCAATTTCAGCAGCTTCAAGGATCGACGGCGGCAGGGTCAGGAAGTGTTGTCGCAGCAGGAAGGTACCGAATGCCGTCCCCAATCCTGGAAGGATGATGCCCCACAAAGTGTTCTTCCCGCCCATGCCGGCGATCAGGATGTAGTTGGGCAGGATGGATACCTGCGCCGGAACCATGAGTGCCACCAGGATCAGCACGAAGATCACGTTCTTGAACGGGAAGCGCACAAAAACCAGCGCGTAACCGGTGAGGATCGCCAGGATGACCTTGATGGAGGAACCCACCACCGTAACCATCAAGCTGTTGGCGAAGAACTGCGCGAACGGAACCGTAGTCATGGCCGTGGCGTAGTTCTCCAGGTTCAAGGACTCCGGCAGGATCTTTAGATCCATGGTGACGATCTCACCCGGTTGCTTGAAGGAACTTAACAACATCCAGAGCAACGGCAGGAACACCACAAGCGTTGCGGTGATCAGTGGCACATACCCGGTTGCGACGGTCCGGAGGAGATTGGCCCTGGAGAAGGGGAGGAGTGTCTCGTTCGGGCTGGGCTTTCGGGGGAACTCTTGTGGGGAATCAACGACGACGGCGGGTGCGGGCGCGCTCATGAATAGTGGACCTTTCGCTCAACGAACCGAAGTTGAAGAACCGTAATGATCAGCAGGATCGCGAAAAGGATTACCGAGATCGCGGCAGAATAGCCGGCCCTGTTGTAGGCGCCGAACGCCTGCAAGTACGCCTCGTAGATGAGCGTGCTGGTGCCGTTGCCAAGTGGCGTCATGATGCGGATAAGGTCGAAAGCCTGCAGCGAGCTGAGCATGGTGGTGATCAACAGGAAGAAGGTGGTGGGGGAGAGCAGCGGCATTGAGATGTTGAAGAACCTCCGCACGCTGTTGGCGCCGTCCAACGCCGCAGCTTCCATCACGTCCCGGGGCAAAGACTGCAGGCCAGCCAGATAAACCACGGCGCAGTAGCCCAGGTTCTTCCAGACGTACACAATCATGACCATCACCAACGAGAGCTGGGGATCGTTGATCCACTGCGGGCTCTGTTGTCCAAGGCCACGCAGGACCCAGGAGAGTACTCCGTAGCCGGGATCAAAAATAAACAGCCACACCAAGCCAACACCCACCCCTGACAGCACATAGGGCGCGAACACGGCGGAACGGGCGAACGTGGTGCCGCGGACCTTGGAGTTCAAAGCAAGGGCAACCAACAGGCCGAGGACCATCGAACCGCCCACCGTTACCAGCGTGAAGATGGCCGTGGTCCCAAGGACCTTGGACGCGTCCTCACTGGTGAAGAACGTGATGTAGTTCTGCAGTCCAACCACCGTTGCCGAAGCCGAACCGAGCGTCCAATCCAACGTGGAGTAGTAGATGTTGTTGATCAGCGGCCAGTACGTAAACGTGCCGATCAGCACGAGATTCGGCAGGGCCATGGCAAGGAACACCAGAAAGTCCTTGCGGCCCCGGCCGGACCAGCGCCGCCGTTCGGGGGTGGCCTTGGTTGCAATTGCGGGAACAACAGGCGGCTTGGTGGCCGGCCTGTCTGCAGGCGCGCTGCTGTTGTGAATCAATGGGGCAGTCATGGGTCACTAACGGTTTCGGGCCAATGTGGGGCGCCAGCTCCCGAACCCGGGGCGGCGAAGACAGGCCTAGCTCACCACACCGGAGGACCTGGGCACGTCGAAAAGGGTGCCCCGTAGCGATAGTTGTCTAACACTTCCAGAACCGTTTACGCGGCGTTGCTCCGGTGTTCGAATTCGGGGCTCGGCTCCCACTTTCCATTGGTCCTTGCCCTGCGGGCGGACTGAGCCCCTCTGCGCGCTCGGTCGTGCCTCCCTTAGACGCGCGCTGCCGGGGCCCAGCCCGCCCGCAGCGTTGGGCGCCGGTCCAGGTGGAGAATGGAGCCATGAATTCGATCACCGATGTTGCCGGCATACGGGTTGGGCATGTGCAGAGGGTAGGGGAGAGGTGGTTGACCGGGGTTACTGTGGTGCTTCCTCCTGCGGGGACTGTGGGGTCTGTGGATGTGCGCGGCGGCGGTCCGGGCACTCATGAGACCGATGCCCTGGATCCGACCACGTTGGTTTCCACTGTGGACGCCGTGGTGCTGACCGGGGGAAGTGCCTTTGGGTTGGCTTCGGCTATCGGGGCCCAGCTGTGGTGTGAGGAGCAGGGACGAGGGTTTGCTGTTCCCGGGACTGTGGTGCCGATCGTGCCGGCGGCCGCCATCTTCGACCTCGGGCGCGGTGGCGACGTCAAAGCGCGACCCGACGCCAACATGGGCTACCAGGCAGCTGCCGCAGCTTTCGCCTCAGGCGACCACGCCGCCGTCGTGCGTGGAAACGTGGGTGCCGGGACCGGGGCCGTGGTGGCGCGCGGGCAATACAAGGGCGGCATTGGCACGTCGTCCATCACTCTCGATGGCGGGGTGATCGTTGGAGCCATTGCGGTGGTGAACGCGATGGGGGCGCCTGTCTTCCGGGCGGCGGGGCCGCAACCCTCTGCGCGCTCGGTCGTTCCTCCCTTAGACGCGCGCGGCCGGGTTCCGGCCCCGCCGCAGGGGCTCAACACAACGTTGGTGGTGATCGCGACGAATGCTGTTCTGGACCCGGCGGAATGTAAGCGGACTGCTTCCGCCGGGCATGCCGGGCTGGCCAGGGCTTTGGACCCGTCCCATACTTTGGCGGACGGTGACACCGTGTTCGCCTTGGCGACTGGCGGCGTCGGGCTTGACCGCAGCACCGAACAGGCGCGGCAAGTGTCGCTGATAACGCTCCAAAGCGCCGCGGCGGAAGCTGTTCGGCTGGCGATACTCGACGGCGTCCTGGCCGCCGAAAGCGTCTCGACGGCGGCGGGTGACTTCCCCGCCTATCAGCCAGTGGGGGAGTGACGGCTGGAGGTAGGTGCGCTACCATAGACGGATTTAACTTTCCGGCCTCATTGGCGTAGAGTTATTTGTTGGTTGTCTGTGCAGCCACGCCCTTTTTAGTGTCGTGGTTCCAAGAGGGCCAAGCAAACAAAAAACGTCCGCTGGATCTTCGGTGCCTAACTGGAGGACGGCGGCAAACAACAGTTAGCGGAGGATATGGCCAAGAAGGACGGGGTCATTGAGATCGAGGGCGTTGTGACTGAGGCGCTGCCCAATGCGATGTTTCGTGTTGAGCTCACCAATAAGCACGTCGTTCTCGCACACATCTCTGGGAAGATGCGACAGCACTACATTCGAATCCTCCCCGAGGACCGGGTAGTGGTGGAGCTGAGCCCATACGACCTCACACGTGGTCGTATCGTCTACCGCTACAAGTAAATTGCTGGGCGGCAAGGCAATAGTGCCTGAGCCGCTCCAGCAGATCAACTGCAAAACACGCAAAGGAACGCCATGAAGGTCAAGCCGAGCGTCAAGCAGATCTGCGACAAGTGCAAAGTGATCCGCCGTAACGGCCGGGTCATGGTGATCTGCGAGAACCCGCGCCACAAGCAGCGCCAGGGCTAATTCCCCCTTCGGGAATCAGCGTCCGCAAGGACAAACCTGGGCTGCTAGCCCACGCAAGTAAATAAAGGCAGCACAAGCTGTGCCAGGACTGCAATACAGAGCCTGGTCAGCGAACCCCCGGTCGGAGGCTGGGGCCGCACTGAACGTGTGGGTGTACTGCCTACGACCTCCGGTTTATTCAAGGAGTACTGCCACTATGGCTCGTCTCGCTGGCGTAGACATTCCCCGCGAAAAGCGGTTGGAAATTGCGCTTACTTACATCTACGGCGTGGGCAAGACCCGTGCACACGAAACCCTGGCTGCCACCGGCATCAGCGCTGACGTTCGCGTCAAGGACCTGACTGACGCCGAGCTGGTCCAGCTGCGTGACTACATTGAAGGCAACTACAAGGTTGAGGGTGACCTTCGCCGCGAGGTAGCCGCTGACATCCGCCGCAAGGTAGAGATCGGCAGCTACGAAGGCCTGCGCCACCGCAAGGGCCTGCCCGTACGCGGACAGCGTACGAAGACCAACGCTCGTACCCGCAAGGGCCCGAAGCGCACCGTCGCCGGCAAGAAGAAGGCCGGACGTTAATCCCTCGGGATTGATCCGGTTTTCCCCCGATAACTTTCTGTAGGAGAAACAATGCCCCCGAAGACTCGTGGAGCGGTTCGTAAGCCGCGTCGCAAGGATAAGAAGAATATCGCGCTTGGCCAGGCGCACATCAAGAGCACCTTTAACAACACCATCGTGTCCATCACGGACCCGAACGGTGCTGTAATCTCATGGGCTTCCGCCGGTGAGGTTGGCTTCAAGGGCTCCCGTAAGTCCACCCCGTTCGCTGCCCAGATGGCTGCCGAAGCTGCTGCAAAGCGCGCTCAGGAGCACGGTCTGCGCAAGGTTGACGTATTCGTCAAGGGCCCGGGATCCGGACGCGAAACCGCAATCCGTTCGCTTCAGGCCGCTGGCCTCGAGGTTGGCTCCATCCAGGACGTCACCCCCAGCGCCCACAACGGTTGCCGCCCGCCGAAGCGCCGCCGCGTCTAATTAGGTCTTCCCCGCCTGACTGGCCGGGCCTGCTATGGATGATTTCTCATCCATCAGCATGGCCCGGCTGGTCAGGCTGGAAACCGAAGCCGATTTCCACCACCTGTGTTGCGTCATATAGCGGATGCTCGCCGAAAGGAAACCTAAGTGCTCATTGCACAGCGCCCCACCCTGTCTGAAGAAGTTGTATCCGAGAACCGCTCCCGTTTCATCATTGAACCGCTGGAGCCGGGCTTCGGCTACACCCTCGGAAACTCCCTCCGCCGTACCCTGCTCTCCTCCATCCCCGGTGCTGCTGTAACCAGCATCCGGATCGATGGCGTGCTGCACGAGTTCACCACGGTTCCGGGTGTCAAGGAAGATGTCACCGAGATCATCCTGAACATCAAGAACCTTTCGGTTTCCTCCGAGCACGATGAGCCGGTTGTTGCTTACCTGCGCAAGCAGGGCCCCGGAGTCGTCACCGCCGCGGACATCGCTCCGCCGGCCGGCGTCGAATTCCACAACCCGGATCTGCACATTGCCACTCTGAACTCGAAGGGCAAGTTCGAACTCGAACTGACCATCGAGCGCGGCCGTGGCTACGTTTCGGCAGCTCAGAACAAGTCCGGCGACTCCGAGATCGGCCGTATTCCGGTTGACTCGATCTACTCGCCGGTCATGAAGGTAACTTTCCG
This sequence comes from Paenarthrobacter sp., assembly GCA_031179305.1. GTDB lineage: Bacteria > Actinomycetota > Actinomycetes > Actinomycetales > Micrococcaceae > Arthrobacter. The sequence continues at coordinate 445,587 of JAPSHX010000002.1, read as the reverse complement.
CGTGGAAGCTACCCGTGTTGAGCAGCGCACCGACTTCGACAAGCTCATTGTCGACGTCGAGACCAAGCAGGCCATCGCCCCGCGCGATGCTGTTGCTTCCGCAGGCACCACCTTGGTGGAACTGTTCGGTCTGGCTCGTGAGCTGAACACCGCAGCTGAAGGTATCGAGATTGGCCCGTCGCCGACGGACGCTGCCATGGCAGCGGACATGGCTCTGCCGATCGAGGATCTGGACCTCACCGTCCGTTCCTACAACTGCCTCAAGCGTGAGGGCATCCACACCGTGGGTGAACTCGTTGCCCGCTCCGAGGCTGACCTGATGGACATTCGTAACTTCGGTGCGAAGTCCATTGACGAGGTCAAGGCAAAGCTCGTCGAACTGGGTCTGTCCCTCAAGGACTCCCCTCCCGGTTTCGATCTCGCAGCCCGCGCCGCAGCCATCGAAGAGGACGACGCCGCGTTCAGCGACGACGAGCTCTAAACAGCAGATCTTGGCCGCCGGGTCCAGCGATGGACCTGACCGGCTTACATAACAGGAGAAATAACTATGCCTACCCCCACTAAGGGTCCGCGCCTCGGAGGCGGCCCGGCTCACGAGCGCCTGATGCTCGCGAACCTGGCAGCTGCTCTTTTTGAGCACAAGCGCATCACCACCACGGTCACCAAGGCCAAGCGCCTTAAGCCGTACGCAGAGCGTCTGGTCACCTTCGCCAAGCGTGGCGACCTCGCTTCCCGCCGCCGCGTTCTCGGCCTGATCAGCGACAAGGGCGTTGTCCACGAGCTGTTCACCGACATCGCCGGCGCCGTTGCTAACCGCGATGGTGGCTACACCCGCATCACCAAGATCGGCAACCGCAAGGGCGACAACGCTCCCATGGCTGTCATCGAGCTCGTTCTCGAGCCGGTCTCCCCGAAGCAGGCCGTTGTTGCTGAAGCAACCGCAGCCGCTGCCAAGGCTGCTCCGGCTGCCGAGGAAGAGGTCGTTGAGACCGAAGCCGTTGAGACCGAAGCTGCTGAGACCGAAGAGGCTCCGGCCGCTGAGGCAGAAGCTGCTGAAGCTGAAGCTGCTGAGACCGAAGAGGCTCCGGCCGCTGAGGACAAGAAGTAATTCACTGAATTCTTCACAGTAGACTTAAGTCTATGAACGAACGAAAACCCGCTGCCCCCGTTTTGGGGGGCGGCGGGTTTTTGCGTGTCCGGCTTGATCTTTCGTACGACGGCGGCCCTTTCAATGGGTGGGCCCTGCAGCCTGGTCTCCGGACTGTGCAAGGCTCCCTTGAGGAGGCTCTTGCGCTCTTGCTGCAGCGCCCAATCCGCGTGACGGTTGCCGGCAGGACCGACGCCGGGGTCCACGCCCGGGGCCAGGTGGTTCACCTGGACCTGAGCGAAGCCGAGTGGCTGTCACTGCCGCGTGGGCACGAACTTGATCCCGGCGTCGCGCTCTTGCGTCGCCTCCGTGGCGCACTGAGCCGGATTCTCGGTGACCTCACCGGTGCAGTGGAGGTACACGACGCCGGTCTGGCGCCGGAAGGGTTCGACGCCCGCTTTTCAGCGTTGTGGCGAAGGTACAGTTACCGTATTGCCGACGGTCCTGAACGCTGGGATCCGGTGCTGCGGGGCATTACCTTGTGGCACAAGGCGCCTTTGGACGTTTCGCTGATGAACGAGGGGGCTCGTTCGTTGTTGGGTCTCCAGGATTTCCGTTCTTACTGCAAACCCCGCGAGGGAGCCACAACCATCCGCGAGCTGCAGCAGTTCTCTTTTGCTCGTGGAAACGACGATGTCATTGTTGCCACCGTGCAGGCTGATGCGTTCTGCCACAACATGGTGCGGTCCTTGGTAGGTTCCGCCTTGCGAGTGGGGGAGGGACTGGAAAATTCGGCGTGGATGCACAAAAGGTTGCTGGAGCGTCAGCGTGACGCTAAATCGGTCCTGGCAGCACCGCATCCGCTGGTTTTGGAGGAAGTTGCCTACCCGTCCGATAGCGAGTTGCTGGCACGTGCCGAGCTGACGCGGGCGCGGCGGGAGTAGCTTTCCTGTCGATGATCTATAGGGGTTGGCCGTCTTCACGACGCGGTCCATCCTCGGGGCGATGTGGTTCTTGTACCCAGGGCAGCTGTGTGCCGGCGGGCACGGCAGCTGCAGAGGCTGGCCGTGGTTGCTTGCGCATTGCCCGCGTCAGGAAGACTGCCATGACGGCAAGTGCGAGTACGAGGCCTATCAGTGTCACGATCATCCACAGCGGAATCTCAGGTCCGCTGGATGTGACTGCAGTCGGGTTCTCAATAGCAGCCGCAGGAGCAGCGGACTGCGGCGCAGACTCAACCAATTTGACTCCGTTGGCTGTCAGGAAGTCACGGAGCGTTTGAGTGTCGGTGATGTAGTTGGCCTGTCCGGCACCTTGATACACGTAGGCGGAATTGATGCCAATGACCTGCCCATCCTCATTGACCGAAGGCCCTCCGGACATCCCGGGGGTAATGTCAGTGTCGATTTCGGTCCTGGGAACACCTTGTGTTGAATAGCTGCGAGAGCTCACAGCTCCGGAGCGGTAGGACGGCTTTTGCCGCTCAACATCCGAAGTTGAGCCCACGAGATCAGGGAAGCCGATGGAAGTGACTTTCTCGCGGACCTTGGGGGCCTCGGAACCGATTGACAACGCGGGGGTATCTTTCATATCTGCTATGCGCAGTAGGGCATTGTCACCTTTCTCAAAGCCCTGTTTTGCGATCAATTGCGCTGTGATGGCAGTTTTTCCACTAAGAACTCCACCCTCGATGCCGGAGGGCTGATCAATTTTGATGGACGGATCTCCCAACGTCATGGGCCAATCGACGTTCTCGGCTTTGACCCCGGTCAAGTCCTGCTCGTCAATGACGTTCGCATAAACACTGGTACGAATCGCATCGTCAGCTTCGACGCAGTGGCCGGCAGTCGCCACGTGGCCGGTGTCGCTGACGAACCACCCGGTGCAGTACGCGTAGACGGTGGTCCTGAACGTTTCGGTGGTGCCGTCTTTGAAGGGAACCTGGACGGATGCGCTCCACGCACTGTCGACCCACACAATGGACTTGTCTATGGTGTCCGCATTGATGTCAGCTGCGGCAGGTGACGCCGCGAGGATTGGCGCAGCTACCAGTGACGCCAACGCAGCTGCTACGCTCAGTTTCTTCTCCGGCTTCTTGACCGTCTCTGACCTTTTCATGATCATTCCTAGGCTTTGATGTGGGCAGACGTTGGGCGGATCCCAGGCTGTACGTGGAGTGTAGAAGAGTGGCTAGATGCTTGGCACGAGTAGGGCGTACTCGACTTCCGGAAGCAGTGCTACCTGAACCCCCGCTGCAGGTACTCGCTTGCGCAAAAGAAGCTACTGGGGTGGGAGGACCCCCTCCCGGCTCTGGGTACCGGAAGGGGGCCGTTGTGGCCGCCCGTGGTCTGGGATTCGCGTGCGGCCGGTCTATTTCCTGCGGATCAAGATCAGCCGAACGCCTGCATGATCTTGATCACTGCCGGACCCAGAAAGATCAGGAGTATTCCAAGAACGCTGTTACTGGAACATTCGGGCGATGGACAGAGCCGCAGGTCCGATCACGATCAGGAGCAGTGTGGGGAAAATGCAGAAGATCAACGGAAAGAGAATTTTCACCGGGATCTTCATCGCGTGCTCTTCGGCGCGTTGTCTCCGTTTCGTCCGCATTTCTTTGGCCTGCGTCTGGAGGACCTTAGCGATTGCGATGCCGTAAGTGTCCGCCTGAACCACAGCACGTATGAAGCTCCGCAAGTCGGGAACATCCACGCGCTCGGCGAGAGCCATGTAGGCATCTTTGCGGCTGCGCCCAACTTGGATGTCCTGAAGCGTACGGATCAGTTCGTCTGCCAGAGGCCCTGAACCGTTTGCCGCTGTCCTTGCCATGGAAGCTTCGAACCCTAAGCCGGCCTGGACTGATATGAGCATCTGATCCAATGTGTTGGGGAGCTCCATTTTGATGTTGTCCCGGCGTTTTTGGGCATGGGACCGGACGAGGATATCCGGCACAAAGTAGGCAAGGCTCATTGCGCCGAATCCGAGCACGAATCTTCCGACGGAGGGGTCACCGATGTACAACAACAAGCCTAGGCCAGCACCAGCCATAGCCATCATGGGTTTGACAACAAGGATTCTGGCCAGAGGCCAGTCCTTCGGGCGGCCGGCTCCAGCGAGTTGCTTGTCGAGCCACGCCACGTATCCCAAGGGAGCCAGTCGCCGGGTAGCGTTGGCAATCCACTGGGCAGACGAGGCAGGCTTCGTTGAACCAGCAGACTTCCGGCCAAGATTGGCCCGGATGCTTCGCAAGCCGGCTCTGTCACTGGTGACCGCGAGCCAGACCATCCAGGAAATCGGGGCGACGATACAGAGCATCGCTGCATAGACGAAGATATTCATGGCCAACTCCTAAAACTTCGGCTTGATAACGATGCTTAGCCAGAAAGATCCGAGACTGAGCAGGACCACAGCGGCGGCGATCATGAAGTAGCCCGGCAGTGTGGAAGTGAATGTCTCTGCGTACAGCGGGTTCATGAAGCACAAGACTGTGAACATGATGACCGGTAAGGCTACAAGGACAAGGGCAGAGATTCTTCCCTCCGCGCTCAGGGCCCTTACTTGGCGACGGATCTGGTTTCGGTCACGAATTGTTTCGCCGACGTGGTCCAGGACCTCCGCGAGATCGCCTCCGACTTCCCGGTGGATTTCGATGGCTTGTGCGATCCATTGGAAGTCCTCGCTGGCAGTTCGCGCTCCGACCTCGCTTAGCGACTCACCCATATCGCGTCCGATGCGTGTCTCGTTCACGATCCTGCCGAGTTCCTCGGACATCGGAGCCTCACTTTCCTTTGAACCCGCATCGATTGCCCGCAATAGGCTATGACCTGCACGCATGCCACCCGTTAGCATCTGGAGGGTGTCGGGTACTTGTTCATCGAACCTGGCTCTGCGTCGCGCCGTAAGTAACCGAAGGGTTGCATAGAGGCCGAGAACCGCAATTATGCACACGAGCACCCCGAACATCAGGCCTCCGAGCGCTACGCCTGTTACTCCTGCGATGAGAGCCACAACCCCAGCGATCACTACGTAGTCTGATGCATGCTTCTTCAGCCCTGCAGCGTCAAGCGATGCCTGGGACAGAAGCCCGTGGCGTCGCACGGTAAGCCTTGAGTCGATGAACCCTTTGGTTGATTCCGTCAAAACGGTCAGCGCCGTCTGGCGAGCAGGTGATTGCTGCTGCCTACGTTGGATGTCAATAGTCCGTCGTGATTTGAAGACCACCATGACCAAGAGCACCAACGTTACGTAGAGGAGAAGAAGCCCTCCAATAAGGACGAAAGGCGAACTCCATGCGGCGTTCATCGAAGCCCACCAGGGACGAGAGAGCCGAAGACTGCTGGAGAAATAGGGATTCCAAGATCCGCGAATCGTTCTGTAAACCGAGGACGAACGCCGGTGGGAATAGTTTTCCCGAGGAACCGTCCGTTGACATCCAACCCTGCAGAGTAGTCGAAAACGAAGGAGTCTTGGAGGGTCACAATGTCCCCCTCCATACCTTGAACTTCCGTGATATGCGTGATGCGGCGGGTTCCGTCTCGTAAACGGCTGATATGCACTATCAAGTTCACGGCGGATGCGATTTGTTCGCGGATGGCCCGGAGTGGCAACTCCATACCTGCCATGAGGACCAGCGTTTCGAGTCTTGCAATGGCGTCGCGGGGTGAGTTTGCGTGAACAGTCGAGATGGACCCATCGTGACCGGTGTTCATAGCCTGAAGCATGTCCAAGGACTCGCCACCACGAACCTCGCCTACGACGATACGGTCCGGCCGCATGCGCAGCGAGTTCCTTACTAAATCACGGATGGTGACTTCACCAGTCCCCTCGATATTCGCTGGCCGGCTCTCAAGTCGAACAACATGCTCCTGCTGCAACTGGAGTTCCACGGCGTCTTCGATGGTGACGATTCTGTCGTCGGATGGAATGAACGACGAGAGAACGTTGAGCAGAGTTGTCTTGCCGGTACCTGTCCCGCCAGAGACAATAATGTTCATCCTCGCCAGTACACAGGCCCTGAGCAGCTCTGCCATTTCCGGCGACATACTGCCGAACTCAATGAGCTTGGCCACGGTGAGCGCTTCATGGCCGAATTTTCGGATGGTCAGAGAAGGCCCATTGACAGCCAATGGCGGGATGATCGCATTGACGCGTGATCCGTCGGACAAGCGAGCATCAACGAGAGGTGATGACTCGTCAATGCGACGGCCAACTCGGGACACAATCCGTTCAATGACCCGACGAAGAGCCTCGTCGGAGGCAAATCGCGCTTCAGTCTTGTACAGCCGCCCGCCACGCTCCACGTAGATGCTGTCGAAGCGATTCACCATGACTTCAGTGACGGCCGGATCATCGAGGAATCGTTGAATGGCGCCATGTCCCATGACGTCGTCCAAGATCTCTAACGTCAGACGTTGCCGTTCTGCTGTGCTCAGAGGGACTTGTTCCTCATCCACTACTATCCGGAGTTCATCCCGGACGTACTGATGAAGTTCAACGTCGTCCAACGTCGAATCAATAAGCCTGGACCCCAAACGGTCATAGAGGGCGGCCACGGCCCGTTCCTTGAGGCCGCTGAGCGCGCCACTGGCAAGAATCGTAGACGGTGCATCTTCCACCGTCTGCGGCGTACTGTTGGCTGCCGCTGCCGCACGCGCCTCCTGGATGTGGCCAAGCGTGGTTACCGTTTCCTCGGCAGAAGGGCCCTCAGGGGAACTGACTTCGGTGATTTCGTTTCCCCGATTCTGGAAGTTTTCAATTCGGCGGGAGAGACTCATCGGACCACTGCCCTTCTGTGTACCTGCTTGTGTGATCTGTCTTCCCAATTGGGCCTGAATCGGTCGACAAGGAGTCGAAGACCCTTGACTGCGGCATCACGAGTACCGTCCTGCAGCAGCGGAACGCCCTTGTTGGTGGAATACGGAAGGGTGCGCGAACGGGGGATGGCGACGTCCACGGGAACGCCAATGGTTGCTTCAACATCCTTCAGCGCAAGGCCGCTCTTGTGATCTGCCATGTTGAGTACAACGTGGCGATGCTGAGGCAGTAGCTGCAACTCATCGAGGATTTGCAACCCCGTTCGAAGTCCACGAATGCTCGGGATGTCCATGCCGCAAACCCACACGGCATCCGTGGCGTTTTCCAAGGCAGCCAGGACGTGTTCGCCGAGTCCAGGGGCCGTATCAATGACCACGTACTGGAATTCATGCCGGAGTTGCTCCAGAAGGCGGGTCACGTGAGCGGAACTGATTCTGTCCATCTCCACCGGATTGCGGGGGGCGCATAGGGCATACACGCTAGCGGGGTGAACTGTCAGGTAGGTCTTGAGGACCATTGAATCCTCGCTGGCCGGGCCGAGGACCGCGTCTGTAATCGTCCGCTCCGGATCCAACAGCAGACCGCTGGCTACATCACCGAATTGCAGGTCCAGATCGACGATCACCACGCCCATTGGTGCAATTCGGCCAAGCCCCACAGCCAAATTGGTGGCCACTGTTGTCTTACCCACGCCCCCCTTTGGTGACATTACGGCTATGACGCGGCCGCCGGTTCCGTTGAGTGCACCTTCAGCTGAGCTGGGAGCGAGGCCGCGTCGACGACCCGCGGCAGAGAGACACGCTCGTTCTACCATCACGCGTATCCCGTCCGCGTCCGTGGAAGGGTCGAGTATGTCTCGAACGCCGGCACGCATGGCCCCCAAAACGAGCTCTGCCGTCTGTGTTGCTGCAAGGACCACACTGACCTCTGGGAACTGCAGGTCCATAAGTGATGCGAGCTTGAGAGAGTCCTCTATGTTGAGGCCCGGTCCTAGGATCAGCACCTCTGGGGGCTCACCCAGAAGCTGACTCAAGATGTCCCTTGGCCCTTCGGGGAGATAGTCTGCCTGGAACCATTGAAGGCTTCCGCTCATACCGGCTGTGGCCCCGCGGACTTTCCGTTCAAACTCCGGGTCTGCTGTGATGAGAATGAAGCGGCTCATTTGAAAACACTTCCTCGGTCCAGTACTGCCGGATTGGTTTCTGTGGCTTCGGCGGGTTCCTTTGAGAGATAGACGGTCCCAAATTCAGCCGCAAATACCACTTTCTGCACATCTTCGGCTGACCGAGCCAACGTCACGAGGTAGCCGCCCTTACTGGCCGACTTGTTAGCGTTCATGGTGCTGTTGCCTTCGTTGGACGTCGCGTCGTTGTCGTCGGAAAGTGCCCCAGAGGCGTCCTGAACAGTTGTGACGAGGACCTTGTGAAAGGTCAACTGCGTCTGGTCGGGCGTGTTTGATTTGTCGTCGGCTTTGAAGGACAACAGGACGCCCACAGTGTCGCCGGCCGACAACTTGCCACCGACAACGCGCTCGATGGGCAACTTGAGGGTCAACTCCTGAAGACCTGCCGGGACTTGAACACGACCCGGTCCTGCCAGTACGTTGACGTCCACGAGCCGAGAAGCGAGAAGCTGTTCGCCTGGCATGAAGTCGATGGATGCAACTTTGGCGCCTAACCCGCCCAGATTGGATACATTGTCGCCTACAATTGCCGACTTAGGGATGGCCTTCTTGACTACCGCATTCCCAAAACTATTCGCGGGCGTTCCAGTTCGTATCTGTTTTTGAACTATGTAGACTTCTTCGGTTTCTGTATTCGCTAGGGCTCGCTTGTCCGCGCCCTGAACGTACATGATGAGCATCACCGTTCCAGCGATGGCCACGACCAGCGCTACGATGCCTCCCAGTAGGCGTGTTTTCACTTGATTCTCCTGTCTTACTTGGTCAACTCAGGGGGAGTGGTTACTCCGCCTTCGATATAGCCGCCGCCGCCGTACAGTGCCGGATCAACGACCCACTCCACAAAAGTTCCCGCGATGCCTCGCGAGCTGGCCTTACCAGGAATCTTCACGCCTCCTTCGATGCCGCCGTTGAAGCGGAAACCCTCGAAACGAAAGGCAGCGAAGCCTTCTATGATGTATTTGCCACTACTTCCATTGCCGCTGACGCCGCTGTAGACCGGAATCAAAACGACTTTGCCCAGAAATGCTTCCATGGTGCTGTCCTTGCAAGGCTTCGGTACGCTGACGCCTGTTTTGCTTTCGATATAAGCGTCCCCAGGCGGTCCTGGCAGAACCTTGGCTGCGCACTGGCTCGTAGGGTCCGGATCAGCAAATTGGAAGCCGCCGGGGAGGTTTGTGACGTGCCCCGCGGAAGCATCACCCTTGCATGTACCTTCGTTGGGATCGTCTTTGAGGTAGAGGTATTGCCGAACCCCGCTGGTTGGGTCGATTTGGCAGGGAGCCAGAATTATGGGCAACGAGGCAGGACCTGTCAGCGGACCTCCCCATTCGGCGGTCGCAGCGGCGCCCACTGTTACGGGCTCGGTGTTGAGTGCACTGGCAAACATTTTGCTGAGAAAGCCGGCATTTGTAGTGCCGTCAAGCGTAGAAGTCTTGACGGTGACTTGGCCTGCAATACTCAAGTCAACCGACAGTACATTTGACGCTCCATCGCGGGCGTTCCCGTTGGCCAAGTCGTGGGCCAACGCGTCGGCACTCGACTGTGTGCATCCGGCATCGGATGCGCACAGTTGCGCGGCTCCCAACGCGCCTGCATCTGCACCGTTCTGAAGCTCGGCTCTTTCAACGTAGATCTGACCAACGTCGACTGCCATTGCTCCTGCACCAATCAGGACAAGAACCAGCAGGGCAACCATGACACCCGAAGTGCCGGCTTCACTGTCGTCCGCAGCTAATCGGCGCGACATCTGTTGGGTTATCCTCCGCATCGCATTGCCCCCACACCTGTGCTGGTGAAAGTGCCAGCGAATGAAACGGCGCTTCCAGAGATATTTAATGCGAAACCCGTAAGGGAATCCGCGGTGTATTCAGCGGTGACTGTCACTGTCTCATCGGGGGCACAATCCCCTGACTTGCTGAATGAAAATGGGCCGCTGAGGCTTGGTGCGCCGTCCGTTCCTGCTTGGGTGGCTAGGCTCCAGTCGTCTGTCACGGCATATGTCCTGGCGGCCTCGCGGGCAGCCTGGGTCACAGAAATCTGCACATTCATGGCGTGGGCGAATTCGACTATGCCGGCAATGAGGAGGAGAAGGAATGGAATAACCAAAGCGAATTCGACTGCAACAGCCCCTCGGTTCTTCTCGGTTGCTGCAGTGTCTCGGTGTTTCATAGTGACCCCCAGAAGGCCTGTTGGTTCCGGAAATTGGCAGGGCCGCGCCCGCGTTGAGCGGACGCGGCCCCAAAGCCCAGCGCTGGTTGTGGTCTAGTTGGCCCAACCGGAGACAGTGGTGCCGAGATCGTTGAACCAGGTGCTGAGGCTGGTGCCAAAGAACGTGACACCGGCGATGATGGCGAATGCGATGAAGGCTACGAGCAGCGAATACTCCGTAGCCGTCGCACCCTTCTCCTCGGAGGTGAAGCGGTCCTTGACGCCGGCGATGAACGAAATGACGGAAACCATGAGAGATGACATTGGAAAATCCTTCCCAGAATAAAATTGGCGAATGATGAATGACGAACTCCGGATTGAAATTCGTCCGAGTTTCGAACTGCCCCCATGTAGCCTTTAGCGGTTCGGAATTCGATGAGATAAGAATTCACCAGGGCAGGCAGAAGCCACAATGCGTAGTCGTACTCGATTTCATGGGCCACTCATTACTTGGTGGCGCACTGCGAAGGCAGTGAGTACTCAGTTTCGACGCCATAACAGGCGGAAACTACTTGGTTTGCAAAGAAGCCTTATTAATTGCGGTGCACTGTGAGGCCTGAGTAAGGGCGTACTTGCCCACGACTAGTTCATGAGCAGGGCCACGCCCAGTGCGGCGACCACCATTGCTGGGCCATGTGCTGTCTCTACGGGCTTTTCGGCTGATCGCATGCGCAACATCAGCACCGTGAGCACCCCGCCCACCACGAATCCCAGAAGACCCCCGAAGAGTACTTGGCCCCAACCCAAGTACCCCAAGTACAGTCCCAGGGGTGCTGCGAGCTTCACATCGCCCATCCCGAGGCTTCCTGGCGAAATAAGTCCGAGAATTAAGTAGCCGGCGAACAGGATTGCCCCTCCAGCGAGTGCACGCAGTAGCTCAGGCCAACCCGGACTGAGGGCGGCGGAGGCGAGGAGAAGCATCAATCCGCCACCGAGTAAAAACAAAACGAGGGCATTGGGCAGCAAGTGGAGGGTGAAATCAATCCGCGAAAGCTGAACGCCAAGCAATGCCAATAAAAGAAATGCCGGCAGCTCCGGAGAAAACCCAAAACGCCACGCCAGTAAGCCAAACAGCAGCGCGGTGACCGCCGCCGTCGTGATCCGGACCCTACGGGCGGGGAGGTCGCCGAGTCGCGGCAGTGAACGGGCGATTATGAGTTCGGTAGCTGGGCTGAGCAACAACCCAAGCAGCGCAATGAGGAGCGGGACGCCGGGGCCGTCGGTCATGTTTCTCCCTTAGTAAAGGTGCGCAACCCCGAAGGGCGGTTACCCCATTTTGACCCGGACGCCCTAGTGACGGTATAGTTTAGAGTCGTTGTGCGTGTCCTATCTCGATGACACATGCCTTCCGGGGGATCCAGTTGCAGGATCGCTAACTCCTGAGGCATTTCGAGATCTTGGGATAACTGGTACATAGAGCCCTCACCTCTGCTCCGGTAGCGCATACATAGTAGGTGCACGCCTTATTGCGTGCCGCCTAAAACATGAACGCCAGAACAAGAACGAGGCAAAACCGTGCGTACGTACACCCCGAAGCCCGGCGATATCAACCGCCAGTGGCACGTCATTGACGCCACCGACGTTGTCCTTGGTCGTCTTGCCAGCCAGACCGCAACACTGCTGCGCGGAAAGCACAAGCCGACCTTTGCGTCCCACATGGACATGGGCGACTTCGTCATCATCATCAACGCTGAAAAGGTTGCCCTCACCGGCGCCAAGCTGGAGCAGAAGCGCGCATACCGCCACTCCGGTTACCCGGGCGGCCTGACCTCCGTCAACTACGCCGAGCTGTTGGAATCCAACCCGGTTCGCGCTGTTGAGAAGGCCATCAAGGGCATGCTCCCCAAGAACTCCCTCGCCGCTCAGCAGCTGGGCAAGCTCAAGGTCTACGCAGGCCCGGAGCACCCCCACGCTGCACAGCAGCCGAAGACTTTCGAAATCACCCAGGTCGCCCAGTAGTCCTGGCCACCAACCAACTTTTCATTACAAGGAGAACCGTGGCTCAGAACGAAGAACTGACCGCCGAAGCCGTCGAGGCTGAGGAAACCCTCACCAGCTACACCTCTGAAAGCACATCTGCTGAAGATGCGCCTAAGAAGGAGCGCCCGGCACTGACCGTTGCCGGTGCAGCTGTTGGCCGCCGCAAGGAAGCCGTTGCACGCGTTCGCGTTGTTCCGGGTTCCGGCAAGTGGACCATCAACGGCCGCACGCTGGACAACTACTTCCCGAACAAGCTGCACCAGCAGGATGTTAACGAGCCCTTCAAGATCCTTGATCTCGAAGGCGCCTACGACGTCATCGCCCGTATCCACGGCGGTGGCATCTCCGGCCAGGCCGGTGCGCTGCGTCTCGGTGTTGCTCGCTCGCTGAACGAGATCGACGTCGACAACAACCGCGCCACCCTCAAGAAGGCCGGTTACTTGAGCCGTGACGCCCGCGTCATCGAGCGCAAGAAGGCTGGTCTCAAGAAGGCCCGTAAGGCTCAGCAGTACTCCAAGCGTTAATCTGCGCTTACTCGAAAGCCCGTTCCGCCGTTTCGGCGGGGCGGGCTTTCGTCGTTTCAGAAACCGACGCAGGGGAGTCAAGAGGAGCGCCGAGTATGACCCTCCGGCGGCCCGTTGAACCAGTGCTGTCCTGTCGTCGTCTAAACTTGACCCGATGTCTAGATTATTTGGAACAGATGGCGTCCGCGGTCTCGCGAACGGATTGCTCACCGCCGAACTGGCTATGCAGCTCGCGCAGGCAGCCGCCGTCGTACTCGGCCATGACCGCACAACCGACGGCAAGCGGCCGCGCGCCGTCGTCGCAAGGGACCCCCGGGCCAGCGGCGAGTTCCTTGCCGCGGCCGTTGAAGCCGGGCTTTCAAGCTCCGGCATTGACGTGTACGACGCCGGTGTGCTCCCCACTCCCGCAGCGGCTTACTTGGTGGCAGATCTTGACGCCGACTTCGGCGTCATGCTCTCGGCCTCCCACAACCCGGCTCCGGACAACGGTATTAAGTTCTTCGCCCGGGGCGGTCAGAAGTTACCGGACGATGTTGAGGACGCCATCGAAGCGCAGCTGGGCAAAGAGCCCCAGCGGCCGGTAGGCGCCGACGTCGGACGCATCCAGCGGTTCTCAGACGCCGAAGACAGGTACATCGTGCACCTGCTGGGCACACTCCCCAAGCGGTTGGAAGGCCTGAAGGTAGTTCTGGACTGCGCCCACGGCGCAGCAAGTGGCTGTTCACCTCAGGTGTTCAAGGACGCCGGGGCCGACGTCGTGGTGATCGGAGCAGAACCGGACGGCCTGAACATCAACGACGGCGTAGGCTCCACGCACCTGGGCCCGCTGAAGGAAGCGGTGGTCAAGCACGGTGCGGACCTTGGCGTAGCGCACGACGGCGACGCCGACCGCTGCCTGGCCGTTGACCATGAAGGCAATGAAGTGGACGGCGACCAGATCATGGCGATCCTGGCGCTGGCGCTCAAGGACGCCGGAAAGCTCAAGGACAACATCCTCGTAGCTACGGTCATGAGCAACCTTGGCCTGAAGATCGCCCTTCGCGATGCCGGCATCACCATCCGGGAGACCGGTGTTGGCGACCGTTACGTCCTGGAAGAGATGCGCGACGGCGGGTACAACCTTGGTGGCGAACAGTCCGGCCATGTGATCTTCTCGGACTTCGCCACCACGGGTGATGGTGTTCTGACCGGTCTCCAGCTTGCCGCGCAGGTTGCCCTGACGGGCCGCAGCCTCAAGGACCTGTCCAGCGCAATGACTAAACTTCCGCAGCTCATGATCAACGTCAAGGACGTTGACAAGGCCCGCGCTGCTACGGACGAGGGCGTTGCCGAGGCCGTTGCAGCAGCGGAGCTTGAACTGGGTGAGACCGGCCGTGTGCTGCTCCGCCCCTCAGGCACCGAGGCGCTGGTTCGTGTCATGGTGGAAGCCGCTGACATGGAAACAGCTGAGCGGGTCTGTAAGGGACTTGCTGCCGTGGTCAAGGAACGCTTGGGCGCCCCCAGTGAAATGGCTGTCTAGGACAGCACACTTTTTGGCCCGCGCTCTTGCTTCAGTTGAAGCAGGGGAGCGGGCCTCAGTGTTTAAGGATTAGAGCCTAAGCATTTATGTATTAGAGGTAGTCCGGTGCTGCTTCGAGCCCAAAATACTCTTCCAAGGTGGCAATACCGCGCGTGGCCATGTCTGTGGCTGCCTCCACGCCGATGTACCGCAGGTGCCAGGACTCGTGGAAGTACCCTGTGGTGTCGTGGAACATCCAGGGATAGCGGACCACGAAGCCGAACTTGTGGGCGTTGGCTTTCGCCCACACGGCGGCGGGTTGTTCGGCGAAGCAAGGTTGGAAGCTGCAGGCTCCCGCGCCGTCGCCAATGTCGAAGGACCAACCCGTCTGGTGCTCGGAGTGCCCTGGGCGGGCAGACGCGCGGTCCGCTGCAGCCTGACCGGTGCTGGCTACGTATCCGTTGTACGTAGTCACTTGGGTGGAATAAGAACGGTAACCAGACGCCAGTGTCATGATGACGCCCTCTGCGGCTGCGGCGCCGAACATCTTTTCTGCGGCGGCCGCCGTCGTGCTGTTCAGCAAAGAAGCTTCACCGCTGACGGCGAGCCGTACGCGAGGCTGAACCAAATCCGCCGGAACGAAGTCCTGCGGAGCCAACGGCCGGTGCTTGTTGACCACAACCCAGGGACTCGCCGGGTCCGTCAGTGAATGCTGTGGGGCTACGGAATGCGACGGAGCGGTGCTGGCGGGTACGTCGCTGGAAGGTGCAGGCTCAACGGGCGCAGGCTCGGTGGTCGCGGCGCTGGGCGTGGCCACGGATGGCGTTGCGGAGGCCGAGGGGACCTCGCTGGCGGCGTTTGCGGCCACAGGGGAGGGAATGGTGTTGTTCGGCGTGCAGGCGGCGAGGGCCGCCATTCCTGCACCAGCGGTCAGCAGGCTCGCGAATACCCGCCGGCTAGGCAGTGGTTGAGGGTTGTGCTGCACGCTAGACCTTCCTCAGCAGCATGCGGCGGATTGAGTGATCTGCGTCCTTGGTAAGGACCAATTGTGCACGTCCGCGGGTAGGCAGCACGTTCTCTTCAAGGTTTGGCTCGTTGATGCGTTTCCAAATGCCGCGTGCGGTGGATTCGGCGTCGTCGTCAGACAACGTGGCGTAGCGGTGGAAGTAGGACTCGGGCTGGGCGAAGGCCGTGGTCCGCAGCTTCCTGAAACGGTCCACGTACCACTCCTCGATATAAGAAGTTTTGGCGTCGACATAGATGGAGAAATCAAAGAAGTCGCTGACGGCCAGCCCTTGTTTGCCGTCCATGCGCGGACGTGCGGGGGCCAGGACGTTGAGGCCTTCAACGATCAGGACATCGGGTCGCCGCACCACGACTTCCTTGCCCGGCACGATGTCGTAAGTGACGTGGGAGTACCAGGGGGCGCGGACTTCCTCGGCGCCGCCTTTGACTTCCGAGACGAATCGAAGAAGGCCGCGGCGGTCGTAGGACTCCGGAAAACCCTTGCGCTCCAGCAGATGCCGGCGCTTCAGCTCGGCCAAGGGGTAGAGAAAGCCGTCTGTGGTGATGAGTTCCACGTTGGGAGTTCCCGGCCAGCGCCTGAGCATTTCCCGGAGCACGCGGGCGATGGTGGACTTACCAACAGCAACTGAACCGGCCACGCCGATCACGAACGGGGTGCGTTGAGTCTGCTCGCCCAGGAAGGTGGTGGTGGCTGCGTGCAGTTGGTGGGATGCCTCGACGTACAGGTGCAGGAGGCGTGACAGCGGTAGGTAAACCTCCCGGACTTCCTTCATATCCAGAGGGTCGCCGAGGCCGCGGAGACGGAAAATATCCTCTTCGTTGAGGGGCTGCTCCATCTGCGCTGCAAGCCGGGACCACGTTTGACGGTCCAGCTCTACAAACGGGGAAGCGCCGTCGCCGTTAGCTTCGGTGCGTTGCAAAGTCACGCTCATGATTCTGCCCTCCGCGGGGCGGATCAGGAAATGCACGACGACTGGCAGGTGAATTATGAGTGGCGGCTATCGCACGAGGAGGGATCCAGACAAGGGATGTCCCACATCAGTTGTTTGGTCTAGCCGTTAGGCTTGTACCCATGTGTGGAATCGTAGGCTATGTTGGCAATTCGTCTCGCAAGGCAGCTGGATACAGCGCTCTTGACGTTGTGGTGGAAGGGCTGCGCCGTCTGGAATACCGCGGCTATGACTCCGCCGGCGTCGCAGTAGTCGCTGACGGGACCATTTCGTCCCGCAAAAAGTCCGGCAAGCTGAGCAACCTGATCGCAGAACTGGAAGCAAGTCCCGTTCCCGAGTCACTGACCGGCATTGGCCATACCCGCTGGGCTACGCACGGCGGACCCACCGACCGCAACGCCCACCCGCACCTTTCCGACGGCGGCAAACTGGCGGTCATTCACAACGGCATCATTGAGAACTTCGCAGAGCTAAAGCAGGAACTGCTGGGCAAGGGTGTCACTTTCGAGTCGGAAACCGACACTGAAGTTGCAGCCGCCCTTATCGGTGACATCTTCCGCACTCAACTCAATGGCGACGGCGGCAACCTCACCGAGGCGATGCGCCTGGCTTGCCAGCGACTCGAAGGTGCCTTCACGCTTCTCGCAGTCCACGCGGACCAGCCCGACGTCGTCGTGGCCGCCCGCCGCAACTCCCCGTTGGTAGTGGGCCTGGGCGATGGCGAGAACTTCCTCGGCTCTGACGTTTCCGGTTTCATCGACTACACCCGCCGTGCCGTGGAACTGGGACAGGACCAAATTGTCACCATCACCGCCGACTCCGTGGAGATCACAGACTTCTTCGGTGCTCCCGCCGAAGGCAAGGAATACCACGTTGACTGGGACCCGGCCTCGGCTGAAAAGGGTGGATTCAGCTCCTTCATGGAGAAGGAAATCCACGACCAGCCGGACGCCGTAGCGCAGACCCTGCTGGGCCGCTCCGACCTCAACGGCAAGCTCACCCTTGACGAGGTCCGCATCGATCCTGAGCTCCTCAAGCAGGTGGACAAGATCATCGTGCTGGCTTGCGGTACCGCAGCCTACGCCGGTCTCGTAGCCAAATACGCAATCGAAAACTGGTGCCGGATTCCCACCGAGGTGGAGCTCGCACACGAGTTCCGCTACCGCGACCCCATCGTTGACTCCAAGACGTTGGTGGTCTCCATCAGCCAGTCGGGCGAGACCATGGACACGCTGATGGCTGTCCGATACGCCCGCGAGCAGGGCGCCAAGACGATCTCCATCTGCAACACCAACGGGTCAACCATCCCGCGTGAATCCGACGCCGTGCTCTACACGCACGCAGGTCCGGAAATTGCCGTTGCATCCACCAAGGCGTTCCTTGCGCAGATCACTGCAGCGTACCTGCTCGGCCTGTACCTGGCGCAGCTGCGGGGCAACATCTTCTCCGGCCAGATCAAGGATGTCCTCGCGGACCTCAACAAGATCCCGGCCAAGATCCAGAAAATACTGGACAACGCAGGGCCGCTGCGCGAATTGGCTCGCAGCATGAAGGACGAGAAGTCCGTCCTATTCCTGGGCCGCCATGTTGGTTACCCGGTTGCCTTGGAAGGTGCACTGAAGCTCAAGGAAATCGCCTACATTCATGCTGAAGGCTTCGCCGCCGGCGAGCTCAAGCACGGTCCGATCGCCCTGATCGACGACGGACAGCCGGTCTTCGTTGTTGTGCCGTCGCCGCGTGGCCGCGATTCCCTGCACTCCAAGGTAGTCAGCAACATCCAGGAAGTCCGCGCACGTGGTGCCCGTACCTTGGTGATCGCTGAAGAGGGCGACGAATCGGTCAGGGATTACGCTGAGCACGTCTTCTACGTACCGGAGACTCCCACCCTGCTGATGCCGCTGCTCACCACCGTGCCGCTGCAGATCTTTGCTGCTGAGCTCGCTGGTGCCAAAGGTTACGACGTCGATCAGCCGCGTAACCTGGCCAAGAGCGTGACCGTAGAATAACGCCATGATTGTTGGCATTGGCGTAGACGTCGTAGACATCGAGCGGTTCGGCCGGCAGTTGGAACGGACACCGGGACTCCGGGACCGTCTGTTTGTTCCTGCCGAGCGGGAACTCAACACCCGGTCGCTGGCCGCGCGCTTTGCTGCCAAGGAAGCTGTGGCCAAAGTGTTGGGCGCTCCGGCGGGCATGAACTGGCAGGACTGTTGGATCGGCCTCGATGAGAACGGACCCACCGTTCAAGTCAAAGGCACAGTGCTTGCCGTGGCTGAGGCCAAAGGCGTCAAGCGCTGGCACTTGTCCATGAGCCACGACGGCGGCATCGCCACGGCGACTGTCCTCGCCGAGGGCTAAGCGAATTTCATAAAGCAATGATCAGCGCCTTCACCGGACAACAGATCAGGGATGCGGAACAGCCGCTCCTGGATTCCGGTGAGGGCGCTGTTCTGATGCAACGGGCAGCTTATGGCTTGGCCCAGGCCGTGGCTCGCGAGGTCAAGAGCAGGCGAAAGCTTGCAGGCGCGAGCGTCACGGTGCTGGCCGGCAAGGGCAACAATGGCGGCGACGGCCTTTTCGCTGCGGCTTTGTTGGCCCGTCGCGGAATGCGTACGACGGCGGTACTCGCCGCACCGGAAGTGCACCAGGAAGCCTTGGCTGCTTTTGTCGCAGCAGACGGGCGTGTTGTCCAGTTGGAGGCGTCGAACGCGGAAGAGCTTGCAGTCCTGTGTGCGGGTGATGACTGCCTTATTGACGCGCTGCTCGGGACCGGGGCGCGCGGTGGATTGAGGGAAGCCCCAGCGGAATTGGTGGCGTCACTTCAAGAGCTTCGTCCCCGTTTGGTGGTTGCATGCGACCTCCCGAGTGGACTGGACGCCAACAGCGGGGAAGTGCATTGGCCCGTCTTGGATGCGGATATCACCGTGACGTTTGGTGGCATCAAAGCCGGACTCTTGGCCGACCCGGGCGAGGGGTGCTGCGGCCGAGTAGAGCTGGTGGGGATCGGGATTGAGCAATCCTTGGAGCATGCCCGCCCTGAGCTTCGCCGTCTCACTGATTCGGACCTTGGCGCTTTAGTGCCCAAGCCCGGCCGACGTGCGCATAAATACTCGCGGGGCGTCCTGGGAGTGGTAGCAGGTTCGGCGCGATTCGCCGGCGCTGCTGCTCTAAGCGTTCACGCCGCGGCTCTCGCCGGAGTGGGCATGGTGCGCTACCTGGGGCCTCAATCTGCGGCCCAACTGGTTCTCGCCCGAACTCCGGAGGCCTTGTGGGAGTCGGATCATCCCGGCCGCGTCCAAACGTGGTTGCTGGGCTCCGGGGTTGACGGTGCCGAACAATTGCAGCGGGCGAGGGATGCCGGCACTTCGGCCCTCGCCGAGGAGTTGCCGGTGGTCGTCGACGCCGGGGCCCTGAGTCTTCTGCCGGAACACTGCCCCGCTCACTGGATACTGACACCCCATGCTGGCGAGCTGGCTACCTTGCTGAACTCGCTTCCTTCCACGGGGGAAGACAAGGTAACGCGCGACGACGTCGAATCCCGCCCCCTCCACTTCGTACGGCAGGCCGCCGAGCAGACCGGTGCAACCGTGCTCCTGAAGGGTGCCACCACAGTGGTGTCGTCGCCGTCGGGCGTTGTGTTCAGCCAATCCGAGGGCACCGCCTGGATGGCCACCGCAGGCAGTGGCGATGTCCTGGCCGGCGTTCTGGGCGCCCTGCTGGCGCAGGCTGTGGAGTCTATCCGGCACGACGACGGCGCATATGCCGCCTTGGGCTTGGACCCTGCCGACCGCTGGGCTGCCCTGGCCGCGGTTGCTGCGAGTGTCCACGGCCGGGCGGGTTCTCTGGCATCAGCAGATTTCGACGGAGGACCCATTACAGCCTCGGCGATCGCGGCGGCTGTACCCCGCGTTATTGGTTCGCTCAGCGCGGAATACGACCGAACAAGACCGTAAGGTTGCTGTCGGTGTCTGGGTGCTTGAGTAGGCTTGCAACAGTTGTTCGCATCATCAAGAGGAGAACGCATGGAAGTCTGGCCTGGATCGGCTTATCCGCTGGGTGCCACCTTTGACGGCACCGGCACCAACTTCGCGCTGTTTAGCGAGAAGGCCGAAAAAGTGGAATTGTGTCTCTTCGACGACGACGGCGGGGAAGTCCGCGTAGACGTTACCGAAGTGGATGGTTACGTATGGCACTGTTATCTGCCGCAGGCTCAACCTGGGCAGAAGTACGGCTACAGAGTTCACGGTCCCTATGACCCCGACGCCGGCCAACGATTCAACCCCAACAAACTGCTGCTGGATCCGTACGCAAAGGCCATCCACCGGCAGATCGACTGGGACCCGTCCCTGTTCTCGTACAACATGGGGGACCCGGATTCCCGCAACGACGAGGACTCGGCTCCCCACATGATGCTGGGCGTGGTCATCAACCCGTTCTTCGACTGGGACGGTGATAAGCTCCTGCGGATTCCGTACCACAAGTCCGTCATCTATGAGGCACACGTCAAGGGCCTCACCCAAATGCATCCGGAGGTGCCCGAGGAGCAGCGCGGCACGTACGCCGGCGTCGCCCACCCCGCGGTTATCTCCCATCTGCAGAAGCTGGGGATCACGGCGATTGAACTCATGCCGGTGCACCAGTTCGTCAATGACGGCATCCTGCAGGACAAGGGCCTGAACAACTACTGGGGCTACAACACCATCGGTTTCTTTGCGCCCCACAACAGCTACAGCTCCAAAGGCGATACCGGACAGCAGGTCCAGGACTTCAAGGCCATGGTGCGGGCGCTGCACACAGCTGGCATCGAGGTCATCCTGGACGTCGTGTACAACCACACTGCCGAGGGAAATCACCTTGGACCCACACTGTCCTTCAAGGGCATTGATAACTCCGCGTACTACCGCCTGGTGGAAGACGACCAGAAGTACTACATGGACTACACCGGCACGGGCAACTCGCTCAACGTCCGTAGCCCGCACTCCCTCCAGCTGCTCATGGACTCCCTGCGCTACTGGGTGACCGAGATGCACGTTGACGGGTTCCGCTTTGACCTCGCCTCCACACTGGCCCGTGAGTTCTACGACGTGGACAAGCTGTCCACCTTCTTCGAACTGATCCAACAGGACCCGGTGGTCTCCCAGGTGAAGCTCATTGCCGAGCCTTGGGACGTTGGGCCCGGCGGGTACCAGGTGGGCAACTTTCCTCCCCAGTGGACAGAGTGGAACGGCCAATACCGCGACACCGTCCGCGACTTCTGGCGCGGCGAACCTTCCACCTTGGGCGAGTTCGCGTCCCGGTTGACCGGCTCGGCTGACCTCTACGAGCACTCCGGGCGTCGCCCCGTAGCGTCGATCAACTTCGTCACCGCCCACGATGGCTTCACGCTGGCTGACCTTGTGTCCTACAACGAGAAACACAACGAAGCCAACGGTGAGGGTAACAACGACGGCGAATCCCACAACCGTTCTTGGAATTGTGGTGCGGAAGGGCCTACGGACGATCCCACGGTCCTTGGCCTGAGGGCACGCCAGCAGCGCAACTTCATTGCCTCCCTGTTCCTGTCCCAGGGTGTTCCCATGCTCCTGCACGGTGACGAACTAGGCAGGACGCAGAACGGCAACAACAACGGCTACTGCCAGGATTCCGAGCTCACGTGGATCAACTGGGACAACGTGGACCAGCCCCTGATCGAGTTCACTGCAGCAGTTAGCGCACTCCGGGCAAAACACCCCAGCCTGCGTCGCAGCCGCTTCTTCGATGGTCGTCCGGTGTTGCGTGGTGAAGGCGAGCGTCTCCCGGACATCGTATGGCTGGACGCTGACGCGAGCACCATGACGCCGTCCGACTGGGACGAACACCTGGGACGCTCTGTGGGCGTGTTCCTCAATGGCGACGGTATCCACGGCCGGGATACCCAAGGCCGTCGCATCACTGACGTCAACTTCCTGCTGTACTTCAACGCCGACCAAGACGAAGTAGGCTTCCGGATTCCTTCCGACGAGTATGCGCCCGCTTGGGATGTCATGATCGATACCGCTGGAGAAGGGGCTGAAGCGGGCGTCATCAAGCCCGACCAGATCCTAATGGTCGGCGGTAAGTCTCTGGTGGTACTCCGCGCCCACAGCACCCCGGAAATTGAACCGGATCACTCTGTTGCAGCTTCCCTAGCCGCGCTGACCCAGACGAGCACTCCCGAAACGGCATCCATCACTGCCCCCGCGGTGACGTCGTTACCGTTCGATTACAAGGGCGCTGCGCCCGCAGGTACCAACGATGAAGGTGAAACGGAGGAGTCGAACGCATGAGGACCCCTGTCTCCACATATCGGCTCCAAATCCGCCCGGGCTTCACTCTGCAGGATGCTGCGGAGCTGACCGGATACTTGCGTTCCTTGGGAATCGATTGGGTATACGTGTCACCAATCCTGACTGCAGAAAAGGGCTCGGACCACGGCTATGACGTGACCGATCCCTCCACTGTGGACCCCTCAAGGGGAGGTCCCGAAGGGCTCACCGCGCTGTCCAAGGCCGCGAAGGAAAAGGGCATGGGCATCCTGGCCGACATCGTGCCCAACCACATGGGCGTTGCTTCGCCCAAGCAGAACGCATGGTGGTGGCAGCTGCTGAAGGAAGGCCGCGGTTCAAAGTACGCGGAGGCCTTCGATGTCGACTGGGACTTCGGCGGGGGGAAGATCCGCATCCCTGTCCTGGGAAGTGACGCCGACCTTGACGAACTGAAGCTCGTGGACGATGAACTGCGTTACTACGATCACAGTTTCCCGCTGGCCGAGGGGACGTACACGTCCGGGGACAACCCGCGCGAGGTCCATGCACGGCAGCACTATGAGTTGATTGGCTGGCGCCGGGCGGACGCCGACCTGAACTACCGGCGGTTCTTCGCAGTGAACACTCTTGCCGGCGTACGCGTCGAGATTCCCTGGGTCTTTGACGAGTCCCATGAAGAGATCGTCCGCTGGTTCCGCGAAGGGCTGGTGGACGGCCTGAGGATCGACCACCCCGATGGGCTCGCCGACCCAGAGGGCTACCTCGCCAGGCTGCGCGAGGCCACGGGGGGCGCTTACCTGTTGGTGGAGAAGATCCTGGAACCGGGGGAGCGGCTGCCCGAGACCTTCGACTGCGAAGGAACCACGGGCTACGACGCATTGGCTGATGTTGACCGCCTTTTTGTGGACCCGGCTGCGGAGGAGTACCTGAACTCCCTCGATGCCCGTCTGCGGAACGCGGACGTTCCGGCGGATTACCACGCCATGATTCATGCCACCAAGCGCCGCATCGCCGATGGCATCCTGCGCTCGGAAATCCTGCGGCTTGCCCGGCTGGTGCCTGAATCCTTGGAGCTGCCGTTCGCCAAGGTAGCCGACGCGCTGGCTGAAATCATTTGCTGTTTCCCCATCTATAGGACGTACCTGCCCTATGGCGGGAAGACACTCGTAGAGTCCGTGGAAAACGCCGCCAAGGAGCGCCCTGACCTGGCAACCGTCCTCAGTCAGCTCCAGCCGCTCTTGCTGGATGAGACCAGTTTGCTGGCCCGGCGTTTCCAGCAGACGTCCGGCATGGTCATGGCCAAGGGTGTAGAGGACACAGCATTCTTCCGCTATACCCGGCTTGGATCGTTGACGGAAGTGGGCGCGGATCCCACGGAATTCTCGATCCCCAGTGGAGTTTTCCATGAGCGCATGGCCCGCAGGCAGCAGCTCTTGCCGCTCTCCATGACAACACTGAGCACTCACGACACCAAGCGGAGTGAGGACGCAAGGGCCAGGATCTCGGTCATCTCCGAGGCCGTGCCGGAGTGGGAGCTTTTCCTCGGCACCGTCCAGGAGCTCGCCCCCATCCCCGATGGACCCCTCTCGGCACTGATCTGGCAATCGATCGTGGGCGCATGGCCCGCGGATCGCCAGCGTTTACAGTCCTATGCCTTGAAGGCAGCCCGCGAGGCAGGTAATTCCACTAACTGGACCGACCCCAACCAGGAGTTCGAGCGCAAGTTGGCTGCCGCCGTCGACGCCGTATTCGACGTCCCGGAGGTGACCGCCGCCCTGACGAACTTCGTGGACGAGCTCGAACCTTATGGAACGTCCAATTCGCTGTCCGCCAAACTGATCCAGCTGACCATGCCAGGCGTGCCGGACGTCTACCAAGGGACGGAATTCAGGGACGGCTCGCTGACTGACCCTGACAACCGGCGGCCAGTGGACTTCCAAGCTCGCATTGCTGCCTTGGCGGCGCTGGATGACGGAGCCAAGCCCGCGTTCACGGAGGAAGCTGCCAAACTTCTGGTGGTTTCCCGTGCACTTCGGTTGCGCCGTGACAGGCCCGAGTTATTCGCCGGCTACCTCCCGGTCGCGGCCCAAGGCGCTGCCGCCGCACACGTGGTGGCTTTCGATCGTGGTGCTGACCATCGGGGAGCTCTCACCGTTGCCACGCGTTTGCCCAAGCGTCTGGCGAGGGAAGGCGGCTGGCGGGACACGTCCATCGAACTGACAGTGGACTGCCGGGATGAACTCACTGGCGCCACGTACGGGGCTGGTGCTGTGCCTGTGGCCACTCTGTTGGAGCAATACCCGGTGGCCCTACTGGTACCCACGGACTGATTGTCGGACGGTCGTGATGAGCTGACCGTCAACATCGTCACTGCAAGCACGCCTAAACACATACAGGGGAACTTGATGCTGGAAAACGCTGCTGGAAAAAACCGTTACGACGTCTGGGCACCGAACGCAGATTCTGTTCGGCTGCGGGTCGGCGACTTGGAGTACGGCATGGAACACCACCACGACGGCGGTGCCCGCGGTTGGTGGCGCGCGCCGGCTGACGTGGCGGCACAGGAAGCCGACGGGGTGCGGTACGGCTACATCGTGGACGGGGAAGGACCGTTCCCGGATCCCCGCTCGCGGAGGCAGCCGGACGGGGTCCACGGTTTATCTGCGACCTTCGATCCCTCCGCTTATCAGTGGAAGGACAGCGGATGGAAGGGCCGGAAGCTCAAAGGATCCGTGATCTACGAGATGCATCTGGGTACCTTCACACCCGAAGGAACATTGGATGCCGCCGCCGGGAAGCTGGGCTACCTAGTGGAGCTTGGTGTCGACTTCATCGAACTGCTGCCGGTCAATGGCTTCAACGGTGTCCACAACTGGGGCTACGACGGAGTCCTTTGGTATGCCGTGCACGAACCGTATGGCGGACCTGAGGCCTACCAGCGCTTTGTGGATGCTGCGCATGCTGCCGGCTTGGGTGTCATCCAGGACGTTGTTTACAACCACCTCGGGCCCAGCGGTAACTATCTGCCTAAGTACGGTCCCTACCTGAAATCGGGAGAGGGCAACACCTGGGGCGATTCGGTCAACTTGGACGGACCCGGCTCGGACGATGTTCGCCGTTACATTCTGGAAAATGCGGCGATGTGGCTCCGGGACTACCATGTGGACGGACTTCGTCTCGATGCCGTGCATGCCCTGCGTGACGAGCGCGCCGTGCATATCCTTGAGGAGTTCGGCGCGCTGGGAGATGAGATTGAGGCGGAGACGGGAATTCCCCGGACCATGATCGCTGAATCTGATCTGAACAACCCGCGGCTCATCTATCCGCGCAAGGACAACGGCTACGGGTTGGAAGGCCAGTGGAGCGACGACTTCCATCACGCCGTGCACGTCAACCTCAGCGGGGAGACTACCGGCTACTACGCGGACTTTGACTCCCTGGCAGTCCTCGCGAAGGTCCTGCAACATGGCTTCCTTCACGATGGCAGCTACTCCAGCTTCCGGGAACGGCATCACGGCCGGCCCATCAGGCACGATTTGGCGCATCCGTCTGCGCTGGTGGTCTGCTTGCAGAACCACGACCAAATCGGCAACAGGGCAACTGGCGACCGGCTAACAGCGTCGTTGTCGTACGGAAAGCTGGCCATAGGCGCTGTGCTCACCATGACGTCGCCGTTCACGCCCATGTTGTTCATGGGCGAAGAATTTGGGGCCTCTACGCCATGGCAGTTCTTCACCTCCCACCCGGAACCTGAGCTTGGGAAGGCCACAGCGGAGGGGCGGATCAAGGAGTTCGAACGTATGGGTTGGGACCCTGCCGCGGTCCCTGATCCGCAGGACCCGGAAACGTTCCAGCGTTCCAAGCTCAACTGGGACGAAGCAGGAGAAGGCGACCACGCACGCTTGCTGCAGCTGTACAAGGATTTAGCACAGCTGCGCCGGAACACTCCGGAGCTGGCGGACGGCGGATTCGGTGAGACCTCCGTTGAGTTCGACGACGACGAACACTGGCTGCAGTTCTCCCGCGGCTCAGTCCGGGTGGTTTGCAACTTCGGGGACGAAGCACTGGGGACGCCACTGAACGGTTCCGTGTTGCTGGCCACCGACAGCGAGGCAGCCTTGGAAGACCGGACACTGACGCTTCCCGGCGGTAGCGCCGCCGTCGTGCGCGTCCACTAAGCCCCGCCGATCGAGGGTGACGGCGCCCACATTGCGGACAGCGCCGTCACCCCGGTTTGTGCAGTGGCAGGATAGAACGTATGACTTATTCGGCTGCGGAAAACCGCTACGAAACCATGCCCTACCGCCGCGTCGGACGCAGTGGACTCAAGCTGCCCGCCATTTCGCTGGGCCTCTGGCACAACTTCGGCGACGACAAACGATTCGACGAACAGCGTGCCATCCTGCGCCGTGCATTCGACCTCGGCGTCAACCATTTCGACCTCGCCAACAATTACGGACCACCGGATGGATCGGCTGAGACCAACTTCGGGCGTCACTTGAAGGACGACTTCAAACCGTACCGCGACGAACTGGTCATCTCCACCAAAGCCGGCTACTACATGTGGCCCGGCCCCTACGGCGAATGGGGATCCCGCAAATACTTGATCTCCAGCCTCGACCAGTCGCTGGAGCGCATGGGCCTGGACTACGTCGACATCTTCTACAGCCACCGTCCCGACCCCGAAACGCCGCTGGAAGAGACCATGGGTGCGCTGGACTACGCGGTCCGGTCGGGCAAGGCACTCTACGCGGGCATCTCCTCCTACACGCCAGAGCAGACCCTCGAAGCTGCCCGGATCCTGAAGGAGCTCGGAACCCCGCTGCTCATCCACCAGCCCAGCTACTCCATGCTGAACCGGTGGACCGAGAATGGTTCGCCGAACCTGTATGAAGCTCTGGACCAAGTGGGCGCCGGTTCAATTGCCTTCTCGCCGCTCGCCCAGGGCATGCTCACCAACCGGTACCTCAACGGTGTGCCGGCTGACTCCCGGGCAGCCAAGGAACGCTTCCTATCCGAGTCCGCGCTGACCGAAGAAAAGCTGGACCGCGTGCGGGGCCTGAACGCCATTGCCGAGGGGCGTGGGCAAACCCTCGCGCAGATGGCCATTGCGTGGATCCTTCGCGATCAGCCCAAGGGTTCGCCCGTAACATCTGCACTTATTGGTGCGTCCAGCGTGGCGCAGCTCGAGGACACCCTCAGCGCAATCAACAACCTGAAGTTCACCACGGATGAGCTGACTGCGATTGACGAATTCGCCGTCGAATCGGACATCAATCTGTGGGCGCAGAAGTAACATTCAAGAACTGACATAAACAGCGGAAGCCGGTAGGGAACAAAACCGGCTTCCGCTGTGTTGGTTACAATGCAAGTGTGCGCCGAATGGCGCGCCGTGCCAATCAGCCGTGCCCTGGACTCAGTCAGGGATGCGCCTGGCACCTGAGGTTATTTCTCAAAAGGAGTTCCGTGTCTTCACATCCGATTCGTGTTGCCATTGTCGGCGTAGGTAACTGCGCCGCATCGCTGGTCCAAGGTGTTCAGTACTATCGCGACGCTGACCCCAAGGCCACGATCCCGGGTCTGATGCACGTCGAGTTCGGTCAGTACCACGTCAACGACGTCCAGTTCGTTGCTGCTTTCGACGTCGATAGCAAAAAGGTTGGACTTGACCTCGCAGACGCCATCGGTGCCAGCGAAAACAACACCATCAAGATCGCCGACGTTCCCGCCACCGGTGTGACGGTGCAGCGCGGCCACACCCTGGACGGCCTCGGCAAGTACTACCGCGAGACCATCGTCGAGGCTTCCGAAGAAGCCGTGGACATTGTTGCCGCCCTCCGCGAGGCCAAGGCCGACGTCATGGTTTGCTACCTGCCCGTAGGTTCGGACCAGGCCGCCAAGTTCTACGCCCAGTGCGCCATCGATGCCGGTGTTGCTTTCGTTAACGCACTGCCCGTCTTCATCGCAGGCACCAAGGAGTGGGCGGACAAGTTCACTGAGGCCGGTGTCCCGATTGTTGGTGACGACATCAAGAGCCAGATCGGTGCCACTATCACGCACCGCGTCATGGCCAAGCTGTTCGAGGATCGCGGTGTCACTTTGGACCGCACGTACCAGCTGAACGTCGGCGGCAACATGGACTTCAAGAACATGCTGGAACGCGACCGTCTGGAGTCCAAAAAGATCTCCAAGACCCAGGCCGTTACCTCCAACGTCGAGGCTGAGCTGCATGCCGACGATGTCCACATTGGACCATCCGACTACGTTGCATGGCTCGACGACCGCAAGTGGGCCTTCGTCCGTCTTGAGGGCCGCAACTTCGGTGACGCTCCCGTTTCCCTCGAGTACAAGCTCGAAGTGTGGGACTCGCCGAACTCTGCCGGCGTGATCATCGACGCTATCCGCGCCGCAAAGATCGGGTTGGACCGCGGCATCGGCGGCCCGCTGCTTTCCGCTTCCAGCTACTTCATGAAGTCGCCGCCGGAGCAGTTCAACGACGACCTCGCCCGCGACAAGGTTGAAGCCTTCATCCGCGGCGACATCGAGCGCTAAACACCCGCCACACCAAACGCCCCCGTATTCCGATGCGGGGGCGTTTGTCGTATCCCGGACGCTCTATCAGATCCCTCGGGCTTGGGCCGGACGCTCTATCACTTTCCTCAGAAGAGTGAGAGATGGTCGGCTTGTAGGGGTTGGGATGTGAGAGATGGTCGGGTTGAAGGGGTTGGGATGTGAGAGATGGTTAGAAAAGGCCCGTGGGGTTGCCGTCTGCGTCCACGTCCATGCGCATCGCGGCGGGTTCCTTGGGAAGGCCAGGCATGGTCATCACCGCGCCGGTCAACGCGACAATGAACCCGGCACCCGTCTTGGGAAGCAGCTCGCGGACGTGCACCCGGAATCCCTTGGGCGCACCAAGCCGAGAGGCATCGTCAGTGAAGGAATACTGCGTCTTGGCCATGCACACAGGGAGCCCTGACCAGCCATTCTTCTCGATCTCGGCAAGGCGCCTGAGTGCCGGAACTGAGAACTCCACGCCATCGGCCCCGTAGATCTCCTGCACAATCGTTTGGATCTTGTCCTCGACGCTCAGTTCCAGCGGGTACAGGGGATGGAAGTTGGACGGCGCATCCAAAGCCGCCGCAACTTTGGCTGCGAGCTCGTCACCGCCGTCGCCTCCGCCTCCGCGGCCCCAAACATCAGCGACGGCGGCTTCCACGCCTTCTGCTGCACACCAGGCGAGGAGCCACTCAAGTTCCTCGGGAGTGTCGGTTCCAAACTTGTTGATGGATACAACGGGCGAAATGCCGAACTTCGCAACGTTGCCCACGTGCCTTTTCAAGTTCTCGACGCCTGCTGCCATGGCCTCGATGTTTGGCTCGCTGAGTTTCTCCTTGGGAACCCCGCCCTGCATTTTGAGGGCGCGGATTGTTGCAACCACCACGACGGCGGATGGCGCCACGTCGGCGATGCGCGCCTTGATGTCCATGTACTTCTCAGCGCCGAGGTCTGCGCCGAAGCCCGCTTCGGTGACCACGATGTCCGCAAGCTGCATGGCGGTGCAGGTAGCGATCAGAGAATTGCAGCCGTGGGCAATGTTCGCGAAGGGTCCGCCGTGCACCAACGCGGGGGTCCCGGCGATGGTTTGGACGAGGTTCGGCTTGATGGCGTCTTTCAGGAGCATGGTCAGTGCACCTTCCACGCCGAGGTCTGACACGGTGACCGGGGTGCGATCGTAGGTGTACCCGAAAGTGATGCGTCCCAGGCGTGCCCGAAGGTCGTCGAGGTCCGTGGCGAGACAGAAGACCGCCATGATTTCCGACGCAACCGTTATATCGAAGCCGTCTTGCCGGGGAACTCCCTGTATGGGGCCGCCGAGGCCGATGACAACTTCCCGGAGCGAGCGATCGTTCATGTCCAGGACGCGTTTGAACGTCATGCGCCGGGGATCGATTCCGAGCTGGTTGCCTTGAAAAATGTGGTTGTCCACCAGCGCCATGAGGGCGTTGTTCGCAGATGTGATTGCGTGGAAGTCGCCGGTAAAGTGCAGGTTGATGTCGTCCATTGGAAGCACTTGTGAGTATCCGCCGCCGGTTGCCCCTCCCTTCATGCCCAGAATGGGGCCCAGGGAGGGTTCACGCAGTGCGATCATCACTTTGTGCCCGGCACGGGCTAAGGAGTCAGCTAGACCCACGGTGGTGGTGGATTTGCCTTCGCCTGCCGGGGTGGGAGACATGGCAGAGACAAGCACCACCTTGCCGGGCGCCTTTCCCTGGGGGAGTACCAGCTTGGCCCGGTTGATCTTGGCCTTGTGGGGCCCGTAGAGCTCAAGGGCGTCCACATTGATGCCCGCGCGTTCGGCGATGTCTTCAATGGGACGTATGGTTGCGCGGTGGGCAATTTCAAGATCGCTCAGGATCTTGTCTTCAGACATCGTTGTCCTTCGGCTCTGCCCGCAGCGGGGATGCTGCTGCTGGGATTCTTAGGCTGTGATTCTTACGCTGTGCGCGACAATCTATCAGCCCGGGAGCGGTTACGAGCGGAGACTCAGCGTCGCGGGACCAGCAGGCCGCCGACGGCTTCCCGGTAGCTTTCCAAGGTAATGGCTGCAGTGCGCTGCCATCCAAAGGACTCGGCGTGGGTGGCAGCGAGCCGGCCCATGTCCTCCCGGGTTTGGACGTCGTCGTAAAGATCCTCAAGGGCGTCGGCCCAGTCTGAGGGGTCGTGCCCGTCCACCAACATTCCGGTTCGTCCGTCCGAGATGGCGCGGGAGAGGCCGCCAACGTTGGTGGCCACTACGGGTGTACCGCACGCCTGTGCTTCCAACGCCACCAACCCGAAGGACTCGCTGAAGGACGGCATCACCACCACGTCAGCGGACCGGAACCAACTGGCCAGCTCCGGCGCCACCACAGGCGGCCGGTGGGTGACGACGTCGGCCAGTCCGGCGTCTTCGATGAAGTGCTGGAGGTTGAAGTCCTTGGCACCGCTAAGGGACCCCAGGATAGTCATTTCCAGATCGATGTCAGGCCTGCGCTGGCGGAGGATCCCTGCGGCTTTGACGAAAACCTGCGGGCCTTTGAGCCGCTGGATCCTTCCGGCGAAGAGAATATGGAAGCTGTCGGGCCTGACTCCCCTCAAGGAACGGGACTTCCGTCGGAAGGACGGCGTGAACACCTTCAGGTCCACCCCGGGTGGCGCGACGTCAATCCGGTCAAGGTCTGCTCCGTAATGGGAAACCAGTTCGTCCGCCTCGGCAGGAGTGTTGGCAACCAGCCGCGAGGCACCGTCAACAATCCGTTGTTCGCCTTCTTCCCGGCGCCGGGGCTCAGGCCGTTCGCCGGACTCAAGGACAAGGTTTTTGACTTTGGCCATGGTGTGCATTGTGTGGACCAGCGGAACACCCCACAGTTCTGACAACTCAAGCCCTGCAACCCCGGAAACCCAATAGTGGGAATGAATGGCGTCATAACGCCCATGGAGCTGTTGGTGGCGGATCTTGTCGATCTCTTCCACCATGTGGTGCAGGAGGGCCGGCAATTCTTCCTTGGGTAGTTTGCGCCGCGGACCTGCCATGACGTTATGGACGCAAACCCCCGGCCCGGGATGCTCGACGGCAGGCTGACCGGATTTGGTGGAGCGGGTGAAAATCTCCACTTCGACACCGGACTCGGCTAGTGCCATGGCCAGGGCGCGAACGTAGACGTTCATTCCGCCGGCATCTCCCGCGCCGGGCTGCTCCATGGGGGAGGTGTGCAGCGACAGGAACGCCACACGACGGATCAACGGCACCCAGTCCTCCTCAAGATCACGGCAATAATGAGCTTTGCCCTGCAGAAAACACTACTCCTGCGTTCGAGTCCCAAGCCGAGCAAACTCCGCTATATGGACAAGGCTGCTAGCGTGGCGGCTGTGAGCCAAGAACAAAACTTCCACGTCCGCAAAGCAACGCCTGAAGACTGGCCCGGCATGTGGTCCATCCTGGAACCCGTGATCCGCGACGGCGAGACCTTTACCTGGGACCGTGACACCACCGAGGACGCAGCAAAGACCAAGTGGTTCAAGGAAGCTCCCGGTCAAACTTTTGTAGCGGTGCGCCAGGACACTGGCGAGATCCTGGGAACGGGGGAGTTCCACGCCAACCAAGCCGGCGGTGGCAGCCATGTTGCCAACGCCGGGTACATGGTGGGTTCCAACAACTCGGGCCAAGGGATCGCCCGGGCCCTCTGCGCCTACTCACTGAGCGAAGCCAAGGCAGCCGGGTTCCGGTCCATGCAGTACAACGCCGTGGTGGAGAGCAATGTCAGGGCTGTGTGGTTGTGGCAATCCATGGGGTTCAAGATTCTGGCTACGGTACCCGAGGCCTTCAACCACCCGGAGATCGGCTACGTAGGCCTCCACGTCATGTACAGGAAGCTCTAGGCCCACAACTGGCTTAGCTCAGGAAAAGCTGCCTCGTACGCGTCCAGCAGTTGCCGGCCCAAGGGGGCCGAACCCACCAATGGGTGGGCGGCAAATGCTTGGACAGCGGCTTCGCGCTCGCCGGCGACGACGGCCCGGATGGTCAGCCGTTCGACCTCTTTCACGTGCTGCATCAGGGTGAGGAACTGCCCGTCCGGCCGGTCCTGCGGAAGTGGCAACGCGCCGTCGGGCGTTACCTGGCAAGGAACCTCGACGACGGCGTCTGCCGGCAACCCTGGAATGGCCGCCTCAGCGGCAAACGGGGCACGCAACACCGGCGAGTTGGGCACGTTGAGGATCAGCTGGGCGGTCCCACCCCCGGAGAGCGCACGCATGACGGACAGGGCAACACGTTCGTAGCCGCCCCCTGCGAGGTCAGACTCGTCGCGCTGCTCCCCATGCGTCCGCGCTTCGGCCAGGTAGCCTTCCTCGCGGGAGCGCCGGGCAGCATCCCAGAGCTGATAAGGATGCGATGCCTGAAGAAGCGACGGGTAGAGCGACTGTTGCTGGTGATGGATGGACGCACCGCGCGTTTCGCGTTGCTGTCCAATGGCTTCGGTGGCCTGTGCCGTTTGGTAGTAGTAGTACAGGTATTCGTTGGGCAGGCAGCCAAGCTGCAGCAGGGTGTGCTGCCCGAACAACCGCCCCTCCTCCATGGTTTCGAGGACAGCGGAATCGGACAGCAGGCCCGGCAGCAGATCCCGTCCCCCAGGCGCCAAGCGGTAAAGCCAGCCGAGATGGTTCAGTCCGAAGTAGCCCACGCCGTCGAGCGTTCCTTCTTTAAGGGGGGCACCAGCAGCGCGGGCCGCCCGCTGGACCAAACCACCAGCGGAGTCGCAGATGCCGATCACCCGGCGTCCCAGGACGGAAACCAGTGCTTCAGCGACCATGCCTGCAGGGTTCGTGAAATTGATCAGCCACGCGTCGGGGCAATGGAGTCGCATGGCTTCGGCGAGCTCCAGCATGTGGGGAATCGAGCGGAGCGCATAGGATATCCCTCCGGCGCCAGTAGTTTCCTGGCCCAGCAACCCCAGCCTCAAGGGGACCTGTTCGTCCGCGATCCTTCCGGCGGTACCGCCTGGACGGATCGCCGCGAATACCATGTCCGTCCCACCGAGAGCCTGCCCAAGGTCTGTGGAAACCACGACGGCGGGCGCGGGACCTTGGTTGGCGGGCATGTCGCGGAGTACGGCCTCAATGGCGGCGAGACGTGAACCGTCCACGTCAAAAAGGACGAGTTCATCCACAAGTCCGGCGAAAGGACCCGCGCACAAGGCCCGGTAAATCAGGGGAACCCGGAATCCGCCGCCACCGGCGATCATGAGCCGCATGGTCCGAGTCTATGCAGGCCCGCAAGTCTATGCAGCCCAGTACGTG
Source organism: Paenarthrobacter sp. (assembly GCA_031179305.1). Lineage (GTDB taxonomy): Bacteria > Actinomycetota > Actinomycetes > Actinomycetales > Micrococcaceae > Arthrobacter. Next base: position 411,201 of record JAPSHX010000002.1, on the reverse strand, counting down.
CAGCGTAGTCTGCCGTGCATGGACGCTATACCCCAGCGACGATTCGACCCCCTGGCTGCGCTGCGGTCGGATACGGACCACCAATGCGACCTCCTCCTCACTGGAACGGTTTTCCAGGACATCATTTTCACCGGGCTCCCGCACGCGCCCGAACCCGGCACGGAGGTTTGGAGCGAGGGCATGGGCAGCTGCCCCGGTGGTGTAGCCAACCAGGCCATTGCCGCCGCGCGCCTCGGCTTGCGGACCAACCTCGCGGCAACGTTCGGGGACGACGGCTACGGTGATTACAACTGGCAGATCCTGGAAAGCCAGGAACACGTTGACCTCTCGCTCTCGCAGAGGGTGCCGGGCTGGCACTCACCGGTCACGGTGTCCATGTGCGTGAACCAGGACCGGTCCATGGTGACCCACGGCCACCCCGCGCCGATCAGTTCCTCTGAACTGATCGGGAAGCCACCTAAGGCGCTCGCCGCCGTCGCTGACCTGGGCGAGGAACTGGAACCGTGGATGCTCGCGGCGAAGGAGGCAGGCACCAAACTCTTCGGAGTGGTGGGCTGGGACCCAACAGGGGAGTGGTCAGAGCGACGGCTGGACCAGCTGGGAAACTTCTATGCCTTCCTACCCAATGCCCCTGAAGCGATGGCTTTTACCGGGAAGGCCGACCCCTGGGCGGCACTGTACTCCTTGGCGGACAGGGTTCCCGTCGCGGTGGTAACCCTCGGCCCCCAAGGCGCGGTGGCAGTGGATTCGGAGACCGGGGAAGAGGAGTGGGTGCCGTCCTTGCCTGTATCAGCCTCCGACCCCACGGGCGCCGGTGATTGTTTCGGGGCCGCCTTCATCGTGGGATGCCTGGCAGGGTGGAGGCTGGGGGACCGGCTCCGGTTCGCGAACCTTTGCGCTTCCTTGGCGGTCCAGGAAGTGGGCGGCTCGCTGGCAGCACCGGGTTGGGGCGACATCGCCGACTGGTGGCAACGGGCGAATGCGCGGAAGGAACGTCAGTCAAGTCAGTGGTTGCGGCGCTTCGCGTTTCTGGAACCGATCGTGAAGGACATCCCCGCGGAAGCACAGCGTCGGGCCCGGGCGACCATCGCGCATTTGTCGGACGCCCAGTAGCCGTGGGTGAGCCTGCACGCAACCGCGCCGTTATCCCGAGTTCACTGACAGCACTAGAATCTCTAGGGTGACTTACGAAGCAGCTGCAGATATCGGTATCGGGTCGAAGGCCTCCATAGCAAAGTCAGCGGTGCTGGAACGCTCCGCCGTGATTGACCTCGACGCCGTGCGGCACAACGTTCGTCAGTTCGTCGGTATCGCCTCCCCGGCCGCTGTTATGGCCGTAGTTAAGGCAGACGCTTACGGCCATGGTGCTGTCCAGGTTGCCCGGGCAGCCCTCGACGCCGGAGCGGCGTGGCTGGGTGTCGCCCACATCTCCGAGGCGCTCGCCCTGCGTGCCGCCGGAATTGATGCCCCGCTACTCGCCTGGCTGCACACCCGCGAAAGTAACTTCCAAGCGGCGGTGGCCGCCGGCATCGACGTCGGAATTTCCGGTTGGGAACTTGATGCCGTGGTGGCTGCCGCCCGGGAGCAGGAGCGGCCGGCGCGGGTGCACCTCAAAGTGGATACGGGACTGGGCCGGAACGGCTGCACAATCGCAGACTGGGACCAGTTGTTGGGCCAGGCCATGGAATACCAGGACCAAGGCCTCTTGCGGGTGGTGGGCATCTTCTCCCATCTCGCCGTTGCTGACGAGCCCCAACGTCCTGAAACGGATGATCAACTGGCTGTCTTCCGTGAAGCCATCGCCATGGCCGAAGACGCCGGCGTGGACACGGAGGTCCGGCACATTGCCAACACGCCTGCAGCATTGTCCCGCCCGGACTCACACTTCGACCTCGTCCGAGTGGGCCTTGGCATCTACGGATTGTCGCCCTTTGAAGGGGCTACGTCCGCGGAACTTGGCCTGCATCCCGCAATGACAGTCCGGACTCTTCTGTCCAACTGCAAGAAGGTGCCCGAAGGCCAGGGCGTTTCCTACGGACTCCATTACCGGACCAGCCAGGAAAGCACGCTGGGCCTGGTGCCGCTGGGCTACGCGGATGGCGTCCCCAGAATTGCCACTGGAGGTCCTGTTCGGGTGGCGGGCATCAACTACCCGGTGGTTGGCAGGATTGCCATGGACCAAATGGTCATTGACCTGGGGCCGGTGTCCCCTGAAGCGGCGGCAAGTCTCAAAGGCGCCGAGGCTGTCATGTTCGGCAACGGTGCCGACGGCGGGCCTACCGCTGATGATTGGGCGGCCGCGGCGGGAACCAACAACTACGAAATCGTGACGCGCATCAGCCCCCGGGTTCCACGCAGCTACGTCAATGAGATGTCCGCCCGGGCTGAAGTCACCACCGCAGCAGATAAGGCCACGCTGTGAGCGACGCCCAGTGGGAGCGCACGCTCACAGTTTCGACGGCGGAGCAGACCCATGCGCTCGCAGCAGCTTTGGCTGGGGTGCTTGAGGCCGGGGATCTCTTGGTCCTGACGGGCGAACTGGGTGCGGGTAAGACGACGTTCACCCAAGGACTTGGCGAGGGACTGGGAGTCCGCGCCGGCATCATTTCGCCGACGTTTGTCTTGGTACGGATCCACCCCAATCTTGCCGATGGACCCAGGCCCGGGGGCCCGGACCTGGTCCATGTTGACGCTTACCGGCTGGACTCGGCAGCAGAGATTGACGACATCGATCTCGAGAACACCATGGATACTGCGGTCACCGTGGTGGAGTGGGGCCGGGACCGGGTGGAGCATCTCTCTGACAGCCGCTTGGAAGTTGACCTTCTCAGGTCTGTTGGCGGGGATATCCCGGCAGCCACAACGGAAGGCGACGTGATGGACTTCGATACTGATGACGACGACGAACCCCGCACCATCGTCTTCCGTGGGTTCGGTCCCCGCTGGGCCGAGGCACCGCTACTCCTGGAAACTACTTCACCGGTGGAAGGCAACTGATGCTGATACTGGCCATTGATACCTCAGCGGTTGCCAGCGCGGCCCTGATCTCCGACGATGCCATGGAAAGCGTGGTGGATTCTTTCGCTACGGAGGACACCCGAAGCCACGCGGAAGTTCTGGCTCCCGGGATCGGGAAGCTCTTGGGCGGTGCCGGGGTCACCGGGGCGGACATCGATGCGATTGTCACGGGTGTGGGGCCGGGCCCGTTCACAGGACTCCGCTCCGGTATCGCGACCGCCCGCACTCTCGCCTTCGTGTGGGACAAGCCGTTGTACGGGCTCATGAGCCTGGATGCCATCGCCTTGGAAGTGGCGGAGTCCACCGCAGCCACCCCCGAATTCCTGGTGGCTACGGATGCCCGGCGCAAAGAGGTCTACTGGGCCCGTTACACCCTGGCCGAGGGCCAGCTTCCGGAACTGGTGGACGGCCCCCATGTTGGTTTCGCGTCTGAGCTTCCGGAGTTGCCGGTGTTCGGCGCGGGAGCAGGCTTGTACGCCGATGTCCTCAAGGCGGATGAAGATTTCGCCGCCTCCCAGCCGGATGCGGCCTCGCTGGGCCAATTCGCCTTGGCAAAGCTCACTGCCGGGCAGGCCTTGCTGGACTCAACACCCCTGTATTTGCGAGAGTCTGACGCCCAGGTGCCAGGCCCCAGGAAGCGTGCACTCTGATGGGAGGGGCACTGTGAAATTGTCACCCAAGCTGGAACTCGCGGGGGTTTCGCTGCGCGATATGACGGAGGCAGACGTCCCGGCCGTGGAGGCTCTGGAGCGCCGCTTGTTTCCCGTGGACGCTTGGCCCTTGCAGATGTTCTTTGACGAGTTGGCCCAGCCCGAGACCCGGAGCTACGTGGTGGCAGAGGTTGCAGGGGAGATCGTGGCTTACGCCGGATTGATGTGCATCGAGCCGATCGCGGACGTCCAGACGATCGCCGTCGTGCCTGAATTCGAAGGTAAAGGCATTGGCTCTGCCGTTCTGACAGAACTGATTGACGAGGCGCGGCGCCGTCGTGCCGAGGACGTCCTGCTGGAAGTCCGGGCGGATAACCCGCGCGCCCAGCAACTGTATTCACGGTTCGGCTTCGAGCAAATCCACGTCCGTCCCCGCTATTACCGGGACGGCACGGACGCCCTGATCATGCGGCTGGAACTGAACAAACCCCAAGAAGGAGCCACAGCGTGAGCGGGCAGTATCCGGAACAGCCAAAGCAGCCGCTGGTGCTTGGCATCGAGTCATCCTGCGACGAGACCGGTGTGGGAATCGTGCGGGGGACCACCCTGCTGACCAACACGGTGTCATCGTCCATGGAGGAGCATGTTCGCTTTGGCGGCGTCATCCCGGAGATCGCATCACGGGCACACTTGGACGCCTTTGTGCCCACCTTGCAGGAGTCGCTCCACGAGGCAGGCGTCACCTTGGACGACATCGATGCCATTGCCGTCACGTCCGGTCCGGGCCTCGCCGGCGCGCTCATGGTGGGGGTTTGCGCCGCGAAGGCGCTTGCCGTTGCCACTGGCAAACCGCTCTACGCCATCAATCACTTGGTGGCGCACGTTGGCGTCGGGCTGCTGGATGGTAGGGCAGCTTCGGGTGGGGCGCCCGACGCCGTTGCTGCCGCCGGCTTGGGTGCCGGCAGTCTGCCGGGGAACCTTGGCGCATTGCTGGTATCGGGTGGGCACACGGAAATCCTGCGCATCCGAAGCATCACGGACGACGTCGAGCTACTGGGATCGACCATCGACGACGCCGCTGGGGAAGCCTATGACAAAGTGGCCCGTATCCTTGGCCTTGGGTATCCGGGTGGGCCTGCCATCGACAAACTGGCACGTCAGGGCAACCCCAAGTCCATTCGTTTCCCGCGTGGGCTCACACAGCCCAAATACATGGGCACCGCGGAGGAGAAGGGCCCGCACCGCTACGACTGGTCCTTCAGCGGCTTGAAAACAGCGGTGGCCCGGTGCGTTGAGCAATTCGAAGCCCGCGGCGAGCAAGTTCCCGTGGCGGACATCGCCGCAGCGTTCCAGGAGGCCGTGGTGGACGTCATCAGTTCAAAAGCTGTCCTGGCCTGCAAAGAGCATGGCATTACGGACGTCCTGCTGGGTGGGGGCGTTGCGGCGAACTCGCGACTCCGGGAACTGACTGGGCAGCGCTGTACCTCCGCCGGAATCAAGCTGCACGTTCCGCCGCTGGACCTGTGCACGGATAACGGAGCCATGGTTGCCGCGCTCGGAGCGCAGCTGATCATGGCAGGCGTTGCTCCCAGCGGCGTCGGGTTCGCTCCGGACTCCTCCATGCCGGTAACTACGGTGTCAGTGCCTTCCTGAGCTTTGCCAGCTACGCGTCAGGTCCCTTGCGCATCTGTTGCACGAGGTCCATGACCACTGCCTGCAGGTCACCGTTGTGTTCTGCGGCCACTCGGCGCTGGCGCTGGTAGCTTGCTCCGCGCTCGATGATCTTCAAAACGTCTGCCAGTTCTTCGGTGCAACCCAGCTTCGCTGCGACGGGCTCCAACCGGGCGACGGTTTCCGTGAGGTGATCCGTGACCAGTTGCTCGTTGCCTTGGGCATCGAGGATGATGATGGCTTCCATGCCGTAGCGTGCGGCACGCCATTTGTTCTCCTGAACATGCCACGGCGGCATGGTGGGGATGCTGCCTCCGGAATCAAGGATGGAGGAGAACTCGTCCACCAGGCATTGCGTCAGCGCAGCGATGGCGCCTACTTCTTCAAGTGTGGCCAGGCCGTCGCAGATGCGCATCTCGATGGTGCCCAGGTTCGACACCGGCCGGATGTCCCAACGGATTTCCGACGTCGCGTCAATGACACCGGTGGTGAACATGTCCTGGACGTAGGACTCGTAGGCGTCCCATGTCTCGAACTGGAAGGGAAGCCCGGCGGTGGGCAGTTGCTGGAACATGAGCGCACGCTGGGACGCGTAGCCGGTCTCTTCGCCTGCCCAGTAAGGGCTGGAGGCGGACAACGCTTGGAAGTGCGGGAAGTAGTTGACCAAGCCGTCCAGAATGGGAAGGACCTTGTCCCGGCGGTCGATGCCCACGTGGACGTGAACGCCGTAGATCACCATCTGGCGGCCCCACCATTGGGTCCGCTCGATCAGCTTGGCGTAGCGCTCTTTGTCCGTGACGGGCTGGAGCAGGGGAGGGCTGAACGGGTGGCTGCCTGCGCAGAACACTTCCACGCCCATTGGATCGGTGACTTCACGGACGGCGGCGAGGGAACGGCTGAGGTCCTCCTTGGCGTCCTTGACCGTCTCGCAGATACCTGTGACCAGTTCCACGGTGTTGAGGAGCAGTTCGCGCTTGATATGGGGGTGTTCGTCGTCCTCGTTGAGGTCGGGGTGGTTCGCGGCGACGCCCTTCAGGACGTCGTTGGCCACTGATACCAATTCCCCTGTGCGTGCATTGACGAGCGCCAACTCCCATTCCACACCCAGTGTCGATTGCCTGGATGGCGCAAAATCAATCTGCACGTAGTCCCCTCATAGTCTGTCTCAGCCGGACACGGTTCCCCGCTGTGGGGCCGCCAGCGGTCGGATCAAGTCTAATGCAGCCGGAACGCAGGTGACTGCTGGGCGCTAAAGGGGAACAGCCTCTTCATTTGCTAATGAGAATCCTTCGCAATAGAATCGACGCATGCATCTCACAGTCCTCAGTTCCCTGGACAGCCAATGCCGGGAGTCAGCCGCTGCCAGGCTCGGCCAAACCCACGCCAATTCCGTGGTGGTCCTACACGATCTTCTGGACGGTTCGCTGGTCCTGCGGCGCATCTATCGGAACGGCCAGCTGTTCGAGCGCGAAACCACGGAATTGGAGCACGGCTGCCTTAGCTGCACCGTCAGGTTGGACGTAGTCCCGACGGCGGAACGGCTCGCCTCATGCGGCTTCGACCACGTGGTCCTGGGTCTCCCGCCCGGCGTCGCGGCCGGGATGGCCGTTACCGAGCTTCGGCGCGGATTGAGCCGCCCGGCGGTAATCGACAACGCCGTGCTGGCCCTGGACCCCGTAGACCTGGACGACCATATCTGGGACCGTCACACGCTGTTCGAATCAGGATTCACGTCCATGCCCACTGATGAGCGCACCAGTGGAGAATTTCTGATCGGCGAGTTCGGGCAGGTGGACACCGTGATGGTGCACCCCGGGCTGGGTGCTGTGCTGACCGGAGACCCTCGCGAAGGCTCCACGCAGTGGCTATTGGGTGTCGAATTGCTTGGCCAGTTGGCGTCCCACGCCAGCGTTGTTGGCGCGGCTGACGACTACCGGCCGGGATGCTTCGACGACGCCGAAGCATCGGCCCGTAACCGGCCCGGCGTCGTGCGTGTGCCCGTCAACGAAGCGAAAGGTTCCTTCCGGACGGTGCTCCATAAAGCGGGTCGACCACTGCATCCTGGACGCTTCCGCGATGCGCTTCCACAACTGGCGGCCGGTACGCACTGGCTGCGTGGCCGTCTGTGGATTGCTTCGGCGCCGAAAACGCGGATCGCCGTCCAGGGAATCGGGCCGCGCGTGTGGCTGGAAAGCACCGGAACGTGGTTGGCCGACTCGACTGAATCCACCCCTGGCCTGTCGCGCCCGGGAAAGGCGGGTGCCGACGTCGACTCTCTCCTGGACTGGCACCCCAGCCATGGCGACCGCGGAACCGTACTGGCCATCACTGGAAGGTCGGAGGACATTGATCCGCAGGAGATCATCGATCTGCTGGACGGTTGCCAACTGACGGAGGCGGAGATGAAACAGGATTTCGGCGTCTGGGATGACCCCTTGGAACTCAGCGACGCCCTCTAGGCCTAAACACCCAACACCCAACACAAAGGAGAAACACCATGAAGGTCAGGAATTCGCTGCGTGCCCTCAAAAAGATCCCCGGCGCCCAGATCGTGCGCAGGCGGGGGCGCACCTTCGTCATCAACAAGAACAACCCGCGGATGAAGGCGCGGCAGGGCTAGCCTAACGGCGTTGTTTAATGGGGGAATGCCAATCCTGAACAAAGACATGTCCCTGTGCATTTCGCTTGCGGCCCGGCCCAGCAATATCGGGACCAGGTTCCACAACTATCTGTACGATCTGCTCGGCCTGAACTTTGTCTACAAGGCATTCGCCCCCGCGGACATCACCCTTGCGGTAGCGGGCATCCGCGGCCTCCCGATCCGGGGCGCTGCGGTGTCCATGCCCTACAAGGAAGCCGTCATCCCCCTGGTTGACGTCATGGATCCGTCGGCTAAAGCCATTGATTCGGTGAACACCATCGTCAATAACCACGGTGTCCTCACCGCCTACAACACGGACTACATCGCGATCGCACGGCTCCTGAAGGACCACCAGGTTCCCAGCAGCCACACTGTGCTGCTTCGCGGTGCCGGCGGCATGGCCAAAGCCGTAGCCGCAGCCCTCCGGGACGCCGGGTTCGCCGCTGTAACCATCGTGGCCCGCAATGAGGGCACCGGCCGTGCGCTCGCAGACCTTTACGGCTTCGGGTGGCAGGACGACGTCAACGGCTCAACCGCGGACCTCATCATCAACGTCACTCCGCTGGGAATGGCGGGCGCGGATGAAACCGCCCAGTCTTTCGACGACGCCACTGTTTCCGCTGCCCAGGTGGTGTTCGACGTCGTGGCACTGCCGTCGGAGACACCGCTCATCACTGCTGCCCGGCAAGCCGGCAAGAAGGTGATTACGGGCGCCGAAGTCATCGCTATCCAAGCCGAGGAACAGTTCGTCCTGTACACGGGCGTGCGTCCGAGCGCTGAGCAGGTGCGTGAAGCCTCGGAATTCTCCCGCCGCTAACTCTTGTGACGCATCAGGTCGTCACTGGCTCCACGACAACAGCCACTCTTTCCTCGCCGATCCTGGTAAGGACCAAGGTGGCCGTTTTTGCATCCTTGCCCTTGGCCGGTTTGGCGGGAAGCAGTTGCTTCCGCAGCTCTTCAGGGGTCACAGCCGTGCCGCGTTTCTTGATATCCAGCACTGTGACGCCGTGGTTCTTCACCCATGCCTTGAGCGCCTTGACGTTGTAAGGCATTACCTCAAGTACCTTGTAGGCGCGGGCGAACGGGGTGTCGTGCAGTGCGGGGGCGCAGATGTAGGCGATGTGCTCGTCCACCAGATGCCCGCCCAGCCGATCTGCGACGTCGGCCACCAGACCTGCGCGGATCACCGCACCATCCGGTTCGTAGAGGAAGCCTTCAACAGGCCCGACGGCGGCTACCGGGCCGCCGTCGAAATCCGCGCCGCTGGTGATTTCAGCGGCGCCCTGGCTCCCAATAACCAGCGCGGCGCGACGCACGCCGGGGCGAGCCACTGCGTTGAACCATAAGGTCACTTCGGTAACGTCGCCGCCCACTGAGACCCACTGGGCTTCGCAGCCTGAGGGCACGGAATCGTGGGGAATGCCGGGTCCCATCTTGACGCCGATGGCGCGCCCCGTGGCTGCCAGGCGCTCCACGAAGGACAGCGGTGGTGAGAAAGCTTCGGGGTCCCAGATCCGCTTGGTGCCGGAGGTTGACGTTGTTCGACGCGCAGGATCCAGCCATACGCCGTCCATCCCGTCCAGCTCCACGGAGGTTGCATCCGCGTGCACCACGGTGGCATGCGGGAAGGGCATGAGATTGATGGTGGCGCAGGCGGCAGTGGTTTCATCCATCTCAACGGCTGTCACCGAAATGTCCATGGAAGCCATCGCCATGGAATCGGCGCCAAGGCCGCAGCCGAGGTCTGCAACGTGGGAGATGCCGGCCTTCGCGAAGCGCTCGGCGTGCCGTGCGGCGACATTCAAGCGCGTGGCCTGTTCCAAGCCGGCTTGGGTGAAGAGCATCTGCCGGGCGAATTCACCGAACTTCGCCTCCGCACGTGTCCGTAGCCGGGATTGCGTGAGCACCGCGGCTACGAGATCAGGGGAATGACCCGCCTTCCGGAGGTCGGCATTGACGCTGAACGAGTCGGCCTCGCGGTAGGGCCCCAAAGAGGCAAGAAGCTCCCATCCTTCAGTTGTCAGCAAGGGCGCGATCTGTTCCTGCGGTGCGTGAGGCATGGGATCAAGCCTAACGGCGCGGTGCTTGACAACGTGACCGGCGGATCAGCCGGATAGGGTTGTTTTCATGGAAGACAACGCAGCCCTGCATCACTCCACCATGACAAAGTTCGCTCGCCCGGCCCTGATCGCGGGGGCAGTGATCGCGGTGGTCTGCATCGGCCTGCTGATCATCATCTTCGCGCTGGATTCCTTCAATGCCGCCACCTATTCCGTCGCCGGCAAGAGCGTTAATGACCCCACGGAAGAAGCGCGGGGCATCCGCGAGCTCTATAGCGGCGCCAGGACTGGTGGAATCATCACGCTGGTGATCTCCGGCGTCGTAGCTGTTGCCGCTGCCGTAGTGCTCTATCTGAACCGTGGCAACGTTCCGTTGGACGAGGACGACGACGGCGAAGACTACGATCTGGACGACCTCACCGGCCGGTGACGGAGGTTCACTCATGACGAAATGCTGGCACTCGCCTTGACCGAGTGCTAACGCTTACATAGAGTCTTGTTAGCACTCTCCCCCGGAGGGTGCTAATCACGCCAAGCGTCTTCCGGCACCGCGACGACGGTTGTACGCTCCGGCACCCTAGTTCTTAGTCCATGAATCAGCTCATGAAAAGGAGAGTCCGAGTGTCGGTCTCGATTAAGCCTCTTGAGGATCGTATTGTTGTTCGCCCGCTCGAAGCAGAGCAGACCACGGCTTCCGGCCTGGTAATTCCGGACTCCGCACAGGAGAAGCCGCAGGAAGGCGAAGTTGTTGCAATCGGCCCCGGCCGCTTCGATGACAACGGCAACCGCGTACCGGTTGACGTAGCTGTTGGCGACGTCGTCATCTACTCCAAGTACGGTGGAACCGAAGTCAAGACCGGCGGCAACGAGTACCTCGTTCTGTCCGCCCGCGACGTCCTTGCGATCGTCGTAAAGTAACTTCCTGGAGCCCCGCACCGCCGTCGCGTTGGAATCATTCCAACCGTCAGCGGTGCGGGTTTTCTGTCTTGAAAGGACACAACCATGGCAAAGCAGCTTGCTTTTAACGATGCTGCCCGCCGGTCTCTTGAGGCCGGTATCGACAAGCTCGCCAACACTGTCAAGGTGACGCTTGGCCCGCGCGGCCGCAACGTCGTGCTGGACAAGAAGTGGGGCGCTCCCACGATCACCAACGACGGCGTGACCATTGCACGCGAAGTTGAGCTTGACGACCCCTACGAGAACCTTGGCGCACAGCTGGCCAAGGAAGTAGCCACCAAGACCAACGACGTCGCCGGTGACGGCACCACCACCGCTACCGTTCTGGCACAGGCACTGGTCAAGGAGGGCCTCCGCAACGTTGCTGCCGGCGCCGCTCCTGGCGAGATCAAGCGCGGCATCGAGGTTTCCGTCGAAGCCGTCGCAGCCCGCCTCCTGGAGAACGCCCGCGAAGTCGAAGGCACCCAGGTTGCCAGCGTCGCAGCCATCTCCGCGCAGAGCGACGAGGTTGGCGAACTGCTGGCTGAAGCGTTCGGCAAGGTTGGCAAGGATGGTGTCATCACCATTGAAGAATCCTCCACCACCCAGACCGAACTGGTCCTCACCGAGGGCATGCAGTTCGACAAGGGCTACCTTTCCCCGTACTTCGTTACCGACGCAGAGCGCCAGGAAGCTGTCCTTGAGGACGCCCTCATCCTGATCAATCAGGGCAAGATCTCCTCGCTGCAGGATTTCCTGCCGCTGCTGGAGAAGGCCCTGCAGGCCAACAAGCCGCTCTTCATCATTGCTGAAGACATCGAAGGCGAAGCCCTCTCCACGCTGATCGTTAACCGTATCCGCGGCACGCTCAACGTTGTTGCCGTCAAGGCTCCGGGCTTCGGCGACCGCCGCAAGGCCATGCTCCAGGACATCGCGACGCTCACGGGCGCCCAGGTTGTTTCGCCGGACCTCGGCCTGACCCTGGACAGCGTTGGCCTTGAGGTACTTGGTACCGCTCGCCGCATCACGGTGACCAAGGACAACACCACCATCGTTGACGGTGCAGGCACGGCCCAGGACGTAGCTGACCGCGTGGCGCAGCTGCGTGCTGAGCTCACCCGGACGGACTCCGACTGGGACAAGGAAAAGCTGCAGGAACGCCTGGCCAAGCTGGCCGGCGGCATCGGCGTGATCAAGGTTGGCGCAGCCACCGAGGTTGAGCTGAAGGAAAAGAAGCACCGCATCGAGGACGCCGTTTCCTCCACGCGTGCAGCCCTCGAAGAAGGCATCGTTTCCGGTGGCGGTTCCGCACTCATCCACGCCCTCAAGGCGCTGGACGAGTCCCCGGCCGTCAAGGCGCTGGAGGGTGACGCAGCAGCTGCTGTTGGCATCGTCCGCCGCGCCCTGGTTCAACCGCTGCGCTGGATCGCCCAGAACGCCGGTTTCGATGGCTTCGTGGTTGTGGCCAAGGTTTCCGAACTGGAAGCCAACCACGGCTTCAACGCCAAGTCCGGCGAGTACGAGGACCTGATCGCCGCCGGCGTGATCGACCCCGTCAAGGTCACCCGCTCGGCTCTCCGCAACGCCGCTTCCATCGCTGCCTTGGTTCTCACCACCGAGACCCTGGTTGCCGAGAAGCCGGCTGAGGAAGAAGACGCACACGCAGGCCACCAGCACTAACAGCCTGTTCCACAAAAGCCCCGGTCGCATTGACCGGGGCTTTTGTTGTTTCCGGGTGGAGTCGTGGCCTGTGTCGCGAGCTATTGTGGGCGTACGACGGCGGCGGTAACCTGACGCTATTACGGCGGCTTGGGTGCGCCATCCGGTCCGTTCCCGGTCGCAGGGTGAGCTATGACAGTTCCGGACACAGATTTGGACTTGGGACGCTCGGCATTCCACGAGCGTCGTTGGCGCGATGCGCTTGAGTGTCTCGCCCGCGCCGATGCCGGGGGCGGTCTTCCTCCGCAGGACATCGAGTTGGCGGCATCGGTGGCGATGTTGCTTGGCTTGAATGCCCAAAGCATCGAGTACCTGGCCAGGGCACACGAGGAATTCCTGACCATGGGGGACACCGACAGCGCGGCGAGGTGCGCCTCTTGGCTTGTCATGTTCCTGATGGACATGGGCGAGCAAGCCCGTGGCAACGGGTGGTTGGCCCGTGCCAAACACTTATTGGAGGGGATGGCGGGTCCTTGTGCCGCCGAGGGGTATCTTCTGATCCCGGCCGCCCTGGGTTTGTTGCGTACCGGAGCCCCTGAAATGGGACAGGGCCTGTTCGCTAGGGCCTTGGAGCTGGGTGCCTCATTCCATGACCAAGACCTCCGCGCCCTGGGCCAGCTTGGTGTAGGCACGTCCCAGGTTTCCCTTGGACATGTGGAAGAAGGGCTGCAAATCCTGGACGAAGTGATGGTTTCGGTTACCGCAGGTGAGATCTCTCCCATTCCTGCGGGCATCATCTACTGCGCCGTCTTGGGCAGTTGCCGTCTGTCACACGATGTCCGCCGCGCCCACGAGTGGACCGCGGCCTTGGAGCGGTGGTGTGGGGAGCGCCCGGACATGGTGATGTTCAGCGGGCAATGTCAGGCATACCGGGCAGAACTTCTCATACTCCATGGAGCGTGGGACGAAGCACTGGCAGTGGCGCGCGCGGCCGAAGGCAGGGTGAGGAAGGGCGATCCGGATGCCACGTTCGGATCCTGGTATCAGCAGGGCGAAGTGTTCCGCCTACAGGGGTTCGTGGAGGAAGCGGCGAAGGCCTACGCTACGGCCGCGGGGACGGGTTTCGAGCCTGTTCCCGGCATCGCACTGCTTCAGCTGGTCCAGAATAAAACCGCCCAGGCGCAGGCCACCATGCGACGCGCGATGGCTGATGCGGACTCAGCCAACCGTCGTCGATTGCTGCCTGCCGCCGTCGATGTTGAACTTGCCGTTGGGGATGTCGCCGCAGCCAGGCTCGCGCTGGACGAATTGGCCGAGCCACTCAACGAGGCAAGCCTGCCGCTGGAACTCGCCCTAGGTGCCCATGCCGCGGCGCAGGTGCTGCTGGCTGAAGGTCAACCCCAGGCAGCCCTGCGCGAGTCGAGACGCGCGTGGCGGACCTGGTACAGCCTCGAAGCTCCCTATCAGGCGGCCCGGTGCAGGGTACTTGCCGGGCGTGCCTGCGCCCTATTGGGTGACCCCGACTCTGCCGACATGGAGTTCGAAGCTGCCAAGGCCGAGTTCGCGGATCTCGGGGCAACCCCGGCTGTAGCCGAAGTCTTGGAACTTACCGGTGAGAAGAACAAGGGCAGCTCCCCACTGACAAGCCGCGAGCTGGAAGTCCTGCGGCTCGTGGCCGGTGGACATGCGAACCGGACTATCGCCAGGGAGCTTTACCTCAGTGAGAAGACCGTGGCACGGCATGTGAGCAACATACTCTCCAAGCTCGCCGTGCCGTCCCGGGCTGCCGCCACAGGCTATGCCTTTGAGCATGGCCTGATCCACTGACGCTGACGCAATGCTATTCCTGCGCAGAATTACCCATGCCCTATTGAGCGATTGGCTCATTTGCCCGACGCGGCGCCAGGCGTCGGCCTCATAGCGTGGCTTTATGAACATTCTTTGATCTTCCGGCTGGTCCCTTGTGGCTGCTGCACACCTTCTACGTCACAGCCTCTGCCGTGATGCTCGTGTGGTGTCTCCGGTATCGCAATGCGCCCGCTGCAGATCGTTTGCCAGGGGCCTTAACGGCAGATGTTCATGAACCACAGCAGGCCCATTAGTCCACCGCAAACCCGCAAAAAATACAGGAGAAGATCATGTCCACAATCCAGAATCGAGTGGTTGACACCATCATCGTGGGAGGTGGCCAGTCGGGACTCGCGCTTGGGTACTGGTTGGCCAAGCAAGGCCGGAACTTCCTCATCCTCGACGAACACCAGAGGCCAGGGGATGCTTGGCGCCAACGCTGGGACTCCTTGCGGCTCTTCACGCCGGCCAAGTATGACGGCCTTCCAGGCTTATCTTTCCCGGGTGACCGGTTGGTCTTTCCCACCAAGGATCAACTGGCCGACTATCTGGAGGATTATGTAGGCCGGTTCGGACTTCCGTTCGTTCCAGGCGTTCGTGTAGATGACATCGGCCGGGACGATGAGGCCTTTGTGCTTAAGGCCGGAGACCGTGAATGGCGTAGCGAAAACGTGGTGATTGCCACCGGCGGGCACCGGATCCCGAAGCTGCCGGCGTTCGCGGGCGAGTTGGATCCAAGCATTCTGCAACTGCACTCGCAGGATTACAAAAACCCCGCTCAGTTGAAGGAAGGCCCCGTGCTGGTGGTGGGACTGGGCAATTCCGGTGCCGAGATTGCCCTTGAAGTTGGCAGCTTCCACCCCACGTTCGTGGCAGGCAAGCCCAGCGCCGAGATGCCCATGCGGCACGGCAGGACTGCTGCACGTTTTGCCCTCCCCGTGGTCCGGTTCCTGGGCCTGCACGTTCTCAACCTCAACACACCCGTGGGACGAAAAGCCGCTCCTGACTTCAAGGCCAAGGCTGCCCCGCTGATCCGCACCAAGACGAAGGACCTGGCCGCCGCGGGTGTCCACCTCAAGCCGAGGCTGGTTGCGGTTGTGGATGGACACCCGGTCTTGGAAGACGGCACGCGGGTGGACGCCGCGAATGTCATCTGGTGCACCGGCTATCACGAGGATTACTCGTGGGTGAACCTACCGGCGTTTGACGATCACGGTGAACCCCGTCAAACCAGGGGAGTGGCTGACGAGGTCCCGGGCGTGTACTTCATCGGCCAGGAGTTCCTGTTCGCGGCCGCTTCGGCAACTTTGCCGGGAGTGTGCAGGGACGCCCGATACCTCGCCAACCGGGTCACTGCGCCGCGTTCCACTGGACTGGTGAACGTGTAATGGCTCACGTTAGGGAGGGGCGTGCCCAGCGGCGGTGTTGACGAGCCCAGGGAGTATCAGCACAGGTCACGCACAGGTTCGGGTGGCACAATGTATGGCTGGACCTGTGCTGATGGGGCTTCGGATGGCGGCCAGGGACACCCTTCCGCATCGGTTGCGCGACTGAAACCGCGTAATATTGACCCTTTGTGCCAGAGCTTTGAGGAACTGCCTAACGTGACGACGCCAACGATTCCAGCCCCTGCCCACCACGGTAGGCGCTCTGCCGGACCCGTTGCAAAGTCTAATTTCCGCCCTGAAATTCAGGGCCTTCGATCCCTCGCAGTCCTGATGGTGGTCAGTTACCACATCTGGATCGGCAGGGTCTCCGGAGGCGTTGATGTCTTCCTCCTGATTTCAGCGTTCCTCATGACCCTCCAGTTCACGGGACGTTATAAACAGGGCCGCCCCATGGACCTTGTGCGCCACTGGCTGCACCTGTTCAGGCGCTTGCTGCCCGCCGTCGTCGTGGTTCTCGTGGGCACTCTCGCAGCAACCTTCGTCTTCCTGCCCGCCACGCGTTGGGTTGAAATTGTCCAGCAAACCTGGGCTTCGCTGTTCTATTTTGAAAACCGGCTGTTGCAGGAGTTGGCGGTGGACTATTACGCTACCGACCACAGCATGGCGAGCCCTGTGCAGCACTTCTGGTCCTTGTCCATCCAGGGCCAAGTGTTCATTCTATGGCCCATCATCTTTGCAACGGTAGCGCTGGTGTGCCGCCGTTTTGCCCTCCGTTACCGCGCCACTCTGGTGTATGTTTTCGCGATCATTTTCCTGGTCTCGTTTATCTACTCCATCATCTTCACTGCCAGCAACCAGGCCGTGGCATACTTCGATACCTTTGCCCGTTTGTGGGAATTCGCCTTGGGCACGCTGGTGGCATTGGTGCTACCGGGCCTGAACTTCTCCAAACCTGTCCGGGTGATCTTGGGATGGGTAGGGGTGGCAGCGATGCTCACTTGCGGCATCCTGTTGCAAGTACAGACTGCGTTCCCGGGATTCGTCGCCTTGTGGCCTACGCTGGCGGCGGTCGCGGTGATCGCGGCCGGTCAGACCGGGAGCCGTTACGGCGTGGACCGGATCCTGAGTTCCAAATTCCTGGTCCGGCTCGGTGACAACTCCTACGCCCTTTACCTCTGGCACTGGCCCATTCTGGTAATTGCCTTGGCCTGGAGCGGCAAGGGTCAAGCCGGTTGGCTTTCCGGCACGGCCATCATTGCACTGTCACTCGTATTGGCTTTCCTGACCACAAGGTTCGTTGAGAAGCCGTTCCGGGAATGGAAATGGCCCGAGATGAAGCGCCGCCGCTCGGTCATCGCGATCGTAACCTGCCTGGCAGTCGTGTCTGCACCCTTGCTCGCTTTCCAGTACAGGCTGGACTTGGACCAGCAAGCCGCCGAGGCGCGAATGGTCTTCGATAATCCCGGGGCGAAGGCACTCCTGCCCACTTATGTGAATGAAGCGGCTCCAAACGCGCTCACCCAGCCCACCGCGGAAAGAATCGGGCGTGACTGGGCCCAACTGCCCGACGGGTGCTCCGGGGACACGAAACCCGAATCGAAGTTGCTGCAGGACAACTGCCGGCAGAACGGTGTTGGCTCCGACGCCACCAAGACAGTACTGGTGGTAGGCAACTCCCATTCCCAGCAGTGGCTTGCCGCCTTGGAAGTGTTGGCGGAGCAGCATCATTGGCGCCTCTACTCGCTGCTGTACGGAGCATGCCCCTTCATGACGGAAGATCCCGAGTCGGAGCCCGGCTGTAACGAGTTCAACAGCGACGTGCGCAGCCACATCCGTGACCATGCGCCGGATGCCATCTTTATGGTGGGCACGGCGGCTGTGTCGTCCTTGCCTGACGAGAGACTGACCCACGGCTTTGAGGACCTTGTTCCGGAGGTGACAGCACTGGGCATCCAGATGGTGGCAGTGCGGGACAACCCAAGGTTTACGTACAGCCTGACGGACTGCGCCCTCGCCAAAGGGGTGGACAGCCCTGATTGCCGCCCGCTGAAGTCGGACGTCCTGGCTGAGCCCAGCCCCTTTGAGGCCGTGACGGGCAAATACCAGGACCTGATCCTGCTGGATATGACCGATCTAGTGTGCCTGGGGATTTACTGCCCGCCCATCATCGGCAACACCTTCGTCTACTTGGATGACAACCACCTGACCAAAACGTACGTCAAGAGCATGGCGGGCATGCTCGATGAAAGGTGGTTTGCCGCGACAGGGTGGCAACGATGATGGACACACGCGCAAGAGCGGCTGCCCCGGCGGTCAAGGAATCCACGACGTCGAAACCCGGCTTTCGCCCGGAAGTCCAAGGCCTCCGTGCACTGGCAGTGCTCATGGTCGCGGCCTACCATATCTGGCTCGGCAAGGTCTCGGGCGGCGTGGACGTCTTCCTCCTGATCTCGGCTTTCCTGCTGACGTTGTCCTTCACCCGCAAGCTTGAAAGTCATAAGCCACTTCGACTCCTGCGGCATTGGCTCCACGTGTTCAAGCGCCTGCTGCCCGCCGTCGTCGTTGTCCTGCTGGCGGTCCTGGCCGGGACCTGGGCGCTCATTCCGCAGAGCCGGTGGCCCGATATCCTCACGGAGGCCTGGGCATCCCTCATGTATCGGCAAAACTGGCAGCTGGCCGCTTTCGCGGTGGACTACTACGCCCAGCAGCACGTTCACGCCAGCCCCCTGCAACACTTTTGGTCGTTATCCGTGCAAGGCCAGGTGTTTATTCTTTGGCCGTTGATCTTCGCCGGAGTCGCACTGCTGCAGCCGCAGCTGGCTAAGATGATTCCGCAGCGGAAGGTCATAACCCATAGGCAACTGCTGTTCATCGCCTTCGGTGCGGTCTTCCTGGCATCGCTTGTGTTCTCCATTGAGCAGACCGCCAACAACCAAGCCCACGCGTACTTTGATACCCGTGCCCGCCTGTGGGAATTCGCTTTGGGTTCTCTTCTGGCCCTGGCCATTCCCTACCTGAAACCAGGACGCCGGTTCCGTGTTTTCCTTGGGTGGTTCGGTATCGCAGCAATGCTCGCCTGCGGACTGATGCTCACAGTGGACCGCTCCTTCCCTGGTTTCGTAGCACTCTGGCCCACCCTTGCGGCCGCAGCCGTCATTATCGCGGGGCACAGCGGTAGCCCCTTCGGTGTTGACCGTTTCCTGGGCTCGCGGGCGCTGGTCATGGTGGGTGACAACTCGTACGCCCTCTACCTGTGGCACTGGCCGGTTTTGGTGTTCTTCCTCCTGGCCACCGGCACTACCGCGCCCAGCCTCCTCCAAGGCCTGGGAATCATGACGGTTTCCATGCTGTTGGCCGTCGCCACCACAAGATATGTGGAAGTGCCCCTGCGCCGCTGGAAGTGGCCGGACGTGCGGTCCTGGAGGGCCGCCGTCGTGATTGCCTCGTGCGGTGCGTTGTTGGCATTACCTGTCACGGTGTGGCAAAGCGCCATCTCCGCTGAAGCTGCAGCGATTGCGGATCAGCCCCACGAGCTGACGCCGGGTGCTGCCGCGTTGTCGCCCGAGTACACGGGTAAGCCGAGTGAAGAAGCCCTGATCATCCCGGCGCCCGCAGCTATGAAGGACGAGTGGGCAAACGTCGATGGTCAGTGCACCGGCGACAACGTACCAAGCGATCCTTTGCTGCAGGACTGCCTGCAGAATGAGGAACCGGAGGTGGTCACCAAGAGGATTGTGGTGCTCGGTGATTCCCATTCCCAGCAGTACACGGCTGCCCTTGGCCCGATTGCCAAAAAGCACGGCTGGGAAGTGGTGACGCTGCTTAAAGGTGGCTGCCGGTTCGGTGCCCAATCACCGGAGCGCCCGGATTTCTGCAACGAATTCAACAAGGCAAGTGCCGCCTACGTGATGGAGCACAAGCCGGATGCAGTTTTCACTGTTGCATCCCTCACTCACGTCGACGCTCCCTTTGAAACCGAAGTACCTGGATACCTCGAAGGCATCAAGCCGTTCACGGACCTGGGAATCGATGTTGTGGGTGTCCGGGACAACCCACGGTTCAGCTTCAATGTGCCCGAGTGCGTGCAGAAGAAGGGCAAGGATTCGCCCGACTGCAATGTGCCTCTTGAAGAATCCTTGGCGGCGTCGTCACCCTTGGACGATTACGTCGGCAAGGTGGAACGGTTGTACCTGATGGACATGAGCGATTTCATCTGCGAGCAGGGGACCTGTCCTGCGGTGGTTGGGAACGTCTACGTCTATAAGGACGACAACCACCTCACCAAGACCTATGTTCAAACCATGATCCCGATGTTTGAACAGCGGCTGCTGGCCGCTACCGGGTGGTCCGCGAGCTAGGTTCACCGTTCGTCGGCCGTCTCAAACGTACGACGGCGGCCTGCCGCCAGTGCTGTTGCTCACAGTCAGGCGTCGCGGAATATGGCGATCGGCGCGGAGGTTCTAGTATTTATCCAATACCTTCTGCACAGGCAACTTTTGCACAGGTACTCTCTGCACAGGCCAGTCCCGTAATGACGGGCTGGTCATCAGTTGCAACCCCTACCAGTTAAGCCCCCGGAACCCAGGTAAGAGGCGCACACTCATGACCCAGCCCGAACACGATCCCTTTGGCTTTGTTGGCCTGACCTACGATGACGTCCTGTTGCTTCCCGGCCACACAGACGTCATCCCGTCCGACGCTGACACGTCCTCCCGTATTTCCAAGCGCATCTCAGTACAGACTCCCTTGCTTTCGGCAGCAATGGATACCGTGACCGAGTCCCGCATGGCCATCGCCATGGCCCGTCAGGGTGGTCTGGGCGTGGTTCACCGCAACCTGTCCATCGATGACCAGGCCGAGCACGTTGACCGCGTCAAGCGCAGCGAATCCGGCATGATCACCAACCCGCTGACCATTGGCCCGCAGGCAACGCTGCAGGAGCTGGACGAGCTGTGTTCCCGCTACCGTGTTTCCGGGCTTCCCGTCGTGGACACGGACGGACGCCTGCTGGGTATCGTCACCAACCGCGATACCCGCTTCATTCCGGAATCGGAATTCCCGCTGCGCAGCGTCAGCGACGCCATGACCAAGATGCCGCTCATCACCGGTCATGTGGGTATCAGCCGTGAAGAAGCCTCGCACAAGCTGGCCACCAACAAGATCGAGAAGCTTCCGCTCGTTGATGAGCAGGGCCGCCTGATGGGCCTCATCACCACCAAGGACTTCACCAAAGCGGAGCAGTACCCGTTGGCCACCAAGGATGACGAAGGCCGCCTTCGCGTGGGTGCCGCCATCGGTTTCTTCGGTGACGGTTGGGAACGCGCCATGAAGCTTATCGACGCCGGCGTGGACGCACTGTTCGTTGATACCGCCAACGGTCACTCCCAAGGTGTGCTGGACATGATCCGCCGCCTGAAGTCTGATCCCATCGCGGCGCATGTAGACATCATCGGCGGCCAGGCAGCCACTCGTGAAGGTGCCCAGGCACTGATCGACGCCGGTGCTGACGGCATCAAGGTAGGCGTGGGTCCGGGGTCCATCTGCACCACCCGCGTCGTCGCCGGCGTGGGCGTACCGCAGATCACCGCCATCTACGAATCCGCCAAGGCAGCAATCCCTGCCGGTGTTCCGCTGATTGCCGACGGCGGCCTCCAGTACTCGGGCGACATTGGCAAGGCACTGGTTGCCGGAGCCGACACCGTGATGCTGGGCTCCCTCCTCGCCGGCTGTGAAGAGTCCCCGGGCGAGCTCATCTTCGTCAACGGCAAGCAGTTCAAGAGCTACCGTGGCATGGGCTCCCTTGGGGCGATGCAGTCCCGTGGCAAGAACACGTCCTACTCCAAGGACCGTTACTTCCAGGCCGATGTCTCGGGCGACGACAAGCTCATCCCCGAAGGCATCGAAGGCCGCGTTGCCTTCCGCGGCCCGCTGGCCTCCGTGGCTTACCAGTTGGTGGGTGGCCTCCGCCAGACCATGTTCTACACGGGCGCCCCCACCATCCCGGAGCTGAAGGCACGCGGCAAGTTCGTCCGCATCACGTCCGCAGGCCTGAAGGAATCGCACCCGCATGACATTCAGATGACCGTCGAAGCCCCGAACTACGGCTCCCGCTGATCACCTATTTGTTAAACAGCTGTTCCCTGTGGAAGTTTCCATGGGGAACAGCTGTTTAAAACGACGCGACATAATTGTCGGTCCCGAAGAATAGGCTGGGCACATGCCAGAAGAGCCCGCACAACCGCGGCACCCGGAGTCGGTCCGGCTGAACCCAGTCCCACCGGGCAAGACGCCGCCACGCAAGCTCGCCTTGCGGCCGTACGCCCGCGCCGTCGGGCAGGTCCTTAAGGTGAGCTTCAAAGCTTCACCCGGCGCGGTCATCATGAAGGTGGCAGGGTCTTTGATTTCGGCCACGTTGCCGCTGGTCACCACGTATTTCGCTGCGTTGACCACCACAGCACTGGCGGCCGGTTATGCGGGAGACCCCGACGCCGGTCCGCGGGCCATTCTGTACGTCATCATCACTGCGGCGTTGGGATTGTTCTGGGGCGCCTTCAGTAGTGTTGACCGTTACATCCAGCAGTTGATGAGCTTCAAAGTGGGCGCCATCGTAGGCGACATGATGTACCAGCGCTTCCTCGCGCTGGAATTCTGGCGCTATGACGATAAAGAAACCGTGGATCTTTACGACCGCGCCAAGCGGTTCTCCGATTCGTATGCCCGCGTCCTGGATCGGATTGCCGCCATCTTCACACAGCTCGTTTCCGTGGTCCTGGCCATCGGTGCTTTGCTCCTGGTCAGCTGGTGGATTGCAGTCATCGTACTGGTGGCCATCGTGCCCAGCGTCTACCTGCAGTTCAAACTGTCCCGCGAACAGATCGCGCATTGGAATACGCAGGTGGATTCGAGGCGGCAACGCCGGATGATCGAACAAAACCTGCTGCGGCCCCAACACATTGCCGAGATGCGGCTGTACGGGATCGTTGGGTACCTCATGGATCTGCGATCGAGGCTGCGGGATGCTGACGAACGCAGGCGCCTGGACTTCCAAAAGCGATACATCCCCAAGCAGCTTGCCGCCGATTCCCTGCAATACGGAGCCGAGGTTGTGTCCCTGATCTGGGTTGTTGGCCAGATCATCGCCAGGGCACAGCCGGTGGGTCAGTTCCTGTACGTGCAGCAGATTGTGAGCCGCGCGCTATCCACTGCCAACAGCCTTGTCTCTTCGCTGAGCTCCATAGACGAGGACCTCGCCAACCTCAAAGACTACGAGCTTTTCATGGCCCTTCCTGTCCCCAGCGGAAAAGAAAAGCCGTTGTCCACGTCGCCCGCCACCGTGGAACTGCGGGACATCCGGTTCAGCTACACGGGGAGCGATATCGAAGTCATCAAGGGCATCTCCATGACCATCAGGGCAGGTCAGCACATCGCTATTGTGGGGGAGAACGGTGCCGGTAAATCAACACTGATCCGGATCCTGGCAGGACTGTACCGCCCCGATTCCGGCCAGGTTCTGCTCGACGGCGTGGACCTCGCCGGGATTGACGTCACCAGTTGGCACCGTCACCTCGCAGTGCTGAGCCAGGAGTTCCTGAAATATGAGTTCGCCACCGCGGCAGAGAACATCTATCTCGGCGATGTGGACCAGCCCCGGGACGACGACCGGGTCCGGCGGGCGGCCTCGGACGCAGAAGCCATGGAATTCATCAACAAGTTGCCCAACGGCTTGGAGAACCACGTCAGCAATTGGATGGAGGACCCCCGCGGACGCAAGGGAAGCGGGCTGTCGGGTGGCCAATGGCAGCGTCTGGCCATGGCACGCAACTTCTACCGCGATGCTTCGTTCATGGTCATGGACGAGCCCACGTCAGCCATCGACGCTCTGGCGGAACATCGTATTTTCACCCGGCTTTTCGCAGACCGGAGCAGCACCATCATTGCCATCAGTCATCGCTTGGCCACCATCGAGAAGGCAGACATTGTGTACATGCTGGAGGACGGCCGCATTGCAGAGCAGGGAACCCATAAGGAACTGGTGGCATTGAAGGGACGCTATTTTCGGATGTTCGAATCCCAGCTCTCGGTGGATGAGACCAGCCGGAACACCTAGGGGGAAACCGGGGCCTTCGTTTTGGTGGGATAAACTCGAGCAGTGACTTATGAGATTGAGATTGGCCGTGGCAAGCGTGGGCGTCGTGCCTACTCCCTGGATGACATCGCGATCGTCCCGAACCGCCGGACGCGTGACCCGAAGGACGTCTCTGTCTCCTGGCAGATCGACGCCTACAAGTTCGACACCCCCGTTATCGCGGCTCCCATGGACTCAGTGATGTCCCCGGACACTGCCATCGCTTTTGGTCGTCTCGGCGGCCTGGGAGTCCTTGACCTCGAAGGTCTCTGGACGCGTTACGAGGATCCCCAGAAGGTTCTTGACGAGATCGCGGACCTGGCTGACGAAACCAACAGCCCTGCAGTCACGCGGCGCATGCAGGACCTTTACCAGGCACCCATCCAACCTGAACTCATCAGTTCCCGCTTGGCCGAGATCCGCGCCGCCGGCGTGACCGTAGCAGGATCCTTGACCCCGCAGCGCACCCAGGAGCATTACAAGACCGTGGTGGCTGCCGGCGTCGACATCTTTGTTATCCGTGGAACCACGGTTTCAGCTGAGCATGTCTCCAAGAATCACGAGCCCCTGAACCTCAAACAGTTCATCTATGAACTCGATGTTCCCGTGATTGTAGGCGGAGCAGCCGGCTACACGCCCGCCCTGCACCTCATGCGCACCGGCGCTGCCGGCGTCCTGGTCGGCTTCGGCGGCGGCGCCACCACCACTACGCGTCGGGCCCTCGGTATCCACTCGCCCATGGCTTCAGCCATTTCCGATGTCGCTGCCGCCCGCCGCGATTATATGGACGAGTCCGGTGGGCGTTATGTCCACGTCATTGCCGACGGCGGAATGGGCAGCTCCGGCGACATCGTCAAGGCCATTGCCATGGGTGCCGACGCCGTCATGCTTGGCAGTGCACTGGCGCGTGCCGAAGAGGCACCGGGCCGGGGCTGGCACTGGGGTCCTGAAGCACACCACCTTGAATCGCCCCGCGGCGATCGCGTCAATGTCGGAACGGTTGGTCCATTGGAAGAGGTCCTCTTCGGACCCGGCCACCACACCAACGGAACGTCCAACCTTATTGGCGCCCTGCGTCGCTCCATGGCGACCACCGGCTACTCGGACCTCAAAGAGTTCCAGCGCGTCGACGTCGTGGTTTCGCCCTACGCAGGCAACTGATAACTACCCGCTGAAAGCCCCTGTTGGCTCCGAATCCCATCGGAGCCAACAGGGGCTTTCTTCGTTGGCTGCGGTTCTTCCATGGCGGTCACTTCCAACGCCCTGCCCAAGGCGGCGAGCAACAAGTAGGGTAGGGGACTACCAGCTGTTCGTTTGAGGAGGGGTCCGATGAGCAATGTCGCAGGCGGTCCGCAGGTGAATTCCCCGGGAGCATTGAGCCCGGAATCCCGAGCCGCGTCGATCGAAGTCCTGAAAGCCACTGCCCAGCCGGGCAAGGAGCTCGACATCCTGATTGTTGGCGGCGGTGTAGTAGGAGCCGGTGCCGCCTTGGACGCAGTGACTCGCGGCCTCACGGTAGGCATCGTCGAAGCACGGGATTGGGCGTCCGGCACGTCCTCCCGATCGTCCAAGCTCATCCACGGTGGACTGCGGTACTTGGAGATGCTGGATTTTGGCCTCGTCCAGGAAGCCCTTCAGGAACGGGGGCTGCTGATCCAGCAGATCGCGCCGCACTTGGTGCGCCCCGTCCCCTTCCTTTACCCGTTGACGCGCCGTATCTGGGAGCGCCCGTACGTCGGCGCGGGAATCATGCTTTACGACACTCTGGGTTTGACGTCCGGCCACAGCCGAGGCGTCCCGATGCACAAGCATCTCTTTCGACGCGGAACCCTACGCGCAGCTCCGAGCCTTAAAGAAGATGCCTTCGTTGGATCCATCCGCTACTACGACGCCCAGGTGGATGATGCCCGACTGGTGGTGAACCTTGTGAGGACTGCGGCCCACTATGGTGCCCACGCAGCGAACCGCGTCCGCGTGGTTGATTTCCTCCGCGAGGGGGAACGCGTGGTCGGTGCCAAAGTGGAAAACCAAGAGGATGGCGCAGTCTTCGAAATTCGGGCGAAGCAAGTGGTCAACGCTACCGGCGTGTGGACAGATGAAACACAGGCAATGGTGACGGACCGTGGCCAGCTGAAGGTGCGGGCCTCCAAGGGAATCCACCTTGTGGTGCCCCGAGACCGCTTCCAGTCCACGGTCGGGCTGATCCTGCGCACCGAAAAATCTGTGCTTTTTGTGATCCCTTGGGGTAGGCACTGGATCATCGGCACAACAGATACCGATTGGACGTTGGACAAGGCACACCCGGCAGCTTCCAGCAAGGACATCGATTATGTGCTGGAACATGTCAACAAGGTCCTCAAGCGTCCCCTGACCCGCGAGGACGTGGAAGGTGTGTACGCAGGCCTCCGCCCGCTGCTCGCTGGTGACAACGACTCCACTGCCAAGCTGTCCCGGGAGCATGTGGTGGCACACCCTGTGCCCGGGCTCGTGGTGGTGGCTGGCGGCAAGTACACGACGTACCGTGTCATGGCCAAAGACGCCGTGGACGAGGCAACCAGGGCCATGGACGAACGTGTTCCCTCCAGCTGCACTGAAACAATTCCGCTCCTGGGCGCTGAGGGATTCAAAGCAGCGTGGAACCGACGCGGCAGGTCCGCCGAGCAGGCTGGTGTGCACGTTGCACGCGTGGAGCACCTGCTCAACCGCTTCGGATCCATGACACACGAGGTCCTGGACATTATCGCTGGACGGCCGGAACTGGGAGAGCCCCTCCCGGGAGCAGATGACTACTTGGCTGCTGAAGTTGTCTATGCAACAAGCCACGAGGGCGCTCGCCATGTTGACGACGTTCTGACCCGCCGCACCCGGATCTCCATCGAAGCGTGGGACCGGGGTGTGTCTGCTGCGCCCGTAGTAGCTAAGCTGATGGGAGAAATCCTTGGCTGGAGCGAGACCCAGCGCGAGAGCGAAATCAAGCACTACCTGGCGCGGGTGGAAGCTGAACGACTTAGTCAGCAGCAACCCGATGACGAATCGGCCGACGCCGCGCGCATGGGAGTGGATGACATCGTCCCCCTTCGCTGATCAGCTCAAGGAATTGAGGCCGGGAGGCCACATGGAGGGAACACAACTTGGCTGAACCACTTGACCGTTACGACGCGGAACTGACCACCCCGGATACGGTCATCCTTGAACTTGTTGCCAAAGACAAGATCGATGCCGCAGCGCAACTGGCTCACAGGCTCCACGCAGCAGGCAGAATCTCCAATCTTGAAGGCTTCCTGGAGCAAGTGCATTCGCGTGAGCACCAGCTAGCCACCGGGCTTCCGGGTGGCATCGGATTGCCACATGCGCGTAGCGAATTCGTGGACAGGATCTCCATTGCGGTAGGCGTGACCAAATTTGGGCATGCCTTGGACTTCGGTGCAACTGACGGTCCGGCAACCCTGGTCCTCCTTATCGCCACGCCGGCCAGTTCCTTCTCCGACCACCTCGAGGTTCTTGCCACGCTGGCGCGTTCCCTCTCGAAGGAGTCATTCCGGGAATCCCTGCGCCGGGCACACGACACCGAGGTCATCTCCGAACTCATCAACTCCAGCCTGGTGTTCTTCGACCACTAGAGATTGGGGTCCTGCCCCACTCCAGGAAATCCCGTTTCGTTGTTCTACAGCAGGACGAAGTACGGTTAAGGGGTGTTGAAAACCGCGTTGAAACCCCGCTGGATCGCAGGACTGGTCTTTGCGCTTCTGTTGTCCGGGGTGTTTGTGCTGCTCAGCCAATGGCAGCTCAGCCGGTCCGCCCAGCACGAGCCCCCCGCACCGTCCAGCATCGAAGAAGTGAAACCGCTGGCGGACGTTCTCCAGCCGGGCCAGTTCTTCCCCGGCTCGGTCTCGGACCAGATGGTCACCGCTACAGGAACGTACGATCCCGGCAAGCAGGTCCTTGTTGAGGGCCGCCTTTACAACGACCAAGAAGGCTTCTGGATCGTCTCAGCCTTTGCCGTCAACAACGCGCCCACAATCAAGGGCGCGGGCGCTTCTCCCCAGACATGGATCCCGGTGGCCCGCGGTTGGGTGGCCGACGCCGCCGAAGCCGGACCTCCGCCGTCGGGAACCATCACCTTGACCGGTCGCCTCATCCCATCGGAAGCACCGGTACCAAACGTCGACGCCGGTCCAGGCCGGGCATCTGCAGTCTCAACGGCGGAGCTCATCAACAAATGGGAAGTCTCCAGCTACCAAGGATTCATCGCCGCGACTTCGGAAGTCTCAGCCGGCGTGGCCATAGCCCTTGGCGACGACGTCAAGCCACTCAATATCCCGCCGCAGCCACCTGCAGAGCAAGTCAACTGGCTAAACCTCTTCTACGCGGTGGAATGGGTCGTCTTTGCCGGATTCTCAATCTTCATTTGGTGGCGTCTGGTGAAAGACGACTACCGGCGCGACCTCGAAGAAGACGAAGACGAGGATGACGACTTCGATGATGCAGGCCATCCCGAGGCAACCGCAGAACCCACAAGCCCAGAGCCAGAACAAAAGGTGCAGCAATGATTGAGCCAAAACCGGCTATCCAGCCCGAACAATCCGGACCCAAGCCCAAGAAGCGGCGCTTCGGTGGCACGGAAGCGCAAATCCGTTCGGCGTTGAAGTTTTACAAGGTCATGGCTTACCTCACAGGTGCCATGCTGCTCCTGCTGTGCGCCGAGTTGATTGCCCGCTACGGCTTTGGTGTCTCGCTCTTCGCAGGCGGTACGAATGCAGTTACGGGCCAACCGTTTGGGTTCGGCTTTGCTGAATCCGAACCCAAGGGCGTCATTGGTGGCTTCAACATCTCGACTTCCGTGCTGATCGTCCACGGCTGGATGTACGTGGTGTATTTGGTTTCAAACTTCCGCTTGTGGTCCCTCATGCGCTGGCCTTTCTCCAAAATGGTCCTTTTGGCTTTGGGTGGAGTCGTCCCGCTTCTGTCCTTCATCGTGGAGAAGAAATTCCACGCTCAGGTGGAAGCGGAACTCGCAGCCAACCCGCAGGCATCCAAGCGCTACTAGGTCCTCGCGACGTCCCGGTGTGAGATGCCTAACGGTAGGCGCTGTTTTGGGCCTTGACCGCCCTTGTCAACGTGCACCGGGGCGGCCCGGCAAAGTAGTCTTGTCTGGTGACTACTCCCACCGCACCCCAAACTTCCCAGAAGCCGGTGCTGGTTGTTGACTACGGTGCCCAGTACGCGCAGCTGATTGCCCGCCGCGTCCGCGAAGCGAATGTGTATTCGGAAATCG
Source organism: Paenarthrobacter sp. (assembly GCA_031179305.1). GTDB lineage: Bacteria > Actinomycetota > Actinomycetes > Actinomycetales > Micrococcaceae > Arthrobacter. Next base: position 381,930 of record JAPSHX010000002.1, on the reverse strand, counting down.
TTCCGCATACCTTCACCACCGAGCAGCTTCTGGCCAAAAACCCGGCAGCCATCATTCTCTCCGGAGGGCCTTCCAGCGTCTACGCGGAGGGTGCACCGTTTGTGGGTGCTGACCTCTTCGAGGCCGGCGTTCCCGTTTTTGGCATCTGCTACGGCTTCCAAGCCATGGCGAATGCCCTGGGTGGCAAGGTGGCCCAGACCGGTTTGCGGGAGTACGGTGCCACCGAAGCGCTCCTTGTGGGTGACGCACGCTCCATTCTCGACGGCGTCCCGTCGTCCCAGAACACGTGGATGAGCCACGGCGATTCCGTTCACGAGGCGCCCGAAGGCTTCGAGGTGCTGGCAACCACGGCCGGAGCCCCAGTGGCGGCCTTCGCCAATGATGAGAAGCGCCTTTACGGTGTGCAGTGGCACCCGGAAGTGAAGCACTCCGTCCTTGGACAGCACGTCCTGGAGAACTTCCTGTTCAAGGGCGCGGGCCTGAGTCCCAACTGGACCACGGGCAACATCCTCGAAGAGCAGGTGGACCGTATCCGCCAGCAGATCGGCGATTCAAAGGTCATCTGTGGCCTCTCCGGTGGTGTCGACTCTGCAGTAGCTGCTGCTCTCGTCCAGCGCGCAGTCGGCGACCAGTTGACCTGTGTGTTCGTTGACCACGGCTTGCTGCGTGAAGGCGAAGCAGAGCAGGTTGAACGCGACTTCGTGGCAGCAACGGGTGTCAACTTGTACGTTGCCAACGAGCAGGAGCGCTTCCAGTCAGCATTGGCCGGTGTCAGCGATCCAGAGACCAAACGCAAGATCATTGGCCGGGAATTCATTCGCGCCTTCGAGGAAGCGGAGCGGGCCATCATCGCCCAGGCCGCTGCCGAAGGTGAAAAGATCAAGTTCCTGGTTCAAGGCACGCTATACCCGGACGTCGTCGAATCCGGCGGTGGCGAGGGTGCTGCCAACATCAAGAGCCACCACAATGTGGGTGGGCTCCCGGAGGACCTTCAGTTTGAGCTCGTCGAGCCACTGCGGGCCCTGTTCAAGGACGAAGTCCGTGCCGTTGGTGCCCAGCTTGGCCTCCCGCAGGAAATCGTCGGTCGCCAGCCCTTCCCGGGTCCCGGCCTGGGAATCCGCATCGTGGGCGAAGTGACCAAGGAACGCCTGGACCTGCTGCGCAAGGCTGATGCCATTGCCCGCGCCGAGCTTACAGCTGCCGGCTTGGACAATGACGTATGGCAGATGCCGGTGGTCCTCCTGGCTGATGTCCGCAGCGTTGGAGTTCAGGGCGACGGCCGGACCTATGGCCACCCGATCGTGCTGCGTCCGGTGTCTTCCGAAGACGCCATGACGGCAGACTGGTCGCGATTGCCGTACGACCTGCTTGCCCGTATCTCCAACAGGATCACCAACGAGGTTGACGGCGTTAATCGCGTGGTACTGGATGTCACCAGCAAGCCACCGGGAACCATCGAGTGGGAATAGCATTCTGAGTGGCCGGCTTCCTTTGGGAGGCCGGCCACTGTGCTTGAACCGGGCTACGTCATCCGGGATACGCCTTTTCCCCATGAAAACGCTGCCAGCTGTGAAATGACGGCGAATTTCACGTTGGAACAGCGTTGCGGAGCGGGCTGGCCGAGGATTCCCGCTACCCTCGAAACTATGCCGGTATGGTCCAAGGCGTCTAAAGCTAGTACAGAAAAGAAGGCAGAAGTCGTGTCAGTAGGTCTAGGCCAGGAAGAGGGCTCCGAAGAGCTCCGCAAATGGCTGTCTGGTCTCAAGCCCGTAACCGGGGCAGATACGATGCTGCGCTTCGTCAAGACGCCTGAAGGCGCGATCGATCTCAGCAATGCGCACCCTTCCGGGCTGGCGCAATTGCTCGCCGGTCGCAGAACACGGCTGTCCACGCTCATCAGGGACCGCCAACAGTACTTGGTGGCGGCCAGGGCGGCCCGCAACATCCGGTCCAAGATCTTCGAGCTCAGCAACGACCGCGGCATCGAGGCCGGGTACTTGTCCGCCGGGACCGTGGTGTGGACCTCGGCCGTTGGTGGCAAGCCGCAGCGCGTCTCCGCGCCTGTGATGCTCACGTCCATCGTCCTTACGGTCAGGCCGGGTGAAGACGACTTCGAACTTCAACTCACTGAACAAGCGCGCATGAACCCCGCGCTGGTGCGTCACCTGAAGACAGTCCATGGAATCGTCTTCGACGTCAACGCCGTGGCACGCATGGCTTACAACACGGCCCGATTGGATCCCCAACCGGTTCTGGACCGGTTGTCCACGCTCATTCAGCCTATTCACGGTGCAGAGGTGGAGTTCAACCTGCTGGTCACTACTCTGGCTGACCTTTCAGGCAATCTGGATGATCCCTGGATCAACATGAACAACCCCACGGTTGCGGCACTTTCCACCGCAGCCAACGGCGGAGACATTGAGCCGGAGCCAATAAAAGCGGGCAGGTTCCCCAGTCTGGATCTTCGGGATCCGGCTGATGAACTTCTTTTGCTCGACGCCGATACGGACCAGCAGTATGTGGTGGATGCCGTTCGCGCGGGAGACTCCCTTGTTGTCTCCACTCCTCCGGGAAGTGGGCAGACGCAGACGGCAATTAACGCCATCGGTGCCTTGGTCAGCGAAGGTAAGTCCGTGTTGGTGGTAGGAGACAGGCAATCCAGCCTCGCGGGTCTTTCTGCTCACCTTGAATCGCTGGGCCTCGAGTCGATGCTCTTCAAGCCTGGTAACGGGACCACTCCGCAACAGCTCAAGGGCCAGCTGGTCAGGGCCATCATGCGCAATGAGAAAGCGCTTGAACCACAGCTTGGCAACCTTCACCAGACACTGATAGGCCACCGTCATGCCCTGATGGACCATGTTGCCTCGCTGCACAATGTCCGTGAGCGCTGGGGCTGCTCGCCCTATCAGGCGATGCAATCACTCGCCGAGCTGACGTCGATCCATCCGGCCCCCTCCACTACGGTGCGCTTGAAGCGAAGCGTCCTGGACAACATCAAGGACCGTGAAGAGCTCGCCGGCCGGCTTCGTCGCGCTGCCGAACTTGGTAGTTTCAGCCGGGCCTCCACCTCCAGCCCTTGGTATGGTGCCCGTTTGGTCACCCGCAAGGAGACCGAGGAAGCACAGCAGCTCGCCCGCTTGGCCGAGGAGAAGCTCCCCGTCCTTCGGGATCGCATGAAGCAGGTTTCCGATCACGCCGAGATTCGCCTGGGCGAAACCTTTACCGAGTGGGGGGCACAGCTTGAACTGCTGATTGCCGTCCGCGAGAGCCTGGACAAGTTCACCCCGGACATCTTCGATCGGCCGGTGCACGACCTCATTTCAGCCACCGCCACTTCCGCCTGGCGCCGTGAGCGCAATCTTGAGATGCCCTCCATGCAGCGCTCCCGGCTGCGCCGGGTCGCCAAGGAGTACGTACGCCCGGGTGTCCACATCGCGGACCTCCACAGCTCCCTGGTCCTGGTCCAGGAGCAGCGCGCCCTGTGGGCAGGCTACGCCACAACCCAGCGACACCCGGCGGTGCCCTCCGGCCTTGCCGACCTCGGAGCCCTCTACCGCGAGCTCGACGCCGAACTGCGTCGCCTGGGCGATGCGCTCAAGCACACTTCCGATGGCGGTTCGTTGCACGACACCCCGTATCTGCAACTGATGGAACGCCTCGAGCGACTCGTCGCGGACACGGCCACTTTGGAAACCCTTCCTGAGCGAACTCTCCTCATCGAGGAAATGCGGGAGCACGGGCTCGGAGAGCTGCTGGCTGACCTTGCTGCCCGGGAAGTCCCGGCGTCATCCGTCGCCGCCGAACTGGACCTTGCCTGGTGGCAGTCCGCTTTGGAAGCCATGATCAGTGGTGATGACTATCTCGCCATGTCCGACGGCGATTCATTGCGACGCCTCGAAGCGGAATACCGCTTGGCTGACCAAGCACACATCGCCAGTGGTGCGGCCCGCCTTCGTTGGCAGTTGGCCCAGAAGTGGCGTCAGGGCCTTCTTGAGCACCCACGGCAGGCGGAGTTGCTCCGTGCCCTGTTGAAGGACGGCCGGGTGACGCTGCCCGCCTTGAGCGCCCAAGCGCCGGATCTTGTGCCCCTGTTGGTTCCTGTGTGGTCCGTCAGCCCTTACTTGCTCACAGGCGTTCTCCCGGCCGAACAAAAGTTCGACGCCGTGGTAGTCATCGACGCCGAATCCACTTCTCTGCAGGCGGTTCTTCCCGCGATTGCCCGGGCACGTCAGGTAGTTGCCTTCGGGGATGCGAAAATCGCCAATGCGCGTACATTCAGCGTAGCCGTGGAACCTCCGGTTGCCGGGGTGGCCAGCCATGAGAACGTGGACAGTGCTTTCAAGGCGCTGGCCCGGGTGCTGCCCACTTGGCAACTGAACTGGGTCTATCGCGCGGTGGACGAGGACTTGATCCTTCAGTTGAGCAAGAACTATTACGACGGCGGTCTCCGGCGCCTCCCCGACGGCAATTCGGTGACCGGCCTGGACCGGTCGATCCACGTGGAGTACATACCAGACGGCACTGGGCTGCCTGGAGCGGACCACGAGGGCGTCGAGTCTGTCACTGCAGAAGTCAACCGTGTGGTTGACCTTGTCTTCGAACACGCCAGGCTCCGGCCTCGTACTTCTTTGGCAGTAGTAACCGCGAGCTTGCGCCACGCTGCCAGGATCGGTGAGGCCATCAGGCTCCAATTGCCTAACCACTCCCTGTTGTCCAGCTTCTTCGGAGCAGGCCCCGAGTCCTTCCGGGTGGTGGATCTGGAGCGCGCCCAAGGACTGGTGCGTGACCACGTGATCTTCTCGCTGGGCTATGGCCGCACCCCGCACGGCCGGGCGCTCCACTCCTTTGGCCCCTTGTCCACGGAAGGCGGGCGGAACCGCTTCGCTCTGGCGATGACACGGGCTCGACGTTCCATGCACGTCCTGACCTGTTTCCGGCCTGAGGATCTCGACCTCGATCGCTTGGCTCATGGGGCGGTGGACTTCTATGAACTGCTGGACCGGGAACTCTCCGGTAACAGCAACCTTGGCACACCTGCCTCCCGCGCTGTAGCCAGTGAGCAGGCGCTGGGTGAGGATCCCTTGGTCGCCGATCTGGGCGAACGCCTGCGTGCCCGCGGAGCCCGGGTCTGGCATCTTTACGATGGCGTGCTGGATATCGCGGCGGCGGCGGATCCCGTCCACACCATCGGCCGCGAGGGTGCGGAAGTCCCCACCCCTGTCGCTATCGAATCGGATGGCACTGAACGGTACCGGCGAATGAGCGTCCGTGAACGGAGCCGGTTGCGGCCTCAATTGCTGGAGCGTATGGGTTGGCGCTACATGTCGCTTTGGACTATCGAAGTATTCACGGATCCTTCGTCCTGCGCAGACCGGATTGGTTCGTACCTGGGGCTTGAGAACCACATCGCCCAGTCGGCATCGGCCCACCATGGCTTCCTGCATTCGGATGGTGAACAATTGAATCCGGGCAAGGAGCAGCCAACGGCGGCCCCGGTTGCCGTCGGCTATGCAGTCGACGAAGGTCAGGCCACGGTCCGTGAGGAGCATGGCGCTGCCGAGGCCGACGGCTATGCGGAGAATGGGAAAGAAGCACCACTGATGGATCAGGAAAAAGGCACAGAAGACCGCGCCACGCAGGACTCCGGCGAGCCGGTCACCAATGCCAATGAAGAAGAAGCGGATACCAAGGCTGCGGCAGCTAAGACAGCCTCCCGCGGAATTCTTCCTACGAAGGCTGCAGAAGATGATCCCCGGCGATGGGGCGATGACTCCGGCTATGACCATGAGCAGTGGCTGAAGGAACAGAAGCCCCCGCACTGGGGCTGAGCCCCACACGCCAGCAGACCTGGGCACTAAGGGCTAACCAAAACAAAGAAGAGCTTGCCTTGCGTTGATGCGCCGGCAAGCTTTTCTGCTTGTTGGGGATCGGCTGCCACCACCACCAGGCCATCGGTGTCACCCGTTCCTAGCCATTCACCGGGCTTGCCGCCCTGGGCCGATGTCCAGAGAACGGGCACCGGGCCCGCAAGAACCTGGCTCTGCCGGGCCTCGTCATAGGAGCCCGCCGCCGTGAGGACCACTGTTACCAGCTGGCCGGGCGAGAGGAGCTGGATGGAGGAGGGATCAGCCATCCGGAGGGGGACCGCTGCAGAGCCCACGGGTGCGCCCGTCAGGAGTCCCGGACCCAGCAGGCTGGCCTCTGTAGGTATCTGTCCTCTGCGGAGGGGCGAGGCAAGTTGACGGCCAACGAGGGGGCCGACACTATCCACCGATCCGGTAATTGCGAGATCGGATGGCACTCCAACGCTTGTGAAATCAGATTCTGTGAGGCTGCTGCCCGTGGGGAGATCCCGCGCCGCTACCACGAGGCTAACGCGCTGCTCCGAAGCAGGAGTAAGTTGCTGGACTGCAATGCCGGCAGCAACGCACAGCAAGAGCGCAACGGCCAACCGGCGGTTGCGTGAAATCCAAGAGCCAAATCCGACCCGCTGCCACCGGTGACCATGATCTCTCGGACGATGTCGGCTGGACCGTGATGCGTTTCCGGCCAAGGAACGGGATGGCCGGGCAGGGGAGCGATTCAGTGGCGGCCAATCACCGGCAGCTGCTGCTGAGCGCTCGGCGCGGGTAAGGAGGGCTCTGCGGGATGTATGTGGCATCCCGCCACGCTAGCCAGTTTCCCCGGCCCGCCAACAGCGGTCCTGTGCCCTATGTGGAAAACCTTCTAGCTGGCTGCAGCTGCGGTTGCCGGTGCTGCTGCAGGGGCAGCCTGGGCGGCTGGTGCAGCTGGTGCGGCCGAAACAGTGCTGCCCTTGGCATCGCGGGAATCAGTCCGGTAGAACCCGGAGCCCTTGAAGACGACGCCGACGCTGTTGAACTTCTTCCGTAGCGCGCCCTTGCACTCGGGGCACTCCGTCAAGGAGCTGTCAGAAAAGGACTGGACGATGTCAAAGGCATGGTCGCAGTCTTTGCAGGCGTATGCGTATGTGGGCACTGAGTTCCTCCTTCAGGACAAAGTTCAGGTCCTGTACACCACCGGCGGAGAAATTCCGCCTTAGCAGTCGCAGGGCCTGAGTGCCAATTCTATCATCGGTCGCTGTGGGGTGTACCAGCGGATGTGCCGGACCTCACTTGCCGGGCCGGGGGCGGTCAGTCGGGCTCTGGTCCGTCCTGGAGTTGGACCACACCCAACGGGGTCAGGACCTGTCGCACCGGGCGATCAAACGCCTCGGCGGGAATGGAGCCTGACGGCAACAAGTCGTCGTCGTACACCACCGCGATGGTGGGCGGCCGCTGGCCGGCAGCATCGAGGCCTTGGAGAAGTCTGTCGTAGTAGCCGCCGCCCTGGCCAATGCGGTTTCCGTCCCGATCCACCGCTGTTGCGGGCATGAAGATCCCGGCAGCTTTGGCAATCACATTGCTTTCCAAGCGTTCACCCTCCGGTTCGTCTATAGGCGCATAAGCGGACCTTACAAAGGCCGTGGCAGGTGTCCAGTACACCCAACTCAATAGCCGGCCAGGTTCGCAAACAGGCAACAGCACTTGATGCCCGGCTTGGTGCAGGGAGTGGATGAGGGGGAGGGTGGGCGGCTCGAAGGCCACGCCGAGGTACACAGCGAAGGTTGCGGCGCCGCCAAGGGAGGCCTCCGCTGCCCAGGCTGTCCCGTGCCGCGCAAGGGACTCGCCCGCAGTTGCTATCTGCTCCGGGGTGAGGGTCCGCCTGTGCAGCCGCCGACTGCTGCGGATGTCTTCCTTGGATGCCATCTGTGTCCGATCTGAGGTTCTTCCTGCTCGCTTGGGAGCAGGGGGCTATCCGTTCCCAAGACGAAATGTGCGTCCCGGCGCGGCGAGGGGTTTAGCCGTTGATGTGTTCCTTCCGTTACATTAGTCCGGTGACTCTAGAAAACAACGCTGTCCGTAAGGCCGTCATCCCCGCAGCGGGCCTTGGCACCCGGTTCCTTCCCGCCACCAAGGCGATGCCGAAGGAAATGCTGCCCGTGGTGGACAAGCCCGCCATCCAGTATGTCGTCGAAGAAGCGGTCAAGGTGGGCCTGCACGACGTCCTGATGATCACGGGGCGCAGCAAGCGCGCACTGGAAGACCATTTTGACCGTGTACCGGCTCTGGAAGCCACTTTGGCTGAAAAGGGCGACACCGCCAAGCTTGAGGCCATTCAATCCGCCACGAACCTCGGCGACATCCACTATGTCCGCCAAGGCGACCCGAACGGCCTCGGCCACGCAGTCCTTCGTGCAAAGCAGCATGTTGGCTACGAGCCCTTTGCCGTGCTGCTGGGCGATGATTTGATCGATGCCCGAGAGGACCTGCTGAGCGAAATGATCGCGGTTCAGCAGAAGACCGGCGGTTCCGTGGTTGCCCTCATTGAGGTGGAGCCTTCCAAGATCAGCGCTTATGGTTGCGCTGATGTTGAGGACAACGGCGAGGACGGCTACGTGCGCATCAAGCAGCTCGTCGAAAAGCCTTCGCCGGAAGAGGCGCCGTCCAACCTTGCCGTGATCGGGCGCTACGTCCTCCACCCGGCTGTATTTGATGTCCTGGAGAAGACTGCGCCCGGACGCGGTGGAGAGATCCAGCTGACAGACGCCCTCGAGGTGCTGGCAGCTGGCGAGGGCGAAGGCTATGGCGTCTATGGTGTTGTCTTCCGCGGCCGTCGCTACGACACCGGTGACAAGCTCAGCTACCTTAAGGCCTGCATCGAGCTTGCCTGCGAACGTGAAGACCTGGGTCCCGAGCTTCGCGAGTGGCTGCCCAACTTCACAGCCGCTCTTCCCAAATAAACAAACTCATGATGTACGGCTCTGCGATCTGGCCGGTGACGCTGGAAAGCGGAGACATGCTGCTTCGGCCTATCCGTTACCGCGACAAGCGGGAATGGTCCGAAGTTCGTTCGCGGAACAGCGAGTGGCTCGCGCCGTGGGAGGCGTCCAACCCGGCACCGGGTGGGCGCCTCCCCAGCTACCGCCAAATGGTGGCTTCCTTGAATGAACAAGCCCGTCAGTCCACCGCTCTGCCGTTCCTCATTGTTGAGCGGGCAGACGGCTTTCGTGAGCCGAGAATCGTCGGACAACTGACGGTTTCATCCATCGTTTGGGGCTCAGCCATGATGGCAACCCTCGGATATTGGGTTGATAAGGACCGTGCAGGGCACGGCATTGCTCCAACGGCGGTTGCAATGGCCACCGACCACTGTTTCAAGGTGCTGGGACTGCACCGTATGGAAATCAACATCCGGCCCGAGAACGCAGCGAGTCTGAGGGTAGTGGAGAAGCTTGGATTCCGAGACGAGGGCTATAGGGAGCGCTACCTGCACATCAACGGCGAATGGGCTGATCACCGCTCTTTTGCGCTGACCTCCGAGGAAGTTCCAGAGGGACTTCTGCGACGGTGGCTCAGGGGATAAATGGGCAGGTCATCGGCCTTTTTGCCCGTATCTCCAATCATTTGCGGACTCGCCGACGACACACCGGCCGCAATGCCGCCGCACCCGTCGATTTGCTTCTACCGTTTTGAATGTGGACTTCCCTCTCAGCAGCTCAGTGATACTTGTGGTCACTGTCGCGCTGTGGATGGTCTGGGTGGCGCCGTACGTTCTCAGGAACAGGCGGCAGCAAGTCCAAACGGCCGGTGTTCCAGCAGAGGCTATTGATGACGAACCAGACGAAACGCAGGCAGGGGTGGTACTGACTTTGGCACCTCAGCAGGAGAAACCGATGGAGACCATGCACAGCAAAGCACCGGCGTCGCCCCAGGAATCCCACGCGCCCGAGCCCTACCTCGGGAAAGTACCCACCATTCCGTTCACCATTCGCTATGCCCGGCTAACGCTGGCATTGGCAGGCCTTGCCCTATTGGTGACAGCTGCAGTTTCCGGGGTCCTAAGAATTCTTGGAATTGGTTCCGTTTGGTTGCCGCTTGTATCGCTCATCGGTGCGGTGCTCGCCGTCGTAACGTTGCGGAAGCTGGCCCTGCGGGACCTTCGCGAACGCCGGGCACGCCGTGCTGCTCAGGCCTCACCCATCCCGACACCTGCGCGATACCTGCCGAAGGAACCGGCTGTGGAGTCGAAGGAAACCTCGGTTTTCGACGCCGAAGCCACTAGCCGTGAGGCTGCTCGCCTATCCGCGGTGGAACTGCGGCAGGCAGCGCTTGCCGTTGCTATTGCCGCGGGAGACAAATCCGCTGATGATGCCAAGGATTCAAAGGGTGCCACTTGGGAGCCCGTCGAGGTCCCGAAGCCTACGTACGTGGCTGCTGCCAAAGCGCCGCGTCCAGTTCCAGAGCCCTTGGATCTCCCCGAGGCACCAAAGCCGGTAGGCAAGCCTGTTCTGAAGCAAAATGTTGAACAAGCTGAGGTTGCAGCCGCTGTAATTGCATCCGCAAAGGGCCACAGTGCTCTGAGTAACCTGGACGATGTCCTGCAGCGGCGCCGCGCCTAACCACGATGGCTACGCTGTGCGTTGCGGGTGGCACGGGCCAGGTAGGTCGTGAGGTTGTCCGACTCGCCGTTTCTGCGGGGCACCAGGTTTCGGTCCTGAGCCGCAATGTGCCGCCTGTGGGCTCAGCGAATCACCACGACGGCGCCACGTACTTTGCCGGCGACGTCACCTCCGGCGATGGCTTGGCAGCTGCGGTGGCGGGTTCCAACGTCGTCATTGATTGCCTTGAAGGGCAGTTCGGTAAAGCCCAAAAGCAGTTCGCCGACGGCGGTGGCAGGCTTCTTGCTGCAGCGCATCTGGCTGGTGTCCGGAAGGCTGTGGCGCTGTCCATCATCAACTGTGATTTGAGTTCCTTTTCCTACTACGCCTCCAAAGCGGCCAAGGAGCGGAAATACGCGGAGTCGCCATTGAAGACGGTGGTGGTCCGGGCAACGCAGTTCCACGGTTTGGTGGCAAAGATTTTCGCGGCCGGTGCAAAGGTTGGGCTTATTCCCACGTTTAAAGCCGTTAGGTTCCAGTCGATCGCCCCGGTAGATGTTGCGGCGGCGTTGCTGGAAGCAGCTGTGGGTGAATCGAGGGGCAAGCCGCATATGGAGCAGCATGTTGTGGTGACCATTGCGGGACCGGAAACCCTGACCATGCGGAAGATGGCGGAGACTTGGAAATCGGTATTGGGCGGTCGGGGCAAGATCATTGAGCTGCCTTTGCCCGGGCCGATGGGAGACTTTCTTCGCGCCGGCCACAACCTGACCTCGGATCAGCCCTATGGCAGGGAGACATTCGTGTCGTGGTTGGAAAAGCACAGGGAAAGTTTGTAGCCTAAGGAACACTGGCCGGGCAGTTGCGCTTGGTTTAGGGGCTATAGCTCAGTTGGTAGAGCGCTTCGTTCGCATCGAAGAGGTCAGGAGTTCGAATCTCCTTAGCTCCACACAAATGCGTCCCTCAATTGTTCACATCGCCGAAATGCGTCCCATCCAATCCCATCACGGGCAATTCAGCGTGCCGCTGAGGGGCTGACCGACCCAGGCGTTGGTGGAGTTGGGAACCTTGTAGTAGCCCCGGATTTGGTACGTCCATGTACCTGACAAGTTGCCAATGCTCTGGATCCCTGAGCTGTAAGAACGTCCGGAGCTCTTGCTCATATCGCCGGTGAATTGCACGACGCCGTCCGGGTCGATGACCTTGAGCTCGTGATAGTTAGCGAAGGGAACAGCCGGGAAGCTGCCGACACTGATTTTGGCTTGGGCGAACCAGAGGAAGGAATCGCAACTCTTGGTGACGGCCACGGTGTTGGCTGCCGGTGCTGGTATGCGCGCGGCAGTAAGCGCCATTGCACTAACATCGGTGTCATTGAATCGCGCCTGCGCGGGTGAAACCTGGATACCCATCAAGAGGAATACCGCGGCCAGGAGAATGGCCGGTACTTGCCAGATGATGCCCTTGCCCTGCATGTGAATAGTCCCGTTCCCGTAGCGTGGTTTTTGTTCTGCTTCCAAGTGTGCCCAAGCGGTCTCAGGAATGACCTCGGTGAACACTCAAGGTCTGCTCAAGAATGAAAGAATTTACGTTGCAGATTGGATCAGTAAATGGACCGGAGACCGGCCTGAAGGGCAAACAGGCCGGCCCCCGGGGCCTATCGGATCACCCTCGTGGGGCGTCAGGTGATGTTTATTTGGTGGTTTCGGTGCGTTGGGTGCCGGTGAAGGCGATGGTGGAGGTGGCGCCTTGGAAGTCGTTGTTCGCGGTGGTGGGGAACGCGGTGGTGACTTTGAGGTTGTCGGTTTTGGCCGAGGTCAGGGAGGTGAGGGTGTACAGGTCGGAGTTGCCGGTGTTGGCCGGGCCGGGGGCTCCGAGGATTTTGCCGGAGGTGGTCTTGAGGCTGATGGCCATCTGAGTATGGTCCTTTCGGGAGGCCACCGTGGGTCCGGCCGGCCGTTCATTTCCAGCCTCTCTGGCTGACAAGAACTACTGTGCCGGGCCCGGATCAAGAACAAATCCTGTGTTCGGTCAACAATTCCTCAGGAAAACCTCAAGACTCCGGCGGTGGGGCGCGTGCAAGTAGGCTGTAGCTGTGAGTCAACCGCAGGACGAGGGGCCCTTTTATCACGGGACGAAGGCCGATCTTAAGGAGGGTGATCTCCTGAGACCAGGCTTCAGGTCGAACTACAGGCCTGAGGTGGTGATGAACCATATCTACTTCACCGCTCTCCGGGACGGTGCGGGGCTGGCTGCCGAGCTCGCGGCTGGTGACGGGGAGCCGCGCGTCTATGCCGTTGAACCCACCGGAGCGTTCGAGGACGACCCGAACGTGACCGACAAGAAATTTCCGGGCAATCCCACCCGGTCCTTCCGCAGCAGCGCCCCGCTCAGTGTCATTGGTGAAGTGACCGACTGGACTCGCCTGGCTCCCCAAGCTCTGCAGGAGTGGCGAGAGCGACTGGCGGCCATCGCTGCGGACGACCGCAGTGAAATCATCAATTGACGGCTTTGCTCGAATCCAGCGCTCAAGGTAGGTAGTGACCGCCCGGGGGAGCAGAAAAAGACGAGTACCAACTACTCGTGTGCCTGCTTGATGGCTCGTCTTTACTGGACCCAGCGGATCCCCGCAACGGTCAGTGACCCCCCTCGTTGGCCGGGGCTGCCCAAGGATCCGCGGCAGGGGCCGGACGGCATCACCCAGAAGTGCTGTCCGGCCCTGCGCAAAGAGACCTGCCATTGTTTTCAGGGACCCGGCATGTATATCGTTAACTATCGTTCAGTATCGTTCGCGACATACCGAGGTGAGCCTGATGCACAATTCATTCCCTGCAAACGGATTTATGGGAAACAACTTGGACGGCATGTGGCAGGCCGTGGAGGAGTTCCGGTCCCGTTTCGAGAAGCGCTCAGGCACCCGGGCTGGACGGGGCGAGTTGAGGACAGCCATCCTTGCCCTCCTCGCTGAGCGGCCAATGCACGGCTATCAGATCATCCGTGAAATCGAAGAGCGGAGCGGTGGAAGCTGGAAGCCGAGCGCCGGCTCCGTCTACCCGACCCTCCAGTTGCTGGCAGACGAGGGTTTTGTCAGCACTGAGGAATCAAATGGCCGCAAAATCTACTCCCTCACTGAAGCTGGCCGCGAGGACGTTGCAAGTGCCGAAACAGCAGCGCCTTGGGAGTCCGCTGGCAACGCTCCCGGGTTCGGCGCACTGCCCAAGGCAGGGGTTGAGCTTGCTCAGGCAGCGGCCCAGGTGGGGCGCACTGGAACGCCGAAGCAGGTGCAGGAAGCTGTGACGGTGCTGGAAGACGCACGCCGTCGGCTGTACTCGATCCTCGCCCAGGACTGAAGGGGTGACGTCGGTTCGACGCGACCGGACGGATCCCTTGGCCGGTGAAGCCCGGGCCCGGTATCGTCGAATCTTACGGTTTGCCGCTTGGCATCTGCTGGTCACCTGGTGGTTTGAGCTGTTCCTGCCTCGAGTCGGGCTGCGCCGACTGACTGAACGCAACCGGGCGCAAAGGATGCGGCGCTTCGCCCAACGCTTCCATGGTCTTGCGGTGGAGCTTGGCGGCTTGATGATCAAGGTGGGCCAGTTCATGTCGTCCAGGCTCGATGTACTCCCGCCGGAGATAACTGCCGAATTGGAGGGCCTTCAGGACGAGGTGCCGCCGGTTCCCTTCCCGGCCATCCGCGCGCTTGCTGAGGCTGAACTGGGTGCGCCTTTGGAGGCAGTGTTCGCTTCGATCGAGGAAACGCCGATCGCAGCCGCGTCACTCGGGCAGGCCCACCGGGCGAAGTTGCTCCCCGGCAACGCCGAAGACACTGGCCTCAGCAGCGTGGTTTTCAAAGTGCAGAGACCCGGCATCGATACCATCGTGGACGTCGACCTCGCTGCCCTGAGGAGAGTGGGTGGCTGGCTTAGCCGCATCCGTATCGTCTCAAACCGTGCTGATGTGCCCGCCCTCATCAAAGAGTTCGCACAGACCAGTCTGGAGGAAATCGACTACCTCAATGAGGCCGCAAATTCAGAGCGGTTTGCTGCTGACTTCGTCAACGACGCCCGGGTAACGGTGCCGGGAGTGGTCTGGGAACGGACCACTCGCCGCGTGCTCACCTTGGAAGATGTCACAGCCATCAAGATTACGGATGCGGTGTCGCTGCGCATGGCGGGGATTGATCCTGCCTCCGTTGCCCCTATTTTCGCTTCAGTGATGTTTGACCAGTTGTTCACTAACGGTTTCTTTCACGCCGATCCGCACCCCGGCAACATCTTTGTCACACCGTATTCCGGTTCAGCTGAACATCCATGGAAACTGACATTCATCGATTTCGGGATGATGGGCGAGGTTCCTGCCAGGACCAGGAGTGGACTGCGTAAACTCCTGATCGCGGCTGCCGCCCGGGATGGAAAGGGCCTCGTGGCCGCTATCAGCGACGTAGGCGTCTTGATGCCCTCGGCGGATACTGCCGAGCTGGAGCGGGCCATGACGCAGCTGTTCGCGCGCTTTGGCGGTATGGGCTTCGCTGAACTTCGCGATGTGGATCCGCGGGAGTTCCGTGACTTTGGTGCGGAGTTCGGCAACGTGATCAGGTCACTTCCGTTTCAGTTGCCGGAGAATTTCCTGCTCATCATCCGCGCAATGTCGCTGACCTCGGGTGTGTGCAGTTCGCTGGACACCCGCTTCAACTTGTGGGATTCGGTGGAACCGTATGCGGCACAATTGCTGCGTGATGAGCGCGGCAATCTCGTCAACGACGTCGCTGCACAGGTGTTCGACGCCGCCGCGGTCGCCTTGCGCCTGCCGAAGCGGCTCGATGCGCTGGTCAGCAAACTGGAAGACGGATCGCTGCAGGTATCCAACCGGCGCCTGGAACGACAAATGGCACGCATGATCGGCTTGGTAAATCGAGCAGTGGGTACGCTGATCTTCGGGGCGATGCTGGTGGCTGGATCAGTGATTCGGGCAGACGACTGGGTGCTCGGCAACGTGCTCATGATCGGGTCGGTGGTTCCATTGCTCTACGGCTTGTGGTCAGGCCGGGGTCACCTGTGAGCCAACTTCGTCGTCGTAGAATGACCCTGTGACTGAGACCCCAGCCCCAAGTCCCGAGGCCTCCGGCAAAATGTCCGGCCCCATCCTGGTGGGGGTGATGCCCGGGCAACACGCCATTGTGGTGGAGCAGGCGGCACAGGTGGCCGCCAATGCAGGTCTTCCGCTGGTCTGCGCATATGCGGATGTCACGGTGTATCCCGTGGATGGAACAACGGGAGGGCCGGCTGCCCCGATCGATCCGGATGGCGTTGCTGTAGCCCAGGGGTTTCCACAATCACTGAAGGCGACCATTGCCCACCAACTGGCCGGCGTGGACGTCGAGTGGTCCATCGTGCCGCTCGCGGGGGAGCCTGCGCGTGCTTTGGCGCGTGAGGCCGGGGATATCGGAGCCTCCATGATCGTGGTGGGTACGCGGGAGCGTAAACTGACGGCCGCACTCAAGGAGCTAACGGCGGGTTCCGTGGCCCGGCATCTGTTCCACCGCCAAGATTTGCCAGTGCTCGTTGTCCCCGTGAACCCCAGGGTCCCGGACGACGATGACGACGACTGAGGCAACAAAACCACTCCACTTCCAGTGGGGCTTTATCGGCATAGTGGCAGCCGGCGGGGTGTTCGGAGCGCTCGCCAGGTACGGGCTTGGACTGGTGATACCGGCGCCAAATGCTTGGCCGCTTCCCATCCTGGTCATCAATCTTTCCGGCGCGTTGGCACTGGGCGCATTACTTGAAGGACTCTCCCGCAGAGGGCCCGACGTCGGTGGCCGCCGGGTTTTGCGGCTTGCCTTGGGGACGGGGTTCCTGGGCGCTTACACCACCTACAGCACCCTCGCTTTGGACGCGGTTCACTTATTTGCGGTGGGTGGGGCACCTGGAGCTGCCGGATATCTGGCAGCCAGCCTGCTCGGTGGAGCCGCAGCCACTACTGCGGGAATATGGTTGGGCGCCTGGCATCATCGGCGTACAACAAGACGTAAATCGTGACGGTCCTACTTCTTGCGCTTGCGGGCGGAGTAGGCGCAGCGGCCAGGTTTGTTGTGGACGGTTTGCTCAGGCAACGCCTCAAGACGGCACTCCCGTGGGGAACTATCCTGATCAATGTCTCAGGTTCCTTGGTGCTCGGGCTCCTTGCCGGATTGCTGCTGCGGGGCCAAGCATCTGAGTCCCTGTTCTTAATCGTGGGAACAGGCTTCCTGGGTGGATACACCACGTTCAGTACTGCAAGCCTGGAGACCATCCGGCTGATCCAAAGTGGCAGGACGGGCCTGGCGCTCATCAACGGCGTGGGATCCATGGCGGCAAGCGTTCTTGCTGCAGCGGCGGGAGTGGGGATCGGCCTGTTGCTGACTTGAGCATTTATATGGCTTCAGGCGTGGTGAACCTCACCCACGAAAGTGTCATGGCCCGGCTGTAGGATCGAGCCATGGCTAAGAAGACTTTCAATGAGCTGTTGTCCGCCCAGGTCGCCAATGAGTTTGCGGCCTCCCAGCAATACATCGCAGTAGCTGTGTATTTTGATGGTGAAGACTTGCCTCAGCTGGCCCGTCACTTCTATCGTCAGTCCCTCGAAGAGCGTAACCACGCCATGATGATGGTCCAGTACATGCTGGACCGCAACGTTCACGTGGAGATCCCGGGTATCGCCCCGGTGCGCAATAACTTTAGCAACGCCAAAGAGCCCATTGCCCTCGCCCTGGAGCAGGAGAAGGAAGTCACCCGGAGCATTGAGGAGATGTTCCGCGTTGCCCGCGCAGAGGGCGATGCTTTGGGTGAGCAGTTCATGCTGTGGTTCCTTAAGGAACAGGTGGAGGAAGTTGCCTCAATGACCACGTTGCTGAACATCACTGAACGTGCAGAGAACCTCTTCGACATCGAGAACTACGTCGCCCGCGAAACGGTAGGCGACGGCGGACACGACTCAAGCGCACCAGCGGCCGCCGGCGGGGTCATCTAGTCACAACCAGCCTTTGCGTTTGAAGATGACATACATGAGCAGTGCGGCGCCGAACATGAGTCCAACAGCCAGAGGATAGCCGAAGTCCCAATGCAGCTCGGGCATATGGTCGAAGTTCATTCCGTAGACGCCGGCTACGAAGGATGGAGCGAAGAGGATGGCCGCCCAGGAGGAGATCTTCTTGACCTGCTCGTTTTGGGCGGCGCTGGCCTCGTTCTGGCGGTTGGCGGTCAGCGTTCCGTCAAGGGTGAGGGCGTTCTGGAGGAGATCCCGGAACGAGTTGGCCCTGGAGATCACGCGTTGGACGTGGTCCTCGACATCACGGAGGGAACGTTGGAGCTCAATGTCCACTCCGTACTTTTCGAAGCCCTTCTCCAGAAGCACCATCATGTCCGGAAGGGGATGAATGGCGCGCTGGAACTGAATCACTTCGCGGGCGAGCTCATAAATACGGCGTGAAACGGCGCTGTCACCGCTGAAGAGCTGGTCTTCAATCTCGTCGATGTCATTTTCCAGGCCCGCGACCACCGGAGCGTAGTCGTCCACCACTTGGTCCAGGAGGGCGTACAGGACCGCCTCCGGGCCGTGGCGGAGGAGGTCCGGGCGCCCCTCAAGCCGCTTGCGCACACGGGCCACGCCACCGGTTTCGGCATGCCGGATGGTCACCACAAAGTTCGGTCCCGTGAAGACGTGGAGCTCGCCGAACTCCACCGTTTCGGTTTCGTCCAGGTAGCGGGCCGGCCGCAGTACTGTGAACAGGTTGTGGTCGTAGCGCTCAAGTTTGGGTCGCTGGTGCGCCGAGACGGCGTCTTCCACCGCGAGTTCGTGAAGCCCGAACTCCTGGGCGACGGCGGCCATCTCCTCTTGGGTGGGTCGGTACAGGCCAATCCAAGCCATGCCGCCATGTTCCGCCAACGTCTCAAAGGTCTGTTCGAGGGTGCGCGGGGTGGCACTGCGGACGCCGTCTACATATACGGCGTTGTCGATGATGGTCACTGTTTGAACGCTACTGCATGGCTCCGATGATGGCGCCCGCGAGGGTCATCGCCACGATGTCGTGACCGGAGTCGATAGCGGTTACAGCCGCCGGGCGGCCTGCGAAGCCGTTATGAATGACGTGCCCGCCCGCGCGGAACACCACGGCGAGGATCAGCGCGAAAATCCCGCCGGCAAGGAAGGTGTTGAGGTCCAGCGCGCTGATGAGGATAGCGAGGAGGATGCTGGTCACAGCCGCCGCCGCCATCATGGGAACCCAAATGCCTGCGCCGCCTTCGATGTTCTTGAGGTCCTCTTCAGTCTTGCCGATTGCCTGCATCCACTTCCGACCAAGTACAGCCGGCATGTACCAGACGAATCCGATCACCATGCTCGAAACGAAGGCCAGAAGTACGGCGAGCCAGTTGATTTGGGAGATGTGTGAGAGCCAATCCATGCCTAAAAGCCTAGTGCGTTCAGGCCTCTGAGCTTGCGCTCCGGCCTTCTTGCTTTGACCGTGTTGGTGCCGCAGCCATTCTCCCGATGAGTGGCTCAGTGCGGTAGGGGATATGGGTGTGCAGGGCAAGTACTGTTTCGGTCCTGATGACTCCTTTGGTGCGAAGCACTGACCGCAAAGCTGACTGCAGGTTGTGTGTATCCGTTGCCACTACCCGGCACCACAGATCGCCGCGGCCGGAGATTTCATGGACCTCCAACACTTGGGGGATCAGGCGCAAGGCGCCGATGACGCCGTCGAGTTCCCGGTGGGTGACTTCAATCGTGACGAAGGCGACGACGTCGTACCCCACCTTTTCGAGGTCGACCTCCCGCCCAGCGGCCTGCAGCACGCCGGAACGGAGAAGGCGCTTGATCCTGCTTTGGGCCGTATTGCGAGCTATGCCCAATTCATCGCTTAACTCGGCGATCTGGATGCGCGGATCCTTGATCAGTTCCAAGAGGATCTTCAGGTCCAGGGGGTCAAGGGTGTTCAAATGGTCACTCCAGCTCATTTTGTTCGGACTACTTTGAGTGTTTTGCTCAATTCTTACATTTTGATAGTCCGCAAAGATCAGTGCTACTGCATTCTATTGCCATCACTACATAGCTGGCTGTTCGGTTCCCGCAAGGAACCGAACAGCCCGGCCACCGAGTCCGAAGGCATGGAAAATGACTGTCTTGAGCGAACTCCGCATGCGTCCGGCTACCGTCGAACGCTGGGGATGGGATGCCTCCACCACTGCCAGGTTGGTCCTGGCGGGGGTCGTAATTTTTACACTGCTGGTCGGCGCCAACCTTGCCACGCCTTTGTACCCCTTGCTGCAAGCCAGGATCGGCATGTCTTCGCTCGGCGTGACGGTTGCGTTCTCCAGCTACGTCCTCGCACTCGTAGCGGTTCTCATGGTGGCGGGCCATTGGTCGGACCACATCGGGCGGAGGGCAGCGCTGGTGCTCGCTGTCGTCGTCGGTTTGGTGGGAGGTGTCATCTTCGCGAATGCAGACGCTCTCCTCACGTTGTCCCTGGGGCGGGCGCTGCAAGGCGTGGCGGTTGGACTAGCCACGGGAGCCAGTTCAGCTGCATTGCGCGAACTGCTGCCCCAGCGGCCCGACTGGGCGTCCCGCTTTACGCTGCTTTCCTCTGCTGGCGGCGTGGCGGCGGGTCCTGCAATCGGTGGTGTCTTGTCGCTCCTGCCGGACCCCACACGCACTCCGTATTATGTGCACTCCGCGGTATTGGCGGCTGCCCTCATTCCTTTGTGGCTGCTGAAAGCCAGGCCAGCCATCGCGCCGGCGGAGGGAGTAAAGCCACTCAAGGTCCTTGCCCCTCGGAAGCCGTCCATCTCCCACCATGCCCGCGGAGCGTTCTGGATGGCTGCGGCCACCGGGTTCCTGAGTTTCGCAGTGTTCGGCTTCTGCCTGTCCCTGGCGCCCGGGTATTTCGCCAGCGTTGTCCACGCCGATTCCAGGCCGCTGATCGGACTGCTGGCCGGCGTCACGTTGGGTGCTTCAGCCCTGAGCCAACTGCTGGGTGCGCGGGGCCGCTTCGTTGTCCCCGTGGCACTTGCCGTGCTGGGGGTCTCGGTTGTTCTGGTGGGAGCCGCCGCAGCATGGTCCAGCCCTTGGTTGCTGGTGGCTGCCAGCATCACCGCGGGAGTGGGACAAGGCATCGCTTTCCGGCAGGTGTTCAATGAGGTTGCCGGGATAGTGGAAGCCGCCCGACACGCCCAAGTCATCAGCACCGTCTACGTCATCACGTACCTGGGGAGCGCTGTCCCGGTGATAGGGCTGGGACTGGCTGTCTCGGTGTTCGGCCTGCAGCCCGCCGTCGTGGGTTTCACTGCTTTGTGCGGATTGGCTGCTTTGTCGCTTGCGGCCGTGTCCCTTCGAAGCGCCTTGCGTTCCTGACCAGCTGCGTTGTCATTGACCCGCTGCTGAGATGCTCCGCTTATTCGGGCAACGGTCCCCGGTTGCCGGGAATGTGCTGGAACACCATGGTGGTTTCCGTGTGACCCACCACGGGATCGGTAGCGAGGTTGTCCAGGAGCCAGTTGCGGAGGTCGTCCGTGTTTGCGACGGCGATGTGCAGCAGGTAGTCCACTGAACCTGTGGTGTGGAAAGTGGAAATGACGGCCGGGAGCTTGGGGACACGCGCCGTGAAGCGGTCGATTTGGTCACGGTCATGGGCGCGGAGGCGGACGGCAATGAGGGCCTGAACTGAACGGCCGATCGCCGGCAGGCTCAAGACCGCTTCAAATCCCTCAATGATTCCGCGTTCGGAGAGCGCCCTGGTGCGCATCAAGGCAGTGGAGGGGGCGATTCCTACAAGTTCAGCCAGCTGCTTGTTGGAGATCCGGGCGTCGTCCACCAACGCCGCGAGGATTCGTTCATCGATCGCGTCGAGCGGCTCTGCGCTGCCCGTACTTGACCGAACATTCTTCGTGGGGTTGCTCACGGATCCTCCTGAAATTGCCTTCTGTCCATCCTAATCCGTGAAATCTTCAGCTGACTATGATTTGGCGGGGCGTCGGCGGGCCCGCCGTCGATCCAGTCGTTGGAGAGGCTCACTGAGCAGCATCGCCAGCAGCGGCCAGTTTCCTACCCCGGGAATGATCAGGGCCAGAACAAGCGCCAACAGGAAAAGCCCGGAAACGATGCCGCTCGCTCGGATGCCTGACACCACATCAGCGTTATCCATGGTGTGGAGATCCGGGTGGGACCGCAAATAGGCGCGGGCCAAAAGGAGCATGAGGCTGGTGGCGAAGAGGGTTCCAATGTAGACGAGGGGCTGCGCCCAGTCAGACTCCATCTGGGTGGACAGTGATGTGGCCACGGGCATCACCACAATGGTGAACATCCATGCCACGGTCAGCCACAACAAGCCCGAGTCCACGCGCTTGACGCTGCGGAACAGCTTGTGGTGGTGTACCCAGAAAACTGCAATCAGGATGAAGCTTAGGACAAAGCCGAGCAGAGCGTACTGTTCTTCTGCCAACCACTCAGCCGTAGTGCCGTCGTGGTCTGCCAGTTCACCCACACTCTCCATGAGCGGCAGGATCAACAACGTTAAAGCAATCGCCACCACGGCATCCGTAAACGCCTGCAAACGCTCCGGCGACGACAGCTCCCGGCTTTTCGTGACCTGTGTCATGCCTCCGATTGTAGGGGCAGCCCGGCTGAAATCAGCGGGAACTTAGCCGTGGGCGGTGCACTATCACGGTGACTACCGCCGTCGTGCATGACAGTGCGATGACGCTCAACGCCAAAGCCGGCCACCCAAACGCCTGAAAGGCAAGGCCGCCGGCCCAACCAATGACGCTGGAACCGAGGTAGTAGGACAGGTTGTACAGGGACGCGGCTTGCGCCCGGCCTGTGGTTGCGATAGCTCCCGTCCACCCTGAACCAACGCTATGGGCGGCGAAGAAGCCGCCAGTGAAGATCACCAGTCCGGCAAGGGTAGCTGCGAGGTTTTCCGCCAACGTCATGGCCAAACCTGCCGACATGATGGCGATCCCTGCCAGCAGGACGTTCCGCCGGCCGAACCTGGTGGTCAACCCCGCGGCCCATCGTGAGCTGACGGTCCCGGATAAGTACGCCAGGAAAATGAGGCTGACCACGGTGGCAGGGAGTCCAAAAGGTTCGGCATGCAGTCGGAATCCGAGGTAGTTGTAAACGGCAACAAAGCCACCCATAAGCAGAAAAGCCTGTAAGTACAGCGATAGCAGTCTGGGATTGCTCGAGTGCCGGCCGAGGGTTCGGAGGGCTCCGCGAAATCCCAAGGGCGGGGCCGGGCTGAACCGGCGTTGCTTCGGAACAAGAACCAGGAACAAGACGGCTGAAACTGTGGCCAGTAGGGAAACAGCCAGAGCCGCGGTGCGCCACCCCCAAAGTTCTCCAACTGGTCCGGCGACCAAACGCCCGGCCAAGCCACCCAAGGTTGTTCCGGCAACGTAGGTTCCAGCGGCGAGGGCGGTATGGATCTTGGTAACTTCCTCATTGAGGTAGGCGATGGCGATGGCCGGGATTCCGCCCAGGGCCATGCCTTCCAAGGTTCGGAGCCCCAACAGCACGGGGACCGTGGGTGCCAGGGGCACCAGCAACCCTAAGAGCGTGGCGACGGCGATGCCGATGGCCATGGCGCGGACCCGGCCAATCCTGTCGGCCACAAAGGACCACGGCAGCACAGTGACTGCCAAGCCCACAGTGGCGAGGGAAATGCTCAAGGCCGCTTCGGCCGCCGTGATCCGGAGGTCCGCGGCCATGAGTGGAAGTACGGCCTGCGTGGAGTACAACTGCGCGAAGGTCGCAACCCCGGCAAGCGCCAAAGCGGCCAGGACGCGACTATAACCGCGGGATCCTTTGGCGTGTCCCTCCCAGGAGTCGGTGCTGGGCTTGAAGGTTGCTTTGCTCACCGAGCCAGATTAGGGCTGGGTGGACACCATGTTCCAATGCATAGGTCACTTAGGATTGATGCAATAGCGCATGAATTGATCCTGCCAATAATGGAGCTTTATGGAACCCGATCACCAACAGCTCGTTCAACTACTCCCTCTGCTGCCTGTCTTGGCGGAACTTGGCCGGACGGAACACATGACTGAAACAGCCGAGATCCTCGGCGTTCCACAGTCGACAGTGAGCAGGGCCGTTGCACGGGCCAGCGCCATCGTGGGGATGGACCTGCTGATCCGCGAGGGTCGTGGCATTCGCCTGACACCG
Organism: Paenarthrobacter sp.; assembly: GCA_031179305.1. Taxonomy (GTDB): domain Bacteria; phylum Actinomycetota; class Actinomycetes; order Actinomycetales; family Micrococcaceae; genus Arthrobacter. The sequence goes on along the minus strand of JAPSHX010000002.1, from coordinate 358,301 downwards.
GCCGCGCGGACGCTGCTGCCCTACATCGAAGCAGCGCTGGAGGACTTCCAAGCCGGGCTGGACAGGGTGCGGCACGAATCTGACGTTGTGAGGGGCAGGATCGGGGTTTCGTTCCAACACACCTTCGGTGAAGCCACCCTTCCCTTGCTCATCAGCGCCTTCCGCGCACACCACCCGCACACTGTGTTCGAACTCTGGCAGGGTCCACGCGACGATTGCCTGAGGCAGCTGGCTAACGGGGACATGGATTTCGCGTTGACGGCACCCATCGCGCCGGAGGGGCGGGGTATTCGTGCTCTGCCTTTGTACCGTGAGCCATTGCGCGCGGTGCTGCACTACCGGCACCCTCTGGCTGGAAGATCCAGCCTTCCCCTCTCCGAACTCCGGCACGAACCGTACATCACCCTCCCGGAGGGAGTGGGTCTTCGGGCATTGGGCGAAGCGCTGCTGCGCGAAGCAGGATTCCGGCCGAGGATCGCTTTTGAAGTCCAAGAGTCCACCTCTGCCCGTGGGTTGGTCTCGGCCGGGCTCGGTTTTAGCATCCTGCCACCAGCGGGACCCGGCTCAGGAACCGGCCAATTTCTTCCTGAGGCCGAACTTGGGCTCGTTGAAGTGGCTATCGAATCGGACCTGGCGTTCCGGCAGATCGGCATCGCCTGGCGGGAACGGAGCTTCGAACCGGACGCCGTCAGGCTGTTCCGGGAACTAGTGGTCACCGAGGGTGGTGACTTGCTCGCCGAACTGGTCAGAGCCCGTTCAGGAACTCCCTGACCACGTCCTTCGCAGATCCTTTCCTGGCCTGCTGCCAGCCGGTCCCTGCCCACAGGTTAAGGCGGTGGGGATCTCCGGCGGCGGATGATGCAGCCCGGACGGGACTGGTGAGGTGGTGGATCGCCGGATAACCCTCCGGCGCGTCCTGATGGTCGCGGACGAAATCATTGACCAGCGAACGTGCCCAGCGCCCCGTGAATGCCCGTGTTATTGCCGTCTCCGCGAAGGCGGGGTCACCAAAGGCGTCCTTGTGCGGCTTCCGTGCGCCGCTCTCGTCAGTGCGAACCAACGCGGTGCCCACCTGCGCGGCAACGGCGCCCGCTGCCAGCACTTCGCGCAGCGTGGCGTTGTCCATGATGGCCCCGGCAGCGATGAGTGGAAGTCCGACGGCGGCACGCACCTGGGCCACCAGCTCCGCCGTCGTACGGGCTGCTTGTCCCCGCCGGCCAGGCAGGAAGGCTGCCGAGTGTCCGCCCGCGGAGCTGTGCTGCACTGCGATGGCGTCGGGGCCCTCCTCCGCAGCCGCAAGAGCTTCCTCAACACTGGTAACACTGGAAATGACCCGACTGCCTGCTTTTTGCAGGGCCTGGACCACAGGCTTTCCCGGGAGGCCAAAAGCGAAGCTCACAAACTCCACGGGGTCGGCCACCAGGGCATCGATCTTGTCCTGCCAGGCGTCGTCGTCGTCGAGCCGGAGGGGAGGTAGCGTCACGCCGTAACGAGCAGCCTCGGGTTCCAGTTCGGCCCGGTAGGCCTCAAGGTGTGCCCGTGCTTCAGGACCCGGCGGGAGCTGGCTTTGGTCCGGTACGAACACGTTCATGCCAAACGGAACATTGAGTTCCCGCGTTTCAGCGATTTCGGCGGTCATGGCTTCAGGGCTCTTGTAGCCGGCAGCAACGAAACCCAGTCCACCACCCTCATGAACTGCTTTCACCAACGCCGGCGTGGAAGTTCCCCCGGCCATGGGAGCTGCAACAAACGGTGTACCAAACAGGGTTTCAGGCATGTGCGGTTTCTCCTCAAGACGCTCCAAGCTAGTCTTTCACGGTGAACAATCCTGACACTGCCCAGCATTCCCACGCCGCCCCGGAAGCCGTGAACGGCACCGTGATCGGGCTCGACATCGGCGGCACGAAAACCCGCGGCGTGCGGTTCGAAGACGGATCGCCGGTCAGGGATGAGAGTGCAGGCAGCTCCAATGTCCAAAACGTTAGCCGTGAGGTCGCCGCGGCGAACCTTGCTGAGTTGTTCGGGAAAATCGGTGGCGGCCACATTGACCAGGTGTACGCCGGTGCAGGGGGGATTGATACCGATGAAGACGCCCAGGCGCTCGTTGACCTCATCGCACCCCACGCACCAGGTGCGCGCATCACAGTGGTTCACGATTCACGCCTGCTGCTGGCGGCCGGGGGAGCGAGCAAAGGCGTCGCGGTAATTGCCGGGACCGGCTCGGCCGCGTGGGGAAAGAACGACGCCGGAGAAGAAGCCCGGGCGGGTGGCTGGGGCTATCTCCTAGGGGACGAAGGAAGCGGCTACTGGCTGGGGCGAGAGGCCGTCCGGCATAGCCTGCGCCGGATGAACCAGGGCTTGGAGCCTGATCGACTTAGCCGTGCACTGATGGATTCCGTCGGTGTGGAGGAACCCGGCAAGCTGATCGCACTGTTCCACTCCCCGGACACTGGCCGCCGCTACTGGGCGCAGCAGGCCCGGTTGGTAGTGGAAGCTGCCGACGCCGGTGACGAAACAAGCCAGGCACTCGTGGAGCAAGCAGGCCGCGACTTGGCTGAACTCGCCGAACAGGCCGTCCGCCAACTGGGCTTGGACGGTCCGGTGATCCTCGGCAGCGGACTTGGCATGAACGTCCGGCGGCTCCAAGAAGCGTTCAAAGCCAAGCTGGCCGAAAGTGGTATCACTGATGTGCGCATTCTTCAACAGGATCCCGTGTTCGGCGTCCCGCGCCTCGTAGCGGAGCAGCGGGCCTAACCGTATAGAACCTAGCCGCGGGTTCGTGGCCGCAGCTTGACGCCCGGCAGCGGCGGGGCCGGAATGCGGCCAGCCTCCGGTCCTGCATCAGGACCATGCCCGGGGACAAAGCCGAAACGTGAGCTGGCGGCAGCTTCGTCGTCGAGCAATCCTTCGGCTTCCCACTCCTCACGGGCCTTTTCCACTTCCTCATGCGTCCTGCCCACGAAGTTCCACCACATGAGCAGGTCTTCGCCGAACGGTTCGCCGCCGAGGAGCATGAATCGGGTGTCCGGTTGCGCTTGGACGGCAAGGCTGGACCTGCCGGCCCCCAAGTAGGCCAGAGGACCAGCCTCGATGTCCTGGCCGTCGATCACGACCTGGCCATCCAGGACCAGTACGGCGTGCTCAAAATCAGGCCGCAACGGCAATTCAAAGGACCCGCTGCCCGTGATATCGGCACCAACAATCGGGCTGAACATCGTGGCGGGGGAGCGCTGCCCAGCGAATTCGCCCACCATTACGGTGGCCGTAAATCCTTCGCCCACGGCCACCGGCAGGTCCTTGACCTGGTCAAATGACGGCGCACGGTGCCGGTGTTCCTCCGGAAGGGCAACCCACAGCTGGAGTCCTCGGGACATCGGAATTTCTTCCACCAGCGGACTGGAGCCCGTTTCGGTAGTGGCCCGAAGGACGGAGAACTCGGAATGGGAGATGCCATGGCCAGCCGTCATGATGTTCAGCTCGCCGGGCCGGACCACTACATCGCTACCCACACTGTCGCGATGCCGCACGGCGCCTTCCAGGGGCCACGTGACAGTCTGAAGTCCGCAATGGGGATGGGGAAGTACGCTCATGGCCACCCGGTCCGGCCCGAAACTGTCCAGGAAACACCAGGCACCCACAGTTGGCAGTCCCCGCTGGGGCAGCGTCCTCATGACGTTCATGGCGCGCACGCCACCCAAGGGAACCTCACGCTCGGGCCACAGTTGAACGCAAGGCCCTTGCCCCTCCGGCGCCGCAGGGCAGACTTCCTGTGCGGGGGAAGTATCAAGATTGGTCATGCGATCATCACCTGTGCATAAATGTTGGATATTGAGCTAATCTGTTCCATGTGAACAACGCGCTCCTGAGCTACCACGACGCCGTCCTTTACCGTTCGGGTGAACCGTATCGCATCCTCGCCGGAGCCATCCACTACTTCCGTGTTCACCCGGATCTGTGGCAGAACCGGCTGCGTCGTCTTAAGGCGATGGGCGCTAACACGGTGGACACGTATGTTGCCTGGAACTTCCACCAGCCTAAGCGCGAGGAGGCGCCGGACTTCAGTGGCTGGCGGGACTTGGGACGCTTCCTTGACCTCGCGGCCGAGGAAGGGTTGGACGTCATTGTCCGCCCTGGACCGTACATCTGCGCAGAGTGGGACAACGGCGGCTTCCCGGCCTGGCTGACCGGTATTCCCGGCATCGGCCTGCGCTGCATGGACCCGGAATTCACGGGTGCCATCGAGGAATGGTTCGATCAGCTCCTCCCGATCATCGCCTCACGGCAGGCGTCAGCGGGCGGTCCTGTGGTGGCCGTTCAGATTGAAAACGAATACGGCAGCTACGGCGACGACCACGAGTACATCCGCTGGAACCGCCGCGTGCTGGAGGATCGCGGCATCACTGAGCTCCTGTTCACGGCCGACGGCGGCACGGACTATTTCCTCGACGGCGGTTCCATCGAGGGAACCTGGGCGACCGCAACGCTGGGAAGCCGGGGCGACGAAGCAGTGGCTACGTGGCAGCGACGCCGGCCTGGTGAGCCGTTCTTCAACGTTGAGTTCTGGGGCGGCTGGTTCGATCACTGGGGCGAACACCATCACCACCGGGATGCTGAGGACGCCGCGTTGGAAGCACGCAAGATGCTCGATCTCGGTGGCTCAATCTGCGCTTATATGGCCCACGGCGGGACTAACTTCGGCCTCACTTCCGGCAGCAATCACAATGGCACCATGCTGCAGCCGACGGTTACCAGCTATGACTCAGACGCGCCCATCGCCGAGAACGGCGCCCTGACGCCCAAGTTCCATGCCTTCCGCAAGGAATTCTTCCGGGCACAGGGAATTGAGGACCTACCCGAACTCCCTGCGGAGTTGTTGGCTGAGGCACCGGCACTTCCGGCGCAGTCCTTTCCTTTGACCGCAGGGCAGGACCTGCTCGAGCTTGTACGGGATGCCGGCAAGCCTGTCAGCAGCGTTAGGCCACTGAGCTTCGAGCAGCTGGGACTCGACGCCGGAATGGTGCTCTACGCTGCCGAAGCCATCCTTCCTGGCCGTCCGGACGCTCCCTCGGAGAGCCGGCTGAAAATCACTGGCCTGAATGACCGTGCCTACGTGTGGGTGGATGGCACGTTTGCAGGTGTCTTGGACGACGTCAACGGTTCCGAGGGATTGCCCGTCAGTGGCACCGGCCACCCTGCCAAGCTTGAGATTCTGGTCGAGAACCTCGGCCGCATCAACTACGGACCCCTGACGGGCCATGGGAAGGGAATTCTAGACGGCGTCCTCGTCAACCAGCGCTACACCTTTCACTGGACGCAGACACCTATTGCCCTCGCAAACTGGACGCAGGAAGACCTCGAGGGGTTGGCAGGCGTTGACTTCGAGGTTGGGCAACCGGCCGACACTTACCTTGCCTTGCCCGACTCAGGGAAAGGCTTCGTCTGGCTCAATGGCTTCCTCCTGGGCAGGTACTGGGAGAAAGGTCCCCAGGTGACGCTCTACGCACCCGCTCCTCTGCTTAAAACAGGCCGAAACAGCATCAAGGTGCTGGAACTGGGGAAACCAGGGACCGTCGTCGAACTTCGCGAAGCGCCTGACTTGGGTCCCGTAGAAGCGGGTCCGATCGCGGCGGCCGAGCTTCCGTAGGGTCCGGACTTTTATGCTGATTCCATGACGCTGCAGTTTGATACCCGCCCAGCCGCTTACGCCGTGATTGTCCAAGAGGGCAAGATCCTGCTGGCGTATTGGAAGCAGGACGGCAAGGAAGGGTGGACGCTACCGGGCGGAGGCTTGGATCTGGCAGAGCATCCGGTGGACGGCTGCCGGCGTGAAGTCTACGAGGAAACCGGATACGAAGCCCGAATCGATCGCATGCTGGGTATCGACGTCGGCCACTGGCCTGCTGATATCCGTCCCGACGGTTCGGTCAAGGATTTTCAGGCCCTCAGGCTGGTCTACGAGGCAACGGTGGTGGGCGGAGAACTCACCCACGAAGTGGATGGGAGCACCACCCACGCCGCATGGATACCTTTGAAGGACATCAGGAGGCTTAACCGGGTGTCGCTGGTGGACACGGCGCTGCGCCTGCATCGGGAGCGCCCGGCCGATGGAAAGCTGAGCCAAGCCACGGGCAGCTGAGCTACAAAACCTAGCCAAGAGGCCCGATGTTGGCTACGCTGAACATCGTTGCCGGCTGACCAGCTGCCGGCCCGGATGCCGAGGAGGTGGATTTGATGATTGCCACGATCTTGCGCGCCCCGCTCTCAGTTGCGGTGCGCAGTCATCAGCCCATCATTCCCGCCCCGGCAACAGCCTGCCAAAACTAGGCGGCCGGGCCTCCTCAGAGGCATTTCATTGAACACTTACGCTTCTTCAAGCGACCCTTCTTTTACTTCCACCAAGCAGGTCCCTGCTCGCCAATCTCACGCCACTCACCAATCCAACGGACCAGTGGAGTATGGCTTCACTGATAAGGTCGCGGAGCTTTTCTGCGCCCACGGCAGCCCGGAGAACCAGGAAGCAGCCACCCCCGGCCGCGTAGTGCGTCTGGACAGGAACCGGGTGCTCGTAGCATCAGCCGAAGGTCTCCTGCATTTGCCCTATCCCAAGCACGGGCTTGTTCCGGCCACCGGGGACTGGGTTTGGCTCGGCCACAACAACGCCGGCGAACCTGCCGTCGTCGAGGTCCTTCCCCGATATTCGGCGTTGAGTCGTAAGCGGGCCTTTGAAGCCTCGTCGGAGGAACAAATCCTGGGCAGCAACATCGACATTGTTGCGGTGGTTGTCCCCGTGGACCGTCCGCTGACCCATAATCGACTTGAACGGACGTTGGTGGCTGCCTGGGATTCCGGTGCCACGCCGCTTGTGGTTATCACCAAGGCGGACCTCGCCCACCTCGCGGACGACGTCGTGGGGGAAGTCATCCTTCAGGCCGCGGGCGTTGACGTCGTTACCACCTCCGCGGAGCAAGGCGATGGCCTCGACGAATTGATGCAGCGCATTCCTGAAGGCGCCACCTTGGTTCTCCTGGGTCCTTCCGGTGCCGGGAAATCGACGCTTATCAACGCCCTCGCGGGGCGTGAGCTCCAGCAGACAGGAGAGGTCCGGGCAGGCGACGGCAAGGGCAAACACACCACCACCTCGCGGGAGTTGGTACCTCTGGCGGGCGGCTCCGTGCTGATGGATACGCCGGGAGTCCGCGGGTTCGGGCTCTTCGACGCCGACGAGGGCATGGACGAGATGTTCGGCGACCTGGAGGAGCTCTTCTCACGCTGCCGCTTCACGGACTGCGTCCACCAAGCTGAACCAGGATGCGCTGTCCAGGAGGCGCTCGCGGAGGAAACCCTTGATCCCAGGCGCTGGGCCAGCTACCTGAAGCTGCAACGGGAACTGGCAGCCTTGGCCAGGAAGCATGACGCGGCTGCCCGCCGCGCCTACCAACGCGAATGGCACCAAAGGGTGATGTCAGCGGATCGCGGCCAGCGTGCAGCGGAACGATACAAGCACGATCAAGCCGAGGAACGGACCGGCAAGGGAGGCAAACGACGTAAACGTTGAACATTGCCGATTCATTACGGAACTCGTGGCGGCGCTGACATCGTCGGTGGTGCTGGCTACGCTGGGTGAAGATTGCTTTGCAGCCAAGTAATAAGAGTGCATATGATCATCTGGCTCTACCGATGTTCTCCACCACAGATAGGTAAGCCCGGGTATGGCTGAAGCCATGATTGAGTTCAAGAGCGTCACCAAGCAATACCAGGGCGGGCAACCCGCGGTGGATGCCCTCACTATGTCCATCGACAAGGGCGCCATCACCGTGTTCGTTGGTCCCTCGGGCTGCGGAAAAACCACTTCCCTGCGCATGATCAACCGGATGGTGGAGCCCACCAGCGGAACCATCACCGTTGCTGGTGAGGATGTCTCCCAGGTTCCTGCGGCCAAGCTCCGCCGTTCCATGGGCTACGTCATGCAGTCATCGGGCCTTCTTCCGCACCGTTCCGTATTGGACAACATCGCCACCGTTCCACGGCTCAACGGCGTACCTAAGGCGGCTGCGCGGAAACGCGCGGAGGAACTGCTCGACGTCGTCGGGCTGGCTTCCGTCCTGGGCAAGCGATACCCGTCACAGCTCTCGGGTGGTCAGCAGCAGCGCGTCGGAGTTGCCCGGGCGCTCGCTGCTGATCCACCGGTTCTGCTGATGGACGAACCTTTTAGCGCAGTGGATCCTGTGGTCCGTGACGAACTGCAGCAGGAACTTCTGCGTCTGCAGCGGGAACTGGCCAAGACCATTGTGTTTGTCACGCACGACATCGATGAAGCCACTGTTCTTGGCGACAAAGTGGCTGTTTTCGCCGTTGGGGGCAAACTGGCGCAGTACGCGGCCCCGGAAGAGATTCTTCGGGCGCCTGCGAATGACTTCGTAGCCTCCTTCGTAGGACGCGACCGTGGCTTCCGACACCTTGCTTTCAACGCCGCAGACGCCGTGACCTTGCACCCTGTCACCATGGTGAGTCCCTCCGACGGCCACCACGCGGGCCGCCAATCGGGGGAGTGGGCGCTGGTTGTCGACGACGATTCCCGGCCAATGGGGTGGTCTTCACCTCGGGATGGTGCCGGGTTGATTCCGGGAGGTTCGCTCTTCCGCAAGGGAGATACGCTGCGCCGCGCGCTGGATGCAGCGTTGTCGTCGCCGTCGGGCCTCGGCGTTGCGGTTGACGACGACGGCCGGGTGGCCGGAGTCCTGAAGGCGCCGGAAGTCCTGGCACTTATCGAAGAAGTCCGGCACCACAGGGAGGACGCCACCTGATGGAGTGGTTCCTTGCCAACAGTGGCATGGTCCTGGGGTTGGCCGGTCAGCACATGGTGCTCGCGATCATTCCCATGATCCTTGGCCTGCTGATTTCGGTCCCCTTGGCCCAGCTGGCCAGGCGCAACAGCACGCTCAGGTCAGTGGTGGCAACAGCAACCTCATTGCTGTACACCATTCCCTCACTGGCCCTCTTCATCATTCTTCCCACCATCCTCGGCACGCGGATCCTGGATCCGCTGAACGTGGTGGTGGCACTGACCATCTACGCCGTGGCATTGCTGGTCCGTGCCGCGATGGACGCCTTCGACTCCGTGGATGATGACCTCCGAAACGCTGCCGTTGCCATGGGTTTCAAGCCCCTGGCCCGCTTCTTCCAGGTGGACCTTCCGTTGTCTTTGCCTGTGCTGTTCGCAGGACTTCGAGTGGTGTCAGTCAGCAATATCTCATTGGTGAGCGTGGCGGCCCTGCTTGGTGTGGGCAACCTTGGGGTTCTGTTCACTGACGGCCTCCAACGCACGTTCATTACGGAAGTTGTGGTGGGCATCATCGCGATTCTGGTGCTGGCCCTGCTGATGGACGCAGTTCTGGTGGTCTTGGAACGGCTCTTGACGCCATGGACCCGCGCGGCACGTGGAAGTTCGTCGCGTCCGGACGCCAACGCCCTGCTCACCGAGCCCAAAACCGGACCCGCGAAGCCGCACGCTAGCCTCCGCCCCGACCCGGGAGCGTCCGCATGAACATCTTTGCTGAAACCATTGCCTGGCTGACAAACTTCAGGAACTGGACCGGCAGCGGTGGAATCCCCACCCGCTTGCTGGAGCACCTGCAGTACAGCGCACTGGTGCTACTTATCGCCGCCGCCATTGCAGTGCCAATCGGTCTCTACATCGGGCACACCGGGCGCGGCCGCGTTGTCGCAGTGGCTGTCGCCGGAGCATTGCGTGCCCTCCCGACGCTCGGTTTGCTGGTCCTTTTCGCGTTGCTCGCCGGCAGTGGCTTGATGCCTCCAGTGTGGGCGCTGGTCATCCTCACAGTGCCGCCGCTTCTGGCCGGGACCTATGCCGGCATTTCCAGTGTTGATGCCACGGTGGTGGACGCTGCCCGGGCCATGGGCATGAGCGAACTTCAGATCCTGTTCCGCGTGGAACTGCCCAACGGACTGCAGGTGATGTTCGGCGGTATCCGGACCGCGGTTCTGCAGGTCATCGCAACAGTCTCTGTGGTTGCCTACCTGCCGTTGGGTGGGCTTGGCCGATACTTGTTCGACGGCCTCGTCCTGCAGGATTTCCCAAGAATGCTCGGAGGCTCCCTGCTCATCGCCGGGTTGGCCATCGCAGTGGACCTGATCCTGGCCGGCGTGCAGAGGCTTGTCGTCTCGCCCGGCCTGACCCTCGACTCAAGCGGTCGCCAGAAGGCAGCCGACGATCTCACAGCCGCGGTTCCTGCCGGGGCTGCCGTTCAAGGAGGTACACCATGAAAAACCCCGTCCCCATGACCCTTACGCGCCGTGGTCTTGGCGGCCTCGCCGCTGGACTGGGTGTGGCCCTCGCCTTGAGCGCATGCGGCGGCAGCCCCTTGGCCACGCCCTCCACCGCGGCACCCGGCGGTTCCACCGAGGGAGGCTCACTGGTGGTTGGTTCCGCAGACTTCCCGGAGAGCCAGGTCATCGCAGAGATTTATGTTGGCGCCCTCAACGCGGCTGGTCTCACTGCCACATCCAAGCCGAACATAGGCTCGCGCGAGATCTACTTCAAGGCCGTCCAGGACGGCTCCGTGGACCTCGTTCCGGATTACTCCGGCAACCTTCTCTCCTACGTGGACACGGAGGCTACTGAGGTATCTGCCGAGGACGTCTACAAGGCGCTCCCTGGCAAGCTTCCGGAAGGCCTCGCGGTCCTGGAGCCGGCCAAGGCCGAGTCCAAGGACGCCATGGTGGTCACCAAGGCCACGGCGGAGAAATACCAGCTGAAGTCCATCGAGGACCTGGCCAAGGTCTGCAAGGACTTCACCATGGCTGCACCGGCCACGTTCGAGACCCGTGCCTACGGCTTCCCGGGACTAAAGGCCAACTATGGTTGCGAGCTCAAGGGCCTGCAGCCCTTCAACGACGGCGGTGGCAACCTGACCCTCCAGGCTCTCCTGGAGGACAAGGTTCAGGTGGCGGACATCTACACCACCACGCCGTCCATCGCAGATAACGACCTCGTCGTCCTGGAAGATCCGAAGAACAACTTCAAGGCACAGCAGGTCCTGCCGTTGGTCAAGGAAGCCAAGATGACGGACAAGGCCAAGGAAGCGCTCAACAACGTTTCCAAGATCCTTACCACCGACGACCTGATCAACCTGAACCGCGCAGTAAGCGGCGACCAGAAGCAGTCGCCCAAGGATGCCGCAGCCGCATGGCTGAAGGACAAAGGCATCGTCAAGTAACACCTGAACAAAACCGCGTACGACGGCGGTGACGGACCCGGGCGGGACCGTCACCGCCGTCGTCGTATGTGTGAGTCAAGTCTCAGCTGAACTCCATCACCCGTGTGGCATATTTGAGGGATGGCGAATTTCAAACAGTCCACCAAGCTTCATAATGTCCTCTACGACATCCGTGGACCGATCCTTCAGGCCGCCCAGCAAATGGAAGCGGAGGGTCACCGGATCCTCAAACTGAACATCGGAAACCCGGCCCCTTTTGGCTTTGAAGCGCCTGACGCCATCTTGGTGGACATGATCCGCCACCTGCCCAACGCCCAGGGCTACAGCGATTCCCGTGGCATCTTCTCGGCCAGGACCGCCGTCTCGCAGTATTACCAAACGCGCGGCATCCAGAACATCCACGTCGACGACATCTACCTCGGCAACGGTGTCAGTGAGCTCATCACCATGTCCCTCATGGCGCTCTTGGACGACGGTGATGAAGTGCTGATTCCCACGCCGGACTACCCGCTGTGGACGGCTTCCGTGGCACTTGCCGGCGGCCGCCCCGTGCACTACCTCTGCGACGAAGAGTCCGGATGGCAGCCCGATCTTGAGGACTTGAAATCCAAGATCACGCCGCGGACCAAGGGCATTGTGGTGATCAACCCCAACAACCCCACCGGCGCCGTCTACCCGGAGGAGACCCTCAAGAAGATAGTCGCGTTGGCAGAGAAGCATGGACTGGTTCTCTTCGCTGACGAAATCTACGAGAAGATCCTCTACGAAGACGCAGTTCACGTTAACCTCGCCGGGCTTACCGGTGATGACGTCCTGTGCCTGACGTTCAGTGGCCTGTCCAAGGCCTACCGCGTCTGCGGCTACCGCGCGGGTTGGATGGCGATCTCCGGGCCCAAGAAGGACGCCGCCGATTACCTCGAGGGCATCAACCTCCTGGCGAACATGCGCTTGTGCGCCAACGTACCTGCACAGCACGCCATCCAAACCGCGCTCGGCGGCTACCAGAGCATCAACGATCTCATCCTTCCCGGCGGCAGGCTCCTGGAGCAGCGCAACAAGGCGTACGACCTCCTGAACGCCATCCCCGGTGTCAGCACCCAGCAGGCCAGGGGCGCCCTGTATCTGTTCCCGAAGTTGGACCCAGAGGTGTACCACATCAGGGATGATGAGAAGTTTGTCCTGGACCTGTTGAAAGAACAGAAAATCTTGGTCTCCCATGGGCGCGCGTTCAACTGGGTTCGTCCGGATCACTTCCGAATGGTCACCTTGCCCAACGTCAAGGACATCGAAGAAGCCATTGGTCGCATGGCGGACTTCCTGTCGAGGTACCCGGGCAACTAGCCTGAGGTCCATAGCCGCGCCACGGGGGCGCGGCCGGGCAGAAAGGCATGCCAATGGCTGCAGTTGAGTTCGCCAAAAGTCCGGCCGAAGTACTGAGGGTGGGGTCGGGGTTTTCGTTGGCAGGCGTAGACCCTGAATCCACCCCCGGCTATACGGGCGTCAAAGCTGACGGCCAGGCGCTGCTGGCCGCCCAGGACGCGCGCCTTGCGGAACTGCAGGAGAAACTCTTTGCAGAAGGGAAATTCGGTAGCCCCAAGCGGCTCCTGCTCATTCTTCAAGCCATGGATACTGCGGGCAAAGGCGGCATTGTCAGCCACGTTGTAGGAGCCATGGACCCGCAAGGCGTGCAGCTGACCGCTTTCAAGGCGCCGACGGACGAAGAAAAATCGCACGACTTCCTCTGGCGGATCGAAAAACAAGCCCCTGCCGCCGGAATGGTGGGTGTTTTTGATCGTTCACAGTACGAGGACGTCCTGATCCACCGCGTCCATGGCTGGGCTGACGCTGGCGAACTGGAGCGCCGGTACGCAGCGATCAACGACTTCGAGTCACGTCTCCACGAGCAGGGAACCACCATCGTCAAAGTCATGCTCAACATTAGCAAGGACGAGCAGAAAAAGCGTCTTATCGCCCGCTTGGACGATCCCGGTAAGCACTGGAAATACAGTCGCGGCGACCTCGCGGAACGTGCGTACTGGGATGACTACATGGACGCGTACAGCACTGCGTTCGAGAAAACGTCAACCGACATCGCACCTTGGCACGTGGTGCCCGCCAACAAGAAGTGGTACGCCCGCATCGCCGTCCAGCAACTGCTGTTGGATGCCCTGGGTGGTATGCAGCTGGAGTGGCCCAAAGCCGACTTTGATGTCGCCGCTGAGCGCGCCCTCGTGGTGGAGTCCTAAGCCGCCTCCATCAGGGATATCAGTCGGAGCCGGCGGCAGCACCGCCGTCGCTGCTTGCATCACGGGCCGTGGCCAGACGCTTGCGTGCGCCCTCAAGCCAGTCCTCGCAGCGTTTGGCCAGTGCCTCGCCACGCTCCCAGAGCGCCAGTGATTCTTCCAGGCTGGCACCGCCGGCCTCCAAGCGCCCTACTACGGCCACGAGTTGTTCGCGGGCTTCCTCGTAGCTCAAGCTGTCCAGGGTATCCGGTGCCGTTGGATTGTTCTCAGTCATGATGTCCTTTGATGTGGTGGTGGCGGTGGTTTCAGCAGTCTTAGTGTTCGACGAGTTGTCCTTGGCCGGCTGAGACAGCTCTGAAACGGCCCTCAGCTACGCGGATACTCAGCGGCGTCCGGTCTGGTGCTTCCTCTGGGCTGCTCACCACGTGGTGCCCCACCTGGTCCTCGCCGAGGAGCTGCACAACGGCATAACCGCGGTCCAGTGTTTTTTGGGGTGAGAGGGCACGGACCTGTGCACGCAAGTGGTGGACTTGGTCCAACGCCCTGAGGACCGCGGTGCTGACCGCTGAATGGGTCCTGCGCTGCAAGCGGTGGATGTCTTCGGAGCGGGCGTCCACCATTGAAGCAGGAGTGGCCAATACGGGCCGCGATCTCAGCGCATGAAGTCGATCCGTCTCCCGGTCCACCATGCGGCTGATACTTCGGCGGAGATGGTCCCGGGCTTGCCGAACCATGGCCAGTTCTTCGGCCACGTCCGGAACTATGCGCTTGGCCGCGTCAGTGGGCGTTGACGCACGTAAGTCCGCCACATCGTCCAGAATCGGACGGTCGGCTTCATGGCCGATCGCACTAACAATCGGAGTGGTCGCTGCCGAGACGGCTCGAATGAGGTCTTCATTGCTGAAAGGCAGGAGATCTTCCAGCGCGCCGCCACCGCGGGCGAGGACAATGACATCCACGTGGGGGTCGGCATCCAGTTTCTTTAGGGCCGCGATGATCTGCGAAACGGCGGTGTTGCCTTGGACAGCCACTTCGCGAACGTCAAACTCAACTGCGGGCCAACGCAACGCTGCATTGCGAAGGACGTCCTTCTTGGCATCGGAATCCCGACCGGTGATCAGGCCAATGCGGTGGGGGAGAAGCGGGAGCTTGCGCTTCCGGGAATCTGCGAACAGGCCCTCTGCGGCCAATGCTTGGCGCAGCCGCTCAATCCTTGCCAGCAGGTCACCGAGCCCTACCGGACGAATGTCCTTAACCGACATATTCAGGCGCCCGGTCTTGACCCAGAAGTCCGCCTTGACCAAGGCAACCACCCGGGAACCCCGTTCCAGGGGTATCTTCTGGCGGTCAAGCACCGTTGACCAGACCGATGCCGGTAGTGAAATTTCTGCGTCAACATCACGCAGTGTCAGAAAAGCATTACCACCCCGGCGGTTCAGTTCAATGACCTGACCCTCGATCCACGCGGCCGGAGCCCGCTCTATGTGTGCTTTGAGCTTTCGGGACAGCAACTGGAGGGGCCAGGGATTGTCCGGGCTGGTTTCGGCGGCAGTCCCCGGCAGTGTGGATTCCGGTGTCGCTTCAGCGGACATGGGGAGTCCATGCCTTGTTCGGTCGCCGTGTTTGTTCCTGCATGGTCATAGTCCTCGCTCAGGGGTGCGGCTGTGGTTGCCAACCGGCCTTCCAACTCTATCCATAGCTTGGGCGACGCCTCCGACATTTTTTCTGCCATGTGGACAGACCTAGGATGGTGCCATAGCCCCCGAGCCTGAGGATGACCTTGCGTACTTTTGTTTCAGCATTGGGAGTGATCCTCGCCGTACTCCTCACCGCCGTGGCCGTTCCAATGGCGTGGGTTGACCAGAACATCGTCAAAGAAGAGGGCTTTGTCCGCATAGCAGGTGAACTAGGCAACGATCCGGAATTCCAAGACCGCCTGGCCGCGGCCGCTGTTGGAACCTTCGAGTCCTCCGTGGATCTTCCAGGACCTATCCAGTCCTTGGCGGCCGACGCGCTCCGCAGCGCTGCATCGGGCATGCAATCGTGGAGCGACTACCCTCAAGCGTGGGAAGAGACAGTACGCAACAGTCACAGGTTGAACTTCGGCGCAGCGAACCAACCTGAGGAGGCCGCCACCACCACTGCCCTGGTCCTTGATATCAGCCCTTTGGTTCGGCTCATTCGTGATCATTTCGCCGAGGCCACCAGGATTCGGATTGATGTTCCAGCGGAAAGTCTGGTGTCTTTGGGGGAGCCCTCCCACCGCCAACTGGTGGAGCGGGTGGCGGCATTCGCGCCCCTGTGGTGGGTAGCCGCACTCGGTGCCCTGATATCCGTGCTCCTGGCGCTTGTCGCCGCACGCCGGCGGTCCTTGGTGCTGGTCTTCCTCGGACTGGGCGGCTTGGCACTCGCTGCTCTCTGGACGGCCGGGGCGGACCTTGCCGGCGGAGCGGTTGGCAAGCTGTCCAGCGCCAATGGTGTGGCTGAGCTGTTCAAACAGGAGTTCCTCACAGCAGCCAGGACGGGCTTCGGGGAGTGGATCCTCATGGCAGCGGTGGCGTCCGGTGGAGTCTTTGTGGTCGGCGTCATAGCTTCCGTTGTGTCAGGGCGACGAGGGTCACGTTCGGCCAGCAGCTAAAGTCCTGCCCGATAGCAGGGAGGCAAAGTCCGGCCCGGTAGCATGGAGGAATGACCAGCACAGCAGTTTCCATTCCTATGCCCACGGTGCCCCGTAGACGCCGTTCCCCGGAAGAGGTTCAGGCAGCGGCGCCCGTCACGGGCCCCAAGAAGGTTCTGTTGGCGGCTCCCCGCGGTTATTGCGCCGGCGTGGACCGGGCTGTCATTGCTGTGGAGAAGGCCCTGGAGCACTACGGCCCTCCCGTTTATGTGCGCAAGCAGATCGTTCACAACGTGCACGTGGTCAGTTCCCTCGAGGAACAAGGAGCCATCTTCGTCGAGGAGACCGACGAGGTTCCCGAAGGTGCCCTGGTCATCTTCTCGGCACACGGTGTCTCTCCTGCAGTGGTCCAATCAGCCGAGGACCGCGGACTGCGCACCATCGACGCGACGTGCCCACTGGTGACTAAAGTCCACAAGGAAGCTGTGCGCTTCGCCAAGGAAGACTACGACATCCTGCTCATCGGCCATGAAGGCCATGAGGAAGTCGAAGGAACCGCCGGTGAGGCCCCGGAGCATATCCAGATCATCAACGGACCGCACGAGGTAGACAAGGTCACCGTGCGGGATCCGGAGAAGACCATCTGGCTTTCGCAGACCACTCTCAGTGTGGACGAAACCATGGAGACGGTTCGCCTCCTTAAGGACCGGTTCCCCACGCTGCAGGATCCGCCCAGCGATGACATTTGCTACGCCACCACAAACCGTCAGGTGGCCATTAAGAAGATCGCACCGCAGGCTGACCTCGTTATCGTTGTGGGTTCGGCCAACTCGTCCAATTCTGTGCGATTGGTTGAGGTAGCCCTCGAATATGGTGCTAAGAGCTCGTACCGAGTGGACTTCGCCAATGAAGTGGATGAGTCCTGGTTCGAGGGCGTTGCCACCGTGGGTGTGACCTCCGGCGCTTCTGTACCTGAAGTATTGGTCAAGGATGTTCTGCGGCTTCTGGCCGACTACGGTTACGGCGAGGTCCAGGAAGTGGTGACGGCAGAGGAAGACCTGCTTTTCTCGCTTCCCAAGGAACTGCGGGCCACTTTGAAGAAGGCCGGCGACGTGACACGTGCCCTTGGCGGCCGTGGAACCCGAGAGACCTCCTAGCCCTGACTCCTACAGACTGGCCCGCCGTGGTCGCCATCCCAAGGAAGGCGACCACGGCGGGCCAGTTCGTTAAGAGAGCACTTACGCCTAAGCAGCTGACTCTTGATCGTCGCTGTCCTCGTGGTCGCTGGAGGAGTCCTGATGCCCGAAGGTGTCGACGGCCAGCAGTTCCGGGGCTGCCAGAGTGCGGGGAACAGCCTCCACGGACATAGGCGCGGCAAGACCAGCATCGTCCATAGTGTTGAGCTTGCGCGCGGTCGGGAGTACCCGAGCCTCCAGCGTTCCCACCATGGCGTTGTAGCGATCCACGGATGTCTTCAATGAGCTTCCCAGCTTGCCGACGTTCTCGCCAAGTGTGCCCATGCGCTCGTACAGTTGCTTGGCGAGCTCGAACAGCTCGTGGGCGCTGTCCGTTAGGACGTCCTGTCGCCAGGTGAAGGCAACCGACTTGAGGACCGCCAGCAAAGTCCCGGGCGACGCCAGAACCACGTTCCTGGACAAGGCATGTTCAAGCAAGGCCGGATCGGCTTCGAGGGCTGACGCCAGAATGGACTCGGCGGGAAGGAAGCAGATCACCAGCTCCGGGGAGTTCCCCGGGATATCCCAGTACTTCTTGGCCGCCAGGGCATCGATGTGGGCCTTGAGCGCCTTTGCATGCTGTGCCAGCAGTGTCTTGGAGTCATGGCCGATGGCGGGTCCCACCGACTCGCCAAACGAGCCATCTCCGTGGAGTTGTTCCTGCGCGGCAAGGTAGGAAGCCAGCGGTACTTTGGCATCCACTACCAGTTGCTTACCCCCGGGAAGCTGGACCACCAGGTCCGGCCGCAGGGTGTTGTCGCTACGTCCGGAATGAACCTGCTCATGAAAATCCACGTGCCGGAGCATTCCCGAAGCCTCCACCACCCTGCGGAGCTGAACCTCGCCCCACTGGCCGCGGGCGCTGTTGGAACGGAGCGCTGAGGCCAGAGCATGGGTTGACCGCAAGAGCTGCTCGTCGGACGAACGCGCATCCTGAAGTTGCTGGGCGAGTTGCCCGTACTGCTCCACCCTGTCCCGTTCGAGGAGCGAAACCTGTTGCTGGACCGCCGTCAGCTTTTCGGCCACGGGAGCTAGCGCACGCAGGACGCTGCCATCAGAATTTCTTGCTGCGTTCAGCTCACGGTTCTGTGTAAACAAAAGCCGGCGTTCGGCATCGGCCGCTGCCAGCTGTGCCGTCACCTCCGAAAGCCGTGACGAAACGGCGTCGAAGTCTTCTTCCAAGCCGGCGCCCCGGCGTCGGAAGACAACATAGCCGGCCGCGAGGCCAACCGCAGCGCCAATCAGCAGCATGAGCAGGGCCAATACCAATCCAAATCCATCCATGTGGCAACCCTGTCACAGGGGTACGACAGTTTTAGCGAGGCTGCAGCTGCAGGCACGGATTGGGGGAGGGAACAACCGCGGACGTGGTTCCAACGGGTAGAATCAATGCTCGTGGCTCTTACTATTGGCATCGTCGGACTGCCCAACGTCGGCAAATCAACTCTTTTCAACGCACTGACCCGTAATCAGGTGCTCGCTGCGAACTATCCGTTCGCAACGATTGAACCGAACGTCGGAGTGGTCAACCTGCCCGATCCCCGCCTGGCGAAGCTGGCAGAGATCTTCGGTTCGCAGAAGTTGCTTCCCGCTCCCGTGTCCTTCGTGGACATCGCCGGCATCGTGAAGGGTGCCTCGGAGGGCGAAGGCCTGGGCAACAAGTTCCTTGCCAACATCCGCGAGGCAGAGGCCATTGCGCAGGTCGTTCGTGTGTTTGACGATCCCGATGTGATTCACGTCGACGGCAAGGTCGATCCGCGCTCCGACATGGAGACCATCAACACCGAGCTGATCCTGGCAGACCTTCAGACCATCGAAAACGCGATCCCGCGTATCGAAAAAGAAGTCAAGATCAAGAAGCGCGAAGCAGCCGAACTGGCCGCAATCAAAGCAGCGCAGGCAGTTCTGGAACGCGGCGATACCATCTTCTCCTCCATCAAGAGTGACAAGCTGGAGATGGGGCACCTCAAGGAGCTCGGACTTCTCACTGCCAAGCCCTTCATCTACGTCTTCAACGCCGATGAAGGCATCCTGGGTGACCAGGAAAAGCAGGACGAGTTGCGTGCCCTGGTTGCTCCCGCAGATGCCGTATTCCTCGACGCCAAGCTCGAAGCCGACCTCGTTGAGCTGGATGAGGAAGAAGCCCGCGAGATGCTGGAAATGAACGGCCAGAGCGAGTCCGGCCTTGATCAGCTGGCGCGCGTTGGTTTCCACACGCTTGGCCTGCAGACCTACCTCACGGCCGGCCCCAAGGAAACCCGCGCCTGGACCATTCGCCAGGGCGATACCGCACCGCAGGCGGCCGGTGTGATCCACTCTGACTTCCAGCGCGGCTTCATCAAGGCCGAGGTTGTCTCCTTCGATGACCTCATCGACGCCGGTTCCATGGCCGAGGCAAAGTCCCGTGGCAAGGTCCGCATCGAAGGCAAAGAGTACGTGATGGCCGACGGCGACGTGGTGGAGTTCCGCTTCAACGTCTAGAGAAATCAGGCCCACTCCACTTTTGTCTGGTTTCAAGCGGAGCGCCGGTAAGTTCATGTCGTGAATTATCCACATAGCGCAAATTGGCTGTCCTGCAGTGCTTGAGCCTCGGCAACACTTGGTGAATGGGAATCAGATATTACGCATATGCATTCGACGGCGACGTTACTGACCAAGTGCTTTCCGACCCAAGGAGCGTGGTGTCGGCCGATCCGCTTGCTGACGCCTGGGGCCTCGAACCTGGCGTCAGGATCAGTCGTACTACCTTCGAGCAAGCTGTATGTGAGCGCGACATGCTTTACCTGGACAAAGCGTGGCGGCATTTGCAGGTTCTCACTGCGCCATTGAGGGCCGGCATAACGGCGCGACCGGCTTTTCGTATGTTTGAAGGCAGCATCACGATGCATGACGAAGGCTGGGATCCGTGGGTGCGCGCCCTGACACCATCCGAGGTTTTGGCGATCGCCCAAGACTTGGACGAGGTCTCTGACGGGGAAGTGGGGCTGAGGTTGCCGGTTTCGTCGCATGTCGATCGGGACCGTGAGGTCGACTATGCCGTTGGCTATCTTCGGCGGGCGCGAACCTTCGCCAAGAATCTGGCTGACGATGGGCGCGGCATGGTCTATCTGATCGGGTAGCGATGACCTGGGCGGCGCTTGCCATGGTCGCGGAGTCCGAGGTTCTTGCCAGTTTCGAGTCAAGGAACGAAACTACGACCACAGGGATAAGTTGGGACGTTCAGGGGTGTCGCTACCGTTTGTCTTTCGTTCCGAGGTTGACGCGTCACTGACGCTCGTCCACTTACGTGCAGTGTTGCCGGCAGTCACTGGCCGCGCTGACTTGCCTATGGGTTGCTGGCTAATGCACGAAATGACCAGTCAGCGCTCGGATAGAACGGATTTGTCTTGATTGTGAGGACTCGCTTCAGCTTGAGAGGCTCGCGCATTCCGTATATAGGGAATGCCAAGATGCATCGATTTGTTATCAGCTTTGGCGCTAGGCTTTTGGACTCCTGTGCCAAGATGGTATTAGGAACTGCGCGGGAGGAGTGTAACGACGTGCACGAAAAATCTCAGCAAACCGCCGAACTACCTGCTGCCCAGATTGCACAGTGGTTCGTTGTTCAGGCACAGGGGGACCCAGAGCAGGACCTAAGTAACCTGAAGTTGCAGAAGCTTGTCTACCTCGCCCAGAGTCGTTTCATGCATGAAACGGGCTGCTCGTTGATAAGGGAAGCCATCCAGGCATGGGACCACGGGCCGGTTGTGCAGCCGCTTTATCGTCAGTACAGCGCCTTTGGAAACAAGTCCATACGCGTAGCTGAGCCCCGTGCTCCACGCGAGCTAGGTCCTGAGGTCCTGGCAACACTGGAGTGCGTTTGGAACTACTTCGGGGGCTACACGGCTTCTAAGCTTCGCAACATTACACATGCAGTGGGTCCTTGGCCGCAGCATTTCCGAGAGGGTGAGAGAAACATCGTGCTGCCTAACGATGAGATCGCCGACTCTTGGACTGAATTCGAACGTTTCGCCGAGCCTGGGATAGTTGCAAAGACTGACGATTACAAAAGCGCATTGACGAGATACGCATCCATCTTCAAAGCAACCCCAAGAGAACCGATTGTGGAAGATGCCGAGACGGTGCGCCGTGAGCTTCGGGGGACGGAGCATCTTCGGAGATCAGCGGCGGAAGCCTGCCGTTGACAGCAGCATTCCCAACGCCTATTCGTCGCGGTTACGTTTACTGGGTTCCCGACGAGCAAGTTGCACTACCACCGGAAAACCACCGAACGTCCCATTCTCGACGCCCCGTCATCGTTCTTACAGGGGACCACAAGAACGACGATGGGCATTGGCCGGTAGTAACCGTATGTCCGGTGTCATCTGGGGCACAGAACAGCGAGTACGACATTAGGATTCCTGCAAATACAGGAGGACTGCCTTCCAAGGGCTGGGCACGTGTCTGCCTTGTCCAACCGATGGACAAGCACTTCATTGGTGAGAGGATAGGCCAGCTCGACGCGAAGCTTGTTGATCAAATAATGGCGAATTACTTGGGCTACCTAGGCGCCTACTGAGGCCCGCGTAGCAGATTCCCGGAGGGTTGGCGAAGTCGGCATTTTGAGTTTCCTAGCGAAGCTTGACCGCGCAGGTTGAATAAAGCCTCCCCACGATATGAGCGACCCGGAGAGAACAGGAGCCGCTCATATTGGTCCTTTAGGTGACTATTACCTCCGCTCCATTGCTGCCGTTGCAGCCCGAAAGCTTCGGGCAGTCTTGAAGCCTACGAGTAGTCGGACCTAACATCGGCGGGGAAGCTGAAGCTTGAGTCAGAGATGACGAGGCTATGAACCGCAACACCTGCACAGCCACCCAGTAGACCGGACGTAGGGACCGAGCCAAACGCGCTCCGGCCAGAGGTTAGCCCGCATGGAGTCCGCCGGGGGTCCGCAGGGATAGCGATTTGGAGAGGATCAGCCAACGCCGAAGAGTCCTAGAAATCCATGATTGCGGCGGCCGCAGCAGCCCACTGATATGTCCGGTGCGTACCGCTTCTACGTGTAGAGCACACAAATTTCGAAGGGCCCAGGTTCAACAGAACCGGGGCCCCTTTTTGTGCCCAAATCGGTCCTGTCCTGCTGTCAGACAGCGAATATTACCACCGAGTAGCGTTTGACTTGAAATCCGCGCCGGTATAGGCATCTGGAGGTTGCGGAACGGTTACAGTTTGGCCAGCTTGTCCCAACATCTGGACACAATGTGGGTAGGCTTACACACACATGTAGGCAACGTCACAGTAGGAAACTGTGCCTTTGCCTGGGGGAGATCACGAATTTTCCCTGCTCAACTCCACGACACATAGGAGGCGGAATGCGTTTCTCGCGCACTTCCAAAGCTCTAGGCGTAGCGGCGATCATCGCCCTCGCAGCGACCGGTTGCGGGGGCGGTGGCGGCAGCGATACAAACAACTCGGCCGCAACTGACCCGAACAAGGTCATTTCCGCATACAGCAACGAACCGCAAAACCCGCTGCTCCCCGCCAACACCAACGAGGTGTATGGCGGCCGCGTAGTCGAGTTGCTGTTCGAAGGCCTTCGTGCTTACGACGCCAGCGGCAAGCCCGTCAACGCACTGGCGGAGTCCATCGAAACCGAGGACTCCCAGAACTGGACCATCAAGGTCAAGTCAGGCGCCAAGTTCACCAACGGCGAGGCCATCACGGCCAAAACGTTCGTTGACTCCTGGAACTTCGCTGCCCTGAGCACCAACCTCCAGAACAACGGCTACTTCTTCGATTCCATCGAAGGCTATGCCGATGTCAGCGCCGTCAATGAAACCACGGCCGCTGATGGCAAGAAGACGTCCACTCCGGCTCCGACCGCTCAGACGATGTCAGGCCTTGCCGCAACAGATGACCAGACCATCACGGTCAAGCTGGTCCAGCCCGAGGCTGACTGGTCGCTTCGCCTGGGATACTCCGCCTTCTACCCGCTTCCTTCCGAGGCCCTTGCGGACCCGAAGAAGTTCGGCGAGAACCCCGTAGGCAACGGTCCGTACAAGTTCGAGAAGGAAGGCGCCTGGGTCCATGACCAGCAGATTTCCCTCGTCAAGAACGCTGACTACAGCGGGCCGCGTGCTGCCAAGAACGGTGGCGTGACCTTCAAGTTCTACACGGATCCGGGCCCGGCATACACGGATCTTCAGGGCGACAACCTTGACGTCACGGACGTTCTGCCGTCCAATGCGCTGAAGACCTACACCACAGACTTCCAGGACCGTAACTCCACGAAGCCCGTTGCCAACAACTCCACTCTGAACATCCCGGGCTACAACCCGAACTTCCAGGGTGAAGCCGGCAAGCTGCGCCGTCAGGCACTGTCCCACGCCATCAACCGCGACGAGATCACCAAGGTAATCTTCAACGGAACCCGCACTCCGGCAACCGAATTCACCGCGCCTGTGCTGGATGGGTACACCGATTCCATCCCGGGCAACGATGTCTTGAAGTTCGATGCGACCAAGGCAAAGGAACTCTGGGCAGAAGCCGAGAAGCTTCAGCCGTACGACGCCTCAAAGCCGCTCCAGATTGCTTCCAACACTGACGGTGGAAACAAGGAATGGATCGACGCCGTTGCCAACGGTTTCAAGAACAACCTCGGCATCGAGTCGGAAATCCAGCCTTTCGCCAAGTTTGCTGAAGTTCTGGACCTGCGCAAGTCGCAGTCCATTCCCGGCCTGACGCGTGCCGGCTGGCAGGGCGACTACCCGTCCCTCTACAACTTCCTTGGACCGGTTTGGGGAACCAACGCCTCGTCCAACTACGAGAAGTACTCCAACCCGGAGTTCGACAAGCTGCTCAAGGAAGGTCTTGGATCCAAGACTCCGGAAGAGGCTAACGCCAAGTTCAACCAGGCACAGGAAATCCTGTTCGAGGATCTCCCAGGCCTTCCCCTGTGGTACTTGAACCGTCCGATCGTGTGGAGCAACAACGTCGTCTCAGCTGACACCGGCTGGAATGGCGGAATCCTCTACTACAACATCGAGGCCAAGTAGTCCTCAGGATCTGAACTTGCCATGCGGCAGGGGGTCCGGCCAATGCGCCGGGCCCCCTTGCTTGCCCGGCAGGAAGGCACAAATGACACAGCAACGCCCGACCAACGGAGAGGGGTGACCCGTGGTTCGCTACATTTTGCGAAGGCTCCTTCAGGTGATCCCCGTCTTCCTTGGGACCACACTCCTTGTGTATTACATGGTCTTCGCCCTCCCTGGCGATCCAATCGCCGCCCTTTTCGGGGAACGGCAGCCACCGCAGAGCGTTATTGACACACTTCGCGCGCAGTACAACCTGGATCAGCCGTTCTGGGTTCAGTACGGTATCTTCCTGAAGAACATCTTCACCTTCAACCTCGGTGTCGACTTCACCCAGCAGCCCATCGCAGACTCCTTGGCACGGGCATTCCCCGTGACTGCGATGCTTGCCATTGAGGCACTCATTATTCAAGCTGTCTTTGGTATTGCCTTTGGTGTCTTCGCCGGTCTTCGCAGGGGCAAGCTGTTTGATTCCACGGTTCTGATCGTCTCGCTCGTAGTCATCGCCGTACCCACATTCGTGCTGGGCTTCGTCTTCCAGTTGGTGTTCGGTGTCCAGTTAGGCTGGGCCAAACCCACGGTGGGTGCCAACGCAGACTGGGGCAACTTGCTTCTGCCGGCCTTCGTCCTTGGCCTGGTTTCGTTCGCCTATGTCCTTCGTCTAACCCGTGCAACCGTCAGCGAGAACATGAACGCCGACTATGTCCGCACGGCAACGGCCAAAGGGCTTTCGCGTCCCCGGGTCATCATGGCCCACATTCTGAGGAACTCGTTGATTCCGGTGGTTACCTACCTCGGCGCCAACCTTGGCGGGCTTATGGGTGGCGCGATCGTCACCGAGGGCATATTCAACATCCCGGGTGTAGGTAATAAACTCTTCCAGGCCATACAACGCAGCGAGGGTCCCACCATCGTTGCGATCGTCAGCGTCCTGGTTCTGGTTTTCGTCATCACCAACCTTCTGGTTGACCTCCTGTACGCCTGGCTTGACCCGAGGATCCGCTATGACCAGTAACTCCGAACACTTCGTGGCCCCGGTCGACGAGACCCCGCTGCAGGCCACTGATTCCGTCAAGACTGATCAAGCCCCTGTGAGCCTATGGGCCGATGCTTGGCGCAAGCTGCGTCGTCGCCCGATGTTCATTGTTTCCGCTTTTCTCATCCTGCTCCTGACCACCATCGCTTTGTTCCCTGGCCTCTTTACCAGCGTTGCCCCCAACAATGATTGCCAGTTGGCTAATTCGGAGGGAGCGCCCACGGCGGGTCATCCACTTGGTTTCACTTTGCAGGGCTGCGATGTCTATTCCAGGGTCATCCACGGTACACAGGCTTCGCTTTCCGTAGGTGTCCTTTCTGTGATCTGCGTTGTGATCATCGGTGTTACCTTCGGCGCGTTGGCCGGGTACTACGGCGGGTGGCTGGATGCGGTCCTGGCTCGCGTTGGTGACATCTTCTTTGCCCTGCCGATCATTCTTGGCGCACTGGTAGTCACTCAGCTTCCCTTCTTCAGGGAAAACCGTGGCGTCTGGACAGTGGTCATCACCATATCTCTCTTGGCTTGGCCCCAGATGGCGCGTATTACCAGAGGTGCAGTCATTGAGGTTCGAAACTCGGACTTCGTTACTGCAGCCCGTTCCTTGGGTGTCTCCAAGTTTGGGGCGTTGCTGAAGCACGCGCTGCCGAACGCCTTGGCACCGATTATCGTGCTGGCCACCTTGGAGCTCGGTGTCTTCATCGTCCTGGAAGCGACGTTGTCGTTCCTGGGTGTTGGATTGCCCACCAGCGTGATGTCGTGGGGCAACGACATCTCCGCGGCTAACGCGTCCATCCGTACCACCCCGGGAATCCTGCTTTACCCGGCAGCAGCCCTGTCCATCACCGTCCTGAGCTTCATCATGCTTGGCGACGCCGTCCGCGATGCTCTTGATCCCAAGAGCCGTCAGCGCTAAGGAGGCGAACATGACTTCTGCCGACATCAGAATTGACGAAGCCACGGCACCCGTAAAGCCAATCCTTGAAATCAGGGATTTGGCCATCACCTTCAAGACCGGCTCAGGTGAGGTCAAGGCCGTGAAGAACGCGCACTTGACCATCATGCCGGGTGAAACGGTGGCCATTGTGGGGGAGTCGGGTTCAGGAAAGTCGACGACGGCGCTGGCCGCCATCGGCTTGTTGCCCAACAACGGACGCGTCTCAGGCGGGCAGATCCTGCTCGACGGGGAAGACATCTCCCATGCTCCTGAAAAGCGCATGATCGAGCTTCGTGGCAGCCACATTGGTATGGTCCCCCAGGACCCGATGTCCAACCTCAACCCTGTATGGAAGATTGGCTATCAGGTCAGGGAAACGCTGAAGGCCAACGGTCGTCCGGACGGCCCCAAGGACGTTGCCCGTGTCCTGGCGGAAGCCGGGCTTCCCGACGCAGAGCGTCGCGCCAAGCAGTATCCTCACGAATTCTCCGGCGGTATGCGCCAGCGTGCGCTGATCGCCATCGGCCTGAGCTGCCAGCCCAAGCTGCTCATTGCTGACGAACCCACGTCGGCGCTGGATGTCACGGTTCAACGCAGGATCCTGGATCACTTGGACACCATGACAACTGAGCTCGGCACTTCAGTGCTGCTCATCACACACGACCTCGGCTTGGCAGCCGAACGTGCTGACAAAGTGGTGGTCATGTACCAAGGCAATGTTGTTGAGGCGGGTCCTTCCTTGGAGCTCCTCCGCAATCCGCAGCACCCGTACACCCGCCGCTTGGTGGAGTCGGCGCCGTCCCTTGCATCACGCCGAATTCAGGTGGCTAAGGAGCAGGGGGTCGCTTCCGGTGACCTCCTGGCGCCGGTTGCCGCAGACGAGAGCCGTGTTCAGGACGACGTCCTCCAGATCAAGAACCTCCGCAAGGTCTACAAGTTGCGCCAGGGTCTGGGCAAGTCCTCGGACTTCGCTGCTGTTGATGACGTCAGTTTCAACGTCAAACGGGGAACCACCACAGCCATTGTGGGGGAGTCCGGATCTGGCAAGTCCACGGTCGCCAAAATGGTCCTCCAGTTGGAAAAGCCTACTGAGGGACAGATCATCTTCGACGATGTGGACACCGCGGGGCTTAAGGGCAAGGAACTCTTTAAGTTCCGTCGCCGGGTGCAACCGATCTTCCAGGACCCCTACGGTTCCTTGGATCCGATGTACAACATCTTCAGGACCATTGAAGAGCCGCTTCGTGTGCACAAGATCGGCAGCGCGGCCAGCCGGGAAAAGAAGGTCCGGGAACTGTTGGACCAGGTGGCCCTGCCACAGTCCATGATGCAGCGGTACCCGAACGAGCTTTCGGGTGGCCAGCGGCAGCGCATTGCCATTGCGCGGGCTTTGGCCTTGGATCCGGAAGTCATCATCTGCGATGAAGCGGTCTCAGCATTGGACGTCCTTGTCCAAGCTCAGGTGCTGAACCTGCTGGCTGACCTTCAGGACAATCTTGGTTTGACGTACCTGTTCATCACCCACGACCTCGCGGTGGTCCGGCAGATCGCGGACCACGTCTGCGTGATGGAAAAGGGCAAACTCGTGGAGACGGGCAGCACGGATGATGTCTTCGACAACCCGCGCGAGGCCTACACCCAAGCACTCCTGGATGCCATTCCGGGCGGTTCGCTCCTGTTGCCACCCGCGGTGGCCTGACCGACGTCGAGCGTTTGATGGTTGGTTAGCAGAAGAGCCGGTGGTTCCCTGGGAAGGGAACCACCGGCTCTTGCCGTTAAACCTCGTGTTGCGGGGCCTGCTGTGCGCGTCATAGCGCTCACGAGGCGCGCAGAGCGGGCCCCGCAACGCGCGCTCTAGTGGACGAGGCGCGCAGAGCGGGCCCCGCAACGCGCGCTCTAGTGCGCAGGGACAGCTTCAGGTGTAGATGCCGGTGTGGAGGCAGCTCTGTCCGGGCGCGCCGTAAGGCCAAGCGCAGTGAATTCGCGAGCCAATGCAGCGCCTAACTTTGCATGTCCGGCCGGCTTCAGGTGCACGCCGTCCTGGAGATCCCCGATTGCGTTGTAGCGGGTGAGCCAGTCGCCCGCGCTGACGAACGGTATGCCGTGCTTGGCGGCGATGCGTCCCAGAAGGGCGTCGATTTCAGTACGGCGTCCGCCTCCGTTGCTCACGCCCCTGGCAAGGGTTCCAATCATGGCCAAGGTGGTGCCCGGGTAGCGTTTCTTCAGGGCGGCGAGAAGCCGCTCGGCGTTGCTGGTGATCTGGGCGTCCGTGGCGCGTTGGGTGGCATCGTTGCCGCCACCCTGGACCACGATCAACGGTGGATCACCGAAGGGCAGTACCCAGTCGCCGCGCTGCAACGCGTCCATGTAATTGCCGGTCTTTCCGTTGGTGGCCACGTAACCCGTGCCACCCATGCCCACTACGTGCAATTTATAGCCCATGGCTGCGATGCCCTGCTGCGGCCAGGAATCCTTCGGCATTGACTGGGAATCGCCAATGAGTACCGCGGTGTGGCGCACGTCCGCGAGAACCAGTTCGCTGCGATTGTTTGCGGGGTTCTTGTATAGCGAGCCCACGGGCAAGTTGAGCGAACTGGGGGCAGGTGCAATCCTGAGCGGTTTGTCGGCGGCGGCTGTTTGCGCAGGCCCGGGCGTGGTTGATCCAGAGGGGGCGGTCGTTGGTGCTGGGCTTGGTCCGCAGCCTACCGACAGAACGCTTATGGCGATCAATGGTGCGAGCATACGGAACACGGCCGGAGCTTGTCGCATCATTGTTCTCCACGTGGCACTGGTTCTGCAGCCCATCTTGGTGCACAGGGCAGGGAAAATCCAGCATCCAGACTTGCCTTTATGCAACATCACAACAGTGTGAGCAGCACCACATCCCAGCCCTGAATGGCTTGCTTTTTAGGCTCAGAAATGCAACTGCGTTTAGACTGGATGCAGGTGCCCTGTGTCCCGGGGTCTTTTCGCTGTGTGTTCCGATCAAGTCGATCAGGTATGCGCGCGGATACAAACAGCTGACTTCACCACTGAATCGAGTCATTAACGCATGTCTGAAACCATCACCAACACTGCGTCGCGGAGCGATCTGCGCAACGTCGCGATCGTCGCACACGTTGACCACGGTAAGACCACCTTGGTCGACGCCATGCTCAAGCAGACCAACTCCTTCGCTTCCCATGGTGAGGTTGAGGACCGTGTCATGGACTCCGGTGACCTGGAGCGCGAAAAGGGCATCACCATCCTCGCGAAGAACACCACGGTTGCGTACAACGGCCCGTCGTCCAACGGCGAGACCATCACCATTAACGTCATCGACACCCCTGGCCACGCCGACTTCGGTGGCGAGGTAGAGCGCGGTCTTTCCATGGTTGACGGTGTCGTCCTGCTGGTCGACTCCTCCGAGGGCCCCCTGCCCCAGACCCGCTTCGTGCTCCGCAAGGCCCTTGCCGCGCACCTTCCGGTCATTCTCCTGGTCAACAAGACCGACCGTCCCGATGCCCGCATCGACGAGGTTGTCCACGAGTCCATGGACCTGCTCCTGGGCCTCGCTTCAGACCTCGCTGACGAAGTTCCGGACCTGGACCTGGACAAGGTCCTCGAAGTTCCCGTCGTCTACGCAGCCGCCAAGGTTGGCCGCGCATCCCTGGACCAGCCGGACAACGGCTCTGCCCCGGAGAACGAAGACCTCGAGCCTCTCTTCAAGACCATCATCGAGCACATCCCCGCTCCGACGTACAACCCGGACGGCGTGCTGCAGGCACACGTGACCAACCTGGACGCATCGCCGTTCCTTGGCCGCCTCGCCCTGCTCCGCATCTACAACGGCACGCTCCGTAAGGGCCAGACCGTTGCCTGGGCACGTGCAAACGGTGAACTCAAGAACGTCAAGATCACCGAACTGCTCGCCACCAAGGCCCTGACCCGTGTGCCTACCGAGTCCGCTGGCCCGGGTGAAATCGTTGCTGTCGCCGGCATCGAGGAAATCACCATCGGTGAAACCCTCACGGACGCCGAGAACCCGCAGCCGTTGCCGCTGATCACCGTGGACGATCCCGCGATATCCATGACCATCGGTATCAACACCTCGCCGCTGGCCGGCAAGGTCAAGGGTGCCAAGGTCACTGCCCGCCAGGTGAAGGATCGCCTGGACAAGGAACTGATCGGCAACGTCTCCATCAAGGTGCTCCCCACCGAGCGTCCCGATGCCTGGGAAGTCCAGGGCCGTGGCGAGCTCGCGCTGGCCATCCTGGTTGAGCAGATGCGTCGCGAAGGCTTCGAGCTGACCGTGGGCAAGCCGCAGGTTGTCACCAAGACCATCGACGGCAAGCTGCACGAGCCGATGGAACACATGACCATCGATGTGCCCGAGGAATACCTCGGCGCCGTCACGCAGCTCATGGCTGCCCGCAAGGGCCGCATGACCAACATGGCCAACCACGGCACCGGCTGGTGCCGCATGGAATTCATCGTCCCTGCGCGTGGCCTGATTGGTTTCCGTACCCGGTTCCTGACGGACACTCGTGGCGCCGGCATCGCTGCCTCCATTTCTGAAGGTTACGAGCCGTGGGCCGGACCGATCGAATACCGTACCAACGGTTCGATGATTGCCGACCGCGCAGGCGTTGTTACGCCATTCGCCATGATTAACCTGCAGGAGCGCGGTTCCTTCTTCGTGAAGCCCACCTCCGAGGTTTACGAAGGCATGATTGTTGGCGAGAACTCCCGCGCCGATGACATGGACGTCAACATCACCAAGGAAAAGAAGCTCACCAACATGCGTGCCGCTTCCTCAGACACCTTCGAAAACTTGACGCCGCCGCGCGATCTCACTCTCGAAGAGTCCCTCGAATTCGCCCGCGAAGACGAGTGCGTCGAGGTAACCCCGGATGCCATCCGTATCCGTAAGGTCATCCTGGACTCCAACGAGCGCGCCAAGGCCAACCGCGCCCGCGCCAAGTCCTAGTCAGTACTGGTCTGAACCAGTTCGGAACAGCTGAATGAAGAGAGGAGCCGCCGGTTCGGTCCGTGGAATTGCCACGGCCGTACTGGCGGCTCTTTTCGTTGCCCTGGCCGGCACCGTACTGCACCGGCAGACTCTGCTCTGGTCCGGCGTCGAGCTTCCGTCGGGCGTGGCCGCCGCCTTGCTGTTGCTTGCGTCCGTGCAGTTGTGGCTCGCTGCATGGTCCCGCTCGGTGATTCCGACGGCGGTGGCTGGCGTGGTGACTTATGCCGCCGTCGGCGTCCTGTCTTCAGCCGGCTCCGCCAAGCAGTTGATTCTTGGCGACCCCGTGGGAAACGTGTGGGTCTTCGGCATCGGCGTAGTGACGTTAATCATGCTTGTGGTTGTTAATCGGCAGGTCGTCAGTCGGCTGCGACGCGAACGGACTGCCGACGCGGCGGCGGCGGTGGAACCTCTTTCGCCGCGATAACCATTGCCAACGGAATCTCGACGTCGGCTGTACGGGTGCGGACGGTACAGGAACCCTCAGTGGTTCCCACCAGATAGCCCAAAGCGTCCGTTAATCCGTCCTCTATCCTGTACCTGACCACCACCCGGATGCCTGGTTCTGCTGCGAGGAGGAATTGTCGGGGCGGCAAGTTCGGGGGAGTCACCGTTTCATACTAAGACGCGGGCTAGGTTGGCGTCAGCGCACTGTTGGATAATAGGCTCGGAAGTTGAGTGCCCGGCATGATGCCGGCCGTATTACCCCGGCCATCGCCGGGACAAACCGTGGAGAGGTCTGGGACGTGACGTACGTAATCGCGCAGCCGTGTGTAGATGTCAAGGACAAGGCATGTATTGAAGAATGCCCTGTCGACTGCATTTACGAAGGTGAGCGTTCCCTCTACATCCACCCCGATGAATGCGTCGACTGTGGAGCCTGCGAACCCGTGTGCCCGGTTGAGGCCATTTACTACGAGGATGACACCCCGGAAGAATGGGCCGACTACTACAAGGCCAATGTGGAGTTCTTCGACGACCTCGGTTCCCCGGGCGGTGCCGCCAAGATCGGTAACACGGGTAAGGACCACCCGTACATTGCTGCACTGCCCCCACAGAACCAAGACCACTAGGCGGTAGTTTCTTTGATTTCAGCGGCGCCCGCTTTCGGCCTGAACCTGCCTGACTATCCGTGGGAGGCCATGGCGCCGTATGTCGCCACGGCCGCCAAGCACCCTGGCGGGGCAGTGAATCTCTCCATCGGAACGCCGGTGGACCCTACTCCCGGGTTGATCCGCGAGGCTCTGGCCAACGCTGCCGACGCCCACGGCTATCCCACGGTTCACGGTACGCAGGCCTTGCGGCAAGCAATTGTGGCCTGGTTCGCCAAGCGTCGTGGCGTCCCGGGACTGGACCCCAAAGACGTCATGCCGACCGTGGGCTCCAAGGAGCTCGTGGCGTGGTTGCCGTTCCTGCTGGGTTTGAGCGCGGGCGACGTCGTTGTGCGGCCCACAGTTGCCTACCCGACCTACGACATCGGCGCCTCATTGGCAGGTGCCACGGCCGTTGCCGCTGACGATCTGGACGAACTCGATCCCGACACTCGCGCGAAGGTCCGATTGGTCTGGATCAACTCACCGGGCAATCCCACAGGCAGCGTCCGTGACATCGAGTCGCTCCAACGGATAGTCGGCCAGGCCCGTGAGCTCGGAGCAGTGGTGGCCTCTGACGAGTGCTACGCAGAGCTGGGCTGGGGCGAATGGGATGCCCAGCGTGGTGGCGAAGCTGTCCCCAGCATTCTGGACCCCCGGGTTACCGGTGGTTCCACTGATGGCTTGCTATGCGTCTACTCGCTCAGCAAGCAGTCCAACCTTGCCGGGTACCGTGCCGCGTTCGTAGCCGGAGATTCGGCGATCATGGCCAATCTGGTCAACAGCCGCAAACATGCGGGCATGATCGTTCCCTACCCTGTGCAGGAAGCCATGCGCGTCGCTTTGGGCGATGCCGGCCATGTCCTGGCCCAGAAGGACCTTTACCGCGGACGCCGCGAGAGGATCGTGCCGGCGCTGGAGAAGTTTGGACTGAAAATCCACGAATCCAAGGCCGGCCTGTACCTCTGGTCCACCGCCGGCGAAGCCACGTGGGACACGGTAGCCCGCTTCGCAGAACTTGGCATCGTTGTAGGCCCGGGCGTTTTCTATGGAGATGCCGGAAATGGCTTTATCCGAGTGGCGCTCACCGGCAGCGACGAGCGAATTGACGCCGCTGTTGAACGGCTTGGCACGGCCTCATAACAATGCTGTGACTTGCACCACTAATAGCGTCATTCCGCCAGTAACCGGACGGTACGGATTAGTTCCGTAGGGTTACTGGCGGTAGCTTTTTAACTGACTATCAATGGTGGCCTTCTCTAAGAAAGCACTTCGGCCGTTGGAGCCCTGCAACAGTAGGGCCGAAGGCGGCGACACCAGAAGGTTGTTGGACAAGCGTTCGATAGAGGCCCTGAGGCCTCATGAAGGGGACTCCATGACTGAGACCACCAGCGCGACACTGCGCCATGCCGGCGGCGAACTCGAACTGCCGCGCATCAAGGTTGTAGAAGGAAACGAAGGTTATGACGTTTCCAAGCTGCTGAAGCAGACGGGCGCCGTCGCCTACGACCCCGGCTTCATGAACACAGCGGCCACCACCTCGGCCATCACTTACATCGACGGCGACGCAGGTGTACTGCGTTACCGCGGTTACCCCATTGAGCAGCTCGCGCAGCACTCGAGCTTCCTCGAAGTTTCCTACCTGCTGATCTACGGCAACCTCCCCACTCCCACGGAGCTGGAAGAGTTCGATCAGCGCATCCGCCGCCACACGCTCCTACACGAAGAGCTCAAGGGCTTCTTCGGTGGGTTCCCGCGTGACGCCCACCCCATGCCGGTGCTTTCTTCGGCTGTTTCGGCGCTGTCCACGTTCTACCAGGACTCGCTGGATCCCTTCAACGCGGAGCACGTTGAAGTTTCCACCATCCGCCTCATGGCCAAGCTCCCGGTTATCGCTGCCTACGCGCACAAGAAGTCAATCGGCCAGCCGATGCTTTACCCGGACAACTCCATGAACCTGGTGGAGAACTTCCTGCGCCTTAGTTTCGGCCTCCCCGCCGAGCAGTACGAAATGGATCCCGTGGTCGTGAAGGCCCTGGACCTTTTGCTCATCCTGCACGCGGACCACGAGCAGAACTGTTCCACGTCCACCGTGCGACTGGTGGGCTCGTCCAATGCGAACCTCTTCGCGTCGGTGTCCGCCGGCATCAACGCCCTCTTCGGCCCCGCCCACGGCGGCGCCAACGAGGCCGTGCTGAAGATGCTCCGCCAGATCCAAGCCGACGGCATCAAGCCCGAGGACTACATGGAGAAGGTCAAGAACAAGGAAGACGGCGTCCGCCTCATGGGCTTCGGACACCGCGTCTACAAGAACTACGATCCCCGTGCCAAGATCATCAAGGCAACGGCACACGAAGTTCTGGGCAAGCTCGGCGGCAACGACGAACTGCTGGACATTGCCATGCGCCTTGAAGAGAAGGCACTGGCTGACGACTACTTCATCCAGCGCAAGCTGTACCCGAACGTCGACTTCTACACCGGCCTCATCTACAAGGCCATGGGCTTCCCGGAGAAGATGTTCACCGTCCTGTTCGCCATTGGACGCCTCCCGGGCTGGATTGCCCAGTGGCGCGAAATGATCAACGATCCCCAGACCAAGATCGGCCGCCCGCGGCAGCTCTACACAGGGGAGCCGGAGCGCAACTACCCGGCCAACTGATACGGCAACAGCGTCAATAACGACGGCGGGCGCCCCCCCCGCGGGGGGGGGGGGGGCGCCGGCGGGGGGGTGGGGGGGGGGGGGGCGCGCCGCGGGGGGGGGGGGGGCGGGCGCAGGGC
>JAPSHX010000002.1:0-323042 GCA_031179305.1 Paenarthrobacter sp. | reverse complement strand
GGCCCCCCCCCCCCCGGCGCGGGGGGGGCCCCCGCCGTCGTTGGTTGCTGAAGCGTTGCTCGCCTAAGCGTTGCTCGTCGCGGCAGCCTCAGCTGCGTTGTAGCCGTAGGGGTTGTTCTTCTGCCAGCGCCAGTGGTCCTCGCACATCTGGTCCACGGTCTTGGTGGTGGACCATCCAAGGTCCGCGAGGGCGGAGGAAGCGTCGGCCCAGAACGCGGGGAGATCGCCGGCGCGGCGGTCGGTGATCTCGTATGGAATCGGCCGGCCCACGGCCTTTTCGAAGGAACGCAGGACCTCGAGGACGGAGGAACCGCGGCCGGAGCCGAGGTTCCAGCGACGGACGCCGGCGCGCTCAGCGATGTAGTTCAGGGCTGCGACGTGACCATCGGCCAGATCGACTACGTGGATGTAGTCGCGCTGCGCCGTGCCATCGGGGGTGTCGTAATCTCCGCCGAAGACCATGAGCTTCTCGCGGCGGCCCACTGCTACCTGTGCAATGAAGGGGACAAGGTTATTCGGGATGCCCTGGGGGTCCTCGCCGATGCGGCCGGACGGGTGCGCTCCAACCGGGTTGAAATAGCGCAGCAGTGCGATATGCCAGCGGCCATCCGCGTTACCCAGGTCAGAGAGAATGTCCTCAATCTGTTCCTTGGTGCGGCCGTACGGGTTGTTGGCGCCGATTTCCATCTTCTCGATGTAGGGAATCGGGTTGTGCTCGCCGTACACCGTGGCCGAGGAGCTGAAGACGATGGAGCGCACGTTGTGCTTGTCCATGGCGCGGAGCAGGTTCAGGGTGCCCACGATGTTGTTGTAGTAGTAGGCGAGGGGTTCCTGGACGGACTCTCCTACGGCCTTCAGCCCCGCGAAGTGGATGACGGCGTCGATCTGGTGTTGGTCGAAGACGGCCTCAACGGCGGGCTCGTCCACCAGATCCACCTTGTGGAAGGCTGCGGTCTTGCCGGTGAGCTCCGAAACCCTGCGGAGGGATTCCTCGCTGGAGTTCACGAGGTTGTCGAGCACAACGACGTCGTGGCCGGCTTCCTGAAGGGACAAAACGGTGTGGGAACCGATGTAGCCGGTGCCACCCGTGACAAGAATTTTCATGGTTCCTACGCTATCGGAAATCGGAGCCACGCCGCTCTGTGTTGAGCGGTGTTGAAGCACGTTCGTGCTAAAAACTACTGGTGCCCAAAATTGTTGATGCCGAAGCCCGGCGCCATGAAGTTGTCCAAGCCGTCTTCCGGATCATTGCCAGCGACGGCTTGGAGCGGGCATCCCTCAGGGAAGTAGCTGACGAAGCAGGGCTGGCTGTTGGTTCGGTCCGACACTACTTCGCCAGCAGCGATGAACTCCTTGTCTTCTCCTTCGCAGCGGTGATTGATCGCATTGCAGGGCGTCTCGAAGCGGCACTCTCGTCGGTCGAGAAAGCTTCACCGGAAAGCCCCGAGCAGCACGAAGCTGTGCTGAATCTCCTCGGTCAGTTCCTGCCCCTGGACGAGGAACTGGCAGTGGATGCCTGCGTGTGGATGGCGTTCCGGCACGCTGCCCGGATCAAGCCTGTCCTGGCCGACGAAGCCGGGCGCAGCCACCGCACCGTGGCCGCCGTCGTCGGTCGCCTCATCATGCTCCTGAATCCCGGTGAAGCTGACTCGCAGCAAACCCTTGTGACGGAAGCGGAACGGCTCTTGGCCACCATGGACGGGCTGTGCATGCACTCGCTGCTGCAGCCTGAGTGGATGACTGCTGAGATGTGCAGTGACGTCCTGACAGCACACCTGCGTTCCTTGAGGGCAGTACCTGCCGCCAGTTAGGGATGCTTACTCCACAAGACGCGGATCACGCCATTACCGTCCGGGGTCATCGGGAATAGACTGGGACATGTCGGGGACCTGCCAAAGGGAGGAATTCGCATGCACGAGTCTGGCGGCCCGGGATGGCGCATCACTATGGATACGTCCGGGCCGATGCTCATCGCCCTGTACTTGCGCGACGTAGCGGGACTGGATGGTGCCGGTAGGCCGATTCTCTCCCAGGCAGCTCCAAAGGTCCGTCATGCGGACCACAAGCACCTCACCTCTGACGTAGGTGGCTTCCCGGCGCTGAAGACCGAGTGGGAAGCTTGGTGGGAGAGCCTGGTGAAGTCGTACCCCAACCCGGCACCCGAACTGGCCCCGCCAAGCTTCAAGGCTTTCGGCAACTCACCGGCACTCCAGCGCGTCCTGCAGGCACATTTCGGCTCCGCGCTGGGATGGGCTACGGACAGGATTGACGAGTACGCCCATCTTGAGGCCGCCCGTGAAGCCAACGGGGTGACACACGTGTTGAATGAGATGGTGGAGGATAGGCTCCTCGAGGTCGGTCGCAGTTCCCGGGACTTCGAACTCACCATCATTGAGCTGCCCCTCAATGAGCCGCGAGCCTGGTATCTGGAACCGGACACTATGATTATGAGCCACCGGTTGCTGTCCGAACCCGACGTGTTCCGCAGCTACGTCCAGCCCGTCGTGGAGATGCTCGCCTGATGGAGCTGTACAAAAACTCAGGTGGCTGGCGCTGAAACAGTGATGGTGACCGTCTCAGCTGGAGCGGCCGAAGGTTGCCAGCCATCGCGCTTCTCCCGGTTCCATGTCTGGCCCGCAAGGTCCACCTGTGTGATGGACAACGTTTTGGCGTTTGCCACTGCCCAATGAGCCACGGCCCACGCCTGCGTTCCGCCAAGTTCCAGTTGAACCGAGCGACCCTGAACGGTGGCCACCTGGGGGCCGAACGCCGTCGTGAGTTCATCGACGACGACGGCAGGGTCGCCCGCCGCCTCCGGCATGCGCAGTTCGCAGTTCAGTGACGAGGTGGAGTGCCCGGTGAGGGCGGAAGCGAAAGCCCGTCCCATCCCCTCATGCTGGGCGTAGGCGCGGGGAAAGGCGGATCGCTGGACCGCTTGGGCGGCTTGGGTAATCTCCATGGCCTCGTAGCCGGGCACCTTAACCAGTCCGTCAAAGAACGCGTTGCTTGCATAGACGG
The DNA here is from genome assembly GCA_031179305.1 of Paenarthrobacter sp. Classification (GTDB taxonomy): domain Bacteria; phylum Actinomycetota; class Actinomycetes; order Actinomycetales; family Micrococcaceae; genus Arthrobacter. The sequence continues at coordinate 320,024 of JAPSHX010000002.1, read as the reverse complement.
GGTCCATCACCTGCTCCTCGGTTCCCCAGCCTTGCGAGGGGCGTTGCTGGAACAAACCACGGGAGTCCGGTCCGGCGTCGTCGCCGTAGTTGATGTTGCGCAGCCTGGATTCCTGCATGGCTGTGGCAAGTGCGATGCTCGCCGCCCTGGGTGGAAGCCCACGCAGGACGGAGATCGCCGAGATGAGCGATGCGTTGGCAGCCTGGTCCGTAGCAAGCTCATGGCTTTCAGAGCCGACGACGGCGAAGCAGCGCTCCGTGACCAGGGTCTCGGAGCGCTGCAGCACGGCAACTATCGCGTAAATGGCACCTGCTACGAGGGCCAAAGCCAGCACCGCAACGATGGCGCGGCGGAACCGGCGCATTGGGTGTGTCCTGCTAGTTGGCGTGGAGAGCCTCATTCAGCTCCACCGTCTGGCCCTTGCGCGGAAGGACTTCCACGCCGCCGGTTGTGGAGTTGCGACGGAAGAGGAGATTCGGGACGCCGGAGAGTTCCACAGCCTTGATGATCTTGCTGGTGTCCTCGCCGTTCTCGTCCTTCGGGCCCGGAACACGTACACGGGTACCTGCAGTAACGTACAGGCCGGCCTCCACTACGGAGTCGTCGCCGATGCTGATGCCAACGCCGGAGTTGGCGCCGAGCAGAACACGCTCGCCCAGGGCAATCTTTTCCTTGCCACCACCGGAGAGCGTGCCCATGATGGATGCTCCGCCGCCAACGTCCGTGCCGTCACCGGCAACAACGCCGGCGGAGATCCGGCCTTCCACCATGGACGTGCCCAGGGTTCCGGCGTTGAAGTTTACGAAGCCTTCGTGCATGACCGTGGTGCCTTCGGCGAGGTGGGCACCCAAACGGACGCGGTCGGCGTCGGCAATGCGCACGCCGGTGGGAACCACGTAGTCAACCATCCGCGGGAACTTGTCCACGCCGAAGACCACAACGTTGCCGCGCTTACGCAGGCGGGCGCGGGTCAGCTCGAAGCCGTCAACCGCGGCGGGTCCGAAGTTGGTCCACACGACGTTGGGCAACTTGCCGAAGACACCGTCCAGGTTGATGCTGTTGGGCTTGACCAAGCGGTGTGAGAGGAGGTGCAGGCGCAGGTACGCGTCGGCCGTGTCTGCAGGGGCGGCGTCGAGGTCAATCTGTGCGAAGACAACCTTCTGCTCGGTGCCGCGGTCGGCGTCCTTGCCTTCCTCGGCAAGTGCAACGAGTGCGGGATCGGCGTTGTCGACGTCGCGCAAGGTCTCGGCAGCTACGCCAAGCGCAGGTGCCGGGTACCAGACGTCAAGCACGGTTGCTTCCCCGGAAGCCGAGGTGGCGATGGTGGCCAGGCCGAAGCCATAGGCCGATCGGTGGTTGTCGGACGCGTATGCGGGCACAGCAGAGGAAGCAGTTTCAGTCATGCGCCAAGTGTATCCAGCAGGCAGAGGTCGGTTAAAACCCGTCTCATGCCATAGAAGTCGCATTTGCTGGCATTAGGCTGGACGGGTGACCCTGAACCCTGCTCCCGCCCTTCTTGACCTGCGCCAGGACGTTGCCTTGCTGACGGCCGCGATCATTGACTTCAACAGCGTTTCCGGCAATGAGACCGAGCTCGCCGACGCCGTCGAGTCCGCTCTACGCGCCATCCCCGCCTTTACCGTGACCCGGGACGGCGACGCCATCATCGCGCGCACCGAACTTGGCTGCTCGGAGCGTGTCATCCTGGCAGGGCATCTCGACACCGTCCCCCTGCCCACCGTGCCGGGGTCTTTGGGCACTGTTCCGGCCACGTGGGAGTCCGGTATTCCCGGTGAAGGCATCCTTTACGGGCGGGGGACCACCGACATGAAAGGCGGCGTTGCGGTGCAGCTCGCCCTCGCAGCAACACTGTTCGACGACGGGCGGCAGCCCAACAAAGACGTCACCTTCGTCTTTTACGACCATGAAGAAGTGGAAGCGGTGAAGAGCGGCTTGGGACGGTTGGTCCGCAACCACGGGGATCTCCTGCAGGGCGACTTCGCGATACTGCTGGAGCCGACTCACGGCACGGTAGAGGGTGGTTGCAACGGCACCAGCCGTTTCGAAGCCACCACCATCGGCGAAACAGCCCACTCAGCGCGGGCATGGATGGGCGTCAATGCGATCCACGCCGCAGCACCTATCTTGGCCCGGCTCGCCAACTACGAGCCGCAGACCATCAACGTGGACGGCCTCGATTACCGCGAGAGCCTCAACGCGGTGAGGATCAACGGTGGAACTGCAGGGAACGTCATCCCGGACCGCTGTGTGGTGGAAATCAACTACCGATTCGCACCGGACAAGACCCCGGACCAGGCCGAGGCCGTCGTCAGGGAATTGCTGGACGGATTCGACGTCGTCCGTACGGACGCTGCTGCCGGAGCCAGGCCCGGACTGAATCACCCGGCCGCTGCGTCCTTCGTTGCCGCAGTCGGTGCCGAGCCCAAACCCAAATACGGCTGGACCGACGTCGCGCGCTTCAGTGAACTGGGCATCCCGGCAGTGAACTTCGGCCCCGGTGACCCCCTGCTGGCGCACAAGGACAACGAACACGTCGACGCCGACGCCATCCGTGAGTGCCTCCGTGCACTGAGAACGTGGCTGACGCCGTAGTCCCGAAGCTTCCGCGCAGCAAAAGAAGAAGGTCCGCAGCCTGGCAGCTGCGGACCTTCTTCTTTGGTACAGAGTTACTTCTTGTCGGTACCCGGTACATTGACTTCGAGATCCACCGTCTTGATGGCTGACGCCATTCCACCGGCGGCCTTCTTGGAGCCGCGGCGCTCAATCATGATGGCAATCCGTGACACGGTCAGGTTGATCAGGATGTAGATCGCAGCGCCGACGAAGAACGCAGGGAACAGGAAATCCGGTCCCAGGAAGTCGGCCATGATCTGGATCTTCCGAAGGAGTTCCTCGTAGCCCACGATGTAGCCGAGCGAGGTGTCCTTGAGCAGAACCACAAGCTGGGCGATCAAGGACGGCAGCATCCGTCGCACAGCCTGCGGGAACTCGATGGACATCCGCGACTGGAAGCTTCGCAGGCCAATGGCCAGGCCCGCCTCGCGTTGGCCCTTGGGCAAGGACTGGATGCCAGCGCGCAGGATCTCGGCGAAGATGGCGGCGTTGTAGAGAACCAAGCCAACAACGACGGCTTGGAACTGACCCGTGGCGAAAACCAGCAGGACAAACAACATCATGAGGACCACGGGCATGCCGCGGAGGAACTCAAGTACCACCTGCGTGGGAATGCGGATCCAAGGAATCAGCGAGATACGCAGCAGGCAAAGCGCGATGCCCAAGGGGAACGCGATCACGGCGGCCACGGCAGCTGCGGCCAAAGTGGAGAGAATGCCTTGACCGATCAGGCTCCAGACGTCCGGAGCCATGGGACCGTAGAAAATCTCCCAGCGGTCGGCGTCGAAAATGCCCTGCTGTGCCAGCGTTACGACAGCAATGGCGAGGATGCCGAGGATGATCAGGATTCCGGCGGCGGAGCCCAGGAGCGAATACAGGCGGGCCTTGGGCCCGGGGACGTCGTACAGGACCGATGTCATCGGGCAATCGCCACCTTTCGTTCAACAAAGTGCGCTAGAAGTCCCAGCGGAACTGTGATCAGGAGGTAGAAGAACGCCACCCCGAGGAGGATCCACAGAACTTGGTTGCCGTAGTCGTTGGAGAGCTGGCGACCGTAGCCGAACAGCTCAAGGACGAAGAAGGCGCCGGCCACCGAGGAGTTCTTCACCAAGGCGATCAGGATGTTGATCAACGGAGGTATGACGGTTCGCACTGCCTGGGGGAGGACGATGAAGCCCAACACCTGGGTGAAGGTCATGCCGACACTGCGGGCAGCTTCTGCTTGGCCCACAGGCACGCTGTTGACGCCGGAACGGACGGCTTCGGCGATGAAGGCCGCCGTGTAACTGCTCAACGCGATGATGGCCGCGACTTCAAACTGTTCGAATCTGACACCCAAGCGGGGCAGGACAATCGCGGCGAAAAAGAAAATGATGGTCAATGGGGTGTTTCGGGCGACTTCCACATAGAACATGCTGAAGCCGCGCAGAGCAGCCACCGGGGAGACCCTCATGGCAGCCAAGAGTGTGCCGACGAGGAGGGCAATGATGCCCGAAATTACGGAGAGGTAGAGGGTTCGGAGAAATCCGTCCCAGTATTGGGGGAGGCTTGCTATGACGGCGTCCATGGCTTCCTTTGGCTGCAGCTAATCAGGGAACGTGGTCCTTGTTCGGCAACTGCCGCCGCCCGGGGTGGGCGACGGCAGTTGACGGGTCCGACTAGTAGCGGTCGATGGTGGGAAGCTCAGGGACGGTCTTGATGACCTTGCCCGCGGTAGCCTCCCAAGCCTTCTTGTAGGTGTCGTCCTTGGCGAATTCCTCAAGCTGGTCGTTGATCCAGTTGCGGAAGACGGTGTCGTCCTTCTTCAAGCCGATGCCATAAGGCTCCTTGGTGAAGGTTTCATCCGAGGCGAGCTTGAAAGCGTCCGGTTCCTTATCCACGTAGCCGGCCAGGATGACGTTGTCGGTGGTCACGGCAACGACCTGCTTGTTGCGCAGCGGCTCCAGGCACGCAGTGTAGGTTGCGGCGGGGACTACCTCAGCGTTGTACTTCTCGGCGATGGTCTTTGCCGGGGTTGAACCCGTCACGGAGCAAACCTTCTTGCCGGTGACATCTTCGGGCTTGGTGATGGAGTTGTCGTCCTTGTTCACCAGCAGTGCCTGGCCCGCCTCATAATAAGGTCCTGCGAAGGCTACCTTTTCCTTACGGGCATCATTGATGGTGTAAGTGGCGATGACAAGGTCAACGCGGCCCTGTTCGATGAACGATTCGCGGTTCTGGGAGACAGTCTCTACCCATTCAATCTTGTCCTCCGGGATGCCAAGTTTGGCGGCGATAGCCTTGCCCATTTCAACGTCGAAACCGACAGGCTTACCGTCCAGGCCCTTCTGGCCGAACAACGGCTGATCGAACTTGGTGCCGATGGTGATCTTTTGGGCCTCGTTCAACTTCTGCATGGTGGTCCCGGCCTCGAAGCTGGCTGAGGCAACAGGGGGAGTGGTGGTGCTGCCGCCGCCGCAAGCGCTCAGCGAGAGAGCTAGCGCGGCCGATGCGGCCACCAGGAGTGACTTCCTCCGGGTAATAAGAGACTTCATGATGTTCCTTTCATTGGGTGGCCGCCTTACGGCCGGGGGTGCTGGCGGTAAGGAGCTAGTGGGTCAAGAGCTTGGACAAGAAGTCCTTGGCACGGGTGCTCTTCGGGTTGGTGAAGAATTCCTCGGGAGTTGCGTCCTCCACGATCTGACCGTCAGCCATGAACACCACTCGGTCAGCAGCCTTGCGGGCGAAGCCCATCTCGTGGGTGACCACGATCATGGTCATGCCTTCCTTGGCCAGCTGGATCATGACGTCCAGAACTTCGTTGATCATCTCGGGGTCCAACGCGGACGTGGGCTCGTCGAACAGCATCACCTTCGGCTTCATGGCAAGAGCACGGGCAATTGCCACACGCTGCTGCTGGCCGCCGGAGAGCTGGGCGGGAAGCTTCGGTGCCTGGTGCCCGACGCCTACACGCTCAAGGAGGGCCATGGCCTCCTTGTCAGCTGTGCCCTTGGCCACCTTCTTAACCTTGATGGGACCCAGCGTGACGTTCTCAAGAATCGTCTTGTGGGCGAACAGGTTGAAGGACTGGAACACCATGCCGACGTCGGCACGCAAGTGCGCGAGGTCCTTGCCTTCTTCGGGAAGTTTCTTCCCATCGATGGCGATGTCGCCGTCGTCGATCGTTTCCAAACGGTTGATCGCACGGCAGAGAGTGGATTTACCGGAACCGGAAGGTCCGATAACCACCACGACTTCACCCTTCTGAACCTGGAGGTTGATGTCTTTGAGGACGTGCAATTGACCGTAGTGCTTATTGACGCCGTTCAGGGAGACGAGGGCATCGCCGGACGCTTGAGTAGTCATACGATGAATCTAGCGAACAAAGACGCAAATATGACCACGGTCACGGCAACTTCCTGAAGATCGTGACTGAACAGAAACCTGCCCCACAGCGATATACCAGACTGCAATGCAAGAAGCGGGTCGCAGCAACGGAGCATGCCTTCATCCGCGCTAGCCTTGGGCAATGAGCATCAGCCAGCACCCAGTTCCCCACCCCGATGCCAACGGCCGTGTCGAGGGTACCCGCGTGCCGCTCCCGTCGGAGATCGCACCCGCCAAGCACAAAGGTCCCTTGGAACTTCGACGTAAACAGGCAGACACGGGGATGTCGGACCAGCATTTGCTGGATACGAGCGGTGCCGGGCAGTTCATTCATACCGATCCTTGGCGTGTCCTGAGGATCCAGAGCGAATTCGTGGAGGGCTTCGGAGCCCTTGCCGACCTGGGGCCCGCCGTCAGCGTGTTCGGTTCGGCGCGTACCAAGCCCGGAACCGAGTACTACGAGATGGCCGTCGATGTGGGACGCAAACTCGCCGAAGCCGGAGTCGCGGTGATTACTGGTGGCGGACCCGGATCCATGGAAGCTGCCAACAAGGGCGCTGTGGAAGGCAATGGTGTCTCCGTGGGCCTGGGAATCGAACTGCCTTTCGAGCAGGGACTCAACCAGTGGGTGGACCTGGGCATCAACTTCCGGTACTTCTTCGCCCGCAAAACCATGTTCGTCAAGTACGCGCAGGGCTTCGTCGTGCTTCCTGGAGGACTCGGCACCCTTGATGAGTTGTTCGAGGCCATGGTCCTTGTCCAGACCCGCAAAGTAACGTCGTTCCCGATCGTTTTGCTCGGTATTCGGTTCTGGGGACCCATGATCGAGTGGATCAAGGACACCCTGGTGGCAGAAGGCATGGTTTCCGAGAAGGACCTTGACCTGATCCAGCTGGTGGACGACCCCGCCGACGCCGTGCATCGAGTCCTGCACGGTGCACCACTCCCCGCTACTACCAATGGAAATCAGCGCCCGGAGTAGGCGGCTGTTTCTGGCACGATGGACCTTGTGAGCTTTTTCCTGGTGTTTCTCGCGATAGTCCTCATCGGCGCGGCGTTGTATCTCGGCGCCGGGATCGTTCGGGGGCGCTCGATCGGTTCGGGGCTTGACCAGCCGGTCCCGAACTTGCCCGCTGTTCTGCTGCCGGAGGAGGCCAAGCCCTCTGATGTCGACTCCTTGCGCTTTGCCTTGGGGCTTCGTGGGTATCGCATGGATCAGGTTGATCAGGTCCTGGATGAGCTGAGGGACCAACTGCAGGCGAAGGATCGCGAGATCGAACGGCTTGGCGCTTTGGTTCAACCGCGTCTCCAGGACGGCGAAACCGGCCGGACCGGGCAGTGAGTTCCCAGGTCCCCGCGCCGAAGGGAACCTCTGCCCCGAAGACACAGGTGCAGGAGGGGCCCACCGCGCGGCTTTCCCGGGGGCTAGCAGCTGTAGTCTCCAGAATGGCTGGATGGCCCTGGTGGGTGCAGGTTTCCTTGGTCTTTGTGGCCGCCCGGCTGGTCAGCGCCTGTATCTTCATGGCGGCCGCAATTCACCAGGGAACAAATCCCTGGTTCCCGCCGGCTCCGGACTACTGGAACTTCATCACTATTTGGGATGGGCGCTGGTATCAGGAAGCTGCAGACAAGGGATACCCCTCGGTTCTGCCGGTGGACGCGAACGGTGTGGTTCAGCAAAACGCGTGGGCGTTCTATGCGCTCCTTCCCTTCCTGGCCCGGGGGCTCTCGGCGGTCACCGGGATAGGAACCCTGCCTTCGCTCACCATCATCGCAATGCTGGCCGGTGTGGGCGCTGCGTTGGTGATCTACAAACTCTTCCGCGAGTTCGCAGGCAAGCGGGCGGCACTGTGGGGCGTCATCTTCGTCTCTACTTTCCCGGTGTCACCCATCCTCCAGGTCCCGTATGCCGAGTCCTTGAACCTGTTGCTGTTGTCGGGTTCGTTGCTGCTGGTGGTTCGGCGCCAGTATCTGGCCGCTATTCCCGTAGTGCTCCTGATGTGCCTGTCCAGGCCTACGGGGGTTCCTTTTGCCGCCATGGTGGGATTGCTGCTGTTTTGGCGTTTATGGCAGCGCTTCGGGCCATCCAGGACGCTGTCAGTTCAATCCCCTAACGACGGCGGGCCGACGCCGGCGCGCAGCCTGTTTTCGCTGGCGGCACTAGTGCTGGCAGCGGGCGCCGGAGCTCTGGCGTGGCCGGTAATCGCCTGGGCCACCACCGGTGAACCAACTGCCTACACGCGTACCGAAACGGCCTGGCGGGGGCACGATCTTGTGCCTTTCAAGCCATGGTTCGATACAGGCAGGATGCTGTTCGGTCCTGTTCTGGGCGTGCTTGCCCCCTTCCTCTTCACGGCACTTTTCGTGCTGGTCATGGTGTCAAAGCCGGTCCGGGCACTCGGAACCGAATTGCGGCTCTGGTGCGCCTGCTACATGGGGTACCTGCTGGTGTTCCTGCATCCGCAGACCAGTACGTTCAGAATGCTGCTGCCCCTGTTTCCGCTGGCCTTGGCCGTGGCGTTGTTGTCCAAGTCCAAAGCGTACCGGGGGACCGTGGTGCTGATGTTCGTCCTCCTGCAGATCGTTTGGGTGGTGTGGCTGTGGGCGTGGGCTCCGCTTCCCGGGGGCGGGGACTACCCGCCCTGACGTGGACCTTTGCCGCGCAGTGGGAGTATGTACAAAGCCCGGACAAATAGGCGTTTGATTCGCTACGGACGTGTAATTACGGGATAATGGAATAAGAGCAAGGACAAAGCACCGAAAAGTGCCCGGCCAAGGCGGCCTCCCAAGCGGTGCCGCCGGCTGCAATTGCGACGCGGAACCAGCCCGGCCGGGTTGGCGTGACTTGGGACAAATGGAGGGGATTTTCCTAATGGCGGCTATGAAACCACGTACCGGCGACGGCCCTATGGAAGTTACCAAAGAGGGACGCAGCTTGATAATGCGTGTGCCGCTCGAAGGCGGAGGACGACTCGTTGTCGAGCTCAACGCCGCGGAAGCGGCCAACCTCAAGGAATGCCTCGTAGGCGTTACTGAATAGACGTTTTGATTAGAGTTTCAGAGCAGGGCCCGGCGGGCAGTCCAAAGCCGGGCCCTGCTTTTGTTTAAGCTCTGTTACTGGTTCAGGTCCTGGCTTGTTGAACCGTCCTACTTCTTGACGGCCACCAGAAGTCCATCGCCAGTGGGCAGCATCGCTGAGGCCAGCCGCTCGTCGTCGCGAATGGCCTTGCCGATCTGGCGCAGAACCACGGTGGTGGCATCCCGCGCTGCGGGATTGGAAACGCGGTCTTTGTCCAACGCATCGTTGATGACCAGGGTGCCGCCCGATTTCAGCAAGCGGATTGCCTGTTCCACATATTTGGGGAAGTTGGGCTTGTCGGCGTCAATGAAGACGAGGTCATAGGCTGAGTCGGTCAGGCGAGGTAAAACATCTGCTGCACGGCCTGAAATCGTACGGGTACGGTTGGCCGGGCTACCGGATTCCAGGAACGCTTCCCTGGCCGCCTTGAGGTGTTCGACGTCCACATCGATGGTGGTCAGCACAGCATGGGAACTCAATCCACGCAGCAGGCAAACCCCGGAGACACCGGCGCCTGAGCCGACTTCCACCACCGTCTGCGCTTTGGAAGCGGCAGCGAGTACTGTCAGTACGGCGCCCACGCCGGGACTGATGGGGGTGACACCAAGTTCGAAGGACCGCTCACGGGCGCGCAACAACACGTCATCCTCAGCCGGCAGATCTTCTGCGTAGGACCAGCTGCTTGACTTGTCGGCACTCATGAAGGGGTTCGCTTTCCGCGGGTAGGGGTGTTTGTACCAAGACTACTGTGTCCGCCCCCGTAAACACGTTGCAGGGAAGCCTCCCCGCGCCTGTGTCCACGGTTGATTTCAGCCTTGCGGGGAAATGCTCTGCCAATCAGGAAATTCCCAGACAAACTTGGGATGATAATGCTCCGGTCATCCATGAGGTGATGCGGCGCCGAAGACTCGGTGAACCACAGTTTGAGGGGAGTGGACGATGCCGGCATCGCATGCTGCGCCAGTCCAAACATCGGAAAGCCTTGAGGCCGTTACTGATTGGGTCATGCCCAGCTGGGAGGAAGTGGTTTCAAACCACTCCGCCAAGGTATATCGCCTCGCCTATCGCTTGACCGGCAACAAGTTCGACGCCGAAGACCTCACCCAGGAAGTTTTCGTCAGGGTGTTCCGTTCCTTGGAAAACTTCAAACCGGGAACCTTGGATGGATGGTTGCACCGCATCACCACCAACCTGTTCCTTGACGGGGCACGGCGCAGGAGCCGCATCCGCTTCGATGCGCTCGCAGAAGATGCCGAATCCCGCTTGCCAGGCCGTGAACCCGGACCTGAGCAGAGCTTCGAGCACAACAACCTTGACCTTGACGTCCAGCGGGCGTTGGAAGAACTCCCGCCGGACTTCCGCGCGGCGGTCGTGCTGTGTGATCTCGAAGGTCTTTCCTATGACGAAGTCGCCGAGGCGCTTGGTGTGAAACTGGGAACCGTCAGGTCCCGTATCCACCGCGGACGGACCATGCTTCGCGAGAAACTCGCTCATCGCGATCCTCGCCCGGCAGGGGCCCGCAAACCGCGGTTGAAGATGCCCCGCATCGCCAGCATTCTTTAGGTTGTCGATGCCTCGACGTCCCTTTCGTCCGGGAGCCTTGTCCCGGCGCAAATTGGTTGCGCTGCGCCATACGCGCAGTTCGGAACACCTGCAGGATTGCGCGGACTGCCGAATTTCGCTCCGCCGGGAACGGCAGTACCTTGAGCGCCTCCGTGATTCAGCCGTGCCCGAAGCCAGCCAGGATCTTGCGGCGCGACTCATCCGGCACACCGAACGCCTGGCCAACGAACCGGCACCCATGCACTTAACACCGCAGTATCCGTACCGCCGGTTACGTGGCCTTGGCATTGCGGGTATTGCTGCCGGAACGTTGGCGGTGAGCGCAGGAGCGTTGGCACTGTCCGCGTATGTGATCGCCGGCGATGAAAGACCACAGGCCCTCCCGGGAACCAGCGATGGCGGCGCACTTGCCGGTGCCTTGACGGGTAACCCCACAGAAGCCGTGGTTGGACCCGCGTTTCGGGCCGGCAGCAAAGTCAGTTTGAGTATTGCCCAGTTGAAGTCACTGCGCGAAGACGGGTGGGCGTGTCCCGAGCTATCCGGAATGGGCTTCCACGTCGTGTCCGCCCAAGCCACTATGCATAACGGGAACCCTGCCGTGGAGATCAGGCTTGAAAGCAACGGTCACTACGCCACCATCGTGGAGGAACACCTGCCGGCGGATCCATCCGGCACTGGACGTTCTACTTCGGCGCAGCTGTCTGTCACGCAGGGGACCCCGTGGAAGGCCGTCTACACCATGCCGGCAGCTGTCATCAGCTACGCCTCCGATCTCCCGGCGGACACCGCGGACGACGCCGTACCCGAAATCGTGCGGGCAGGGGAAGCCATGACGTTGGCGTCCGACGACGAAGATCCAGAAACGTGGTACGGACGGCTGCTCCGCGGCCTCCAGACACTGCTCCGCCCTGCTGGTTTATGAGCGGCACCACAGACAAGGTAATCTTCGTAGCGTGCTTGGAATCAACGGCCCGGAGTTCATACTCCTTCTGATTATCGGCGTACTCGTCATCGGTCCCAGCCGTTTGCCCGAATACACCCAAAAGCTCGCCAACCTGGTCAAGGAAGTCCGTCGGATGGCTTCCGGCGCGCGCGAGCAGATCAAAGAGGAAGTCGGCATCGACATCGATGAGGTCGACTGGAAGAAATATGATCCGCGCCAGTATGATCCCCGCCGAATCATCAAGGACGCGCTCCTTGATGACGACACCAAGCCAGTCAGTGCCGGAGCTCCCGCAGCTGCTGCCACGGCAGTAGATACCAAGCCCAAAGCTCCTGTGCGGGTCATTGAGCGGCTCGCCGAGGGAGAAGCTGCCCCGTTCGATTCCGAAGCGACCTGATTTGAAGCAGCTGACAGCTCGCTGAGGGTGCCGCCCAGCGTGAAGGGCGAGGGCTAACGCGGCTGAATTCCCAAGGGCATACCGGACAATCCGCGAGGTCGCGTGGCCAAGGCGGCGGCAATGCCTTCCATCGCTCTGGCGGCAGCCGTTTCGGGCGCTGCCAGGACAACGGGATTCCCGGCGTCGCCGCCCTCACGCAAACGGATGTCCAACGGAATCTGCCCGAGGAGCGGAACATCGCTGCCCACGGCAGCGCTCAGCCGCTCAGCCAGGATGGCGCCTCCGCCATTTCCGAACAGTTCCATGCGTCCGCCGTCGGGCATTTCCAGGTAGGACATGTTCTCGATGACGCCGGCCACTTTCTGCCCTGTCTGGGTGGCAATGGTACCGGCACGTTCGGCGACGTCCGCAGCAGCTGCCTGCGGTGTGGTGACAACCAGGATTTCTGCGTTGGGCAGGAGCTGCGCCACGGAAATGGCGATGTCACCCGTGCCCGGTGGCAGGTCCAGGAAGAGGGCATCGAGGTCGCCGAAGTAAACGTCAGTGAGGAATTGTTCCAGGGCACGGTGCAGCATCGGACCGCGCCAAGCTACCGGCTGATTGCCTGCAACGAACATGCCGATGGAGATGACCTTCACGCCGTAGGCGACGGGAGGCAGGATCATGTCGTCCACCTGCGTGGGCTTCTGGTTAATCCCCATGAGGGCGGGCACGGAGAAGCCGTGCACATCGGCGTCCACGATGCCGACCCGGAGGCCTTGGGCGGCAAGTGCACACGCCAAATTGACGGTGACGGATGACTTGCCCACACCGCCTTTTCCGCTGGCTACGGCGTACACCTTAGTGAGGGAGCCAGGCTTGGTGAAGGGTATGCCGCGTTGTCCACCGGGCCCGCGGAGTTGTTCCTTGAGGGCTTCCCGCTGGGCCTGGGTCATGACCTTCAGCTCAACATCCACGCCTGTGACGCCTTCCACCCGGAGGAGGGCGTCGGTGGCATCCTTGGTGATGGTCTCGCGCAGGGGGCACCCGGCAATGGTCAGCAGAACTGCGACGTGCACGGCGCCGTCATCATCAGACGACACCGATTCCACCATTCCAAGTTCCGTGATGGGGCGCCGGAGCTCAGGATCAATGACGGTGGCCAAGGCAGCATGCAGCGCCTCGGCAGATGCGATGCTCATGGGGTCAGGCTCGGCTTTCGGGGTTTTCAGGCGATGGCTTGCCGGTGGAATGTTGTGGACCTGCAGGCCGGGGTGGTCGGACCTTCGGAATCTGCTGTGTGCGGGGGCCCCGCGATTTGTCGCGCTTCTCCTTCAGCTTCTCCTTAACCTTCTCACCCGGCGATTCCGTGCCATCAGCGGAGGATTCGTTCTCGCGCAGTTCCTCCTGGGCGTCGATGATGTCTTCCAGCAGGCTTCGGAGCTCGGTGCGGACATAGTCACGGGTGGCTACTTCGCGCAAAGCGATACGCAGTGAGGCCAGTTCCCGGGTCAGGTATTCGGTGTCGGAGAGATTGCGTTCGGCACGCTGACGGTCCTGCTGGAGCGAGACACGGTCGCGGTCGTCCTGCCGGTTTTGAGCGAGCAGCAGGAGCGGTGCCGCGTAGGAAGCCTGAAGGGACAGCATCAACGTAAGCAGGGTGAATCCCAGCTCCACGCGGTCAAACTGCCAGTCAGTGGGCGCGAAGGTGTTCCAGGCAAGCCAGAACACACAGAACACCGTCATGTAGACGAGGAAAGTAGGCGTGCCCATGAACCGGGCGAAGCCCTCCGTTGCGTTTCCGAAAGCGTCCGGGTTCGGGGAGAACTTGGGCAGGATGCGTTGACGGCCGCTCAGGGGAGTGTCAAGGCTGCTGCTTGAGCGTCCTGTGGACTTGGGGGATCGGGTGGCGTTGTTATCAGCCAATGCGGCCTCCAAGTTTCCTTATAGGGGCGTCGTCCTCATGGGCGCGCCAGTCATCCGGCAACAGGTGATCCAGCACGTCATCAACAGTCACCGCCCCCACAAGGCGGCCGTCGTCGTCAACGACTGGAAGTGAATTCAGGTTGTACGTGGCCAGGGTCCGGGCCACTTCGCTGATGTGGGCTTGGTCCGAAAGTGGCTCGAGGTTCTTGTCCACGAGGTTGCCCAGCGGTTCCGGCGGAGGGAAGCGCAGCAGCTGCTGAATATGCACCACGCCCAGAAAACGGCCTGTGGGGGTCTCCAAGGGCGGACGGGCGATGAAGATGGATGAGGCCAGTGCAGGCGAGAGCTCCTCGCGGCGGACGTGGGCCAGGGCCTCAGCCACGGTAGCTTCCGGCGGCAGGATGACCGGGACCGGAGTCATGAGGCCACCGGCGGTGTCTTCGTCGTATTCCAGGAGACGGCGGACGTCCTCGGCTTCCTGGGGTTCCATGAGTTGAAGCAGCTCTTCGGCTTGGGCGGAAGGAAGCTCGGCCAAGAGGTCGGCGGCGTCGTCGGGATCCATCTCTTCGAGGACGTCAGCGGCGCGTTCCACATCCAACGCGGAGAGGATCTCCACTTGGTCGTCTTCCGGGAGTTCCTGAAGGACATCGGCGAGGCGCTCGTCTTGCAGCTCACTGGCCACCTCGAAACGTCGCTTGTCGCTCATTTCCTGGAGGGCTTCAGCGAAGTCGGCAGGCTTAAGGTCCTCGTGCGTGGCGACGAACTGCGTGGCGGCCTGAGGCTCGGTGTGGGCGCCGGTCTGGGCATCGGCCCAATCGATGATCAGGGTCTCATTCCGGCGGAGTCTGCCAAAAGGGGACAGGGAGTGTCCACGGCGGACGAAGAGCTTGCTGACAAACCAGTCCTTGGACCGGTGCTGGTCCATGGCGATGTCTTCGATCGTGGCGTCTCCACTGCCGTCGGCAAGCGTCACGCGGCGGTCGAACATCTCAGCGACCACCAGTGTCTCGGCGCCGCGCTGCTCGAAGCGGCGGAGGTTGACCAAGCCGGTGCAAATGATTTGCGTCTGGTCTATTGACGTAATGCGCGTCATGGGAACGAACACACGCTTCTTGCCCGGAACTTCAACCACGATACCCACTACATGGGGAGCACCACGGGTGCCTCGGGAGAGCACCACGACGTCTCGCAACCGGCCCAGGCGATCGCCCAGGGGGTCGAAAACGTCCAAGCCGAGCAAGCGCGCGACAAAGACTCGTGAGGGATGTGTGCTCATGTTTACAGGCTACCGAGTCTGCTCTCTTTTAGCTGAATTCCAGCCGCTACACATGTCGATGAGACACAATGGGGCTATGTCAAACATTTTTGGTGCTCCCAAAGCCGTTGAGGAATCCCGCAGTGTCCCCCAAGGTGACACCGTAGGCTCGTACACCTCGTATTTGGATGCCCAGAAGGCGGTGGACTACCTCGCAGACCAGCAGTTCCCTGTACAGCTGGTGTCGATCGTGGGCAACGACCTCAAAATGGTGGAGCGGGTAACAGGCCGCCTGAGCTACCCGAGGGTGGCCTTGTCCGGTGCCCTGAGCGGCATGTGGTTCGGCCTGTTCGTCGGCGTCATGCTGTCCTTCTTTACTCCCGCCGGGGGGCCGTTCTCCATCATCACATCTGTACTCATGGGCGCGGCCTTCTTCATGCTGTTCGGCATCGTCACCTATGCCATGCAGCGCGGGAAGCGTGACTTCACCTCAACCAGCCAGGTGGTGGCTACCAACTACGACGTCATCGTCTCTGTGGAGGCAGCCCATGAGGCCCGGCGTTTGCTCCACCAACTGCCCATGAACCCGTCGCAGGCAGCCGCGCCGCAGGCAAACTACAACCAGCCGAATGCGCCATTCCAGCAGCCTGGCCAAGCTCCTGAGCGGCCTGCTACCTGGAACGACCCCTACGGCCAGCGTGGCCCCGAGGCCAATGGTTCAACGGCTCCGGAGGGGCAGACCGCAGCTGCACCGGTGAACCAGCCGGCTCCGGCTCCTACCCCGACCCCGGCAGCTGTGCGTTACCCGGACCTCCCGGACGGTCGCCCGCAGTACGGTGTACGGGTTACCGACAGTCAGAACCCGGCACGGGACGCGCCGCAGGAAGACGGCGAGCAGTCCAGCGCCGAGGGTTCGTCCAAGCAGTAGTCGCCTCTGCAACACACAAGGGAGGGCCACCGGATCTCCGGTGGCCCTCCCTTGTGTGTTGGCTCGACTCCGTGTGTTAACTAAAAGGCCTGCGCTTAGCGCTGGGCTTCCGGGTAGATGCCGGCCATCCAGGACTCGACGTCCTCGGCCTTGCGCGGCAACGCTGCGCTGAGGTTGAGGGGACCGTCTGAGGTCATGAGGATGTCGTCTTCGATGCGGACGCCGATCCCGCGGTACTCCTCGGGGATGGCGAGGTCTTCATTCTTGAAGTAAAGCCCCGGTTCGATGGTGAAGACCATGCCCTCGGTGAGGATTCCATCGAGGTACAGCTCGCGCTTTGCCTGGGCGCAGTCGTGGACGTCGAGGCCAAGGTGGTGGCTGGTGCCGTGCGGCATCCAGCGGCGGTGCTGCTGGCCCTCGGGGCTGATGGCTTCCTCCACGGACACAGGCAGCAGGCCCCATTCGGCGAGGCGTTCGGCCAGGACCGTGGTCGCAGCGGTGTGGATGTCCCGGAACCTCACGCCCGGCTGGGCAGCAGCAAAACCGGCATCGGCGGCGTCGAGCACGGCCTCATAGACTTTGCGCTGGACATCGGTGAACGTACCCGTGGCCGGCAGTGTGCGGGTGATGTCAGCTGTGTAGAGGGAATCTGCCTCCACACCGGCGTCGAGGAGCAGGAGCTCGCCGGCGTTGACAGTTCCGGAGTTGCGGTTCCAGTGAAGCACGGTGGCGTTGTTGCCTGACGCGGCTATGGTGTCGTAACCGAGTTCGTTGCCTTCCTCGCGGGCGCGGGCAAAGAAGGCGCCCTCAACTACACGTTCGCCGCGTTTGTGGGTCAGTGCGCGGGGGAGGGCCCGGACCACGTCGGCGAACCCTTCCACGGTTGCCGCCACAGCGATCCTCATCTGCTCGATTTCCCACTCGTCCTTGAGGAGGCGCAGCTCGGACAATGCTTCGCTGAGCTTCTCGTCCAGGGCGTCGAGTTCGCCGAGGTCCAGGTTTTCGGGGTCTTTTGCCGTGTTGTAACGGGCGGTGTCCACCAGCGCATCAATGTTCTCGTCCACCTTGCGGACCAGGCGAATGGAGATACCGCCGATTTCCGGTGCGCCCACATTCTTGGTGATGGCCAGCTCGAGCTCGGAGATGTGCGCGGTGGGGAGGCCGAGGCGGGCTTCGAATTCGGCCAGTGTGGGACGCGCGCCGATCCAGAACTCGCCAGCGCGCGAGTCGGCGTAGAACTGCTCAGTATCTCTTCCGGCCAGCGGACGGAAGTAGAGGGTGGCAGTGTGGTGACCGCCGTCGTCGCCCTTTCCTTCAGCAACAGGCTCAAGGATCAGCACTGCATCGGGCTCGTGGTCGAGGCCCAGGCCAGTGAGGTGGGCGAATCCGGAGTGGGGGCGGAAACGGTAGTCGCAGTCGTTGGAACGGACCTTCAATGGACCTGCCGGGATGACGAGCCGTTCGCCCTTGAACAGTTCGGAAACAGTACGACGGCGGCGGGCAGCGTGGTCTGCAACGGCGTCGCGCGCGGGGGTCACCTGCGGGGCGGGCGCCCAGTTGCTGGCCATGAATGCCTTGAAGGCATCGGATGTGGGCCGTTGCGAGCGGTTGTTGACACGCTCTTGCAATGGCTGGGAGGACGAGTTCTGGGTGTTTTCGGCATCGTTCACCGTTACATCGTCCCACCAGTTACGTGAGGAGGCCAACGGCGCAGCGCTCCAAGCAGGCCGGCATCCCATAGGCTGGGCAAGTGAGGATAGACCTGCATGCGCACTCAAATGTTTCCGACGGAACCGAGACACCGGCCGGCGTGATCATCTCCGCCGTCTCGGCCGGCTTGGACGCCGTGGCGTTGACTGATCACGATTCGACGGACGGCTGGGAATCAGCCGCCGCGGCTGCCCGGGAACATGGCATTGCCTTCGTTCCTGGAATCGAGATTTCCTGCCGGACCGAGCAGGGAATCAGTGTCCACCTGCTGAGTTACCTCCATGACCCCGCCCATGCGGGTTTGCTGGAGGAAATCACCAAGTCCAAGGATGCCCGACTCACCCGTGCCGAGCACATGGTGACGTTGTTGTCCGAGGATTATCCGTTGACCTGGGATGACGTCATCCACCATGTAGCTCCCGGTGCGACGGTGGGCCGCCCGCACATCGCTGATGCCTTGGTCGCGGCTGGCGTTGTCGCGGATCGCACGGAGGCCTTCACTTCCATCCTCACTTCGCATTCTCGGTACTTCGTGCAGCACTATGCGCCCAACCCGGCAGTCGCCGTCGAGCTTGTCCGCGCGGCCGGCGGCGTTCCGGTTTTCGCCCATCCTGTGGCCTCGTCGAGAGGACGTATCGTGGGGGAGCAGACATACCGGGACATGATCGATGCCGGACTGCTGGGACTTGAGGTTGAACACCGCGACAACCCGGAGGAGGGCCGCACATTCCTCCGGGGCCTGGCCGCCGAACACGGTTTGCTCATGACGGGGTCTTCCGACTACCACGGAGCCGGCAAGCCCAACCTGTTGGGCGAAAACACTACGTCGCCCGAGGTCTTGTCACGAATTGAGGAGTTGGCAACAGGCAGCAGGGTCATCCGCTGATGGATCTTCAACTGCTTGCCTCCGTGATCGTCACGCTGTTCGTGATCATGGATCCACCGGGTACCGTCCCGATTTTCATGTCACTGACGGCGCAGATGTCGGCCAAGGACCGGAACCGTTCCGCGTTCCAGGCTCTTTTGGTGGCCACCGGCGTGATCGTAGTGTTCGCGATCTTTGGTCAGTCCATCTTGAACTACATGCACATCTCGCTGGCGGCCTTGCAGGGCGCCGGCGGTCTGCTCCTGGTGCTCATTGCGCTGCAGCTGCTGACGGGGTCCACCAGCGGCGAAGAGAACGCTGCCAAATACAAAAACGTGGCGTTCGTGCCTCTGGGAACGCCGCTTATGGCCGGGCCCGGGGCGATCGTAGCCGTCATGGTGTTCGTGCAGCAGTCGAGCCAGCTCTCGGAGTACCTGGCCGTCGGGCTGGGCATTGCCGTGGTGCTGGGCTCCCTTTACCTTGCGATGCGCTTCGCCGGCGTCGTGCAGCGGGTGCTTGGCGAAAATGGAGTGGAGCTGGTCACCAGGATCGCCGGCCTCCTTCTGTCAGCTATTGCGGTCCAGATGATCGCGGACGCCGTTCAGGCCTTCGTGAAGGGAGCTGCCTGATCCAGGCTGGTGACCGGTAGAGACCCGCTCTGATGGAAATCTGCCTTGCTGCCCAGCCGTTTCCGCATGACGGCAATGGCCTGTTCGTTCTGGTCTACGCACACAAAGTTGCGGCCCAGTTTCGAGGCAACCGCGCCGAGGGTCCCTGAACCAGCAAAGAAATCAAGGCACCAATCGCCCTCACGGCTCGATGCAGAGACAATCCTGCGAATCAGGCCTTCCGGTTTTTGAGTTGGGTAGCCGGTCTTCTCGCGGCCCGTGGGCGAAACGATGGTATGCCACCAGACGTCCGTTGGCAGCTTGCCGAGCTCGCGTTTGGCCGGAGTGACCAGTCCGGGGGCCATATACGGTTCCCGGTCCACTTCGGCGTTGTCGAAGTGATACTTGGTGGGGTTCTTGACGTACACCAGGATGTTGTCGTGCTTGGTGGGCCAGCGGTTCTTGGCGCGGGCGCCGTAATCGTAGGCCCAGATGATCTCGTTCAGGAAGCATTCCCTGCCGAAGATCGAGTCCAGCATCACTTTGGCGTAGTGGACTTCCCGGTAATCCAAATGCAGGTACAGGGTGCCGTCGTCGGCCAGAAGTCGCCAGGCTTCCACGAGCTTGGGTTCCAGGAAGGACCAGTAGTCACTGAAAGCGTCGTCGTAGCTGTGCAGGGCGCCCTTGATGGTGTCGTAGGAGCGGCCCTTGAAGCCGACGCGGTCGCCGTCGCCGTCCGCGTTGCGGACCATGCGGGTTTCCTGGCGGCGTTGGACTCTGCCCGTGTTGAAGGGCGGGTCCACGTAGATGAGTGTGAAGGCGCCGTCCGGCAGCGTAGGGAGGAATTCCGCGTTGTCCGCGTGCACCACCAAGTTGCCGCCGTCCGGCGCCCAAACAGATTCAGTCATTGAGGTTTTTAGGCCTCAGTGCTGCCGGACTGGGCAGCTGCGGTCTCACCGGACACCACTTCGCCATTGCGACGACGAGTGCGGGTCCGACGCGTACGTGACGGCTTCTCCGCATTGTCCGCGGTGGCTATGCGGGTTTCCGAAGCGCCGGCAGCGGGGGCTGCCTCGCCATCAGAAGTACGACGGCGGCGCGTACGGTTGCGACCACCCTCGCCCTTGGATTCACTGGACTCGGCGTCACCGGACCTGCCGGAGCGGCCACGGCCGCCGTCTCGGCCACCATCGCGCTTGCCGTCTCGTCCGCCATCGCGGCCTGAACCGCCGGAGCGGGCGTTTTTCTTGCCGGTCTCGCCCAAGTCCTCAAGGACCTCGGCGTCGACGCCCGCGAGGATGCGCTTGTTGCGTGGCAGGCGGCCCTTGGTGCCCTCGGGGATGTCGAGATCAGAGTACAGGTGCGGCGAGGAGGAGTACGTTTCTACGGGCTCGGGAACGCTGAGTCCCAGGGCCTTGTTGATCAGGCCCCAGCGAGGCATGTCGTCCCAGTCAACAAACGTGACTGCGGTGCCTTTGTTTCCTGCGCGGCCTGTGCGGCCAACACGGTGCAGGTAAATCTTTTCGTCTTCCACGCACTGGTAGTTGATCACGTGGGTGACGTCATCGACGTCGATGCCGCGGGCAGCGACGTCGGTTGCCACCAGTACGTCAACCTTGTTGTTGCGGAACGCGCGGAGCGCCTGCTCGCGGGCGCCCTGGCCAAGGTCGCCGTGAATGGCTGCAGCTGCGAAGCCGCGGTCTACGAGTTCCTCGGCAACCTTTGCGGCGGTGCGCTTGGTCTTGGTGAAGATGATGGTGCGGCCGCGTCCGCGGGCCTGCAGGATGCGGGCCACAACCTCGGTCTTGTCCATGCTGTGTGCACGGTAGATGAGCTGGCGGATGTCGCGCTTGGTGAGGCCTTCATCATTCGGGTCAGCTGCCCGGATGTGGGTGGGCTGCGTCATGTAGCGCCGGGCCATCGCGATGACGGGGCCGGGCATCGTTGCCGAGAAGAGGAGCGTCTGCCGCACGGCGGGGGTGCCTGCGATCAGCGTCTCGACGTCGGGGAGGAAGCCGAGGTCCAGCATTTCGTCGGCTTCGTCCAGGATGACCATCTTGACGTTTTTGAGGCTCAGGTGCTTCTGCTTGTACAGATCGATCAAGCGGCCAGGTGTGCCGACTACGATTTCGACACCCTTCTGCAGGGCATCGATCTGAGGCTCATAAGCGCGGCCTCCATAAATGGTGGCGATGCGGGCATTGCGCTTGCGTGATGCGGCCTGGAGATCGTTGGCAACCTGGACGGCGAGTTCACGCGTGGGGACGATGACCAAGGCCTGCGGTGCGCCCGGGACGGCGAGTTTGGCGTAGCCGGCATCGTCCCGGCCTGCGACACGCTGGAGGGCGGGGATGCCGAAGCCCAGAGTTTTTCCGGTACCCGTCTTGGCCTGGCCAATGATGTCGTGGCCGCTCAGGGCGACGGGCAGGGTCATGGCCTGGATGGGGAAGGGGTGCGTTATCCCGGCGTCGGCCAGGGACTCAACGATGTCGGCGCGGACGTTAAAGTCAGCGAACGACTTTTCTTCGATCTCGTGGGGCGCCTCATCAGAGATGATCGTTTCCTCGGGCTCGATTGATTCGGTTCCGGTGGAGTCCGTCAGGACTTCGTGGGTATGCAATTCACTCACAGGGAGTTTCCTTATTCATTTGGGCATTGGCGCTGCATGCTCAACGGCGGCGGCGGAGCCGTACCGGAGCACGAACGGGCGCGCAAGCAAGTCCAGTGGAAGCCGATCGCGGGCTATCTAAGTACTGGCACTGGTGACCAGTTGGTACATCTCAAGATCGCGTAGGGGCGGGCTTGTTGAGTTCAAAAATTAACTGAATCAACGACCGGGCATCCATTACTACAACCCCAGTCTATCCTCTGAGGGCCGGAAAGCCCGGATCGCCGGATGTACGGCTTCAAGGCAGCAACTGGAACCTGATCTCGCGGCTGGCGATATCAGCCTTCAGAAGCCGCACCCGAACCTTGGTTCCGGACTCCATTTCTCCGTCGCACCGGGCCGTAACAGCGGGGTCTGCGATTTGCACGACGCCAAACGGTCCGTTGCCGTTTCCGTTGCCGTTTCCGTTGCCTCTGGCGGCTCCGTTGGAGGGCTTGGACCCGGAAATAACCACAGCCTCGAATTCCTGGCCGATGTGGTTGGCCACCAGCGCCGCTTCCACGGTGTCCAGTGCCGCCCGCTCGAGTCGTCCGGCCAACTGATCCGAGGCTGCCATGATCTCGGGCAACGACGGTAGGGCCTCACGAGCCCACGCCGGAATGTCGTGGTTATTGCTGAGGGCTTCGCAGATCACCAGGACAAAGCGATCGATGAGGCGCCGCAAAGGTGCCGTGGTGTGGGCATAGGGAGCCCCGATAGCTGCTTGGATGACATTGGCCGGAACATCACCGTCAAAGGGCGTGTAGCCGGCACCGCGGAACAACGTGCCGGCCGAATGCAGGATGGCAAGTTGTTTGGGATCGGATGCATCCAAGGTCCGCAAGTATTCGCCGTAGCTGACTTGTCCGTCCCAAGGTTTGCCGAGGGCAGTTGTTTGCCGCTTGAAATGGAGTAGTGACCGATCATCAGGTGCGGGCATGGTGCGCAAGATGCCCACTTTTCCATCGAGCATCATCCGCGCGGCGGCCATGCCTGTCATGAGGGAGATCTGCGCGTTCCAGTCCTCAATCGGCAGGGAGGGCGCCGCCGCGATTCTGTACCCGCCGCCGTCGGTCGCTTGGACTATTTCCTGTTCCGGCATATTGAGGCTCGCGCCGCCCCGCTGCCGTTCCAGTTCGACGCGCTTCAGTCCCACTTCTTTGAGGAGCTGAAGAACGGGTGGGGCTGTTCCGTCGTCGATCTGTTGTTGCGCGCCCTTGTAGCTCAGTTTGGCCCTGCTGCGCACAGTCGCGCGGGCAACGGTGACAGCCAGAACTTCAGCTTCCGCGTCCAGGTCGAAATCCCAGACGAAAGCACTGCAGTCCTGGCCGGCCAGCAGGCTTCCGGCGTTCTCACTGATGACCTCCGGATGCAGTGGGATTCGGCCATCAGGAGCGTAGAACGTCTGCCCGCGTTGACGCGTTTCGGCATCAAGTGCGCCGCCGGGAGCCACAAAAGACGGCACATCGGCGATGGCATAAAGGACCTTGTATCCGGCACCGGTCCGTTCAATGAAGAGGGCTTGGTCCAGGTCGGTGGACGTCGCGGGGTCGATGGTCACGAAAGGAATGTCCCGCAGGTCCTGGGCCGGCAACTCAAGGGCCTCCACCGCTTCCTGCGCCTCCTCCACCGCTTCTGCTGGGTATTCGCCGGGGAGTTCCAGCTCCGTCCTCAAAGCAGCAAGGGCCGCAGCAAGCTGGTCCGACGAGTCGTCGACGTTGGGCGCAATCCGATGATGTGACACGAAAATCAGGTTAGCCCGAATTGGGCCGATAGTCTTGGATCATGGGCACTTCCCCGGACGCCGCAGCCTACGCCGGACAACTCTCCACGGAGTTGCTCGGAGCCATGGCGTACGGCGAGCTGTCCGCCTTTGGGCGGCTATCCCTGGACTCCCGCCACGCGCCCACGCTTCATGACAGGTCCGTGCTCGCTAAGATCGCAGTAGGGGCCTATGGCAACTTTGCCGTCCTCAACAACCGGTTGTCGGAGATGGGCCTGGATCCGGAACAGGCCATGCTGCCGTTTCAGCGCTCCTTCGATCACTTCCACGAGCGCACCAAGCCGGGGGACTGGTTCGAATCCGTGATGAAGGCCTATGTCATCGATACTGTGTCATCAGATTTCTATAGAGCCGTTTCCATGTTCCTCGACCCAACAACGCAGCATTTCGTTGAGCGCGTTGCCTCCCCCGATCAGGCCACGGAAGTCCTTCGCGTCCTGCTCAGGCGGGCCTTGGCAGATGACCCGCGCCTCGCTTCGCGATTAGCGCTGTGGGGCCGCCGTTTGGTGGGAGAAGCGTTGACGCAGGCGCAGCGTGTCGGCATGGAACATCCCCTGCTGGGACCAATACTGAAAAACGGCGGGGACGCGCGTGCCGCGGTGAAAACGCTGACGACGGAGCTCGCCGATAAGCACGCCCGCCGGATGACCGGCCTCGGGCTGACCGCCTAGCCCGCGGATCGCACGCACGTCCGCCTTTCCCTAGACGGTATCCAAAGCTTCCAGCAGCGACTTGGCTGCCGCCGTCGGGTCCGTTGCCGCTGTGATGGCACGGACCACCACGATCCGGCTGGCGCCCGCTTTCACAACTTGCTCAACGTTACTGAGATCGATGCCGCCAATGGCGAACCAAGGAAGGGTCACGCCGTCTGAACGCTTGACCGCTTCTGCGGCATATGTGACCAAGTCCAAACCAACCGCAGCGCGGCCTGGTTTGGTGGGTGTTGCCCACACCGGGCCCACACAAAAATAATCCAGTCCCAAGGGCCCTTGGGAGGTGGCCACGGCTGCATCGATTTGTTCCGTTGTGTGAGTGGAGAGGCCGATGCCGGTGACGTTCGGCAGAAGGGTCCGGGCGGCCGTCAGGGGCAGGTCCTTTTGCCCGATGTGGAACACGGGGGCCCCGGAAATACTGGCAACATCGGCCCGGTCATTCACAGCCCACAGCCGGCCGTGCCGTTGTGCGACGCTCCGCAGGACGGCCAACATCTCCAGTTCTTCGGCAGCTTCCAGAGTCTTGTCGCGGAGTTGGATGATGTCCACGCCGCCCTCGAAAGCAGCGTCGACGAAGTCCTCAAAATCGCCCTGCTCCTTACGGGCATCTGTGCACAGGTAGAGGCGGGCGGAGGCAAGAGCGTCAGGCTGAGTCATGGGAACCAGAGTAGTTCCTCTAAACTGGGCACGTACTGCGGGAGCCGCGACATTCGTCATATGACTGTCCGGCTGAGAGGGCTTCAGCGCCGACCGCTTGACCTGATCCGGCTAGTACCGGCGTAGGGAAGGAAACGAATGGCAGATCCCCGCCATACCCCTCTTCATGCAGACGTTGCAGTCATTGGTGGCGGCGTCATCGGCCTCGGCATCGCCCACGAAGCCCGGCGATTGGGCCGATCAGTTGCGCTGATCGACCCCGCACCTGCTTCGGGCGCCTCCTTCGCAGCGGCCGGCATGCTTGCACCCGTCAGCGAACTCCATTACCAAGAAGAAGACCTTCTTGACTTAATGCTTGAGTCTTCCCAGCTATGGCCCTCCTTTGTGGACGGCCTGGATCAAAGTGCAGGGGACAGCGGATACCGCACGACGCCGACCCTTGCCGTGGGTGCCGATGCAGCCGACCGCCGGGCGCTCGCAGACCTGAGGTCGGTACAGCTTGCGGCCGGTTTGGGCGTCGAACCTCTCGCCCTGCGGGGTGCGAGGCAACGGGAGCCGCTCCTCAGCCCGCAGATTTCCTGCGCATTCGACATACCGGCCGACCACCAAGTCGATCCGAGGAAACTGGCGGCATGCCTCTTGGCAGGACTGGCAAGCCATTCGCCAAGCGACAGTTCCTGGGTGCCGGGAGTCGACGACGGATTCGCCATTGCTTCCCGGGCGCGCGGTTTGCTGTGGGAAGGCGGGCGGGTCGCAGGAGTGGACCTTGAGTCAGGAGCCGCCGTCCTCGCCGGAGAGACCGTGGTAGCCAACGGGCTGGGGGCGTCCCAACTTACCGGTCTCCCTGATGGCCTCAAACTTCCGGTAAGGCCGGTCTACGGGGACATCCTCCGGCTTCGCGTCCCTGATCACCTGCGGCCCTTGGTCACATCAACGATTCGCGGGATGGTCCGTGGGATGCCTGTCTACATCGTCCCCCGGGACGACGGAACTGTGGTGATTGGAGCCACGCAACGCGAAGATGGGTTGTCAGCGCCTTCCAATGCGGTATCAGCCGGTGGCGTTTACCAATTGCTGAGGGACGCCCAAGTATTGGTCCCCGCAGTGGCTGAACTGGAACTCCTTGAAGCAACCGCCCGCGCCCGCCCCGGAACACCGGACAACGCTCCACTGCTCGGACGGGTCGGTGCTTCCGATGGCGACGTCGAGGGCCTGGTGATCGCAACAGGATTCTTCCGCCACGGAGTCCTCCTGACTCCCGTGGCCGCCAAGATCGTCGGAGAACTCATTGTTAGTGGCTCGGCGGACCCCCGATGGGTCCCCTTTATGCCCCATCGTTTCGCGAGCAACGCCCCTGTTGCCCGAGCACTCACGCCAGCAGCACGAACCACTACCAAGGAAACAGCATGAACATTAAAGTGAACGGAACCGACCACGCAGTCTCTGATGACGCGTCCGTCAGTACCCTCGTTACCGCCGTCACCGGTCGCGCCTTGGACCCTCGCGGACAGGCGGCCGACGGCGGCAAGCTGGGAGTCGCCGTCGCACGCAATTCCGAGGTGGTGCCGCGCAGCCAATGGGCCGTGACGGCGCTCGCCGACGGAGATGAACTCGAACTTGTAACAGCAGTCCAGGGAGGCTAATCATGACAACAGCAAACGTTGACGTCCACACCACTGACGTTCGCACCGACGCGCTGGTGATCGACGGCGTCGAATTCGGTTCCCGCCTCATCATGGGGACCGGAGGCGCGCCGAGCCTCGACGGCTTGGGATCAGCGCTCCTCGCTTCGGGGACGGAGCTCACCACAGTGGCGATGCGCCGCTATTCGCCCGCCGAAACAGGCTCGCTGTTCCAGCTCTTGGTGGACCATAACATCCGCGTGCTGCCCAATACTGCCGGTTGTTTCACGGCCAAGGACGCTGTGATGACAGCTGAACTGGCTAGGGAAGCACTTGAGACCGATTGGGTGAAGCTGGAAGTCATCGCAGACGAACACACGCTCCTTCCCGACGCCGTGGAATTGGTGGATGCAACCGAACAACTTGTAAACCGCGGCTTCAAGGTTTTCGCCTACACCAATGACGATCCCGTGCTTGCGCTCAGGCTCGAGAATCTGGGTGCAACAGCCGTCATGCCCTTGGGATCGCCCATCGGAACCGGCCTTGGCATCCTGAACCCGCACAACATTGAGCTCATCGTGTCCCGGGCCTCCGTACCCGTGGTCCTCGACGCGGGGATCGGAACAGCCTCCGATGCTGCCCTCGCCATGGAACTGGGGTGCGACGCCGTCCTGCTTGCCACCGCCGTAACGCGGGCGCAAAACCCCGTGCAGATGGGCGAGGCCTTCAAACACGCTGTGATCGCCGGTAGGCTGGCCAAGCAGGCGGGCCGGATTCCACGGCGGGAGCACGCGCTCGCATCCTCGGCGATGGAGGGCCGGGCAGAGTTCCTCTGATGAAGGAGCAGTCATGGCAGGCACGGAAGACCAACTGACCGAAGCAGCCATCAACGATGCCCTCAGGGCCCTTCCAGACTGGAAGTATTTAGATGGTCTGGTGACGGTTTATAAAACCTCGACGGCGGCGGACGCGCTTGCGTTGATTGCCACGGTTGGACAGATCGCCGAGGAACAAAATCATCATCCGGATCTGGAGTGGCGCTACAACAGGGTCTTTGTTCGCTACGTATCCCACGATGCGGGCGGCCAGGTGACGAAACGTGACGTTGCCGCTGCCACCGCTGTCAGCGAAGCGGCCGCAAGGATGCATGCAGCCGCCCAGCCGGACCGGTATCCGGCGTCATGAACCGCCCAGATGGCAGTAACACCAATCCCAAGCTCGACCATTGGTGTTACTTGACCATTGGTGTTAACTGCCATCTCGCGGGCTTAAAGCGTTAGAGCCGCAGGGCCTTGGTGAGCGCCACAGTATCGTGCTTCGTCCGGCTCCGGCCCAGAAAGAGCACCACAGCAACCGCCGCGGCAGTCCCGAGCACCATCGGCAGGACCCACGGAATCCACGTTGCGCCCGGCTGGTAACCCAATCCGGCGCTGATGAACGCGATCCAGCTCAGGGTGCCGACAGCTGCTGAGACGCCGGCCGGCAGTGCAATTCC
This sequence comes from Paenarthrobacter sp., assembly GCA_031179305.1. GTDB lineage: Bacteria > Actinomycetota > Actinomycetes > Actinomycetales > Micrococcaceae > Arthrobacter. The sequence continues at coordinate 291,854 of JAPSHX010000002.1, read as the reverse complement.
GTATTTGCCGTGCCGCTTGTCGTTGGCCCACACGATGAATCCGGTGGCAATGGTGGCCAAAACCACCACGACGAGAGAAAGCATGAAAACTCCTTAGCGGACGACGGGACGCGGGGATTGGGCTAGAGGGCGCCGAAGCCTACGCGGCGAACTTCCTCGGCGCCGATCTCCACATAGCCCAAGACGTTGCCGGGAACGATGATCTGGCGGCCCTTCTCGTCCGTTAGGCGAAGTTCGGAGCCCTTGGTCACGGCCTCGGCCACGATCTTGGCAACCGCGTCGGCATCCAAAGCGGATTCGAGCACGATCTCACGGCCAACGTTCTGAATGCCGATCTTTACTTCCACAGCAAGGCCTCCAAGCCAATCAAGGGTTAAGTCAGTCCTCTATTTGTAGCCTAGGACTCTTTGGGGAATCGACTGATTCCGCGCCAAGCTAAACGATAGATCAGATCACTGGCCACATCGAGGTCCAGGTTTCCGTCCGTTTCAAGCCAATACCGGGCGCTGACCTGCGCCATTCCGGCCAAACCCCGCCCAAGGAGCTGCGCTTCAAGAGGGGGAAGCTTGGTGTCCTCGGCAATGACGTGGGCCACGGCGTCCGCAAACGTTTTGTTGAATGTCTCCAAACGCGAACTGACGTCGGGGTCATTAATGAGGTCCGATTCGAATACCAGGCGGTGGGCTTGGTCGTCGTCGGCGATGAACCTGTAATAGGCGCGCATGACGGCCTTGACGCGTTCCTTGTTGTCCGTGGTGGAGTTCAAGGCGTCGAGCATGAGCTGTGTCAAGGTTGCCAAGTGGCTGTCCAAAAGAGCCATATAGAGCTCGCGCTTGGACGGGAAGTGCTGGTAAAGCACTGGTTTGCTTACATGTGCGGCTTCTGCGATCTCGTCCATGGCCGCCCCATGGAAGCCGTTGGAGACGAATACTTCCAAGGCTGCGTTCAGCAACTGTGCGCGGCGCTCGTCCCGCGGCAATCGTGGGGAACGCGTTGTACCTGCCCGTTCCAGCTTGGCCGGTGCTCCATCGTTTGCCCGTGTGCCGTCAGCCACAGTCTGCCGCCTTTCCTTTGCAGTTATGACTACTCTACCGGGGGGTAATATGACCGGGCGGCATCTGCAGGCATACATTGGGGTATGGCCTCAATTGTTGCTGCCCCCGCTGCTGCGCCCGCCGTCCTGCCGCCCCTCGTTGAACCGGCCGCCGAACTCACGCCGGCCGAGGTGGAGAGGTACTCCCGGCACCTCATCATTCCCGAAATTGGCGCCATGGGCCAACGCAGGCTCAAGAATGCAAGAGTCCTCGTCATTGGCGCGGGAGGCCTTGGTTCTCCTGCCCTGCTCTATTTGGCCGCCGCGGGCGTGGGCACTCTTGGCATTGTGGACGACGATGTGGTGGACCTCAGCAACCTGCAGCGACAGGTAATCCATGGCGTGAAGGACGTGGGTACGCCCAAGATCGAATCTGCGCGCAATGCCATTGCAGAGCTCAATCCTTTGGTCAACGTGGTCCTACATGACGTCCGGCTCGACTCTTCCAACGCGCTGGAGCTGTTTGCGCAATATGACCTCATCCTGGACGGGGCCGACAACTTTGCCACGCGGTACCTCGTGAATGACGCCGCTGCCATCCTCGGGAAGCCCTACGTCTGGGGCTCCATTTTCCGTTTCGATGGGCAAGTGAGCGTCTTCTGGGCCGAACACGGGCCCACCTACAGGGATCTCTACCCTGAAGCGCCTCCCGCAGGGTCTGTGCCGTCCTGTGGCGAGGGCGGGGTGTTCGGCATGCTGTGTGCAGCTGTTGGATCGCTCATGGTCACTGAGGCCGTGAAGTTGATCACCGGCGTCGGGCGTTCATTGCTCGGCCGTGTGGCGCTCTTTGACGCTCTTGGTGGCAGCTGGCGCGAGATTAGGGTCTCCAAGGATCCGGAGGCCGAACCCATCACGGAACTGACTGACTACGAAGCCTTCTGCGGCGTGACGCCACCGGCGGCCGCGGACCAGGCGCACACTGTTACCGCCAGGGACCTCGCAGGAATGCTTGCCGAGCGGGAGCTCGGGGATCGGGACTTTGAACTCGTGGATGTCCGTGAGTCCGGCGAGCACAGCATTGTGAGCATCGATGGCTCCCGCCTCATTCCGCAAGGCCGTATTCTCTCCGGCGAGGCGTGGGTAGAGCTGCCGCAGGACAAGGACATAGTGTTCCACTGCAAGGCCGGGACGCGCTCGGCCACAGTCTTGGAAGCGGCACAAAAGGCGGGTTATACCCGCGTCAGCCATCTCGACGGCGGTATTCTCGCCTGGGTGCGTGATGTGGAGCCGCAGAAGCCCGTCTACTAGGCATAGGTGGGTGCGCAGCTAGTACGGCCAAGCCGGCGGTGGGCCGCCCAACTAGGGCGGTCAGGCGCTTTCGGAGCGGAGTTGCTCGTGATCCACCGGGCACTCGGCGGCAGGGGCAACAGGCCGGGGCTGTTCCACTTGGATACCGTAGAGGGCCTCGAGTGCGGCAACGTAGTCGTCCTGCTGGCCGTTGGCTGCCAGTTCACGCGCCCGGACGGTGGGGATGTGCAGGAGCTGCTTGACCATCCGGCGTAGGGCGAACTCCACCTCTTCGGCAGCAGCAGTACAACCGTGACGGGCGCGGACTTTTTCCATTTCCGCGTCAAGGACGTTCATGGTGTGGCGGCGGAGCGCCACGATGGCGGTGTCCACGGAGCGGGCTTCGCGTTCGGACTCGAATGAGGTGGCAGCGCCGTTGACGATTGCGCTGGCCTGCGAGAGTGACTCTGCTTGTTCCTGGGGTGCAGCGAGCCGGACGGATTCAAGCGTCAGGAGTTCAACGCCGTCGAGTTCGCCCACTGCGGGGTCGAAATCATGGGTGAGGGCGAGGTCAATCGCGATCAAGGGCTTGCCCGAATTTGCCCGGACCCGGGCAAGGTCTGCGGCCTCCACCCGGTTGTCGGAACCGCTGCAGCCGATCATGACGTCTGCTGCGGCAACAGCAGCGGGAAGAGTGTCGGCGTCGAGTGCTGTTCCGCCGCGGGTCGCCACGAAGCCTTCGGCGCGGCCGGAAGAAGAATAAACGGAAACATCCGTGCAGCCGCGCTCACGGAGGAGTGACATGGTAGCGCCGGCGTAGGCCCCGGTTCCGAAGACAACCACTTTCTTGGTGGACCAATCGTCGTTCTCGGCGAGGTCGGTGGCCAGGTCCAAGGCGACAGACACGATGGAAAGCCCACGCGATCCGAGGGCGGTTTGCGCACCAACATCCTTGGCGGTCTTGGATGCTGCCTGGAAGAGGCGCACGAGGCCGGAGCTGGCGGTGCCTTCCTGCTGGGCGGTGATCAGTGCCCGTCGAACCTGGCCTGCAATTTCACGCTCACCCACTACGGCTGAATCCAGTCCGGCGCTCACGGCGAAGAGGTGCCGGGTAACGTCCGGGCCGGTATGTGTCGCAAAGGAGCGGGAGACGAGTTGTTCATTGAGGCCGCTGAGTTCGCTGATCTGTGAAACGAGGGCGGAACGGGCTGCCTCAAGGTCAGCGCCGTTGGCAGTTTCGCCGTAAACCTCGTAGCGGTTGCACGTGGCCAGGACCACGGCTCCGGAAACCACAGAGGAGTCTGTCAGGGCTGCCGAGGCAAGCTCAGAGGAACCGTTGCTCAACTGAGCGACGGTTTCGAGGTCGATGTCGGCGTGTGTAGCCACCAATGAGAAAAGAACCACAGCACCCCAATCATAGCTTTTTCGTAGCCCGGTAGAACAATGTGGCGCCGTGGTGATCCACACGCAGGCGAGTGATCCCGGCCACAACGGCCCGGGCGGGGCGCGACGTGACAGCTTGTCGTTATCTTTTGCCTCGGATTTTCGGCACAATCGAAGGCATGACTTCAAGCGCGGCAGCATCCAACAGTACGGCCTCCAACGCCCCGGCGGGAACCCTCGACGCCAACCACCCGCTGAAGGACGGTCGCACCTCGGACTCGCCGCTTATTACGGCATACCGCGGCGGCGCCCCTTCGCGCAGGCCGGTATGGTTCATGCGCCAGGCTGGCCGTTCCCTTCCGGAGTACCTGAAGGTGCGCGAGGGCGTGGCCATGCTGGACTCTTGCCTCCGCCCGGAACTCGCCGCCGAGATCACCCTCCAACCTGTTCGCCGCCACGATGTGGACGCCGCCATCTTCTTCTCTGACATCGTCATTCCGCTGAAGCTGGCGGGTGTCGGTGTGGACATCGTTCCAGGCGTGGGACCTGTCCTGGATAAGCCGGTCCGGACAGCAGCTGACGTTGCTGCCCTGCCCACGCTGACGTGGGAAGCCCTGGAGCCCATTCGTGAAGCGGTCCGCCTGACGGTTGCCGAATTGGGCAAGACCCCGCTCATCGGCTTTGCCGGTGCGCCATTCACACTCGCCGCCTACATGGTTGAAGGGAAGCCCTCGCGTGACCACCTCGGCCCGCGGACCATGATGCATGCGGAGCCCGAGACCTGGGCCGCGCTGGCCAACTGGGCTGCCGATACCTCCGGCATGTTCCTTCAGGCCCAGCTTGAGGCAGGAGCTTCGGCAGCGCAGCTCTTTGACTCCTGGGCCGGATCCCTGGGCCTGTCTGACTACACCAAGTACGTGGCGCCGGCATCCACACGCGCGCTTGACCACGCCCGTGGACTCGGGGCACCGCTGATCCACTTCGGCACAGGCACTTCCGAGCTGCTGGTTGCCATGCGCGACGTCGGAGTGGACGTCGTGGGCGTGGACTACCGGCTGCCCTTGGACGAGGCCAACCGGCGGCTCGGTGGCACTGTGCCGCTTCAGGGCAACATCGACCCCGCTCTTCTGTCTGCCCCGTGGGAGGTCCTTGAAGCCCACGTCCGCGAAGTAATTGCCGCCGGTTCCCACGCACCGGGCCACGTGCTGAACCTCGGTCACGGAGTTCCCCCCGAAACGGACCCCACAGTCCTGACGCGCGTCGTGGAGCTCATTCACTCCATCCCCGCGGAGTAGGAACAATGCGCGGGGGACACGCAACGCCCAAAGCAGCAGCAGGACCAGCCGCCGTCGTAGTGGGCGGTGGCATCTCGGGCCTGATCGCCGCACGGGAACTGGCCGTGGCCGGTTCTGCGGTAACCGTCCTTGAGGCCAACCAGGCCTGGGGCGGCTGCGTGGGAAGTCACGTTGTTGCCGGGCTGCACCTGGACAGCGGGGCGGAATCGTTCGCCACCCGCTCAACAGCTGTAGCCGACTTGGCGCGTGAGCTTGGACTGGCGGACAGGATCGTAGCCCCGCACCCCGGCGGTGCTTGGGTGCAGCTGCCGAGCGGCCCGCAAGAGCTCCCAAAGACGGGAGTACTTGGGATTCCGGCGAACCCCTGGGACCCCGAAGTGCGGCGATCATTGGGCTTCACAGGAGCTATCAGGGCCTCCTTGGACCGCTGGCTCCCGGCCTCTCTTGGAACGTCTTCGGAGGTCACCAGCGTCTCTTCCTTGGTTCGTACCCGGATGGGTAAAAAAGTTCTTGAACGACTTGTTTCACCCGTAGTCGGTGGCGTTCACTCGGCCGCCCCCGCCCTCTTGGATGTTGACATGGTGGCCCCAGGGCTGCGCGCGGGCATTCGCGCCCAGGGCTCCCTCGCTGCCGCTGTTGCGGCTCAACGCATAGCCGGCAGAGGTTCAGCGTCCGCTTCCGGCGGCGCGTCCGGTCCGACCAAGGCGGGTTCCGCCGTCGCGGGTTTGAAGGGTGGAATGCACACTCTCGTTGAAGCGCTCGTAGCGGACCTCCGGGAACGGGGAGTCGAGCTGCGCTTGGGTCAACACGCCGACGACGTCGTGAAGACGCAGGATGGCTGGCGGGTTACCACCGGGAACGCCGCGTACGACGCCGACAGGCTGGTGGTCGCGCTCGACGGCCCGGCCGCTGTCGGGCTGCTGGAGAAGTCCTTGCCTGAGCTGTCCAGCCTCCGCCCGGCTCCCGGTCCGCTGGTGAGTCTTGTGACGATGGTGGTGGACTTGCCCCAGCTCGATGGCAGGCCGCGGGGGACGGGGATCCTGGTGGCGCCTGAAACCCCGGGGATTAAGGCGAAGGCGCTGACTCATGCCACTGCCAAGTGGGATTGGCTGGCCGACGAAGCTGGTCCCGGCACCCACGTTTTGCGCCTTTCCTACGGCCGGCGTGAAGAAGCTGGCGGGGGCGGGGATGTTGTCCTCGATGACGAATCTCTGCTGGCGGCGGCGTTGGAGGATGCTTCCACACTGCTGACAGTTCCCATTTCGCGGGCGGACATCGTTGACTGGGATGTGGTGCGGTGGGCGGGCGCCTTACCGTTCGCCGCCGTCGGTCATAAACAGCGCGTGGCGCAAGTCCGCCAGGTGTGTGCCGCAGCGGACGGACTTAGCGTGGTGGGCGGCTGGTTGGCCGGAAACGGCCTTGCCGCAGTTGTGGCTGACACGCGCGCGCAACTCGCCGCCGTACGGGCCGACTGACTGTCAGATTTGTGATTTGCATCACTTCTACGGTTTGTAGAACTGATCCGTTTCGACTTAGGGGCTGGCGCGGGGCAAACTTGAACCATGAGCCACACTTCTGCCGAATCTGTCACTAAAACTGCTGAAACCGAAGAACAGTTCTACACGCTGTGGACGGTCTTCAAGCGCTCGGCCGACGTCCTGCGCAGCGGCGATGCTGCGCAGGAATTCGAAGCCCTTGCTGAGAAGCTCGCGGAGGGCGGCGTGATCCTCCGGGGCAGCTACGACGTCTCGGCCATGCGCTCGGACGCTGACATCATGGTGTGGCTCCATGGGCCCAAGCCGGAGGACCTGCAGGCAGCTGTTCGGTCCATCCGCCGCAGCAAGCTCTTCGCAGGAACGGACATCGTCTGGTCCGCCATGGGCGTGCACCGCGAAGCTGAGTTCTCCAAGAGCCACGTGCCCGCCTACGCCCGTGGCGTCGAGCCCAGCACCTGGCTCTGCGTCTACCCGTTTGTGCGTTCCTACGAGTGGTACCTGTTGCCCACGGACGAGCGTGGCAAGATGCTCCGCGACCACGGCCTGCTCGGACGCGAATTCCCGCAGGTCATTTCCAACACTGTCTCCTCTTTTGCCCTGGGCGACTGGGAATGGATCCTCGGCCTCGAAGCACCTGAACTGGTGGACCTCGTGGACCTGATGCGTCACCTGCGGTCCACCGAGGCGCGCCACCACGTTCGAGAAGAAATCCCCTTCTACACCGGCCGCCGCGTCACGGCTGCCGAGATTGCCGAGGTCCTGGCATGACCCAGCCCGTTATCTCCACAGCCCCGAACGCGGTGACTGAGCGTGGACGGCAGGAACCCAAGCGGTACGACGCCGTGTTGCTCGCATCCTTTGGTGGTCCTGAAGGCCAGGATGACGTCATTCCCTTCCTGCGCAACGTCACCCGTGGTCGCGGTATCCCGGATGAGCGCCTCGAAGAGGTCTCGCACCACTACCGGGCTTTTGGTGGGATCAGCCCCATCAACCAGCAGAACCGTGAGCTGAAGGCTGCGATCGAGGCTGAACTGGAACAGCGCGGCATCGAATTGCCGGTCCTCTGGGGAAACCGGAACTGGGACCCGTACATCGCGCCGGTCCTCCAGGACGCCTACGACGCCGGTCACCGCCGGATACTGATGCTCACCACCAGCATTTACTCCTGTTACTCCAGCTGCCGCCAGTACCGTGAAGACATTGGTATTGCGCTGACTGAAACCGGTTTGGACGGCAAGCTTGAGGTGGACAAGATCCGCCAATACTTCGACCACCCCGGCGTAGTCCAGCCGTTCCTCGAGGGAACTGCCGCCGGCTTGGAGGAGATCCGTGGGAAGCTGGCCGCGGCAGGCGAAGGCGACCCGGATTCGAAGATTCGAGTGCTGTTCGCCACCCATTCCATTCCGACCCGGGATGCAGAAGCCGCGGGCAGGTCTGAGGACGAGCCGCGCGAATTCGCTGAAGGTTCCGCCTACGCTGCACAGCACCTTGCCAACGCCAAAGCCATCATGGACGCTGTGGCACCGAATGTGGCTTGGGACCTCGTGTACCAGTCCCGCTCGGGGGCCCCGCACATTCCCTGGCTGGAACCGGACATCAATGACCACCTTGAGGAGATCGCCCCCGAGGGCGTCCGCGGTGTGGTCATCGTTCCCCTTGGCTTTGTCAGCGACCATATGGAAGTTGCCTGGGATCTGGACACCGAGGCACTGGAAACCTGCAAGAACCTGGACATCGAGGCCACTCGTGTGCCCACACCGGGTACGCACGCGGCTTTCGTGTCCGGCCTGGTGGACCTGATCTGCGAACGCACAGTGGACAACAACATCGCCGAACGTCCCCACGTCACCGATCTGGGCCCTTGGTACGACGTCTGCCGTCCCAACTGCTGCGAGAACTTCCGCGGGGCAAAACCCGTCATCTCCGAAGTTGGCGCCGGAATCGGTATCGGCCACGACGCCTACCCGGCTCCGGAGGCTGCCAAGTGACTGTTCGCATCGGCACCAGGGCGAGCAAACTTGCCCTGACGCAGACGCAGCAAACTGCGGACCAGTTGGCTGCCGTCGGCGGCTTCCCCGTAGAGCTCGTGCACATCAAGACCGAGGGCGACGTCAAAACCGGATCCCTTTCCCAGATGGGCGGCACAGGCGTGTTCGTTGCTGCCCTGCGTGATGCCCTTCTCGCTGATACCTGTGATGTAGCCGTGCACTCCCTGAAGGACCTGCCCACGGGAGCCGCACTTGGCCTGAGCATCGCAGCAACTCCCAAGCGGGTGGATGTCCGTGACGTTCTCTGTGCACGCGACGGTATGACTCTTGCCGAGCTGCCGGGCGGTGCCAAAGTAGGCACAGGCTCGCCACGGCGTGCCGCTCAGCTTCGGGCTGCACGTCCGGATATCGAGGTTCTCGATATCCGAGGGAACGTGGACACGCGCCTCGGTCGTGTCCCGGGATTGCCCGGAAACCTCACCGAAGAAGTTGTTCCGGGCAAGTCCTGTGACCTCGACGCCGTGGTGTTGGCTGCTGCGGGCTTGGAGCGCATGGACCGCCTGGACACTGTCAGCGAGTTCTTCGAATCCGACGTCATGCTTCCCGCGCCCGGACAGGGAGCGTTGGCCATCGAATGCCGGACCAACGACGCCCCGAGTACAGCGGGTTCCACCGAAGGGTCAAACGGCGTGCTCGCACAGGCCCTCGCGGCACTGAACGACGACGACACCCGCCTCGCCGTCACAGCCGAGCGTGCAGTCCTGGCCAGGCTCGAAGCCGGTTGTGCAGCTCCCGTTGGTGCCTACGCCTTCCGCAAGGGCAGCATGCTGCACCTTGAAGCAGTAGTCTGTGCCGTGGATGGCACCAAGACTGTGCGCGAGAAGAAAGCCACCGACGGCCTCACGGAAGTCGGAGCCACGTTGCTCGGCATCGAGGTGGCGGAGCTCTTGCTCGCTGCCGGCGCCGCGGAGATCGCGGACCTTGCGGCGTCCTGAGACGCATGAATTGAACGGGTTGACCGGTCGGCGCGTCCTGATTACCAGGACCGCCGACCGTGCGCGCCCGCTGGCATCGCTTTTGAGCGGTTTGGGAGCGGAGCCTCTGGTGCTCCCGCTCATCGATTTTGAGAAGGCGGGGGATCAGGCTCCCCTTGACGCTGCCTTGGACCGTTTGGTAGCCGGCGACTTCGACTGGATGGTGATCAGCAGCATCACTACCGTGCAGGTTTTGTTGGAGAAAGCTGCTCAGCGCGGCGTCGCCCTCGCGGACCTTGTCCCAGCCGATACGAAGGTGGCCACGGTCGGCTCCTCCTCCCGCCAAGTCCTTGAATCCGTTGGCCTCACCGTCGCCTTGGCGCCTGCGCAAGTCCAGTCGGCCGAGGGTTTGCTCGCTGTGTGGGAAGCGAGCAGTGGACGGGTTTTCCTGCCCCAAGCTGACATCGCCTCGCCAGTCCTCCGGGAAGGCCTGGCCACCAGCGGTGCGGACGTGACCTCCGTTGTCGCCTACCACACGGTTGATTACCCTGCCCGTGCGGAACTCCGCCTGACAGCGGAACTTCAATCCGGCGTCGTGCTTTCCGCACCAGACGTTCCGGCAACGCTCAGCCCTGAAGAGGCACGCACCGCACTCGATGCTGGAACTCTGGACGCAATCGTGGCTGCTTCTCCCAGTGCCGCGCGTCGCATCGCCCAATTATTTCCTGCATTGGGCACCTGCCGCTTAGTCGCCATCGGGCGTCCGACGGCGGCAGAGGCCTCGCGGATCGGCCTCGCCGTTGCAGTCACAGCCAAAGAACCAACCCCGGACGGCATTGTGGCCGCCCTGCAGTCTATTTTCGCCAACGAAGGGAACCCGCAATGAGCTTTCCGAACCATCGTCCCCGCCGCTTGCGCGCAACTCCCGCCATGCGCAGGCTCACCGCCGAGACCCGTCTGGCGCCCGCGGACCTGATCCTTCCAGCGTTCATCCGGGAGGGACTTACCGAGCCGAGCCCCATCAGTTCCATGCCGGGGGTCGTCCAGCACACCACCGAGTCCCTGAAGCGGGCGGCCGCGGAAGCCGTGGAGTTGGGCGTCGGCGGCATCATGCTGTTCGGCGTGCCCGCGGTACGTGACGCGCAAGGCACCGCCTCGCTGGACCCTGAAGGCGTCCTGAACAAGGCCATTCGTGACGTCAAGGCCGAGGTCGGCGATGACTTGGTGATCATGGGCGACGTTTGCCTCGACGAATTCACGGACCACGGCCACTGCGGCGTCCTTGATGCCGATGGCTATGTGGACAACGACGCCACGCTGGAGATCTATGGCCGGATGGCAGTCGCCCAGGCCGATGCCGGAGCCCACATGCTGGGCCCCTCGGGAATGATGGACGGCCAGATTGCGGTCATCCGCCAAGCCCTGGAGGAATCCGGACACAAGAACACGGCCATTCTTGCCTATGCTGCCAAGTACGCATCAGCGTTCTACGGCCCGTTCCGTGAGGCCGTGGATTCCCAGCTCAAGGGTGATCGCCGGACATACCAAATGGATGCGGCCAACCGTCGGGAGGCCGTCCTGGAAGTTGAGCTGGACCTTGAAGAAGGCGCTGACATGGTTATGGTCAAGCCTGCCATGAGTTACCTGGACATCCTGGCCGACGTCGCTGCAATGAGCCCGGTGCCGGTGTCGGCCTACCAAATCTCGGGTGAATACGCCATGATCGAAGCGGCCGCGGCCAACGGCTGGATTGACAGGCGCGGTGCCATCACAGAGTCTGTCCTCGGCATCAAGCGTGCCGGGGCCGACACCGTCCTGACCTACTGGGCCTCCGAACTGGCAGGCTGGCTGAAGGAGTCCTGATGACATCCGTTTCCTCCGACCCCACCGCTCCGGTGGGGGCCAACAAGATCCTGCTCGGCCTGAACACTTTTGGCGACGCCGGTGTGGATGCCGATGGGAACCCGAAGGAACATGCGCGCGTCCTGCGTGAACTGCTCCAGGAAGCAAAGCTGGCTGACGCCGTCGGAATCCATGCGTTCGGTGTGGGCGAACACCACCGCCGCGATTTCGCTGTGTCCGCGCCCGAAGTCTTCCTTGCAGCGGCAGCCGCAGTGACCTCACGGATTCGCTTGGGGTCAGCCGTTACCGTGCTCAGCTCCGATGATCCGATCCGGGTCTTCCAGCGTTTCGCCACAGTGGATGCGTTGTCCAACGGCAGGGCAGAGGTAATGCTTGGCAGGGGTTCGTTCGTGGAGTCGTTCCCGCTGTTTGGCTTGGATCTGGCGGACTACGAAGTCTTGTTCGAGGAAAAACTGGAGCTGTTCGATAAGGTTCGGGCACAAAAACCGGTCCATTGGGAGGGGCGCACACGGCCCAACGTCAATGGGCTGCAGGTGTACCCGAAACTGCAGCACCACCTGCTGCCGGCTTGGATTGGTGTTGGTGGAACACCTGAGTCTGTTTTGCGCTGTGCCGAGTATGGCTACCCCATTATTTTCGCCATTATCGGGGGAGAGCCCCGCCGCTTCGCACCGCTGGTCAACCTGTACCGTGAGGCGATGGCCAAGTACGGCCATCCGATGCGTCAGATCGCAACGCACTCACCCGGTTTCATCGCTGACACGGACGAGGCCGCCCGCGAGGAACTCTTCCCGCATTGGCTGGAGCAGCGTAACAGGATCGGTTCCGAGCGTGGCTGGGGCCCAGGCAACCGTGGGGAGTTTGATGCCATGTGCGGCCCTGAGGGTGCCCTCTACGTTGGCTCCCCGGAAACCGTGGCGCAGAAAATCGTCCTGCTCAAGCGGAACCTTGGCGTGGACCGCTTCGACCTCAAATACAGCAATGGAACATTGCCGCATCAATCCATGATGCGCTGCATCGAGCTTTACGGCACCGAGGTAGCCCCGCGGGTTGCTGAGCTGTTGGCCACAGCATCCCAGGTGGCGGCCATGCCGCTCCCTGAATCACTGAAAGAATAGGAACCATGACGTCAAACACCCCCGTGTCCGATCAACTGTTCGACCGCGCCCGGTCCCTGATGCCCGGCGGCGTGAATTCGCCGGTGCGGGCCTTCGGGTCGGTGGGCGGCACTCCGATGTTCATGGTGTCCGCCAAGGGCGCCTACCTGACGGACGCCGACGGTAAGGAATACGTAGACCTTGTCTGTTCTTGGGGGCCGGCGCTGCTGGGCCACGCCCACCCCGCCGTGCTTGACGCCGTTCACGCAGCTGTGGACCGCGGCCTTTCCTTCGGAGCCTCCACGCCGGATGAAGCCAACCTTGCCGCGATCGTCAAGGACCGGGTGTCCGCCGTCGAACGCCTGCGGATGGTGTCCACCGGAACCGAAGCCACCATGACGGCCGTTCGCCTGGCCCGCGGTTTCACGGGCCGCAACCTGATCATCAAGTTCGCCGGTTGCTACCACGGGCACCTGGACGGACTGCTGGCGGCCGCTGGATCCGGCGTCGCCACGTTGGCACTGCCCGGCTCTGCCGGTGTCACAGAGGCCACCGCAGCTGAGACCCTGGTTCTGCCTTACAACGATCTCGCTGCCGTCGAGGCTGCCTTCGCTGCCCACGGCCAAAACATCGCTGCCGTCATCACGGAAGCGGCTCCCGCGAACATGGGCGTCGTCACCCCGGGCGAGGGCTTCAACGCGGGCCTATCCCGTATCACGAAGGAACACGGTGCGCTCCTCATCCTCGACGAAGTCCTAACCGGCTTCCGCACTGGCTACGCCGGCTATTGGGGATTGACCGGCCGCCAGGAAGGCTGGGCTCCGGACCTGCTCACCTTCGGCAAGGTCATCGGCGGCGGAATGCCGACGGCGGCACTCGGCGGCCGCGCCGACGTCATGGACTACCTCGCTCCCGTAGGCCCGGTTTACCAGGCCGGTACGTTATCCGGAAACCCTGTGGCCATGGCCGCAGGTGTGGCCACGCTGACGAATGCAACCCCTGAGGTCTACGCCTACGTTGATGCCCGTTCTCTGGAGCTCTCTGCCGCCCTCTCCTCGGCCCTTGATAAGGCCGGTGTGGACCACTCAATCCAGCGGGCGGGCAACCTCTTCTCGCTTGCGTTTGGTACCTCTGCCCGCGGCGTGCACAACTACGACGACGCCCAGCGCCAGGAAAGCTTCCGATACGCCCCGTTCTTCCACTCCATGCTGGACTCCGGCGTTTACCTCCCGCCGTCTGTCTTCGAAGCCTGGTTCCTCTCCGCTGCCCATGACGACGCCGCGATGAACCGGATTATCGACGCCCTTCCGGCAGCAGCGAAAGCTGCAGCGGGCGCTACGGCCTAGTTATTTGGTGATGCCCCGGGCAGTTGCTTGAAGCTGCTGGCCGGGGCATCGTTGCCTGTCCCGGGGTAGGCTCGTAGGTGGAAACCCACCCCCAACGAATTCACGGTTTACCATGCGCAAGTCCCCATCCATTGCATCATTGAGTGTCAGCATCACCACCGCCGGAGTGCTGCTGGTCGTGGCCGCCGGCTGTTCCAGTGGCACACAAAGTTCCGGCCAAGGCCCGAGGGAGGGAACGCCGTCGGCGGCTGCTTCTTCGCCTTCCGCGACGCCCGCTCCGACAACGCCGCCGGCGTCAGCTACCCAGTCCGCGGTTCCTTCCCCGCCCCCGTCCGTTTTGCCTGCGCCGGCGCCCAGCGCGCCGTCAACTGCGGAGCAGCAGCTCGCCGCACTCAGCCTTGAGCAGCGGGTGGGACAACTGTTCATGGTGGCAGCCAAAGCCAGCGGCGCCGAACCGGGAACCATGGAAGCGTTGACCAGATATCACGCCGGGAACGTTTACCTCAGCGGACGCAGCAAGGCCGGAACCGCCCCCACGGCGTCCCTTGTGTCTTCGTTGACAGGCACGGTCTCTGCCGCAACCACCGGCGGAGTGCCCCTTTTCGTGGCCACCGACCAAGAGGGCGGATACGTCCAGGTCCTCTCCGGTCCGGGGTTCTCCGCCATCCCCACGGCCCTGGTCCAAGCGTCCTCAGGGGCGGCCAAACTCCGCGCGGATGCTGCAACGTGGGGGAAGGAACTTAGCAGCGTTGGCGTCAACGTTAACCTCGCGCCAGTCTTGGATACAGTGACCAGCCCTCAGTTTGCACCGTCCAATGCCCCCATCGGCCATTTTCAGCGGGAGTACGGCTATGATCCAGCCAACGTCTCGCTGCTGGGCAATGCCTTTGCCGATGGCATGAAGGACGCCGGCGTGGCCCCGGTGGTGAAGCATTTCCCAGGGCTTGGCAGGGTTGTTCCCAACACGGACGTCACCAGCGATGTCCGTGACACGACAACCACACAGAACGATCCCGCATTGGAGCCGTTCCATGCTGCCATCAAATCGGGCACCCAGTGGGTCATGGTTTCGAATGCTTACTACGACAAGATCGACGCCGCCAACATTGCACCGTTCTCATCCACGGTGATGGATACGATGCTGCGTGCTGACGCAGGCTTCAAGGGGATCGTCCTATCGGATGACCTCTGCAGTGCGGCCCAGCTGGAAGCATGGTCCGATGCCGAGCGTGCACTGAATTTCTTCGGCGCAGGCGGAACCATGCTGGTATGTGCTGATCCCGCGAGCATTCCAGCGATGCACCAGGCTGTGGTGCAGAAAGCCACGGCAGATCCTGCGTTCCGGGCCAAGGTGGACGCCGCGGCGCTTACGGTGCTCCGGGTCAAGGCCGGTCAGTAGCGGCTCCAGGGCTTTGAGAACAGCAAAGAACCCCGCCTTCGTTTGGAAGGCGGGGTTCTTTGTAACGGGTGTAATCCTGCTGAGAGGTTATTAGAGGACGTCCGAAAGGAAACCCTGAAGGCGTTCTGTTTGCGGGTTGGTGAACAGCTGTTCCGGAGGCCCGGATTCAACAACCACGCCAGCGTCCATGAAGGTCACGATGTCCGAGACGTTGCGGGAGAAGCCCATTTCGTGGGTTACCACCACCATGGTCATCCCTCCCTGAGCCAGGTCCGTCATGAGCGCAAGAACACCCTTGACGAGTTCCGGGTCCAGCGCGGAGGTGGCTTCGTCAAAGAACATCACCTCAGGCTTCATGGCCAGCGCACGTGCAATCGCTACACGCTGCTGCTGTCCGCCTGAGAGGTTGGCCGGACGGGAATCGGCCTTATGCTTCAAACCGACCAGATCCAGCTGGGCCAGGGCCTCGTCTCGCGCCTGCTCCTTGGACATGCCACGGAGTTTGCGCAGCGCCAGCGAGATGTTCTCAGCCACCGTCTTGTGCGGAAAGAGGTTGAACTGCTGGAAGACCATGCCAATGCGGCGACGCAGTTCGTCCGGGTTGTCCTTGAGGACCGAACGTCCATCCAGCAGGATGTCGCCTTGATCCGGCTCGATAAGCCGGTTCATGACACGGAGCAGCGTTGACTTCCCTGAGCCGGACGGGCCGATCACGGAGGCCGTGGTGCCCTTCTCGACGTGAAGATCGATGCCCCGCAACACATGGTTGCTGCCGAACGACAGGTGGATGTTTTTCGCCGTCAACGTGCCTGATGCGAATTCACTCATGCCTGGGCTCCCTTTCCTACGAGGGCTGCTGCCTCGTCCGGTTCCTTCTTCTCGGGGCGACCAGCGCGCATGCGGGCGTCAATAAAGTTCACGAAGTGCGTGAGCGGGATGGTCAGCGCCAGGTAGAAGATGGCTGCCGCCACGTAAGGGGACAGGTTGCCGCTGTTGGCAGCTGCGTCCTTGCCGATCTGGAAGATCTCACGCTCCGTCGCCAGAAGGCCGAGCATGAACACCAGCGAGGATTCCTTGATCAGCGCGATGAACTGGTTGACCAAGGCCGGAAGAACGCGGCGGATGCCTTGAGGCACTACCACCAGGCGCATGGACGAGCCGTAGCTGAACCCGAGCGCACGGGTCGCTTCGAGCTGGCCCTTGTCCACGCTTTGGATGCCGGAACGGAAGATCTCCCCGATGTACGCGCCGGACATCAAGGACAACGCCGCGATGGCCATGGGGTACGGGCTGGTTGAGCCGGTTAGTTCACGAATGATCGGGCCGAAGCCAAACCCGATGACCAGGATAGTCAGCACTGGAGGGAGCCCGCGGAGAATGTCCGTGTAGATGCGGGCTACCCACCGTGCTGCCGCGTTCCGGGAGATCCCCATCAGGGCGAGCAACATCCCGAGCGCGGTCCCGATGACGCCCGAGACGACAGCCAGGACGATGGTGTTGGGCAGACCGACGGCGAACATCTTGGGGATGACTTCGCCCATCGCCTTCCAGTCAAAGAAGGTGTTGGCTAATTGATTGAGGATATCCATGGAACGCCTTGGTTACTTGGCGGGGAGCTGGACGGCCTTGCTGCCCGGCTTCCAGCCCTGGGGGGTCTGCTCGGCGGCAGTCGGACGGTCCTTGTACCACTCGGCTGTGAGCTTGGCCCAGGTTCCGTCAGCGATGACTGCGTCCAGACCGGAGTTCAGGGCATCAATCAGCGGCTGGTTGTCTTTGTTCACTGCGTAAGCGGTGAAGTTCTGGGTGTTGACAACCTTCTCGGCGATCTTGGTGTTGTCGCCGTCCTTGACCTGGCCTTCGGCCTGCTGGGAAGGTGCAACCCAGGCATCGATCTGGCCGTTCTTTACGTTGCCGTAAACGGTGTTGTAGTCAGGGAAACGGACCGGCTCGATCTTCAGGGTGTTGGTCATGTAGTCATCCTGGACGGTGCCCTGGACAACGCCGATGCGCAGGCCTTCCTTGACGTCCGCGAAGCCGGTGACCTTGGAGTCGCTCTTGGTCACGATTGCCATGTAGCCGAAGTCGTAGCCATTGGTGAAACCGACCGTCTCGCGACGGGCGTCCGTGGTGGAGATCGAGGAGGATCCGACGTCGAACTGCTTGTTGCCCACCTGGGACAGGAGCGCTGAGAAGTCAGTGGAGGCAAACTCGACCTTGAGCCCCAGTTTGTCGCCAATGGCGCGCAGGAGTTCATTGTCGTAGCCGGTGAAGTTGCCGGAAGGATCAATGAAGATGTTCGGCGGGGCGTCGGAGAGGGTGCCCACGCGCAGGGTGCCGTCGGTGATGAGGCCCAGCTGGGACTTGTCGATCTTGTCCAGCGCCGTAACGTCGGCGGTGGTGAACGTGTCCAGCGACTTCTGGTCGCTACCGGCGAGGGCGTCGGTGGGAGAGCCGCTGGGCTCGGAGGTTCCTCCGCCGCATGCTGCCAGGGAAATCACCAGGGCTGCAGCCACGGGGGCAACAGACAGCCACTTAGGGGCTTTGAATTTCATGAAGAAATCACTTTCATCGGGTCACGGAGACGTTTCGCGGTGGGCGGGGAATGCGGCAGCAGTACGAAGGTTTGGCTGCTCTAGCAGACTTCAACCCGCCAAACTTAATTATGTCACCAGCCCGCTAGCCCACGGTGAATCGAAGAAACGGTTGCTGACACTCGATTTAGCCGAACGATGTTCCCATTAACAGACCGTCCGGCGCCGGACTATTCCGATGGCAGGGGCTCGCGTGGAATCCGCGGGCAGCCGATCCTGAAAATGAGGTTCCTGAAATTGCTGTGACTTGTGTCGCAATAGGGAGCAGTCAGCTGCACTCAGGGGCTAGAAGCCGCCCCGGCTTGCGTCTTCGGGCGGAAGGACGGGCCATTCGCCCTCGATGACAGCTGTGGGCTTACTGCGCCGCAAGTACTGCTGGAAATCAGCGGCCTGGGATGCCGCCCAGTCTACTTGCAGCTGGTGCAGTGTGGACGCAGGCATCTGCAGCTTGGGGAATTTGCCGGCCATGGCATCCAATACACGGAGCGTGGCGAGAGCGTCAGCCGCCGAAGTATGCGCGTTCGTCAAGTCAACGCCGTATTCCTCGCACAAAGCCGTCAGCGTACGCTTTCCCTTGCGGTAACGGTCCACCTGCTTGTTCATCACATAGGGATCCAGCACGGGGAAGCGGCTGAGTTGGGGAACGCCGTAGCGGGCGGACTCGGCCGCCAACACGGTGAAATCGTAGCTGGCGTTGAAAGCAATGACGGGAGTGCCGTCGTCGAATAATCCTTGGAGTACCGCGGCCACCTCGCGTGTTACCTCTGCGGCCGGACGGCCTTCTGCACGGGCTTTCTCTGTGGTGACGCCGTGCACTTCGCTGGCTTCGAGCGGGATTTCAACCCCGGGATCTGCCAACCACTCGTGCTC
Organism: Paenarthrobacter sp.; assembly: GCA_031179305.1. Taxonomy (GTDB): domain Bacteria; phylum Actinomycetota; class Actinomycetes; order Actinomycetales; family Micrococcaceae; genus Arthrobacter. Next base: position 273,232 of record JAPSHX010000002.1, on the reverse strand, counting down.
TGCGATGAGCTCCCCGTGGGCATCCACGACAGTGATGGAAGCAGTGACGATTCGCGCTGACCGTGAGTTTTTCCCAGTGGTCTCGAGGTCGAACGCGGCACGGGAGAGGGTGTTCCAGGAGCTCATGTCTTCAAGCTACCGGCTGGGTCCGACACTATTCGGGCACGACACTCCTGCCGTTACGCTGAACACATGCGGATGGAGTATGTGACGGCGGTTCTGGCCGTTGTGGACCTTGTTCCGTCGGGTTCGGCGGTCTCCTACGGCGACGTCGCAGAGCTTTTGGGAGCCGGCGGGCCGCGGCAGGTCGGCGCGGTGATGAGCCACTACGGCAGCTCAGTCGCTTGGTGGCGCGTCCTTCGGGCCAGCGGGGAAGCGCCTCCTGGCCACGAAGTCGCCGCCCTGCGGCATTACATGGAAGAATCCACCCCTCTCTATGGTGCATATGAGGCCTTCCTGAGGACGGGCGAAGGTCGTTGGCGTGTCGATCTGACAGCGGCCCGATGGGCGCCTACCGACTCCGGTTTCGACCAACTGGATGTGATCTCGGACCAGTTGGAGCGTCAACTCCATAAAATGTCGGTGCCCGATGATGAAATGACTGTGTGACCGCGACTCCTGCCAAAACCCGCCAAGCACCGGCAGCTCTCCGCCTGCTCCCGCCCCGTGAGACTCACTATGCGGCTCCTGCTTTGTCTTCGGACCAAAGTGCGGTCGTTTCCCTCCCACAGGGGAGCGGCCCTGTCCTCGTGCCTGGGGGCCCGGGAACGGGCAAATCAACTGTGCTGGTGGAATCCGCCGTCCGACGCGTCAGTGAGGACGGATTGGACCCGGAGCAGGTTCTCGTTCTTGCTCCCGGGCGCCACGCCGCGGCAGCTTTGCGCGACACCTTCACAGGACGGCTGGACCGCAGTCTCAGTACGACGCCGGCACGCACCTGGGCGTCCTACGCCTTCGACGTTATCCGGCGGGCAAAGGCGGAAGGCATATTGCCGCTGACGCGGCCACCGAAGCTTTTGTCGGGCCCCGAACAGGACCTCATCATCAAGGAGTTACTGGAAGGCCACTCCCGTCCGGGATTCCAGCTGCCTTGGCCGGAGGATCTGGCAGCGGCACTTCCCACGCGCGGCTTCCGTCACGAGATCCGGCAGTTGTTCGACCGCATTATCGAATCGGGGCGCACCGCCGAGGACCTGGTCGGACTGGCCTATGAGTGCGGACGGCCCGATTGGATGGCGGCTGCCGAACTGTACAGCGAGTACCGGGACGTCCTGGACCTCCGCATGCCTGAGGCCTTTGACCCTGCTGGAATCATCACCACGGCCCGGCAGATTTTCCAAGACTCGCCGGCTTTTCTAGCTGCCGAGCGGGACCGACTCCAACTCATCCTCGTGGACGACGCGCAGGAATCGAATCCTGCCGTGTTCGAGCTCCTTGCCGACATCGGCGAAGGTAAAGACGTCGTGGTGACCTACTCACCGGATACCGTCGTGCAAGGTTTCCGCGGCGCACGCCCGGACCTGGTGTCAGAGCTGCCAACACTGTTGGGCGGCATACAACAAAAGGTTCTCGAACGCCCACTGTCGGTTACCCACAGGCACGCGCCTGAGGTAGCTGAGGCGTGGATCCGGGTCGCGGGCCACATCTCACAGCGCTCGGGTGGCCAGTTGGCCAGGCAAATGGAACAACCACAACATCCGGAAGGCATGCATTCCGCACCTGCCCGGGATGGTCGGGTGGAGGGCCATGTGCTGCCGTCAGCCGTCCACGAGTTGCGGTACGTTGCACAGCGCATCCTCGAAGCTCAACTGCGGGAATCGCGGGAATTCAGCGACATCGCGGTGATCGTCCGGAACGGCGGGCAAATTTCCCAGTTGCAGCGTTACTTGAGCGGCCAGGGAATCCCGGTACGTGTTCCCGTGGCAGACTCGGCCGTCCGTGACGAAGTCGCGGTGCGTCCCCTGTTGGAGGCCTTTGCCATAGTGCTGGACCCGGTAAAGCTGACGCCTGAAACTGCCGTTTCCCTCCTAACCTCCCGCATCGGCGGAGCCACGGCCATCGAACTGCGCAGGCTGCGCCAGTCCCTGCGCCGCGAGGAACTCCTAGGCGGTGGCGGCCGCTCCAGTGACGCTTTGCTGGTTGAGGCCCTGCTTCAACCCGGTGCTCTGGCGTCGCTGGGCATTGAAGGCAGTTCTGCCCGTCGGCTCGCCCGCATGCTAGCGGCCGGTTCCGCCGCTGCCGCGGAACCCGGTGCCAACGCGGAATCTGTTCTGTGGGCTTTGTGGCACGCCACCGGGTTGTCTTCCCGCTGGGCAGAAATGGCGCTTGAAGGCGGCAATGCCGGTGCACGTGCCGATAGGGACCTTGACGCCATGATGGCGCTGTTCCATACAGCCGAACGCTTCGTGGATCAACTGCCCGGTTCAGGTCCCGAACAGTTCCTGGACTACTTGCTGAACCAGGAACTGCCCATGGACACCCTTGCCGCGCGGGCACAGCTGGAGGCTTGCGTGGAGATCATGACTCCCGCGAGCGCAGCCGGACGGGAATGGCCGGTGGTGATCGTAGCTGGCCTCCAGGAAGGCGTATGGCCCAACACACGCTTGCGTGGAGAACTGCTGGGAAGCACTGTCTATGCCGACGCAGTTGAACACGGAGTGGACTATGCCCTTCGGCGCGGGCCCTTAAGCAGGCTCCGGGATATTCGTTACGACGAACTCAGGAGTTTTTCGACCGCCGTATCCCGAGCCCGTGAAGTATTGATCTGCACTGCGGTGTCTTCTGAGGATGAGCAACCCTCGGCTTTCCTGGACTACGTGGCGCCCTTGGGGGCCGGCGAGTACAAGCGTGACTACACCCCAGTCGACCGTCCCATGACCCTGAGGGCCCTGGTCGCGGAACTGCGGCAGCACGCCCAGTCGGAAGACGCCGGTAGCGGCGAAGCACATACCTCGCACGAGGCCGCCCAGATATTGGCCAGGCTCGCCAGCACCGAACCACCCGTTCCGGGTGCACATCCGGACACGTGGTGGGGTTTGGCGGCGCTGAGTTCCCAGGAAGCCGTGGTGCCACCCGGCGGTACCGTTTCCGTCTCACCGTCCAAGGTGGAGGCCGTACATAAGTCGCCGTTGGACTGGTTCGTCCAAGCAGCCGGAGGTGAAGCTGCCACCGACTTCGCACGCAGCCTGGGCACCTTGGTCCACAGCATTGCCCAGGAGCTTCCCGATGCTTCAGGAGCCGAGTACGTGGCTGAGCTCGTACGTCGTTGGCCCACTTTGGGTATGAAGGACAACTGGGAAGGAAAGCTCGATTTCCAGCGGGCGGAACTGATGGTTCGAAAGTTGGCCCAGTATGTGCTCATCATGCGCGGTGACGGAAGAGGCTTGCTGGCCGTGGAGCACGACTTTGAAGTTCAGCTACCTGATGTCACCTTGGACGCTGGCGCCGTCAGTGGTTCCCCTGCTCGTGAAGGGGAGTCCACCCGCCACGCAGTACTCCGCGGTCAGGTGGACCGACTCGAAATCGATCCGGAAGGCAGGCTCGTCATTGTTGACCTCAAGACCGGCAAACGGCAACCCGGCAAAGCGGAGGTTGCCGAGCACCCACAACTGGGTGCCTACCAGGCTGCCGTCCTCAAAGGTGCCTTCCGGGACGCCGAAACAGGGGACGAAACGCCCGACCGCGGCTCTTTTGCAGCGTCCGGGAACGGCTTTGTCCCCGGCGGCGCCGTGCTGGCCCAACTTGGGACCAAGACCAAGAGCCCAGCGGTACAGCAGCAGGACCCGTTGGATCCCACGGACAACTGGGCCGAGGTGCTGGTGCATGAGGCGGCTGCCCTGATGGCCGGTGCAACATTTGAAGCACGGCACGACCCCGGCAAGGGAGGACATAGCGGCCATGGATGCCGCCTACCGGACGTATGCCCGTTGTGTGCCAGAGGAAAGCAGGTCACTGAATGACAACCGAACTCCTGGACGGCTTCGCCACCAGCAATCCTGGCGTGGAGGCAGTCCCCGAGCCAAGGTTTTCTCCTTCTGAACTGGCTAACATCCTTGGCGAAAAGAACCACCCTACGGCTGAACAGGCGGCCATCATTGCCTCCCCTCTTTCACCGCGCCTGGTGATTGCCGGGGCAGGTTCGGGTAAGACAGCCACCATGGCGGACCGTGTGGTGTGGCTGGTGGCCAACGGCTGGGTGCGCCCCGAAGAAGTCCTCGGCGTGACTTTTACCCGCAAGGCTGCCGGAGAGCTGGCGAGCCGGATACGATCCAAGCTGGCCACGCTCCAGCGGATAGCGGCGGCGGACGATGGCAGCACAGGCTTCCCCGAGGGACTTCTCGGCGCAGACGACCTCGAACCCAAAGTGTCCACGTACCACTCCTATGCAAGCGGCATCGTGTCTGACTACGGCCTGCGGTTGGGCATCGAGCGGGACGTCGTCTTGCTGGGAGGGGCACAGTCCTGGCAGCTGGCCAGCGAAGTCGTGGAAGCATATGACGGCGACTACGAGCACTTCACTGCCGCCAAATCCACGCTCGTTAATGCAGTCATCCAGCTGGCCGGGGAATGCGCAGAGCACCTTCAGGATCCCGGGGAAGTGCGGGACTGGGTCTTGGAGCGCGTTCAGACCTTTGAGCAGCTTCCCTATGTAGCCGGTGCAAAGAAGAATCCAACGCAGGCCGCAGGAGAACTTGCGGCCATGCTAAGGACACGCGCCAGCGTTGCCGACATGGTGGTTCGTTACCAAGAAGCGAAGCGTCAGCGCGGTGTCCTTGATTTTGGTGACCTCGTGGCGCTCGCGGCCCGAATTGCGAGCGATATTCCGCTAGCAGCCACCACGGAACGTGCCCGCTACAAAGTGGTGCTCCTGGATGAATTCCAGGACACCTCCCACGCCCAGCTTGTTCTGTTCTCCCGTCTTTTCGGTCAGGGCCACGCAGTTACTGCGGTGGGCGACCCCAACCAGTCGATATACGGCTTCCGAGGCGCTTCCGCGGGCCAGCTCTTCCACTTTGTGCAGGAGTTTCCCGTCCGGCAAGGGGACCCCTCCGGCTCTGAATCCTATTCCGTTGCCCCCACTTCGTATCTGACCACCGCCTGGCGTAACGGGAGAAACATCCTACGGGCCGCAAACACCATCGCAGCGCCCTTAAACAGGTCGGCGGAACTGGACGGTCCGGCGGGGGAGAGGGAACGAGCGAGTAATGTCTCAGTCCCCGCGTTGGTTCCTAGCCCGGCCGCGGCGGATGGAAGTGTGGTGATCGGTCGCTTCGGGACGGATGAGGACGAAGCCGCAGTGATAGCCCGCGATGTCCGTCGCTACCAACGGACTGTTTTCGAAGAAGAGAAGGACGGCACTCCGGTCAAACCCGCCATGGCGGTCCTCTGCCGTCGACGGGCGCAGATGGAGTGCCTCCGCCGCGAGTTCGAGCTCCAAGGGATTCCCTACGAGATCGTTGGACTTGGCGGCTTGCTGGACACCCCGGAGATCGTGGATCTGGTGGCGACCTTGCGGGTCCTGGCCGATCCGGGACGTTCGGATGCCCTGATGAGGTTGTTGGCTGGGGCACGATGGCGGATCGGTCCGGCAGACTTGATGGCCTTCAGTGACTGGTCCCGCTTCCTGGCCCGCAGACGGTCGGCACTGGAAGCTCAACCTGATTCCTTTGATGACAACGAAGAACCGTCAAAGACCGTGATTGAGAGTGACATCACCGATGCCGCAAGCCTCGTGGAGGCCCTTGACTTCCTTCCGCGGCCTGGCTGGACGTCAGGCCATGGGAGGAGCCTCAGCGCTGCTGCTCTGGATAGGTTGACCCGCCTTGCTTCGGAACTGCGCTCTCTGAGGAGCTACATGGGCGACGACCTCACCACGCTCCTTGGCGAAGTGGAACGTGCGATGCTCCTGGACATCGAAGTAGCGGCCAAGCCGGGAATGAGCATCCACCAGGCTCGCCGCAACTTGGATGCTTTCCAGGATGCGGCAGCCGGGTTCCTGCAGACGTCGCAACGCATTGACCTGCTGGCGTTCTTGTCGTGGCTGGAAGCTGCAGCCTCCGAGGAAGGCGGCTTGGATGTCGCCCCCGTTGAGGCCAACCGGGAAGCCGCCCAATTGCTGACCGTCCACGCTTCGAAAGGATTGGAATGGGACGTTGTTTTTGTCCCCGGCCTCAACGCTGGTTCGTTCCCCAGCAACAGGGATTCGCGGTGGAGCACCGGTGCCGCGGCCTTGCCGTGGCCCCTGCGGGGCGATCGAGCAGACCTTCCCCAGTGGGACCTCGATCAGCCTGACCAAAAGGGATGGTTGGACGCAGAGAAGGAATTCAAATCCGAGGTCCAGCATCATGGTGAGGCCGAAGAGAGGAGGCTCGCGTACGTCGCTTACACTCGGGCGAAGTTCGTCCTGTGGGCTTCCAGCGCTGCCTGGAACGGCTCTCGATCGGGGATGGCCAGCATGTCTGCCTTCCTCTCCGAACTGGCGCCGCTTGCCGGAGTTGATGGAGAGGAAAACGACGCCGGCCGGCCGCAGTCGCTCGTCAGTGCAGTGGTCCACGCGGAATCGGTGGCCGAAGAGGCCTTGCCCAATGAAAGCCCCTTGACTGCAGTGCTCGAAGTTGCCCAATTCCCCTATGACCCCCTGGAAGGGCCTTCGGACCCACGGACGGGCGCCCGGCTAAGGCTGACTCCGGGCAGGCGGCTTGCAATGGATCGCGCCGCAGCCATGGTCCGTGGATACATCGAGGAACCCCGTCGGGCCCCTTCAGATGATCTGACTGGGGCCGCCGGGAGATGGTCCCAGGAGGCCGAACTACTGCTGGATCGCCAACGGCAACTCAAGACGGTTCAGGACGTCCACCTACCCAGCCACATTTCTGCCTCACTGTTCGTTGACCTCGGTGCAGACCCTGCCGCCGTCTTGTCCCAGCTGCGCAGGCCCGTTCCCCGCGAACCGGGCATCTCGGCGCGCAAAGGTACCGCCTTTCATGCATGGGTCGAGGAGTACTTCGGCACAACCGGCATGCTGGACCTTGATGAAGCGCCGGGTTCGGACTCGCACATCGACGAGGCCTATGGCTTGGATGACATGGTGGCGGCTTTCAAGCAGTCCGAGTGGGCTCAGCGCGCTCCGGCTTTCGTCGAAGTACCTGTGGAAACGCGGATTGGCGACGTCGTGGTGCGTGGGCGCATCGACGCCGTGTTCCGTGATGCTGACGGCCGTTGGCAACTCATCGACTGGAAAACCGGGCGACGCCCCGCAGGTCAGCAACTGGCCACCCGGGCGGTGCAGCTTGCCGTTTACCGGCTTGCATGGGCGCGACTCAGGGATGTACCCCTCGAGGATGTCAGTGCCGCGTTCTACTATGTGGCAGACGATGCCGTTGTGCGTCCGCACGATCTTGGCAGCGCCGAGGAACTGGAACTGATCGTGGCGAAGGCATTGAAGAACAGCGCGGACCTGTAGGAACGCCGGGAACCCGGGAAGGCACTGGGTTCCCGGGGTTTGTGTTCTGTGTTCTAGGAACGGTCGGCCGCGTGAAGCGGCGTTACGCTGACAACACTCATAGCGGCGGTGGAGGTGTCGTCGTGGTTTGATGCCGTGCCGGAGCCGCTTTCTTCGGAGCTCTTTGACTCATCAGCGTCGGGAATAGCCGCGACACTGACTGCAGGTTTGTCGGCCCGTGAATCGGCTGCTCTCTGCCGAGCGGCCTCGTGCTCAGCAGCTTCGTTCTCGGCGGCCTCGACCTCAGCGGCCTGTGCAGCTTCTTCGTCGCGACGCACCTGCTCGTCGATGTCATCGGCGAGTGCCTGCAGCATGGACTCTGCTTCCGCCGTCATGCTCTGATGCCCTGCAGCCATTGCCTTGACCAGATATTGGGCGAGGGCGAACTCGGCCAGCAGGGCGGCCCGGCGGAGTAGGTGCGCATCCGGGATCTCGCGGCGTGCTTGCGTGTAGTGGCTCAAGACAGCCTCAACAAACGAGGCCTCGTTGGATGCCACCAGCCAGGCGAAGTCGTCTGCTGGATCACCGATCCTGAGGTCGGTCCACCCCGTTAGGGCGGTCACCGTGTCATCCTGAACCATCAGGTTGTCTTCATGAAGGTCGCCATGGACCACTGAGGGATTGAAACGCCAAAGGGCAACATCTTCGAGGGCGTGCTCCCAGCGACGCAGCAGGGTCGCAGGAATTTTGCCGGTGGTTGCTGCTTGGTCAAGTTCGTTGAGTTTGCGTTGCCGGAACTCATTGGCCGAGTAACTGGGAAGGTCCGCATTGGTGACCAAAGTCAGTGGCAGGTCATGAACGGCAGCCAGAGCCGCGCCGACCTCCTGGGCCAAGGAGGGACTGCCGGCTGACAGTTCTTCGATGGAAAGCACGGAGCCCTGAAGATGGGCGTAGACGAAAGTCGTCAGCGCACCTTGCCTCACTGTGCCGGCGATGGTGGGCACATGAAAGGGCAGTTCAGCGCGAATGGCGGGCGCGAAGGCCCGCAGCACCATAAATTCGGTTTCCAGCCGTGTGCTGGCTTCCGGATGGCGCGGTGAACGGACCCGCCAGCGCTTGCCTTCCGCGTCCAGCAACAACGCCGAGTCGAAGTCGGCGTCGTCGTCGGGGGAGTAGGCTGCGGCCGTCGGCGACAGGCCTGGTACCGCCGCTGTTGCTATGGCGGCCAGTTCGAGCGGTGTTCTTCTCACGTTCTCCACGGTAGATTGAGTGCGGCCTGTGGCCATGATGCAGTGCGGCGAGTCTTCAGATCCGCAGCAAATGCGCAGGAAATGTGGATCAAAACATGGCTCATGTGCCTAAGAGGGCAACCCTATGGGGTGGTGTCCACAACAGTGGACCTATCCAAATGTTCTTTGTCGAAACGAGTCAGTACGGTAGATACATGAGTCAAACGGAGTCGCCGGCGCTTGCCAATCACCTGATGGAGACCGTACTTCCCGTCCGTCCTGCCATGGTGGACCGCGGCTCAGGCGTGCGGATGAAGCCGGGCATGGTGGAGGATCTCATCGCCTCCGGCACGGCCAAGGCCATGGTCATTTCGCAGCGTAAAGCGTTGGTGACTGCTGACGGTCTGTGGTTCGGAGACGCTGCGCCGCTCTGGAAAGCTCTTAATGGGTCGGAAAGCGGTGCTCTTGCTGCCATCTACCTGGGCACCACTTTGACGTCGTCCTCATTGCCGGAGGGCACGTCCGTTGTGCTGTTCACTGTTGCTGAACCGCCGGCTTCCGGCATCGCCGCGGTGCCGTTGGATGCTGAGTGGGCCGGCTTTCGGGATGTCGCGGCACGTCTTGACGCCGAGGACACCGCCTTGTTCATCGAGGCCAGCGCAATCTCCAACTGGCATGCAACCCACACGCATTGCCCACAGTGCGGCACGCCCACGGACATCGAGGTCGGCGGCTGGGTCAGGCGGTGCCCCCAGGACAACTCCGAGCATTACCCGCGGACAGATCCCGCGATCATTGTCACGGTGGTTGGCCCTGATGGCCGGCTCCTGCTAGGTGGAGGAGGGGCCGTCGACGCTAAGAATTACTCGACGCTCGCAGGATTCGTTGAGCCTGGTGAATCGCTGGAGCAGGCCGTCGTCCGGGAAATCGAGGAAGAAGTGGGTGTCCGCGTGACGGCCTGCCAGTATCTCGGTTCGCAGTCCTGGCCATTCCCGGCCTCCCTCATGTTGGGGTTCACCGCAAGGACAGACGACGCCGTTGCCCGGCCTGACGGCGTAGAGGTCACCAGAGCACGGTGGTTCAGCCGTGAGGAGCTGCAGGAAGCCGTGCTGAGCGGTGAAATCACCATCTCAACGCGCCTGTCCATCGCGCGTTCATTGATTGAGCATTGGTATGGCGGCGTCATCGAAGACCTCCAGCCGTGACTGAAGGGATTTTCGACGGCGGTGGCTCACTCGAGGAGCGCATTCTCGGCGGGCTGGACGAAGAACAGCGAGAAGTGGCCAGTACTTTGACGGGTCCCATGTGCGTCCTTGCAGGGGCAGGCACGGGAAAGACACGCGCCATCACTCATCGCATTGCTTATGGTGTTCACTCCGGGGTTTACAGTCCGCAGAGACTGCTGGCCGTGACTTTCACTGCCCGGGCCGCAGCTGAGATGCGTAGCAGGCTCCGCGATCTTGGTGTCGCCAACGTTCAAGCCCGCACATTCCATGCCGCAGCATTGAGGCAATTACAGTTCTTTTGGCCGCAGGCAATTGGCGGCACTTTGCCTAATCTCTTGGACCACAAGGCCAACATGATCGCAGAGGCCTCCCGCAGGCTTCGGCTGAGCACTGATCGTGCATCCATCAGGGACCTGGCAGCCGAGATCGAGTGGGCCAAGGTGTCCATGCTGACGCCCGCTAATTACTTGGAGAATGCACAGGGCCGTGGGACTCCCGGAGGCTTCGACCTCACCGCGGTCTCCAGGGTGTTCCAGGCCTATGAGGACATCAAAACCGACCGCAACGTCATCGACTTCGAAGACGTCCTGCTCATAACAGTGGGCATCCTCCAGGAGGACCCGAAAGTAGCGGCAACGGTCCGGGAGCAATACCGCCATTTCGTGGTGGACGAGTACCAGGACGTTTCACCCCTTCAACAGCGGCTTTTGGATTTGTGGCTCGGCGGCCGGAACGAGTTGTGCGTGGTGGGAGATGCCAGCCAAACCATTTACTCCTTTACCGGAGCCTCGCCCAAGCATCTTCTCGGGTTCAAGGGGCAGTTCCCAGGAGCGACCATCGTCAAGCTCATCCGTGACTATAGGTCCACCCCGCAAGTGGTGAGATTGGCCAACGACCTCTTAGGTTCCCGCCGAAGCGGTGGCCCGGTGGCAGATGCCGCCTGGGCGCCGCCCCTTAAGCTTGTCGCCCAGCGGCCTCCTGGTCCGGAACCGCGGTTCATGGAGTGCCCTGATGACGAGGCTGAGGCCGCTGTGGTGGCAGGCAGAATTCAGGAGCTGCTCAACACAGGAGTCAAGGCCAGTGAGATCGCCATCCTGTTCCGCACCAACGGCCAGTCTGAAGCGTACGAGCAAGCCCTGGCCTCTGCCGGTATTGGCTATCAGCTGCGGGGAGGCGAGCGGTTCTTCGCTCGCAAGGAAGTCCGCGATGCGATCCTCCAGTTGCGCGCGGCAACCCGCGCCGTGGCGGAAGGGCCACAGGAACCCTTGGGTCAAATCGTGCGGGACATCGTTGCCTCACTTGGTTACACGGAGGCCGCCCCCCATAGTGGTGGAGCACTGCGTGAGCGTTGGGAATCCCTGGCGGCCCTGGTCGCCTTGGCCGATGAGCTTGCTGTCAGCCGTGGGGAGTCCTTCACCTTGGCTGAGTTCGTCAATGAGCTTCAGGAGCGCTCGGTCGCGCAACACGCACCCACCGTTCAGGGTGTCACTCTTGCTTCCCTCCACGCCGCCAAGGGCTTGGAATGGGATGCGGTGTTCCTAGTAGGCCTCAGCGAAGGGCTCATGCCCATTTCCTTCGCAGATACGCCCGAGGATGTGGATGAAGAGCGCAGGTTGCTTTACGTCGGCATCACCCGGGCCCGGGAGCACTTGAATCTCTCATGGTCCACAGCCCGAACCCCGGGTGGCCGGGCCAACCGCAAACCGTCCCGGTTCCTGGACGGACTTCGCCCCAATTCCGTGGCTTCCGCCAACGCACGCAGCAAGTCGGGTCCCACTCGGCGGAAAGCTGCCGCTCCGGCGTCGTGCAAGGTCTGCGGAAGCATGCTAGCCAGTGGAGCGGAACGGAAGGTGGGGCGTTGCCATCAGTGCCCGCCTACTTACGAGGAACAGACCTTCGAGGCGTTGAGGCAGTGGCGCCGGGACGAGGCCCAGTCGGCCGATGTCCCTGCGTATGTTGTCTTCACGGACGCTACGCTGACGGCCATCGCAGAAGCCAAACCGTCATCGCTGGAGGAATTGTCCGGCCTCGCGGGGATTGGCCCGTCCAAGCTCGAACGCTACGGCGAAGCTGTTCTGGCAGTACTCGCTGAGAGCAGCGAACTCTGATGACCCGCCAACCTGCTTCCGACACCGGCATTCCACACACCACCGACGACGGTGCTCCCGTTGTGGTGCGTCGGTCCGCCAGGCGGCGGCGAACCGTTGCCGCATTCTGGGAAGATGGCAAGGCCGTGGTCGCCATCCCCGCCAGCTTCACCAAATCCCAGGAGCGGGAGTGGGTCCGGCGAATGCTGGCCAAGTTGAAGAAGCAGGGGGAGCGGCAATCGGGTGCGGGCAGGCGCCGTCCTGCCACGGACCAAGCCCTCGCCAAGCATGCCGAGCACCTTTCAATCACGTACCTCGGCGGGCGGGCAGTCCCGACGTCGGTCCGCTGGGTAGCCAACCAAAACTCGCGGTGGGGTTCGGCAACTCCTGCGGACGGCACCATCCGGCTGTCCAACAAACTTCAGCCCATGCCGCAATGGGTTATTGACTACGTACTGGTCCACGAGCTCGCGCACTTGCTGGTGGCGGGTCACAATGCCGAATTCTGGAGATTGGTTGAGGCCTACCCTGAGACGGAGCGGGCAAAGGCCTTCTTGGAAGGCGTTGCTTTCGCTACGTCCCGGGGACTCGCGGTAGGTTCAGGCTCCGAGGATCCCGGCGATTTGACTGTGGACCTGTCTGACTAAAAACGTCAGAAGCTTGGCCGCACAGCTTCTCTTAGCCGCAACTGTCCTTAACTGCACAACGGCCGCCATGAGATGGCGGCCGTTGCGCGGCTTGCTTATTTGCCCGGCGCCTCGGGGTCGTTGTCGTCCGTTGCCGTTTCATCACCGGACGGGTTCTCCGCGGAATCTGCCTTGGAACCCGAGGCTTCAGCTTCATCGGCCTCGGAGTCGTAGCCGCCGCTCAGAAGCTTCTGCAAGGCGTCGTCAACCTCGCTGTCACTTGCCTCGGCAAGGCGCCGACGTTCGGAGAAGCCCTTGGGATCGTCCAGGTCCTCACCGGTGGGCAGGAGATCCGGGTGGTGCCAGAGCGCGTCGCGGCCGGCGATACCGCGTTCTTCCTTCAAAGTGGCCCAGAGGGTTGCCGCTTCCCGGAGCCTGCGGGGGCGAAGTTCCAGGCCGACCAGGGACGAGAATGCGTGCTCGGCCGGTCCACCTGTGGCGCGACGACGACGCACGGTTTCGCGCAGCGCGGTCGCTGACGGCAGCACCTTGTCGGTTGCTTCGGCTGTGAGCTCGTCCACCCAGCCCTCCACCAAGGCAAGAGCAGTTTCGAGCTTTTCCAACGCGGCCGTCTGGACCGGCGTCCGCTCGGGCGTGAAGACACCCTGGGACAGTGCTTCCTGGATTCCTTCGGGGTTGCTCGGGTCGAGGTCCCGGGCAAGGTCTTCAATGCGGGACATGTCGATGTGAATGCCGCGGGCATATGCCTCAATGGCGCCAAGCAGGTGGCCACGCAACCACGGGACCTGGACGAACAGCCGCGCGTGGGCGGCTTCGCGGACGGCAAGGAAGAGCCGAACGTCATTCTCGGGGAGGCTGAGGCCTTCGCCGAATTTAGCTACGTTGGCCGGCAGCAGCGCCATTTCCAGGTCTGCCAGGGGGACTCCGATGTCGGTGGAGCTGACAACCTCGGCTGAGAGCGCGCCGATGGCTTGTCCGAGTTGCATGCCAAAGATCGCCCCGCCCATGTTTTGCAGCATGGACGATGCGCCGCCCATCATGGACTTCATTTCTTCGGGCATTTGCTGGGTGAGGGCGTTGGACAAGGCATTGGCGATGCTGTTGGCCACGGGCTCGGTCAGGCGCTTCCACGTTCCCAGGGTCGCTTCAACCCATTCGGCCCTTGACCATGCCCTACCAATCAGGCCGGTTGCCGAGAGATCAGTAACGGGGTCCAGCCAAAGTTCTGCAAGCCTGAGCGCTTCGTCGATCTCCCTGGCCTGTTGGGCGTTGACCGAGGGATCGCTGCCGGCGGCGGCGACGCGCCGTGCATTCTCGTGGGCGAGCTGCCAATTCACGGGGCCCACGGATGTTGAACTCATCATCGCCTGTACTTGGGCGAACATCTGCTGAAGGAGCTGGGGATCGTTGGGCAGGCCTGCGGCCTTGGCCAGCTCAGCGGGATCGATGTTGCCCATGCCCTGGCCGCCCATCAGGTTCTGGAGCATTTCTGCCAGCGGATCCTTGGGGGTTTCGTCGTCGTTGGACGGATTGTTGGGGTTGGAAGTCATGGTGCCGCCGATCGTCGAACTGGCTGGTGATCTCTTTCACCGTACCGCGCGGCTGGAAGGCTGTCTGCCCGGAGGAGGTGCCGTTCGCTGTAGGCAAAGCAGTCCTGCAACGTCAGAACGCGTAGTGTTGATGTTTGGTATGTGCCGCCGCCGCCTTCGGCGGCAGGAGCCATGGATCCGGTCACGTAAATGCCGGCATAGAGAGGCCTCAATGCTTACTTCGCCCAGCCCCGAGGGCTCATTGGACCCGCGTCAAACGCCCGACGCCGAATCCAGCTCCGCGCCGCCGGCACCGCCCCGTGACGGCCGCTACATGATCATGGTGATCTCCGGTCTCCTCGCACTCGGCTTGGGCATCGGGGCGGCAGCGTTGCCGGTGCCGTACGTCATTGAATCAGCGGGTCCCACGTTCAATACTCTGGGCAAGGACGGCGACAAGCCTGTCATCAGCATTTCCGGTCGCGAGTCCTTTCCGGCGAATGGCAACCTTGACCTGACCACTGTTGTCATGACCGGCGGTCCGAAGACTCCAGCCACCATCTTTGATGTCTTCCGCGCCTGGCTGGATCCCTCCAAGGCCATTTATCCCGAAGAGCTCATCTATCCCAAGGGCACCACGGCCGAGCAGACGGTCCAACAAGGCGAAATTGCCATGGAAACATCGCAGGAGAACGCGGTGGCCGCGGCCTTGCGTGAGCTCGAGATCCCCTTTGAGCAGCGGCTCAGCGTCGCAGGTCTATCAGACCCTTCGCCATCCGCCGGGAAGATCCAGGAAGGTGACCGGCTGGTCTCCATCAACGGCAAGGCGATAACGTCCATGAGCGTGGTCCAGGCCGAACTGGCTGCGGGCGCCGGCGCCCCGGTCGTCGTCGGCGTGGACAGGAATGGCGTTGCGGTTGCCGAAACGATAACCCCCGCCAAGAACGAGGCAGACCGCTACGTTCTGGGTGTGCTGCTGGCCAGCGACTTCACATTCCCCTTCGATGTCGGCATTTCCCTGGATAATGTTGGCGGACCCAGCGCAGGCTTGATGTTTGCCTTGGGGATCGTGGACAACCTTACGCCGGGAGACCTCACCGGCGGCAAACACGTGGCGGGCACCGGCACGATCACCGCCGATGGCGCAGTGGGTCCCATCGGGGGCATTGCCCAGAAGATGATAGGAGCCCGCCAACAGGGTGCCACCATGTTCCTGGCACCGGCATCCAACTGCGCGGACGTCGTGGGCCACGTTCCGGACGGGCTTCAGGTGGTCAAGGTGGAAACTCTGGCCGACGCCACCTCTGCTGTGGAGCGGCTCGGATCCGGTCAAGACACAGGGAGCCTTCCCACCTGCACAAACAACTAGACTGACGGTGGAACTTAGCTTCACCGCCACTCGTGGCATAGATGACGGCCCTTGCCACAACCCAGCGGCAGGGAAAGTCAACACACGCACACCGACTGTTCACTGACACCAATGAGGTACAGAGTTTGTCCCGTCCCGCCAGCTCCAACCCGCCCGGAAGATCACCACTGAGACGAGGTGCCCTGACGCCGACGCTCATTGTCGTGGCAGTGGCCGTCGTCGGTTTCATTTTCTTCGCCAATGTGTGGACTGACGTCCTGTGGTATCAGCAGCTTGGCTTCTTCGAAGTTTATATCCGCGAAAACCTCGCCAGGATCATCACGTTCCTCATCGGTTTCGCCATGATGTTTGCCGCTGTTTACTTCGCCATCAGGATTGCCTACCGCTCCCGGCCCGTCTATGCTCCGGATGCTGAGGCCCGGGACAACCTCAATCGTTACCAGGCACAGCTTGAGCCTGTCCGCCGGGTTGTCATGATCGGCCTGCCCATCCTGTTCGGGCTCTTTGCCGGCAGTGCGGCAGCCAGCCAGTGGCAGAAGGCCCTGTTGTTCTTCAACCAGGAGCCATTCGGACAGACAGATCCGTTGTTCAACATGGACATCAGTTTCTATCTCATGACACTGCCGTTCCTGGGTTTTGTCACCGGGTTCCTGATCAGCATCGCCGTTGTTGCCGGTATTGCAGGCATCCTGACGCACTACCTCTACGGCAGCATCCGGCTCATGGAACGCGGCATCTTCACGAGCAGGGCAGCTCAAATCCATATCGCCGTCACGGGCGCTTTTTTCCTGGTCCTGCTCGGCATCAACTTCTGGTTGGACAGGTACACGACTGTCCAGAGCAATTCCGGCCGATGGGCCGGTGCACTTTACACGGACGTCAATGCCGTTGTGCCTACAAAGGCGATCCTTGCCGTAGCCGCGGGCCTTGTCGCCATCCTGTTCATCATTGCCGCGATCATCGGTCGCTGGCGCCTGCCGGTGATTGGTACGGCGATGTTGGTTATCACGGCCATTCTGGCCGGCGGCGTATACCCGTGGGTTATTCAGCAGTTCCAGGTTCGTCCGTCGGAGAACACCTTGGAAAAGGAGTTCATTGATCGAAATATAAAGATGACGCGGGCAGCTTACGGTTTGGACAAGATCGACGTATCTGCGTACAACGCCACCACCACGGCGACTACCGGTGCCTTGGCAGCGGATGCGCAGACTACTGCCAACATTCGCCTCCTTGACCCCAACCTTGTTTCTTCGGCGTTTGCCCAGCTTGAGCAGTACCGGCCCTATTACCAGTTCCCACAGACTCTGAACGTGGACCGGTACATGGTTGACGGCAAGGTTCAGGACACTGTTATCGCTGTACGCGAACTGAACCCGGACGGCCTTAGTGCCAACCAGCAGACCTGGGTCAACAGGCACATTGTCTATACGCACGGCTATGGCGTGGTCGCAGCCAAGGGCAACAAGTTTACTGTTGACGGCAAACCGGAATTCCTGCAGTCCGGTATTCCGTCCACCGGTGTCCTGGGCAACGACACCACATATGAGCCGCGTATCTACTTCGGCGAGAATTCTCCTGAGTACTCCATCGTCGGCGCCCCGGAAGGGGCTCCGAACCGTGAGCAGGACCGGCCAGCCGGCCGTGAGGGTGGCGGGGAGACGCAGTACACCTTTAGCGGCAACGGCGGACCGAATGTAGGCAACTGGCTGAATAGAATCCTTTATTCCATCAAGTTCCAGTCTTCGGACCTGTTGCTCTCGGATGGCGTCAATGCGGAATCCCAGATTCTCTACGAACGCAATCCGCGTGAACGCGTTGAGAAACTCGCCCCGTACCTGACTGTTGATGGCAACGCTTACCCGGCAGTTGTGGACGGCCGCGTGAAGTGGATCGTGGACGGTTACACCACGAGCCAGTACTTCCCGTACTCACAGCCGCAGCAACTGCAGAACGCCACGGTTGACTCGCAGACAAGTGCCGGGCGCACCGTTGCCTTGCCAAACAGCTCGGTCAACTACATCCGCAACTCGGTCAAAGCCACAGTGGATGCGTATGACGGCTCAGTGAATCTCTACGCATGGGACGACCAGGACCCCATCCTGAAGGCATGGCAAAAGGTCTTCCCGACGGTCATCAAGCCGTACTCGGAGATGTCCGGTGATCTCATGAGCCACGTCCGGTATCCGGAGGACCTGTTCAAGGTCCAGCGTGAACTGCTCGGGCGGTACCACGTGACCGATCCTGACAGCTTCTATCAGAACAACGATGCTTGGAGCGTTCCGAACGATCCCACGGTCACGGAAGCCGTCAAGCAGCCACCGTTCTACATGTCATTGCAGATGCCGGACCAGGATAAGCCGGCGTTCCAGCTGACCTCGTCCTTCATTCCACAAACGGTCAACGGCAGCGCCCGAAACATCCTGTACGGCTTCCTCGCGGCTGACTCGGACGCCGGAAACGTCCAGGGCGTCAAGGGGGAGAGCTACGGAAAGCTGAGGCTCCTGGAGCTCCCCACCGACACCCAGGTTCCTGGTCCCGGACAAGCACAAAACAAGTTCAACTCTGATCCCACGGTGTCGCAGGCACTCAACTTGCTCCGTCAGGGCGCTTCGGAAGTGTTGAACGGCAACCTGCTCACATTGCCTGTCGGCGGTGGTTTGCTCTACGTCCAGCCTGTGTACCTGAAATCCACCGGTGAGACGTCGTACCCCACCCTGCAGCGCGTCCTAGTGGCCTTCGGCGACAAGATCGGCTTCGCCCCCACCTTGGATGAGGCACTCGATCAACTGTTCGGTGGTGACTCCGGTGCTACTGCCGGCGACTCGGACAACAATGGTCAGACGCCGAACACGCCTCCGGGAACCACCACTCCGCCGGCAGGACCTACCGATGCCAAGGCTGACCTCAAGGCAGCCTTGGATGAGGCCAACAAGGCCATCCAGGACGGGCAGGCTGCCTTGGCCCAGGGTGACTTCGCTGGATACGGTGCCCAGCAGACCAAGCTGTCTGAGGCACTGCGGAAAGCGCTCGACGCCCAAGCCCGTTTGGACGCCACTCCGGCACCAGCAGCGACGCCGGGATCCACTCCCACCGCGACGCCGTCGCCTTCACCAAGCAGCTAGTTCTGTAGGCGCTTGAAAGGCCGGTGCCTGCTCCCTTCCGGGGAGCTTGCACCGGCCTTTTCCGTTGGCGAGACGCACATCACGTCGCCACGATTTGGTCTGCCATTCACCGGGCGGTAATGTTGTTCTTGCGACGCGGGGTGGAGCAGTTCGGTAGCTCGCTGGGCTCATAACCCAGAGGTCACAGGTTCAAATCCTGTCCCCGCAACTGGAGAAAAGGTCCGGATCAGTAAACACTGATTCGGACCTTTTATTTTGCCCCAGCCCGCCACGCCGGCATCTTCCCAAGACCGGCGCTCGTTACGTCCCTCGGGCTTGACGGGGTGAATGGGTGACGTCTTGAATCGTGAGCTGTCGAGGCGTTGGCGGGCCGTCGCGGAAGCGAATCCCTGTCCGCGGCCACAGGTGCGGTGAGGTGTTTAGGCTTGGGGGAGTGATCTGCGGCACCTTAGGTACCATATGGTCAGAAGCACCCTGCAGGGTGCGGTAGAGTTGTTCTTGCGACGCGGGGTGGAGCAGTTCGGTAGCTCGCTGGGCTCATAACCCAGAGGTCACAGGTTCAAATCCTGTCCCCGCAACTGGAGAAAAGATCCGGATCAGTGAGAACTGATCCGGATCTTTTGTTTAAGTGTGCACCGGCACGCCGGTGCTAGCATCAAGCCTGGATTGCTGGGGCAAGAAATGGATGGGACGGCCCAATGGTCAATGACGACTACAAGTTTGGCCTCGAGCGTGAAGTCCTCCAAAGGGACAGCCCTGTTGCCGTGTATCAGCAGGTGGCAGACGTTCTGACGGATCAAGTCAGCCGCCTGGAGCCGGGGTCGCGGATCCCCACCGAAGAGTCCCTGATGGACGCCTACGGCATTAGCCGGACCACCGTCCGGAAGGCGATCGAAACTCTGGTTGTGAAGGGCCTGCTGGTCCGGAGGCAGGGCAAAGGGACGTTCGTGATGGCTCAGCGCCCCGTCAAGATGCTGAATCGTCTGGCACCGTTCATGGAGACGTTCACGGCGGCGGGCATGAAGACTGTCAAGGGACTCATCGAATACAAGTGGATGGAGAAGGATAAATCGGTGCCAGCCAAGCTGGTTTCCGATGACAATCTCGTTCTGGTCATTCGCCGCTCCTACTCAAGTGCCGGATGGCCCTATGCCATTGCGGAGATTTTCATCCCGTCGCATATTGGCCGTCACATCAGCCTCGCGGATGCCGAACGGAACTCCATCTACCAAGTCATCCAGGACAGGACGCTGAAGCCCCTTCATAGGGCGGAAATCACAGTGACCATGCATGCGCCGCCAGAACACTTGGCAGACGCCCTCAACGTCCGCGGGTTCGCCATGGTGCCGCGGCTGGAGCGGACCACCTTGGGCCCTCATGGAGAGGTCCTGGAGTGCACTGTGACCTACTTCCACCCCAAAGGATTCGAAATCCGCGCTGAAGTGGCAACCGACGTCAGTCCCGGCCAGGATTCGCCAGTTCCTTCGGCCGGTTAGGTGGAAACGCAAAATGGGCCGGATCCCTGCGAGGATCCGGCCCATTTCTTGGTTCAGCGGTACGTTGTGGACAGTCCGTCCGATCGGTGGTTACAGCCCGGTTGGTTCCTAGAGCTTGTCGAAGTCAGCTTCGTCTACGGTTGCGCCTGTTGATGCAGGGGCTCCCGCGCCGATGGCAGGCTTCGAACCGCCCGACTTCAAGGCCGCAAGTCGGGCCTCGATCTCGGTTTGCTCTCCGAGGTCTTCGAGCTGGTTGAACTGCGCATCGAGGCTGGAGCTGGCGAGTTCCTGCTGGCCCAGGACCTTGGCCTCTTCGCGACGGATCTTCTCTTCGAAGCGGCCCACCTCGCTGGTGGGATCCATGATGTCGATGCTCTTAAGGGCATCGTGCACCTGGGACTGCGCTGCAGCGGTCTTGGAGCGTGCCACCAACTCGTTGCGCTTGGCGGTGAGCTGGTTCAGTTTGTTCTTCATCTGGTCAAGCCCTGTCTTGAGCTTGTCCACTACCTCCGTCTGGGAAGCGATGCTCGGTTCTGCTGCCTTTGCCTCGGACTCCGCAGTCATTTGGCGCTGAATGGCTACCTTGGCGAGGTTATCGAACTTCTGGGCATCAGTTGCGTCACCGGCAGCGCGGTACTCATCGGCTTTCCGGGATGCCGCAAGGGCCTTGTTGCCCCAGTCCTGAGCATTTTTGACGTCTTCGTTGTAGTCCGCCTGCAGCATCCGGAGATTGCCGATGGTCTGGGCCACGGCTGATTCGGCCTCGGCAATGTTGTTCGTGTAGTCGCGGACCATCTGGTCCAGCATCTTCTGCGGATCCTCAGCCTGGTCCAGCAAGGCGTTGATGTTTGCCTTGGCGAGCTGTGAGATCCGACCGAAAATGGACTGCTTAACCATGGTGTTGCCTTTCGTCCTGCTCAGTGGTGACACTGAAATCAGTAATCAGTTGTTGTACCGCTTCTATGCAGGGCATGGACCCCGCCTAGTCTGTATGGCTAGAAGTCGCCTCCACCGCCGCCGTCGCCGCCCCAGCCGCCGCCGTCGAAGCCGCCGCCAGAATCGCCGCCGCCACCGAAGAAGCCCCCGTCGCCACCGCCGTCATTGCCGCCACCGCCCCAGCCGCCGCCTCCGCCGTTCAGGATGGAGTTGATGAGGATGCCGCCAAGGATTGCGCCACCGAGGCCACCGCCTCCGCCACCCCCGCCGAACATTCCGCCACGGCCGTAGCCTTGGTCTGCGTAACCGAACCGGTCAACGTCGGACTGTGCGAGTTGTGCCGCCTGGGCCGCAAGCGAATGCGCCTGCTGGGCGTAGGTAAGTGCAGTAACAGGATCATTGCGCGAGATGGAGAGCGCGTAGTCGAGGTTGCGCTGGGCCTCCGCCAACCTGGTTCGGGCCTCTGTGCCCACACCGCCGCGACGGGCTGTAATGTAGTCCGACGTTGCGCTGATCTGCGCCTGTGCGGCCATGATTGTCTGCTGCAGCGAGGCCTGGGCGCGCCGGGCCTGCTCCTGCTGATCGCGGATGCCGGACAATGACTGATCGAGCGCCTGGTGGGCTGACTCAACGCGACTCAGCGTCGCGATTGGATCGATCTTTCCGCCTTGGATCTCGGTCTTCACCTGTGCCAAGGCGGCTTCCACGCCAGCCACGGGGCCCGCGAGTTCCGGGTGTTCGCCGGACTGGATCATCGCCCGTGCTTGGGCAAGGTCCTGGCTGGTTTCCGCTACGGCTCCTTCCAGGGAGGCGCGGGCCTCATCCAAGCTACTCGCCGTCTTGGAGATGGCATCGATCAGCACGTTGGTCTGGTGCAGGCTTTCCTCTGCAGCACGAACGGCGACAGCAGCCATGCTGTTCTCGCCCGTTGCCAACTTCTCTTGGGCGGCAGTGACGGCGTTCTGCACAAACGCGAGGCGCTCCTTGGCCTGCAGAATGTTGTCAGAGACCTGGGTCAACGCTGATTCGGCATACTTGGCGCGCAAGCCCTCAAGGGATTGCTCTGAGTTGGAGATCTTCGCATCGGCCTCCTTGGCTCCCGCAGTCAGCGCTGCCAGAGCTTGAGGTGCGTTCTTCTCAAGCTCGCGCAAGGAGTCGAAGTCGGCTTTCTGGTCCCGTAGGGATGCCAAGGCGGCTTCTGAGCGGCGAATGATCTCGCCGAGCCAGCTCCGCTGCTGCTCTTCGGTGTCAGGAATGTGGTCATCCAGCTGCTGCTGCAGCTTGAAGGATTCCGTCATGTGGCCCTTCGCCTCTTCCAAGGCTTTGGTGAAGTTGCCAATCGCGGAATCACCGTACTGCGCCTGCGCGAACCCGAGTTCCTGCTCGCTGGACTTGATGGCGTCGTCCGCCTCGATCAACAGTGAGCCGCTCTTCTGGCGCAGCTCCGGAATGCTAAGACCGGCCAGGGGATCAAGTTCCTCACCCTGCGGGCCGTAGCTGGCGCTCACGGCCTGGGTGCTGCCCTTCTTGCGCCGGTTTCGGAGGTAGAGGTAAGTTCCCGCGCCGCCAGCTGCCACCACGCCAACTCCGACGAGGACGCCGACGCCGGCGTTACCGTTCGGGACTGTCCCGCTGCCTCCACCGGCAGCATCTCCGATGGCTGCTGCTGCATCAATGACAGCCTGCGCATAGTTATCCGCACGCAGCTGGGGGTCAATCGCCTTACTGGCAATGGTGTCGCGCTGTGCGTTGGTGATCTTGCTGTTGCTGGGTTTGCTCAGCAGATATTGCCGTGTGTCGGTAGCTACGGTGAGCAGCATGGCGTTAGAGCCAAGCTGTGCTTTGTCCGCTACGGCCGCAGCCCACTCCACACGGTCGGCAGGGTCCTCGAACCGCTTTACAAACACAGCGTGCAGCGTCATTGCGTGGTCCGTGCCGAGCTTCTGGATAGCCTCTTGAACCTTCGCTTTATCTCCACCGAGCACGCCGGCAGAGTCCACGATTTTGGTGGTGGGATCGAGTGTCACCGGGCTCTCGGCCCAGGCTGCGCCAGCCGGCAGGGCCAGCATTCCAGCCAGGCCGATAACGGCGAGTACTCGTTTAACTATTGACCGCATGTGCAACCCTTCAGCACGTCTGCGACTGGAACAAGGCGTACCAATCGTCACAGAATGCTCAGCGCCCCCACGCATGGTGTAAAGCCGCAGGTCGCTGTGGCAATTCCTCTTGATTCTATGGTGCACCCCATAACCCGTCCACAGGCGTGAATATGCCACCAGCGAAATATAGGAGAGAGCTGGATTGTTGACCCGTTGGGGGTCTTTTTTGAAGGGTAAGCCGCACGGGTTCGGACCTTTCAGGAAGCTCCCAGCGAACGTCCGCTTTTGTTCCAGTTATTAGGTACATAGTTGTTGGAGACGAGGACGAAAGGACGACCCATGACGGAGAACCCAGCGCAGGGCACCGCACCAGAGAACCGCGAGCCATCAGAGCCGCGGAATACGACGCGGGAACAGGGCGATGCGGCCGCCACCCAGCAGCAGCCTGCCTGGACTTCAGGACGTGGAGCCGGGACGGAAGACACAGCTCAGCCCACTACTCCGCTGCCTGCCTTCCAGCCGCCAGCAACCCAGCAGCAGTCGCAGCAACCGCAGCCGCCGCAGTACTACGGCGCTCCGCAGCAGCACGAACCGGCTCACCGACCGAGCTACCCCCAGCACCAGCCGTTCTACGGTGGTTCAAACCCCGGCGCCAATGGAAATGCCGGCACCCAGTTCCACAACGCGCAGGGATTCCAGAATGCCCAAGGCCAGAATGCCCAAGGCCAGAATGGCCCCGGAATGCAGCAGGTCCCCGGCCACTCTTCGGCGGTAGCCAACAAGCGCAAGCCGGCATTCGGCGTCGGTACCCTTGTGGCAAGCATGCTTGCGGCGGGCTTGATCGGTGGCGGTGTAGTGGCCGGCAGTAACGCGCTGTGGGATAACCCCGCCCCGGCTGCTACGACAGGCGGGCAGTCCAGCACGGTCATCGTGAACAACAAAGACGACGTGAACGTCATTACCGCTGCGGCAGCCAAGGCATCGCCCAGCGTGGTGACCATCAAGGCGACCAGTGGCAACGAGGGTGGCACGGGTTCCGGCATCATCCTCGACGACCAGGGCCATATCCTCACCAATACCCACGTCGTTACGTTGGATGGTGCTACCGCCAACGCCGCCATCGAGGTCCGGACGAACGACGGAAAGGTCCTGAAGGCCACCGTGGTTGGCACGGATCCGTTGTCGGACCTTGCTGTCATCAAGGTGAGCGACGCATCGGGCCTGGTCCCGGCGACTCTGGGTGACTCGTCCAAGATCAACGTGGGGGACACCGCCGTCGCCATCGGTTCGCCGCTGGGCCTCACCGGCACGGTGACGGACGGCATCGTTTCTACGCTCAACCGCACCATTAGTGTTGCGTCGTCTGCTGTACCGGAAGGCACTCCGGATGAGAGCCAGGGCGACGACGAAGGCTTCCAGTTCGCACCACCGAACGGTGGCCAGGGCCAGAGCGCAGCCAACGCGGGTTCGATTGCCATTAATGTCATCCAGACCGATGCCGCCATCAACCCCGGTAACTCCGGCGGTGCTTTGGTGAACAGCAAGGGTGAAGTTATTGGCGTCAACGTAGCCATCGCTTCCGCGGGCAGCGGAAACTCCGAAACGTCCACCGGCAACATCGGCGTTGGCTTCAGTGTCCCGATCAATCACGCCAAGCGCGTCGCGCAGGAGATCATCGACACCGGCAAAGCCAGTCATGGACAGTTTGGTGTGTCCGTTCGTTCGAAGTCCTCTTCGGGCAGCGATTCAGGCTTTTCCGTAGGGGCCGAGGTTGCCTCGGTGACGTCGGGTTCGGCGGCTGCCAAGGCTGGGCTAAAGGTTGGCGATGTTGTAACCAAGTTTGGCGACTACACCGTGAGCGATCCCAACCAATTGACCGCCGCTGTTCGCGAACAGCCGGCCGGTGCCAAGGTGAAGGTCACCATTCAGCGTGGTGGCCAGACGCAAGAGGTTGAAGTCACCCTTGACGCTGCCCAGCAGTAGGCGGCCCAACAGCAGGCAGGAACAACGCACGACGGCGGACGGCACCTCTCTGGTGCCGCCCGCCGTTTTGCTGTGGCCAGGCGGAGAACTGCACACGAAAAGCATCGCGCGTAGCTGAAACAGGACTTAACGCTGGGAGTGGTTTTCCGCGGGCAATATGCTTAGCTAGGACGAGCCCGCACGATGGGCAATTTACGGCCACGCTGCTGCGTTTGGCCGTCCACAAGCATGGAAGGCTGCTTCGAAGACAGTGGAAGAGACATTGAAGATTGTCGTTCTGGTCAAGCACGTCCCGGACGCCCAGTTCGACCGGCACATCACCGGACCTGGCAACACAACCGACCGTGACGAGAGCATTTTGTCCGAACTGGACGAGTACGCCCTCGAGGCGGCGCTCCAACTGGCGGAGGAACGCGGCGGCCCGAAGGCTGGAAACGAGGTCATTGCCTTGAGCATGGGCCCGTCCGGTGCGGTCAATGCTGTGAAGAAGTCACTCCAGATCGGTGCGTATTCCGGCGTCCACCTCAGCGACGACGCTTTGGCCGGTTCGGATGCTGCTGCTACATCGCTGGCGCTTGCCGCAGCCATCCGCCACATTTCGGCCGATGGCCGGCCGGTGGACCTGGTTCTGACGGGTATGGCATCCACTGATGGCGAGACTTCGCTCATCCCGGCCCAGCTTGCCGAGCGTTTGTCGTTCCCGCAGGTCACCTTTGCCTCCAGCCTTGAGGTAACGGGCGGACAGGTCAGTGCCCGCCGCGATGCCGGCGCCTTCTCCGAGACTGTTGAAGCGCAACTCCCTGCAGTGGTCTCGGTGACCGATCAGATCAACGAACCCCGCTACCCCAACTTCAAGGGAATCCTGGCTGCCAAGAAGAAGAAGATCGCCTCCTTGTCGCTGGCTGACGTCGGTGTGGACGCTTCGCAGGTAGGCTTGGCCGGCTCTTGGACAGTGGTGGAGTCTGCAGAGGCCCGCCCACCGCGCACAGCCGGGACCATCATCACCGACGACGGCGACGCCGGCATTAAGCTGGTCGATTTCCTCGCCGCACAGAAGCTGCTCTAAAGGGGATTCCAACCATGGCAAATGCACTTGTTTTCATTGATAACCCGGGAGCAGCTCTCAAGAAGAGCAGCCTGGAGCTCCTGACCATCGCCCGTTCCCTGGGGGAGACCGCCGTCGCGTTCACCGGGCAGCTGCACGACGACGTCGCCGCCACCTTGGGTGCATACGGCGCCACTACGGTCTACCAGCCGTCGGTGGAGGACCTCGACAACTACTTGGTAGGGCCCAAGGCCGCCTACCTCGCCGCTGCTGTGGCAGCGTCCGGAGCTACGACGGTACTCCTGGACAACTCGCCTGAGGGCAAGGAAATCGCAGGCAGGCTTGGCATCAAGCTCAACGCCGGCGTCATCACGGACGTCGTGGGCGTTGAGGCTGACGGCACCGCTCATAAGTCGGTCCTGGCGGGCTCCTACAACACCACCGCGAAGGCCACCACCCCGGTGACGGTTCTTTCGGTCAAAGCCAACAACGTAGAACCTGCGCCCGCAGGTGCGGCCGCTGCTCCGGCCACTGCAACGGTTGAGGTTCCCGCTGACGGCTTGGCGAACGCCGCACGTATCGCAGCACGGACCGAGAAGCCCGTCAGTGGCCGACCTGACCTTAGCGAAGCAAGGATCGTGGTCGCCGGTGGCCGTGGCGTCGATGGTGACTTCGGGCCCCTCGAAGAGCTGGCCGACGCCTTGGGCGCGGCAGTTGGCGCGTCCCGCGCTGCTACCGACGCGGGGTGGATCGGCCACGACGCGCAAGTTGGCCAGACTGGCGTTACGGTATCACCGCAGCTGTACATTTCTGCCGGGATCTCTGGCGCCATCCAGCAAAAGGCCGGAATGCAGACTTCCAAGGTCATTGTGGCCATCAACAAGGACGCAGAATCGCCGGTGTTCGAGATTGCCGACTACGGCATCGTTGGTGACCTCTTCAAGGTACTGCCGCAGGCAACTGCGGAGATCAAGAAGCGGAAAGGCTGATCCCTTTGTCCTCTGACGCTACGTCAGCAGAGAGCCCGTTCGACGCCTCCACGGAGCGCGTTGAGCGGGTGCTTTGTTTTACTGCCCATCCTGACGACATCGACTTTGGCGCTGCAGGGACCATCGCGGCCTGGACGGCGGCCGGCGTCGAGGTCAGCTATTGCATCATGACCGACGGCGACGCCGGCGGTTTCGATCCGGTGGACAGAGAACGGATCACCGAACTCCGTGCAGAGGAGCAACAGCGGGCGGCCGCCCTGGTGGGTGTCAAAGACATCCATTACCTGCACGAGCTTGATGGCTACCTGGAGCCGACACATGGCGTCATCAAGCAAGTGGTGAAGCTGATTCGCCAGATCCGTCCCGACATCGTGCTCACCATGCATCCCGAAAGGAACTGGGATCGCCTCCAGAAGAGCCATCCTGACCATCTCGCGGCCGGTGAAGCCGTTACCCGGGCGGTTTACCCGGCAGTGGAAAATCCCTTTGCCTACCCGGAGCTGGCCGCAGAAGGACTTACTGCCTTCAAGCTGCCATGGCTGTGGTTTATCTCCAGCCCGGACGCCAGGGAGAACCATTTTGTGGACGTCTCGGACCAGGTGGACGCAAAGCTTGATGCCATCCGCGTCCATGCAAGCCAGCACCCGGATCTTGAAGGCATGGAGAGCGTAGTCCGGAGCCTGATGCTGGCCAACGGGAAGCGGGCGGGCCTCCCTGCCGGAACCAGCGCAGAGGCCTTCCACGTGGTGTCCGTCAACGGTTCCAGCACCATCGCAGGCTTCTGACGTTGCCGTGGTGTAACCCGTGTCATATGCTTGATCTCGGTTAAATCATATTTATTCGAGGAAGGCAGACTTTGATGGCGAAGACTGCGCAGCAACCTGTTCTGGTGATTATGGGAGTCTCCGGTTCGGGCAAATCGACTGTTGCCGGCGTACTGGCAGGGAAACTTGGATGGGACCTCGCCGAAGGCGACGACCTCCACCCTGAAGCGAACGTGGCGAAGATGCACTCCGGGCAGGCCCTCAGTGATGAGGACCGCTGGCCATGGTTGGGCATCATCTCTGATTGGATCCGGACACACGTGGATGCCGGAACTCCGGCGATCATCACCTGCTCGGCACTGAAAAAGAAGTACCGCGATGTCCTCCGGGGCGAGGGTGTGGTGTTCGTCTTCCTGCAGGGGAGCAAGGACAGGATTTCGGATCGCCTTGCCTCCCGGCACGGCCACTTCATGCCGCCGTCGCTCTTGGAATCGCAGTTCGACGCACTTGAGGAACCCACGGAGGACGAGAACTACATCTCCTTGTGCGTTTCCGCGTCGCCGGCTGAAGAAGCCGACGAAGTGATTGAACGGCTTGGTCTCCGGCCCACAGGTGCCGGCGCCGAAGCCACCGCCTCGTGAAGGTCCTGGAAACGGCGACGCAGGTACAGGAATGGACTGAGCACGACACCCAACTCCTTGTCGTGGCAGCGCTGGGTATTGCATTGATTGTGGCGCTGATCGCCAAGCTGAAACTTCATCCGTTTCTGGCACTGGTCTTGGGCTCGGCGTTTGTGGGGCTGGCGTCAGGCGTCGAACTTGGCAAAGTCATCACCAACTTCGAGGACGGCGTAGGCAGCGTCCTCAAGGAGGTCGGCCTGCTCATTGCGCTCGGAGCCATGCTCGGGAAGCTGCTGGCTGATTCCGGCGGGGCAAACCGGGTGGTGGACACTCTGTTGGCCAAGGCCAGCGGTAACAAGCTCGTGTGGATGATCACGCTCGTGGCTGTGATTATCGGCTTGCCGATGTTCTTCGAAATCGGGCTCGTTCTGCTGCTTCCGGTGATCGTCCTGGTAACGCAGCGGTCCAAGATGAAGCTGATGCGTATCGCGATCCCGGCGTTGGCTGGCCTCTCCGTGCTTCACGGATTGGTGCCGCCGCACCCGGGCCCACTGATTGCGATCAGCGCAGTCAAAGCGGAACTTGGAACAACGCTCGGCTTGGGCATCCTCGTGGCGATCCCCACGGTCATCATCTGTGGCCCGCTCTTCTCACGGTTGGCTGCCCGGTGGGTACCTGTGGGCGCGCCGGCCGTGGCCGGAGGCATTGATACCCAGCACGCAGCTGACCTTAGCGAAGTGAAGCGTCAGCCGTCGTTCCTTGTGACACTTCTGACCATCATCTTCCCTGTGGTCCTCATGCTGTTGAAGGCCTTGGGTGGCATCATCTGGCCAAACCCTGAAACGGCACCGGCAATCAGGATCTTCTTTGACTTCGTGGGCCAGCCCCTGGTGGCCATGACGCTGGCGGTCCTCCTGGCAATAGTGACGTTCGGATACGCTGTAGGCTTCACCGGCAGCAGGATCACAGCCAAGTTGGGTGAGAGCCTGGGACCCATCGCCGCAATCCTCCTGATTGTGGGCGCCGGTGGTGGCTTTAAGCAGACTTTGATCGGTGCCGGGGTCGGCGATTCAGTCAAGAAATGGGCTGAAGGCGCCAACATGTCGGTTCTGGTGCTTGGCTTCATCGTGGCAGTGGCTCTCCGCCTGGCCACGGGTTCAGCGACAGTGGCGACTGTGACGGCTGCGGGAATTGTGGCACCCCTGGCCAGCAGCCTGAGCCCGACACACGCTGCCTTGTTGGCCTTGGCCATCGGCGCGGGCTCCCTGTTCCTGTCCCACGTCAACGATGCCGGATTCTGGCTGGTCAAGGAGCTGTTCGGGCTTACCGTTGGACAGACATTCAAAACCTGGTCCGTGATGGAAACGCTGATCTCCGTGGTGGGCTTCGGCTTCGTGATGCTTCTCTCGCTCCTGTTGTAGCTGGGAAAACTGTGTTGTAACCGCGAAAGCAACCGACAAACGCACGACGGCGGCCGGCCCTTGGGTGGGACGGCCGCCGTCGTGTGTTAATCCGACAAAGAGTCAGGCGCTGAGTCCGACCACCAGGACCGGGTCTGAGGTGGGGGCGCTTGACCCGCCCGTGGGTTCCACGGTGATGGCTACGGACGAAGCTGAGGACAGGCCCTTCACAACGGCCGGCTTGGAAAGAGTCTCGGCATCCATGGTGCCCTGAGGCACAGGGGCGGAGCCGTCCTTGGGGAGGGTCCACAGCTGGTACACCTTGCCCTCCGGGGCAGGTGCCACGCCATCCATCAAAACAACGAAGGAGTCCTTGGCCGAAGATGCAGAGATAGTGGCCGTGCCACCGCCGGGAACAGGCGCGGACTTCTTCTGGACATCCTGTGCCTGCAGTACCTGGTTGACCGGGTCATTCTGCGCCGCGACGTAGGCGCCCACTCCGATACCACCGAGTGCAATCACGGCTGCTGCAGCAGCTCCGATGATCCATCTGCGTGCGCCACCGGTGCGCGTACGTTCCTCGCGCTTAGCCCTGGCAGCCGCGAGGTCGTCGACGGCGGGACCCGCAACCGGTGGGGCGGCCGGTGCAGAAGGGGCTTGGACAGCAGCATCGGTGGTGATGCGTTCCATGATGTTGTCCAGGAGGCGGGCCGGTGGTGCTTCCTCAGGCGCGAAACTGGCTGCCAGGGTTTCGCGGGCTTCGCGCACGCGCTCCAGGAAAGCAGGACCTTCCGGAGCGTCCTTGATGTAGTCGTCGATCATGTCCCGTTCGTCGTGGCTCACGGCGTCCAAGGCATAGATTTCCGCCAGTTCGAGGACGCGGCCCTCAGCGAGGTCGGTGGCGATGTCGTTGGCAAACATTCTGCGGATAAAGCCTCCACTGGTGTTTTCACTCATGTCAACCCGCCCCCAGGCAGGTCTTCAGCCGTAGTAGTCCATCCCGGATGCGGGATTTGATGGTCGGGACGGCAGCGCCCAGATGCTCGGCTACTTCCCGGTAGGTCAGTCCACCGTAGTATGCGAGTCGGACGGATTCGCGCTGAGTGTCAGTGAGCGTACCCAGGCAGCGGCTGACAGCTTCGGCCTCCAGGTTGGTGTCGGCTTCCTCCGCCACCAGGTCCCGGTCCGGGTCCTGGCTGGCTGCGCCGTATCTGGCCTCGCGGTCAGTTGCTGCTTGCACGGCGCGGACACGGTCGATGGCCCTCCGATGGGCAATGGTCATGAGCCAAGCCAGCGGGCTGCCTGCGGCACGGTCGAATTTTGCAGCACCCTGCCAGACCTGGATATAGACCTCCTGGGTGGCGTCCTCGCTAAGGTCAGGGTCTATCAGGACGCGCCTGGCCATACCGAACACACGCCGCGAGGTGAGGCTGTAGAACTCGGCGAAAGCCTGCTGGTCGCCTGCTGCCACGAGTTCGAGCAAGCCAGTCAGCTGCGAGTTCAGATCAGTCGCAGAGCCCGTAGCTTCGGAGACCGGGGGGCCGGGATTGTTGGGGATGTCCATCACCGTCCAGCATATGTCGTCCCGTTTGAAACCGGCAGCATAACGGGATTGCGTCGAAGGCGCGGCGGTGCAGCGGCTTGCCGTTGTCACCCTGTTCTGCAGCGCGCTCACGTAGGCTCCCTCAACGAATGTCCAAGGCAGGAAATGTCCTGCATCAGGTATTCGGCGCTGTGGCGCCGTTGGATGGGCTATACCTTGGCGCCGGCAAATCCGTTCTGCCGCCAAGCTTCAAAGACGGCGATCGAAGCGGCGTTGGCCAGGTTGAGCGAGCGCAGAGAAGGTTTCATGGGAAGGCGAACACGCGCTGTAACGTGCGGATCCTGCTTGAGCCAATCCGGCAGGCCCACGGATTCCGGACCGAACATCAGGACGTCGCCTTCGCGGTAACTGATATCCGTATAGGACGTCTCGCCGTCCGAGGTGTAGGCGAAAACCCGTTCCGGCTTGAGCACAGCCCAAGCGGCCTCGATGTCCTTATGGACTGTAACTACGGCGAGGTCGTGGTAATCAAGACCGGCGCGACGGAGCTTGGCATCGGAAAAATCAAAGCCAAGGGGCTCCACCAAGTGAAGCTCAGCCCCCGTGATGGCGGCCAAGCGGATGGCATTGCCCGTATTGCCCGGAATTTCTGGAGTGTGGAAGAGGATGCGGAACACTGTTCCATCTTAGTCAGCCGCGTAGAGGCTGGCAGCGCCTAGTGCATCCCGCGAAGCAGCCGTGCCAGGACGGGTATCACCACGGTGTTCGGGGCTGGCCCTGAGCTGAGAAATTGCTTGAGCCCCCTCACCAGCCCTGCCGCGTTGACGACTTCCACAGGGTTGTGGCTCGACTGGCCCTTGCCGTACTGGTCGATCACAGGCTCGTGGAGGTTGCCGTCAGGACTGTGCAGAACCACCCAGCCGGTGACATTGAGTTCGGGAAAGAGGTCCTGCATGTGGCGGACGATGTGTGCGAGCTGCGGTGGAGCTACCGAACGCCCGCCGTGCCGCAGCGAGTGGCCGTCCCAGGCATAGGCGCCCTTGGGCAGCAGCATGGAACCGATCAACGCCAGCCGGTAGCCGGAAAGGACGGCGTGATCGATGTGATTGTTGTCCGACGGCGAGCGCAGCCCGTTGATCAGCCGGGCAGCGGGGATGGCGGGCAGGACCTGCCGGCTGATGAGCTGGACCGTGCGCATCTCGCGTTGAATGCGGGCCTCGGCTCCAAAGATGCCGCGTTTGCGTGGGAGGCCGTGGACCTGCTGAGCCGCCTCTGCCGCTGAAATGAGGGGAACTTCGTTGGGATCGTCAAAGGCGGGCACATATACCGGGGGGTCGCCCGCAGTATTGCGCTGGGCCTGGGGTCGTTTGACGTTTGTGGTGGCGGAAGGACCCGGCGCGGCAGTGCCAGTGTAGTCACCCGGCCGCGGTTGGCTCACGCCTGAGGCCCCCCGGGCGTACCTGCGGTCGTATTCGGCCCTTCGTTGGGGATCAATCAGGGTTTCGTACGCGAGGGTTACACGCCGGAACATCTCCGCTTCTCCACCATGATCGGGGTGGGCCTTCCGGGCAGCCTTACGGTAGGCCACTTTGATCTCCTTGTCCGTAGCGGTGACGGAAACGCGGAGAACCTGATAGTGCGAGCTGTTGCCCTCGGCCAAGCACGGGCCCTTCTCTATGGTGATGGTGCGCTTCTGAAGAAGCGCGGTACAGGCAAGTTTATCCAGCCACTATGTGAACGTTGGTAACGGGGCCCGTGGTTCCCGCTGGCATAATTCACGCTGTGAAACCTTCGGCGACCGATAACCACTGACGATGCCGACCAAAATCGCTGTCGCCATTAACCCTGCTGCCTCATTCGGCCGAGGGCGCGATGCCGGGCACCAAGCCGTGGGTCTCCTCCGCGCCGCCGGCCTGGACGTCGTCGTACTTGAAGCGGACAATTACTACGCCCTGCGGAGGGCGGTTGATGTGACCTTGGCGGCCGGTGTGGAGGCCTTGGTAGTGGTGGGTGGCGACGGCATGGTCCACTTGGGTGTCAATGCGCTCGCCGGGATGGATGTTCCCCTCGGCATTGTTCCCGCCGGAACAGGCAACGATGTGGCGAGGCTGTTGGCGTTGCCGCTGAACGACACCGGCGCCGCGTGCCGCTGGCTGCTGGCCGCGCTGGAGACAGGCGGGCGCAGGATCGACGTCGGACGGGTTGCCGCAGGCGGTGAGACCACATACTTCGCGGGCGTCCTGTCCGCCGGCTTTGATGCAGCCGTCAACGAACGGGCCAATTCCTGGCGGTGGCCGCACGGGAAGAGCCGGTACAACCTTGCGATGCTCAGGGAGCTGGTTTCCTTCCGGCACATTACCTATACGGTGACCGCCGATTGTGTAACCTGGCGTCAACCTGCCTTGCTCATTTCAGTGGCCAACGGACAGTTCATAGGCGGGGGCATGAACATTACACCCAACGCCTTACCCGACGACGGGTGGCTGGACATGTTTGTGGTGAAGCCATTGTCGCGGCTCAGCTTCCTTGCTGTGTTTCCCAAGGTTTTCGCTGGGAGGCACACCAGCCATCCGGCCGTGGAGATCAAGCGCGTCCGGAAGGTGCAGTTGGACGCCAACGGGGTGGTGGCCTACGCCGACGGTGAGCGCATCGCGGAGTTGCCCGTCGTCGTTGACCTTGTCCCCGCAGGCCTATGGGTGCTTGCCTAGTGCGCTGCGGTGGTAGCGGAGCATCGTTGCCGTTGGGGGCTAGACTCGATCGCGGCGACAGGCCGCGCCAGAGGGTGCCAGATATCAGGCAGTAGCGGCTCAGGCAGCAATGGCTTGGACACGAGACAAGGAGACATGGTGGGGAACAACGTTCGACGTCGACTGGCTGGCTCGGTTGCCGCTGGAGCCGCAGGCGTCCTGCTGGTTGGCTGCACCGTCAACGTCCCCGACCCGGCGGCTCCGAAGCCTTCACCGTCGGCCTCAACGCTGGCGACTCCCACCATCACTCCTGGACACGACGCCGCCGCGGTGGCCGAGAAGGACTTGCCACTGGCAGCAGGGGGAACTTTGGCACCGGGGGAGCCCGTCACCGTCTCCACTCGATTGGAGGAAGTGCCTGGCTGGTCAGTGGTTCACTCCGCACTGCAGGGCGAAACCAGGTACAAGAAGACGGACGGATGCGTGCTCGCGGTCCGGGTCAGTGTGAATCAGGGCCCGTTGGTGGTGCCTGGCGACGACGTCGCTTCCACCAAGGAATTGTTCACTTACCTGAATGCCGGTGTTGCGGTGGACAGTTTGAAGCCGGGGTCGTTGCGTTGGGGGGAAGACTCTGACAAACCGCAACAAAGCGTTGAGTTCCTCAGTTTGGAATCCTCGTCAGCATCCGGCGGTCAGTCAGCTATTGTCTTGGCCAGGTTGTTCAGCGCCCCTGCATCCTCGGTGTACGTCTCCCTGGCATGCCCGGATGACAACACCTTGACGCAAGCGCGTGGTGAGACCGTATCCCGGCTTGTCGTGGTGCCGCCGTCCTGATCCATTCCCCTGGTG
This sequence comes from Paenarthrobacter sp., assembly GCA_031179305.1. GTDB lineage: Bacteria > Actinomycetota > Actinomycetes > Actinomycetales > Micrococcaceae > Arthrobacter. The sequence goes on along the minus strand of JAPSHX010000002.1, from coordinate 238,171 downwards.
CGGTCAGCGAATAAAGCAACGATTCTTATTTTTAGAGATACCGTTGATTCATGGGCACCTTCGACCTCCCGTGGATTCGCAAAATCGCTGCCGTCGCGTCCCTGGACGACGAGAACCGCCGCAGGCTGTACGAATACCTTCTGAGTTCCGGGAGTGCGGTGGGTCGGGATGAGGCGGCCTTGGCTCTGGAGTTGCCCCGCAGTTCAGTGTCTTTCCATTTGGATCGCTTGGTCCGCGAAGGACTCCTGCGGGTCGAGTTCAGGAAGTCGCCTGACAGGACGGGACCGGGGTCGGGGCGGCCTTCAAAACTCTACATTCCAGTGATGGATGAGATCGGCGTCTCCATCCCGGAGAGGCGCTACGACCTCGCCGGCCACCTCATGGCAACAGCCATCAAGCGTGCTGAGGCCGGTGGCGCACCCGTTGCGGCGGCCCTGCGTGAGGTCGCCGCAGCCAAGGGAAGCGAGTCGGGAAGGCCCGGCGACTTCCTGGGTGCGATCTCGGAGCTTGGATACCAGCCCACCCCCGATGCCTCCGGGGGATACCGCCTGCTTAACTGTCCTTTCCATCGCTTGTCGCGGGACCATAGGGACGTTGTGTGCGCCATGAACGGCGCCTTCCTCAACGCCGCGGCGACGGCCTCCGGACTCAGTGCCGACGTGGTAGAGCCAGTTCCGGACCATGGCCTGGGACAGTGCTGTGCGCGCATCAAAGCCCTTGAGGGCGATTCCTGAGCGCTTGGTTCTTGAATGCTCGGCTCCCAAGGGCTCGCCGTCGGTAGAATTACAGGGTGCCTGTATACCTTGATCATGCTGCAACCACGCCCCTGTCGGCCGAAGCGCTGACTGTCATGACGCGCGAGCTTGCGCGGACGGGGAATCCTTCGTCGCTGCACGGCGCAGGCCGCCGCGCGAGGCGGGCGGTAGAGGATGCCCGGGAGACACTCGCCGCGGCTGCCGGGGCGCATCCGTCAGAGGTTATTTTCACCTCAGGCGGGACGGAAGCGGACAATCTGGCGGTCAAGGGGCTGTATTGGGCCAGGCGGGAAGAGAACCCGCGCCGGATACGCATACTTTGCTCCGCCGTCGAGCATCATGCGGTCATGGATACCGTTGAGTGGCTTGAAAAGCACGAAGGCGCGCACGTTGTATGGCTTCCCGTGGATGCTGAGGGGAAGGTCCGGTTGGATGTCATCAGGCATGAAATCGAACGGGATCCCGAATCGGTAGCCCTGATCACCGTGATGTGGGCCAACAATGAAGTAGGCACCATCCAGCCGGTTACGGACGTCGTGGAGCTGGCCAAGCCGTATGGCATCCCGGTCCACTCCGATGCTGTCCAGGCTTTCGGTTCCGTTCCCGTGGATTTTCGCGGCTCAGGACTCTCGGCGATGTCCGTCTCAGGACACAAGCTTGGTGGTCCCGTGGGGGTCGGCGCCCTTTTCCTGGGGAGGGCTGTGAAGTTGACGCCGGTGCAGCACGGCGGCGGCCAGGAGCGCGATGTCCGTTCCGGGACGTTGGACACCCCTGCAATTGCTGCCTTTGCCGCAGCAGCGGAGGCTGTGACGGCAAATCTGGAGCGTGAACGTGAACGCCTCAGCGTGTTGCGCGACCGCCTCATTCGCGGGGTACTCGATTCGGTTCCGGACGCAGTGCTGCGCGGTGCTCCCGGGAACGGTCGGCTGCCGGGAAACGCCCACTTCACCTTCCCTGGTTGTGAAGGAGACTCACTGTTGTTCCTCCTGGACCTGGCAGGTGTTGAATCCTCAACGGGTTCGGCATGTACTGCTGGGGTTCCGCGGCCGTCGCACGTCCTCTTGGCCATGGGTTTGGACGAGGACGCTGCCCGCGGCGCCCAGCGATTTTCCCTGGGCCACAATTCCACCGAGGCGGATGTGGATGCGCTCCTGAAGGCACTTCCCGAGGCGTGCCTCAGGGCCCGGCAGGCAGGAATGGCCGGCCATGAATCGCGCATTCAAACAGCGGCGACGGTAGCCCGGCAAGCGTCGGCGGAAACTTTGTAGCGACTTCTGCTATCCGGGCAGTAGTTCGTCCAGCGGTACGCCGGGATCCGTTAGTTTGGCTGCGTCTACCGGGACGCGTCTCGAAATCAGGGCCTTGATAGCTTTCTGAACCCGGCTCTGGTTGACGCTCATTCCGGCCACTACGTTAGCGTCCCTCACCCAGAAAGCAATGAAGCTGCCCTCCTCCAGTGATCCGCGAATCACCGGTGGGATTCCGGCGGCCAGAGAAGGAAAACCTGAGTACTCCATGCTGAGGTTGAACTGGTCCGTATAGAAGTAGGGCACCGCATCCAGCGTGGCGTCCTGGCTCATCATGGACTTTGCTGCCACTTTGCCACCGTTGAGTGCGTTGGCCCAATGCTCGCTGCGGTGATGCTCGCCGGTAAAGGGATGGAGTGCGTTGGCCACATCTCCTGCGGCCAGCACATCCGGAGCGCTGGACCTCAGCCCGGCATCCACCAGTATTCCATTGCGTATTTCAAGCCCTGCGGCTTTGGCAAGTGCTGTGTCCGGTACGACGCCGACGGCAACGATTACGACGTCGGCAGGCAGAGTTTCGCCGGTATTGGTGCGAACCGCCGTCGCCTTGCCGTCCTGACCATCGATTCCGGCGGCGCTTGCCGGGAGGCGGAAAATGACGCCTTGGCCTTCATGGAGCCGCTGGAAGTATGTGCCGAGTTCTGGTCCAATGGCGGCACTGAGAGGTACGTCTTCCAGTCCCAGCAGTGTGACGTCGTTGCCGTACGTGCGGGCTGCGGCAGCCAGTTCCATGCCGATCCATCCGGACCCGATCATCACCACCCTCCGTCCTCCGTCTTTCAGGAGAGACTGAAGTCGCAGGCTGTCATCCAGTGTCCGGAAGGTCAGGACTCCGTCAAGGTCTGCACCGGGAAGCGGGATGGTACGAGGCCTGGCACCTGTGGCCAGGAGTAGTTTGGAGTAGCCGAGGCGTCGGCCATTGGCCAAAGTAACCTCATGACCAGCCGGGTCGATGCTGCTGGTAAGGCTGCCAAGAAGAAGCTCGACGTCGTTCTCCCCGTACCAGTTCACTGGTACCACCAGCGCAGAATCCGCATCAGCTTTGCCTAAGAGGAATTCCTTTGACAGGGGCGGTCGTATATAGGGCGTCCGATGCTCGGCGGCCACCAGGGTGACGTCCCCTCCAAAACCCTCGGCCCGGAGGGTCTTGGCTGCAGTCGCCCCGGCGAGCCCACCGCCCACAATGACGATACGTTCGTTTGTCATGTCAGCTCGTTTCTAAAACCAGTAATCTTGACTTTAGAAGGATGGGAGGGGGCCAGTCAATAGGTTTTAGGGCGTGCGTGGCACAACGGGCTAGAATGGATGGGCACGCCGACTCTTCCCAGCCGGATCAGTTGCTCCAAATCCCACAAAAACAGAAAGTCAGCATGCGAGTACTTGCAGCAATGAGCGGCGGAGTAGATTCCGCCGTGGCCGCAGCCCGGGCCGTCGAGGCCGGACACGACGTCGTCGGAGTCCACCTCGCGTTGTCGCGCATGCCCGGCACCCTGCGCACAGGAAGCCGGGGCTGCTGCACCATTGAGGACTCGCGAGATGCCTGGCGTGCCTGCGACGTCCTGGGCATTCCCTACTACGTGTGGGACTTCTCGGAGCGCTTCAAGGAAGACGTCGTCCAGGACTTCATTGATGAGTACGCTGCGGGCAGGACGCCCAACCCTTGCATGCGGTGCAACGAGCGGATCAAGTTCGCCGCGCTTCTGGAAAAGGCAATTGCACTGGGCTTCGACGCCGTATGCACCGGTCACTATGCCAAAGTCATCGAAGACGCCGACGGCAACCGGGAACTCCACCGCGCCGCGGATTGGGCCAAGGACCAGAGCTACGTTCTCGGTGTCCTGACCCACGAGCAACTCAAGCACTCCATGTTCCCGCTGGCGGACACCCCTTCCAAGGCTGAGGTGCGTGCCGAAGCCGAGCGTCGCGGACTGTCCGTGGCCAACAAGCCGGACAGCCACGACATCTGCTTTATTTCCGACGGCGACACCCGCGGGTGGTTGGCCGAAAAGATTGACATGACCACCGGGGACATCGTTGACGAAACCGGTGTCAAGGTTGGCGAACATCCCGGTGCCAACGCGTTCACTGTGGGGCAGCGGCGCGGTCTGAAGCTGGGAACCCCCGCGGCGGACGGTAAGCCCCGGTTTGTCCTGGAAATCCGTCCCAAGGAAAACAAGGTTGTTGTGGGACCGGAAGCCCTGCTGGCGATCGATGAAATCCGCGGTATCAAAGTTTCGTGGGCCGGCAAGCCCATTTCCGAAGTTGCCACCGGCGCTGAGTTCGACTGCCACGCGCAGGTCCGGGCCCACGGCGATCCTGTTCCGGCAATCGCCCGTGTGGAATCCGTTGTTGACGAATCCGGCGTGGAGCGTGCCCAGCTGGTTGTCACATTGACGGATCCGCTGAGGGGTGTGGCCCCAGGCCAGACCGTCGTTCTCTATCAGGGCAGCCGCGTCCTGGGGCAGGCTACTATTGACGCCGCCCGTTCACTTCAGCGGGAAGTCCTCTAGGAGCCAGCGCCTTCCTGGCGAAACCTACTGGAAAGTAAATTTTGTGTCTCGAATCACAAAATGAAGGGTTCGGGGCCATCGAAGTCTGATTGAATCGTGGAATCAAGAGTGTGCGCCGTCACAAATATCCCTCGGCGGCGCGCCGATTCCATCGAACAGAAGGTTCACCAGATGGCACTGAACAAGAAGGCCCTGCACGGCGTTATCGCGCTGGCGGGCATCTCCGCGCTCGCTCTGACGGCATGCACGGGACCCTCCGGCGGCGGTTCATCAGCCGCCCCGGCTGCCGCCGGCCCCATCGCCTACGGCACTACCGACAAAGTCACGTCCTTGGACCCCGCAGGGTCCTATGACAATGGTTCGTTTATGGTGATGAACCAGGTCTACTCATTCCTCCTGAACTCCGAGCCCGGCGGTGCGGAGCCCGTTCCCGACCTCGCCGAATCGTCGTCGTTCACGGCGCCGTCGGAATACACCGTCAAGCTCAAGTCGGGGCTCAAGTGGGCCAACGGGCACACGCTGGACTCCAAGGACGTCAAACACTCCTTCGATCGGCAGGTGGCCATCAACGATCCCGCCGGACCTGCCTCGCTGCTGACCAACATCGAAAGCGTGAGCACTCCCGATGCCACCACGGTGGTATTCAAGTTGAAGAACGCCAACGACCAGACGTTCAGCCAGATCCTCAGCAGCCCTGCCGCGCCGATCGTGGACGATGAAGTCTTCCCGGCCGACACGATTCTCTCGGACGACGAGATCATCAAGGCGAACGCGTTCTACGGCCAGTACACGATCGACAGCTACAAGAAGAACGAACTGGTCAGCTTCAAGGCCTTCGCGGACTACCAAGGCGTTCTTGGCAAGCCTGCCAATGATGCTGCCACCATCAAGTACTACGCCAGCCCCACCAACATGAAGCTGGAAATCCAGCAAGGAGCCATTGACGTAGCCTTCCGCAGCCTAAGCGCCACGGATATCGACGACCTCCGCAAGGACTCAAAGGTCAAAGTCCTCACTGGACCGGGTGGCGAGATCCGTTACATCACCTTCAATTTCGACACCATGCCATACGGAACAAAGGCAGCCGGTGCCGACCCCGCAAAGGCACTCGCCGTCCGCCAGGCCGTGGCCAACCTGGTTGACCGCCAAGCCATCGCCGACCAGGTATACAAGGGCACCTACCTGCCCCTGTACTCCAACGTTCCGAGCGGATTCCTCGGCGCCAACGAGTCGTTCAAGGATGCCTATGGCGACGCTGGAAAGCCGAGCCTGGACAAGGCCAAGAAGGTCCTGACGGATGCCGGCATCACGGAACCCGTGGCACTGAACCTGCAGTACAACCCGGACCACTACGGCGGATCCTCCGGCGACGAATACGCCATGGTCAAGGAGCAACTGGAGAAGTCCGGTCTCTTCACCGTGAACCTGCAGTCCACCGAATGGGTCACTTACAGCAAGGCCAGCCGTGCCGACGAGTACCCCTTGTTCCAGTTTGGTTGGTTCCCGGACTTCAGCGATTCCGACAACTACCTGACACCGTTCTTCCCGGAAGGCGGCTTCCTGAAGAACCACTACAACAATCCCGAAGTCAATGAGCTGATCGCCAAGCAACTGACGGATGCTGACAAGACCAGCCGCGAGGCTGCCATCAAGGATGTCCAGAACGCCCTGGCCAAGGACATCTCCACCCTGCCCCTGCTCCAAGGCGCCCAGGTTGCGGTAGTCGGAAGCGGCGTGAACGGCGTCGAAAAGACGCTGGACCCATCGTTCAAGTTCCGTCTCGGAGTAATTTCCAAGTAACCGCACCTTTGTGAGAAAGGGAGGCGGGACACTGATCCGGTGTCCCGCCTCCTTTGCTGACCACCCGCGTGGCCGGCTCGCACGAGACAACCCCGCGCAATCCACGGGCAGGAAATGCAGGTAACAATGACAACACTTATTGAGGTCCCCGAGGCTGAGCCCGGCATCGTTGCTCCCAAGAGCAAGTCCAAAGCCGGGGGAGGGCTGGGCAGATACATCGTGGTCAGGTTTTTCCTGATCATCCCCACCGTCTTCATATTGGTAACTCTCGTTTTTTTCCTGATGCGGGTCATTGGAGACCCCATTACGGCATCGCAAGGCGGACGACTGCCCCCGGACGTCTTGGCACAGCGAATACAGGAGGCCGGCTACGATCGGCCCGTCCTGGTCCAGTACTTCGAGTACCTTGGCCAACTCCTTACCGGCAATTTCGGCAGCACCATCACGGACCGGCGGCCAGTGGTGGAGGTACTTACCACTTTCGGCGCAGCCACACTCGAGTTGACGATCAACGCGCTGATCGTCGCGCTCGCAGTCGGCATCCCCTTCGGGCTCATTGCCGCACAACACCGGGACAAGACCCCTGACGCGTTTCTGAGGTTCTTCGCTATCCTCTGCTACGCCACACCGGTTTTCTTCTCCGGGCTACTCCTCAAACTGACGTTTTCCGTTTGGCTTGGATGGTTCCCCGTGGCTGGTCGCGCCTCAACGCGGACGGAGTTGACCATGAGTGGCCTGGCTGCACCGTCAGGCATTTACTGGCTGGATGCATTGCGCAGCGGGAACTTCGCCGCTCTGGGGGACATTGCGGCCCACGCGGTGCTCCCTGCGGTAGCCCTCGGATTGTTGACCGCCGGCGTCTTCCTGCGACTGGTGCGCACCAACGTCATCGGCACGCTCGGAAAGGACTACGTCGAAGCAGGGCGTTCCCGCGGCGTCAGTGAGTTCCGCCTGGTGACCAAGCACGCCTACAAGCCGGCACTGATTCCCATCATTACTGTCATGGGCCTGCAAATTGCCCTGATGCTGGGTGGCGCCATCCTCACCGAAACCACCTTTGAGTGGAAGGGCCTGGGTTATCAGCTTGTGCAGTACCTTAACGCGCGCGACTTTGTGGCCGTCCAAGGGATCGTTGTATTGCTGGCCATCATTGTGGCTGTCACCAACTTCGTGGTGGATATCATTGCCGCGCTCATCGACCCTCGAGTGAGGTACTGATCATGAGCACTCCTCAGTTGACCCGACCCACGCAGCCTTTGTTCTCAAGGCTTCCCGTAATCAGCCATCTGAAGAAGAGCGTAGGACTGCAGCGGGGCATGCTCATTGTGGGTGTTGTCCTTAGTGGACTCTTCATCCTTACGAGCATCTTTGCTCCTCTCCTTGCTCCCTATGGCTACTCCCAACTTAGCGATGCATCCGGTTCATTTCCCACCCAGGAAGCTCCTAACTCCAAGCACCTGCTGGGAACAACTGTTGGCGGTTACGACGTCTTGTCACGGGTGATTTGGGGTTCCCAAACAGCGGTGACGGTCATCGTTGTGTCTGTGGCGATGTCCCTGTTCCTCGGTGTCGCCCTTGGCCTGCTCAGTGGTTATTTCGGAGGGTGGCTGGACAGGATCCTCGTGGTCGTAGCGGATGCCATCTATGCGTTTCCCACCCTGCTTCTGGCAATCGTCATTTCCATCGTGATCAGCCGGGGACAATCCAGTTTCTGGGGCGGCATCTTCTCTTGTGCCTTCTCCATCACGGTGGTCTTTGTCCCGCAGTACTTCCGCGTCATACGGGCAGAGACCATTCGCCTCAAGGCTGAGCCGTTCGTCGAGTCGGCCAAAGTGCTCGGGGCTTCCAGCGTGCGCATCATTGGTCGGCACATCTTCAAGAACGCCACCCGCACCCTGCCGCTCATGTTCACCCTGAACGCTTCCGAGGCGATCCTGACGCTCGCCGGCTTGGGCTTCCTTGGCTTCGGCATCGAGCCCACATCAGCAGCTGAATGGGGGTTTGACCTCAACAAGGCACTGGCGGACACGTCCTCCGGTATTTGGTGGACGGGTGTCTTCCCCGGGATCGCGATCGTTCTCACCGTTCTGGGGCTGACCCTTGTGGGCGAGAGCATCAACGACCTCAACGACCCCCGGATCCGCGGACGCAAACGCGCGGGCAGGACGCCAACACCAACAACAGCAGGAACACCTTCAAATCCGTCAGAAGCAGGCAAGCCATGACTACCAATCTGGGAAATGTGTCAGATCACATCAGCACCGAGCAGCCTGTACTAACCATCGATCGGCTCCAAGTCACCTTCGCCACTGATGGCGGGGACGTTCACGCTGTAAAGGACGTCAGCTTGGAAGTTGGAGCCGGTGAAGTAGTGGCCATCGTGGGGGAATCAGGCTCCGGAAAAACCGTGACGGCCAAGACCATCCTTGGCCTGCTTCCGGAAACTGCCATAAGCTCCGGCGCCGTGGTGATCAACGGCAACAACGTCATCAGTGTCAGTAAATCCATGCTTCGTAAAATCCGTGGCCGGGACGTCGCCATGGTGTTCCAGGAGCCTTCCACAGCACTGAACCCGGTCTTTACCGTGGGCTGGCAGATTGCCGAAGGTATCCGGGCACACGCAACGCATGGCCGTCGCATCTCTGCGAAGGAAGCCAAGCACCGGGCAACCGAGGCACTCCGCAAGGTGGGCATCCCCGACCCTGAAACACGGGTCAACTACTACCCGCATCAGTTCTCAGGCGGACAGAAGCAACGTGTGGTAATCGCTGCGGCCTTGGCCCTTAACCCGGGACTGATCGTTGCCGATGAGCCCACAACTGCACTGGATGTCACAGTCCAGGCCGAAATCCTGCAGCTCCTGCGCGACTTGAGGGACAACTACGGAACCTCAATCGTGCTCATCACACACAACATGGGAGTAGTCGCGGACTTGGCCGACCGCGTAGTTGTCATGTACCAGGGCGACGTCGTGGAGGAGGCTCCTTCCCGGGTCCTGTTTGCTGAACCTCGGCAGGATTACACCAGGAAACTGCTGGCCGCAGTGCCGCACCTCGGACGAAACTCAGCATCAGAGGGTGCCCGTGGCCGGCTCCACCAGGAAGGGAAAATCCTGGTGGAAGCAAATAACCTCACCATTGAATACCCAGGGCGTTTCGGCAGGCACGGTTTCAAGGCCGTGGACAACGTCAGCTTTACGGTGTCGGAAAATGAGGTCTTCGGACTGGTGGGTGAGTCCGGTTCCGGAAAATCCACCATCGGACGGGCCATTGCAGGCTTGACCCGCACCACCGGAGGCAGCCTGAAGGTTCTTGGGTACGAGATGCTGGACTTCAAGGAGCGTACCTTCCGTCCGCTCCGCAAGGAGATCGGCTTCGTTTTCCAGGATCCGGCGGCATCCTTTAATCCGCACCTCACCATAGGCGAGTGCGTCGCAGAGCCGCTGATTATCCACACCAAGCCGGGCGCCGCTGAGGCGAGGAAAAAAGTAGGTGAGCTGCTCGAGTCAGTCCAGCTGCCGGCGTCGTACGCGGAGCGCTACCCGCATGAGCTGTCCGGCGGGCAGCGGCAGCGTGCATCCTTGGCGAGGTCGCTGGCACTCAACCCGCGCCTCCTGATCGCCGACGAACCCACCTCGGCCTTGGATGTCTCGGTGCAGGCCAAAGTGTTGGACCTGTTCAGGGACATACAGGAGCAGTACGGCTTCGCGGCTCTATTCATCAGCCACGACCTCGCAGTGGTGGACATGCTGTCCCACTGGGTTGGCGTGCTGTACAAAGGCCAGTTGGTGGAGCAGGGGATCGGTAACCATGTGATGGGCTCACCGCAGCATGACTACACCAAGAGGCTCATTGCCTCGCTGCCGGTGCCGGACCCGGACGAACAAGCACGACGGCGGGAAGCGCACCGCACGCTGCTTGGCGGCTGAATCGTTGCGAAGGTACGCCCCTCGTCAAGACGGGCGTACCTTCTCCGCGTTAAGGGATGCGGCAATAGTTGACCGTTATGGTCGCTATGCCGCGCCTGTCCCGGCCGGCAGGTAACACCCGCGGGGGCACCGCCCCACACCATAGACTGGGGTGCATGACCGAGCAGAACAACGCCCTTCCCGATGACGCCGATTCCTTCAACCCGGCAGCGAGCTCCCTGGCCGGCCAAGTGGACCGTGCCGTCATGGATGAGCTGCTGTCCATCCGGTCCAGCATCGACAACATCGACGCAACACTGGTGTTCCTGCTCGCGGAACGCTTCAAGGCCACCCAGAAGGTAGGAATCCTGAAGGCCACCCACAAACTCCCCGCCGGTGATCCGGGCCGCGAATCGGCCCAAATCGCCCGCTTGCGCCGGCTCGCCGAGGATGCGCATCTGGATCCAGCCTTCGCAGAAAAATTCCTCAATTTCATCATCAGCGAAGTGATCCGCCATCACGAGGCAATCGCCGAGGATCACCAGATTTCCAGCCAGCAGGCTTGACCCGTGGCAGAAATGGTTGATCTGCGCGCCAGTGCCACCGCTCTGGGACCGTGGCCCGGAAGCGATCCAGCTGAGGCAAACCGGATCATTCGGGGCGAACTGGGGGACCCCCACCTTCCTTTCCTGCCCGAACTGCCTGATCGAGGGGTGGGCTCCGATGCTGTCGGCAGGACCGGCTCACTGCTTGTCGACCTGGCAATCGATGTCCAACCGCACGGCTGGCGCTTGGTGGACAAACCAGGAAAGGATGCCCAGCGCGCCCGCTCGGCACTCGCGACGGACATCAATGTTCTCGCCGACATCGCTGGTGCCGAGGACGTCTCCGCAACGGAGTTCAAAATCCAGTTGTTGGGTCCACTGGGTCTTGCCGCCAATCTTTACCTGCACAATGGCGAACGGGCACTCCTGGACTATGGCGCCCGCAGGGATATTGCGGAATCCTTGGCCGCCGGCGTCGCGGAGCACCTCAGCCGCATCGCCACGGCTGTCCCGGGTGCCCGTTTGGTGGTTCAAATTGACGAGCCGGACATCGCATCCGTCATGGCCGGCACGATCCCGACGGCGAGTGGCTACCGAACGTTGCGGTCCATATCCGGGGAGGAAGTGACAAGCGCATGGAGGGTGGTGATCGAGGCCCTCAAGTCTGCGGGCGTCGTCGAAGCCGTGGTCTCCGTACCGGAAATCGAAGCGCCCATTGAGCGAATCCTTGCAGCGGGAGCTGACGGCGTCGCGGTGCCCCTGAAAGCGTTGACGACGCGCCAGTGGGAGCAGCTTGCTGCGGCCGTCGAGGACGGAAAACGCGTGTGGGCGGGCGCCCTGTCCACCGACGAGCCACAGGCGCAACTGCCACGCACGGCCGAGGTTGTTGAAAGTATCTGGAAGCCGTGGCGGCAGCTCGGGCTTCCTGCCTCGGGCCTGGCGGGACTCCGCGTCACTCCCTCGACGGGGCTGGCGGATTTCAATCCCTCAACGGCCAAGGACGTGCTGACGAAACTAACCCAAGTGGCTGACGGACTTGACCAGCTGGCCCAGGGCTGACTGCAGAAGAGTCAGATTCTCTGTTCCCAGCGGTCTGGTTCCGCATAACGGGGGAGCGAGGTGCCTGGGGCCGCTCCTGGCAAATACGGTGCCAAGCGGTAGTCGAAGCGTCCTGAATAGACAAGGACCAATCCGATCTGCGGCTGGATGACTTTGACTTGGATACGGTGCTTGCGCTCTCCGCTGTCCCACCACTGCTCCGCATAGGCACGGGCATCAAGTGCCTCCGGCAACGGTATTCGCAAGGGGCCTGGAAATAGCCTGCTTGATCTGGACACGCCACGAAGGCGGCCCTCCGGAGTAACGCTGACATCAAGGTCCGTGACCAAGCGGCGATAACGTCCCACGTGGTCCACCAAGCGGGCATTCCGGTGGTCGGGGCCAGTCAGGATGGCACTCGTCGTATCGTGGAACAACCGTGTACCCGAGGGGAAATAGATTTCCCGGCGGGCAGTCAGAGCCGGGCGTCCGAAAGGATCCAGGTGGGCATGGTTTTCGATCCGGAACGGAATGCCCTCCCCGTATTCAGGGAAGAAAGCCTCTTCCCTCCCTGTCAGGGCGAGCAGTGGTCGCAACCACTTTTGTCGGCATCCCACAACGTCAAAGACTCCTTCGCCGATTCCATACGATCCGGAGCCGGCAGCTAACGAAAAATACTCCTGGAGCTCTGGAGTTAGCCGGCTGAACTCCTCACCGAGTGCCAGCTGATAGATGGGGCTATTCATTGCGGTCCTTCCTTGTACTTGGAACCAAACCTTGGAATTAAAGCCTCCCGGCTGCTTTGAGCCGTATGTAGGTGTCAGCGAGCAAGGGAGGAACATCGTGAGGTTCGGCGTCCACTACTTCGGCTCCGAGCTGCCGGAGTTGCGCCGTTACCGCGGAGCGCTCCAACAGTGCGCGCTCGGCGGCGGCTGCGCGGAAAACCTGGCTGGCCGTAGTTCTTTCTTCTTTCATGGCAGAAAGCAAGGGATCCCGAACCGAGGCCACCACCACAACGTGTTGGCGTGACAATTGCGCCACAGTGGGAAGGAGCCCTTCTTCGGGGGCACCGCCGTCGAGTGCCGTCAAGAGAACCACCATGGACCGGTGCGCCGAGACGGCCCGCACCTGTGCGGGAACCTGCTGCCAATCGAGTTCGATCAATTCAGCTTCCAAGGGGGCCATAGCTTGGACGAGTTGACCCAACAGATTGCCTTTCGATGCCGATTCGACGCGTGCGCGTAGTCGCCGATCATAGGCGAGGAAGTCCACACGGTCGCCTCCGCGTTCGGCCAGCACTGCGAGCAGCAGCGCCGCCTCAATTCCAGTGTCGAGCCGGGGTTCATCCTCGATTCGGGCGGCCGCTGTACGCGAAGTGTCAAGCACGATCACAACACGCCGGTCACGCTCTGGGCGCCAGGTCCTTACCACCACGGATGTTCGACGGGCGGTGGCGCGCCAGTCGATGGACCGGACGTCGTCACCGCGGACGTAGTCGCGCAATGAGTCGAATTCGGTACCTGCCCCACGTATCTGTACGGCGGCCCTGCCATCAAGTTCCCTGAGCTTGCGGAGTTTCGAAGGAAGATGGCGCTTTGAGTGGAAGGGCGGGAGGACCCGCAGTTGGCCAGGTAGGGCGCGTGTGCGTTGCCGTGCTGCCAAGCCCAGAGGGCCGAACGATCGGATGGTCACGTGAGGGCTTTTGAGGTCGCCGCGACGATGAGGAATCAGGGGCACGGTCACACGGCGACGCTCGCCGGACGGGACCACCAAGGACTGTGAAGCGTTCACCGCGCCGGCGGAGGGCTGCCACGTGTCCTTTACCTCGGCACGGAGCTTGCGCCGGGTGGGATTGGTGACAGTGACAACGGAGTCCACCTTGCCCTCAAGCGTCACGTTTCCAGGTTGCACGCGGTCCAGGGCAAGCTTCGCGGGGGAGGCCGCCAGGACAAGGTCCATAATCAGCAAAAGCAGGAGTCCCACGGCCACGAACAGGACCGTACTCCACGCAGGAAAAACCACCAAGGGCACCAAACCCAGCAGGGCCAGCAACACGAAACGACCCGTGATGGCCACTCAAACCCCCTCGCCCAATGCCGGTCCGAGGATCACCGCGGCACCGGGACGGACGCCAGGATACTGCCCAGGACGTCGTCCACTTGGATGCCGTCCATTTGAGCCTCCGGACGCAGACCCACCCTGTGCCGCAGGCACGGCAACGACAATGCCTTGACATCGTCCGGAGTCACGAATGACCTACCGGACAACCATGCCCAGGCTTTGGATGTGTTGAGTAGGGCGGTGGCTCCACGGGGAGAAACGCCGAGTTGGAAAGAAGGAGCAGACCGCGTGGCGCGCACCACGTCAACGATGTAGGCGAGGATTTCCGGAGCCACAGCCACTTGCGCGACAGCCGCTTGGGCATTGGAAAGCTCGACTGCGCCCGCCACAGGCCGTACGCCGGCTGCAGCCAGGTTCCGGGGATCAAAGCCGCTGGCGTGGCGGCGGATGACCTCGATCTCCTCTGCCCGTCCAGGTAGTGGCATGGTCAGTTTGAGGAGAAACCGGTCCAGTTGTGCTTCCGGCAAGGGATAAGTGCCTTCGTACTCCACTGGGTTCTGGGTTGCGGCCACAATAAACGGGCTCGGAAGTGGACGCGACACGCCATCCACGGAAACCTGGCGTTCCTCCATCGCTTCCAGGAGCGAGGCCTGGGTCTTCGGCGGGGTCCGGTTGATCTCATCGGCCAGCATGATGTTGGTGAACACCGGGCCTTCGCGGAAAGTGAACTCTGACGTATGAGAGTCGTAAACCAGTGACCCCGTGACGTCGCCGGGCATGAGGTCCGGAGTGAACTGGACGCGCTTTGTATCCAGGCTCAACGCGGTGGACAAAGCCCTGACCAAGAGGGTCTTGGCTACGCCGGGCACACCTTCCAGGAGAACATGCCCGCCACAGAGCAGGGCGATGAGCATACCCGTGACGGTGGGGTCCTGCCCGACCACGGCCTTGCCGACCTCGGTCCTGACATTCAGCAGCGACTGCCGCGCCGGATCCTCCCCGGAATGGCGTTGGCCGTTGTCCGCAGGCCCGGTTTCCTGAGGCGTACCCTGCTGGCTGGCGTCTCGCTGGCCCAGGTCCTGCTGTGATGTTTCTGGCTGCAGTCCATCCGGGCGAGGCGCCGTAGCGCCCGGGTAGTGGCTGTTGCTGTCCGTATAGCTGTTTGGCTGGCTGCTCATCGGGCGGTAGCCTCCTGTTCGATTCGGTCGATCTCTTGTGCCCACTGCACCAGTTGTCCTTCGCTTTCAGGCGTGAAATCAATCAGGACAAATCGGACTTCTTGGGCCGATTGCGTCGCATGGCGGGCGGTTGCGTCGACGATTGCTTCGGGGGTGGTGTCAGCGCCGAGGTTGAAGTGCCGTGCCAAGCGTGACAAGGTTCCTGCCCTCAAGTTGTCGGCTGCCCGCCGCACAGCCCGCGAATCCTGGTAAAGGCGCGCCCGGCCTTCTGCGGTTTCCGCGGCCTTGACCACGACCGGCAGTGGCTCGAATACGAGAGGGCCCATGCGCCGGCCCCGCCAAGCGATGGACAGCAGGGCTACCAAGCCCAGCCATGGGCCAGCAAACGCCAGCCACCGCGGTGCCAGTTCGCTCAGAGTGGGGTTTGAGCTTGAGGCGGAGACGTCCCCAACGCCAGGGATGTACCACACGAGGTCAGCATTGTTCCCCAAGCTACGCAGGGCGAGGGCCGCATTGCCCTCCGAGGCGAGGTGTTGATTGTCCATGAGTTCCCTACTGCCCAGGACGATGACTCGCCCATCGGCTGACGCCGCATACAAGCCTGGTCCGTCCTCGCGGGTGGGATAGCAAACCACGGGCCCGGAAAGGATAGATCCTTGTGCGGATACCCGGCCCGCCGCCCTGGCATCTTCTTGTTCACATCCGGGTTCGATTACCTGTGTTGCTTCTGGAACCACTCCGCCGGGGCGAATTCCCTGGTTCAGGCCGTTGAGCGTCCTCAGCCGTGGAGCAACTACCACAACGCGATCTGCTGCGGCTGTGATCTCCTCCAGTTGGGACCGGTCAAGAAAGCCCTGTGCGTCAAAGAGGAGAACCGTGGCTTCGTCCTTTGCAGACAGCGCATCCATAGTGTCTTCAAACGTGTCTGTCGGAGTGACGGATACGCCGTGGCGTGCGAGGATTTCGGCTGCAGCCATGGCACCGTCCGGCGCTGGATTCCGCGCGGAGAGCCGCCGGGAATCTGTTGCGCCGGAGACGCTGTTGACAGCCAGGAAAGTCACCAAACCGGTTAGCAGGGTGCCGAGGGCAATCCAGACCAGGTGCTTCCGGAACCAGGCCCTAAAACGTTGATCCGTCGAAAGCCCTGCGGAAACGGCATTGTTGGCACCCGGGGTGCTGCCTTCCAAGGTGGTTGTCATCGGGGTACCGCGAATCCGGCATGGGCTTGACCCGTGAAGTCGGGCTTCAACTCAAGAAGATCAGCATCCAGTTGGCGGACGGACTCATAATCCGTCCATGTTGCGGCTTGTTCGCCGTACCGCACGGCGTCGAAAATACCGGCAGCGGCGAGCAGCCTGACTTGTGCCGCACCAAAGACCTGGCCCAGTTGACCCGCTGCTTCATCTGCCGTCCTGCCGGCTCGAGCATCAATGATGTCCCGTTCCTCGGCCGATCGGACAAGAGCGCGAAATTGGTCGACGACGGCGGCAGGCCAGTTGCCGCCGTCGGCTGCAGCAGCCGCCCTCCTGCGGTAGCCCCCGGCGTCGACACTCTGCTCCTCTCCATAGAGATCTCCGGGTTTTCCCGTTCTCCGGGCGTTGAGCCTTGGCCTAATGACCACGATGGCAGCGATGATGAGGGCTAGAGCCAAAACCACAATCAACGGGACGGCAAGGTTGGGTCCAGTACCCGGCCCATCGCCTCCCAACGATGCCATCCAGTCCAGGAAATCGCGCCATAGCTGGTCCAGCCAGCTGGGCCTTGCATCCGGATACCGGGGATTCGAGAGCTCCTCGGCAGCCCAACGCCGTGCTTCGTCACGGTCTGGTTCCACCGGCGGTTCCATGAAAGCCAGCGGTGCAATGTCTATCGCCGCTACCCTCATACGGGAGGCCGCTGCCCCGGGGGAGCATAAGGAAACTGCCCGCCATCAGGTGGCCAAGTGGTGTTCCGGGTCAAGGTGGATGGCCCGCCGGGTATACCGTCCGGATCGGAACCCGTTTCCATGAGCCGCATCAATTCAACGTCCAAGCCATCGCGACGCATCCGAAGGTCCATATAGATCAAGCTCGACACGGACGCTTGAAAGGCAAATGTCACGGACCCCACCAACGCCCCAATCGCAGTGGAGATCACAGTGGTCAGAACCAGCGTGGAGGCCATCGAGTCGGGATCAGGGTGGGGAGCAACTACTCCACCAATGGCAGCAGAGGCCAATGACACGGGAATTTGCACAATCTGGGTGATGATTCCCACCATGATGGCTACCACCAGGGTGATGCCGAAGATGCGCCACCAATTGTTCTTGGTCAATCGCCAGGATCGGAGCAATCCTTGGAAAACGCCGGTCTGCTCCACCGCGATGGCTGCGGGAGCCAGCATCAACTTCAGGCCGATCCAAACGAAAGCCACAAAGGAACCCAGCCCCAGCGGCAAGACAATAAGCAGGGCGGCAGCTCCCATCGCAGTCAACAACAAGATCGCGATGCCGATCACTGCAGCAGCTACGAGCAGGCCGCCCAGCGTCAGCAGCGCGGCAACGCCGAGGAGCGGCAGGATCCTCGGGCCCGCAAGCTTCCACATTTGCTTGAAGCCTGTCCGGCGGTTGAGGACCGAGCGGGAAACCGGGACAACCAAAACTCCTTGTAGGACAGATCCCAGGAAACCGATCAGCACGGAAACTCCCAAGGTGCCGGCCATGAAAGCGAGCAACGGGCCCATCGCGTCGGCGAACTCTGCTTCTGAACTGACAGATTCAAGGGAGGCTGACAGCTGGAACATTCCAACTGTGACGATGCCAATGAAGACTGCTCCAATGGCTTGTACGATCAGCGCAGAGCCGAACATGGAGGCAGCATTGCGGCGGATCGTTTGGAAGGAGCCATCAAGAATCTCGCCGAACTGCAACGGACGCAGGGGAATGACTCCGGGCTTTGGGGGAGCGACATAGAGGGGCTGTCCATAGGGAGGCCCCGGAGGCCATCCCGGAGCGGCTTGGCCTGGGTGGTTCTGCCCACCGCTCTGCGGCGCCGCCCATCCCGGAGGGCCTCCCCACTGCGGTTGATTGCCCCACTGTGGCTGGTTTCCCCATGCGGGCTGATCGCCCGGCAACGGATTCCGGCCGTGTTCTGGTTGTGACACGATTCCCTCCCCATAAGATCCGGCCCGCCGACTCCCGACGTCCCCCACACGGACCTTCGCACCCAGCCTATAGTCCCGTCGTCGTCCCTCATAGCCTGCCGACCATGCCGCCCGCCGGGTCGCGGGAACGGCAGGGTGCAGTACGGTGGAATTGCCCGGGGACGCCATGCCGTGCGCCGCGCCCAACGGGACAAAGACTTGGTGATAAGGGAATATATAACTATGAAGGCACGCATTCTGGTAGTTGACGACGACGAAGCACTCGCAGAGATGATTGGTATCGTCCTGCGCAACGATGGCTTCGAGCCGGTGTTCTGCGCAGACGGCGGCCAAGCTTTGGAGATCTTCCGGTCCTCAAAGCCGGACCTGGTGCTGCTGGACCTGATGCTGCCGGGCTCCGATGGCATTGAGGTCTGCCGGCAGATCCGTGGCGAGTCGGACGTCCCCATCGTCATGTTGACCGCCAAGTCAGATACTTCAGATGTTGTGCGTGGTCTTGAATCCGGCGCCGATGATTATGTGCCTAAGCCTTTCAAGCCCGCTGAACTTGTGGCACGGGTCCGGGCACGGTTGCGCCCGGGAGATCAGAAGGCCCCCGAAACCCTGCGTATCGCAGACGTGACAATCGACGTCGCGGGTCATTTGGTGACCCGTGGTGGAGAGCGGATCTCCCTGACGCCCCTGGAGTTCGATCTCTTGGTCGCGCTGGCACGCAAGCCCTGGCAAGTATTTACCCGCGAATTGCTCCTGGAGCAGGTGTGGGGCTACCGCCACGCCGCTGACACGCGGCTGGTCAACGTCCATGTCCAGCGGTTGCGCTCCAAGATCGAACGCGATCCGGAAGCGCCCGAGGTCGTTTTGACGGTGCGTGGTGTCGGGTATAAAGCAGGTTCCTGAGTCCCCGGTCGGCAAGACCGGCGAGGCAGGCGGGGAACTGAGTCCCCAAACTGCCGGTTCAGCCGGTGTCCAACAGGTGACGCCGGCACAGTCAACGTCCCCTGAAGCGTCCCCTGATCAAGCGGAAACGAGCCCCGGTCAATCCGCCAAGGAGGTCAGGAACCTTTCGTGGGTTCTGACCCGGGCGCGGATTTGGACCAGGCGTGGACTGATCCTTGTCCTTCGTGTTTCGCGGCTCGTATCCATCGGCGTGCGGCAAATCAGGCCGGGGCTGCGCTTCGTTTGGCGTTCATTGTTGCGGCGCTGGCGGCGGTCCTTGGAGTTCCGCACAGTCCTGACCACCTTGCTGCTCGCTGTGACCTCGTTCGCGATTGTGGGCGCCTACTTGTCCAACCAGATCGCCAACAACCTCTTCCAGGAGAGGCTGGCGCAGGCGGAATCCGAGTCGCGCTTCAACGTCAAGCAAGTCCAGGACACGTTCGACGGCGCCCAGGTCACCGACCAATCAAGCGTCATCACCCTGGTCTATGACACCTTGACAGCAGTGGAAGGCCGGGGCTCGGTCATCCAGCGCAGGTATGTCTTCGAAGCTGCTCCGGAACAAACCAAACCGCGTAACCGCTGGGTTGAGTCGCGGGCTTCGGACCAGCTGACGGTTCGCGTCATTCCTCCGGAGCTGCGTAAGGCCGTTCAAACCGGTGGTAAGCAGCAGTTCTGGGCCTCCACACAGTTCCCTGTGGGGAACGAGGACAGGCCCGGTATTGCCGTGGGAAATTTGGTCACCTTCAACGGAACGGCTTACGAGCTATACCTGATCTACGACCTCAATACGGCCCAACAGACACTGGACGAGATCCAGAACGTCCTGTGGGCCGGCGGTGCGGCCCTGGTCCTTATGATTGGCGCCATTGCCTGGTACGTGACCCGTAACGTCGTCAGTCCGGTAAGCCATGCCGCCGTCGTGTCGGAAAAGCTTGCTGCCGGCCAACTACAGGAACGGATGGTGGTCAAGGGCGAAGACGAAGTCGCTAGATTGGGTGCTTCCTTCAACCACATGGCCGCAAGCCTCCAGGAACAGATCACCCAGTTGGCCACGTTGTCGCAAATGCAACAACGCTTTGTCTCTGACGTGTCCCACGAACTGCGTACCCCGCTCACCACGGTACGGATGGCGGCCGAGGTCCTGTTCGATGCCCGGGACGATTTCGATCCCATGAACAAGAGATCGGCGGAGTTGCTGTACCACCAGGTTGAGCGCTTTCAGTCGTTGCTTTCGGACCTGCTGGAGATTTCGCGGTTTGACGCAGGCGCTGCCGTGCTGGATGCCGAACCACAAGATATTTTCCAGGTGATCTCTCACGTTATGGAAGGTGCGGCGCCGGTGGCCGCGGAGTATGGTTCGGAAGTCCGGCTAAACGCCCGACAGAAGAGCATCATCGTGGAGATGGACTCCCGCCGGATCGACCGTATCCTCCGCAACTTGCTGCTCAATGCACTCGAACACGGTGAGGGCAAGCCGATTCATATATCCGTCGCAGCCAACCACGAAGCTGTAGCGGTGTCCGTAAGGGACCACGGCATCGGCATGACCCAAGTTGAGGCCGCCAGGGTCTTCGACCGCTTCTGGCGGGCAGATCCTGCACGGGCCCGGACCACCGGAGGCAGTGGGTTGGGCCTTTCCATCGCAGCTGAGGACACCAAGCTTCATAATGGTTGGCTTCAGGCCTGGGGCCGAAAGGGATCCGGTTCCAACTTCCGATTGACGCTTCCGCTGCGGCAAGGAGGCACCATTGTGAAGTCCCCGCTTCAACTGGAACCTGCGGACCTAGGATTTCCCGGGTCAACAAGCGAACGGCAAATGCTGGTGCTGGGCCGGGATTCCGGCGACACCCCGAAGCCGACTCCATCTGTCGGCGGCAACCCTGCGCCTGACGACGGTGGAACAGGGGAGAAGCCGTGAGAACGTTGCGTCCCGGGCGTACGAGGACAATCGTCGCATTGTTGGCTGTGCTGATAGTGATGCTTGCGTCCTGTGCGCAGATTCCCCGCTCCGGTCCAGTCGGCAAAAGCAAAGACGAAGGCGCCGGTAACCCCAACGCGCCGGTGTTCTTTCCCGCTGCGCCGCGTGCCGGTTCCAGTCCGGAGACTGTGATCGAGGATTTCTATATGGCTGGCAGCGGCTACGAGGATGACTACCCTGTGGCGCGTCAGTACCTGACGCAAGCGCAGTCTGTAACGTGGAAGCCGGACAAGCGGGCCCTTGTTTTTCGCGAGGCGCAGGTAGTCAAAGCCGCAGCGGAGAACGAATACCTCTACGAACTCGACCTCGCATATTCGGTGGATGCTGATGGGGTTGCAACCCAGTTCCCGCCGGGTACCAAAGAGACCATTCCACTAACTCTCGAGCAGGTGGAAGGAGAATGGCGGATCTCCAAGGTCCCTGATGGTACGGCCATTCCGGAGGAGACATTCAAGGTAATCTACGGGGCAAACCCCATTTACTTCTATGACCCGACGTTCACCTACGCAGTGCCGGACTACCGTTGGTTCATTAAAAAGAACACAGTCAAGTCCATGACCAGTGCCCTGCTTGCCGGCCCCGCCCCGTACCTGAGAGGGGCAGTGGTCAGTGCTTTCCCATCGGGAATGAAGCTCGCCCGCGAATCAGTTCCGGTTGTCTCCGGTGCAGCACAGGTAGACCTCTCTGCCAAGGAGCTTTTCGACGCCTCTGCGGAGGACCGCCAGAGGATGCAAAACCAGTTGGCGCTGACCTTCCGCAGCCAGTCCGATGTCATCAACGTTCAACTTCGCGCCGATCAGGACCTGGTACGCGTGGAAGACAACGGTACTGTTTTGCCTCCGGTGTTGGACAAGAGCGTTCCTGCCCGACAGATCGCAGTGAACAACGGTGATTTGGTGCGGTATGAGAACAACAGGATTACTCCCTTGCCGGATATACAATCGGTGTCCGGTCTGGGTCCGCACTCGCCCGCCGAATCGCCGGTGTCCCAAACAGCTGCTTTCCTCAACGGGGATAAAACCACTCTCTACTCCATCGAACCGGGACAACCTGCGCGGCAACTAACCACCAGAAGTACCCTTACTGGTCCTTCCTTCAGCCCGAACGACTGGGTGTGGACAGCAGGACCCGGTGGCAACGGGGCTGCCGAGGTTGTGGCACACAAGCCCACAGGCACAGCTCCGGGTACCGGCGTTCCCAGCGTCACCATGACACCGGCATGGCTCACCGGACGAACAGTCAAGGACTTCAGGGTCTCCCGGGAGGGGACCAGGGCGCTTGTCATCTCTGAGGCCAACGGCAAGACTGCTGTGCAAATCACGGGCATAGTCCGGAATCCCGAGGGCGTGCCCAAGGACCTCACGCTTCCCATCACGCTGCTGAGCAATACCGCCGCTGACCAAGGCGCCTGGGTCAATGGCTCCACGGTGGCAGTGATGTCCGGTTCGGCCACTTCAACGGTGGTTCCGGAGTTGCTGTCGCTGGCATCGGGTGAACCCCAGCAACTGGCGCCGTGGGACGGTCTGACCAGCCTCAGTGTCGGAAACGGGGCTGAGCAAATTTACGGTCAGTCCACTGCCGGCATCTTCCAACGCGTCGGAAACGGATGGGAGCTTCAGCTAAAAGGACCCACAGAACCGGCTTTTCCAGGCTGACCTCAATGTCAGGGGGCTCCGGTCATCGATTCATCCCGGATGTTTATGCACATAGCGTGCTGTGTGCCTTCTGCGGGAAAGATCAGACAGTAAAGCTGAAGCGTGACCTTTTGCGCGTTTGGCTCCTCTTCCTTTCTCGGCTCGTGGGTAAGTACATGGCAGTCGCGACCACGTTTCGATCCCGACCTCAATTCGCCTGAACCTGATGCAGCGCGGCGTCGCGGTCCGGATAAAAGAAGAACCGGCCGCATCATCGCCGCCTTGCAACGGACATTTGATGACCTTCTGACCCTGCTGGTTCCCGTCGACTGTGTCTGCTGTGAAATGGAAGACGCAGTACTTTGCGGGAGCTGCGCAAAGAAAGTCCGTCAGCTGTGCAAGCAGCCGTTCCGGGCAGAGCAGGAGTCGCCCGCCTTGGTTGACGTCGATGGTTCAGCGAAGATCGGAGTAGTAGCAGCGGGGCCATACCGGGATGAGTTGGCACGCTGCCTGCTGTCCTTCAAGCGTTATGGTCAGTGGCGCCTTGCGGATGTCCTAGCTCCCTGCCTCAGCAAAGCGTTGGAGACTGCCATCGGTGGCCGCTCCGGATACTACCTCGTCCCGGTTCCCAGCAGCGGCAAGGCATACCGCAGGCGAGGATTCAGCCCGGTGCACCTTCTGCTCTTCTTCATGCGCATGCGCCGGATGCTGCCCCATTGCCCAATCCTGGACGTGCTGGAGAAGCCGGGGGAGTCGTCGATCCTGATGGCAGGCCCCCAAGCCGTACGAAAAGTGACAGACCGGCTTTTTGAACAGGTGTCAGGACGGAGCCCTGTGGAACGCGGAGGCGGTGGCCAAAAGGGGCTGGGTCGAGGCGAACGCGCTCGCCGTGTCCGTGGATCCATGATGGTAGGCCGACAAAAGGGCAAGGAATTAAGGGGCAGGAAATGCATCCTCGTTGACGATGTCCTCACAACCGGGGCAACCCTCGCTGAGGCAGCGCGGGCGGTCACTCTTGCCGGCGGCGTAGTCTCCGGCGCTGTTGTGCTCGCGGCCACGAGGCCACCAGCCTACGCCTCCGTCGCTGCCAAGGACGACCCCCCAGTGGTCATTAAGACTCAATCAAAAATTAAGTGGCTAAAGGATGAATAACGGGTTCCGATGAACTAACGTCGGTTGTGGGTACCAAGAACAGATGTACCTGTCGATAGCGGCTCGGAAAGGGGCTCGACTGTCCGTCAGACAAGCCCCCAACAGCGTCGTTGTCGTGTCACCTGAGTTATTGGAGGGCACCATGGAGTTCATGATCAGCGGACGAAATCTGACAGTTTCTGACCGCTTTCGCGAATATGCCGGCGAAAAAATCTCAAAGATTGAATCGCTGGGGGATAAGGTCCAGCGGGTTGACGCCAAGGTTTCCAAGGAAACCAATCCCAGGCAGACGCCTGGCGAACTCACCGTTGAAGTGACTGTCTTGGGCCGAGGCCCCGTTATCCGTGCTGAGGCCACAGCCGCTGACAAGTTTGCTGCCTTCGATCTCGCGTACAACAAGCTGCTTGAGAGGCTTCGTCGTGCGAAGGACCGTAAGAAGGTGCACCACGGCCGCCACACGCCCAAGGCTGTGCGGGAAGCTACGGCAACCCTTGAGCCAGCCAGCGCGAGTGAGCCGCTTTATGTAGAGGCAAGCAACCACCAGGCGTCCGTGCCACAGACAGACGAGCGGTCGCCCTACGACATCGAAAACGATATTCCGGCCGGCGACTCTCCCGTCTTGATCCGCCGGAAAGTTTTCCCCGCAGCATCGCTGACCCTGGATGACGCTGTGGACAACATGGAGCTCGTCGGACACAACTTCTACCTGTTCCTGGACAAAGAGACCAACGCACCTTCGGTTGTTTATAGGCGCAGTGGCTGGACCTACGGTGTCATCACCCTCGACTCCACCTGCGAACCCGGCCAGGAAGCCGTGGAAGAAAAGATCCACGCCTACCGATCTGATGATCAGGCCGCCACAGCCAAGTAAGGCCTCACTTTAATCACGAAGGGACTTCAATGACCGCTTCGCTGAGCCTCTCACAGGCACGGCGGATCGCATTGGCAGCTCAAGGATTGGCAAAGGTCCGGCCCGTCGGCCCCGTGACTTCACGGGCGGTGGGCCGGACCTTTGCCCAATTACAGCTCGTCCAGATCGATTCTGTTAACGTGGTGGCACGAAGCCACTACCTTCCGTTCTTTTCCCGACTAGGTAACTACGACCCCCTCATCCTCAACTCGATGGCCAGCCGCAATCCGCGCAAAATGATGGAGTACTGGGCGCACGAGGCAAGCTTCATCCGCCCCGAGCACTTCCATGACTTACTCGTATGGCAGAAGCGGGCCTGGGTGGGAGCCCATGGCCTGGATCCGGCCGTACGCCAGGGCATGGAGGACCGAATCCTGGACGCCCTTACCTCGGGCCGCCCGATGACAGCATCCGAACTGACTGTGAAGCTAGGACACGATGAAAACCCGGAACGTGAGAACTGGGGCTGGAATTGGAACATCGTCAAGCGCGTGCTGGAGCACCTCTTCGAAGAAGGCCGGATATCGGCTGCTTCCCGGACATCGCAATTTGAACGCAAGTACACCCTGACCTCAAGGGTTATTCCCTACGTCTCTCCGTCCGAAGTCGACGCCGAAGCGTCCCTTGACCGCCTGATGGAAGCAGCCGCCCGAGCCCACGGCATTGGCACGGTGAGGTGCTTCTCCGACTACTTCCGGACACCTCTGAAAGCAGGAGCGGACTCTGTAAAACGCTTGATCCGCGCAGGCCGCCTTGAGCCTGTTGCGGTTCGGGGATGGGGCCGGGAAACTTACAAGCATGTTGAAGCCACGCTGCCACGTAAGGCTGCGTCCCGGGCACTGCTGAGTCCCTTCGATTCCTTGGTCTTCGAAAGGCGGCGACTCGAGGAACTGTTCGGATTCCACTACCGGATTGAGATCTACACCCCTGCCGCCAAGCGTCGGTTCGGCTACTATGTTCTTCCGTTCCTGCTCAGGGACAACATCGTCGCCAGGGTGGACCTCAAAGCAGACCGCGCGTCCGGTCAGCTCCTGGTGCGTTCCGCTTTTGGTGAGATGAACGCGCCGGCGGATACCGCCGTCGAACTTGCCGAAGAACTTAGGCTCATGGCTTCATGGCTGGGCCTTCAGGACGTGGTGGTATGGCCGGTAGGGGACCTCGCCGGATCACTCTCCGAGGCCGTGGCAAAAGGTGATATTGCGCCGGGAGAACGCGTCCAATCCGACAGTCCGCTCAGAGGGGAACCCGGCAACGTGGCGCTGGTCTCTCCCGTAGACTGAAACAGCCAGAATTCGGCAGCATGAGACTGGGAGCAATTTCACGTGGCATCACTAATCGAAAAACTTCTCCGCACGGGTGACAAAAAGACACTCAAGACACTGCGGAACTATGCCGATTCCATCAATGCCCTGGAAGAAACCTTCAAGTCCTTCTCGGACACTGAAATCCGGGAGGAAACGGACCGGCTAAGGTCCCGCCACCAAGACGGCGAATCCTTGGAAGCCCTGCTCCCGGAAGCCTTCGCCGCCGTGCGCGAAGCCTCCTCCAGGACCTTGGGGATGCGGCACTTCGACGTGCAGCTCATGGGTGGCGCTGCACTGCACCTGGGCAACATCGCGGAAATGAAAACGGGTGAAGGCAAGACCCTCGTTGCCACAGCGCCTGCCTACCTCAACGCGCTTTCGGGCAAGGGTGTCCACGTTGTCACCGTGAACGACTACCTGGCCGAGTACCAGTCCGAACTCATGGGCCGCGTCTACAGGTTCCTTGGCCTTTCCAGTGGTTGCATCTTGTCCAACCAGGACCCCACCGTACGTCGGGAACAGTACGCCGCTGACATCACGTACGGCACCAACAACGAATTTGGCTTCGACTACCTGCGCGACAACATGGCTTGGGACGCGAGCGAGCTCGTCCAGCGTGGCCATAACTTCGCGATCGTGGATGAAGTCGACTCCATTCTGATCGACGAAGCACGTACCCCGCTGATCATTTCCGGTCCCGCGCAAGGCGACACTAATCGGTGGTACAGCGAATTTGCCAAAGTCGTGCTCCGGTTGCAGCCCGATATTGACTACGAGGTCGATGAAAAGAAGCGAACCGTGGGCGTGCTGGAAGCCGGTATTGAAAAGGTAGAGGACTACCTTGGAATACAAAACCTCTACGAATCTGCCAACACCCCGCTGATTGGCTTCCTCAACAATGCCATCAAGGCGAAAGAACTGTTCAAGCGGGACAAGGACTACGTCATCCTCGACGGCGAGGTCCTGATCGTTGACGAGCACACCGGCCGCATCCTGGCTGGACGGCGCTACAACGAAGGCATGCACCAAGCCATTGAGGCCAAGGAAAACGTCGAGATCAAGGCCGAGAACCAGACTCTTGCGACAGTAACGCTGCAGAACTACTTCCGCATGTATTCGAAGCTTGCCGGCATGACAGGTACGGCCGAGACCGAAGCCGCTGAGTTCATGAGCACCTACAAGCTCGGTGTCGTTCCCATTCCCACGAATCGCGACATGCAGCGGATCGACCAACCGGACCTCGTCTACAAGAACGAGGTGGTTAAGTTCGACGCTGTGGTTCAGGACATCGCAGAGCGTCACGAGAACGGCCAGCCTGTGCTGGTGGGTACCACTAGTGTTGAAAAGAGCGAGTATCTCTCCAAGCTCTTGGCCAAAGAAGGCATCCGACACGAAGTACTGAACGCCAAGAACCACGCAAGGGAAGCGTCCATCGTGGCGCAGGCCGGGCGAAAGGGCGCTGTTACAGTAGCAACCAACATGGCGGGCCGCGGTACTGACATCATGCTCGGCGGCAATGCCGAATTCACTGCCATTGCCGAACTTGCCAAGCGCGGCCTTGATCCTGAGGAAAACTCCGAAGAGTACGAAGCCGCATGGCCGGCCGCGCTTGCCGCAGCCAAACAGGCGGTCAAGGACGAGCACGAAGAAGTGCTGGACCTTGGCGGGCTTTACGTGCTTGGAACCGAGCGCCACGAATCCCGCCGGATCGACAACCAGTTGCGTGGACGTTCCGGACGGCAAGGCGACCCCGGCGAATCCCGGTTCTACCTTTCCCTGACAGATGACCTCATGAGGTTGTTCAACTCAGGTGCGGCCGAACGGCTGATGAACAGTTCGGTGCCTGACGATGTTGCCCTTGAATCAAAGCTGGTTTCCCGTGCGATCGCATCTGCACAGGGCCAAGTAGAGGGCCGCAACGCCGAGCAGCGGAAGAACGTCCTCAAGTACGATGACGTCCTCAATCGTCAGCGTGAGGCTATATATGGCGACCGTCGCCGGATTCTTGAAGGCGATGACCTGCACGAAAAAGTCCAGTACTTCCTGGAAGACACCATCAATGCACTCATTGACGCCGCTACGGCCGAGGGAACGGGCGACGATTGGGACTACAACCAGCTGTGGGCCAACCTGAAGACGTTGTACCCGGCAACAGTGACCGCCCAGGAGATTATCGACGAAGCGGGCGGTAAGTCCAAGGTCACTGCCGAGTTCCTGAAGGAAGAAATTCTTTCGGACGCCCGGCTCGTTTACCAGGCACGCGAAGAGGCTATCGGGTCTGAGAGCATGCGTGAGCTGGAGCGCCGGGTTGTGCTCTCGGTCCTTGGGCGCAAATGGCAGGAACACCTCTACGAGATGGACTACCTCAAGGAGGGCATCGGTCTTCGTGCGATGGCCCAACGTGATCCTCTGGTGGAATACCAGCGTGAGGGGTTCGTGATGTTTCAAAGCATGATGGAAGCCATCCGTGAGGAGAGCATCGGTTTCCTCTACAACCTAGAAGTTGAGGTAACACCCGCCGAAGATGTGGTAGTGGCGGACGATTCTGCCGCTGGCACACACACCGAGCATCACGACCCGCAAATCCGTGCGGCAGGCCTTCAGGCGCCGGAAAAGCCGGCGCAGTTGCAATACACCGCGCCAGGTGAAGATGGAGCAACCCAGACACGCATCGAGGGCCGGGCTTCAGGCCGCTCCGGCAATCCGGCGAAAGCGGCGAGCCAGGACCAGCGCAAGCAGGCGAAGAAGAAGCGCCGCTGAACCGGTCTCGTAAAGCAGTAATGAAAAGGGTGAATCCCGGGCTGAAGTCCAGTGATTCACCCTTTTTGTATACCTCGAAGCATTTTCTTACGCTGTCTTTATCCAATTTCCAGAGCAGTAACCTGCCAGACTCCGTCCAACCGCTCCAGCCTCATGGCTACGGCACGGCAACGTAGCTCTTCCGTCACTACGATGCTTGCCTCGCAAATGGAGTCGGAGATTGAACAGACCCGAACAGAGCGGACCATGGGGCTCAGGTGCGGCTGGGGATTACCCCTTGTCCTTGCTGCGTGCTTTCGCGTGAGGGCTGCTCGATGCTGGAGGGACAGGTAGCACTCCGAATCCAGTGAGCGAGAGAGTTGTTGCAGTGGGCGGGTGCCGGCCAGAACTTCCAAAGCTGCCTGCGCGATGCTCCGGGCTACAAGCCGGACGTCTATGTCCGCACCGCCCGGCCCGGATGTTAGGGCCGTACGTTTTGTGCTCCGACGGCTTGCTGGTCGATTCGCTGTTGCAACAGTCATGGTCATACCTCAGGCATTCACTACATGAGCTTCAGCGTGGGGACGCTTTGCTCGGTGGCTTCTGCTGGGATGACGTTGGGATCTGGCTTGTTGGGCGAACGCTGCCCCTGAGTGGGCGGTTCTGTGGAACGGTGGGCATAGGGATGCCCTTGACTGCTAGCCGGGTGAGGGTGGTTGCAGAACCAGGCCCGGAAGCAGCACGGCCGGGTCACTTCCGATGGTTGCGCGGTTGGCGGCGTACCATTTGGGCCAGATCAGCGCGACGTCCACGTCTGTTGCGAAGGGCCCTAGCTTGGAAGCCGCAATTGACCACAGCGAGTCCCCATCCTTGACAACCACGCTGGTATCGCCCGCTGGTGTGTTCGAACGTGAGGACTGGCGGCTCAGAATCCCAGGGTCAATCACTGGAGGTTGAGGTTGCCAGCGCGGATCATTCAGCCGATTGCCGGCACTATCGGAGTCGTCTACAGATGCCGGGATCGAGAAAGTGCGCTCCACGGAAGAAGGCTGCCACGCTGGCCGGGCGTGGGCCTTGCTGCCCGGGGAAGCACTATGCCAACCTGGTTCTGGTGGGCTGGTCGCGGCCTGGCCAACCCCTGCGCCGAGGAGGTTCAGGCTCATGACCGCCACGGCGATTCGCAACATAAAGGCAGGGCTGAACTTTGAAAGTGAGTCGGCGCGCTTCCTGTGACCTGCCTGATGCAGTAGTGACGCCAGGAAAGCGATGAACAACGAGATGGCCCACCAAATCACTATCGCTATCCCGGCAGCGCAGGCAAAGAAACCGAGAAGATGTTCAAACGTGGATCTTTGATTAAGCCGTTCAGCAGCTTCCCACTGTGCAAGGAGCAGGTTTCCTGCAAGTGCCAGTAGGATTCCCAGACTTAGAACAGATGCCGCGAGGGTGGAGTCACTACGCAGTCGTCGTGCCATTAAAGCCCCCAAGCTTTATTTGATATGCTTTGATAAAGTTTAACCTACCTGTACTATTCTTGGCACACTTTCTGCATCTTGTCCAATCCTCTTATTGTTTTCCTCGGCGGATTGGCCATGCCTCCTTCCTGCAGCCTAGTCTG
Source organism: Paenarthrobacter sp. (assembly GCA_031179305.1). Classification (GTDB taxonomy): domain Bacteria; phylum Actinomycetota; class Actinomycetes; order Actinomycetales; family Micrococcaceae; genus Arthrobacter. Next base: position 207,655 of record JAPSHX010000002.1, on the reverse strand, counting down.
ACTACATGAGATGGAACTCTCTTTTCGATGATTTGGAAGCACAATTCTCGGCAGGGCGCGCCTTGGAGAAGGAATCTGAGATAACGGATCGGGCTCGGATTGAGCTTGCGGGAATCGACCTGGGTGATCGCTTGCGCGGGGCCGCTGGTGCCGAAATCAAGATTGTCCTGGTCGACGGCAGCGTTATCGGAGGAGTGCTGGGTCATTCGGGTAGCGAGTGGCTGGTCCTGACGGAGGGTGCGCGCCAGTGGTTGGTGCCCCATGCGTCTGTGCTCTCCTACCAAGGGCTGGGGAAAGTGGCCTTGAAGCCCTCGTCACGAATACAGCAGTCGCTCGGGATCGCCTCCGCACTGAGGGTGCTGTCAAGGGACCGCGCTGAGCTGGTTGTTCACTTGGCGGTACGGACAGGAGATGGATACAAGCTGCATGGAGTAATAGACCGGGTGGGGCGTGACCACTTTGATCTCGCAGTTGTTCCGCACGGGGAAGTACGGCGGGCCGGCAACATAGCCGCTGTCCTGACCATCCCTTTCGGTTCATTGGCAGCGCTTTGCTCTGGTGGAGCCATGGCTTCAGGGGCTAGGAGCAACTAAGGCTGGTCGATCTTGTTCCTGGCCTCTTCGATCATTTGGCCGGCCTCCGCGTAGCGGTCCTCAACGTACTGCTCCAGCATCCTTTCCTCGATGCGCCATTGGCCCCGCCCTCCCACCTGTATGGCTTTCAGCTCCCCGCTTCGAACGAGGGCGTAAGCCTGAGGTGAATTGATTTGAAGTTGTTCGGCGACATCCGCAAGAGTCAGGAATCGGGGCATGGCCCCATTTTGCCACCGTTGTGGGTTTTTGGTGAAGTTATCCACAGTTTTGACCCGTTTGAGGCCAGCGGCTTTGGAACTGTGGAAGGCGCCGGTAAGAATGAGGAGGCAGGTGCCATCGGCCATGTCGTAACTCAGAGTGGGGGAGCAGGAAAATGAGTCAGGGTGCGGACATTGCAGCTCCACGGTTAAAGAAGCCGTCGTGGAAGGATCCCCGGCTGCTCATTGGCCTATTGCTGGTCCTGGGGTCCATGGCCGGTGTCATTGCTTTGGTTGGTTCAGCTGACAGGACTACGCAGGTCTACTCGGCCCGGGAAGACATTGCCGTAGGCCAGGTGGTAACAGAATCGGACTTGTCCATTGTCAAGGTCCGCTTGGATGACGTTGAGCCCAGCTATGTCACCGTGGAACACGGATTAGCTGAGGGTGAGGTTGCGCTGCAGCGGGTGGCAAAGAATCAGCTGGTCCCGCGGGCAAGCCTGGGCGCTGCTGATGTCGTCGACCGTAAACCGGTTGCCATCGCCATGGAGGAGGAGTTGCCTTCGCAGGCCGTTCCGGGCGCCAGGGTTGATGTGTGGATTGCCATGCCTGGTTCGAACAATGCTTTCGAGGAACCGCGGCTACTTCTGCCGGGTGCAGAAATTGCCGGAATGACCAGCGGCTCTTCTCCGCTGGGGGCCACGAAGACAACCGTGGTGATGGTGCTGGTGACTGATGAGCAGATGCCCAAATTGCTGGGTGCCCAAGCAAACAAGGCCAAGGTGTCGGTCGTTTGGAACCCTGCGGGTGTGGTCCGGTGAGCATTCCTGTTATTACCGTTGGTTCCGCACAGGAAGCTGTAGTCGGCGGGTTGGAACGCCTTCACGGACCGGTAACAGTGGTCCGCCGTTGTTCAGAGCTTGCTGAACTGATCGCTGCTTGCCAAAGCGGCCTCGCTGTGGCGGCTGTGGTGGCGGAAGGTTGCGAGGAGCTCACCACCACGCTGGTTGACCGCCTCGGAGCAGTCGGCGTCTCCATCGTCGCCTTGACCGATGACCCCGCCGAGACCAAACGCCTGCACTCCATCGGCGCCGTGCCGGCTTCGACTGGCATTGAGCCCGCAGATCTCGCCGCAAAAATATCGGAGGCTGTGGGTCGACAAGGCGTCCGAGGCCAGCCTCTGGCTGGTCGAGACACAGGATTCGCAGATCCCGGGGCGGGGGTGCTTTTGGAATCTGCGGCGGAGTACGTGGACGACACACGAGGCGGGGCAGGTCAGATAACTGCCGTGTGGGGACCGATTGGTGCACCTGGGAGGACTTTGCTTGCGGTCAATATCGCGGCAGAGTTGGCTGCCGCCGGCGAATCCGTCATCCTCGTGGATGCGGACAGTTATGGGGCGAGTGTGTCGGCGATGCTTGGGCTGCTGGACGAGTCGGCGGGCTTGGCTCAGGCTTGCAGGCTGGCGGATCAGGGTCTGCTCGATCTTGAGGGACTTGAGTCGGCGGCCATTCCTGTGCACACAAAAGCCGGGATTTTTCGGGTACTCACGGGCACTACCCGAGCGGATCGGTGGACGGAATTGAGGGCGGGAGCCGTCTCGGTGGTTCTCGAAAAGGCCAGGCAATTGGCGGATTATGTGGTGGTTGATACGGGTTTCTGCCTTGAATCCGATGAAGAGCTGAGTTTTGACTCCGTGGCTCCGCGGCGGAACGCCGCCACACTCCGCAGTCTGGAAATGGCTGATGTTGTGTTCGCCGTAGGATCAGCGGATGCCATTGGAGTTCCGCGGTTAGTACGGGGGTTGGCGGAGCTTGAATCCGCGGTTCCGGAGATATCTCCCCGTGTCGTGCTGAATAAGGTGAGGCGTTCGGCGGTTGGACATTCGCCCAGACAGCAACTCGGCGAGGCTTGGGGCCGCTATGGTCCGGGAGCGGGCGTGGATGCCTACCTCCCGGCTGACTCCGTGGCGTGTGACGCAGCTGTGCTATCAGGTGCAGTCCTGCTGGAAGTAGCACCTGATTCGCCGCTGCGGATGGCAATAGCTGGCTTGGTCTGTGCGCCTGTACAGCAGAATCGAAATTCCTTTGGACGAACTATCAGAGCTTTGCCCTTCCTTAAGCGCTAGGCTCGCCATGTGGGCTGCAGAGTCGCAGCAATGAACATGTGATGGAGGCGTTTGTAGATGTCGTCAGGATCCAGCGTGGAGGATCGGTCCGATGCAGCAGTTGTCCGTGAAGGGTTCTTCGGTGACTACTATGAACACCTCGCAGAGGAGGACGCGCGCGCATACTCGCCTGAACTTCTGATTGCGCGGGCAACAAAGCATAGGACCGTTGCCCAGTCCCGACGGCCCGGAAACGCCGTCGTCGAAATTGCAGTCGAACCTGAGCGAAATGTCGTCTACATCGTCACGGACGATATGCCGTTCCTAGTCGACTCTGTCAATGCTGAACTTGTTCGCCAGAACTGCGCGATCCGTTTGGTGATGCACCCCTTGTTCGTGGTCACCCGTGATCGGGTGTCCGGTGAGCTGAGCCGTATTTCCAGGGTCCCGTCCAATGTCGGCATTTCCAGTGGCGATACGGCCGCACTTCCCAGCGTTGCCCATCTCTTGGGCGATGGCGATAGCGCCTCGCATATGGAGTCCTGGATCGCTGTTGAAATTGACCGTGTAAGTGATGATGCGCGGGAAGAGTTGACCGCGGGCCTGCAACGCGTCCTTGGCGACGTCAGGGCAGCGGTGGAGGACTGGCCCAAGATGCGCAGCAAAGCCCTCGAGCTGGCTGAGGCGTTGGGCGGCGTCACCCACCCTGAACAAGTCGCCGAACTCCGGCAAGCACAAGACCTTTTGCGGTGGCTGGACAACGGAAACTTTACGTTCCTGGGTTACCGCGAATACAACCTTGTTGAGGAGGACGGTGAAGACGTTCTTCAACTCCGTGAAGACAGTGGTCTCGGCCTCCTGCGGGCCAGCGACACCACGCGCCAAGTCCAGCACCTCACGGATGCCGGGCGTAAGCGCGCGAGGGAGAAGCGCGCCTTGGTGATTACCAAGGCGAACTCGCGTTCAACTGTGCACCGGCCCGCCTATCTTGACTACATCGGTGTCAAGAGCTTCGACGCGTTGGGCAACGTTAACGGTGAACGGCGGTTCATTGGCCTGTTCGCCACCAGTGCTTATACCGGATCCGTACGCAACATCCCGATCGTTCGGGACAAGGTGGATGCTGTCCTGCGGAACGCGGGGTTCCCCATCGACTCCCACTCAGGCAAGGATCTTTTGGGAATCCTTGAAACGTATCCCCGGGACGAACTGTTCCAGATCGAGATACCGGATCTTGCGGCTACGGCCACCGGTATCCAGCGACTCCAGGAGCGGCGTCGGACCAAGCTGTTCCTGCGCCCGGACATCTACGGCCGGTTCATGTCCGCGGTGGTCTACCTGCCCCGTGACCGGTACACCACCAGCGTCAGACTCCGGATCGAGCAGGAACTCCGCGAAACGTTCCACGCCGAAAGCATTGACTACGAGGCCCGGATCACGGAATCCGCTTTGGCGCGTGTTTTCTTCAGGATCAGGTTGCCCCGCACCGCTGAACTGGCGGAAGTTGACGTGAAAGAACTCGAACAACGGCTGATGCGTGCATCCCGGTCCTGGAGCGAAGGTATCGCAGAGGTGCTCCGTGAACACCGGTCTGCCGAGGAAGCCGACGTTCTGTCCGCGCTGTGGGCTGAGGCATTTCCTGCCGGGTACCGCGTGGACTACGAAGTGGAAGACGCTCTGGAGGACATTGAACGCTTCGAGAAATACGGCGCGGAGGCAGAGCGGGCAGGACGGGATACCAAACAAATCAGGCCCGGTGTCCACGTTTATCTTCCCGTAGGAGCCGGTGAAGCGTTGGAGGAGGACGCCCGGGTCAAGCTCTACCTGCTGGAACCCAAGAGCCTCAGTCAAATCCTTCCCTACTTCCACAACCTCGGCCTTGAGGTCTTGGATGAGCGGCCCTTCGAGATCGAAACCTCAGACCATCGCGACTTCTTCCTTTATGACCTCGGGCTCAAGTACCCCGCGGGCGTCGACCCTTTGGGTACGGGAGACCTCCTGGGCGACTCCTTCGGTGCAGCCATCACGGGTGCTGTCGAATCAGACAACTTTGACCGGCTGGTGCTCCGTGAAGGCATCCATTGGCGTCAAGTGGTGGTACTCCGTGCCTACGCCAAGTACATGCGGCAAATGGGCAACACCAACTCCTTCGGATTCATTGCCGATACCCTCTTGGGCAACCCCGATGTTGCACGTGGGCTAAATGAGTTCTTCTCCGCGCGCTTCGACCCCAACGTTCCGGAAGGCCAGCGGCCTGAACGCCAAGCCGCAGCGCGGGTAGCTCTGGCTGAGTCGATCGAGCAGGTGGCCACGTTGGATGCCGATCGCGTTCTGCGTACCTTCGTGAACCTTATTGAGTCGACTCTGCGGACTAATTACTACCAGAACAAGGAATACGTCAGCTTCAAGCTGGATCCCACATCGATTGATGGTCTTCCTTTCCCACGCCCAATGTTCGAAATCTGGGTTTACTCTCCGAGAGTTGAAGGCGTGCACTTGCGTTTCGGCAAGGTGGCCCGCGGTGGCCTTCGCTGGTCTGACCGGCGGGAGGACTTCCGGACTGAGATTCTGGGCCTCGTAAAGGCGCAGACCGTAAAGAACGCCGTCATTGTTCCAACGGGTGCCAAGGGAGGGTTCTTTGCCAAGAAGCTTCCCAACCCGGCAGTGGACAGGGCTGCTTGGATGGCCGAAGGAATTGAGAGCTACAAGACCTTCATTCGAGGTCTTCTGGACATTACAGACAACCTCGTTGCATCAGCAGACGGCGAAAGGCTGGTGCCGCCGTCGGACGTTGTTCGGCACGATGATGACGATTCCTACCTTGTAGTGGCAGCGGACAAGGGCACCGCTACGTTCTCCGACACCGCCAATGGGCTGGCGGCCGAATACGGCTTCTGGCTCGGCGATGCGTTTGCCTCGGGCGGGTCAGTCGGTTATGACCACAAAGCCATGGGTATCACTGCCCGCGGGGCATGGGAATCAGTCAAGAGGCACTTCAGCGAGCTCGACCTGGACACCCAGACCGAGGAATTCACGGTGGTTGGCGTCGGTGACATGTCCGGTGACGTCTTCGGCAACGGCATGCTGCTTTCCCGGCATATCCGGCTGCTGGCCGCCTTTGACCACCGCCACATCTTCCTTGATCCCTCACCTGAAGCTGCTGCATCGTTTGCCGAGCGGCAGAGGCTGTTCGAGCTGCCCAGGTCCTCGTGGGACGACTATGATCGGACCCTTATTAGCGAAGGCGGCGGCGTTTATCCACGCCAAGCCAAGACCATCCCGGTCTCGGACCAAGTTCGCAAGGCGTTGGGCTTGCCGGATGGAACGACGCAGCTAAGCCCGCCGGAACTTCTTCGCGCGATTTTGTTGGCCCCGGCAGATCTTCTTTATAACGGCGGTATCGGCACCTACGTCAAGGCTAGTGCCGAAACCCATGCTGCCGTGGGCGACAAAGCCAACGACGCTATCCGCGTGGACGGCCGGGATCTGCGGGTCAAGGTCGTGGGCGAAGGCGGAAACCTGGGATTGACGCAGAGGGGACGCATCGAGGCCGCTTTGCAGGGCGTCATTTTGAATACGGACGCAATCGATAACTCCGCGGGTGTTGACTGCTCGGACCATGAGGTCAACATCAAGATCTTTGTGGATCGGATGGTATCAGCCGGCAAGCTTGACTCCGCCGAACGAGCCAGCTTCCTTGCCGACATGACCGATGAAGTGGGACGCCTTGTTCTACAGGACAACATCGACCAGAACATTCTGCTCCTCAACGACCGGACCCGCGTCGCGGACTGGAGCCCAAGTTACGAGCGCCTCATGGACTGGCTGGAGAAATCTGCCGACCTCAAGCGCGATCTTGAGGCACTCCCCACCACAGAAACCCTGCGGTCAAGGTTGGAGCAGGGCCAAGGACTTACGTCTCCGGAGTTGGCGGTCCTGGCGGCATACGCAAAGATCGAGCTCACTGGGGCGTTGCGGGACAGTAACCTCGCGGACGATCCGTGGTTTGCGGACACAATCCGTGAATACTTCCCCAAGCAACTACGGGAGAAGTTCGACGCTGAGTTGGACACCCACCCGCTGCGGCGCGAGATCATTGCCACTGTGGTGGCCAACGACATCATCAATCTGGGGGGCATTACCTTCGCCTTCCGGGCCATTGAAGAAACGTCGGCCAATGAGGTCGCTGTTGCGAAGGCCTTCGTGGCGCTTCGCGAAATCTATGATCTCGATCCTATGGTTGCCGAGCTGAACGCACTTCCTGCATCCTTCCCGACCGAACACTGGAGTGAAGTCCATCTGGACGTCCGGCGGTTGCTCGACCGGGCAGTGCGCTGGGTGCTGGGCCAGGGGATGGGTTCCCAGCCCATATCCGAGGTCGTTGAATCCTTCAAGCCCATGTTGGCCCCGCTGAGGGCCAAGCTTCTGGACTACCTTCGGGGTGAGGACGAGATCCGCATTTCCAACTGGTTGGACAAAGCCCGTGGCTGGGGTCTGCCGGAGCATCTTGCACACAGGTGGGCAGAGCTGTTCGAGAGCTACGCACTGTTGGACATCGCGCGGATTGCCCAAACACGAAACGAGGGTGTCGAGGACGTCGCGCACGTCTACTACACAGTATTCAACCGCTTCCATGTGGATTCGCTGCTGGAACGGATTAGTTCCTTGCCTCGCGATGACCGTTGGCAGGCTTTGGCGCGTGCAGCTCTCCGTGATGACCTTTATTCCACGGTGGCGGATATGACGACGTCGGTCCTTGAATCCACAGAGTCGGGCGCCTTGGCTGAAGGTCGCCTCAAGGCATGGGAAGGGCAGAATGCCGAACAGCTGGGACGTGCCAAGACGATGTTTGATGAGGTCAACGCACTCGAAGCCGACGACATGGCTTCACTGTCGGTAGCATTAAGGCTCTTGAGGTCAATCGTTCGACGCTAGGGTCTGTCCCGGCGTCGCAAATGGAGGTGCAGTGGCAATCTTTACAGACCCCATCAGGGAACACGCTGATTTCGGGCCTGGAGATGCCGAATGGCTGCACCTCCTCGTCGGTGACTGGCAGATGGTCGCTGACTTGGCTTTCGCGGATCTCGCTTTGTGGTTCCCGCATCCGGAGTATGGCTACATTGCCCTCGCCCACGTCCGTCCGTCGACATCGCATACGGTGTTCCATTCGGACTTTGTGGGCGAGGGCATCCGCTCGGATCTTCGCCCGATTGTGGATAAGGCATGGAACAGCCGGTCGATCGAGCGCTCGAGTGAAACAAGCTGGAGCAGCGAAATGGCACTCCGGGTGGAGGCTGTCCCCATGGTGCGCAATGGCAGAACACTTGCGGTTGTGACATCTCATATGGATCTGTCCAGCTCTCGCATGCCATCCAGGCTGGAACTCACGTATCGCCAGTGCGCCTATGACCTTTTGCGGATGGGAACCCTGGGCCTGTGGCCCGACTTCGCATCTCCGACGGGTTCCCGTCGAGGAGCCCCGCGAGTCGGCGACGGGCTCATCAGGCTCGATGCGGAGGGCATCGTGCAGTATGCAAGCCCCAATGGCGTGTCTGCCTTCCGTCGACTGGGCGAAGTCGAGTCTCTGGAGGGGCGTTCGCTGGCGGAGGTGACTGCCGGCCTTCTGAAGGACCGGCGGATGGTGGACGAAACATTGCCTTTGGTAGTGACTGGGCGGATGCCTTGGCGCAGCGAGATTGAGTCCAGGGGTGTCAGTCTTTCACTTCGGGCCATTCCATTGCGCGATGAGCAGCATCGTTTCGGGGCCCTTGTCCTTTGCCGTGACGTTTCGGAACTTCGTCGCAGGGAAATGGAACTAGTTACCAAGGACGCCACCATCCGGGAGATCCACCACCGGGTAAAGAATAATCTTCAAACTGTGGCAGCTCTTCTGCGTATGCAGTCCCGGCGAATGGTCAGCGACGAAGCCAAACAGGGTCTTGAACAGGCGATGCGGCGTGTGGCCACGATCGCACTCGTTCACGAGACACTTTCCCAGGGGCTGACGCAGAGTGTCGACTTTGACGAACTGATTGGGCGGCAGTTCAGGTTGTCAGCCGAAGTAGCCTCGCCGTCCCAGCAAGTGCGAACAGAACGCTCAGGCATGTTCGGCGAGCTGCCCAGCGACTTTGCCACGCCACTGGCCTTGGTCATCAACGAACTGGTCACCAACGCGGTTGAGCATGGACTCGAGGGACGCACAGGAACGGTTTGGTTGCTTGCAGACCGGGCAGATGGCGACGGCAACGACGAGTTCCTGACCGTGACCATAGCCGACGACGGCGTGGGCCTGCCGGATGGCCAGTACACCGAAGGTTTGGGCCTGCAAATTGTTCGTACACTCGTGACCAGCGAGCTCGGCGGGTCCATTCAGTGGAGCCCGCGCGAAGGCGGCGGTACTGCCGTCGAGATTGTACTCAACCTCGCTCGGGCCTAGCTCACTGTGTCAGGCTCACTGAATCCCCGGAGCAGCTAAACGAAGAAGGCCGCGGACCAAGAGTCCGCGGCCTTCATTGTCCTTGGGCTAGGAAGCGCGACGTGCGCGTGCAGCGCGACGTTTAAGTGCCCGTCGTTCGTCTTCACTCATACCGCCCCAAACACCGGCGTCTTGTCCGGACTCCAATGCCCATTGAAGGCAGGTGTCCACGACGGGGCAGCGGCGGCAGACGCTTTTGGCTTCCTCGATCTGCAAAAGTGCTGGTCCCGTGTTGCCTACTGGGAAGAAGAGCTCCGGGTCCTTTTCGAGGCAGGCTGCGCGATTACGCCAATCCATGCTGATCAGTCACTCCATTCGTGAGAACTAGAAGGGCCTTTTGTGAAAACATTCACGAGAGGCTCCAAAGGAAAGGGGCCCGCATGGGCCCCCTTGGTCGTCTGAGTCAAGCGTTTCATGTTAACGCCTTGTAAACAAGGGGTGTTAGTGGTCGAAATGCTCGGAATCCGTGAGCGATGCATCACATCAGCCGCCAGTGCCCTCACTGCTAGATGACTATGTCCGGTAGTGTGCCAGTGTGTCAAGACCTCCCGTAAACCCTGCCCAACCCGCGTCCGGCCCGGACGGAAGCGATGATCCTGATACGACGGCGAGCCTCGCAGCAAACGGACCCGTTGCCAGCCGCCGTCCCTTGGGAATTGTCGTCATCTCCGTGGTTGTAGGGCTTGAAGCCCTCGCCCTCCTCAGCGCAGCTGCTTGGTATGCGTTCGAACTGTTGACCGGCGCTCCGGTGCTGACCTTTTGGGGGGCTATCTTCACCCTTGGGCTGCTGCTGGCCTTCGCTGCATGGCTATTTGCCGTAGGACATTTCCTGTTCCGCGGCCATAGGTGGACCCGGGCGGCTGCCTTGGTGGCCCAATTGTTTGTTCTCACCATTGGTTTTCCCACCATAACCGGCGGGCTCGTCTTGCAAGGCTTGGCGATGCTGGTTCCGGCGTTTGCTGCGATTATTTTCCTTTTCCAGAAGGACGTCGTGGCTTTTGCTTCACGTACCGGTGGAGCTACCGGGGCTCTCTAGTCATCGGGCTGGTCAAGGTACGGAGCAGCATGGCCAGAGGGTGGCTCCCGTTTAGTGCCCTTTGGCTTGCGGTGGAATCCGTGTGGTGAGTACGCCCTGAAAGGACATCACGTCTGCCCCGCTGATGAGAAAGCCGCGCCCCGGGCGTCCGGCCCGATCGGATTCCAGCCTCACGCCGAGCAGTTCGCCGTCGTGGGGTGATCCGGGGGCCAAAACCAAACCCATACTGGACGTCTGTATCTCCTTTGACAGGGGCAAGTGATGTAGCAAGGCTGGTCTCGTTGTTGCTGTGAGGATGATTCCACGCACTGTGCCTACCAAGCCGGCCAAAGCCTGGCGGCCTTGGGAATCCAGCAATTCGGCGTCATCCACCAGCAGGATGCTGTCTGGGGCCAGCGTCTTAGCAGCAGCTTGGGATGCCACCGAAGCCCAGAAAACGCTGGCAGATGCTCTGTCCGGCGGGTACACCCAAGGAAACAAAGGATTCAGGGCGTGAAGCGATGCCAGGACTGAGCTCTTTCCAGAGCGAGCGCTACCGAGGATGACGCTGACTCCATGTTCCCGCAGCGGCATGGCTACCGGAAGGGCTTCGTCTCCTCCGATGCCAATCCACAGTGGACCGTTAGCGGTGCCTTCCGAGGCGTAGGCTTCTGCCCCCTTGCCCGGCGCCCGCCCGGAACTTGATGGCAGTGCTTGCACCAGGGGCTGCGCCATAAGGTCGCGGAAGTCCTCAACTCCAAGAAGCTCAGGAAGCGGCCGTACGCGGAACGGCGGCTCAGACGGGGCGAGCTCACCGAAAGGCCAGCGTCCGTTCTCCGGAGCCACACGAAACTGGGCCACGGTTGCATGTCCGCCGGCAAGGTTTCCTATGACCACTGCGCGCCCGGGAAGGGATTCCATTTCAGGGAGCCGCGGCCAGTGGAACCGTGATTCTTCAGAAGATCCCGAAGGAAAGTAGGCGCGATTCTGTATCGCGGCAAAAAACCGTGCGCTGACGAGTTCCCGCTCGCCTGAAATCAAAACAGTGACGCCTACGGAACAACCGTCCCTGATGATGTCCTGCAAAATTGCTTCTGCATAACCGAAGGGCCCACTCCTGAGCGCGGTGGCCCACGAGCACCACCCGGCCACGATTAAGACCAAAGGTGAACTGGCCGCATCGAATTCGCCGGCACTTCGTCGCCGCTCCATTTCTGCAGCGAGGCGCTTAAGGACCCGCGCTGCGAGGTGCAGTTGGTGCAGGCTCACAGCGGCACCGATTCGACCGCCTGCGTTAACCTGGCCAAGCATGCCCGTTGCGTCCAGGATGTAGAGGTGCGGTTGGGGATTTTGGGTCGCGAGCATTGCGGACGCAGCCCTGAAGCACTCCTGCATTCCGCTCGAGTCGCTGCCGATCATTGCCAGATGGCCGGCTTTGGAAGGTGACCACAGCAGCGGTTCCACAACTTGATGCGTCGGCCTGTCGAGCATCGCCAAGGGTCCCACCGCCCAACGCCCTTCGGGCCCGGACGCGGGGCCATCCACTTCAGGCAGCTCATCATGCCAAAGGATCATTGAGGGCAGTGGTGCGGCCACTGGTCGTCTGGGGAGGGGTTTGCAGAGACGCTGCCATGCTTCGTGGACCGTTAAAACGACCCGTTCAGCGCCAGCATCCGAAAGGGAATCCTGGTTGGCGGACGTACCGGCTGCGCCGGACGTGGGCTCCAAAACCTGCGAAGCCGACTGCACGGCCGGCAAGGGACTGTCGCGCCAGAGGCCAGCTGTAGCGTGGGAAACCGACAGGGACGCTGTCTGGAATTCTTCGGGGCTGCATGAAGCTTTTGCGAGATAGGCTCGTCCCGGAGCTTCAACGCTTATGGAGGCAGCAGCTTTCGTATTGATGATGTCCACGGACTCCGCCTCGGACTGCACGCGCAGGGCAATGCTTGATGTCACGTTCGCCCGGATATCGGCAGACAAGGCTCCTTGGGGCCGCTGGGTAGCCATCACCAGGTGAATACCCAGGGAGCGCCCGATGGTGGCCACACGCATGAGCTCCCGGAGAGAGTTCGGGGCTTCGTCCACCAACATGCGAAACTCATCAATTACCAAGACCAAGTACGGGATCTCCGGATCGCTTGCCAACGCCCGTCGTCGATATTCGGCGAGATCCGACACGCCGGCCGCAGCGAATAGTTCTTCACGACGCCGGGTCTCACCACGGAGGGAAACAAGAGCGCGGTCCAAACGGTGCTTGCTGAGGTCCGTCAGCAGGCCGACGCAGTGAGGTAGTCCAGCTAGTGGCCGCAAGCCCGATCCGCCCTTGAAATCAAAAAACAAGAAGTTCGTGCGGTCTGGAGAGTCACTCAGCGCAAGGGAAGCCACAAGTGTCCGGAGAAGTTCGGACTTGCCGGAACCGGTGGTCCCGGCAACCAAGAGGTGCGGGCCGTCGCGCTTGAAGTCGAAGATCAGCGGCCCGTTGTGGCCTATGCCCAAGACAGCGGTGAGGCCGTCTTGCGAGGATGCCGCGGCCCATCGCCGAAGCACTCTGCGCTGCCCGTGGGGAAGTAACTCGACGAGCGAACATTCCTCCGGAACCGGGTCGCTCGTTCCCGGTCCTTCATCTACAGCTGCCACCCGGACCCTGCGGCAGAACCTATCGAAAACTTCGGCTGGTACGAGATCCGGGATGAAGTGTCGGCGCTCACCGTCCGTCTCCAGATAGCCTGTTGTCCCTGATGGTGATATCTCGATGACGTCTCCGGATAGTTCGGATTGACCGGAGCACCTGATGACCCGCCATGCTGCGGTTTGAGCGGTTTTCAGGAGGGCTGACGATAATTCTTCATCCTTCGATGGATCATCAAGCATGATGAGTATCCCATTCACCTTTCCGTTCGCGCGGTGCAGCGCAGCGAGGGCGGTGGCCACGGTGCTTGTGAGCGTGACCCGGGGCAGGAACCTGGCGCTCAATGGCAACCTTCCTGCCCTGCCAAAAATAATGACGGGCGTGTCCGCTGAGACCGAAAAGCTGGCTAGTTGCATCAACACGAATCGAAGCAACGCCTCTGTGTGAGCCGGATGGCCGCACAGTGTCACTACGGGATGCTTGGGATCCAAAGTCATTGCCGCGCTGCCTATGGGCGGCGGCCGGAACTGCGGATCGTCAGGAACAAGGCGCACGTTTGCGGCCTCCTGCCTTGTGCCGAGCCGGAGCCACACATCGTTGCCCTCACCGCTGATCCGTATTGGCCGGCTGGTCCCTGTCGGCGACACTGCAGCTGCAGCGACAACTTCATGGTCCGCGGCGGGCTCGGTCGTCAGATGTCCCGGCCTGGAAGCCCGGTGAACTGCCGCGATTAGCTCTGCAGCTGACGGTGAGCAGTGTCGGCGTCGTTCAATGTCCTCCTGCACTGCGCGGTCAAGGGCCAGCCTGCGTTCCCGGCGGCCCTTTCGCCCAGCGATCAGCGGGACGAGAAGACTGATCGCCGAAACGGCTGTAAATCCCAAGTACATCCAGATTCCTGTTGCAACGGCCAAGCCGACACCGGCAAGTAGAGGCAGCAGGGCGGCCAACGCCATTGCCGGACGGTTTCCGGCGCGACCGGTATGAGGTATACCGAGTGGTACGTCAACCGAACGACCTGCATTAGTTGAAATTTCCGGAAAGGGGCCACTGTCCGTGACGACGGTGAAGGTGGAGTTGCCACATCTCACCAGCGAAGAGGACGTGATGTATTTTCGTTGAACGGGCTGATTATCCACGAAGACAGGATTCGCCCCGCCGACCGCCCTTAGCATCAGCGCAGTGCTGGAAACCTCCAAGGAGGCCTGCTCCCTGGACATCCCCGGATCCGGCAATGAAATATCGAACGAACCCCTGCCTATGCAGTACCGTCCCCGTTGAATCCGGAAGGCGGAGCCTGAACCGGGTCCTGAATGGGTGAGCATTATCAGGGGCAGGGACATGTTTTTCGTGTCTCGATGCGGCGGAGAACCATCGACGATGACGGCGCCCGAGATGAGCGGCGGTAGTCCCACCGTGAGAGTGGCCAAGAGTTGACCATCCACAGAGAGGACGCCCGTTCCACGCGTTTCAATGAGAAGCTGCTGAACGTGGGCGCCGGACGTTCCTTGTGGGACGGCGATGCTGAGTTCTTCCGGGCCCGCTGTCCGAGGGGCTCCAGGGGCGCAGACCAATGTGCACTCCAAGGCCATAGGCTTTCCTCTGCATTCGTCCGGCAATGAACTTCGGGTTGACAAGACTGACGCTATGGCACCCCGGATTGAATCGATGCGAACGTAATGGCGTATGTGGACAACTCTTGCGGAGGGCCCATGCAGGAGCCGTCTTGACACCGGGGCATGGTCTCTCAGCTAAGATGAATCTCGTTGTCGCGTGTGCTCAATGAGGAAGGACCTTCACCGGTGATAGTGGTTGCGGAGAGCGCCGATGTTTCAGACAAGGCGATTATTGGTGATGGATCAAAGATTTGGCATCTGGCCCAAGTCCGCGAGCAGGCCGAATTGGGTGTTAATTGCATCGTGGGACGCGGGGCTTATATTGGCACCGGAGTCAAGATGGGGGACAACTGCAAAGTTCAGAATTATGCCCTTGTCTACGAGCCCGCCGTTCTTGAGGCCGGAGTGTTCATCGGCCCGGCCGTAGTACTCACGAACGATACTTACCCCCGGGCGGTTAGCCCGGATGGCGGTTTAAAAAGCGCTCACGACTGGGTGCCGGTTGGTGTCACCATTCGTGAAGGTGCATCAATCGGTGCCCGCGCTGTCTGTGTCGCCCCCGTGACCATCGGACGATGGGCCACAGTGGCAGCAGGTGCTGTTGTGGCTAAAGACGTTCCTGATTTTGCCCTGATGGTCGGAGTGCCGGCCAAACGCCATGGTTGGGTCGGCAAAGCTGGTTTCCCGCTGCAGCGCAGCGGTGAGAACTGGGTATGCCCGGAGACCGGCGCCACATATGTTGAACAGAACGAGACCCTTCGAGAGGTAGAGGCATGAGCCCCGAATTCATTCCCCCCGCCAAGCCCATCATCGGTGATGACGAGCGCAAGGCAGTAGAGGCCGTCTTGGCCTCCGGCCAACTCGCACAGGGTTCGGAGGTTGCGTCCTTTGAGCAGGAGTTCTCGCAGGTGCTCCTCGATGGTAGGGCTGCTGTAGCGGTCAACTCCGGCACTTCCGGACTGCACCTCGGCTTGTTGGCTGCCGGCATTGGCCCCGGCGACGAAGTAATTGTTCCGTCGTTCACCTTCGCCGCCACGGCCAACTCCGTAGCCCTGACAGGGGCTACTCCTGTCTTCGCGGACGTGGACATGGACCACTACACGCTTGATCCGGCCTCCGTCGAATCAAAAATTACGGACCGCACGGCCGCTATCATGCCCGTACACCTCTATGGGCACCCCTTCGACGTGGACGGTATCGGCGCAGTCGCCTCAAAGCACGGCGTGAAGGTCTTCGAAGATGCAGCCCAAGCACACGGCGCGGCTGTCAATGGTCGGAAGGTTGGTACGTTCGGTGACTTCGCAATGTTCAGCCTCTACCCCACCAAGAACATGACGTCCGGCGAAGGCGGCATGGTCAGCACCGGCTTGGCCGACGTCGAGCGACGGCTCCGGTTGCTTCGTAACCAGGGCATGGAGCGCCAGTACGAAAATGAGCTTGTCGGTTTCAATGCCCGCATGACCAACATCCACGCTGCTATTGGCCGCGTGCAGCTAACCAAAATCAACGCCTGGACCAAGACCCGGCAGGCGAACGCGGCCTTCTTCGACGCCAACATCGAGGGTGTTGTCACTCCAAAGGTGTCTGAAGGTTACGAGCATGTGTACCACCAATACACCATTCGCATCGCAGAGGACCGTGACGCTTTCGCCAAGGCGCTGCGCGAGGAATATAGCGTGGGCTGTGGCGTGTACTACCCCATTCCGAACCACCGTTTGGCTCCTTTCCAGACGTCTGATGACCTCCCTGTCACCGAGGAAGCCGCCGCCAGCGTATTGTCGCTGCCTGTTCACCCGTCGCTGAGCCAGGACGACCTTGATCGCATCGTGGCTGCGGTCAACGCCATTGCGAAGGCAGGAAGCTAGTGGCAAATCTGCGCGCAGGCCTCATCGGACTGGGGATGATGGGCCGTCACCACGCCCGTGTTATTCGCGAGCTGGAGGGCGTAGACCTCGTTGCCGTGGCTGACTCCTTCGGTGACCCTCACAACGTAGCCAGCGGACTCGAGGTGTGCAGCTCGGTTGAACAGCTCATCGAGCAGGGCATCGACATGGCCGTAGCCGCTGTGCCAACCGTGCTTCATGAGGAAGTGGCACTGCGGTTGGCTGAAGCCGGCGTGCACTGCCTGGTGGAAAAGCCCATTGCCAACGATTCCGTATCGGGTCGCAGGATCGCCGAAGCGTTCGACTCGCGGGGATTGATCGGGGCGGTAGGCCACATCGAGCGCTTCAACCCGTCATTGCAAAGCCTCCGCGAACGGCTCGGCAACGGCGACCTCGGAGAGGTTTATCAGATCTCGACCCGACGCCAGGGGCCATTCCCTTCCCGCATCGCGGACGTTGGCGTGGTCAAGGACCTGGCAACTCACGACATCGACCTCACTGCCTGGCTTGCACAGAGTAATTTCGTAAATGTTGTTGCTCATACCACCTCCAGGAGCGGACGCGAGCACGAGGATATGGTCACTGCAATTGGCCACCTCAAGAGCGGGGTAGTCACCAACCACATCGTCAACTGGCTCTCGCCCATGAAGGAGCGCACCACCGTTGTCCTGGGTGAGCGCGGTGCATACATTGCCGACACTATCTCCGCTGATCTGACATTCATTGAAAATGGCACATTCCAGACAGACTGGGATTCCATCGCGGCCTTCCGTGGTGTGTCCGAGGGGTCATCCACGCGCTTTGCCCTGGCAAAACGCGAACCGCTCAAGATGGAACACGAGGCCTTCCGTGATGCCGTACTCGGAAAGTCCATGAACATTGTCACAATGGCGGAGGGGCTCGAGACCCTTCGCGTTGCCGAAGCAGTGCTCGAGTCCGCAGGGACAGGCTCCGTGATCTCGCTCTAAGCATTGTTCTTTTTGCAGTATTGAACGGGAGGCTGGCTATGGGCCACGCCTCCTGTTCGTTTTTTCCGGAACAAATGCTGCCTCGCTGCCATGCGCCGCCGAATCGGGGAACGATCGCAACGTCGGGTAGCCTTGACCAGTAGACGTGGGCATCTCTGTGCCCGCACGCCAATACACAGGAGAGTTTGTGAACGCTGATCTCGTCGTCGTCGGCTCGGGTTTCTTTGGCCTGACCATTGCAGAACGCGCCGCTACCGAGTTGGGGCTGAAGGTTGCGGTGCTTGATCGCCGTCACCATATTGGTGGAAACGCCTACAGCGAGAATGAGGCGCAGACCGGAATTGAGGTGCACCGCTACGGCGCCCACCTCTTCCACACCTCGAATGAGCGAGTGTGGGACTACGTGAACCGGTTTACCAAGTTCACGAGCTACCAGCACAAGGTTTACACCAGCCACAAGGGCGAGGTGTACCCAATGCCCATCAACCTGGGTACCATCAACCAGTTCTTCCGTTCGGCCATGAGCCCAACCGAAGCAAAGGCACTCATTGCCGAGCAGGCTGGCGAACTGGCGGGAACAGACCCGCAGAACCTCAATGACAAGGGCATCCAGCTCATCGGGCGTCCACTTTACGAGGCCTTCATTAAGCACTACACGGGAAAGCAGTGGCAGACGGACCCGAAGGACCTGCCAGCTGAAATCATCTCGCGGCTTCCCGTGCGCTACAACTATGACAACCGATACTTCAATGACACTTACGAAGGTCTCCCGGTAGACGGTTACACAGCTTGGATTGAACGCATGGCGGATCACCCGAACATTGAGGTTGTCTTAAACTCCGACTTCTTCGACGACGGTGAGTACGGCCGGTCTTCTGTCCTCGGACAGGTACCGGTCATCTACACGGGTCCCGTTGACCGCTATTTCGACTACGCTGAAGGCGATCTCTCCTGGCGCACGATCGACCTCGAAGAAGAGGTCCTGCCTATTGAGGACTTCCAAGGCTGTTCGGTTATGAATTACCCGGATGCGGACGCAGCTTTCACCCGCATTCATGAGTTCCGTCACTTCCACCCCGAGCGCGACTACACCAAGGACGCCACCGTCATTATGCGCGAGTTCTCACGCTTCGCTGAGAAAGGTGACGAGCCGTATTACCCCGTCAACACTTCTGATGACCGTCAGAAACTGCTGGCTTACCGCGATCTTGCCAAGGATGAGAAGTCGGTCCTGTTTGGTGGCCGACTTGGAACCTACAAGTACCTTGACATGCACATGGCAATCGGTTCCGCCTTGTCCATGTTCGACAACAAGATCAAGCCGCACTTCACCGGTGGCGCCAAGCTTGAAAGTGGGGGAGTAGACGCATGACCGCTGCAACAAACGAAAGCCAGGAGATCGCCATGACGGCCACCACTGCCGCTGAAATCCCCGCTTCTACGGAACAGAACCTGCGGATTGTCCAACGCGTGATTTTTCCGGCCAACCGCGACCTCGACACACTGCCCCTGTATGTGGATCCTGACACCAACAAGGTCCAGAGGAGCGACAGCAACGCAGATGTTCAGGCCATCGGCATGGCCAGGAAACTCCACCCGGAGGACATCTTGAACCGTGGCTCCGTCCAGGTGCGTCGCGGTGAACGACTTTCATTTGGTTCGTACTTCAATGCCTTCCCTGCAAGTTATTGGCGCAAGTGGACCATCGCAACTAAAACTGTGCTTCACATTGAGACCGAGGGCGAGGGGACGGTTATCGTATACCGTTCCAACGCTCGTGGCGCGTCGCAGCGCGTCGACTCGATTCTTGTCGAGGGTTCTTCCAGCAATGATTTCGATCTGACCTTGGCCCCGTTTGGGGACGGCGGCTGGTACTGGTTCGATCTGATTGCCGGCGGCGATGGCATGACGCTAAAGAGCGCTCACTGGGCTGTCCCAGATGAAGGCCGCGCCCAAGGGCGCGTGACATTGGGCGTAACAACGTTCAATCGCGCCGACTACTGCCTCGAGACCATCAAGTCCATCGATGCTGACGCAGGTCTACGCGAAATACTGGCCGAACTCATCATCGTGGATCAGGGCAATAAGAAAGTTGCCGACGAAGCTGGCTTCGATGCAGTTGCGGACTCCATGGGCGACCAACTACGGATCATCAACCAGGGCAACCTGGGCGGCTCGGGCGGTTTTGCCCGGAACATGTACGAAATGGTCGTTTCTGATAAGAGCGACTACGTCATGTTGCTGGACGACGACATCGAGCTCGAAACAGAGGGTGTCATGCGCGCAGTGGCGTTTGCCGACCTCTGCCGGAAGCCGACCATTGTTGGCGGCCACATGTTCGATATGTACAACAAGTCAGTCCTGCACGCTTACTCAGAGGTAGTCAACTTCTACCGCTTCCTCTGGGGTCCTGTGGAGGGACTCGGCAATCACGACTTCTCCACCGCAGGTTTGCGCTCAACTCCGCAACTCCACCGTCGCTGGGACGCAGACTACAACGGCTGGTGGATGTGTCTCATTCCCAAAACCGTTGTGGAAACCATCGGCCTGTCCCTTCCTGTGTTCATCAAGTGGGATGACGCTGAGTACTCCCTCCGCGGCCGTGCAGCGGGCTTCCCCACAGTGACTCTTCCAGGGGCAGCGGTCTGGCACGTCTCTTGGGCGGATAAGGACGATTCCGTGGACTGGCAAGCCTACTACCACGAGCGCAACCGACTTATCGCGACCCTCTTGCACTCCCCGTTCCCCAAGGGCGGACGTATCCTGCGGGAAAGCTTGAACGCGGACGTCAAGCATCTGGTTTCAATGCAGTACTACCCGGAGCAGGCCCGTGTTATGGCTCTCCGCGATGTTCTCGCCGGACCAGGTAATCTGCACAAGCAACTACCGACGATGATGCCGAAACTCCGTGCAATGCGCGAGGAGTTCCCGGACTCGCAGGTCAAGACCGACCCTGCAGCTTTCCCGGAGGTCTTCCTCAAGCGTCCCCCCAAGAAGCCGCAGTCTTACAAGCAGCCAGGTGCTTTGGGCCTGCTTCCTTGGGCAGTTAAGACCGTCCTTAAGCAGACGCTGGCTCCCGTCCGCGATACCGCCAAGGCCAACCCTGAGGCTCATGTAGCCCATCAGGACGGCAAATGGTGGAGCCTGGCGCACTTGGACAGCGCAGTGGTGTCCAATGCTGACGGCACAGGTGCTTCATGGCACTTGCGAGACCCCAAGATGGCTCGTCAATTGGTGGTCGAATCGACCAAACTCCATGCTCAACTCTTTTCCAACTGGGAGACCCTTCGGGCTCAATACCGTGAGGCTCTTCCAGAGATCACCTCCATGGAGTCGTGGCGGAAAACATTCGAAGCTTCGGAGCCCAGCAAGTAGCAATGACGACTTCCACAGATACTTATGCAGTTCCCGGTGTAGGTGCCGGGCTGCTGGACGTTTACCGGCGCCGATACCTCCTCAAGCTGATTGTCCGTAAGGAACTCCGTGTAAGGTACCGGGGCTCCGTCCTCGGTCTCGCCTGGTCCTATGTCAAGCCGTTGGTTCAGTACGTTGTGCTGTTCTTCGCTTTGGGAATTGTCCTGCGAGTCGGGGACCAAATTCCCAATTACGCGCTGTACATGTTCTCCGGCGTCATCGTCATCAACTTTTTCTCCGAAGCGTTTTCGAATGCCACGAGATCCATCGTGTCGAATGCTGCCTTGGTCAAAAAGATCTACCTGCCGAGGGAGTTGTTCCCCGTCGCGTCGGTGTGGGTGGCAGCGGTTCATTTCCTCCCACAACTTGTTGTCCTGTTGGCAGCGGCGCTGCTGAGCGGGTGGAAACCAGACGTTATGCAGCTCATTGGAGCTGCTTTGGGCTTCGTCATTGTGGCAGTTACGGCAACGGGTTTGGGCCTTTTGGCTGGCGCCATCAATGTCTTCTTCCGCGATGCTGAAAACATCGTGGATATGTTGATGATGATCGTTACATGGACGTCGCCGGTGCTCTATGACTGGACCATGATCCGCCGGCTGGCGCCACCTTGGGTGTTGGTGATCTATCAGCTCAACCCGATCACAGTTGCTGTCGAATTATTCCACTGGGCCTTCTGGTACCCCACTGTTGACCGTCCAGTCGAACTGCCTCCGCATCTCATGTGGACAGGATTGATTGGTCTCGGCATGGCAGCCATGTTCCTTATCATCGGCCAACTCGTCTTTCGACGACTTGAGGGCCACTTTGCGCAGGAGGTCTAGATGGGCGCCGCGATAGTCGTCAAAGGCCTTAAAAAGACGTTCAATCTGCGCCATTCCCACTCCCTCAAGGAGACTCTGGTTTGGCTGGTCAAGGGCCGGAAAAGCGACCTCAGCAAGAAGTTCGATGCTCTCCACGATGTGAGCTTTGAGGTACAGCCGGGGGAGACCGTGGCACTGTTGGGGTTCAACGGCTCGGGAAAGTCAACACTGTTGAAACTCATATCGGGAGTTATCCTGCCCGACAAGGGAACAGTCCGCACAAAGGGTCGTGTAGCTGGGCTCATCGAGGTAGGCGCAGGATTCCACCCGGACTTGTCCGGGCGTGAAAACGTCTTCCTCAATGCCGCGATACTGGGAATGACCGAGCAGGAAATCAACGAGAAGTTCGACGAGATCGTTGCGTTCTCTGAAATAGAACAGTTCATCGACACCGAAGTAAAGTTCTATTCCTCCGGCATGTTCCTACGGCTGGCATTCGCCGTAGCCGTCCACACGCAGCCGGATATCTTCCTGGTGGATGAGATCCTGGCTGTCGGAGACGAACCGTTCCAGAAAAAGTGCTTGGCCAAGATCAAACAACTCTCGGCGGAAGGACGGACCCTGGTGGTGGTCAGCCACGACCTCGACATGATCTCACGCATCT
The DNA here is from genome assembly GCA_031179305.1 of Paenarthrobacter sp. Classification (GTDB taxonomy): domain Bacteria; phylum Actinomycetota; class Actinomycetes; order Actinomycetales; family Micrococcaceae; genus Arthrobacter. The sequence continues at coordinate 185,297 of JAPSHX010000002.1, read as the reverse complement.
GCGATAGGGGAGTCGTGCTTGCCTCCGGTACGGTCCAGTTCGAAGGCCCCGCTGACGAGGCTGTAGCTTGGCTGCGGAATAGCAACTAGCCGGTACTCCTTATGTGATTCGCAAGAGGGCGGCAACAGGGCCACCTCCCATCTTCTCAAGAGATGGGAGGTGGCCTTTGCCGTACCGCGGAGCAGCATCAGAAGGTGTACGGCACATGGATCAGCCTTGGATTTGCTTGGCGCTCTGTCCAATACCGCACATCGAACCCGTCCGTGAATGGCTTAAGCGGGCCTTTGAAATCCACAAAAGAAGAGAGTCCGTTCCTTGTGAGGGACGAACGCTCTTCTGCGACACGGGTGCCACCGGGCACTGCCCGGCTGCCTAGACAGAAACCTTTTCAGCTGGCTCCTGAATGACATGTTCTTCTGACTTCGTCCGGCGATGCCGACGAACGTAGTGGAAAACAGTGAACACCAATATCCCGAACCACGCGGCTGCTTGAGCAGCAAGGCCCATGATGAGACCCGGCGTCGTGAAGGTAACGTCCACTGAGGTGGCGCCGGCCGGAACATCCACCAGTATTACTCCCGCTGGGCCCTGAGTGAGCTTCTGAGGTTCCCCATCAACCGTGACGGTGTAGCCGGGCCAGGCGAGACGGGCGAGGGTGAGCTTTCCAGCGGTGCCGTCACCGGACAGCGTTATGTGTTCATCGTTACCGTTCCTTACGGCATCCTGCACGGAGATACCGTCGGAAGCCCAGGAAACGGTTCCAGGGTACGGTAAAGGATTCTCCCGCTGAAGGATTGTCCTGGTCTCATCCGAAGCCACGATCTTCCAGCCCGGGGCTACGTTGAGTTGGTCCGGGGCGATCATTGTTTTCTGGACGGCTACCGTCTCCACTTGGAGGACATCTGCCAAAGTAACGTCGATTTCACTTGATGCCTGCTTAAACAGCTCAGTGTAGGCCAGCGGGCAAGTCTCGCCGCGGTAGTTCATGCACAAGGCGTTCACGTATGTTGTGAAACTGATCCCGCTGTACCGGCCCATGCTGTTGTTGACGTCGGCGTTGAGGATCTGATTACCGTACAAAAGGCGGCCCTCAGTAAATTCCTGTCCTGTGATTTTCATGGTGTTGAAGATTTGAATGGTGTTACCCCTGTAACTACTGGTTGAGTCACGGAGCGTGTCCGCATCCACGGGGGAACCTATCCCGGCAACAGCGTTGTTGGGGACGAACTGCCTGGACTGCATTCCAAGCGTAGCGATCGTTCCGACCACCATTACTGCTGCGAGGCCGCGGTAGCCGAACCGCTTCCAACCAAGGACGGCCAGCCCCACCAGAGCCAACGTCACTGCCAAGGTGAAGACCTGCCATTTGCCACCCTCAGGCACCATGGACCATGCCCTGTAGGTTCCAAAACCAAGGATGGCCACGGTAATGAATAGCCTTTTTTTCCATGACGTGGTTTTCAGGCCCGCTGAGGCCACGACGGCGACGAGGACGATGACTCCGAGGTATACATACTCGATGAGCCGAATGGGCCAGCGGAAGACAAGCACCTGGGAGGGAGCGAAGGTCAGCAGGAAGTAGATTCCCGTAATGATGTAGATACTGAATATTTGACGCGAGCGGTTCCTAAAGCTGCGGAAATCAAGCCACGGAAGCAACGGTAGGACAAACCACGCCAAGTAACTGGACGGGACGTTGTCTATGGGGGCCCAGAAGTTGTTAATCCGGGGCCTCATTGACGAGGTGCTCATGGTCAGGAGCGATGACATATCCGGGGAAAGGAAGAGGTCATTCAGGATTTCGCTCTGCTGCCGGACGGTGACAGCCGAGCTGAGGGGCAAGGGGAAGTAGACCAGGACAGCGGTCAAACCAACCAGTGCACCCACAATGACGATTGGAATAAGCCGACGCCAGTGCCTCATGAGCATCAACTCGACGGCGACGGCGGCGAGAACCAGGATGACGCCAATGGCACCGTAGGGGTTTCCGGCGGTCATCGTGAGGAAGCCCAACAGGAACGGCAGGAAGGGTGAAGTGTTGCGACGTGCGTAGCGGCGAACAGACCACCAGAAAACGGTAATCCAGGCGAAGGCCATCAGGCCCCCCGGCCAGCGGGCGGCCTCGTAGAAGAGCGTGAAACCGCTGAAGGGAATGGCTACACCGGCGGCCAAGGCGAGTGGCCGGTTGGAACCGTAGTCGCGGGCGAGCATGAACGTCCCGAACGCCAGCAACGCGATGAATTGCACGATAATGAAATAGCTCGCGAGAGACAAGTTCTCGAAGTTCGAGACGATGACTGAGTTGACGATGTTGACCGGGTTGAAAATTCCGTAGCCCACCTCGGCCACGATATTGCCGCCGACCCAACCGCCGGGTTCCATCAACGGGAATCGACCGGACCGTATCTCCTCTCCCATATGGCGCCATAAGGGGAGGAAGGACTGCATCATGTCGTCCCAGTAATAAAACGTGGGATTGAACAGTCGGGGAATGATGGAGGCGACTGCCGCTATAGCGGCAGTAATGATTCCCCAATGCCAGTCGTGCTGCATGAAGTAGCGCCGCCGGGTGGCCGGGGGACGCTGGGCAGTAGCCCCGGAGGTTCCTGCTGTCATGGTCTTAGCTTGCTCCTTAGCGCGCGGCATAAGTATGGATATTGGCCTAAAGGACGGCCGTGATTATGGAGGGCCGGAGGGCGTCCGCCACCACCCGCTACTTGGCCTCGGAGGTGGATTCCACGGAGGTCTTGGAAGCGGACTGTTGCCGCCACCGGAAGTGAACAAAGGAAATTCCGACGCACAGCAGATCGGCAATCGTGAACATAATTCGTGAGAGTGCAGCGATTGCAGTCGCGGCACCGGCGCTCATCATTCCGGCCAGGGCAAGGATCAAGATGGCTTCGCGGGCACCTACGCCGGCGGGAAGCAGGAATGCCAGCACTCCGAGCGTCATTCCAAGAGCCAATGCACCAGTCAGTACCAGGAACGTTGCGAGGTCCAGGGTGGCCTCGTGACCAACCAATATCCACAGGTGCAGGCCGAAGCACAGGTACATCAGAACGCCAAGGATGAAGGCCTTCACCATGGTGTTGGCCTGAATGCGTTCGGGTAGCGGTGGGCGACGAAACACTCGCAGGACGATGTTGACCAGGAACGTGACGACGTTCGGGTTCATCGCCAGGATCACCACCGGGAGTATGACGTACAGCCACTGCAGATTGGGCTGCCGTTGGACCAGGATGGGAAGAGCCGAAGCCCCAACCACCAGGGCCGCGCCTATGGTGATTCCGGTGCTCACCAGAGACGCTACGAAAACCTGTGCACGTGCAATTCCGTTCTTACGGCCAAGCTCCATCTGAAGCACGAACGCCCACACGGAACCGGGCAGATACTTGCCGATCTGGCCGACCAGGTAGATCTGGTTGAGCACCAAACCTTGAGGTTCAATGTCTACTGACCGCAGCAGACTCGCCATGACCACCCGCCACATGTACATCCCGAGGAGGACGCCAGGGATGAGCGCCAACAGGGACAGCAGGACCTGCCACCATTGCAGGGCGAAGACGGTGGCTTGGACTTGCGGCCATTGGACTGCAATGAAGTACGCCGCAGCAGCGAACACGATCACTACCAAGGCTCGCCGGGCGAAGTCGACCAGCTTTGCCTTGGTGCTCTTTACTGGCGGCTGTTCCGGATTCAGATCGTTGTCATTGGAAGGTGTTTCCGCGATTGAACCCGTCATGAGGCATGCGTTCCCGCGTTAGGCGCCGCCGCGAACTCACTCCGACGGCGGCGCATGGCTACCAGCCCTTTGAACATCTTTACGACGTCGGCAGTCCGGATGGTTGTTTCGCCAGGTTCGTCGTCGGGAGCCAGCGTGACGGGAACTTCAACAATCCTGAAACCTTGCTTCTCAGCCGCATAGACAACTTGAGTGCTGAAAAGAAATCCGGGGTCATCGAAGCGGTCAACCATGCGTCGAAGCCAGTCGCCGTCAACGATCAACGTTCCTTGGGAGTCGCCGATCTTTGACCCGAGTATTACTTGTCGCAGAGTCTTGAAACCAAAGGTGGTTATGCCGCGAACGAGGCTGCGCTCGGTGACCGAGTCCTTATGGGCCTTCGAACCGATGACAATGTGCGGTTTGGCTTCGAGCTTCTTGTCTTCGTCAAGGTCGTCGGTGCCGAAGGGGAGGTCGTCGGCGGTGAGTAGCACTCTACGGCCGGAGCTGGCTTCGATGCCCCGGCGATACGCATTGCCCATGCCCTTTTGGCTCTGGAGAACCTGGAACGTCACGTTGGGAGTGTCCACCGCATGCTTGAGGGCGACCTCGAGTGTGTTGTCGGAAGAACCGTTCTCCACGATGATGATCTCGGAGGTGCCACTGGTCAAGTAGCCGGAAAGGCGGGCCATTGTTGCCGCCAAAATCCGTTCTCCGTTATAGACCGGGATCACAACGGAGAGATCCGGTTGGCCTGCCTGGTCGAAAGTCAAGACTCTCCTCGGTAGTTCGTGCCGACGAATTCTTGAACGCCAGCGCAGCTCGCAACGCTGTTGTCACGAGTTCCTTGCAAACCCTCAGTCTAGTTCATTGTTGGATACCTTCTGTGGAAGGGCAGGGGTTTCAGCGTTGACAGCAGACGAAAGGGGTGCACCGGACATTCTCCGATGCACCCCTCAAAACGGCAAGCTATGTCCGGTCCTTATCAGGGGAGCGAAGTGAATCCTTGCCATCCGTTGCCTACCTGGCGCCAAGCGAGCCAGCCCCCGGAACCATTGCCGGGATAGAGCCACAGGTTGCCGTTGGCGTCACGGGCAAGTACATCAGTTTTGCCATCCCCGTTGAAGTCTCCCGGTCCGAGCAACGCCGTCATGCCGTTCCATCCGCTTCCGATTTGGGAGCGACTGCCCCAGCCACTGCTGCCATTGCCAGGGTAGAGCCACAGGGCACCTGCAGTATCCCGGGCCAGCACATCCGACTTCGCGTCGCCGTTGAAATCGCCCGTGCTGAATATGGCATTCATGACGTTCCAGCCTGCCCCTACTTGGGTCCGCCCGGCACTGAACTTACCCAAGCCGTCGCCCTTGTAGAGCCACAGGACACCTGAGGAGTCCCTCGCCAGGACATCGGACTTGCCGTCCCCGCTGAAATCGCCGGGGGCGATCACGGACGTCATGCCGCTCCAGCCTGCGCCTGCTATCTCAGGCGGTTGCCAGCCGCCGACGCCGTTTCCTTTGAAGAGCCACAACTGCCCGGATGCGTCCCGGGCCAGGACATCACTTCGTCCGTCTCCGCTGAAGTCCCGCGTTGGGACAATCAGGTTGTAGTTGTTCCACGACGTACCCGTGTTGACCTTGCCCAGCCATCCACCTGTGCCGTTTCCCGGGTAGAGCCACAACGTACCGGCCGCGTCCCTGGCCAAGACGTCATTCTTGGCGTCGGAGTTGTAGTCCTTCCAGGTATTGGCCGGCGCCGCAGGCAGGGTGTATGTCTGCGAGGCCACTGGCGATTGGTTTCCAGCAGCATCGATTGCGAAGTACTTGACCGTAGTGGTGGCTGTCGGAGTCAATGTAACCGTTGTGATCCCGGAGGGACTGGAAACCGTCGGTGTGGAGTTGTCCGTGGTGTAGTGGATCTTTGCCCCGGATTCTGTGGTCAGAGTGACCTTTTGCCCGAGGGTGAGGTTTCCGCCCTGTGGGCTGGCCGTCACGGTTGGCGCAACATTGTCCAACACGTACACCTGGGTTTGGGGTGCGGAGGCATTGTTGGATGCGTCGATGGCCATGTACGTGATGGTTTTGCTTCCCATCGTGATGGGGCCGGTGTAGAGCGTACTGGCCGTGGTAGGAGTCGCGCCATTTTCCGTGTAGTAGATTTTGGCGTCGGCTTCATTCGCGGTCAGTGTGACCTTGGTTGCAGGACCGTACGTTCCGCCTATGGGACTGGCTGTGACGGTGGGTGGTGTCGTGTCAGCCACGAAGGCGGTGAAGTTGACGCCTGCAACGGTGGCGTTGCCTGCGACATCCCGGGCTTCTACTTCGAACCTGTTCGGTCCGTTGGCAATGTCTGCATAGACCTTCGGTGAGGTGCATGCGGTGAAGGCATCGGTTCCCAATCGGCAGCGGAAGCCCGCCACATCCGGGGAGCTGGAGGCGAACTGGAACTGGTATCCGGCTCCTACGGTAGCTCCGCTGGCCGGAGCCGTGATGGCTACCTGGGGGGCCGTTAGATCAGCTGTCACGGTCTGTGCGGCAGCAGGGCTGACATTCCCGGCTGCGTCTGTGCTGCGGATCCTTAAGGTATGGGTACCCGCAGTTGTGAGCGTGAAAGTATCGCCCGGAACACAGGTCTGGAATGCGGCATCGGCAGTGGAGTCAACAGAACAGCTGAGTGTTGTTCCTGGCTCGAAAGTGGCACCGAGGACAGGTTTGCCGTTGACCACTTGACCACTGTTCGGAGCAGTAAAGACAGGCGCTGCCGGGGCGATCGTGTCCACCGTGAAGGTCCGTGAAACCGGGATCCCGCCGGGGGCAGGCCTGACGGAGAATGTCTGGGTTCCGTTGTTCAGTGCAGTTGACGTATACGTTCCGCCAGTGCAGTCCACCCATGCGCCTCCCATGGAGCATTCCAAAGCGCTGCCTGCTGGCTCCGCTGTCACACCGAACGTTGGAGTGGTGTCGTTGGTGAAACCGGGGTTCGGGGCTTGTGCGCCACTCGCCAGTGTGGGACCGGAAGTAATTTTTGCCACAGCGCCGCCAAGGATGCTGATGCTTCCCCTGCCGGTTCCTGGAGTGGTGCCCAACTGGCCGGGATCATCCAGGACCAGCAGTTGGCCACGGCGCATACCCAGGCCGCTGATCTTGCTGAAGCCCAGCGCCCATTGGTTGTCAACTGCACCGGTGGTGAGGTTGAGGCGTGACACCTTGTCCGTGCTTGCTGTCGTGCCGCTGCTCGTGCCGGTGTAAATGATGTGGGCGTTGTAGTCGTAGTAGATCGACGACGCGATGCCGACGTTGTAGGAAGTCAACGGTACGTAGTTTGTCATTGCACCGTCGCCCGGGGCGGAGAATGCCCTGAGGCCCGTGGATTCCAGAACATAGACACTGACATGTCCGTTGCTGTCCCAACCGGCTGCAACAAGGCCCAGTGCCCGGGTGGTGACCGATGCAATGGATTCAATACTTGGGTGCATGATCGTCGGATCAACGATCTTGATGATTGATCGGGCGTTGGCGAACGACAGATAGATGTTACCGTCCGGGCCGTCCGATACTGCGTTCGGTCGGACATCGCCGTCGAGGACCGTCAGCGTACTGCTGTATTCGAAGAGGTCCAGCGGCGGATTCCATACGGCCCGTACAAGATGCGAACTGCCAACTGCTGAGTCCGGGATAAAAACCGTTTCGTCGCCGTTGCCCACGGAGCCAGGCGTCGGGTCGAGCACTATGGAGACCCCAGGCACTTTGGGTCCGGGTCCGGCTCCCGGCAGACTTCCACCCAAGCACGTGTCTTGCTCAATGGTGCCCGCGTTCCCATTGACTGGTTCGGACATCCGGCAGAATCCGGCCACACTGTCTGAGACCCACATCCTGCCGATGGGGTCCAGAACGGTTCCGGCCGGCTTGGTAAGCCCGATTCCTATGATTTGTTTCTGTTGGTCTGCGTGTGCGGGAGTACTGGAGACCACCGCCGTCATGCCTGCAACTGTCAGAAGAGTTGCGGTCAATGCCGTGGTGAGTTTGCGTCCGCGAAGCCGCCATCCGCCGTCGCGCCTTATCTGCTGTTCCATTACGCCACTTCCTTCAGCCACTTGGTCAGGACCGCGGCCTGCGGCGCCATGGGCGCCAGGGTAAGCGCTCCCTTGACGATGGGAACGCCGCCAAGCCCATAGAGGGCCGTGCTTAGGGTTGGTGGATTGTTTCTGGTGCAGGCTTTGATAATCGCAAGGCAAATGTCATTGCGTGTTCCAGCGGCACCTGCTTCCAGTGCGACATTTACCGCGGCATTTTCTTCTGCTGCCAGTACTTGGGGCTGAGGGCCCACATATGTCACGACGACATCTGCGAATTTCTTGTATTGAGTGTTTGCCCAAACCTCTTCAAGGCTCGACAAGATGATGAGCGGATTTCCATTAATGCCGCGGCACTCAAATTGATAGCGCTTTACTGGTTCGGGTCTTTCGACGCGTGGTTTGTCGGCATCGCCGGCATTCGTCACGCCCAGCCTGAATGGCTCAACATTTTCAACGACCTTGACCGAGCAGCCTGAAAGAACGAGACCGGCTAGGCCAAGCTGGACGATAGCGCGTCTTGGCATGTCCACCGAGGGATCCCCACTTCATTCGGATGCTCCCCAGCTCCGCATGCAGTTGGATTTTCGCCCCAGCCGTTGCCGGCTGCATTACTCTATCTTCTCCCAAATTCCGCATTTGTCACTAGCCAGTACGTCTTTTTCTTCAAGGAGTATTCCCGATTGCCCCTCAGCCGCGCCACCGTTGGCCTTCGTGCTGCCGTCAGAGGCTGTCACCGACCACGTGCAGCCCGCCGGCGGGGTTTTCCGGAGGTGGAACCTTCCGGGCACCAGGCCGTCGTTGGTCACCGCATACTCGCCGTCCGCGGCTCTTTCGCCGGATGACCAGAATCCAATGATTCTTCCTTGTGGCGCCCTTGGACATAGCTCGCTGGCAGCCTGCAGCATTTGCCGGCTGCTGCCTCCGAAGAGCTCGGATGCAGCTTCGTCACTAACGCGGCTACAGAGTGACAACGCAGTCAAGTAGGCGTCAAGCCCTTCGTATGCCGGTACGCCGGGCTCGGCTATGGAGATGATCCTTGCCTCATCTTCCGTGGGTTCGAACGGGTCGGGCCCCTCATAGCTTGCAGTGCAGGAATCCAGCCGCACGTATCCCGAAGAAGCCCAAACCTCCGCGAGGCTTGTATAAGTAACGTCCGGAACGGCCTCATTCAAGCTTGAACATAAGTACGAGAACCGGCCTGAATCATCAGGCGCACCGGCGCCCTGTCCGCTGCCTTCGCCCGGCTCCGTCGGTTCGGGACTCGATGAGGCCGTTGATGAGGGCGTTGAAGTAGGAGGTGCAGAAGTGAACGGTGCCGTGGTCGACGGTGTCGTTGAAGGTGACGTTGCGCTGGAACAACCGGTAATAAGCAGTAGCAGCGCGGCAGCAGCCGGGTACAGGGTTCGCATGGTGACCTCCACCTCCATGGTTGCCATAACCCGAATGCCGGTCAATGAATTTGGCTGCAAATCGGGTATCGATACCGCTACAAAATGGCGATTCGCGAACGTCGAAGGCCTTGCTCCGGAGACCAAGGCCTTCGACCTTGAGGGTTCTTAGGCGAACATCGAGTTCAACGTGTTGATGACAGTTGCTTCTACGCCCGTTGTTCCGCCCCGGAAGTGAGCGATATGTCCGTAAACGGTCATGGAGCCCCCCGCGATGCCCGGATGGTCCGGGTCCCAGCCGCCTTCATAGCTGCCCCCGGAAGAATAGGGCGGCAGGAACTGGGCGCTGGGTACGTAGTAGCACGACTCGTTTCCGTAACCACCAACGATCACGCCGTTTGCGCCGCCGAACCTCGCCCGGAAGTATGCTGCATAGCCGCTTACCAACTCGCCACCGACGATCCCAATCCTTAGTTGAGGGCTGCCCCCAAACTTCCACACCTGGAAGGGGCAAACGACCGAGGTTTCATAGCTGCCGCTATCGATGCGACCGATCATGACCTGGGCATGGCGTCCGTACCAAGCGGGATTGCCGTCCAAATTGGGTAGCCGCGATGCATATGCGGCGCGCACGGCTGCCATATTGCCTGTCGTCGGCGTTATATCCAGGGGGATCTGCACTTCCCTATAGCTGGTCTGGAGAGGGCTGCCGATGGACCTTCCCGGTCTCTGCATGGCCACGTCAACCGCGGCGCCCAGCCTGGTGGCGTACTCGTCCCGCAATTCCCAGCTGGGTACTCCCATGGGGTTCTGATCTCCGGCCGCTCCCTGCAGGAACAAGGCAAAACACTCGGGGTTGGTGTTTTCGATGTAGTTACACGCCCCGGCGGGAAAGTCGCCGTCGAACAGCGTGCGCATGCCAGCCGCAACCGGATGGCATGCGTAATTGAAAATCACCGCCGCAGCGTTGCCGTTTGGTTTGCGTGCCACGATGACGGGGACAGTGTTCTCAAGGTAGGGAAGGCCCACCCTGTTGTATGCGATGCTTACCGTCGTGACCTTGTAATCCAAGGCGACGGCGGTCTGCGCGGCGTTGAGTGCTTCCCTCGCAGCGTCCACGAGGTCGTTCTCCAAGTGCTGACTGTAGGTCTCCACCATCGACAAATCTGACAACCCGTAGCACATGAACGGGTGAAGCGTGTCGACGATGGCTGGCCCGTTATGAGTGTGGGTGGATTGGATCAAAATGTCGCCGTTGGTCCAGCTGGCCAGTGCCAGGATCCGTTGCCGGGCCCGTTGGTGGATGGATCTGGGCAGGGCAAGAACATCCACGCTCATGATCAGGTTTGGGGAGCCGTTTTCCCAAAGTATGATCGCCCGAACCCACAGTGATTCGTAGGGTGCACTGCTGGTAGCCTCCCGGCCGCCGTCGAGGGTCCCGTACCCCGCCATATAGGGGTTGACGTAAAGCGGCGGCGAAATGCTGACCTTGGCCGTTGAAACGGTAAACGCCATGAAAGATCACTCCTTGATTGTGCGCATTGGTGACCTTCGCTTGCCCCCAAACAAAGCCCGTTTCCCGAATGCGCTGAACAGCCAATACGTGAGACCACCTTCATTAGATCACGCAATCCCGGGATTTAGACCTGTCCCTTGGCCTAAACATTATTTGTTTCCTTGACGTAGTTTTGCCAAATGCGAAAGGGCCTGCGCACCCTTTTCAGAGTGCGCAGGCCCTTGGCAAAATTCCGAGTTGGAACGCCGTGGTCTAACTTCCGGCGGGGGCGAGGATTCTCAGCGCACCCCAACCAGTGCCGACTTTGGTGGGCGAACCCCAGCTGCGATTCTGTCCCACCGGGTAGTAGCGCAGATCGCCGCCGGTGGTCCGCGCCAGGATTCCGGTTGACCCCGCCCCGGCGAAACCACGGATGGCTCCATAACTGTTGATCACGTTCCAACCAACACCTACGGTGCTTGGCGCTGCCTGCACCAATGCGCCACTTCCATTTGACCGGTAGAGCAGTAGATCACCGGCGTAATTCTTCGCAAGGAGGTCCATGTTGGAGTCCTTGTCGAAATCCATCTGGACGATGTCCAATCCGGCCCAAGCTGTACCAATCTGAACACGCGCGCCCAATCCGGTGCCGGAGGGATTACTGATGTGGAACAAGCGACCCGCGGGATCGTAGCCGACGATGCTCGGGCGGGTATCGGACTTCCTCCACGAACCCACCGTGAGCGTCCAGTCCTTCCAACCGGTTCCAAGGCTGATGGGCGAACCGTAGCCCCGGCCCTTTAATCCGGGGTAGACGCTGAGGCGCCCATCGGTCCACTGCGCAAGAATGTCCATCGCGCCGTCGTTGTTCCAGTCGGTGAGGAAGCCGGCCTTAAGGCCAGTCCATTGAGTACCTATAAGTTCGGCCGGTAGCAAGGATGTGGACCCTGACCCGGGATAGCGGTAAAGGTTGCCGTCTTGACGAGCGGCCACAACATCTTGAGCGTCGACGCCGAGCGTGGTCTCTACGTTGACCGGTGCACCGCTGATCACATTCGCGTCATTCCATCCCACTCCTATGAGGAAACGGTTGCCCCAGGACCCGGAAACCGCCGGGTAGTAGTACAGGTCACCATTGGCAGCCCGGGCTTGGAGCCCTTGGGAACCGGAGCCGTTGAAACCGGCTGCGGAGCTTACCGATGTCATGCCGGACCACCCGTTGCCAATCACCCGGGCCGGCTCGGAGAAGAAGGATCCCACTCCGTTGGAGCGGTAAAGACGCATAATACCGTCCGTCGTCCGGGAGACGATGTCCTGGTTGCCGTCACCGTCGAAGTCCAGTTGGTTGAACTGGTGCCCTCCGAATCCGGTCCCGATCAGCGCGCCTCCGCTAAGGGCGGCTCCTGCCGTATTTGTGTACCGGTACAGATTCCCTTTGCCATCCTGACCGATAACACCCGGATAGGCATCCCTGGCATTCCACCACCCGACAGTGAGCGACATCTCCTGCCACCCGGTTCCTACCAACAAGGGGGACAGGAAACCGCCACCGGAAGCACCCCGGAAGACCCGAAGCGAGCCGTCCTCCCACTGGGCGAGGATGTCTTGGACTCCGTCTTGGTTCCAGTCAACGACGTGGACGGATTGTGCAGTTCCCCAGCCAGAGCCGATGGCTACCGGTCCCGTAATGCGCCCTTGGCCGTCTGCCGGAAAGTTGTCGAGGCGTCCGGAGGGCATGGCAGCAAGCACATCAGCCCCGGATCGGATAGCGGGGCTGGAGGGGCGGGGGACTCCGCGTGCAAATGTCCGAAGCTGGTCATAAGTGCCGTTGAAAACGTTTGAATCGCCTTCGAAGGGGCCGGTGCTGCTGTACTGCCACATGGTGTAATTGCCCCAGCTGACCGGCAGGTTACCGGGGGAGTTCGTTGGGTTGTTCCAGTAGGACGCGATCCACAGGGGGTAGCTTCCGAACGTGGAGTTTCCCACGCAGGTATTCCACCAGTCGGTGGTGCTGTAGATCACCGGGAAACGGCCGGTCAGTGCCTTGACTGTGTTACCAAAGTCGGCCGCCCACTGTCCGAGCTGCGCTTTGGACATGTCGTAGCACGTGTTGCCGAAGTAAAACCCGTTGATGGTCCGTCCGGCATAAGGGTTGTACTCAATGTCCAGGACGGGCGGCAACGTGTAACCGTCGGCTGTCCAGCCACCACCGTTAGCCACGAAATATCGGGCCTGATCGGCACCTGATGACCAGTTGGGGATAGCGAAGTGGTAGGCGCCCCGGACCATTCCTACGTTGCGGGATCCGTTGTACTGCTGTGTGTAGTTCTCATTGAGGTAGTAATTGCCTTCAGAGGCCTTGACGTATGCCCATCGGGACCCTTGATTCCATTGGTTCTGCCAGTTGACGTTGCCTTGGTGGGCGCTGACGTCTTGTCCGGCGATGCCGATAGTGGGGCGCCAGTGCCCTGGGTCAGCCGCCATGGGGAATGCCGAATCCACGGTTCCCCCGATTGCTTTTGCTCCGGAAGGCTGGGAAGCCGCCTTCTGCTGCTTGGCCATTACTCTGGGCGAGCGCTGCCCCATTTCTGCGCCACCGGCTGGAATGGCGGCCCGCATGGCCGTTTTCATGGCTTCGGCGTCCGGCGCGTTGCCGGGCATGGATTTGGGCGTTGGGGCAGGCGCTTCGGGCTGTCCGACGGCGGTTGGGCTCGTCACTGTGGGGGAAGGTTCGACGGCGGCCGGCCGCTCTTGCTGATCGGGCACCGGCGCACCCGTTGACAACCCGCTGTCCGGAGCGGACCCAGAGCCGTCGCCGGCTGGCCGGGGGCCCTGCGGCGGCGGGCTTTCCTGAGTATTGGAATGCGGAGCCGGTTGAGGGCCGGAGGGCTGCGCCCATGCGGGAACTCCAAGGCTGCCAGCCGCCAGCAGTGCGACGGTAAGCGCCAGGCCGGCACGTGCCAGCGGGATGCGGTGGACGGGGTCCATCGAACGAGTTTTCATTTTCACATCCGGCCCTGCATCGCGGCTTAGCGGTACATGGTGTGGCTTCGGGACAAGCTCCAGGGCGGGCGCCTGTGCCTGAGACCAAAGGCCAGCTCCTAACGGGCTTTACCCTAACATTCCGAAACTGGAGTGACTAGTGGGTTGAATGATACTGACGAGACGGATGATGACGAGTTATCCACACGTGGTCCGGACTGACTTGAGGCTCTGAATTCGCTCGCCTAGCGTGAATGACTCGAGATGCGCCTCTCGTTTACGGGCTCGTGACATGGGGAGAGATGTGGATGCTGTAAGAATTGTCGAGGGAGAAGTTCGGGAACTCATTCGACGCCGCGGGCTGGATCCGCTGGAGCAAACAAAGGATGTCCGGCTTCTCGTAGATGCCGCCGTCAACGACTACGATGAACGGGCACTCCTGGGGACCCTTCCTTCGCTCGGGCACCTGGAAGCCGCCCGGCAACACATCTTTGACGCCGTATCGGGGTTTGGGCCACTGCAGCCACTGCTGGATGATGACGGAATCGAAGAGGTGTGGATCAACGCGCCGCACGAAATCTATGTGGCGCGCAACGGGGAATCCGAGCTCACGGCAATAACGCTCAGCGAGCAGCAGGTGCGCGATCTCGTGGAAAGGATGCTCAAAAGCTCAGGGCGGCGTCTGGACCTCTCATCCCCTTTCGTGGATGCGGCCCTTCCTGACGGGTCCCGATTGCACGTAGCGATCCCGGACATCACCCGGAAGCATTGGGCTGTCAACATCAGGAAATTTATCGCCAGGGCGAAGCGGCTCGAACACCTCGTAGAGCTTGGGAGCCTAACGCCGCAAGCTGCCAGATTCCTTGGTGCGGCAGTAGCCAGTGGACTCAACATCCTGGTTTCGGGAGCCACCCAGGCTGGGAAGACAACCATGCTGAATTGCTTGGCCGCAAGCATCGGTTCCCGTGAACGAGTTATCACCGTTGAGGAGATCTTTGAATTGCAGCTCCCGCTGCGCGATGTAGTCGGGTTGCAATGCCGCCAAGCAAATCTCGAAGGTGAAGGCGAAATTCCACTGCGGCGGCTGGTCAAGGAAGCGCTTCGAATGCGCCCGGACCGCTTGGTAGTGGGAGAGGTGCGCGAAGCCGAAAGCCTCGACATGCTGATCGCGCTGAATTCCGGATTGCCCGGGATGTGCACTGTGCACGCCAACTCGGCACACGACGCCGTCACCAAGATCTGTACCCTTCCGCTCTTGGCTGGTGCGAATATTTCCAGTGCTTTCGTTGTGCCAACGGTGGCATCCTGCATCGACCTTGTGGTGCACTGCGGCCGCCATTCAAGTGGGCGCAGGCAAGTGACCGAAATCCTCTCCTTGGGACGAAGGGTGGAAAACGGAATTATCGAATCCTCTGGCGTCTTCGGCTTGGTGGCCGGGCAGCTGCAGCCGAGAGCCAACTCCATGCCCGCCGCTGAAAAGTTTGCCCAGGCTGGCTTTGACGTGGCTGCCCTCCTGGAAGTGAACTGATGGCGCCATTGCTTGGGATCGTAGTGGGCTTGGGAGTCTTTCTCATATGGTGGTCCGCGTGGGTCCAGCCGCCGGCTGGACCCATTAAGGCCAAGCCCCGTCGCTTGGACCACCTCCTGCTGTCAGCAGGGATCGAGAAAGTAACCGGTGGCGGACTCCTTGCGACCTGCGCCGGCTTCGGCATGCTGGCGCTGCTGGTGTTCTACGTTCTGACAGGGTCCCCACCGGTGGCCTCGTGCTTTGCGATTTTCGGCTCCTGGATTCCGTTTGCGGCTGTGCGCTGGCGCGCACGGAAGCGCAGGACTGCGCTTCGGCAACTGTGGCCGGATGTCGTGGACCACTTGCGATCAGCAATTCGTGCAGGCCTCGCATTACCGGAGGCCCTGATCCAACTGGGAAACAATGGGCCGGAAGAGTTAGGGGAACTGTTCCTGGATTTTGGGGCCGACTACAGGGCCGCTGGAAATTTTGATGCGGCGGTAAAAAGACTCAAGGATCGCCTGGCAGATCCGGTGGCCGACCGCATCATAGAGGCGTTGCGAATGACCCGGGAAGTGGGTGGCTCCGACCTCGGGCGCATGCTCGGGACCCTTTCAGTGTTCCTGCGTGACAGCGCCCGGACGCGCAGTGAGCTTGAGGCCCGGCAGTCCTGGACCATCAATGCTGCCCGACTGGCAGTTGCTGCGCCTTGGATAGTTCTGGTGGTCATGGCAAGTCGGCCCGAGGCCATGCTGGCTTTCAACTCCGGCATGGGCGCGGTGGTGTTGCTCGGAGGACTGCTCGTCTCAGTTTTCTGCTACTCCGTGATGCTTCGCATTGGCGCCTTGCCAGAGGATGAGCGGGTTCTTCGATGAACACATCGACTGCCTTCGCCTTGTTGTGCGGCCTTTCTCTCGGCATCGGCTGCTGGTTGGTCCTGGTGCGGATCCCGTTTATGCGGGGAACAAGATTCTCGGATCGCATTGAACCGCAGTTGAAGTCGCAGAATCTTGGTTCGCGCCTACTGCGCGCGCCAACACAAGACCTAACGCCGTTTGGGCCCTTGGAACGAATACTCCGCCCAATCGTCCGCGATGCGATCACCTCCATGTCCCGCTTCAACGTCAGCTCCACGGCATTGAGCAAAAGGCTCTCCCGTGCCGGTTCGATAAAAACGACTTTGGATTTCCGGGCTGAGCAGCTTTTGTGGGCTGGCGCCGCCTTCGTGATAGCTGTACTTGTAGTAGTCGCCGGTGCCACTGCCGGTCGGTTCAGTGCCGCCGCGTCATGCATTTCTGTCCTTGGAAGCGCACTCGGCGGCCACCTGCTGCGCGATTTTGTCTTGGGTCTCAGGATCAAACGACGGGAATCAAGGATGTTGTCCGAGTTTCCCAGCCTTGCGGAGTTAATGGCGCTCGCTGTTGCTGCGGGAGAGAGTGCAATGGGCGCATTGGATAGGGTGAGCCGCAGCTCGAGTGGTGAACTCTCCGGGGAATTCGCCACAATTCTCGCGCATACCCGGTCCGGGACACCGCTGACGCAAGCACTCAAGGCCTTTTCATCAAGAGCGGAATTGCCACCCCTGGTCAGATTTATTGACGGTTTGGTGGTTGCCGTAGAACGCGGAACTCCCCTGGCAGACGTGCTCCGGGCGCAAGCGGCCGACGTCCGCGACGCCGCACAAAGGGAACTCATGGAGTCCGCAGGCCGCAAAGAGATCGCCATGATGGTCCCGCTCGTCTTCGGCGTGCTCCCTCTGACCGTGGTATTCGCTGCTTTCCCTGCTATTGCGGCTTTGGAAATGAGCCTTTAGCGACCCGTCCATAGATGCGCCCTACCGTCCATGCAAGCAGTCACACCAAGTCAGCACCTTCTCGAAATACATACATTGGGGAAATTCATGAAACGAATCGCAAGCAAACTGTCCGCTGTCTCCACACTGTTCCTTGGCTCCACATGGTTGTTCGTGGCGATTACTCCGAGGGCGAAGCCTCCTAAGGAAGACCGGGAGCGCGGTGACGTACCGGGCTGGGTGATGATTACGCTGATGTCCGCGATCCTGGTAGCAGGACTTCTTGCCATCGCCACACCTGCGTTGGGCGACCTTTTTGATCAAGCAATGAGCAAGGTGGGCCAGTAGGACGCGGGATGGGCAAGGGCGGCATAATCGAGGACGGTCGTCACCCGGCACCCTTGAAAGTCGAGAACGACCGGGGGTCTGCTGTGGTGGACTTCGTGTTGATTGGTGCGTTGCTGACGTTGTTCTTTATGTCCATTGTTCAACTGACGCTGGTTCTGCACGTCCGGAATACGCTGGTCGATGCGGCCGCCTCCGGAGCGCGATACGGCGCGCTGTCAGACCGTACTCCACTGGACGCCCGTTCCCGGACCGCAGAGTTGATTGGTGCTGCGCTGAACGTTGATTTTGCCCGCGATGTCACCTCGACCGAAATCACCAGTGATGGGAACCGAACCTTGGAAGTGACAGTAAAGGCACCATTGCCGGTTGTTGGCCTGATCGGTCCAGCCAAATTATTGGAGGTCAAGGGACATGCAGATCTGCCAGGGTGACGGGCTGAGGCGCCTACTGAACGCCGTACGGCAGAGAGTTCGCGAGGCCATGTGTTTGCCGGTGGAATCGGCTGGCAAAACGTCGGACTTCGCTCCAACTCCTGGTGAGCAACAGGGCAGCGCCGTGGTGGAATTTACCTTCCTGGCGTTGCTGCTCATGGTCCCCGTGGTCTACTTCGTGGTGACCGTAGGCCGAATCCAGGGCGGGTCGTTTGGGGTAGTGGGCGCCGCTGACCAAGCAGCTAAAGTCTTCGTGGCACAACGGGACCCAGCAAGCGCCAGAGCGGCAGCAGAGCGCAGTGTCCTCGTCGCCCTTAAAGACCATGGTCATTCCGTTGATCAGGCCAGCATCACCATCGACTGTGATCGTGAGAATTGTCTGTCGGCTGGCACCACGGTGACTGTCACGGTACGCCTGGACGTTTCCTTGCCCTTGATGCCATTCGGGGACGTGTTGCAATTGAAGGCAAGCCGACTCAGTGCATCGGCGTCGCAGGTTGTAGGCCGTTACCAATGACTGTAGTGCCGTCGAAGAGGCGTCCACCTGAAGATGGCCAGATAACGGTTCTCATTGTCGGGTTCGTGCTGTTGTCACTTCTCCTGGCCTCGGTGGTCATGGCTGCGTCGGCTGTCTATCTGGAGCACAAGAAGCTGCTGTCCCTGGCTGACGGTGCGGCGCTCGCGGCCGCGGATTCCTACATGGTGGGGGATATCGGGGGAGGTGGCATGCCTTCCCCATTGCTGGACGACGCGAGAGTCGTGGCCGCAACCGGATCTTATCTCGATGCAAGTGGCGCTTTTTCACGGCATGACCGACTTGCCGTCGCAGCGGGGACGGGCAGCGAGCCGGGCGCTACGGCGGTGGTAGTCCTGACCGCAGTGGCGCATCCGCCAGTAATCAGCTTCCTGCTGCCCGATGGCATTCTCATTGAAGCGAGGTCAACAGCCCGATCCCGGCTGACCCAGTAGTAGAGCTCCCACAGGCAGGGGCGGGAGCTTCATCGGGGAGCGCAACGGATAGCGTACGCTGGGATGATCATGGCTGAAATTGATTTTCCCGCGGAAATCCGCGCACTTCGAGCAACTTACAGCTCAATCGAGAACGTCACCGATATTGATGCCTTAAAGGCTGAGATAGCTGAACTGAGCGAGCAGGCCGGGGCTCCAGACCTCTGGGATGATCCCGCTTCTGCCCAGGTGATCACTTCCCGGTTGTCGCACCGGCAGTCCGAAGTCGAGCGCCTTTCCAAGCTCGCTTCCCGGATTGACGACCTCGAAGTCTTGGTGGAACTGGGCCAGGATGAGGGCGATGAGGACTCGATGGCGGAAGCAGCCAAAGAGCTTTCCTCGATTCGCAAGGCACTCGCGGAACTTGAGATAACAACGCTGTTGTCCGGCGAGTATGACGAACGCGAAGCTGTAGTGACCATCAGGGCAGGAGCCGGCGGCGTGGATGCTGCCGACTTCGCGGAGATGCTGATGCGGATGTACCTTCGCTGGGCTGAACGCCATGGCTACCCAACCACCGTGATGGACACGTCCTATGCAGAAGAAGCCGGCTTGAAATCCGCCACCTTCGAAGTCAAGGCCCCCTACGCCTTTGGTACGTTGAGCGTTGAAGCCGGCACACACCGGCTGGTCCGCATCAGTCCTTTTGATAATCAAGGGCGCCGCCAGACGTCCTTCGCAGCGGTAGAAGTCATCCCGTTGATCGAGCAGACAGACTCCATCGAGATCCCGGACAACGAAATCCGTGTTGACGTCTTCCGGTCGTCCGGTCCGGGCGGCCAGTCGGTCAACACAACGGACTCCGCGGTGAGACTGACTCACATCCCTACGGGCATTGTTGTCTCAATGCAGAATGAGAAATCGCAGCTTCAGAACCGGGCGGCCGCCATGCGGGTGCTTCAGTCCCGCTTGCTGCTGGTTAAGAAGGAACAGCAGGACGCGGAAAAGAAGGCATTGGCCGGAGACGTCAAAGCCTCTTGGGGCGACCAGATGCGCTCCTACGTCCTCAATCCCTACCAGATGGTCAAGGACCTGCGGACGGAACACGAGGTGGGCAACACCTCGGCAGTGCTTGACGGCGATATAGATGACTTCATCGACGCCGGCATTCGCTGGCGTACCGGCAACCGAAACGCAGCGGCTAACTAACAACCACTAATGTGTCCCGGATCACGTGAGGCTTCGGAATCCGCGACACGCCCCTGAAAGCCGCCGAATAGCGGCTTACCCGTGCGTATAGTCGAGTGGCCGGTGCTCTCACTTCCCCCATCGAAAGCCCGCGCTCCGGCTGTTGGACTGGGCGACTATGTCATGTCCGGCGGGGTTCTAAAGGGCCATGATCAGATTTGAGAATGTCACCAAGGTCTACGAGCAGAATGCCCGACCGGCGCTCGATTCTGTGAGCCTTGAGATCAACCGCGGCGAATTCACCTTCTTGGTGGGTGCTTCAGGCTCAGGCAAGTCCACCTTCCTGAGGTTGATCCTGAAAGAGGACAAAGCCTCGGCCGGATCCGTTTACGTCGCTGGCCAGAATGTTGCCAACATTTCGAGTTGGCGCGTCCCGAAGCTCCGGCGCGGGATCGGCGTTGTCTTCCAGGACTTCCGGTTGCTCCCTCAGAAAAACGTCTTCGCGAATGTAGCATTCGCGATGCAAGTGATCGGCAAAAGCCGCTCGATTATCAGGGAGACAGTACCTGAGGTCTTGAAGACGGTTGGCCTTGAGGGCAAAGAACGTCGCATGCCTCATGAACTTTCCGGTGGTGAGCAGCAGCGCGTGGCGATCGCCCGCGCCGTCGTAAACCGCCCTGGCATTTTACTGGCGGACGAGCCGACCGGAAACCTTGACCCCATCACTTCGATGGGAATCATGGGAGTCCTGGACAAAATCAATCAGAACGGCACCACGGTAGTGATGGCAACCCATGACGACGACATCGTCAATGAAATGCGCCGCCGCGTGGTGGAACTCAAGAACGGCAAGGTCATTCGCGACGAAGCCAAAGCGCTGTACACCTCGATGATTCCCGTGGTTGGGGAATCGCGCCGGCTGCGAGACGCCAGCGGGGAAGAGCTCAACCGTGCGCAGGGGGCACAGCTGTGAGGCTTTTGTTTATCCTGGGGGAAATCGGTGGCGGCCTTCGCCGGAACCTCTCCATGGTGATTTCCGTGGTCTTGGTGACTTTTGTTTCCCTGACGTTCGTCGGTGCGGCAGGAATGCTGCAGATGCAGATCAACCAGATGAAGGGCTACTGGTACGACAAAGTCCAGGTAGCAGTCTTCCTCTGCAATGACGGTTCGACGGCGGTCGGCTGCGCTTCGGGTTCGGCCACCAAGGAACAGCAGGACAACCTCCAGGCAATGCTGGAATCCCCGGCAATCAAGCCCTACATCAACGATTTCCAGTTCGAGTCCCAAGCCGAGGCGTACACGCACTTCAAGGAGCAGTTCTCCAACTCGCCGATTGTGGATTCGGTGTCTGAGGACCAGTTGCCGGCCTCGTTCCGGATCAATATGAAGAACCCCGAAAAATACGAAATCATCAGTGAGACGTTCTCCTCACAACCGGGTGTTGAAACGGTCAGTGACCAGCGGCAAGTGCTTGAGCGCATTTTTTCCTGGATGAACGGGGCCTCGGTTGCGGCCATAGGCGTGGCAGCGGTGATGATTTTCTGTGCGGTCCTCCTGATCACCACCACCATCCGGCTGTCCGCGTTCAGCCGACGGCGGGAGACAGGAATCATGCGGCTCGTGGGTGCGTCAAAGACGGTGATTCAACTGCCGTTCATCCTGGAAGGCGTGATAGCCGCCGTTGTGGGAGCATTATTGGCCTCGGTCACGCTCTGGCTTATGGCCCACTTCTGGCTGAACGGCGACTTGTCGAAGCAGTTCCTCAATACTCCGTTCATCTCCTCCACCCAGGTCCTGGTGATCGCGCCGGTACTGATTGCCCTTGGCGCAGGTCTGGCCGGCATTTCTTCCCTCTTAACTCTCCGGCGATACCTGAAGGTCTAATCGTGAACGCCCGAATTGAAACAACGGCCATGCTGACAAGCGAAAAGGAATCCTGATGACCACGTTGGACCCGAACCCCCTGCGTCGGCGCCTTGCGTCGGGCCATGCTCGGTTCCTGGGGGCGGTTCTTGCTGTTGGCCTGGCGGTCAGTCTCCTTTCAGGCGCTCCAACAGCCCAGGCGGACAGCCTTGAGGACCAGCAGGCTGCGCTGGAAGCAGAAGCGGCCCGGGTCCAGGCTTCGCTCGAGTTTGTCGACTCAAACATCGCAAAGGCCGCCGGTGACTTGGTGATTTACCAGGGCCGGCTTCCTGGTGCACAGCAGGCTCTGCTTGAGGCGCAGGGCCGGGTGGCGAGTGCGGTGAAGGAAGTCGAGGCACTTGCTGCCAGGGTTGAGCTTGCCCAGCAGAACAAGGCCAAAATTACGGAGCAGCTGGAGAGCGATAAGCAGAAGATCACGGAGACCAAGAAGCTGATCGGACAGATCGCTTCCCAGGCCTACAAGTCCGGTGGAGTTCCCACCAATATTGCACTCTTGTTCGGCTCCAATGAATCCGGAAGCTTGACCGAGTCCATGGATTTGGCTGACCAGGCCATGCGCAGCCAAAACGCGGCGATGACCAAACTCACCCAACAGAACGCCACCAACGTGAACTCCCAGGCGAGGCTTGTTGCTGTCGAGGAAGAAATCCAGGACCTGAAGGCCAAGGCGGATGCCGCGCTGGAACGGGAAAAGTCGGCGAGGGACGAGGCTGCGAGCAAGAAAGCCGAAGTCGACAAGCTGATTGAAGACACCACCCGCCTCAATGGACAACTGCAGGCTGCCAAGCCGGGCATTGAAGCCAACCTTGCCCGGGTGAAGGCCGAACAGAGTACGGTCGCCGCCGAAATCGTGGAGCGTGACCGGAAGCTGAGGGAAGCCTGGGAAGCGGAACAGCGCCGGATTGCCGAAGAGGCCGCGGCTGCGGCAGCCGCTGCAGCCGCAGCCCAAGGTAGGCCTGCGCCTCCGGAACCGCCGTATTCTCCTCCGCCGGCTGGTTCGCCGTCAGCGTTCGGCCTTCGGCACCCCTTCGCAAGTGCTGTCCCCATCACCTCCGGATTTGGCTGGCGTGCAACACCACCAGGCACCATAGATTTCTATGGCACCGGTGGTTACATGCACACGGGCATCGACTTCGGTGCGGCATGTGGCACGCCCGTCTATGCAGCGGCGGCAGGAGAGGTCTTCAACTCGGGCTGGAACTCAGCCGACGGCGGCGGATGGCGGGTAAAACTGTCCCATGGTGTGGTGCAAGGCAACTCGCTGACCACCATCTACTATCACAACAGCAGCATTGTCGTGGCAAACGGCCAGCAAGTATCGGCGGGGCAACTCATCGCATACTCGGGCAGCACGGGTAACTCGACAGGTTGCCACGCGCACTTCGAAACCTGGCTGAACAGTGCCGCAGTGGACCCCATGACTCTTCTCTAGCGTGCGGATGGCGCGCAGGGACTGTGCCGCGCTGGCGTACACTAGTTGAAATCCGCATCTAACAAGGAGTTCTACCGTGCCCAAGGAAAGTGGCCGTAAGGTAGTGGCCACCAATCGGAAGGCCCGGCATAACTACCATGTCCTGGACACCTACGAGGCAGGCATTGCCCTCATGGGAACAGAGGTGAAGTCCCTCCGTGAAGGTCATGCCTCCATGGTTGATGGCTTCTGCACCTTCTACAACGACGAACTGTGGATGGAGGGCATCCATATCCCCGAGTATCACCAGGGGAGCTGGACCAACCATGCCGCACGTCGCCGTCGCAAGCTCCTGCTGCACCGCGATGAACTGGACAAGATTTCGCAGAAAATTCGCGAGTCCGGCTTCACGGTAGTGCCGCTTCAGCTCTACTTCCTGGACGGCCGTGCCAAGGTGGAGATTGCCATTGCCCGCGGCAAGAAGGATTACGACAAGCGCCAGACGCTCCGTGAACAGCAGGACAAGCGTGAGTCGCTGCGTGAGTTGCGGGAACGCAACCGACGTTAGCTAGCGTGGCTCCGGGGAATGATCCGCCGGATGGATGCGTTATGATAGGTAGTCCGACGAGAGTTCAAAACTCTTGCCGGGTTTGGTAACAAAATACGGGGATGATCGGTTTCGACGATGTTAGTCGCGACAGGTGAAGCGGGCCGAGGATGCAGAATTATCTCGTAAACGCTGTCTGCAAACCAATAAGTGCCGAATCTAAGCGCACTGACTTCGCTCTCGCTGCCTAAGCAGTAAGACAGTCCGTCAGCCCGGGGTTGCTATCGCCCCGGTTCCTGGCGTCATTTAGATAGCCACTGCTGTTTGCCTTCGTCATTGAGGTAAACGGGACTTTTAGATGACTGGGCCCGGATCAGCCACCTGTTCGCAGGATGGCTGGGGCCGAGAAAATCCGACGCGAACTGCGCCCGGAGAAGCCCTGACAAAACGACATCGGACGGGGGTTCAATTCCCCCCATCTCCACCTCGGAAAGCCCTCGGATCCTTGTGATCCGGGGGCTTTCTTTTTGCCACAGGCGCCATCGTTCACCCACGGCGTATCAACTTCCGGACTACCGGCAACTGTATGGCAGTTGTACAGGGTAGACGCGTCGCCGAAGGTAGCGGTGAAGCGCGGCGGTCCTTGGCAGGAGGCACCAGATGACGACAAGCGAGGCTTTCGAAGAACAGGCGTCAGACGACGACGGCGCCTTGGACGCGTACTCACAAATTGTCATACGGGTTGCTGAGTCGGTGACGCCCCATGTTGCTGCCATCGAAATGACGAGTACAGACCGCCGCGGACGGGTTCGCGGAGGAAGCGGTTCAGCTGTGGTCTTCACCGGCGACGGCAACATGCTGACCAACGCCCACGTGGTGTCAGGCATCCAATCCGGGCGGGCCGTTTTCGCGGATGGCAAGCAAACTGATGTGGAACTGGTGGGCGCAGATCCCCTCTCCGACCTGGCCGTGGTCCGTGGCGTGAAGTCAACCCCGCCTCCGGCTTTGCTGGGCAATGCTGACACCTTGCGGGTGGGCCAACTGGTGATCGCCGTGGGGAATCCGCTCGGTTTGGCCGGCTCGGTAACTGCTGGCGTGGTGAGCGGGTTGGGGCGTTCCATCCCCGTAAGGGCGGGCGAGCACAGGCGGGTGATTGAGGATGTCATTCAAACCGATGCTGCGCTCAACCCAGGGAACTCCGGGGGTGCACTGGCCGATACGAGGGGACGCATCGTGGGTATCAACACCGCCGTTGCGGGCCTTGGGCTGGGGCTGGCAGTACCCATCAACACCACAACCCGGCGCATCATTGCGGCGCTGTTGAGGGACGGCCGGGTGCGCCGTGCTTACCTGGGCCTGGTGAGCACGCCAATACCATTGGATGCCAGTGCAGTGGTGCGGACCGGGCAGAAAGAAGGCCTGCGGGTGGTGGAGGTGATCCCAGGATCGCCCGCCGAGCTGTCCGGACTCCAACCGGGAGATGTGGTGCTGCGTGCGCAAGATCGCGCAGTGTCCAGCGCTGAAAGCTTGCAGAAATTGCTGTTCGCCGAGGCAATCGGCGAGCCGTTACCGCTGACTGTTCTCCGGGAAGGCAAAGTACTGAAGCTTACGGCCGTTCCATCCGAAATGAGCCAGCTGGCCTAGTCCTCGCGGACGTCCACAACGCCGATGAATCGGCTTCCTACGCCTTCATATTCGCTGCGGACATCGCCGAGGAAAAGTTCGGGAAGTTCGCTGTTCCGGTGGGTGCCACAGAAGACGAAGGAAAAGTCCGGCCACCATTTCTTGGGGCGAACGGCCTCGGTGTATCCACATACAGCACAGGTCAGGTGGACCCAGACCGGTCGCTTGCCGGTGCGGTTGGCCCGGGACTGTACCAACCACGCCGGAGGGTTGTCCTGGATGTCCCTGAGCTCGGCCTCGGAGAGTCGGGACGGAATGCCGTGGCGTTGGGCCATTTCCATCGAAATATCAAGGGCCAATGCGGCATCACGTCTGCTAATCACCACTCAACGATACGGGACTTCCCGGGCGTAGGCTGTGCACATGACTGACGCTGCGGTCCTTCCGCCGAGCACACCTCTCCAGAAACGCGTGCTGGTGGTGGCAATTGTGGCGTCGTTCATCGCTATCCTCGATGGATTTGTGGTGAATCTCGCATTGCCAGCCATTGGAAGGGAACTGGGTGGCGGCCTGGTCATCCAGCAGTGGGTGGTGGACGCTTACCTGCTCACACTTGGGGCATTAATCCTGGTTGCCGGTTCACTCTCTGACCATTTCGGCAGGGCAAGGATCCTTGAATGGGGGCTGGCCGGTTTTGCCGTGACCTCGGTGATGTGCGGGCTCGCGTGGACCGGCGAAGTGTTGGTAATCTCCCGGGCACTGCAAGGGATCGCCGGCGCGCTCCTGGTTCCGAGTTCGCTGGCCATGATCATCTCGTCGTTCTCCGGCCCGGCGCAGTCAAAAGCCATCGGGCAGTGGTCGGGCTGGACGAGCGCTGCGGCAATTGTGGGTCCGCTGATCGGCGGCATCGCTGTGGACCTGCTCTCATGGCGGGTGATTTTCTTCATCAATGTCATCCCCGCTGTTGCCATCTGGCCAACGCTTGCACGCCTGCGCGCGTCGGATGCTGCGAGGGACAAGAGCAAACGCATCGACTACCTGGGAGCTTTCCTGGCCATGGTTGGCTTGGGCGGCCCGGTGTATGCCTTCATCGAACAGGGGAGGGTAGGGTGGGGGAGCGCAGAGGTGTGGGTCCCCCTCGTGGCAGGCGTGGTTGCGATGATGATCTTCCTCTTCCACGAGGCTCGGACGGCTGAACCGATGTTGCCGTTGAGGCTCTTCATGATCCGCAACTTTGCCTGGGGAAATCTCGCCACTCTGGCCATCTATGCCGCGATCTCGCTGGGCTTCTTCGTGTTGGGCATTTACCTGCAGCAGGTAGGCGGCATGGGCGCCACGGTTGCGGGCATGGCGTTGCTTCCCGGCACAGTCATCCTCATGCTGGGTGCGTCCTACTTTGGTGGCCTCGCCGGAAAGTACGGCCCCAGATGGTTCATGACGGTAGGCCCGCTACTGTGCGGTGCGGGCTTCCTGATGTCATTGACTGTCCAGGAGCCGCTCAACTACTGGACCCAAGTGTTGCCGGGCCAGATAGTCTTTGGCATTGGCTTGGCCACGTTGGTGGCGCCCCTCACCGCCGCCATCCTAGGTGCTGTGCCCTCGGAGGAGGCCGGGATTGGTTCGGCTGTGAACAACGCTGTTGCCCGTATCGCGGGGCTCATTTCCATAGCCTTCGCAGGGGTGATTGTAGGACCGGCCTTCTCTCGGGACGGACTGTACAACGCTTTGCTGGTAACCGGGGGCCTGTTCCTGTTCGGGGCGGTGGTGTCCGCCGTCGGAATCCGGAATCCTGCGCAGGAAGCCGCGGCGTCCGCCGTCAGCGAACCTGATGCAGCCTCCGGCGACGGCGGTGCGGGCGGGCAGCGCGGCTGACCTCAAGCGCGCCCAAGCTTAGCGGGCCGGAAGAATACAGCCTTCATGCGTCTCGGCGCTCTGGACCCAGAGAGCTGAAGTGACTTCGTCCGCGAGGTCGAACTCGCGGCCTTTTGCGCCACTGCCGATGCGGACCACCAGGGCTCCTCCGAAGGGTTTGCGGCCCACCACTTCAACAGGCGCGTCCAGGGAGATCTCTTCAGAGGCAAGGTATCGCAGGAGGTCCGGATTCTCATCGCTGATTCGCGTGATCCGGCCGGAGTGGCCTTGGTCCAGTTCAATCATTCGGTAGGCGTGCGGCAAGTCGACCGAACCATCGGCCGAAGGAATCGGGTCTCCGTGCGGGTCCCGGACAGGATGTCCAAGCTTGGCAGACATCCGCTCAATGAACGTATCGGACACGGCGTGTTCCAACATTTCGGCTTCGTCGTGCACCTCGTCCCAGCTGTAGCCGAGTTCATCCACCAAGTACGTCTCAATGAGGCGGTGCCGGCGCACCATGGACAGTGCGAGCCGCATGCCCTGGGGGGTGAGCCTGATGGCGCTGTAGGGTTGGTGGTCAACCAGGCCTTGGTCCTTGAGTTTGCGCACCATCTCGGACACCGAGGAGTTAGCCACTCCCAGGCGCTGGGCAAGCTGGGACGACGTAATTGGCTTGTCCTGCCACTCCGTGTAGGAGTAGATGACCTTGACGTAGTCCTCGATCGAGGAGGAGGGCGTACTGGTCTTCACCCCCTAAGCCTACCGTGGCGTTGAACCCTGAACCTTGACTGCCCGCCAGGTCTGCGTCATGTACGGCAACCCGATGGTTTCACCAGGGGCATGGCCGAGGTGGTCCAAGAGGTACCACTCCAGGTTGCCCATGACTTTCGCTCGCGTGGCGTCGTTGGCGCGGAGATAGTAGCTGCGGGACTTGGTCAGTTCCATGATGTCCTCCGGCGTCAGGGCATCCTCCCACCGGGTCAGATGACTTTCCAAACCTTCAAACTCCGGGCCGATGACTGGCCGGAATCCGGGCTTGTGGACATCGCCTGCATGCATGATGCGCGAGAGGCGGTGAACCCACGGAATTGAAGTGTCCAATTGATTCCAGATCAGCCCCAAGGTCCCGTGGGGCCGCAGGATCCGGGCGATCTCCGTGCTCGCCGCGATGGGTTCGCACCAGTGCCAAGCCTGGGCAACGCTGACGACGTCGAATGCTGAGTCCGTCAGTCCAGTTGCCTCGGCCGTTCCCTCCAGCGCGTTGACGTAGGGGAAGGACTTTCGCAATTGCTCCAACATGTCCGTAGAAGGATCGACGGCAGTGACCTCCAGGCCGCGTTCAACGAGGAGTGCCGTGAACTTTCCTGTGCCTGCTCCGAGGTCGGCTGCGCATCGCGCCCCTGGAGGAAGCAGCCAGTCCACGGAATCGGCGGGGTAGCCGGGCCGCACGCGGTCATAGTGTTCGCCGCCGTCCTGAAAGCTCTGACCGAGTTCATGCCGGCGGGAAGCATGCAGCCTTGGACCACGCGGCCCGGTTGGTCCGGGAGTGCGTGGCTGTCCGCTGGAGGCAGCGGGTGAACGCAGGGCCACGAAAAGCTCCTTCAAAGGGTCCCTAAAAGTACCCTACGAATTTACCGCAGTGCTTCTAGTCCACAGTGCTTCTAGTCCACAGTGCAGGGGGCTGCGCCCGCAGTGCCGGGAGTGTTCGGGGCCCATTCGGGGTAGCTGCGATGGTCATTTGCAGGAACCCAACGGCCCTCGTCCACCACATAGTCCCAGCCCAGTCCGTCGCGCTTGAGTCCTTCGATGCCTGCGAGCAGCCTGGTGGCGTCCTCCAACCGGGAGCCGACGCCGAAGCTGGCGCGCAAGGATCCGGACGGGAGCCCGAGGCGTTTTAGGAGAGGGTGGGCGCAGAACCGGCCATCGCGGAGGCCAACGCCGTGCTCGGCCGCCAGGTAAGCCGCAACCAGTCCGGCGTCGAATCCTTCTACGGAGAAGTTGACCACACCGATGGTGTCCAGGGAGTCAGCGAAGATCTTGTGGACGGTCACGCCATCGATGGCCTCCAGGCCCTGCACCAGGTACGAGCGGATGGCGGACTCGTGGGCGTGCCACGCGTCCTGGTCCAACCCTGCGAGGACTTGGGCGGCGCGAGCAAGTGTCGCGGCGCCCAGCACGTTGGGGGAGCCGCCCTCGTGGCGCGCCGGGCCCGCGGCCCAGCTGACCGAGTCCAGGCGCGCTTCACGTACCGCCCCGCCTCCGGCAAGGTGCGGTATGCCGGCGTCGAGCCAGTCTGGACGACCCACAACGACACCCGCGCCGAAGGGGGCATAGAGCTTGTGTCCGGAGAAGACGATGTAGTCGACGTCCGCCTCGGTGATGTTGATCCGGCGATGCGGTGCGAGCTGCGCAGCGTCCACCACGATTCGTGCGCCGTATTCGTGGGCAAGCGAAGCAAGGCGGGCGATGGGAAGGATCTCCCCGGTCACATTCGAGGCGCCCGTCACGGCCAGCAGGCTGACCCCGCCCTGGGCAAGTTCGGCCTCCAGCTTGTCGAGTGTCCCGGCCAGGGTTGGTGCTGCGACGACGCTGCGGTGGGGGACTCCTTGCCACGGAAGCAAGTTGGCGTGGTGCTCGATGTCCAAGTAGAGGACTTCACCTGCAACCTCGCCGTCCACCTGTGGGAGGCATCCGGCCAGGAGGTTCAAAGAGTCTGTGGTGTTCCGCGTGAAGATTACTGAGTCATCAGCCCGCCCGCCGACGAAATCACGGACGATGTTCCTTGAGTTCTCGTACACCGACGTGCTGATTTGGGAGGCGTACCCGGCGCCCCGGTGAACGCTGGCGTAGTAGGGCAGGACCTCGTTGAGGTAGGCCGAGACGATGGTCAAAGCCGGAGCCGATGCGCCGTAGTCCAAGTTTGCGTAACGGACATGGCCACCCTGAATCAGCGGAGCCTGCAGCTCAGCGCCAGTGACCGCGGCAAGCGGACGCGCAGCGGTGGTCGTCTCTGCTGCGGATTCTTCGGCAAAGGACGGAATAGTGTTGGGGTTGAACGTGACAGTGCTCATGGAACCTCACTCAAGAGGGACCCCCATAGGGGGATCCGCGCTTGCCGCATCCGTTCCGGACCGGCCCGGTCGTCACCCGGGGCACCCCACCGCGAATGGAGGGTTGCCGGCCAGCAAACCGGGGTTTAGCGCTGGCACTCGTGACCTGTAAAAAAGGCTAAGGCACATCCGGGGACGCTTCCAAAGCCACTGCCTTTTGTTAAGCCCTTTGTTACGTCGGATGCCAAATCCCTTTTTCGCCGAATAAAAAACGGCGGAGACCCCCAAAAGGGGTCATCCGCCGCCGAAAATTCCGCCGCTGCTTGGGTGGGACAGGCGTGGAAAGTTTAGAGAAGATCGTCCAATCCGGGGTTGAGGCGCTTGAGAACTTCGGAGTGCAGGATCGAGTTGGTGGCCAGGGCGTTACCGCCAAACGGACCGTCTTCGCCTTCCAAGGATGTAAAACGACCGCCGGCCTCTGTCACGATCGGGACGAGTGCTGCCATGTCGTAGAGGTTAAGTTCAGGCTCGCAGGCGATATCAACCGCACCCTCGGCTACAAGGCAATAGGACCAGAAGTCGCCGTAGGCGCGTGTGCGCCAGATGTCCTCCGTCAGCCCCAGGAACTGATCCAGGTTGCCCCGTTCCTTCCACCCCGAAAGGCTGGAATACGACATGGAAGCATCGGCCAGGCGGGAAACGTTGGACACCTTGAGCCGTGTCGCCGAGGCGAGGGAGCGGCCCATGTAGGCGCCCATGTCCTTGGCAGCCCACCATCGTTTGCCCAACGCCGGCGCACTAACAACGCCCACCACCGGTTCCCCTTCATCCACGAGGGCAATCAACGTCGCCCACACCGGGACGCCGCGGACGAAGTTCTTGGTGCCGTCGATGGGGTCGATGATCCAGCGACGTGACCCGTGACCACTGCTGCCGAACTCCTCACCGAGGACCGCGTCCCGTGGACGTGAGCGGGACAACTGCCCGCGGATTGCTTCCTCAGCTGCCTTGTCAGCGTCAGTGACAGGTGTGAGGTCGGGCTTGGTTTCGATCTGCAGGTCCAGTGCCTTGAAGCGATCCATGGTCTGGGCATCGACTGAATCAGCGAGGACGTGGGCAAGGCGCAGGTCATCGTTGTAGGTGGAAACGGGATGGGTCATGCCACCAAACTATCCTGAATCGGACAATGCGTTGGGGACGTGAAGCCGGCAATGATCAGTTGACAGTGCCCAGTTCCTTGGTCTCTTTCGCTTCGAGCCTTGGGTCTGCACCCAGCAAGCGGCGCAAGGAGGCCAACCGGGCTACTCCTGATGGCCCTGCATGACCATCGTTCACCCATGCATCCAGCCCGCAATTGGTGGCAGCGGCACCGTGCTTGCAGCCACGGTCACAGGTCTCCGTGCCAGGTTCAAGATCCGGGAAGGAATGAAGAATCCGGTCCGGATCCACATGCGCCAAGCCGAAGGAACGGATGCCTGGAGTATCGATGATCCAGCTGCCGGACGGTGCGTCGTCGAGCTTCAGCGCCAAAGCCGAAGATGACGTGTGCCTGCCCCGGCCCGTCACCGCGTTGACGCCTCCAGTGGCCCGCTCTGCCCCTGTCAGGGCGTTGACCATGGTGGATTTGCCCACCCCGGAGTGACCGAGCATGACAGTGACTTTTCCACCCAGGTGCGAGCGGAGTTGGGACACGGCGGCTTTGTCCAGCCGGGCTGAAAGCCCGTCATCCGAGCGGGCATCGATGCCGCCTGCCTCGGAGTCAGCGGTCCGGCTGATGATCACGGGAAAGTCCAAGCTCAGATAATTGGCCAGAAGTTCCGCCGGATCCTTCACGTCCGCCTTGGTGATGAGCAGCAACGGCTCGATACCGGCGTCGTACGCTGCAACCAGGGCGCGATCGATGAATCCAGTGCGTGGCTCCGGGTTGGCCGCCGCAACAACCACCACGAGCTGATCGGCGTTGGCTACAACCACCCGTTCGATGGGGTCTGTGTCGTCAGCGCTCCGGCGAAGGAGGGTTTTCCGCTCTTCCACCCGGACCAGGCGTGCCAGCGTGTCGGGAGACCCTGAGACGTCACCCACCAATGCGACAAAGTCGCCGGGGACAACGGGATTCCGCCGAAGTTCACGGGCGCGGGCTGCGATAACGATGCGTTCGTCGGCGGAATCTTCGCCCACAATCGCCCTGTACCGTCCGCGGTCAACAGTGATGATCCTGCCTATTACGGCGTCATCGTGACTGGGACGATCCTTGGTACGGGGCCTGGATCCTTTTTTGCTGGGACGGATCCGTACATCGGATTCGTCCCAGGAGCGTGCGTCACGGCCCATGGTTAGTTGCTGGCCTCATCAAGATCGACGTTGGCATCGCTTGACTGCAGCATCGCTTCCCACATCTTTGGAAAATCCGGCATGGTCTTCGACGTCGTGGCGATGTCCTCAACTTGTACGCCTTCGACGGCGAGCCCAAGGATCGCCCCGGCAGTGGCCATGCGGTGGTCGGCGTAGCTGTGGACCACGCCGCCGTGAAGGGTCGCCGGGCGGATCACCAAGCCGTCGGCGGTCTCTTCCGCGTCACCCCCGAGGCCGTTGATCTCGGCGACCAACGCAGCAAGCCGGTCCGTTTCGTGTCCGCGGAGGTGGGCAATGCCGGTCAGCCGGGAGGGGCCGCTGGCGAGGGCGCACAGCGCGGCAACGGTGGGCGCCAGTTCGCTTGTTTCATCGAAGTCAGCACCCTTGATTTCCGCTCCGCCGGTCACCGTCAGTGTCCCGTTTTCGAACGTTACTTCTGCTCCCATGGTGGTCAGGATGGTTCGCCACTGGTCGCCCACTTGTGTGGTTCCGGCCGGCCAATTGGGAATGCGGACGGTGCCACATGTGGCCAGGGCAGCGGCGAGGAAAGGTCCTGCATTCGAGAGGTCTTGTTCGATCCGCTGGTCAAATGCACGGATGGGTCCCGGAGAGACCCGCCAGTGGTTGGGCACGGAATCGTCCACGACGACGCCGACGCTGCGGAGGACTTCCACGGTCATGGTGATGTGGTCCAAGCTGGGCACGGGCTTGCCCACGTGTTCCAGATGCAGGCCCTCAACGAAGCGGGCACCCACCAGCAGTAACGCGGAGACGAACTGTGACGAAGCGCTGGCGTCAATAACCAGGTGGCCGCCCCGGACCTCGCCGGTACCCTCTACGGCGAAGGGGAGGGACGACGGCGTCCTGCCGCCTTCTCCTGCCACTGGCACGCCGAGGGCGATCAACGCTTCGATGATGGTTCCCATGGGCCTGTTGCGGGCGTGAGGATCGCCGTCGAAGACGGTAGCACCCTTGCGCAATGCAGCCAACGGAGGGACGAACCGCATGACAGTTCCGGCCAGCCCGCAATCAATCGCCGTTTCAGCTCCCGATGCGGCGGGATCCACGGGCGTAATTTCCAGATCCGGACCGAAGGAGCCGCTCCCGGGGACCTCGGTGATGGTTGCCCCCAATTGTCGGAGGGCCTGGATCATCAGCGCAGAGTCGCGGGAATGAAGGGGAGCCCGCAGCCGTGAGGGACCATCCGCCAACGCGGCCAACACCAGGAATCGGTTGGTCAGCGACTTTGAACCAGGGACCGTCACCGTTGCATCCACCGGCCTCTTGGCATGCGGGGCCTGCCACAGAGGCAGCATGGTAGCGGCCTTGGTTGATTCGGTGTTTGAGGCGGTGGTACCGGTCATGCTTCCTTATGCTCCAACTGCGTTGTCGACGGCCTTGCGAACTGCTTTGTCTGCACGCTTGATCTGTTTTCCCGTCACCTTTTTGGCGTCGGCAGCCAAGTGCTCCGCCCGCCAGGCAATGCTCGGCCGACCCGCGGTATCAACAGAGGCCAGAAGCACACCACCCGTGAGGGAGATGTTCTTCAGCAACTGGGCCTTGCGGGCACTCCGGCCTTCCTTCGTGCTGATATCGGCGGAACGCCACTCCACGTACGAGTTCAAGGCCGACGTCACAGCCAAGACCGTGGCGGCAAAACGGGAGAGCTTGCCGAGCCCCAGCAAAGCTCCGGCGCCCAGTTGCGCGCCGCCGATGACGCGCGCCAAGGTCTTTTCGTCAGCCTTGAAGGGGAGGGATTCCGAGGCACGGCGAAGGACGGGCGAGAGTTGCTTGGCAGTGTCGTCCGCGTTCCTGAGCTTATCCAGCCCGGCGACGACAAAGCTGGACGCGAGCATGGGACGTGCGAGAAAACGGATAACAGACATGTCTTGCCTCCTGGATGGCTTGCCACATTAGTTCGATAAATGTTGTGTTCAAGGGGTGCAGTCTGCTCTAGTCTTGCACTTTTACGGAATATTTACCCAGCAGCAGCCGTTGTGAACTTCAGGTGCGGTGGAGACCGGACTGCGGCATTATGTTTGCCGCCTGTTGAACGGAGTTGGTTTTTTGACGTTGGTTAAGGACCGGGTGGTTCCACCGGAGCCTGCGTATGGGATGCAGCCGGAATCCCGGCAGCTGACAGTAGACTTGGCAACGATGAGCACCACTGAACCGGCCGCAGCGGCCATGGACCAGGCAACCGGCGCGAACGACGCGGCGGCTGTAACCGACGTCGACCCTGCTACGGAGACTTCCGAACAGCGGCGGGCGCGCTTTGAGCGCGACGCCATGCAGTACGTGGACCAGCTGTATTCGGCAGCCATGCGGATGGCACGCAACCCATCCGACGCCGAAGATCTGGTTCAAGAGGCTTATACCAAGGCGTTTTCTGCTTTTCACCAGTACAAGCCGGGGACCAACCTCAAAGCCTGGTTGTATCGCATCCTGACCAACACCTACATCAACCTTTATCGGAAGCGGCAGCGTGAGCCGCTGCAGTCCAACTCGGACACGATCGAGGATTGGCAGTTGGCCAAGGCAGAGTCGCATACTTCGGCTGGTTTACGGTCCGCGGAGACTGAGGCTCTTGACCATCTCCCTGATTCCGACGTGAAGAATGCGTTGCAGTCGATCCCTGAGGAGTTCCGGCTGGCCGTCTACTTCGCGGATGTTGAAGGCTATGCGTACAAGCAAATTTCAGAAATTATGAATACCCCGATCGGCACGGTCATGTCACGGTTGCACCGCGGCAGGAAGATGCTGCGGGACATGCTGGCGGATTACGCCGCCGAACGGGGCTTCAGGGCCCAAACCGATGATCAGGCCGCGGCCGGAAGCAACAATCAGGAGAAAGAGAAATGAGCGACTGCCAGGGATTGGGCGATTGCGACGATACGCGAATGCAGCGGATCTACGAGTACCTCGACGGTGCGTTGACCCGCGAGGACCTCAGTGAGATCAAGCAGCACTTGGATTCATGCGAGGAATGCGCCGAGCAGTATGACCTCGAGTGCCTCATTCGCACCATGGTCAAGCGATCATGCACTGAGTCCGCGCCGGAGAACCTGAAAAATTCCATTCTTGACAGGATTCATTCCATCAAGCCAGTGGACGCCTGACTCAACTCCTCCAGCTTTAACAGCGAAGGCCCCGGAAACCGCATGGTTTCCGGGGCCTTCGCTTTTAAGCCTGTGACGCTAAGCCGATGGCTTAGGTGTTGGGACGCTTGCCGTGGTTCGCGCCGCCGCGCTTACGGTCACGACGCTTACGTGCACGCTTGCTCATAGCTGGCCTCCTTCAGGGATTGATACTCAATAAAGCTGCCCTCCAGTTTCGCACATCCGGGTGCTGCGCCGCGAACCGGGGGGTGTTGTGGTGTTTCGCAGCTGGCCAAGGGCTAACTTTGCAGAGAATTCCGGATCGAGATACGGGCCTGGTCCAAAACTGTGCGTACGGTTTCAAGCGTCAAGGGTGTCAATGGCTGCGTGGCACCGTGTTGGCGTAACTCCACACGGATGTCGTCCCTGAACGACTGAACCAATAATTCAGCTTCCTTGAGGATTCGCTGGCCTTCGGGAGTGTAACCCGCCGCCCTGCTCCGAAAGGCCGCGGAGGAAGCGCCGGTGCGGGCGGCCTCGGCAGTGGCCGCGAGATCTGCGCGCAGTCCGCGCATATTGGCTCGGATGTCCTCCCGCAGGTTGTCGGCGAGCCGCCTGACAGAGGCCGAGATGGAGTCCTCGACGTCGGCCAGCTCTTGCCGACGGCTGTCCAATTCAGCGCGGCCGGCATCCGTAATGAGGTATTTGGTGCGGCGCCCTTCGGTCTCCGTGGCAACGAGCCCTTCCTCTTCCAGCTTGCCCAAGCGCGGGTAGATGGTGCCGGCACTAGGGGAGTAGGTGCCCCCGAACCGCTCGCCCAACGCCTTGATCAGCTCGTAGCCGTGCTTAGGACCTGTCTCGAGTAACGCAAGGAGGTATAGTCGCAGGGCGCCGTGGGCGAAGACAGGAGGCATCAAAGACCTGCTTCCCCTGGGACCTGGCGGCCATTTTCCTCCGTGGGCGCCGATCCGTGCATGATGTAGGTCTTGCCGGATACGGTATTGGTCCTCACCAGCATAAGCTTTTCATCCGGGCCGACAATCGTGTGTACGTTACTGCCGGGCTGGGCGTATATCTGGTCGTCGATCACTACGGTTCCGCTGGCCGATTTCGCTACGATGTCCAATCCGACGTCGTGTGGCAGCCGGATGGTCAGGTCGCCGGAGACGGAGTTGGCTCCGAGATCGTTGGTGTAGTCCTGAAGGTCGAAGCTGAGGTCGCCGCTCACGGTGCTCGCGCGGACGTTCTTGAAGGTGCCCGAGGCGGTAACTTCCCCAGAGACGCTCTTGGCGGTCAGGACGCCGTCGTGGTTTCTGGCGATGACCTCGCCACTGACTGTGTTCACGTGCAATTCGCCGCTGGTGTTGTCCGCCAGGACCGAACCGGAGACCGTGTTCAGGCGGGTGCGTCCGCTGATGCCGGAGACCATGCCGTCACCACTCACGGTTCCTGCTTCAACATCGACGCCGGATGGCAGCGCGATGCCGACGATCACCGAATTGGTGCTGGTGCTGTTGACGGTACCCATCAGGTTGCGGAACCAGCCTTGAGGTCCTTGGAGTTGGTGGCGGACTTCCAGTCTGCCGTCGACAAGTGTGACCGTTAGGGGGTCGCCCGTGATTTCGCTGATTTCGATATGGACGAAGGGCTCGTCGTGTGTCACCACGTCAAAGCGGCCCTTAACGATGCCCAGTTTGAGAGAACGAACATTTTCTACATCGATGGTCTGCGGGCCCGTCACGGTCCATAGTTCCTCAGACATGATCCCTCCAAATTGCGATATATCGCGTCGTTAAGGAACACGATATATCGCGTTTAGCGAAGAGGCAATGTTTGATAGCGGGAAGAGCTATCCCTCCATGTGATTATTCCGGCTGAGCGATATTAAGCCACTGGAACCAGCCGCGGTGCAGGACAAGCCACGCAATCAATCCGTAGCCCGCCTGGCCCGGTGTCCCCCCATTGGCTGCGAGGTCCGTCCTCCACTGCTCATGATTGAGCAAAGGGGAGAAAGTGTCCACGTAGTGGTGATTCCGCCGGGTGGTGACATCGGCAAACGCGGTGTTCAGTTCGGCAAGCCGCTTGTTGCGGACGGGATCCAACGTGGGAGGCGGGCCCACCACAAAGACCTCCACGCTGCTGTGCGAAGCGCCGTCAAGGATGTTGGCAAGATTCAACCGGCTTCGGGCGGTGGACAGCCCAAACTCGAGATCCCGACCCGAAAGGCCGATCACCAATCGGTTTTCATGAGTGTCACTGAAACGCCTGCCGGCTTCATCCTGCCAGCGGGCGGCAAGGCCCTCAGTACCTTCCATGGGGCAGGGGAGCGGGAAACTTTCCACCACGACGGAATCCTGGGGTGTGCGGGCCAGCACTCTTCCGAGCCAACCCAATGCGCGGGGATCCCCCAGGCCCGCGAGCAGTTCATCTCCTACAGCTGCAATGCGCAGCTTCCTGTCTTCCACGGTTACCTCTTCACACTCGTTACGGTCCTTGCACGGTTCCGGTTCGTCAGCCGGTTCGGGAACCGGTACCTGTCCCATTAAACAGAACTGCCCGGCCTAAGGCGCGCTCATCGCTCCTTAGGCCGGGCAGTTTCGCTTACTTGCGTTCGAACGCCTGCTTGATCAGGGCGTCCTGCTCAGCGGCGTGGCGCTTCATGGAACCGGCGGCAGTGGATGCCGAAGCCGGACGTGAAACGAGGCGAAGCTTGCGGTCAAGCTCCGGTGCCAGGTTCAAGCCCATGAAAGGCCATGGACCCTGGTTGGCGGGCTCGTCCTGTGCCCATACGATGTCAGCGTTCGGGTACTTGGCGAGTTCGGCGTCAATCTCCGCCTTGGGCAGCGGGTAAAGCTGCTCTACACGAATGATCGCTGTGGAGGTGTCCCCGGACTTCTGACGGTTGGACAGGAGGTCGTAGTACAAGCGACCAGAGACCAGGATGACGCGGTCCACGTTGGCGGGCTGCACTTCCGGATCGCTGATAACCGTCTTGAAGCCGCCGGTAGTGAAGTCCTCAATGGCCGAAGCGGCACCCTTAAGGCGGAGCAGCTGCTTGGGGGTGAAGATGATCAACGGCTTCCGCGGACGGCTGTAAGCCTGGCGGCGCAACAGGTGGAAGTGCGAGGCAGCCGTGGTGGGGTTGGCCACGATCATGTTGTCCTCGGCACACATCTGCAGGAAGCGCTCGATGCGGGCTGACGAGTGGTCCGGACCTTGGCCTTCGTAGCCGTGCGGCAGCATAAGCACCAGCGAGGAACGCTGTCCCCACTTCTGTTCGGCTGAGGAAATGAACTCGTCAATGATGGTTTGTGCACCGTTGACGAAGTCACCGAACTGGGCTTCCCAGAGGACCAAGGCATCCGGGCGCTCCACCGAGTAGCCGTATTCGAAGCCCATGGCTGCGTATTCGGACAACAGGGAGTCGTAGATCCACAACTTGGCCTGGTCATCGGAAAGGTTGCCTAGTGGCAGCCATTCGTTGCCGTTGGCGCGGTCGTGGAACACAGCGTGACGCTGGACGAACGTCCCGCGGCGTGAGTCCTGGCCGGCAAGGCGAACGGGAACGCCTTCCATGATCAGCGAGCCAAAGGCCGCGATTTCACCAAAGCCCCAGTCGATGCCGCCTTCACGGGACATCTGCTCACGCTTCTCCAGCAGCTGCTTGAGCTTGGAGTGAACGGTGAAGCCTTCCGGAATTTCCAGGTGGGCCTTGCCGATGCGGGCAAGAGTCTCTGCGGAAATGGCCGTAGACGCGGGGGAATTGGTGCCGAAGTCCGACTGCTGGGCAATGGGACGTTCGATGTCCGAGACCGCCGCGGAGTCAGCCGTGATGATCGGGATCGGCGATGTCTGCGCAGCGTGCGTTTCGGCGAAGACGCGCTCAAGGCGCTCCTGGTAGTCGCGGAGCAGCTGCTCTGCTTCTTCCTCGGTGATGTCCCCACGGCCGATGAGCGACTCGGTGTACAACTTGCGAACGGAGCGCTTGGCTTCGATCAGGTTGTACATGAGCGGCTGGGTCATCGAAGGGTCGTCGCCTTCGTTGTGGCCGCGACGGCGGTAGCACACCATGTCGATGACGACGTCCTTGTGGAAACGCTGACGGAACTCGTAAGCGAGCTGTGCAACGCGCACCACGGCCTCGGGGTCATCGCCGTTCACGTGGAACACAGGGGCCTGGATCATCTTGGCGACGTCCGTTGAGTATGTGGACGAACGCGAAGACGACGGAGCAGTGGTGAAGCCCACCTGGTTGTTGACGATCACGTGGATTGTACCGCCGGTGCGGTAGCCGCGCAGCTGGGAGAGGTTAAGGGTTTCAGCCACAACACCCTGTCCTGCGAAGGCGGCGTCGCCGTGGACCATGATGGGCAGAACCGGGAAGGATTCGCCTTGGTCGAGGCGATCCTGCTTGGCGCGAACGATGCCTTCAAGCACAGAGTCGACTGCCTCAAGGTGGGACGGGTTGGCAGCGAGGTAAACCTTGGTCTGCTTGCCGTTGTCCGACGTGAAGGTGCCTTCGGTGCCGAGGTGGTACTTGACGTCACCGGATCCCTGGACCGAGCGGGGGTCCTGGGTGCCCTCGAATTCGCGGAAGACCTGCGCATAGGTCTTGCCTGCAATGTTGGTCAGCACGTTAAGCCGGCCACGGTGGGCCATGCCGATGGCAACTTCGTCCAGGCCGTCGTCGGCTGCGTCTGAAATGACGGCGTCGAGTAGCGGAATCAGCGACTCGCCACCCTCAAGGGAGAAGCGCTTCTGGCCGACGAACTTGGTCTGCAGGAAGGTCTCGAAAGCCTCAGCGGCGTTGAGCTTGGAGACGATGCGCAACTGCTCTTCGCGGCTGGGCTTGGAGTACGGGTGCTCCAGCTGGTCCTGGAACCACTTGCGCTCGGCAGGCTCCTGGATGTGCATGTATTCGATGCCCGTGGTGCGGCAGTACGCGTCACGCAAAACGCCAAGGATGTCACGGAATTTGAGCTGCGGCTTGCCGCCGAAACCGCCCGTGGGCCATTCACGGTCCAGGTCCCAGAGGGTCAGCCCATAGGTCAGGACGTCGAGGTCCGGGTGTTTGCGCTGCACGTACTCCAAGGGATCGGTGTCAGCCATCAGGTGGCCACGCACGCGGTAGGAGTGGATCAGCTGCTGAATGCGCGCAACCTTGTTGATCTCGTCAGCGGGGTCAACCTGGAGATCAGGGCTCCAACGCACGGGTTCGTACGGAATACGCAGGGCTTCGAAGATTTCGTCGTAGAAGTTCTGCGCACCGAGGAGGAGTTGGTGAATAAGCTTGAGGAACTCGCCGCTGCCCGCGCCCTGGATGACGCGGTGGTCATAGGTTGACGTCAGGGTGAGGATCTTGCTGATGGCGTTCTGGGCGATGATTTTCTCGCTGGCGCCCTGGAACTCGGCTGGGTAATCAAGGGCACCGACGCCGATAATGGCAGCCTGGCCTTTGGAAAGACGCGGCACCGAGTGGACCGTACCGATTCCGCCGGGGTTGGTCAGGGAGACCGTGGTACCTGCGTGGTCGTCAGCGGTCAGTTTGCCGTTGCGGGCGCGCTTGATGAGGTCCTCGTAGGTGTGCCAAAACTCGGCGAAGTCCATGGTCTCTGCCTTCTTGATGTTCGGAACCATCAGGAGGCGGGTGCCATCGGGCTTGGGCATGTCAATGGCGATGCCGAAGTTGACGTGAGCCGGCTGCACCGCGCTCGGCTTGCCATCGATTTCGTCGTAGTAGACGTTCATCGAGGGGAACTGGGAGAGCGCGCGGACAACGGCGTAGCCGATGAGGTGGGTGAAGGAAACCTTGCCACCGCGGGCGCGGGCAAGGTTGGAGTTGATGACCACCCGGTTATCGATGAGCAGCTTGGCAGGAACTGCCCTGACGCTTGTGGCGGTGGGAACTTCCAGACTGGTCACCATGTTGGTGGCAATAGCCTTGGCCGGGCCGCGGAGGACGGAAACGACGTCTTCCTCAGGCGCCGTGGGAGCTTTGGTGCTCTTGGGCAGCTGTGCGGGGATGGGCTGGGCCGTGGTGCCGGCGGCGGGCTTCTTTGCTCCGTCCCGGGCAACCGTGGCGGGTGCCTTTTTCGCTGGGGCGGGTGCCGCCGGTGCAGCCTCCGGGGCAGCTGCGGGAGCGGCCGGCGCCGGTGCCGGTGCCGCTGCAGCCGGAGCTACCACGGGAAGTACTTGGGTAGGGGGAT
Source organism: Paenarthrobacter sp. (assembly GCA_031179305.1). Classification (GTDB taxonomy): domain Bacteria; phylum Actinomycetota; class Actinomycetes; order Actinomycetales; family Micrococcaceae; genus Arthrobacter. Next base: position 143,361 of record JAPSHX010000002.1, on the reverse strand, counting down.
TGGCAGCCGTTGCGGCTGCGGAGGATCCGTTGGAAGAAGTGCCGTCACCGGAAGCAAAGGACTCGAAGAGCGGCCACCACTTGGCGTCGACCGAATTCTTGTCCTGTTGGTACCGCTCGTACAGTTCGTCAACGAGCCACTCGTTTCCGCCAAATTCCTCTGGTAGACGGTGGCTGGGCTGCTCTGGCACTTGAAATACGCCTCTTCCATGAGTGTTGTTTTCCCGCTGGCCACAGATGCTCTCCACAACGATGGGCCAGGGTCCGGGTCCCGCGAACTCAGACCCATGTCAGTCTAGTTAGGATCGTTGGTTAACTGCCAATAGTGGTGACCTAAATCATGTTGCGGCAGACTTAATGCACCTTCGCTTCGTCTTCGAAGCGTACCGGTTGCCAGCGAGGCGTCCCTGGTCGGCGGACTGTAGACTGAAATTCTTATGGACAGTAAATCTAGGTGCCGGCCTGGGAACTGTCGGGGGAGCCAATCTGGCAACCCCGCGCAGCGTGCCCGTCGAGCCGGCAACACCCGTTCACATGCCCATCACTCGCCGGCGCTCACAGCCGGTGGTGCCGCAGACCATGCGTCCGCGGGACCCGACCAGCCTCCACCGGGGCGAATCCCGGGGTCAGGGGCCTTACCCCCATTGCACGTGCCCACTCTTGGAGTGATGCGCTAAGTGGAATGGATTCTTCTCCTTGCCGGCTTTGCCCTCATTCTGGGCACCGGCTTCTTTGTAGCAGTTGAGTTTTCCCTTGTTGCCTTGGATCAGGCAAGCGTTCAGCGGGCGGTCGATAACGGCGATCACGCTGCCGCGCCGCTGCTGAAGTGCCTCAAATCGCTCTCCACGCAGCTCTCCAGTTGCCAACTTGGCATCACACTGACAACTCTGTTGACAGGATTCGTGATGGAGCCCTCTGTCGGGCGGTTGCTCGTTGGGCCACTCGGCGTGCTGGGCCTCGGTCCTGAGGTAGCGCATTCGGTCGCGCTGATTGTTGCCATGGCGTTTGCCACGTTGTTGTCGATGCTTCTGGGTGAGTTGGTCCCGAAGAACATGGCCATTGCCCTCGCTTTCCCTTTGGGTAAACGCCTCGCGCGGCCCCAGCTGATGTTCACGGCCGTTTTCAAACCGGCCATCGTGGTGCTCAATGGTTTCTCGAACAAGGTGCTGAACCTGTTCGGTCTCGAAGCGAAGGAAGAGATCTCGGGGGCAAGGACCCCTGCAGAGCTTGCATCCTTGGTGCGGCGCTCGGCCGAGCTGGGCACGCTGGATGCCGGGACGGCCAACTTCGTTGCCCGCACCTTGAACTTTTCCGGGCGCACGGCGGCGGACGTCATGACCCCCCGCATCCGCATGGAAACGATCGACGCCGATCAGCCGGTTTCCGACGTCCTGGACGCAGCGCGGCGAACCGGATACTCCCGTTTCCCTGTCATCGGGGACTCCACGGACGACATCCGCGGAGTGGTTCACGTCAAGAAAGCCGTTGCTGTCCCCGCGGAGCGTCGGGCCAAGCTTGAGGCAGGCGCGATCATGACCGATGTCCTGCAGGTACCGGAGACTATCCATCTGGATGCACTCCTGTCTGAACTGCGTGAAGGCAACCTCCAGCTAGCCGTCGTGCTCGATGAATACGGCGGCACCGCGGGAATCACCACCCTGGAAGACCTTGTGGAAGAGATCGTCGGCGAAGTCTCCGACGAACATGACAAAATCCGGCCGGGAGTGCTGCAGAGCGCATCCGGCGACTGGTACTTTCCAGGCTTGCTGCGGCCGGATGAAGTGTCCGAGCAGATCCCCAACCTCACTGTTCCAGATGAATCCGCCTACGAGACTGTGGGTGGTTACGTCATGAGCCAGCTGGGCCGCATCGCCAGGACAGGCGATGTGGTGAACACTGTGGGTGGGAAACTGACGGTGACCCGAATGGACGGTCGAAGGATCGACAGGATCTGTTTCCATCACGTCGAGACAGACGAATCGTCATCCGTGGACTCCGGAAGCACGCGTCACGAAGCAGGTGCCGTATGAGTGACTGGGCAGGAATCGTCTGGCTCGTGGTGCTTCTGATAGGCAACGCCTTCTTCGTGGGTGCAGAGTTCGCGGTCATGTCGGCGCGTCGAAGTCAGATTGAGCCGCTGGCCGAAGCTGGATCCAAGCGAGCGCAAACAACGCTGCGCGCCATGGAAAATGTCTCGCTGATGCTCGCCTGTGCGCAGTTGGGTATCACCGTCTGCTCCCTCCTGATTCTCCAAGTTGCCGAGCCCGCAATCCACCACTTGCTGGCAGAGCCCTTGGAGCTGGTTGGTGTTCCCGTTGAACTGGCAGACGTCATTGCTTTTGGCATCGCGTTGCTGGTAGTCACTTTCCTGCATGTCACCTTTGGTGAGATGGTGCCTAAGAATATTTCGGTTTCCGTTGCGGACAAGGCTGCCCTGTTGTTGGCCCCACCGCTGATGTTCATAGCCCGGGTGGTGAACCCGATCATTTGGACGCTGAACTGGCTGGCCAACCACATCCTTAGGTCGATGAAGATTGAACCCAAAGACGAGGTTTCCTCTTCGTTCACGCTGGAGGAAGTGCAATCGATCGTCCAGGAGTCGACGCGCCATGGTCTGGTGGACGACGAAGCGGGTTTGCTGAGCGGCGCTTTGGAGTTCTCGGAGCATACTGCCTCGCACATCATGGTTCCGTTGGACAAGCTGGTGGTGCTGAAGACAGCGTCCACTCCCGTGGACCTTGAAAAAGCGGTCCGCCGCACCGGGTTCTCCCGGTTCCCGATGATTGACGACGACGGCGAACTCGCCGGATACCTGCACGTGAAGGACATCCTGTCCATTCCCGACGAGCGACGAAGGCACCCAATTGCCGAGGGTCGCATCCGCTCACTGGCCAACCTTTCGCCGGATGACGAGATCGAACAGGCGATGTCTGTCATGCAACGCACGGGTTCACACCTGGCACGTGTTGTCGGCGCGGGCGGTGAGACTCAAGGCGTCTTGTTCCTGGAGGACGTCATTGAGCAATTGGTGGGCGAAATCCGGGACGCCACCCAAGCCACCGGCATTCGCCGTTACGGTGGTCAACAAGTGCAATAGCAGGACAACCAGAGTCTGGCGTCGGTGGATCTCCATCGGCGCCAGACTTGTCTAACAGGAATCATTCCCATTTAGAGGTACACTGGATAAAGCCCCTAATTGTGTTTGATTCTCATTTTGACTAGATCCGAGGTCTCCGTGCGCCGTTTCGCCGCCCGACTTTCCCTGACCGCTTCTGCAGGTCTTGCCGCACTTTTGTTGTCTTCCTGCGCTGGTACAACCGGGAGTAACGCTCCGTCCTCATCTGATGCCATTGAGGTGGTGACCTCCACCAACGTGTATGGGGATGTGGTCAAGGCCATTGGTGGCGACAAGGTCAACGTGAACGCGATCATCACCAAGACCAGCCAGGATCCGCACTCCTATGAAGCCACTGCACAGGACAAGCTGCTGATCTCCAAGGCCAAGCTGGTGGTGGAGAACGGGGGAGGGTACGACGACTTCCTTCACAAAATTGCCGACGAGACCGAGGTTGGCCACGAGAACATGATCAGCGCTGTGGAGGTCTCAGGACTGGCGCCCGAGGAAGAAGGCCACGGTACGGAATCCAGTAGTGCCGCGGCCCAAGACGAAGATGAGCACGCGCACGACCACGGCGAGTTCAATGAGCACGTCTGGTACAGCCTGGACGCCATGGGCAAGCTCGCCGACGCCGTTGCCGAAAAGTTGGGCAGCCTGGATGCAGGATCTGCCTCGACATTCACCACGAACGCGGATTCCTTCAAAGCAAAACTATCTGAACTAACCGGCAAGCTCGGCGACATCAAGGCCGGCAACGAGCATGCACCCGTTGCTGTGACCGAACCCGTTCCCCTGTACCTCCTGGAGGCGGCCGGCCTGGAAAATAAGACGCCGGAAGCTTACAGCGCCGCCATCGAGGAGGAGACGGATGTCCCTCCCGCTGTGCTGAAGGAAACCACCGACCTCGTCAGTGCCAAATCTGTTCGTCTCCTCGCGTATAACCAGCAGACGGAGGGGCCACAGACTGAGTCCGTCAAGCGGGCGGCCGAGAACGCCGGGGTGCCGGTTGTGAACTTCACCGAAACGCTTCCTGACGGCAAGGACTACCTTCAGTGGATGGCGGACAACGTCGAAGCCATTTCGGCGGCACTCAAGAAGTAGCGTTCCCGAGTATCAACGTGCAGTGAAGAGCCCCGTTAGCGTCCTAAGATATTCAGGATGCCTGCGGGGCCTTTGCCTGTCATCAGCAAAGCCGCGGACACCAGCGGCGCACAACTATTGCGTTTCTCCCGGAGCGTATGGATCGAGGACAACTTTTGACACCGGTAGTGAGCCTCCGCGGAGCGAGCCTGCAGTTCGGCAAGAGGACACTCTGGCGGGATCTGGACCTGGACATCCACCCCGGAGAGTTCTTTGCCGTTCTTGGACCCAACGGCAGCGGCAAAACAAGCTTCCTGAAAGTCCTTCTGGGCCTGCAGGAGCTGCATTCCGGAACGGTATCGCTGGGCGGCCACCCCGTGGAACGCGGCAGTAAACGTATTGGGTACATACCTCAGCAAAAGTCCTTTGCGGCGGATACGCCGTTGCGGGCACGCGACCTGGTTGGGCTGGGGATCGATGGCCACCGCTGGGGAATGCGATTCGCATCCGGCAAGGTCAACCAGCGAATCGAAGAGTTGTTGGAGCAAGTTGGCGCAACTGACTACGCCAAGGTGCCGGTGGGGCAGTTATCCGGTGGCGAGCAACAACGCCTCAGGGTAGCGCAGGCACTGGCCACTGAGCCCCAGGTCCTCCTGTGTGATGAGCCGCTGCTCTCGTTGGACCTGCATCATCAGCAGGGCGTCAGTTCACTGATCAACAAGCAATGCCACGATCGAAACAGTGCCGTGGTCTTCGTGACCCACGAGATCAACCCTGTAATCGACTACGTGGACCGGGTACTTTACCTTGCCGGCGGCCAGTTCCGTGTAGGGACGCCTCAAGAGGTCATGACCACGGAGGTTCTTTCCGAGCTGTACGACAGCCATGTGGAGGTCATCCACACCAACGGAAGGATCGTCGTCGTCGGACTTCCAGACGCAACCACGCACTTCCATGAAGATGCCCACGCCACCACTATGGAGGAGTTCTAGATGGACTTTGAGAGCATCCTGCAGACCATTTTCAACTTCGAGAACTACGGTGAGTTGCTGGTCCTGGTCCAAAATTCCATCTGGGCGGGAGCCGTTCTCGGCTTCCTGGGTGGACTGGTTGGCACCTTCGTAATGAAGCGGGACCTTGCCTTCGCTGTCCACGGCATCTCCGAGCTGTCCTTCGCCGGCGCGGCGTTTGCCTTGCTGATTGGCGCCGACATCATCTTCGGTTCCTTGATCGGCTCGGTGGCCGCGGCAGTGATTCTGGGTTTCATGGGAGTCCGGGCTCGGGACAAGAACTCAATCATCGGTGTGATCATGCCGTTCGGTCTCGGTTTGGGTATCCTGTTCCTCGCCCTTTATGAGGGGCGCGCGGCGAACAAGTTCGGCCTGCTGACTGGACAGATTGTGTCCGTGGATACGGTGCAACTGCAGGTCTTGGCCGGCACCGCAGTGGTGGTGATGGCGGCACTCGTGGCGATTTGGCGACCACTGAGCTTTGCCAGCGTTGACCCGGAGATGGCTGAAGCCAGGGGTGTCCCTGTCCGTGGCCTGGCCATCGGCTTCATGGTTCTTCTGGGCGTCAGCGTAGCCCTGTCCATCCAGATTGTTGGCGCGCTGTTGGTGCTTGCCCTGCTCATTACCCCTGCGGCTGCTGCACTGCGGGTCACCACGTCACCGCGGTTGGTAGTGCTGCTGAGTGTTCTCTTCGCGATGACGGCCACTGTGGGCGGTATTCTCCTGGCCTTGGGCAGCCGCATTCCCATCAGCCCTTACGTCACCACGTTGTCCTTCTTGATCTACGTGGTGTGCCGGATCATCGGCAGGGTACGCGCCAACAAGGGCCTCAACGGCCGGGTGTCGCGTGACCAACCAGCGGGTGCGCTCTAGAGCTTGCCTGCTGCCTTCTTGGCCGTGCACTCCGGGCACAGTCCGAAGATCTCCACGGTGTGGGCCACCTCGGTGAAGCCATGTTCAGTTGCCGTACGGGCAGCCCAAGTCTCGACGGCGGGTGCTTCCACTTCTTCTGCTTTGCCGCAGTTGCGGCACAGCAGGTGATGGTGGTGCCCGGTGACTGCACAACGACGATAGACGGCTTCGCCGTCTCCGTTTCGGAGGACATCAATGAGTCCGTCGTCCGCCAGGGACTGCAGAATGCGGTAGGCAGTGGCCAAGGACACCGAAATGCCCTTGTTCTGCAGAAGTCGGTACAGCTCCTGGGTGCTGACGAAGTCATCCAATTCATCCAGGGCAGCGCTGACGGCCAAGCGTTGCTTGGTGACGCGCTGCTCCTTGACGCCGCTGGTGGCCGGCGCTTCATGGCCGGTCGTGGCGGGACTGGTGCCTTGTGGCATTGAAAGACTCACTTCCCTGGGGATGCTGGCAAAGCCTAATTTTACCAGTAGGCGAACCTTGGAAACTGTCAGCGGGCGGCCATAGGCTGTCTCCATGAAGCTCACCAAGTACACGCATGCCTGTGTTCGGCTGGAGAAGGAGGGAAAGGTCCTGGTGATCGATCCCGGGACTTTCTCCGAGTCAGAGGAAGCGTTGAGCGGAGCCAACGCCGTACTTGTTACTCACGAGCACAATGACCACATTGACCGCCCTGCGGTGACGGCAGCCCTGCGGAGCAACACTACGCTGGAGGTCCACGCCCCAGCCGGGGTGGCAGCTGCACTGAGGGAAAACGGGGATGTCGCCCACCGCGTGCATACCGTGGAACCCAACTCCGGCCTTCAAGCGGCAGGTTTCAACATCCGGACTTACGGTGGGCAACATGCCGTCATCCACGCCCAGATTCCGGTGGTAGCGAACATCGGCTACCTGGTGGATGACAACGTCTTCCACCCCGGGGACTCGTTCGTGGTCCCTGACGGAATCAGCGTCCAAACCCTTCTTGTCCCCATCCACGCCCCGTGGTCCAAGGTGGGAGAGGTTGTGGACTTCGTCATTTCCGTACGTGCTCCAAAGGCATTTCCTGTCCATGACGGGCTGCTCAACGAACTGGGCCGGGGGATCGTCGAGGGGCATGTCACACGGATCGGGGCCCGCTACGGAACCACTTACGCGCGACTGGCGCCAGGGGAGTCCGTGGAGGTCTAGCCGGTCCACACTCCTGTGCTGTGGAAGTTCTCAAGTATGGCTTCGTGCGGCGCCGGGTCCAGTCCGTGCGCGGCCAGCCACGCGTCATCGTTGTAGCTTCCCGCATAACGGTCGCCGGCGTCGCACATCAGGGAAACGACACTGCCTTTCCGGCCTTCAGCCACCATCCCGGCAACCAACTGCCAAACTCCCCACAGGTTGGTCCCGGTTGAGGGCCCGGCATGTAAGCCGGTGAGCTTCCGGAGGTGCCTCATGGCGGCAACGGACGCGGCGTCGGGCACTTGGATCATGTGGTCGATAACCGCCGGCACGAAGCTGGGCTCAGACCGAGGCCTGCCGATGCCCTCAATCCTGGACGGAAGGCCAGTGGCGGCGGCTGCGTCTCCGTCCCGCCACGCGGGGTAGAAGGCAGAGTTTTCGGGATCCACTACGGCCAGGCGGGTGTTGTATCGGTTGTACCGCAGGTAACGGCCGATGGTGGCGCTGGTTCCGCCTGTGCCGGCGCCTACAACGATCCATTCCGGAACCGGATGCTCTTCCAATGACAGTTGTTCGAAAATCGACTCGGCGATGTTGTTATTGCCCCGCCAGTCCGTTGCCCGCTCAGCAAACGTAAATTGGTCCATATAGTAGCCGCCGGACGTCCTGGCAGTCTCTTCGGCTACGGCGTAAACCTCCGAGGCATGGTCCACCAGCAGGCAAGCGCCACCGAACTCCTCGATCAGGGCGACCTTTTCGGGACTGGTGGTCTTTGTCATGACTGCGATGAAAGGCAAGCTGATGAGCCGGGCGAAGTAAGCCTCTGATACAGCCGTGCTGCCGCTGGAGGCTTCCACGATGGTGGTCCCTTCGGTGATCCAACCGTTGACCAGGCCATATAGGAACAAGGATCGCGCCAGACGGTGCTTGAGGCTGCCGGATCTGTGGGTTGACTCGTCTTTCAGGTACAGCTGGACTCCCCAGTGGTCCGGGAGTGGGACCGCATAAAGGTGGGTGTCGGCGGAGCGGTTATTCTCGGCCTCGATCTTACGGATGGCCTCGCTGGCCCATGCCCTGTCCTGAATACACGAATTGCTCACCGGATAAGCCTAGGCTGGAATTCGGGCACGGGCAGCAACGAAACCCCTGCAGGAAGACCAGCCGCCAGAACGAAGGAGACCCATGGCCACGTTGATAAGTGCGTCAGAACTGCACCAGCGACTCGAAACCGGGCGGCGGACCGTACTCCTCGACGTCCGATGGGTTCTGGGCCGCACTGACGGGCGCCTTGAATATCTGGGCGCCCATCTTCCGGGCGCCGTTTTCGTGGACCTCCCCACAGAGCTGGCAGATCACGCACAACCCGGACTGGGCCGCCACCCCCTGCCAAGTCCGGACCGTTTTCAGGAATCCGCTCGAAAGTGGGGAATTAACCACGGCGACACGGTGGTCGCGTACGACAACAGCGGCAGCATGGCCGCCGCACGCGTTTGGTGGATGCTGCGGAACGCTGGCTTTGCCTCGGTGTACCTGCTCGACGGCGGCCTCGCCGCTTGGCGTGCCGCTGGTTACCCAGTGGAATCCGGTGAGGTGAGTCCCGCCGTCGGAAATGTCACGTTGGGTGAAGGCCTCATGCCGGCCATCACCGAGCAGGAGGCGGCACAGTGGCACCGCAACGGTGTGTTGCTGGATGCCCGGGCAGGGGAGAGGTACAGGGGTGAGGTAGAACCGATTGACCCCAGGGCCGGGCACATTCCGGGTGCGGTCAGCGCGCCGACCACGGGAAACATCTCAGCCGACGGCACGTTCCTTCCCAGGGAGGAACTGCGGAGGCGTTTTGAGGAGTTGGGCCTGGACCAGTCGTCCCACGTGGCTGTTTATTGCGGGTCCGGCGTCACAGCCTCCCATGAGATTGCTGCCTTGGAGATCGCCGGATACCGAGCAGCGCTCTATCCAGGCTCGTTCTCTCAGTGGTCAAACAATGCTGCGAATGACGTTGTTGTGGGTAGCACCCCGTTTGTGGAGGAATCCACTGGCCCAAGTGGCACAAGCACGGCTGCCGGGAGTAGCGTCGGAGCATGACTCCCGGACGCCCTGTGCCCCCGCCCCTCGCCAAGCCCGTCACTCTGGATACCAATGAAGACCGGTCCGGAACGCTGGCTGCAGCTTACGGTGCCACTTCCCCGGACAGTGGCTTGGTGCCTCTGACTGTCGCGCGGCGGACCCCCACAGCGGACGACGTGGAAATCGCGATTCAATTTTGCGGGTTATGCCACTCTGACGTGCACGCAACGCGCGGTGAATGGCGGGTTCCCCCCTACCCGTTGGTTCCAGGCCACGAGATCGTAGGCCGCGTGACACGGGTGGGTGCCGGGGTGCAGGACTTTGCCCCCGGCGATCGTGTGGGCGTCGGCTGCATGGTGGACTCGTGCCGCGAATGCGAGAGCTGCCTTGAAGGACTCGAGCAGTACTGCGAGAGGGGCAACGTCGGTACCTACGGGGCTGCGGACCCGCGTCATGGCGACGAAATCACGCAAGGCGGATATTCGACGTCGGTAGTGGTGGACAGGCGCTTCGTGCTGCGCATCCCGGAGGCCCTTGATGCGGCAGCGGCTGCTCCCTTGCTGTGTGCCGGGATCACCACGTACTCTCCGCTGCGGTATTTCGATGTGGAGGAAGGCGACTCAGTGGGCGTCGTAGGCCTGGGTGGCCTTGGCCATATGGCAGTCAAGATTGCCAAAGCCATGGGTGCCGACGTCACCGTATTCACGACGTCGGAATCCAAGTTCGAGGCCGCCCGGGAACTGGGCGCGGACCACGTGGTCCTCTCCAAGGACGCGGACGCCATGGAGGCCGCCAACCGGAGCATAGACGTCATCATCGACACCGTTGCAGCGCCGCATGACCTCAATCCGTACTTCCGAACCCTTCGCCTGGACGGAGCCCTCTTCCAATTGGGCCTCCCCGCGGACGATATGCCCCCGGTCAGCCCTGGCCTGCTCATCCGTCGGCGACTCGCCTATGCGGGTTCATTGATCGGCGGCATTGAGGAAACGCAGGAAATGTTGGACTTCTGCGCCGAACACGGGGTTGTGAGCGACATCGAGATAGTGGGAGCCGGGCAACTCAATGAAGCTTACGACCGCATGGTGGCCGGGGACGTGAAGTACCGTTTCGTACTGGACACCGCAACACTTCAGGAACCATCCGAAAGGGCAGACGCATGAGCACACTGTTCACCAAGATCATCAATGGGGAGATCCCGGGCCGTTTTGTCTGGAAAGACGAGGACGTGGTCGCCTTCCTGACCATCTCGCCCATTACCCAGGGACACACCTTGGTGGTTCCGCGTGAAGAAGTGGATTCGTGGACGCAGGCCAGCCCTGAACTGCTGGCCAAGGTCATGGACGTGGCCCAGCGCATCGGCAAGGTGCAGGAGGACTTGTTTGACGCCAAGCGCGTTGGCGTGCTGATGGAAGGTTTCGAGGTGGACCACTTGCATGTCCACGTGTGGCCTGCCTACTCCACCGCAGACTTTGAAATCCACAATGTGGACCACAACCCGGATCCCGCCGTCATGGAAGCCACCGCCGTGAAGCTCCGTGCTGCCCTTCGGGAAGCAGGCCACGGCGACGCAGTCCCTCAGGACTGAGTCCTGCACGACTTAACCCGGCGGTGCTATTGGGCGCCGCCGGGTTTTTCATGTCATTGCGGCCGCGGCTATGCGGGGGCCAAGGCTTGGTTCAGCACCGTGCGGATGCGCTTTTCCGATACCGAGTAGGCAGTACCAAGCTCGACGGCGAAGAGGCTCACCCGCAACTCTTCGATCATCCAGCGCACCCGGGTTAACTCGGTACCCGCCCGGCGTCCCGGAAGGAGCGCCGACACGGCGTCGTCGTAGTCGTCCTCCACTGCCTGCACGATTGCCATATTCAGGCTGTCCCGTTGGACGTTGCCTGGGAGCTTTTCCAGCCGCTTCTCGATTGCTTGGAGGTAGCGTGGCAGTTGGCTGAGCTGGGCGTAGCCCGTCTGTGCCACAAAGCCCGGGAACACCAGTTGCTCCAACTGGCTCTTCATGTCGTTGAGGGCGCTGATCAGAGGCAGGCTGGCGTTGGACTTCAGCTGCTTTTGGATGCGTCGCGTACTGGCCAGGATGCGTTCGACGACGGCAGTGACCGTAAACACGGTGTCGATCAGTTCTGCCCGGACGACTTCGTACAACGCATCGAAGGCCTCCTTGTCCCACGGCAGATCCTGCGGAACCAGTTTGTCGATGGCTGCCAGTGCGCAGTCAGCGATGAGTGCACTCACGGATCCGTGCGGGTTTTGGCTGAACGTCAGCTTCTCCGTGTTGCTGAGGTGTTCCAGCACGTAACGATCCGGTGGCGGGATCCGCAGCGCCAGCAGCCGGATTACTCCGCCACGCATGGCGGCTTCCTGTTCCGGCCGCGTCTGGAAAACACGAAGGGCAACAGACTTGCCCTCATCGACGACTGCAGGGAAGCCGGTCACGGCGTGACCCTTCACGGTGCGTGTAACCTGACGTTCAACGGTGCCGAAGTCCCATGCAGTGATGCCCGCGCGTTCGGCAACCGCTCCACCACCGGCGGGAGCCGGGCCTGACGCCGGCGTTCCACCGCTGGGCGCGCCCGAGCGGTCGGTTGCCTTGATTCCTTTGGCGCGTGACGTCGTCGCAGGCGTTGCCCCGAGTGATTCGGCAATGGCGCGGCGCGTGGCCGGTGCCAGCTTTTCCTGGAGTGCAGCAAGGTCCTTTCCTTCGTCGAGCACCTTGCCACTGCTGTCCACCACCTTGAAGCTAACGCGCAGATGGGGCGGTACTGCGTCCCAATTCCAGGATCCGGGCGGAATGACGTGCCCACGGAGCCGGCGAAGCACCAGTTCCAAGGACGGCTCGAGCTCATCGGTGGCGGAATCGAAGTCTGTTTCCAGTGCTGCGGTTGCTTGCCTCGCAACGTCCGGGGCAGGCACGAAATTCTTCCGTACTTGCTTAGGCAGCGATTTGATGAGGGCAGTGACCAGTTCCACCCGCTGGCCCGGGATTTGCCAACGGAAGGGGGCGTCGTCCAATTGATTGAGGAACAACACCGGAACTTCGGCGGTGACGCCGTCGGACGGGTTGGGGGCCGAGCCGGGAGCGACTGGATGGAACTCGTAGCTCAGGGGTAGTTCAAATCCCTTGTGCAGCCAACTCTTCGGATATGCGGAATCGTCCAAGGCTTCGGCGTCTTCGCTCATCAGTAGCGATTGGTCGAAGTCCAGAAGGTCGGGGTCTGACTGCCGGGCATCCTTCCACCACTTATCAAAGTGCCTCTCGGACACCACTTCCTTACCCACGCGGGCGTCGTAGAACTCGAAGAGAGTCTGATCGTCCACCAGGATGTCGCGGCGACGCATGCGGGTTTCGAGTTCTTCGATTTCCTGCAGGAGGGCGCGGTTACGATGGAAGAACTTGTGATGGGTCTTCCACTCACCTTCCACCAGCGCGTGGCGGATGAACAGTTCACGTGCGAGCTCGGGATCGACCCGTCCGTAGTTGACGCGGCGGTTGGGAATGATCGGGACGCCGTACAACGTCACTTTCTCATGGGCCATGACGGCGCCTTGCCGTGAAGACCAATGCGGCTCGCTGTAGGACCGCTTCACCAAGTCCGGAGCTACCTGCTCGGCCCACAGCGGATCGAACTTGGCGGCCACACGTGCCCAGAGGCGGCTGGTTTCCACCAGTTCCGCTGCCATGACGAACGTGGGTGATTTCTTGAACAGCGCTGACCCGGGGAAGATCGCAAAACGGCTTCCGCGGGCACCGGCGTATTCACGCTTGCGCTCATCCAGCAGGCCGATATGGCTCAGCAGTCCGGAGAGCAGGCTGATGTGGATGCCCTCGTAGTTGCCCACGGGATCAGCTTCGCGCTTGTTGTCCAGCGCGATGCCCAGGGGTTTGGCCAGCTGCCGGAGCTGGGTGAAGAGATCCTGCCACTCACGGACGCGCAGGTAATTGATGAATTCGTTGCGGCACAGCTTGCGGAACTGGGTGGAGGACAGCTCGCGCTGCTTTTCCTGGATGTAGTTCCACAGATTGAGGAAGCCGGTGAAGTCTGAGAGTTCGTCCCGGAAACGGGCATGCTTCTCCGCAGCCAACTGTTGCTTGTCCGTTGGCCGTTCACGGGGGTCTTGGATGGTGAGGGCAGCTGCCAGGATCATGACCTCGCGGACACAGCCACGCTTTCCCGCCTCCACAATCATCCGGCCCAGCCGCGGATCCACCGGCAGCTGCGCCAATTTCTGCCCGACGGCGGTCAGGCCACTGCCGTTGCGACCGTTACCACTTGCGTCACCGGACTTGGGCGAGGTTAAGGCGCCGAGTTCGCGCAGGAGCGTTACGCCGTCGTTGATGGCCCGGGAGTCGGGCGGTTCCACGAAGGGGAAGTTCTCTACGTCTTTGGGGCCACGGGCAACGCCCATTGCGGTCATCTGCAGAATGACGGCTGCGAGGTTGGTCCGGAGAATCTCCGGGTCTGTGAACAGTGGACGCGACTCGAAGTCCTCTTCCGAGTACAAACGGATGGCTATGCCCTCGGACACGCGGCCGCAGCGGCCCGAACGCTGGTTGGCCGATGCCTGGGAGACGCGCTCGATGGGAAGTCGCTGGACCTTGGTTCGGTGTGAATACCGGGAAATACGGGCGGTTCCGGTGTCGATTACGTACTTGATGCCGGGCACGGTCAGCGACGTCTCGGCAACGTTGGTGGCCAGGATGATGCGCCGTTTCCCGCCGGGGTTGAACACCCGGTGCTGCTCCTGCAGGCTTAATCGGGCGAAAAGGGGCAGGACTTCCGTCCCGGCCAGGCGCCTGTTCGTTTGGATGCGGCCATTGATTGCTTCAGCAGCATCCCTGATCTCGCGCTCACCGGAGAAGAAAATGAGGATGTCGCCCGGTGCTTCCTTGGCGAGCTCGTCCACGGCGTCGCACACAGCGTCAAGGGGATCGCGGTCCTCTTCGAGTTCATCGTCCGAGGTGTCTTCGTCCCCGCCCGCCGGCTGCGACAAAGGCCTGTACCGGATCTCCACGGGATACGTTCGTCCGGAGACCTCGATGATCGGGGCCGGATCTTCTTCGGTGCCGAAGTGTTTGGCAAACCGTTGGGGATCGATGGTGGCCGAGGTGATGATGACCTTGAGGTCCGGGCGCTGGGGGAGGATGCGCTTGAGATAGCCCAGGATGAAGTCGATGTTGAGGCTGCGCTCATGGGCCTCGTCGATGATGATGGTGCTGTATTTGCGCAGTAGCTTGTCCCGCTGGATCTCAGCGAGGAGGATGCCGTCGGTCATCAGCTTGATTTTGGTGGACGCACTGACCTCACCGGTGAAGCGGACCTGGAAGCCAACTTCCTGGCCAATCTCTACGTCGAGTTCGGATGCGATGCGTTCGGCCACCGTGCGCGCTGCGAGCCGGCGTGGCTGGGTGTGCCCGATCAGGCCCTTGTCTCCGAGGCCAAGTTCGACGCACATCTTGGGGATCTGGGTGGTCTTACCCGAACCGGTCTCGCCGGCAATGATGGTCACCTGGTTTGCGGCGATGGCCGCCATCAGATCCTCGCGGCGCTCGGATACGGGCAGCTCTGCGGGGTAGGAAATATGAAGTGTCATGGCTGCTGTCAGTCTACTGTGAGTGGGGTTCCACGTCCGCTGTGTCCGTCACAGTGCCTGCCGCGGTACTCAGGCGGGACGAGAGTTCCAAAGCGTAGGACTTGAACTCAGCTGGCTCGAGGATCTCAAAGTCCATGTCCATGGCTGCCAGATACGCCGCCGGAGCGGCCAGGTTGTCCCATCCTGATCGCAGGATGGTGGCTTTCGGACCGTCGGCCGTCAGTGTCGCGTACTGGGAACTAACGACGGCGGATACCTCGGCCAGGGGAGCGCGGAGCCGCACCACGACGTCGAACCTGTACGGTGAGCGGGTGATGGACTGCTGCACGTAAGCGGCGAGGTCTTCCGCAGGCAGGGGCCGTGGCGTGTACCTCTTCCGTTCCGACGGCAGGGAAGCCAGGCGGTCAGCCCTGAAGGTTCGCCAATCCTCCCGCTCAACGTCCCACGCCACCAAATACCAGCGGCGTCCGGTGTCCACCAATCTGTAGGGCTCTACCAGTCGGCGCGCTGATTCGCCCTCTGACGTGACGTAGTCGAAGGAGATTTGGCGTTGGTCCGATATTGCGGAGGAGACGACGGTCAATTGCTGGGGATCTACGGTCCCCGCGTTGCTGGGCAGGGTGGTGACAGCCGCTTTCAGCATCGCGAACTTGGGACGCAGGCGGGCCGGCAGGACTTGCTCCAGCTTTGCCAAGGCGCGGACGGAGGCCTCACCAATGCCTGCCACCGGACCCGCGGCTACGGAATTGAGGCCCAACGCGACAGCCAGGGCTTCATTGTCATCCAGCAGCAGCGGCGGAAGCTGCGCGCCGGCGCCAAGCTGATAGCCACCGGCTATTCCGGGAGAGGCGTGGATGGGGTATCCCAAATTGCGCAGCTTGTCGATGTCCCGGCGTACGGTCCGCTCCGTCACACCCATGCGGTGGGCCAAGGCCGGTCCCGTCCACTCCCGACGCACCTGCAGCAGTGACAACAGCTGAAGGAGCCGTGCAGACGTTTGGATCATGCATGTGAATCTAGCCCATGAGGCATCCACATGGGTCCTTGCCGGGCGTTGGGCAAAGAGGGACGCCCGCCGTTCGGGGAATCCTGCAGAATTCCGCTAACGGACGGGCGTCGTATGGATGTGGTTTGCCGGGCTTTGCA
Source organism: Paenarthrobacter sp. (assembly GCA_031179305.1). Taxonomy (GTDB): domain Bacteria; phylum Actinomycetota; class Actinomycetes; order Actinomycetales; family Micrococcaceae; genus Arthrobacter. The sequence continues at coordinate 127,276 of JAPSHX010000002.1, read as the reverse complement.
GTGGCTTGGCATTTCCCTAGTAGATGCGGGGGTTCCAATACGGGCTGCTCGGAGCTTCGAAAGCGCTCCAGGGTTCCTTGGAGTTGATGGGCGGGTTGTGCCCGCGTCCATCCTTCAACAGGGCTGAAACGGTGGCAGCGACGGCGGTGATTAGGACAATGACGAGGATGATTCCAAAGATTTCCATGCCTCAAGCCTGCGCCTGTACCGGTTGAAGAAACAGTGGCAGAAATGCCCCATTTAGATAATTTTCTGCCACACTGGAGATATGTTGAAATCAGTGGCGGTGATCGTGGTTCCCAACTTCTCGGTCTTTGAATTCGGTACAGCCTTCGAGGTCTTCGGCATCGACCGATCGGACCGCGGCGCCGGTGTTCCGGCCTTTGACTTCAGCGTGGTTGCCCCGGAACCGGGTGATGTACGCATGAAGTCCGGCCTGTCCCTTCACGTAAACCTCGGCCTCGAAGCAGCGGCTGACGCTGACCTGGTCATCATGGCGCCGTTCGGACGGGACCAGGAAATACCTGAATCAGTGATGGATGCCCTGCGCGCAGCACACGCCAGGGGCGCGTGGGTGATGTCCATTTGCTCCGGCGCTTATGCCCTGGCCCGCGCAGGACTGCTTGACGGACGCCGGTGCACCACGCACTGGCACTATTCCCAGGACCTGGCCAGTCGATACCCGTCCGCGATCGTGGATGAGAACGTCCTCTACGTGCAAGACGGGACCATCATCACCAGCGCCGGTACGGCCGCCGGAATCGACGCATGCCTCCACCTTGTCCGCGAGGAGTTGGGTGCAAATGTGGCAGCGGCGATCGCCCGCGACATGGTGGTACCGCCGCATCGCGACGGCGGGCAGGCCCAGTTCATCGACAGGCCCATGCCCCGCTGCGGTTCAGCGCCTATGGAGGCGTTACTGCGGTGGATGGTTGAACATCTGGACGAAGAGCACAGCGTGAACGAGTTGGCTGCACGGCTCCACATGTCCCCAAGGACGTTCGCCCGCCGATTCCGGGCGGAAACCGGAGCGACGCCCGCGGCCTGGCTAAACTCGCAACGCGTGTTGCGTGCGCAGGAACTGCTGGAAACCACAGAGCTGAACATCGACGAGATCGCTCGTATCGCGGGCTTTGGACATTCAGTCCTGCTGCGCCACCACTTCACCAAAGTGCTGGACACAAGTCCGCAAAGCTACAGGCGGGCATTCAGGGGGGCAGTTGGCAGAAGCCATCTGAAACCACTCCAAACCAGAGCCGACCAAAACCGCTCCAAGCCCGGAAGCCGGCTGAAGCCGCTCGAAATTTAGCGGCGGCGTCCGAACCCGCCCCGTGACTCTGAACCTTCGGCCTTGGCACATTCCACCAATTCCTGCCAGGGGCCCGTTACGGCGCGGTCGGGAAGAGTGGCCCGCCGTTGCCCGGCACGGATGGAATACATGAACCGGTCCGGCTCGCCGGGTGTCCGTGCCTGGCCTTTGGCTTCGTCCCAAGGGCAGGCCTCAACGATCGGGACCCATCGTTCCTTCTCATCGGGGGACACCGCATCCACGCTCCAGACACGTGTCATCGCCGCGATTCCTCCACTGCGTTGGACGGTGATCTTCATGACCGGCTGCTTCTCGTTCGACATTCCTTAGTCAGCCAGTCGGCAGGGACCGAACCAACCTGTCCGGTCCCGCCGCCTGACTTAAACCTTGACCTTCACAGTCTCCCACGCCTTCAGGACGGCGTCATGTTCAGCTGATCCAGTGCCGAAAAGTTCCTCAGCAGTTGCGACCGTGGTCTTGGCAAACTTTCCAAACGTGCAGGTAGCCGGCAAGGAACCACTGGTCAAGGTGTCGTACCAAATCTGGCCGGACGCCTCCCATGCATTGCCCCCGAGTTCCGTGGCAACCACATAGAAGGCCTTGTTGGGGATGCCGGAGTTGATATGCACGCCCCCATTGTCCGCGCTCGTCCGTACATACGTATCCATAGAGTCCGGCTGGGGGTCCTTACCCAAAACGTCGTCGTCATAAGCCGTCCCCGGCGCTTTCATTGAGCGCAGGGCGGCGCCTTGGACCTGATCCGTGAAGAGGCCCTCACCGATGAGCCAACTGGCATCCCGGGCGGACTCCTGCTTCAGATACTGCTCGACGAGGACCCCGAAAACGTCCGACATGGACTCGTTCAGGGCTCCGGCCTGGTTCCGATAAGCCAAATTGGCCGTGTATTGGGTTACCCCGTGGGCGAGTTCATGGCCTATGACGCTCACGGACTTGGTGAAACGTTGAAAAATCTGGCCGTCGCCGTCACCGAAGACCATCTGGCTCCCGTCCCAAAAGGCGTTGTCGTAGAGCTTCCCGTAATGAACCGTTGCATCCAGGGCGAGCCCTGCATCGTCAATTGAATCCCTGCCGAAGATCTCACCGTACAGCCGGTGCGTGCTCCCGAGGCCGTCGTAGGCCTCGTCCGCAGCAACGTCGCCGACGGGTGGGGCTCCTTCCTTACGGACAATGCGTCCGGGCAAGGTCTCGGAGGACTCGGCATCGAAGATGGTCCGCTTCGGGGGGCCCGGTTTGGCTTGCCGTGCGCTCGGTGGTGCAGCAGGGATGGGGGCTGTGCGTATGGCCTGCAGATCCTTGATGTGCAGCAACGACTCCTTTGCGGCCCGGGCAACTGCCCGGAGCCGTGGTTCGTTCCGGGCAGCAATCCTGCGCAGCATGTACGGCGGGACGATTGAACACATCACGGCAAAACCCCTTTGGCTATGGTTATGACCAACTGAGATCAGACTAGGAGCAGGGGCCGACAATATTGCGGTCCAAGCCCGGCAAGCCCGCAACTGATAGTCGGTAATCGGCACGCAAAAATACCCCGCCAGCAGGGCTGGCGGGGTATTCGTTGTGCCCTCGATAGGATTCGAACCTACGGCCTTCTGCTCCGGAGGCAGACGCTCTATCCCCTGAGCTACGAGGGCATCCAGGGTTCCCTCCGTTGCCGGTGGGACGTCCTAGAGCTTAGCAGTCCCTGCGCCGCAAATGAAAACCCGCCACAGCAGACGAAAGTCATGGCGCAGGAGCAACAGGCCCGGCCCCGACACCTTCGAATCAGTAGCCTGCAAACGAGTCCACGTGGACCCGACGCGCTCCTGCACCGCGTGCTGCGGCGCGGAGGGAATCCACGCTCGCTGGAGAGCCGGAGACAAAGACTTCCCGGTCCCCTATGTCCGGTACCAACTCCCTAAGGCGCGCTGCATCGATTCTTGACGTACCGGCGTCGACCATGAACTCCGGGGGAGTGGAACCGTCCGCTAGGCGGGCAATCACCTTGGCACGGGAGGCTTCCAGCTGTTCCACAGCGGCCAGCTCATCGCGACCCTTCGCCAGGTAGATCATCACGGTGTCGCGTGAGGCGTCGTCGGACGCCAGTTGCGACAGGAAGGGCGTGATCCCGATTCCTGCTGCGATCAGCAGGATGGGCCTCCCGGCGTCGTTCGGCAAAACAAAATCTCCACCGACGGCTGTCGCGGAAACGCTGTCCCCGGGTCGAAGCGCAAGTAATGCCTTCTTCGCTGCGGACAGAGGCTCGGCCGTACCCACGCCGAACGTAACCTCAGCCGCACCAGGTGGGCTGGTGATACTGAAGACGCGGCGACGGCCCTTGCCGTCGGATCCGGAATGCGGCAGGTTGAGTTCCATGAACTGCCCGGCCGCAAAACGCACAGGCCGCTGCGGTTCGAACCTGAATTCAGTACTGGCGGGGGTGAGGGGGCGGGCGCCCTTGAACGTCAAATGGACGCCGCCGCGCTGTCCAAGGAAGAACGCAATGAGGTTGCCTAGCAGCAGTGCGAGTTCGGGGGAGTTGGCAATGAAGCCGAAGTTGTAGGGGACTGCGAAAACGACTCCCACGACGGCGGCAAGCGCCAACTGCTGCCAGCGGCGGGGAGGCAGGGTGAGGGGTTCCGAAAGCATGAAGCCGACGAAAAACAGCAGCGGCCGTTGCGCCAAGGACTGCCACAGGGCCTGCCCCAGCGTCATGTTGCGCGCGATGAGTTCCACGGTAATGATGCTTGTGGCAGCCACGAGGAACACAGTGGCCATCAGCATTTTCCGTGTGCGGTAAAGGACAATCAGCACTCCCGGAACCAGGAGCCAAAGCATGGCGGGAGTGGCAGCCCACCACGTTGCGATATTGAGCCCCGTCAGTCCAGTGATGAACGCTCCGGTGGCGGCCGGGTTGAAGATATGACGTCCGCGGAAGGCCAGAGCGTACTTTGACACGCTGGCCAGCACGCAAGCCAGGGCAACCCCGGCCATGTCCATCACCCCAAAGTCGGGCCAGAACAGGAAATAGAGCAGAAGCCCCGTGATGAGTGACGACTCCGTATGCTGCTTGACACCAAAGAGCAGTGCCAGGAGTCGGCCGGAGGCATAGGTTACGCCCAGGCAGAGCACCAAATGGACCAACATCTCAGGCAGGCCAAAGGTCAGCCATCCCAGGACGTTGAGGACCATGCTGTAGGCCGCCAACACGCCAAGCACCCAAAGAATCAAGCGGTACATGGTGAAGCGGCCCAACCAAGTGTCCACTCGGGACTTAGCGGCAATCATGTGAACAGTCTCCCCTCAAAACCGGTCGAAAAGGCGGCAGCGCCACTCGAGGACACCGTAAGCCACGAGAATTCGAATTCCTCCTCCAGCGCAGCAGGTTCCACCATGAACAATGCCGTGGCCACCCCATCTGCCACCAGCGCGCTCGCGGCCATGGTCCATGTGGCCACCGTGGTGTGTACGGGCTTGCCCGTGACTCCATCCAGGACATGGTGGAGACCATCACCCCACGTGCGGCGGTTCGAGGCCGAGGCACACAGAGCGGAGTTGTCCAGTTCCACCGTGCCTATGGCCTGCCGGGGGTTATAAGGATGCTCCAATGCGACGGTGACCGGGTGTTTTCCGGCGTGCAGCATGTCGCCGCTCCCGTCCACCAGGAAGTCGGTGTGGCCCCTTTGCAGCAGTTGTTTCCCCAAGAGGTCCACGAGTTGGCCCTTCCCGGCAGCTCCGATGTCTAAAACCACCGGCTCTTTGGCCGCCAATTCCGTGCCTTCCCAATCAAGGACGTCTTCCCAACGGGGCGGGGGGAGGGGGCTGCCCGATGGAGTGAGGGCATAAGTGGCGTCGTAACCCAGCCGTTCCAGGCTGCTGCCGATAAGCGGAGTCATGGCGCCCCCACTGAGGCGATACAGCGCGGAATAGACCTCTTGGAGGCCGACGGCATGCCCCGGCAGGATAATCCTGCCTGCATAACGGGAAAGGCCGGACACCAAGGAATCCGGCCTGAACCGCGACCACGTTTTGTCGTATTCCGCGACCGTCCCAAGCAGTTCGCGCCGGACAGCGTCAACCAAACTGTCCGGCGTCGATATCTCCCACTGCGTACCGATCCCTTCGAAGCGGAAGGTGCTCCAGCCAGGGTGCGGCATGACTGCTACTTGGCCTGGGACTTGATCTGTTCCAAGGCTTCGTTGAAGCCACCGGAAGTCAGTGAAGAGCCAGCCACCTTGGAGACGTTGAGTTCGTCTATGTCCTTGCCCACGATCTGTGCGGCGATGCCGCTGGCGAACTCGCCCTGGAACTTCCTGGTATTGGGATTGGAAGGGTGAACCGTGATTTTGACCGCAGAAACCTTGTCGGCTGCAAGCGTCAGCTCAACACCCACCGTTTCCTGGCCATTGGGCGAAGTGTATGTGCCGTCCGAGCTGTAGGTTCCGTCCTTGTAGGCGGAAGCGCCGGTGGAAGCCACTGCCGTTGACGATGACGTGCTTGCCGACGAAGGACTGCTGGCAGTGGCCCCGCCGCCATCCTGGGTAGAGGTGGTTTGGGTTGCGGGGGCTTCGGTTGTGGGGGCGCATGCAGCGGCTGTTCCGATGATGGAGAGGCCGGCGAAACCAACGTAGATGCTCTTGCGGAGTGGCGTAGTCATGGTTCTGCTCGTTTCAACTGGACAAGAATTCGTCAATGGTCATTTTTCGTCAAGGGATAATGCGTGTGCCGGGATGACCAACGAGGCCACCTCCTACGTGTTCACAACGTTGAATTCAGCGTAATGGTTCAGCCTGTGGCGTCGGGTATCCGTTCCTGTGAGTGGACTGTGGTGACAGTATCCACATACGCGGTCCTCAATTCCGCGACTTTGCGGGCCCCCGGTAGGCTAGAAGCGTGACTCCCGAAGAACTCTCCGCTGCCATATCCGCCTGCCTTAAGAACGCCGTCTCCACCGGCGAAATCGCCCTGACGGAATCCGTCGTGCCCGAGGCCGTGCGAGTGGAGCGACCCAAGAACCGGGATCATGGCGACTGGGCCACCAACATCGCCCTGCAGCTCTCCAAGCAGGCCGGCATGAATCCACGCGAATTCGCAGGAATCCTCAGCAACCATCTCCAGGGCATTCCTGGCGTTACCGGAGTGGAAATCGCCGGTCCGGGCTTTCTGAACATCACTGTGGATGCTGCCACAGCCGGCGCCCTCGCCAAGGCAATTGTTGAGGCTGGAAGCAACTACGGCACCAACCAGGCGCTCGCGGGGCGCGTGGTCAACATGGAGTTCGTTTCCGCGAATCCCACCGGTCCGTTGCACATCGGGCACACTCGCTGGGCCGCCTTGGGAGATGCCATTGCCCGTGTTCTGCGGGCCTCCGGCGCTAACGTCACCGCCGAGTACTACATCAACGACGCCGGCTCGCAGATGAACGTCTTCGCCAACTCGGTCCTCTCCCGCCTTCACGGACGTGGCGTGCCTGAGGGTGGCTACCCGGGCGAGTACATCCGTGAGCTTGGTGACGAAGTCCTGAGGGCCCATCCGGATATCCGCGAGTTGACGGATGAGGCAGCCCTGCCTGTTATCCGGGCCGCTGCCTACCAGGCACAGATGGCAGACATCAAAACCACTTTGGCTGAGTTTGGCGTCGAGTTTGATGTCTTCTTCTCCGAAAAGGAATTGCATGACGCCGGTGCGATTGAGTCGGCCGTCGCCCGCCTTCGCGAGCAAGGCCACGTTTTCGACGACGGCGGTGCCGTCTGGTTGCGCACCACAGACTTCGGTGACGACAAAGACCGTGTAATGATCCGCGCCAATGGTGAACCTACGTACTTCGCTGCGGACGCCGCGTACTACCTCTCAAAGAAGGACCGCGGCTTCACGGAGAAGATCTACCTGCTCGGTGCGGACCATCACGGATACATCAACCGTTTGAAAGCCATCGCAGCCTGCGCGGGCGATGATCCCGAGGTCAACATTGAGGTCCTCATCGGCCAGCTTGTGTCCGTGAATGGCGCCAAGCTATCCAAGCGTGCCGGTAACATCATCGAGCTCAAGGACCTTATTTCGTGGCTCGGCAAGGATGCCGTCAGGTATTCCCTGGCCCGTTTCCCGGCTGACTCGCCGCTGACCCTGGATCCCGAACTGCTGAAGAAACACAGCAATGAGAACCCGGTGTTCTACGTGCAGTATGCGCACGCACGCTCCCGCGGCACAGCACGCAATGCTGCCGAGGCCGGGGTGGAGCGTTCCGTCTTTGACGCATCGCTCCTGGACCACGCCACGGAAAACGAATTGCTCTCCTACCTCGGCAGCTACCCGTCCATCGTGGCAAAGGCTGCAGAACTGCGTGAGCCGCACCGGGTGGCACGCCACCTCGAAGTCATCGCCGGTGCCTATCACCGCTGGTACGACGCTTGCCGCGTCTCGCCGCAAGGGGACGAGCCAGTACAGGACGTCAACCGCACGCGTCTGTGGCTGAACGACGCCACCAGCCAAGTGCTGGCCAACGGACTCGAACTGCTGGGCGTTTCTGCGCCGGAACGGATGTAGGGAAATGACCACGAACGCTACACACGCTTCTCCGCTCGCACCCGAATGGTTGGCTGTTCCCGAAGACCTCAATGCCTTGCAGGCACCCATGTGGGCGGCCGGCGTTGAGAAGAACGACGCCGGTGAGGTCACCATTGACGGCGTGTCCGTCAGCGAGCTCAAGGAACAGTACGGAACTCCACTGTTCGTCATGAGTGAATCGGATTTCCGTTCCCGCGCACGGGCGTTCAAAGACGCCTTTGATTCCGCCTTCGACGATATTTGTGGGGGAGTGGACGTCTACTACGCCGGGAAGTCGTTCCTGTGCACTGCAGTAGCCAGTTGGGTTTCCGAGGAAGGCCTCCGCTTGGACACTTGTTCGGGCGGCGAGCTGGCTGTTGCCGCCCGTGCAGGAATTGAAGGGCCAAATCTCGGTCTGCACGGCAACAACAAGTCCGATGCCGAGATCAAGCGCGCGTTGGACATGAAGGTCGGCCGAATCGTGGTGGACAGCCTCGATGAACTGGAGCGGGTAGCCAAGATTGCCTCCAGCCGCGGCGGAACTGCCAAGGTCATGCTCCGGCTGACCCCCGGCGTGCACGCCCACACCCATGAGTTCATTGCCACGGCACACGAGGACCAAAAGTTTGGCCTCTCCATGGCCGGGGACACAACCGATGAAGCAGGCCTGTCCGCAGCCGAGGAAGCGGTGGCTGCGGCAACCACCTACGCCAGCATCGAGCTCTTGGGACTGCACTGCCATATCGGCTCACAGATCTTTGAGCCCGACGGCTTTGCTCTTGCAGCGGAGAAGCTACTGGGCTTCCTGGCAGCCATGCAGGCCAAGTACTCCATCGTCATGCCCGAACTGGACTTGGGCGGCGGCTACGGAATCGCTTACACCCCGGTGGATACACCCCGGCCCCCGGCCGAAATCGCGCAGGCGATGGCCGCCGTCGTGCGTTCCAAGTGCGCTGAACTGGACATCACTCCACCGCGCATCTCGATTGAACCCGGACGTGCCATCGTGGGCAGCACCACGTTCACGCTTTATGAAGTTGGCACACTCAAAACCGTCCGTGTCGATGCCAACGAGGGCGAAGAAGGGGAGAACAACGTTACGTATCCGCGCCGCTATGTGTCGGTGGACGGCGGGATGAGCGACAACGCGCGCCCGGTGCTTTACGACGCGGATTATTCGGCAGTTTTGGCCTCCCGGGACTCGTCAGCGGCTCCGCAGCTGTCCCGAGTAGTGGGCAAACATTGCGAGAGTGGCGACATAGTTGTTAGAGATGTATATCTGCCCGCGGACGTGGCAGCCGGTGATTTGCTCGCAGTACCGGGTACCGGCGCCTACTGCTGGGCCCTCTCCAGCAATTACAACTACCTGGCCCGGCCTGGCGTTGTCGCTGTACGCGACGGAGCCGCCCGGCTGATTGTCCGCGGGGAAACCGAAGAAGATCTCTTGAACCGCGACATGGGAGTGGCGAATGTCTGAAGTGCAAACCTTGAAGGTGGCCCTGCTGGGCTGTGGCAACGTTGGGGCCCAGGTTGCGCGGATTCTCATTGACGACGCCGAGGCCCTCGCAGCACGCAGCGGAGCCCGCTTGGAACTTTCCGGCATCGCCGTGCGCAATATCGATTCCCCGCGCGACGTCGAACTGCCGCGCGAACTTTTCACCACGGATGCCGATACCTTGGTCAAGGACGCAGACCTCGTCATTGAACTCATGGGCGGCATCGAGCCTGCCCGTTCGCTGATCCTGACGGCCATCCAGAACGGCGCATGCGTTGTCACCGGCAACAAGGCACTGCTCGCACAGGACGGCCCCACACTCTACGAAGAGGCAGACAAGGCCGGCGTCCAGCTGTCCTACGAGGCCGCCGTCGCCGGTGCGATCCCTATCCTGCGCCCTATCCGCGACAGCCTGTCCGGCGACCGCATCACCCGGGTCCTGGGCATCGTCAACGGCACCACCAACTTCATCCTTGACCAGATGGACACCACAGGTGCGCAGTTCTCCGACGCCCTCGCCGAAGCCCAGCGCCTTGGATATGCCGAAGCCGACCCCACAGCCGACGTCGAAGGCCACGACGCTGCAGCGAAGGCAGCGATCCTTGCATCCCTGTCCTTCCACACGCGCTTCTCGCTGGATGATGTCTATTGCGAAGGCATCACCAAGGTCAGCGCTGCGGACATCGCCTCCGCCAAGGAAGCCGGCTTTGTCATCAAGCTGCTCGCGATCGCCGAGAAGATCGACGCCTCGGACAACGGCAGCGGCATTTCCGTGCGCGTCCACCCCACACTCCTGCCGCGCGAACACCCGCTGGCTGCTGTCCGTGGTGCCTTCAACGCTGTCTTCATTGAAGCGGAAAACGCCGGCGAACTGATGTTCTATGGCCAGGGTGCAGGTGGAACGCCCACCGCATCCGCCGTGCTGGGTGACCTTGTCTCTGCCGCACGGCGCTTGGTCCTGGGCGGCCCCGGCCGGACGGAGACCACCACGGGCCACGTTCCGGCGCTGGCCATCGATGCGTCCACCACCAGCTACTACATCGGCCTGGACGTCGCTGACCAAGCCGGCGTGCTGGCCCGGATCGCGCACATCTTTGCGGAGAACGGCGTTTCCATCGAAATCATGCGTCAGACGATCCACCGCGACTCCGCCTCGAACGTTGAGTCGGCCGAGCTGAAAATCGTGACGCACCGTGCGTCCGAAGCCGCACTCGCGGCAACCGTCGAGGCCGTGAAGGGCCTGGACGTCATCAATTCCGTAACATCCGTACTCCGGGTAGAAGGGGTCTAAGTGGCTCACCAATGGCGCGGAGTAATCCGCGAATACGCTGATCGTTTGCCTGTAACGGAAGCCACCAAGGTCATCACCCTGGGCGAGGGCGGCACGCCTCTGGTCCACGCGCAGAAGCTTTCAGAGCTGACCGGCTCCGAGGTTTACCTGAAGGTCGAAGGTATGAACCCCACGGGTTCGTTCAAAGACCGTGGCATGACGATGGCCATGACAGCTGCTGTCGAGGCCGGTGCCAAAGCTGTCGTCTGCGCCTCCACCGGCAACACCTCCGCCTCAGCTGCTGCCTACGCCACAGCCGCAGGCCTCAAGTGTGCGGTGCTGGTACCCGAAGGCAAGATCTCCATGGGCAAGCTGAGCCAGGCTATCGCCCACGGTGCCACCCTGCTCCAGGTAGACGGTAACTTCGACAACTGCCTGGACATCGCTCGAAAGCTCGGGGAAGCCTACCCGGTGTTCCTGGTGAACTCAGTCAACCCGGCTCGCATCCAGGGCCAGAAGACCGGCGCCTTCGAAGTTGTGGACACACTGGGCGATGCCCCCGACATCCACGTACTGCCAGTGGGCAACGCGGGCAACATCAGCGCCTACTGGAAGGGTTACAAGGAGTATTCCGCGCCGTTCGAGACGGCCAACGGAACACTCCCGGCTGTTTCCACCAAGACACCCGTCATGTGGGGCTTCCAAGCTGCAGGTGCCGCGCCGTTCGTTGCAGGGCACCCCATTACCGAGCCCGACACGATCGCCACTGCCATCCGCATCGGTAACCCGGCCTCATGGGAGACCGCAGTTGCGGCCCGTGACGAATCAGGCGGATTGATTGAGGCTGTCACCGACGACGAGATCCTTGCTGCCCACCGCTGGCTTTCTTCCAAGGAAGGCGTCTTCGTTGAACCTGGTTCCGCTGCCGGTGTCGCAGGCTTGATCAAGAAGCACGCCGCAGGCGAGGTTCCGTCCGGCAAAACCATCGTCATCACGGTCACCGGTCATGGTCTCAAGGACCCGCAGTGGGCGCTCCGCACTGAGGACGGCAGCGATGTCCAGCCAGTCAAGGTGCCAAACGACGTCGTCACCGTTGCCGCAGAACTGGGACTGGAAGAAAACTAAGAGTGGAATCAACGCAGCCCACCGCGACCGATCGTGCACTTGTCGCGGCAGGTCAGCGGCTGACCGTCAAGGTCCCTGGTACGAGTGCCAACCTGGGGCCCGGTTACGACAGCCTCGGCTTGGCCCTGTCGATTTACGACACCTTGACGGTGGAAACCCTCAGCACCGGGGAGCTCGAGTTCGAGCTCTCCGGTGAGGGTGCTGACTCCCTTCCACGTGACGCCAGCCATCTGGTGATTCGGGCCATTGACCTTGCGTTGAATCGGCTTGGATTCCAGCACTCCGGCCTGAAAATCACCGCGGACAACGTCAACCCGCACGGCAGGGGCCTGGGATCATCAGCATCGGCTGTGGTTGCAGCCGTAACTGCCGCCAACGCGCTTGTCCCCTCCGAATTCCGGCAAGACCGCGATTGGATCCTGCAGTTGACCAGCGAGATGGAAGGCCACCCGGACAACGTCGCACCCGCCATTTTCGGCGGACTGGCGCTGTCGTGGCAGGACAGCGAGCAGTACAGCACCACACGCGCTGACGTCGCGCGGTCGGTTATTCCCGTCGTGGCAGTCCCGGACTACGAACTGTCCACGGAGACTGCACGCGGATTGCTCCCGGCATCCGTTGGACATCATGCGGCAGCAATGAATTCCGGACGTGCAGCCTTGTTGATTCACGCGCTCACTGCTGATCCCACGTTGTTGTTGCCCGGCACGGAGGATTATCTACACCAGAGCTATCGCGCCCAAGCCATGCGTCCCAGTGCCGACCTCATCGCGTCGCTTCGGTCTGCCGGCCATGCAGCGGTTGTCTCCGGTGCAGGTCCCACAGTGATGGTGTTGGCCAACGGTGCTGAGGAAGCTGCCGCTACCGTCGAATTCATCGGTAGGTTCACGGCGGACAACACACCCGACATCGGTTGGCGTGTGATGACGCTGGCTGTAGACGATCAAGGTGCTAGAGTGGAAGTGCACCGCCGGTAAAGCTGCGGGCAGTTCCCTGATTTTGGATCTCGGTGTTTTGCCGTACCTTTCGTCAACTGTGCCAACGTTGGTGGTGTCGTCTCTTTCGGCCTGTCTCAGGTGCCGCAGAAATCTCTCTGTTTCCTGAACACTACGCCGGCTGTCCGGGCAACTGGATCCAGTGATGACGATCAGTATCCGGCCCTGTTGGCCACAATCCATCAGGCACGGCCCAAATCACCGGCTGCAGATCTGAACTGCAGCCCAGAACAAATCATCGCGTCCAGCTCTCGCTCTGGACGCCGTCGAGGGGGAAGGATCCTTCGTGACAGAAACCACTGAGCTGGATTCAGCTGTGGACACAACATCTTCTGCTGCTGATTCGTCAACTGCAGCAACCACCAAGAGCAGCGGTCTGGCAGGCCTTAAGCTCGCTCAGCTTCAGGCTCTTGCGAGCCAGCTGGGCATTTCCGGGGGGTCCCGTATGCGCAAGGGGGATTTGGTCACGGCCATCTCCGCCCACCGTGCCGGCACCTCCACCGCCAAGGCACCCGCCAAAGCCAGTACGGCGAAGGCAACTGCGGCCAAGGAAGCCCGGGCCGCAGAGCCTAAGGCCGCTCCTGAAAGCAGTGCACCTGCTGACGTAGCTGCCGAGGCCCCCGCCCAGGAAGCACCCCGCGGCCGTGGTCGTGGTCGTAGCCGTCGGGCCACCAGCGATGGAGTAGTAGCGGCCGCTGAAGCCGCTGCTGCGCCGGCCGAGACCGCAGCCGAACCAATTGTTGAAGCCCCGGCTGTCGTCGAGACCGGCGAGGCCACCACTGAGCGTCGCCAGCCTCGTACTCGTAACCGTCGCCGCGGCGAAGCAGCAGCGGCACCTGCCGAAGCAGCAGAGGCACCAGCAGCAGAGCAGCGTACGGAACAGCGTGAGCAGGGTGCTGACCGTACGGAACAGCGTGAACAGCGTGCTGGCCGCACGGAACAGCGTGAGCAGCGTGCTGACCGCACGGAACAGCGCGAACAGTCCGACTCGGGCGACCAGCAGCGCGAACGTCGCGACAACACCCGCGGACGCCGTGAAGACAACAACGACGGCGACGACACCGGCAACCGCCGGAACCGCCGCAACCGTCGTGACCGCAATGAGCAGAACGACCGAAGCGACCGCCGTGGTGGTCAGGACAGCCGTGATGGAAACACCCGCAGCGACCGCTTCCGCGACCGCAACGAGCGTCGCCGTGGCCGCGCTCAGGGACCGGACGTTGACGACGTCGAGGTCACCGAGGACGACGTCCTTCTGCCCGTAGCCGGCATCCTGGACGTCCTGGAGAACTACGCGTTCATCCGGACCTCCGGATACCTCCCCGGTGCCAACGACGTCTACGTTTCCCTGGCGCAGGTCAAGAAGTACAACCTCCGCAAGGGCGATGCCGTGGTCGGCGCCATCCGTGCACCGAGGGACGGTGAAGACCGCAGCCAGCAGTCTGCCCGCCAGAAGTTCAACGCACTCGTCCGCGTCACCTCTGTCAACGGCAAGACTCCTGAAGAACTCAAGGATCGCGTCGAGTTCGCCAAGCTCGTACCGCTGTACCCATCCGAACGCCTGCGCCTCGAGACGGATCCCAAGAAGATCGGTCCGCGTGTCATTGACCTCGTGGCCCCGATCGGCAAGGGCCAGCGTGGCCTGATCGTCTCCCCGCCGAAGGCCGGCAAGACGCTCATCCTGCAGTCCATCGCGAACGCAATCACCACCAACAACCCTGAGGTTCACCTCATGATGGTGTTGGTTGATGAACGTCCCGAAGAAGTCACGGACATGCAGCGCACCGTCAAGGGTGAGGTCATCGCCTCCACCTTCGACCGTCCCGCAGACGACCACACCACCGTTGCCGAGCTCTCCATTGAACGCGCCAAGCGCCTCGTGGAAATGGGCATGGACGTGGTGGTCCTCCTGGACTCCATGACACGTCTGGGCCGCGCCTACAACCTGGCAGCACCGGCCTCAGGCCGCATCCTGTCCGGTGGTGTGGACTCCGCAGCGCTGTACCCGCCCAAGCGCTTCTTCGGTGCAGCCCGCAACATCGAAAACGGTGGCTCACTTACCATCCTTGCTACCGCGCTCGTCGAGACCGGCTCCAAGATGGACGAAGTCATCTTCGAAGAGTTCAAGGGCACCGGCAACATGGAGCTTCGCCTGTCCCGCCAGTTGGCAGACAAGCGCATCTTCCCGGCCGTGGACGTCAACGCGTCCGGTACCCGTCGCGAAGAGAACCTCCTCTCGCCTGAAGAAGTCAAGATCATGTGGAAGCTGCGCCGCGTCCTTTCCGGGCTGGAGCAGCAGCAGAGCCTTGAGCTGCTGACCAACAAGATCCGGGAGACGCAGAGCAACGTCGAGTTCCTCATGCAGGTTCAGAAGACGACGCTCGGAGCGAAGTCGGACAACGACAAATAGCTGCTTTACTGAGCCGCTGATTCTGCTGCCCCCGCCCCTACGCGTGGTGGCCAGGTCCTTACGGACTTGGCCACCACGCTCCGGCAGGCCCGAAGCCACTCCCGGGGCAGCAGAACCAGCGGCTCGTTCCGTTTTCGGCTCGCCTGTCGCGGGCCGGCAAAATTACTCGACGGCGGTCAGGTCACCTTGGGCGTTGCCGTCACCTTCGCTGGCCGGCTTATTTGAGCGGTTGGTCGTTAAGACACCAATCGTCGCAACTAGACTTGTCTGCGAGTCGAAAGAGGTTTGAAAATGTTTGAGTCCGTACAGGGATTGCTGGATGAGCATGCTGCTATTCAGGCGCAGTTGAGTGATCCTGCCGTTTATGCCGATCAGTCCGCTGCCAGGAAGTTGGGGCGTCGGTCTGCTCAGCTTCAGGGCATTGTGGAGGCGTACAACAAATGGCGCGGGCTCAATGATGACTTGGAAGCTGCCAAAGAGATGGCAGACGAGGATCCGGAATTCGCTGCAGAAGTTGTGCAGTTGGAGGAGCAGATTCCGGCGGCACAGGAGCGGCTCCGCCGTCTGCTGATCCCTCGTGATCCGGACGATGCCCGCAACGTGATCCTTGAAGTCAAGGGCGGCGAAGGTGGCGACGAAGCTGCACTGTTCGCTGGCGACCTTCTGCGGATGTACATGCGCTACGCCGAGTCGCGGGGCTGGAAGACTGAAATGATCTCCGCCACCGAATCCGATCTTGGTGGCTACAAAGACGTTGCCGTGGCCATTAAGGGCAACTCGAACGATCCTGCACAGGGAGTCTTCGCCCGGTTGAAATTTGAAGGCGGCGTGCACCGCGTCCAGCGGGTTCCCGTCACTGAGTCGCAGGGCCGCATCCACACGTCGGCCGCCGGTGTGCTGGTGCTCCCTGAAGTTGATGAGCCCGAAGAACTTGAGATTAGCCAGAACGACCTCAAGATCGATGTTTACCGTTCATCCGGTCCGGGTGGACAGTCCGTGAACACCACTGACTCGGCCGTCCGCATTACCCACTTGCCTACGGGCATTGTTGTGGCCATGCAGAACGAAAAGTCGCAGCTGCAGAACCGTGAAGCCGGTATGCGGGTTCTCCGTGCGCGTCTTCTGGCCCACCAGCAGGAACAGATTGACGCCGCCAACTCCGAACAGCGCAAGTCGCAGATTCGCACCATGGACCGTTCGGAGCGCATCCGCACCTACAACTTCCCGGAAAACCGTATTGCGGACCATCGTACCGGCTACAAGGCGTACAACCTTGACGCGGTGATGAACGGCGATCTTGAGCCAGTAATCCAGTCGGCCATTGAAGCTGACGAGCAGGCGCGCCTGGACGCCATCGGCGAATAGCGCGGCCGGACTACAACCACAGCAGAGTTCATCCATGACGTTTCACCAAGGCCAGAGCCTCGCGGACGCTGTTTGCGAGGCTACTGCCGTCTTATCCGGCGCCGGTGTGCCCAGCCCGCGTGTTGACGCCGAATTACTTGCCGAACACCTGCTAGGTGTTGGCCTTGGCCGCCTACGTGCCATGTTGCTCGGCGACACTCCCGCTCCGGAAGGCTACCGGGAACTGGTGGAGGAACGCGCTGCTCGCGTCCCCCTTCAGCACATCACCGGCGTCGCATATTTCCGACACCTGGCGTTACAGGTGGGTCCGGGCGTCTTCATTCCGCGTCCTGAAACGGAGTCGGTGGTGCAGCTGGTCATTGATCACATCGCTGAAATGCCGAAACCCAAGGTGGTGGACCTTGGCACCGGATCCGGTGCAATCGCCGGTTCCATCGCGTATGAGGTTCCGGGCGCTGAGGTCCATGCTGTGGAATACAGTAAGTTCGCGCATGCCTGGGCCACCAGGAACCTTGCGCCCTTGGGCGTGATTCTCATTGAGGGCGATCTGCGGGATGCCCTCCCCGCGCACAACGGGACTTTCGACGTCGTCGTATCCAACCCGCCGTACGTCCCGGCCGAAGCTATCCCGACAGAGCCGGAAGTGGCCCTCCACGATCCGCCGGAGGCACTGTACGGTGGGGGAGCGGACGGCATGGAACTTCCGACGGCGGCAGCGGCCTCAGCGGCCCGCCTCCTTAAGCCGGGGGGGTACTTCGTGATGGAACATGCGGAAGTCCAAGCCGGTTGGATCGCCGGCATGCTGCAACGAACGGGACGTTGGAAAGACGTCACCACGCACTATGACCTGAACGGCAAGGAACGTGCCACCAGCGCTGTCCTGGCAAGCCCGACTCCTGATGAGTGAAAGAATAGCGATGTGACCACAACCTATAACTGCACTTCCGATGACCAGCGGACTGAGGGGCTTCAGCATGCTCAGCGCGCCATCAGCGAAAAGAAGTGCATCGTGCTGCCGACGGACACCGTCTACGGCATTGCCGCGGATGCCTTTTCGCCGTTGGCTGTGACCATGTTGCTGGCCTCCAAGGGGCGTAGCCGGCAGATGCCGCCTCCGGTCCTGATACCCCGGGTCAACGCCCTTGACGGGCTGGCTACTGATGTCCCGGCGGATGCCCGGGCGCTGGCACAGGCCTTCTGGCCTGGTGGCCTGACGCTGATCCTGCATGCGCAGCCGTCTTTGGACTGGGACCTCGGCGAAACCAAGGGCACCGTCGCCCTCAGGATGCCCGATGACCAGATAGCCTTGGAACTCCTGGGGCTCACAGGTCCGTTGGCGGTTTCCTCCGCCAACCGGACGGGCCAGGAAGCGGCACAGACGGCCTCGGAGGCACGACTCCAATTGGCAGAGTCCGTAGAGGTCTACCTTGAAGGCGGCTTCCGTCCCACCAAGGGGACTGCTGCCCTGCCCTCCACGATCGTTGATGCCACGTCAACCCCGTTCCGGGTAGTGCGCCAAGGAGCCATAGGGTTGGAGCGGCTCCGGGAGATCGTTCCCTCGATTCTGGGAATTGGTGAAACCACTCCTGCGGAGGCGCCTGACGCAGGAACTACTGTTGCCGACGACGCTGTTGCCGACGACGCTGTTGCCGACGACGCTGTTGCCGACGACGTGCGTGCCGTTGAGGCCGCCGTCGTGGATTCAACCCCGGAATCAGTGAAGCCAGAGGCCTCAAGCGAAGCCAAGCCCGAATGATCCCGGAGCGCCAACGCGTCCCCGTCCTTGACGTCGACGCCACTCCGATGCGCGTCGATGAGCTAATGCAAGCGATGGGCGGGCTTATCGCAGCCGGGACAACAGCCACAGTCCTTGGGCATAATCTTCACAGCATTACGTTGCTTCATTCTCGCCCGGACGTCCGTTCCGTGTACGACGACAGTTCGATCGTCCTACTGGACGGTGCTCCCGTTGCGATGCTTTGGGGACTCGCCCACAAGCATCAACTCCAGGCGCTGGGTGAGGGAACCATGGCCTACCGGCTCGGTTCCATGGACTGGATCCCGGAGCTGGGTAAGGTCAGCGGTCTGAAACGTGTCGCCGTAGTCGGTGCCGGACGGGTCGCCAATACCAAAGCAGTTGCCCGGCTGCGCTCCATCATTCCCGGTGCCACGGTGGATGGAATGCCTGGTGAGGGGTGGGACAGCGCCCTTGAGGACGCGGTTGTAAACTGGCTGACCGATTTCCGTCCGCAACTGGTCCTGCTCGGACTTGGGATGCCGTTGCAGGAAACAGTCCTTCATCGCGCGCTCCCGCAGTTGCCCTCTGCCCTTTATTGCGCCGTCGGCGGTGCCATTGAACAAGTCGCGGGCATCCAAAGACTGGCGCCACGCTGGCTTGGGCGCTTGGGGCTCGAATGGGCATGGCGGCTCGTCCTTCACCCAGGCCGCGTGGCCTACAGAGTTTTCGTTGAACCTTGGAAGCTGGCAGGCCTGCTGATTCGGCGCCGTTTCCAACCATCCAAGACCAAAGGCAAGTAAATGACGTCCCACCCTGTCGTGGTCGCTGTTGTAGTGACCTATAACCGGCGTGCACTCCTCCAGACGACTTTGGAGGGCATTGTTGCAGGTACCCGGGTACCGGACGCCGTGGTCATCGTTGACAACGCTTCGACGGACGGAACCGCAGAGTTCCTCCAGCAGTACCAAAGCCCGGTGACCACTGATGTGGTCACCTTGAACGTGAACGTTGGCGGTGCCGGTGGGTTCGTTGTCGGGATGGAACGGGCCGTACTGGATCACGGGGCTGACCACGTGTGGATCATGGACGACGATACGGAACCGCAGCCGAATGCCCTTCATGAAGCATTGGACGTCTCTGAGTCCTACCTGCAGGAAACGGGAGAGGCCCCGGCCTTCATCGCAAGCCGTGTTGTGTGGACTGACGGCCGCGACCACCCAATGAACCGTATGCGGCCGCGGATGGGAGCGAGCGAGGCCGAGCGCAGCGTTGCTGCCCGTCTGGGGGCTACCCAGATCCGGAGTGCTTCCTTCGTGTCGGTGCTGATACGTGCTGAAGAAATTAAACAGCATGGCCTGCCGATTGCCGACTACTTCATCTGGAATGATGACCTTGAATACACCGCGAGGATTTCCCGCCGCGGGATCGCACTGACTACCGACGCATCGGTGGCCAACCACCACACGAAGGTCTTTGGTGATGCTGGAGCGGATCCCGGCCCGCGCTTCTACTACGAAGTGCGGAACAAGCTCTGGGTTTATACCAGATCGAATGCCCTGGCGCCGTGGGAAAAGATCCTGTTTACCGGCGCTTCGCTGCGCAACTGGACCCGCACGATTGCCGCCTCTCCAAATCGCAAGGTGCTGTTCGCCGGGCTTTTGAAGGGCCTGCGGCACAGCCTGAAAGCTCCGCGCTCCAATGCCCAGGTGCTCGAAGGGATCTACGTATTGCGTAACGTCCAAGAGCCCGTCAGGTAGCATCTACGCCGCCAAGCCCCACCAAAACACGGTGGAGCTTGGCGGCTGCATCACAGGGTGGTCACGGCCATTGGCATTAGTATCGTGACTAGAGTCCACAGAAATCCCGCAACATTCGGCACAGCCGGTGCAGGCATGGCGACGGAGTAGTTCCATTTATCCAAAGACAGAATTCCACACCTTGAGCTGCCCACAACCAGACGGCATTCAAACCCGCCGGCTGCATTCGATGATCCGTTCTTCCCCTGTGGTGTGCAGGCTTCCGTTCGGGGCCGCGTCATGATTATGTACATGCTGATGGCCCTCACCGCTGCAGTTGTTTCGTATGCCGGGACGTGGGGTGCGCGGGTCGTGGGAAACAAGCTGCGCTTGTACCAACCCATCCGTAGCCGCGACATGCATTCAGCCCTGATCTCCAAACTCGGCGGCCTTGGCATCTTTGTGGGCTTCTTCGCTGCGTTGGTGGTTGCGAGCAATTCCTTCTTCGTCAAGGACATCTTCAGACACAACGATGCTCCCTGGGGAATTCTCGCTGGTGCCGTTGTGATCGTCGCGGTGGGAGTCGCCGACGACATCCTCGACATCCGCTGGTGGATCAAGCTCCTGGGCCAGGCAGCAGCAGCCTTCATCGTGGCTATCTGGGGTGTGCGGATGTCTGTGGTGCCCTTTATCCCGGAGCCGATCTTCCTTGAATCCGAAGCAGTCCAGATTGTGCTTACCGCCGGACTCATTGTCACCACCATGAATGCCGTCAACTTCATCGACGGACTGGACGGACTGGCAGCCGGAGTCGCCATCATTGGCGGGGGAGCGTTCTTCCTCACCGCCTATTGGGTTCACAGGAACAACCCATCCACTGACAACTCAGACCTCGCGACGCTCCTGATGGCCATCCTCGTGGGCAGCTGCATCGGATTCCTGCCACACAACTGGTTTCCGGCAAAGATCTTTATGGGCGACTCGGGAGCCATGCTTATTGGCTTGCTGATGGCTTCCGCCGGCGTTGTAGCCACGGGACAGATCAGCTCCGGTCTCTACGACCGCGCCAACGGTATCCCCACCATCGTTCCCATCTTGCTGCCCTTCGCGGTGTTGTCCCTTCCCCTCCTTGATTTGGGGATGGCCGTTGTCCGCAGGACAGCCAGGGGTCAATCGCCCTGGTCGGCTGACCGGGGGCACCTCCACCACAAGCTGGTGGACCTCGGATACTCGCACCGCAGCGCCGTCGTCATGCTTTATGTGTGGACCTGCATTCTTGCGTTCGGCGGCGTCGCCTTTGCCGTGTTCCCGTGGCAAATCGTGCTCATCGTGGTCATTGCCGCAGCGCTCGTCATGGCCGCCGTGACGGCATGGCCCTACTTCACCCGGAACTCGACGCGGCCGGGGGAGTAGATGTGACGGCCGGTTATGGTCACAGTTCTATCTCATGTAGAATTCTTTCTGCGGACAGTCACTCGCCCGTAACCCCACTTTGAGAATATGGCACCTGTGCCACGAGGATTGGTATCCCCATGACATCCAACGCCGAAACCGGACGCCCGTCCGGTAAACGTGGTGTTGGAGTTTCCGGTGAGACAACCAACCTCTGGCTCCGGCTGCTTTATTTCAGCGCCCTTGCTGCTCTGGCGGCCACTTCCGTCACCTGCGTCATTGCGACCGTCGTGGCTGGCGGGCAGAGCGCACTCTCGGCTGCACTCGGTGCCATGCTGGTTATGCTGTTCTTTGGCATCAGTCTCCTGATTGGCCATTTCGTAGGCCGGAACAATCCTTCCGGTGCAATCGGACTCTTTGTTGCGACTTACTTCATCAAAGTCATCGGATTCGCCGTAGTGCTGTTTGTACTTGATAAGCCGGACTGGCTCCAAGGCCGGTGGTTCCTCATTGGGGCGGTTGTTTCAGTCGTCTTCTGGCAGGCCGCGGAGATCTACGCGTTCAGCAAGGCCCGTCTCCAGATCTACAACGATCCCGCAGAACCGAAGGGTGGCCCGGATGTCTCCGCGTAAGCGTTATTCACGCCCGGCTGCCAATGCCCGGCAAACTGCCAACCACAATGAATCTGCCGAAGCCGGAAACGACGGCGGATACAACGCCGGCATCGCTGTCTTCAGCTATATCATTGGCGGGATCATTGTCTGGAGTTTGATAGGCTGGGGCCTGGATAATCTGTGGGGGACCCGCTGGATTGTGCTCCTTGGCGCTCTGCTGGGAGCCGCAGGAGGGTTCTATCTTTCCCATATGCACGGCCTCACCAGGCAAAGCTCCTCTTCTGGCGAGAGCAACGCAGACAGCGGTCCGTCCACGGACGGGGACAGTAATGCCAAATAATTTCACATGGATTACAGATGCGTCCAACGCGTCCGGATTCCAACCAATGCCCAATGATGGACACAGCAGAGAGGAAACGCGTTGATCGCGCTTGCGCTCCCCGCCCAGGATTCGGGGTCATTCACCCCACCCGGAATCGACGAAATGCACCTGCCGGCAATCCTGCCTTGGGGTGCGTACGATGGCTTCTCCAAGCAGATGTTGCTGGTGATCCTTTCGGTCGTCATTATCGCTACATTCTTCATCCTCGCTGCTCGTAAGCAGCAGCTGGTTCCCGGCAAGCTGCAGTTCGCAGGCGAAATGGCCTACGGCTTCGTCCGCAACAGCATCGCCAAGGACATCATCGGCGGCAAGGACTTCATGAAGTACGTCCCGCTGCTGTTCAGCTTGTTCTTCTTCATTCTGGTGAACAACATCTATGGTGCTATCCCGCTGATCCAGCTCCCGAGCTTCTCACATGTTGGCGGCGCCTATGTGCTGGCCGGCATCGTGTACTTCACCTGGATCATCATCGGCATCAAGAAGAACGGCCTGAAGTACTTCAAGCTCGCCACGGTTCCCTCCGGCGTGCCGTGGTACATCCTCCCGATCGTTGTTCCGATCGAGATCATCTCCAACTTCCTGGTCCGGCCCGTCACGCACAGCCTCCGTCTGTTCGCAACCATGCTGGCTGGCCACTTGATCGTGATGCTTGCCGGCTCCGGCATCGAGTACCTGGTAATGCAGGAGAACATCCTGCTCAAGGGAACCTCGGTCCTGGTCCTGGTAGGCGCCATCGCCATGTACATGCTCGAAGCTTTGATCATGGCCCTGCAGGCATACGTGTTCACTCTGTTGACCGCGATCTACATCGAAGGCGCCCTGCACGCCGACAGCCACTAGGCTCCCAAAACTTCCCCTGATGGGGATTGAAGTAAACCAAACAACCTGCCACATGGGTGGCATCTTGAAAGGAAAAAAATGGAAGGCAATCTCAACCTCGTAGGTTACGGTCTGTCCGCAATCGGCGGTGGTATCGGTGTGGGTCTCGTATTCGCGGCTTACATCAACGGTGTTGCTCGTCAGCCGGAAGCTCAGCGTGTGCTGCAGCCGATCGCGTTCCTTGGTCTGGCACTGACCGAAGCTCTCGCCATCCTCGGCCTCGTCTTCGCTTTCGTTCTCTAGTCTTCGGCTTCAGAACAAAGCGAATTCCGCAACCGAGTAGATAGGACGGGTGAAATATGAATCAGCTGATCATCTCAGCCGCCACTGAGGGCGAAGAGGTCAATCCGCTCCTTCCCAACCCCTGGGAAATGGGCGTTGTCCTCGCCGGCTTTGCGGTCCTCATGTACATCGTGGTCAAGTTTGTTGTCCCGATGTTCGAGAAGACCTTCGCAGAGCGCGCCGAAGCAATCGAAGGTGGCATTGCAAAGGCCGAACAGGCCCAGGCGGAAGCTTCTGCGGCGCTTGAAGAGTACAAGCAGCAGCTCACTGATGCCCGTGCCGAAGCCAACCGAATCCGCGAAGAGGCACGCGCCGAAGGCGCCCAGATCCTCGCGGACCTGAAGGCAAAGGCTGCAGCGGAGTCTGCACGCATCACCGAGCAGGCACACGCTGCCATCGAGTCGGAGCGCCAGGCAGCTGTTGTCTCGCTTCGTTCCGAGGTTGGCACCTTGGCCACCACACTGGCTGGCCGCATCGTTGGGGAAGCACTCACCGACGACCAGCGCGCCGCACGTGTTGTGGACCGTTTCCTTGCAGATCTGGAGACCCAGAGCGCAGGTGCAGCTAAGTAATGGCAGGTATATCGAGCGAATCGCTGACCACAGCGCTGGCGCAGCTGGAAGCCAAGCTTCCCTTCGCCTCGCTGCAGTTGGCTAAGGACCTCTTCGGAATCCTGGGAACGGTGGACAGCTCGGCTGGCTTGCGCCGCGCCCTGACTGACCCGTCCCGTTCCGGTGACGAGAAGTCGGCGCTGGTCAAGCAGCTGGTTGGCGGAAAAGTCTCCGCTGATGCTGCTGAAATTGCAGGCGGATTGGCCAGCTCACGCTGGGCATCGGCCCGTGATATCGGCGATGCACTCGAGACGCTTGCCGCCACGGTTGTCATTGCCGTAGCTGAAAACAAGTCGGCCGTTTCTGCCTCCGGTATCACGGGGCTGGAAGAGCTGGAAAACGATCTGTTTGCTTTCAACCAGGCCGTCGCCTCCAGCCACGAAGTACAACGTGCTCTGTCTGAACCGCAGGCATCTCCTGCGGCGAAGATTGCACTGGCCGAGAAACTTGTTCCTGGCAGCAGCGAGGAAGCAAAGGTTCTCATCCGCCAGGCAGTTACGCAGCCACGCGGTGTCAAGCCGAGCAAGCTCGTCGAGTCATTCGCCAAGCTTGCAGCCAAGCGCCAGCAGCGCTGGATTGCAACTGTCAGCGTTACCCGTCCGTTGACGGAAACGCAGGCCAGCCGCCTGCAGGCCGGGCTTGACGCCCTGTACGGCCGCGAACTGAAGGTCAACGTCAATGTTGACCCCGCACTGATCGGTGGTATTCGCGTCCAGGTGGGTGACGAAGTGCTTGATGCTTCGGTCATCGCCCGCCTGTCCGAGCTCCGCCGCCAGCTCGCTGGCTAGCGAAGACAAAGCACAACTTAACTGATATAAAACCCGGTCATCGTGAGCAACGATGATCACGAAAACAGGAGAGCAGGGACTGCAGATGGCCGAATTGACCATCAACGCCGACGACGTCCGTAATGCGTTGAACGAGTTCGCGGCGTCCTACGAACCCGGTAACGCAGAGCGCGTAGAGGTTGGTCGTGTGACCACCGCAAGTGACGGCATCGCCCGTGTTGAGGGTCTTCCCTCGGTCATGGCGAACGAGCTGCTTCGCTTCGAAGATGGCACGCTGGGCCTGGCCCAGAACCTTGACGTCCGCGAGATCGGTGTCATTATCCTCGGTGACTTCACCGGTATTGAAGAAGGCCAGGAAGTTCACCGTACCGGTGAGATCCTGTCCGTTCCGGTTGGCGATGCCTTCCTGGGGCGCGTTGTCGACCCCTTGGGCCAGCCCATCGATGACCTCGGCGAGATCAAGGCCGAAGCCACCCGTGCACTGGAACTTCAGGCTCCTGGCGTTACCGAACGCAAGTCGGTTCACGAACCGATGCAGACCGGCCTCAAGGCTATCGACGCCATGATTCCGATCGGCCGTGGCCAGCGTCAGCTGATCATTGGTGACCGCCAGACCGGCAAGACTGCCATCGCCGTGGACACCATCATCAACCAGAAGGCCAACTGGGCTTCGGGAGATGTCACCAAGCAGGTACGTTGCGTCTACGTAGGTGTTGGCCAGAAGGCTTCCACCATCGCAGCCGTGCGTCAGACCCTCGAGGATCACGGCGCGCTGGAGTACACCACCATCGTGGCGTCCCCGGCATCTGACCCCGCCGGCTTCAAGTACTTGGCACCGTATGCAGGTTCGGCCATCGGCCAGCACTGGATGTACGGCGGCAAGCACGTCCTGGTGATCTTCGATGACCTGTCCAAGCAGGCCGAAGCCTACCGCGCCGTGTCCCTGCTGCTGCGCCGTCCGCCGGGACGCGAAGCATACCCGGGTGACGTTTTCTACTTGCACTCCCGCCTGCTGGAGCGTTGTGCCAAGCTCTCCGACGAGCTCGGTGCCGGCTCGATGACCGGTCTTCCGATCGTCGAGACCAAGGCAAACGACGTCTCTGCCTACATCCCGACCAACGTGATCTCCATTACCGATGGCCAGATCTTCCTCCAGTCGGACCTCTTCAACGCCAACCAGCGTCCGGCTGTTGACGTTGGTGTGTCTGTCTCCCGCGTTGGTGGTGCCGCACAGGTCAAGTCCATGAAGAAGGTCTCCGGTACCTTGAAGCTGGACTTGGCCCAGTACCGCGATATGCAGGCATTCGCCATGTTCGCCTCTGACCTGGACGCTGCTTCCCGTCAGCAGCTGACCCGTGGTGCACGCCTGATGGAACTGCTGAAGCAGGGCCAGTACTCTCCGTTCCCGGTTGAGAACCAGGTTGTTTCCATCTGGGCCGGCACCAACGGTTACCTGGACGACGTTCCGGTTGAAGACATCAGCCGTTTCGAGTCCGAGTTCCTGGAGCACCTTAAGCACCAGTCCTCCATCCTGACCACGCTGGCGCAGACCAACGTCCTGGATGACGACACCGCTGCAGCTTTGAAGGAAGCCATTGTTTCCTTCAAGAAGGGCTTCTTCGGCGAAGGCGACAACCACCTGGTTGGTGCCGGCCACGAAGAGCACGCAGCGATCTCCGGCGGCGACGTCGACCAGGAAAAGATCGTCAAGCAGAAGCGCTAGTTCCGATTACTTGTCCTGCCGGGGTCCGCAAGGGCCCCGGCAGGACAGCACATCGGGAACATAGGAAAGGATAAGTATGGGAGCCCAGATTCGGGTCTACCGTCAGAAGATCAGCTCGACGACGTCGATGCGCAAGATCTTCAAGGCGATGGAACTGATCGCTACCTCGCGCATCGGTAAGGCCCGCGCCCGCGTAGCAGCTTCACTGCCTTACGCGAACGCGATTACCCGCGCCGTTTCTGCTGTCGCAAGTCAGAGCGAAATCGACCACCCGCTGACCACCGAGCCGGAGCAGATCCGCCGCGCCGCAGTCCTGATCATCACATCGGACCGCGGCCTTGCAGGATCCTACTCCGCGAGCGTGCTCAAGCAGGCTGAAGGTCTCACCGAGCTTCTTCACGCAGAAGGCAAGGAAGTCAAGGCGTACCTGGTTGGCCGCAAGGCGCAGGCGTACTTCGATTTCCGCAACCGGTCCTACGCCCGCGTATGGACCGGTGGCACGGACGCACCGGAATTCGAAACCGCGCAGGAAGTCGGAGCTGCACTTCTTGAAGACTTCTCCACTGAATTTGAAGAGGGTGGCGTGGACGAGATCCACGTTGTCTACACCCGCTTCAAGTCCATGGTGACGCAGGAGCCGACGGTTATCCGTTTGCTCCCGTTGGAGGTCGTCGAAGAGGAAGCAGCCTCGGAATCCGAGCTGTTGCCGTTGTATGAGTTTGAGCCGGAAACAGAGCAAGTGCTTGACGCATTGCTGCCGCGTTACATCGAGTCCCGCATCTTCGCAGCCATGCTGCAGGCCGCAGCTTCCGAGCTCGCAGCCCGCCAGCGCGCTATGAAGTCGGCCGGTGACAACGCAACCGACTTGATCAAGAAGTACACGCGCCTTCGCAACACGGCCCGCCAGGCCGAGATTACGCAGGAGCTTTCCGAAATCGTGGCCGGCGCAGACGCCCTCGCGTCCTAGCCTCCACCGGATTCGGCTCGAAGCCGCACCTGCACCAAACAGATAAACTTAAATCCACGCCATCTACTGAGTGAAGTGAGAGAGATGACTGCCACTGCTACCGAACACGTAGCTACGGCCGGTGCTACCGGCCGCATTGCCCGTGTTATTGGTCCGGTTGTCGACGTCGAATTCCCGGCTGACGCAATCCCCTCGATTTACAACGCTCTGACCACTGAGATCACTCTCAACGGCCAGACGAAAACGATCACGTTCGAGACTTCCCAACACCTGGGTGACAACCTCGTTCGCGCCATCTCCCTGCAGGCTACCGACGGCCTGGTCCGCGGTACCACCGTGCAGGATTCCGGCGCTCCCATCTCCGTGCCTGTCGGCGACGGCGTCAAGGGCCACATCTTCAACGTTCTCGGCAAGCCGCTGGACGTCGAAGAGTCGGAGATCAAGGCAGACGCCTACTGGCCGATCCACCGCAAGGCTCCGGCCTTCGCGTCCCTTGAGGGCTCCACGGAGATGCTCGAGACCGGCATCAAGGTCATCGACCTTCTCACCCCGTACATCAAGGGTGGAAAGATTGGCCTGTTCGGCGGCGCCGGCGTTGGCAAGACCGTTCTGATTCAGGAAATGATCACCCGTGTTGCCCGCAACTTCGGTGGTACTTCCGTATTCGCCGGTGTTGGCGAGCGTACCCGTGAAGGCAACGACCTCTGGGTTGAAATGGAAGAGGCAGGCGTTCTTAAGGACACCGCCCTTGTCTTCGGCCAGATGGATGAGCCGCCGGGAACGCGTCTCCGCGTTGCACTGTCTGCCCTGACCATGGCGGAGTACTTCCGTGATGTTCAGAACCAGGACGTGTTGCTCTTCATCGACAACATCTTCCGCTTCACGCAGGCAGGATCGGAAGTTTCCACGCTGCTCGGCCGTATGCCGTCCGCTGTGGGCTACCAGCCCAACCTTGCTGACGAGATGGGTCTGCTCCAGGAGCGCATCACCTCCACCAAGGGTCACTCCATCACTTCGATGCAGGCAATCTACGTGCCTGCTGACGACTACACCGACCCGGCTCCGGCAACGACCTTCGCACACCTCGACGCGACCACGGAACTTTCCCGTGAAATCGCCTCCCGTGGTTTGTACCCGGCCGTTGACCCGCTGACATCCACCTCCCGTATTCTGGATCCCCAGTACATCGGCAAGGATCACTACAACACGGCTGTCCGTGTCAAGCAGATCCTGCAGAAGAACAAGGAACTCCAGGACATCATCGCGATCCTCGGTGTTGACGAACTTTCTGAAGAGGACAAGATCGTCGTGTCACGTGCACGTCGTATCCAGCAGTTCCTTTCCCAGAACACGTACACCGCCAAGCAGTTCACCGGCGTCGAGGGCTCCACCGTGTCCATCAAGGACACCGTGGAGGGTTTCACTGCCATCTGCGACGGCGAGCTTGACCACATCGCAGAGCAGGCGTTCTTCAACGTCGGCGGTCTGGATGACGTCGAGCGTAACTGGGCCAAGATCCAGGAACAGACCAAGTAGCATGGCTGAGCTCGAGGTTGAGATTGTCGCAGCGGACCACTTCGTGTGGTCCGGCGCGGCCAAGATGGTGAAGGCCCGCACCAGCGATGGTGAAATCGGAATCCTGCCGGGCCACTCGCCCCTTCTGGCCATCATGGCCGCGGGCGAGCTGGCAATCCAGCCGGTTTCCGGTGATCGCATTGCAGTAGTTGTTGACGGTGGATTCTTCTCCGTCGACAACGATCGCGTGGTCATTGTTGCTGACAACGCCAAATTGGGCGAAGCGGCTACAGCGGGGATCCGATAGCACGACCTTGATGGACGATTCCCTTATTCCGTTCATCGCCCTGGCAACAGCGTTTACGTTGCTGATCATTTCACTGTGCCTTTTCGGGGTGCGCCGTTTCAATCTGCGGCGCGCCCTGGGCACGGTCGACGCCTCCATTTGCATGGCTGGAAACAGCTGGCAGATGGGGGTTTGTCGTTATCAGGACAACGAGCTGGAGTGGTTCCGCTTGATGTCCCTCAGCGTCATGCCCAAGCACAAGTTCACGCGCAGCTCGCTTGAATTGCTTGGCCGCCGCCAGCCGACGGAAGAAGAGCTCGTCAGGATACAGCCCGGCGTCGTGGTGGTTGAACTGCAGTATGAAGGCAAGAAGTTCATGCTCGCCATGAATTTTGACGCCTACGCTGGACTGTCTTCCTGGCTTGAAGCAGGGCCGGTTATCGGCGTCGGAACCTGGCGCTAGGCACCATGGACCTTCTTTCGGACGTCAGTCTGGTAGATGGGCCATTCCTCTGGTTGAGCATCGCCTGTGGCGCGGCCGGAGGGGCCTACCTTCTTTGGCGGCGACGCCGTTCCTGGCCGCTGCTCGTCGCGGGCAGCCTGCTGCTGGCCGTTGGTGTCGTGGCGCTGATTCACTGGATCCTGGTGGACCTTATGGCCACGTTCTCGGAAAACCTGCCCTTTCAGACTCTGGTGTGGGCGGTGCCCGCTGTCGCAGCCCTTCTCCTGTGCGCTGCGCGCTTCCCCCGAAGTTCCTGGCGCGGCCGCTCACTCAGTGTGGTGGCGATGCTCGGCGTTGTGCTCTTGTGCGTGGTCCAGA
Organism: Paenarthrobacter sp.; assembly: GCA_031179305.1. GTDB lineage: Bacteria > Actinomycetota > Actinomycetes > Actinomycetales > Micrococcaceae > Arthrobacter. The sequence continues at coordinate 97,034 of JAPSHX010000002.1, read as the reverse complement.
TCAATCTCTATTTCGGCCTGAACAACACGGTCTCGGACCTGCTGGGTACTGCGGTGGCGCGTATACAGCCACTCGAAGCGAGCCTCAAACGTACCCCGGATACAAAGCCCGGTCCTGCCCCCTCTGCATGGAAAGCCCCGGGCTCAATGCCTCGAAACGGGATCCTGCGGAAAGCGGACATTCCCGGTGCAGCCTCCGGTTTCGACGCACGGGAAGCGTACGTGTATTTGCCACCCGCCTATCAGACGGCATCCCGTCCAACCCTGCCCGTGCTGGTGCTCTTCGCCGGTCAGCCGGGTGGTCCGGCGGACTGGTTGACCGGTGGCCAGCTCCGTTCCCTGCTGGACCAGTTCGCTGAAAATCATCACGGAATTGCCCCTGTCACAGTGGTGGTCGACCCCAACGGATCAGCCAACGCCAACACCATGTGCATGGACAGCAACATCGCCTCGGTGGACACCTATCTTTCCAAGGATGTGCCGGCCTGGATAACTCAAACTCTGGATGTAGCGACCGATCATCAGCAGTGGGCTGTTGGCGGTTTCTCTTTTGGCGGCACGTGCGCCATGCAAATGGGAACCTTGCACCCGGATCTCTTCCCCTCCATTCTGCCTTTCGCCGCAGAGAGGGAACCTGCCCTGGCCAAGGATCGAAGTAAGACGATTTCGGATTCGTTCGACGGCGATGTTGAAGCTTTCGAATCCCGGACGCCTCTGGTGTTGATGCAGCAGCGCAACTTCGCCGGCAGCGGGGTGTATCTGGTTTCGGGTGAGGCTGACCACGAGTTTACTGACTACATGCATGAGCTTGCTGATGCGGCACGGAACGCTGGTTTTGACACCGAAGAACATTCCATTCCCCAGGCCGGTCACTCCTGGGATGCGGTGATTCGCGGAATGCCCGGCGGACTCGACTTCCTAGCTACCAGGTGGGAGTTGGCGCGGTGAGCCTTACCCTGCAAGGTGTGGTCAAGCCTGCGCTGGGGCGGGCTGTCCGGCATCTCCGGTCAACGCCGTTCACTCTGCTCGTTCTTGCCGTTTTTGTGGGCCTGTCGTTGGTATCCGGGAGTTTCCTGACCGGCCCACCCCGGCCCTGGCTTGCGGTGGCCAGTGTGTCCCTGGAAGGGCTGCGCTCGGGGGAGTGGTGGTCCATCTGGACGTCCCTGTTCTTCACGACCAATCCGTTGGCCTATGCCACTGCCGTCCTCATGATCTTGTTCCTGCTCGGACTGGCAGAGCGGCAGTTGGGCTCCCTTAACACGGCTGGAGTGTTCTTCGGCAGCCAGTTCTGCTGTATTTCGGCTTTCCTCTTGGTGACCCAGGTGGCGCAGTACGTCGATGATGGGTGGCTTTCCGTGATGGCTGACATTCGGCTGATCGGACCCTACGGGGCGGTTCTTGCTACGGCCTTGGCCGCGAGTGCGCTCCTGCCCACGTTGTGGCAGCGTCGCCTGCGCACAGTGCTGCTTTCGATTTCCCTGCTGCTGGTGCTCTATGTAGGACACGCTGAGACGGTGGTTGGCTTCCTTGGCGCGCTGATTGGCTTGCTCGCTGGTTGGTGGATGCAAAGCAGCCAAGGCCACCTCCACCTTCATAGGTCAACCAGCCGTGAAATCCGGAACCTCCTGGCACTGACAATGGCAATTTTCGCCGTGGGTCCCATCGTGACGGCGGCAGCCAAGAGTCCATCGGGGCCGTTGGCCCTGTTGCGGGACGTAATCCTCAACCCGTTACCCACCCTGAGCCAGCTTGAAGGCAACTGCGGGGGAACTATCGATGTCGCTTGCCTTGAAATTGCACGCCAGGGTTACACAGGGCCGTTCGGTTTGGCCCTGGCCGTGGTGCCGGTTGTCCTGCTCTTGATTTGTGCTGACGGCATGAGGCGCGGACGCCGGCTCGCGTTGGGAATTGCCATCGGCGTGCAGCTGGTGGTGGTCGTTTTGTCCACGATCTATCTTGGCCTTTTTGCCGGCATGACGCAGCCGTCAGGACGCCCACATGTGGGGATGCTCAATACGGCTGTGGTTCACATCATTCCGCTTGTTCTGATCCCGTTGGCTTTGGCGCTCCTCCTGTTCGCTTATCGGGGCCACTTCCGGGTGGTGACCTCCGACCACCTCCGCCGGAAGGTGTTCTGGGTTGTCGGCGTGACTGGGGGAGGGCTGGGCTTGGCTTACGCCGCGGTATGGCTGGCTTCCGGCGGCGTGGCTCGCGACGGCGGTGTGTTGGGTTTGGTGGCTGAGCTCGCCAGGCAGTATCTCCCCGTCCCCCTTCCCGGCGTTTACCGCAAGGTTTTCGCCGAGCGTGATGTGCTTGAAGTCTTCCTCTTTTCCTACTCCGGCACGTTGTTTTGGCTTGTTGCCTTGATTGGCGTATGGGTGCTGCTGATCCGCGGACACCACACGGGTGGACTTGACCGTCAGGCGCGTCAGCATGCACGTGCCCTGGTGAAACGGGGCGGAGATTCATTGTCATGGATGGCCCTTTGGGAGCCGAACAAATACTGGTTCGCTCCTGACGGTACCGGGGGAGTGGCCTACCAGCAGCACAGCCACGTGGCGTTGACGCTGGCCGGTCCCTTCGGAGCGCGGCAGCATCACGCGGCAACCGCCGAAGGTTTCCTGGAGTACTGCTCGCAGCATGCGCTGACGCCATGCCTCTACTCCTGCACGGACGAACTCTGGCCGATGCTGCAATCGCGCGGATTCCGCCGGGTTTCCGTGGCCCAAGAGACACGCCTGCGGATCAGGGGCTTGGAGTTCAAAGGCAAGGAGTGGCAGAACGTCAGAACATCCCTGAACCGTGCCGCGAAGATGGGGATCAGAGCAAGCTGGGGCCGGTACTCTGAACTCCCACACGGAGTGCGTGCCCAAGTGAGTGAGGTTTCCGAGGAGTGGGCAGCCCAGAAAAAGATCCCGGAAATGGGCTTCACCATGGGCGGCTTGGACGAGTTGGATGACGACGACGTCCTGTGCTGCGTCGCTTTTGACGACAACGGCTTTGTCTATGGAGTCACGAGTTGGCTTCCGGTCTATGAGGACGATGCGATTGTCAGTTGGACACTGGACTTCATGCGGCGCCGGGGCGACGCTTTCCCGGGGGTCATGGAGTTCCTGATAGCTTCGGCCGTTTTGCACCTGCGGGATTCGGTGGAGCTGATTTCCTTGTCCGGTTCGCCTTTGGCCCGGGAGAAGGGCGAAATCGAGCAGCGGGCCAAAGGCCTGGCAGGACTACTGGAGGTGGTGGGGCGCGCCTTGGAACCTGTTTACGGATTCAGGTCGCTGGCGTCCTTTAAGTCGAGGTTCAAGCCCGAGTACAGAACGTTGTACATGTATTACCAAGACCCCTTGCATCTTCCTGCAATTGGGCGTGCGCTCAGCAGGGCCTATCTTCCGGGATTGTCAGTCAGGCATTCCGCGCGGCTGCTCCGAAGTTTGGTTGGTTGAATTGTCAACACTTATCCGAAGTACCCTTTTGGTATTTCTTCAGGGTTAGTAACAGTCCTTGTTGACAAGCCGTTTATTGCGGCTGGCATTCTTTAGGTTAAGGCACGTTGACCCCGGCTCGAAAGCCAGGGTCAACGTGTTTGTTGTATCTGCAACAAGCAGAGATCAACGGGTGAGACTAGACGACCGTAACGCCGGTTGCCTGGGGGCCCTTGGCTCCCTGACCGATCTCGAACTGAACGCGCTGGTTCTCATCGAGGGTCTTGAAGCCACCGGTCTGGATCTCGGAGTAGTGAACAAAAACGTCCCCATCCGCATCATCCGGGGTGATGAAGCCGAAGCCCTTTTCAGCGTTGAACCACTTGACGGTTCCCAGTGCCATGTATTTCTCCTCATTGTGGAACATCAGTCCGATACACCTCGTACCGGGTTTGTTACTCCGCGAGAAGACCTGAATACCGCGCAAGCCGGGGCTTGGTTGATTCGCAGGAGCTTCACGCTCGCAACTGGTCTTGCGAGCATGAAAACCACCTACACAAAGACTGCTACAACACTTTCATGAGCTCTGCCGGAGGTCAACGGTGTTCTGGGCAATTCAGGAAAATTTTCGGTAAAAAGAAGGTAACGCCGCCTTCTGCAATTCACAGTGTCCTTTTCCAGTACAACTAAGACAGCCACTGGCCATTGCGCATTACGCCTGTCAGTTCCAGATCCTCGTTGGTTACAACGACATCGGCCCGCAGACCCCGTCGGAGCCCGCCTATTTCGTCTGAAAGTCCCAGGACGGCGGCCGGGACCGCAGTCGCCGAGCAAATCGCGTCGGGAAGCGCGACGCCGGCTGCCACAGTTTTCCTCACGACTTCCAGGAGAGTGGCGGTGCCTCCGGCGATGGAGCCGGTGGCATCCAGTGTGGCCACGCCATCGCTGACGGTAACCGGCGACGGGCCAAGCATGTACTTGCCGTCGGACAGTCCTGCCGCCGCCATGGAATCCGTAACCAGCACGATGTTGCCCGCTCCCACTAACTGGAAGACGGTGGCCACGGTGCTGGGGTCCAGATGCGTTCCGTCAGCGATGAGTTCAACAACTGCCTTTCCTTCCTGGGCCATGCGCAGGCAGGCTGCAACGGGACCAGGAGCGCGGTGATGCAGGGGAGGCATTCCATTGAAAAGGTGCGTGACCGTGGGGAGCGAACTGACGCCGTCGAAACCTGCTGACTCGAGTCCCTCTCGGGCCGCAGCCAGGGACGCGGCGGCTGTGGCGTCGTCGCAGTCCGTGTGACCCAATGATGGTGTGACTCCATGGGAAGTCATCAGGTCCACCAAGGCTGCTGCGCCCGGAAGCTCCGGGGCGTAAGTCATGGTGGCGAGTTTACCTGCGGCAGCGCCCACCAGCTCGTCCATGAGCTCCAGGTCGGGTTCCAGCAGGTAATCCGGATTCTGGGCTCCGCATCTGGCATGGGAAAGGAAAGGACCTTCAAGGTGGATGCCGGCCACAAGGCCTTCGTCCACGAGCTTCACGTAAAGCTCGATGCCCCGAAGCAAATCGGTCTTGGGAGCTGTGACCATGCTTGCCAGGAAGGTGGTGGTTCCTGATCGATGCAGGAATTCCACCGCCCTGCGTGCCGAGGCTTCTTCGCCGCCAGGGAAATCGCCACCGTTGCCGCCATGGCAGTGGACGTCCACGAGTCCAGGGAAAAGGTAGCTGCCGCTGGGGACCCCTAAGCGGATTGCGCTCTGAAAACCTTCGAAGTCTTCGGGATCGAAACCTGTGGCCGGCCCCGCGTAAGCAATTCGATCCCCGTCGACGGCAACCAGGCCATCTTCCACCACCTCGCCGTCGCTGACAAGCGTTCCTCTGATGATCTGATGGCTCGGAGCGGAGGAAGAGGGAAAAGGGGATGCAGCAGTCATAGTTCTGATTCTAGTGGCCTGCGGCACAGTCTCCCGAAGGAGGAAACTCAGAAGAGCCGTGACTCGCTGTCATCCACACCGCGCATGGCGTCATAATCGAGCGTGACGCAATCTATTCCGCGGTCGTTGGCCAGTACCTTCGCTTGGGGCTTTATCTGTTGGGCGGCGAAAATGCCCCGCACGGGGGCGAGCAGGGGGTCACGGTTGAGCAGTTCGAGATACCTCGTTAGCTGTTCGACGCCGTCGATGTCACCGCGGCGTTTCAGCTCAATGGCCACTGTGGCGCCGTCAGCATCCCTCGCCAGGATATCCACAGGGCCGATAGCGGTGAAGTACTCGCGACGTATGAGGGAGTAACCGGACCCAAGAAGCTCGATTTGCTCGGCCAACAGCCGTTGAAGGTCTGCTTCGACGCCGTCCTTAATCAGGCCCGGATCAGTGCCGAGCTCGTGCGAGGTGTCGTGTAATTGCTCGTAGATGTTGATGATGAGGCGATCATCTGTTTTAGAGGACTGGACGGTCCACTGTTCCACCACGCCTTCCTCTACTTCGGTTTCCTCCGGCGAGGTCACCCGAAGGGTCGCAGGGGGGCTCATCCAGTTCAGCGGCTTATAGGAACCGCCGTCGGAATGCACCAACACCGAACCATCCGCTTTGACCAGCAGGAGCCGGGTAGCGAGGGGAAGATGGGCCTTAAGGCGGCCAACGTAATCAACAGAACAACGGGCTATGACGAGTCGCACCCGCCCCACATTACCGTCTCACCATCTACAACAGGATGGCTGGGGCAGAATGGAAGCATGCCCCGCTCCAACCGTCCTCGTCGCAACGCGTCCAGCACACGCTCCGGCAACGCCGGTGGAAGCAAATGGACAGAACCGACGCCGGAGCTTGACCTTGAGCGGGCGCGCGGTGGTATTGCGCGGCGCGAAAGTGCGCCGGACGGCGACTGGATGGTGCGGACCATGACTGCCAAGAAGGCGGAAAAGCAATACATCTGCCCTGGTTGCTCCACCGCGATACTGCCGGGTATAGCCCACTTGGTGGTGTGGTCCGACAGTCACCTCTTCGGGCAAGCCGCGGGCTTGGCGGAACGAAGGCACTGGCACACCAACTGCTGGACGGGCAGGACGTACCGCTACCGCTGATTCCCTTAGGCTTGATTGCATGACTTTCGATCCCGCCTCGTTCGTTTTCACCGCGCAGGACGCGCCAACGGAAATTCGTGCTTCCACGGTCCTCCCCGCCCTGCGGGAGAATGTGGAGTTCACCACCGAGGACGGCAAGGTCTTGCTGGGCGAGCTCGCGATCCCAGCATCAGGGGAAATAGCCGCCACGCTGATCACGCTCCACCCGCTGCCCACTCACGGTGGATTCATGGATTCCCACGTATACCGCAAGGCCTCCTACCGGCTGCCCGCGCTGGCGGGAGTTGCAGTCCTGCGCTTCAACACACGGGGCACGGCATCACCGCGGGGCAGCAGCGACGGCCAGTTCGAGGAAGGCATTGGTGAGCGCTACGACGTCGAAGCTGCCGTCCGTTTCGCCGTGGAACGCGGGCTCCCGAACCGCTGGCTCGTCGGGTGGTCCTTCGGCACCGAGCTGGCCCTTATGTACGGGGCGGTGGAGCCCGTGGCGGCGCAGATCGAAGGTGCTGTACTGCTGTCCCCTCCCTTGCACCGTGCCACGGACGTGCACCTCAAGGAGTGGGCGGCCTCCGGGAAGCCGTTGACGGTGCTGGTGCCAGAGCACGACGACTACCTGCAGCCTGCCGAAGCAGCCCGACGGTTCAGTCTTGTTCCGCAGGCGCGGCTAATCGGCGTCGACGGGGCAAAACACCTGTGGGTGGGTGAGAAGTACGCGGCCCGCGTCTTGGATGAAATCGTCGACGACGTCACTGCGGCAGGTGCCGGAGTGGACGGCCTGCCACGTGAGTGGGCGGGGCCGGTCGCGAGTGCCTAGCCCGGTCGCGAGTGCCTAGCCTGGTCGGAATGCCTAGCCTGGTCGGAATGCCGGAGATTAGTGCCTGTCCTGGCGGACGATGAACACTTCCTTGATCAGCAGCATGATCGCTGCCGCAGTCGGAATGGCGATCAGTGCGCCAAGCACGCCGAGCAGGCTGCCACCGGCAATCACCGAAATCACTGCGACGGCCCCGGGCACCGCTACGGCGCGCTGCATGATGCGCGGTGAGATGAAGTACGCCTCGAACTGCAGGTAGGCGAAGTAGGCGATCGCGTAGATCACGGCTGTCTGCCAGCCCGCGGTGAGTGCTACCAGGATGACCACAACAGCGGCGATCATGCCGCCTACCAGGGGAATGAAGGCCAGCAGGGCAACAACGAAGGCAAGCAGGACGCTGAAGGGGATGCCCAGGATGGTCATCAGGATGAAGGCAAAAATGGCGTTCAGAAGGGCGACGCAGACCTGGCCTATGACGTAGTTGCCCACGGAGTCGGTGATCGCTTCGGAGAGCGCTTCAACACGTGGACGGCGGGATCGGGGAGCAAGGCGGTAAGCCCACTTCTTCATGGACGGCAAGGCCGCCAGGAAGTAGAGGCTGAGGACCAGGACGATCAGGGAACCGAACAGGCCGTTGGCGACCGTGGAACCGAAACCGACCACACCACCGAAGATTCCACCCATCGCTTCGGGATCCTTGACGAACTTGTCCAACTCTGTGGTTATGCGGTCACGCACGCCAAATTGGCTGTCTGCGTTGCGGAAGAAATCCGAGTCGAGGAAGCTGCGGATCCACTCCGGCGCTTGGCGGACGATTTCCGACACCTGTTCGACGATGGTGGGAATCAGCGTCGCAAAGAATCCGGCCACCGCGAGCACAAGCGCTGAGACGGATATGAGGATCCCGGCGGGACGGGGGACTTTTCGACCTTCAAGCCAGCGGACCACGGGATCAAGCCCGAGGGCGATGAACAGTGCGGCAACAATCCACAAAATGAGTTGGGTGGTGTTGCTGGCAATGTAGAACACGGCCAAGGCAATGCCGACGCCCGCGGTACCCATGAATCCGACATATACAGGGTGCTGGGATGACATCCTCGGGCCGGGGGCACCGAAACCATGGTCGTCCTCGGGCCGGAAGCCTTTGCCGCCATCATCCGATTCAGTTTCGGGGGGCATCTCGAAACGAACGCGGGTCCGGGCGCCGGGGATGGGTTGCCTCAGCCTGCGGCTGATGGCAGCGAGGCGTCCGGTGCGGACCGGAACCGTAGCAGCCGGAACCGTCGCGGCTGTGCCCTCCGAAGGCGTATCCACCGAACTTGACCCTGGCTCATCGGCGGGACGGGACTCCATGTGGTCTTTCACGCGGTTTTAGCTGCCTTTTCAGTGGTGGTAAAGGGTGGACTTAGGCGTTGGAAGGCCCGGATATCATGATCATCGCCACACTATCAGGATCGCGAAATAGCGCTGCAGAGGCGCGGTGGCGGGCTTTTCGGGATGTCGGGGAGATCACCTCGATCTGACTCTCTGATAACAAAACGGTTACCCTTGAAGTTCAACGACCGCTGATGATAGGTGATCCTGTGCGTTTGAAGACTGCAGCCTTGCTGGTGCTGCTGGGCCTGCTGACGATGCTGGCCGGCATTGGCCAGCTGACTTTTTGGGCCCCCTCCGAGACCGTGACGGCTTCGGTTCCCAGCGATACCAAAGCTGCCCCGCTGACCGTGATCGACCAAGAGTTGATCGCCCTCCATGACGGGCCGGTGAAGATCAAGATCCAGGGTGAGGGCAACTTCATTGTCGCCACGGGGCGCCCGGACGATGTCCAAGCCTGGGTTGGCGAGACTGCCCACACCACGTTGACCGGTGTCTCGGCGGACCAGAAGTCGCTGGAGGTGTCCTCTGTCGACGGCGAGGCCACGGCGCCTTCTCCGGCTGGATCCGATTTGTGGGTCAGCACCGAAAACGCCAGCGGCGATCTGGACTATACCTGGAACCCTCCCGCGGATGGTGAATGGTCCCTTCTGGTAGCCGGCGACGGTACCCAGCCTGCGCCGTCGTCGATTTCCATGACGTTCCCGAACAGCGCCACCACTCCCTGGGCAGTGCCGCTGATTGTCTTGGGCATCATCATCATCCTGATCGGAGCGGCGCTGCCGTTCGTCGCCAAAGCGCTCAGTAACCGCCGTAAGCACGACGACGACGAGCCGCGCGACGGCGGAGAGACCACCACGCTCCCGGTGCAGTCCTCTACGGAAAAGCCGTCAACCGCTAAGTCGTCGACCGTTCAGTCGCCTATCGCTGACAAAGGCCGTGGTCCTGGTGCCGGCACCGAAGGTCCGGCCCTCCGCATCACGGCCCTCGCGGCTACCTTGGCAGCCGTCCTGGTCGGAGGGACGGCAGTCGCTGCCCAAGCCACCGCGACCCCCGAGGCCACCCAAACCTCCTCAACTGCACCCGACGCCGAGGCGGCCACGCCCGTCATGCTTGAGTCCCAACTGCAGCGGATCCTTGAGCAGGTAGCGAGCACCGTGGATGCAGCGGACGCCGCTAAGGACGCGGCAAAGTTGGCTCCGCGCGTAGACAAGATGGAACTCCAGATCCGGACTCAGAACTACAAGATCCGGTCTGCAGTGTCTGCCTACGAGCCGCGTATGCCGGTCCGCGCCACCAAGCTTCAGAGCAGCGTTATCAGCACCAAGCGCGACTGGCCCCGAACCGTCTTCGCCCTCACCCAGGGTGAGGGTAACGTGGTGCCGCAGGTCCTGACCCTCGTGCAGCTTTCGCCTCGTGAAAACTACAAGTTGTGGGGCAGCGCGCCGCTACAGCCCGGCACCAACTTCCCCTCGTTCCCCGTTCCGCGCACTGGAACCGAGCCTGTGCCGGCGAGTGACAGCACTGGCCTGGCCTACAGCGGCAATGAGGCCTTGGAAATCCTGAGTGAAATGCTGACGAACCCCGAGTCGCCCAACCGGAGCAAGTTGGCCGATGGGCAGTCTTCCCCTTACATCGCAGGGGCACTGGCCTACCAGGCGGACACGGTGAAGAACGGAACCAGCGCAAACTTCAAGTTCACGCACACGCCGGTCACCAACCAGACTGTAGTGCTGCGGACAGCTGATGGTGGCGCCGTGGTTGTGGGGCGTTTGGATTTCGCTTTTGAAGGCACGCCCAAGGCGGCAGGTGACAAGCTTGTGCTTGAAGACGATTCCGCAGTCTTTGCCGGTGGAAAGGAAACTACTACAGGCATGGTTCTGAACTTCGCCGAATCCGTGGCCGTGTACATTCCCCCGGCAGGCTCTGCCGACCCCATGAAGCTCGTCGCAGCTACCCGCGGCCTGGTGGGGGCCAGCTTCAAGTAGCGCATACCCATGGCAGGGCAGCGGCTAGAGTGGACGGTATGAGTTCGCCCGGATACCGACCCACTCCAGCCGCTGCCAGCCAGCTCAATCTTCGCGGTGCCGTTGACCTGTCGTCGCTGCGCCGCCCAGCCACCCCGCCGGTGCCTGCCCCCTCTGCTTCGGCGGAGGGCGGATCGCCCGTGGATGGCTCGTCCCAAGCGGGCGATGCTGGCAAAGCACCACTTCGAGTGGATGCAACCGAATCAAATTTCCAAGATCTGGTGCAATTGTCTGCGCAGATCCCCGTGCTGTTCCTCCTTTGGTCGCGGTATGCGCCCGAGTCACCCGCCGTTCTCGATGCAGCCGAACGCATTGTTGAAAGCTACGGTGGTCGCTTGGTGCTAGCAGCCGCGGATGTTGACACCTTCCCGCAACTGGCGCAGGCCTTCCAAGTGCAGGCCGTTCCCACGGCAGTGGCCGTGGTGAAGGGACAACCCGTCCCGCTTTTCCAAGGACCCGCGGATGACGAACAGATCCGAAACCTGCTTGAGGAGCTTCTGAAGGTTGCTGCAGCGAACGGTGTCACCGGCAGCATAGGGGACGCCGCGCCCGTAGAGGACGCGGAACCTGCACCACTGCCGCCACTCCATCAGGCAGCCATTGACGCGATCGAGGCCGGCGACTACGCCGGCGCAGCTGCAGCCTACAAGCAGGCGCTCCTCGAGCAGCCGGCGGACACCGATGCCAGGGCCGGTTTGGCCCAGGTTGAACTGATGGCCAGGTTGGACCAGCTCTCTGCCCCCGAGGCCGAAGCCCTTCGCGAGCTCGCCGCCAAAGAACCGGACAACGTCCAGGCGCAGTTAACTGTGGCTGACCTCGACATCTCCGGCGGCCACATCGACGACGCTTTCAACCGCATTATCACTTTCATTGGCAGGAATTACGGTCCCGAGCGTGAGACCGCCCGCGTGCGCCTCCTGGAGCTTTTCGAGGTCGTCGGAACCCAGGACGAGCGGGTGGCGAAGGCGCGCCAAGGGCTCGCGAGGGTTCTCTTCTAGTGCCGTCCGCGCTGTTCACTCCGCTTCAGCTGCGCTCGCTTACCGTCCCACACCGTGGGTGGGTGTCGCCCATGTGCCAGTACAGCTGCCACCCGGAGACCGGAGAGGGCGTCCCCAACGACTGGCACTTGATGCACTTGGGTTCTTTCGCAGCCGGCGGCGCCGCGCTCATCCTCAGTGAGGCGGCTGCGGTGAATGCTGCAGGCAGAATCAGCCCCCTGGACGCTGGTTTGTACTCTGATGAGCAGGCGGCCGGTTGGGAACGGATGGTGGCTTTCGTCCACCGGCATGGTGCCGTCGACTGCAAGATAGGGGCGCAACTTGCCCACGCGGGGCGTAAGGCGTCCACGTATTGGCCGTTTTCCGATCGCTCCGGCTCTGTTCCGGAGTCCGACGGCGGATGGGTCACCGTTGGGCCAGGCAGTGATCCGTTTGACGGCTATGCCGCGCCGGAAGCAATGAGCGATGCCGATATCCAAGGCGTCGTGGCCGACTTTGCCGCCGCTGCCGGCCGCGCAGTAGCGGCGGGTTTCGACACCGTGGAGATTCATGGAGCCCACGGATACCTCCTGCACCAGTTCCAAAGCCCGCTCATCAATACCCGAACTGATAGCTGGGGCGGGAACGAGGAGGGGCGCAACCGACTTATGCTCGCCGTGGTGGACGCGGTCAGGGAAGTGATTCCGGACTCCATGCCGCTTCTGCTCCGTATTTCCGCGTCGGACTGGGCTGACGGCGGCGTTGATGTCGAGGCTTCTGTTCGGTTGGCCCGCGCCGCTGCCGAACGTGGCGTTGACCTTGTGGACGTTTCCAGCGGCGGCGCAGTAGCGCATCAGCAGATTAGGGCTGTGCCCGGCTATCAGGCTGGATTCGCCCAGCAGGTAAAGAACGACGCCGGAGTCCTCACCGGCGCGGTGGGCTTGCTCACGAGTGCCACGCAAGCGGAAGATATTGTGGCGAACGGCAGGGCGGATGCGGTTTTCATGGCCCGTGCCGCGTTGCGGGATCCGCACTGGTGGCTCAGGGCTGCGTACGAATTGGGCCACGACATTCCGTGGGTTCCGCAGTACCAGCGTGCAGTTCCCCGCCACGGCTTCTAGGACCTCCTCAGGTTCGTGTTGGCAAGGTTAGGCTGGGTTCATGACGGAACCACGCCATGAACCCACGCCCACATCCGCGCCGCCACAAGCGTCCGCGCCCCCACAAGCTTCCGCAACGCAGCAGGCTCCCGAAGCGCGACAGGTCAGTCAATTACCAACCGGCTCCCTTCCGTTGCCTTCCAGTGGTTCTGCTGAGGGTGCGCCTTTGGCTGCGCTGTCCATCCGCGGCCTGGCCAAGCGTTTCGGCGAGAAGATCGCCGTCGATGGCGTGAGCCTGGAGGTCCCGGCAGGTTCCTTCTACGGGATGGTTGGGCCCAACGGTGCCGGCAAGACCACAACGCTGTCCATGGCTACCGGTTTGCTTCGCCCCGATTTTGGCACCGCCTTGGTCCATGGTGTGGACGTCTGGGCGCGGCCCTTGGACGCCAAGAAGCTCATGGGCGTCCTGCCGGATGGAGTGCGCCTCTTTGACAGGCTCACGGGCGAACAGCTGGTCACCTATTCCGGGTTGCTCCGTGGCATGGACCGCGATGTGGTGGGGTCCCGTGTTTCTGAGTTGCTGGCTGCCCTTGATCTCCAAGCGGACGCAGGCACCTTGGTTGTTGACTACTCGGCAGGTATGACCAAGAAGATTGCCTTGGCCTCTGCGCTCATTCATGCACCCCGTCTCCTTGTGCTGGATGAGCCCTTTGAATCGGTGGACCCCGTTTCGGCTTCCAACATCCGGGGCATCTTGGAAAGTTACGTCGCTTCCGGTGGCACTGTCATCGTTTCGAGCCACGTCATGGATCTTGTGCAGCGTATGTGCAGCCATGTGGCGGTGGTTGCAGGCGGACGGGTGCTGGCGGCGGGATCGGTGGACGAGGTCCGCAACGGCTCCACCTTGGAAGAACGCTTTGTGCAGTTGGTGGGCGGCGGACACCGGACGGAGGGGCTGGAATGGTTGCGCACCTTCTGAGCCTGAAGTGGCGCCTGCTTCTTAACGGATTCAAACGCAGCCCGTGGCAGTTGGTGGGCATGGCACTGGGATTGCTCTATGCGCTGGGCGTCCTTTCCCTCCTGATTGGCGGTCTCATCGCGCTGCGTTGGGCTGACGCCGAGATTGCCCACACGGTGGTAGTGCTTGGCGGTGCGGCCACGGTGCTCGGTTGGGCCATTATTCCGCTCGTCGCATCCGCAGCGGACATGACCTTGGACCCTGCTCGCTTCACCACGTTCGCGATCCCCCCGAGGCAGCTCTTGGCCGGGCTCGCAGTGGCGGGGTTCATAGGTATCCCGGGTCTTGCCACCTTGCTTGCAGCCTTGGGTACGGTGGGGACTTGGTGGCGTAGTTTCCCTGCTGTAGCGGGCGCTTTGTTGGGCGCTATTCTGGGTGCCGTTACCTGCATCGTGTTGTCCAAGGTGGTTACCACGGCGACGGCAGGACTTGCCTCCTCGCGACGCTTCAAGGACGTCAGCAGCATTATCGTCTTCATTCCGCTGATGCTGCTGGGGCCCATCATGGTGGGAATCGTGGACGGCGTCCGTGGCAGTGCCGACTACCTGCCCGTGTTGGCCCGCACTGTGTCCTGGACACCGCTTGGTGCATCCTGGTCCTTGGGCGGAGACCTTGAGTCCGGCAATGTGGGCGCCGCAGCCCTGAAATTTCTTATCTCCGGGGCAACCATTGCCGGCCTCCTCCTGTGCTGGCATGTCCTGCTGCAGCGTGCTTTGGTGACGCCCCCGTACTCCGGAGGCTCAGCCAGGAAGGGCGGGAAACTCGGTCTGTTTGCCCTTCTTCCGGGTACTCCTGCGGGCGCCGTTGCTGCCAGGGCTTTGATCTATTGGATGAAGGATCCAAGGTATGCGGCCTCCTTGGTGATTGTTCCCTTGTTCCCTGTCATCTTTTTCTTCAGCGGATCACAGAGTGGCAGTTACGACCTGCTCATGATCCTGGGACCGTTGACAGCGTTCATGATGGCCTGGTCCATCTGCGCCGATGTCTCGTATGACAACACAGCCTTTGCGCTACACCTCGCTGCGGGTGTCCGGGGCATTGATGATCGCCTGGGCCGGGCCCTGGCCTGTCTCGCGATCTCCCTTCCGGTGGTGCTTGTGTTCACCGTAGGGCCGCTTTTCGTCACCGGGGAATGGCAATGGCTCCCCAACCTTCTGGGCTTGTCGCTGGGAACCCTCTTTACTGGCTTGGGGCTCTCTTCGGTGATATCGGCCCGCTACAACATTGCCGTGCCTTTGCCCGGGGACAGCCCGTTTAAGAAGCCGCCGGGAAATGTCGCCCAGACGTTGGCAGTCCAGGCCGTAGGCATGGGTCTCTTGGCACTCCTGCTCGTTCCGGAGCTTGCACTCGTGGCTGTCCAAGCGTTTAGTGGCGGCCCCGAGGCCGGATGGATAAATCTGGCAGTGGGGCCTTTGCTCGGCGTCATCCTGTTCGTTGTGGGTGTCCGTCTCGGTGGAAAATGGTTGGACGCCCGAGGTCCGGAGATGTTCGCCCAACTCAGCGTGAACCGCTAGCTCCGTAACAACCATGCCCGCAGGTGGGACATGGGATAACCTCTTGTCAGATAGCTCATAACTAGGAAAGGCCGTGACGATGGAAGTTGTCATTCTCCAGGGCACTAAGCAGATCGGTGCGCTCGCTGCCGATGCCATTGAAGCGCTGGTGCGTCGTAAGCCCAATGCTGTCCTGGGCTTGGCGACGGGGTCGTCACCGCTGCCCATTTACGACGCATTGGCCAGCCGGTACGAGGCCGGGGAATTGGACTTCAGCCAGGCGCATGGGTTCGCTTTGGATGAATATGTAGGGCTCCCGGCGGGACATCCCGAGTCCTACCGCGAGGTCATTCGGCGCGAGTTCACCAACAGGGTGAACATCAAGCCGGAGAACGTCCATGGACCCGACGGTGCTGCCGTGGACCTTGAGGCGGCATGCCAGGACTATGAGGACGCGATCAAGGCCGTAGGCGGAGTTGATCTGCAGATTTTGGGCGTCGGCACAGACGGGCATATTGGCTTCAACGAACCTGGTTCCTCCCTGTCATCCCGGACGCGTATCAAGACGTTGATCGAGCAGACCCGTAAGGACAACGCCCGTTTCTTCGACAGCATCGACGACGTTCCCCACCACGTGGTCACCCAGGGCCTCGGAACCATCATGGATGCCCGGCATGTGGTGTTGGTCGCAACAGGGGCCCAGAAAGCCCAGGCTGTTCGGGATTTCGTGGAGGGACCGGTGGCTGCCATTTGCGCTGCCTCCATCCTTCAGATGCACCCCCACGCCACGATTTTGGTGGATGAGGCGGCCGCGTCATCGCTGAAACTGGCCGATTATTATCGGCACACCTATGACAACAAGCCGGAGTGGCAGGGCCTGTAGACGGTAAGATGTTTGGCATGACTACGCTTCCTCCGGATCCATTCGAAAACGATCCCATGCGCGAGCTTTCCGGAGCCGGAACGTCCACTGCCACCATTGAGCGCGAAGAAACGCGCCAGGAAGTGGAACCCGGCGACCGCGAGCGGTTTTCGCACTACGTCCGCAAGGAAAAGATCATGGAGTCGGCCCTGACCGGCGAGCCCGTCATTGCCCTGTGCGGCAAAGTCTGGACGCCGGGGCGCGATCCCAAGAAGTTCCCGGTCTGCCCGGAGTGCAAGGAGATTTACGAAGGCCTCCGCCCCGGCAACGACGGTGGAAAAAACGGCGGCCCGGGCAACTCCAAGTAGTGGGTGGGAAGAGAACTCCGGCCCTTTCTGATCATCACCGTCGTGCGGTCCGCTTTGGCGTGCCCGGAAGGTCGGAGATCGTCGTCGCTGCCATCAGGCCGGGGGAGTCAGCATGACAGAAACACTTTTTGGTGGACCGTCCCTGCCACCGGCGTACCCGGAGCGTGCCGCGTGGGGTACAGCGCCCAAGCTCCGTGCGTGGCAGCAGGAGGCACTTGACCTCTATATGACCCGCAATCCGAAGGACTTCCTCGCTGTGGCAACGCCGGGCGCTGGTAAGACCACTTTTGCGCTGCGCATCGCCACCACCCTGCTGGACAGCGGTGTGGTCAACCGCATCACCATCGTTGCGCCAACTGATCACCTGAAGCGGCAGTGGGCAGACGCCGCAGCAAAAGTGGGGGTCGCCATTGATCCCAACTTTAAGAACTCCGATGGCCAACACGGCCGGGGATTCGTGGGTGTTGCCGTTACATACGCGCAGGTAGCGAGCAAGCCCATGCTGCATCGTGCGAAGACCGAAGCGGCCCGGACCCTGGTGATCCTGGATGAAATCCACCACGGCGGTGAGGCGCTTTCCTGGGGAGACGGCCTGCGTGAGGCTTTTGATCCTGCTGCTCGGCGCTTGTCTTTGACGGGTACGCCCTTTCGTTCGGACACCTCGCCAATTCCCTTCGTCGAATACGCCGAGGACCGGGACGGTATCCGCCGTTCCAAGGCTGATTACACCTACGGCTACGGCAACGCACTGCGGGACCACGTGGTGCGTCCCGTCCTGTTCATGGCCTATTCAGGCCAGATGCGATGGCGGACGAGTGCAGGCGACGAGATGGCGGCGTCCCTCGGGGAGGCGGCCGTAACCAAGGACATCACCTCGCAGGCGTGGCGGACTGCCTTGAACCCTACGGGCGAGTGGATCCCCGCCGTCCTTGCGGCCGCAGACAAGCGGCTCGGCGAAGTTCGCCGGACCGTGCCCGACGCCGGCGGGCTGGTGATTGCCACGGACCATGATGACGCACGCGCCTACGCCGGTCAGCTGAAGAAAATTACCGGCCAGTCGCCCACGGTCATTCTCTCCGATGATTCCAAGGCTTCCAGCAAGATCGAGGATTTTTCCGCGGGCGACCAGCGATGGATGGTGGCTGTCCGCATGGTGTCCGAGGGCGTGGACGTTCCCCGTCTGTCAGTGGGCGTCTATGCCACGTCAACCTCTACGCCCCTGTTCTTCGCCCAAGCCGTGGGCCGCTTTGTGCGAGCCCGCAAGAGGGGAGAGACGGCGTCGGTATTCCTTCCGTCCGTCCCTCCGCTGATGGTGTTGGCCAACACCATGGAGGCCGAACGCGATCACGCATTGGACCGCCCTGAAAAGGACGACGACGGCCTCTTTAATCCGGAAGAAAACCTCATGGCGGAGGCCAACCGCGAGGACAAAGCTTCCGACGAGCTCACCAAGGGCAAGTTCGAAGCCTTGGACTCCCAGGCCTCCTTTGACCGTGTCCTCTTCGATGGCGGCGAATTCGGCACGGGTGGTGATATCGGTTCGGATGAAGAGCTGGACTTCTTGGGAATTCCGGGGCTTCTCGACGCCGAGCAGGTAGGCACGCTGTTGCGTCAGCGCCAGCACGAACAGCAATCGCGCAAGAAGCGCCAGGCGCCCTCGGCAGCTGCCGCCGCGCCTGCGGTTCCTGACCACCGCATGCTGATGGACTTGCGCAATGAGCTGGCTAAGAACGTGGCCGCCTGGTCCGCCCGCACTGGCACTCCCCATGGAGTGGTTCATACCAAACTGCGTGAAGTGTGTGGGGGTCCCGCTGTGGCCCAGGCGAACGAGGAGCAGTTGCAGGCCCGCCTGCGCAAGCTCCAGGACTGGTTCATCGGCAGGAAGTAGCCGGCTCCAAAGTCAGCAATAACCAAAACAAGGGAGGGCGCCGCGGTTGCGGCGCCCTCCCTTGCTTAATGCCTGAAAAGTGCAGTCTTAGTCCCGTTCGACTTCGACGCCGGCGGCTTCCATTTCGTCGTAGGCGCCGGAAAGATCCTCGGCGATTCCGGCTGTGAGCTCAGCGATGACCGTGGTGGCGTACCCGGCTTGGACGGCATCCAGTGCTGTGGCCTTGACGCAGTAGTCCGTTGCCAGTCCCACCACCACCACTTCCTCGACGTCGTGGCTCTGCAGCCAGTCGTCGAGGCCTATCGCATCTTCATCGAGGACCTCAGCTACGGGGGTGCCTGCCTTCAGGTCGCCGGTGGGGACATCGTCTTCAGGAGCCAGGACGCCTTCGAAGCCTGAGTAAGCCGCGGTGTACTGTCCTTTTCGGAAGTACGCCTGGATGTATTCGGGGTCAAGGTCTTCGTGGAGTTCGGCACCTTTGCTCCTGGCCCTGCAGTGCGGAGGCCAGGAGTCAACCATGTCCGGGTCGTCTGAAAAGTGGTCGCCGGGCTCGATATGCCAGTCCTGGGTGGCCACGATGTGGTCAAAGTGTTGCTGGTTGGCGTCCACGTACTCGGTGATGGCACCTGCTACGGCTGCGCCACCTTCGACGGCGAGCGTTCCACCCTCGCAGAAGTCATTTTGTACATCGACGATGATCAGGGCCCTGGACATCAGTTCTCCTCGTAGATGGTGGGGATGGCAGCTTCGCCGCGCTGCAGGCGATTCACGACGGCGGGCAGCTCGGCCATGGTTGCCGCGTGGCGTTCCCTGGCACGGATGACACCTTCTGGTCCGGTCCATCCGGGCAGCACCTCGCCGTTCTTGACGAACTGGTGAAGCAGGACGCGGTCGTTGCCGTCGTCTTCGGGGCGGTGGCCTATTCCCACGATTTCCTGGGTGGCCCGGCCACGTTCGTTGAGCTTGCGGAGCGCGTATTTGCGTCCACCGACACTTGCCTTGTTCTTGGCGGCCTTGGCAACCGAAATGAATTCGCCGCCGTCGTTGGTGCGGCTGACCAGCTTGTAGACCATGCTGGCCGTCGGTGCCCCGGAACCGGTGACCAGGGAGGTCCCAACGCCGTAGGAGTCCACCGGGGCTGACTGGAGGGCCGCGATGGCGAATTCGTCGAGGTCCGAGGTGACCACGATGCGGGTGTTGACGTTCCCGAGGTCATCCAGCATTTGGCGTACCCACTGTGCCTGGGCGATGAGATCGCCCGAGTCCAGCCGGACTGCGCCGAGTTTGTCACCGGCCAGCTCGACAGCGGTACGCACCGCTGTCTCGACGTCGTAGGTATCGACGAGCAGGGAAGTGCCTGGACCGAACGCCGCGATCTGGGCCTCGAAGGCCTCCCGCTCGGTGTCATGAAGGAGCGTGAAGGAGTGCGCTGCTGTGCCGACCGTTTTGATGCCATAGCGCCGGCCGGCTTCCAGGTTGGAGGTGCTGGCGAAGCCGGCAATCACTGCGGCGCGGGCTGCCGCCGTCGCTGATTCCTCCTGGGTGCGCCGGGACCCCATCTCGATGCAGGGGCGTGTGCCGGCCGCCGAGGTCATCCTCGAAGCCGCGGAAGCAATGGCGCTGTCGTGGTTGAGGACCGAGAGGATGAAGGTCTCCAGGATGCAAGCCTCGGCGAACGTCGATTCGACGATGAGGATGGGGGAGTTGGGGAAGTAGGCGTCACCTTCTGCGTAGCCCCAGATGTCGCCGCTGAATTTGTAGTCGGCAAGGTAGTCCAGCGTTTCCTGGTTGACTACTTTGTTCTGCTCCAGGAAGGCAAGTTCGTCGTCACCGAAACGGAAGTCAGCTATGCCTTCCAACAGGCGTCCCGTGCCGCCCACCACGCCATAGCGGCGGCCGTCCGGCAGCCGACGCGCGAATGCTTCGAACACTGAGCGGCGGTGCGCGGCACCCGAGTGTAAGGCTGCCTGAAGCATGGTCAGTTCGTAGTGGTCTGTGTACAAGGAAGTTGCGGGGTGGTCCCACGACGAGGCTCTACTCACGGATTCACTCTAGTGCGAGCCGCCATAGAATGGACAGATGAGCCCTAGCGTTGCGTATGGCACGGACATCGATGAGCGGACGAAAGCTGCAGAGCAGTCGTCCACCGATGTCCTGACAGCCCCTGATATCCCGTGGAACCTTGTGATCTGGAATGATCCCGTGAATCTGATGAGCTACGTGAGCTATGTGTTCCAGAGTTACTTCGGCTATTCCGAGTCCAAAGCGCACAAGCTGATGATGGAGGTCCATAAGAAGGGCCGGTCCATTGTGGCCCACGGCAGTAAGGAACAAGTGGAACAGCACGCGGTGGCCATGCACGGTTTTGGTCTCTGGGCCACTGTGGAAAAAGCCGCTAGCGGCAACGAAACACCCGGAAAGGGCGGCCGCCAGCGTGGCTAAGGCATTCAAATACGGCCTCAAGGGCATCAGTGGATACCTGGAGCCGGCGGAGCGCGACCTCCTGCGCGGATTGCTGGACGACGTCATTTCCATGCTGGAATCGGATGTCCGGGAAAACGAAGACCCGCTCGCAGCGCTGATCGGCTTGGACATGGACGTAAAGCAGCCCAGCGATCGCGCCCTGCTGCGCCTCCTGCCGAACGTCATGAAGGATGACGACGGCGGCTCGCTGGAGTTCCGCCAGCTCACCGAACGCTCTGTGCGGGAAAACAAAATTGGCGCCTTGAGGGCCGCTGCTTTAGGCCTGGACAAGAACGAGCTCGTCCTGACACCGGAGGATGCCACCCGCTGGTCTATGGCGCTGAATGACGTCCGGCTTGTGCTGGCCGAACGCCTGGACATCAGGGATGAAGCGGACGCCGAGCATATTCACAGCATGCAGGATTGGAGCCAGGCGGAGGACGTGGAGAGCTATCTGGCCCTCGTCTACAACTTCACTACGTGGCTCCAAGAGTCTTTGGTGCAGGCGATGATGGCCGCAAGGCAGGCGAAATCCTGATCCGGATGGCGGGCTGCTGCTTCTGCGCTGAAACAAATGCGACTGCCCTGTGACAAATCAGACACGAGGCGGAGAGCACAGGTAATGGCCGCACACCACGGGAAGCCTTATTCTCGAATAATTATGACTTCATCATCGGGTTCACCAAGCGGCGCGTTGGGCAGTGACGCCCCCATCGGCAACGGGGAACTCATAGGGACACGTCCAATCGGAATTTTTGATTCAGGTGTGGGTGGATTGACGGTGGCCCGTTCCATCATCGACCAACTTCCCAACGAATCAATCCTCTACGTGGGCGACACCGCACATGGCCCGTATGGGCCACTGCCCATCGCCGAGGTCCGGGCGAATGCGCTGGGCGTCATGGACGAACTGGTGGATTCGGGGGTGAAGTTGCTGACTATCGCCTGCAACTCGGCCTCCGCCGCTGTGCTCCGTGATGCCAGGGAACGCTATACGGCCCGGTACGGCATACCGGTCATCGAGGTTATCCAACCGGCAGTCCGGCGGGCGGTCTCTGCTACCCGTTCCGGCAAGATCGGTGTCATTGGGACCTCCGCCACGGTGGGATCGAGAGCTTATGAGGACACGTTTGCTGCCGCTCCGGACCTGACCATTACATCCGTCGCCTGCCCGGAGTTCGTGAACTTCGTGGAAGCCGGAATCACTACGGGTCCGGATCTCCTGGATGCCGCCAATGAATATCTGGAGCCCCTCAAAGGCGCCGGAGTGGACACCGTGGTCTTGGGCTGCACCCACTACCCACTGCTTACAGGCGTCATCTCATTCGTCATGGGAGAGGACGTCACGCTTGTCTCCAGCGCTGAAGAGACTGCCAAGGACGTCTACCGCGCCTTGGCCAACCACGGCATCCAGCGCACGGACGCACAGGCGCCGACCCACGAATTCGTCGCCACCGGTGATGCCACCCAGTTCGAGACCCTGGCTCGCCGCTTCCTGGGTCCGGAGGTCCTCTCCGTGAAGCACGTGGACCACGTTGCGGCCCAGTACCCCACAGGCAGCCTTGCCCGCATTACACCCGAGATGCTGGAAGCGGCACGATCGGGAGCGGGGCTATCCCGCCGCTCGTACTTCGTCCAGCCTGAGGACACTGTCGCAGGCGGCACCGGAACCATGGGACGTGGCCTGTGAAGCTGACTATCGTGGGCTGCACAGGCTCGTTCCCCGGTCCGGGTTCGCCGGCGTCATGCTACCTGGTGACCGCGCACGACGGTGAGCGCGAGTGGAAGATCGTGATGGACCTGGGCAGCGGTGCCCTGGGCGCCATCCAGCGCTATACGGACTTGGAAGACATCGACGCGATCTTCCTCACTCACTTGCACCCTGACCACTGCATGGACCTGTGTGGCCTGCATGTCGCGGTCCGGTGGAAGCCAGGCGGATGGGGTCGGGATCGCCTGCCGGTTTGGGGTCCTGCAGCTACAGCGGACAGAATGGCCACGGCCTATGGGCTGGACCTGGATCCCGGCATGCACGAAGAATTCGACTTTACCAACTGGACCGAGCTCAAGCCGGTCACAGTGGGTCCGTTCACAGTGACCCCTTTCGCTGTTAATCACCCCGTTGAAGAGGCTTATGCCTTGCGGGTCACTGCCACGGAACCGGGCAAGGACGGCGTGTCCGTTACCAAGATACTGACGTATTCGGGGGACACCGACTCTTGCCAGGGGCTCGAAGACGCCGCGAGGGATTCAGATTTGTTCCTGTGTGAGGCGGCGTTTGAGGAAGGCCGCGATGACGGCATCAAGGACGTCCACCTGACCGGCAAGCGTGCAGGGGAGGCTGCCATGAATGCAGGTGCAAAGCGTCTTCTCCTGACGCACATCCCGGTGTGGACCTCACAGACCAAAGTACTGTCAGAGGCCAAGCCGGTCTTCACAGGTGACGTGGCTGTTGCCGTTGCCGGAGTCCACTACACAATCTAGTTGTCCGCTTGACCCAGCTGTTCGCTTCGATCCAACTTTGCAGGGCGTCGGGGTGAGTCCATCAGCTTGGCTAAGCTTGAACCATGACTTCTGAAGCTACAGCCACTCCCGTCATCCGCGCCGATGGCCGGACCCCCGATCAACTGCGACCCATCAGCATCACCCGCGGCTGGTCCAAGCAGGCAGAGGGTTCGGCGCTGATCGAGTTCGGGAACACCCGGGTTCTGTGCACAGCTTCGCTGACCGAGGGCGTGCCCCGGTGGCTCAAGGGGGAGGGCCGCGGTTGGGTCACGGCTGAGTACGCCATGCTTCCCCGCGCCACCAACACCCGGTCCGACCGCGAATCGGTCAAGGGCAAGATTGGTGGCCGCACCCACGAGATCTCGCGCCTCATTGGCCGCTCGCTGCGCTCCATCATCGACACCAAGGCGCTGGGCGAAAACACGATCGTTTTGGACTGCGACGTCCTCCAGGCCGACGGCGGCACCCGCACGGCCGCGATCACCGGCGCCTACGTGGCACTGGCGGAAGCGATCCGCTTTGCCCGTGAGAACAAGCTCATCGCCCGCAATGCAGAGCCCTTGGTGGACACTATCGCGGCAGTTTCCGTGGGCATCATCGATGGTGTTCCGATGCTGGACCTCCCGTACGTGGAAGACGTCCGGGCGGAGACCGACATGAACGTTGTGGTCACCGGTTCGGGCAAATTCGTGGAAGTTCAGGGAACTGCAGAGGGTGCCCCGTTCGACCGCGACGAGCTCAACGCGCTGCTTGATCTCGCCCTCCTCGGCACCACCCAGCTGTCCGCTATCCAGCGCGAGACGCTGGCGGAAGCTCCGTGAGCGGCACGCCGACCTCCGGCGCTCCACGCCTCGTCCTGGCAACCCACAATAAGGGCAAGCTGAAGGAACTCCGCGAATTGCTCCGGGGGCAGGTTCCAGGGCTCGACGTCGACACCCAGGTGGTGGACGCCGACGCAGCAGGTGCCCCGGATGTTGCCGAAACCGGTGTCACCTTTGCTGAGAACTCCCTCCTCAAGGCCAGGGCCGTGGCGGAAGCGACTGGCCTGGTGGCCATCGCTGACGACTCTGGATTAGCCGTTGATGTCCTGGGCGGGGCCCCGGGTATATTCTCGGCACGTTGGTCCGGCACGCACGGCGATGACGTTGCCAACCTGGACCTGTTGCTGGCACAGCTCTCTGATGTTCCGGACTCGTTCCGCGGAGCTGCTTTCGTCTGTGCGGCTGCGCTGGCTGTCCCTGGTCCCGACGGCATTGCCCACGAGACCGTGGAGTATGGCCAGTTGGAAGGGACGCTCCTGCGCGAGCCGCGCGGGGAGGGTGGCTTCGGTTACGACCCCGTGCTGCAACCCGTCGGGATGGACCGCAGCTGTGCGGAGCTTAGCTCCGATGAGAAGAACGCCATCAGCCACCGCGGACAGGCATTCCGTGCTTTGCTTCCCGCGATTGTAAAGGCCTTGTCCGAGGCCGGTTCGAACTAGTTTCCTCGTAGACGCGAAAGGCACCCCGCTGTGCGGGGTGCCTTTCGCGGTGTTCGGGCCCTTTGTTATGGGGAGGTTGTTGGAGCCTCAGTGCTCGCTGTGCTTGCCGCCCTCGTGCTCCTCAATGAACTCCTCTACGGGGTCTGTGCCTTCGGCCGCTGCCCTGCGCTTTGCCATGAATCCACGGCCGATCTCAATGAAGATCGGAATGACGGAGATCAGGACGATCACGATGAAGATGATGTCGATGTTGTTGCCAACCCACTCGAACTGGCCAAGCCAAGCGCCGAGCAGGGTTACGCCGCCGCCCCAGAGGAGTGCACCGATGACGTTGAAGAGGAAGAACTTGCGCTTGTCCATCTGCGCAACACCCACGATCACCGGCACGAAGGTGCGGATGATGGGAACGAACCGCGCCAAGATCAAGGCCTTGCCGCCATGCTTTTCGAAGAACGCATGGGCGCTCTCCACATTTTCCTTCTTGAACAGCCGTGAATCCGGCTTATTAAAGATCGCCGGGCCGGCCTTGGATCCGATGAGATAGCCGGTTTGGTTCCCGATGATGGCAGCCACGATGATCATGGCGCACATGGCCCACAGATTGAACTCGATGGCGCCCGTGGAGACCAGGAGCCCCGCCGTGAACAGCATCGAGTCACCGGGCAGGAAGAACCCCACCAAGAGGCCCGTTTCTGCGAACACAATGGCGCAGACCAGAAGGACCACCCACGGTCCCAAAGGTGAATCGCGGAGGAAGACGTCGGGGTTCAGCCAGTCCGGTAGGAACGAAGCCATAGGCGGCGAAACCGGGCCCGCGCCCCCGAAAGTGGATACGGCAAGGTCGCTTATCGCAGAAAAGATCACCCATCAAGCCTACTTGACCGCCGTCGTCGTGTTTTTCCGGGTTATCTCTTGACTCTCGGTTTGTCGGTTGTATGGTTAGTTACATGAGTAATGAACCAGATAGGCGGTGGTGCTCATGATTGATGACAGCAAACCGATCTTCTTGCAGATCGCCGAGCTCATAGAAAACGGAATCGTGGACGGAACCATGGCCGAAGAGTCACAGGTACCTTCCACCAATGACTTCGCAGCTTTCCACCGCATCAACCCGGCGACTGCCGCCAAGGGCGTCAATCTGCTGGTGGATTCAGGAATTCTCTATAAACGCAGGGGGATAGGGATGTTCGTTGCCACAGGAGCGCGCGCCCAGCTGGTGGCACGCCGCACCGAAGAGTTCTTCGAGCAGTACGTCAAGCCGCTCGCCTTGGAGGCCCGCAAACTGGGCATCTCAACAGAGCAGCTGAATTCCATGATTGAACGCAGCTCCGGGCTTGCAACGGAAACCGGGACAAACAAGGAAAGGAGCGCGGCCCTGTGAACGACACCATCGTCGAGGCCCGTAACCTGATCAAGCATTACAAAGACCTCAACGCCTTGGACAACGTCAACCTCCGCCTCACGGCCAACCGTATCTACGGCCTGCTGGGACGCAACGGGGCCGGTAAGACCACGTTGATGTCCATCCTCACCGCCCAGGCCTTCGCCACCTCCGGAGAGGCCCTCGTCTTCGGCGCGAGCGCCTATGAAAACGACGCCGTCCTGTCCCGGATCTGCTTCATCCGGGAATCACAGAAATACCCGGACGACTTCCAACCCCAGCATGCCTTCCGCTCCGCTGCTCTCTTCTACAAGAACTGGGACCAGGGTTTCGCTGACCGCCTTGCCGAAGACTTCCAGCTTCCCGTAAAACGTCGGATCAAGAAGCTCTCACGCGGACAGCTGTCCGCCGTCGGAGTGATCATAGGCCTCGCATCGCGTGCAGAGCTGACATTCTTCGACGAGCCGTACTTGGGCTTGGACGCTGTGGCCCGGCAGCTGTTCTATGACCGCTTGGTGGAAGACTATGCCGCGCACCCGCGCACCATCATCCTTTCCTCACACCTGATTGACGAGGTAGCGAACCTGCTTGAACACGTTGTGGTGATCGACCGGGGCAGGATCATCATGGACGCCGATGCCGAGGAGATCCGAGGTTCTGCTGTCACCGTTTCAGGTTCGGCGGAAAAGGTGGACACCTTCCTGGCAGGCCGCAGGATCCTCCACCGCGAAACTCTGGGGTCTTTGGCCTCCGTGACGGTGGACGAGGTGCTCAGCGGCAGCGAACGCACCGAAGCCCAGGAACTGGGCTTGGAGCTGTCGCCGGTTTCATTGCAGCAGTTGGTGGTACGGAAGACCATGGCCGGGGCAGGCACAGCAGGAACAGACAGTGGAGACTTCGCCGATGACACGATGGAGGCAAGGCGATGAGCAGGACTATGGCAGTTGCCCGAATGCAGCTGATCAACAAGTGGACGTACATCGGATGGCCGTTGACCATCCTGGCGGCATCCTTCCTGATGTCGCTCGCCATCTTTGCGCTCATACCCGTCACCGAAGGGAAAAATGGTGGCGGCAGCCAGGCCCCACTGTGGTACTTCCTGGTTCTTGGAATCCAAAGCATGACCCTGGTGTTTCCGTTTTCCCAAGGCCTGAGCATCAGCCGGCGGGCGTTTTATCTGGGAACCCTGGGCCTTTTCTCACTCATCGCACTGGGGATGACTGTGCTCTACATGGTGGGTGGCGTCCTTGAGAAGGCAACCAACGGTTGGGGCGTCTACGGCTACTTCTTCAATATCCCGTGGGTCACGGACGGTCCCTGGTACTCCACTGCCGCTTTCTTCTTCGTGGTGATGATGTTCATGTTCATCATCGGTTTCTGGTTCGCAACCATTTTCAAGCGCTGGGGCACCACTGGAACCCTGGTCTCTACCTTGGGAACGGCCATCGCTTTGATAGGCATTGCCGCCCTCACAACCTTGTTCCAAGGATGGGGACACGTTGGTAACTGGTTCGCCCAGCAGACTCCTCTCACCATCAGCGGGTGGGCTGCGCTCCTGTGTGTCGTACTCGCAGCAGGGTCCTACACAACACTGCGCAGGGCCACTCCGTAGGTACCAAAATGTCACGTTGACCACAATGCAGGCCGGAATGGCCGCCCCGCTGCAGAAATCGGCTGGGGCGGCCTTTTCCGGCTGTAACCTTGTCCAGTGGCATTGGACTTTACGGCGATCGACTTTGAAACAGCCAACGGCTTCCGGGGTTCGCCGTGTTCGGTGGGCCTCAGCAAAGTCCGCGGTGGCGTAGTAGTGGAGGAAGCCTCCTGGCTCATGCGGCCGCCGGAGAACCATGATCATTTCGAGTTCCACAACACTCGAATTCACGGCATCCGCGCCGAAGACGTGGCAGGCCGCCCCCGATTCGGGGAGCTCTTCCCGGAAATCGGCGCCTTCATTGGGGACGACGTACTCGCCGCCCACAACGCAGCCTTCGACCTCGGCGTTATTCGCTCAGGACTGGAAGTTTCCGGCCTTGCGGGGCCAGCCTACGACTATGTGTGCACGGTGATGCTCTCCCGCCGCTGCTACTCACTGGTGTCCAACTCTTTGCCGTATGCCGCCGAGGAGGCAGGCGTTCCCCTGGTCAACCACCACGACGCCGCGGAAGACGCCCGAGCCTGCGCCGGCATTCTGGTGGACATCGCCAGACGGAACAACGCCAACAGCATCGCCGAACTCTACCTTTCCCTTGGCCTGAACCTGCCGAAGCAACCCGCCTTCGATCCCGCGCTGGGACTCTCCAAAGCGACCATGTCCGCACTCGCGGCCAGGACCGGAAGTGCCGCCGAGCGCACACTGGAACGTGCCCTGGGCGTGGCAGCTGGTTTTCAGACTTGGCCGGAGGAGGGGCCCAACCCACTGCCGAACCCTGCCGCGGAGCCTGGACATCCGCTCTTCGGCCAGACAGTGGTGTTTACGGGCGACCTCGCCATCACCCGTCCGGAGGCGAAGTTGCGTGCGGCGGACATGGGCGCACGGCCCGAAAGCCGGGTTACTGCGCGGACTACTGTGCTGATTGTTGGTGACGGCTTCGTGGCAGGAGACCTCCGAGCCGGTCGTCTCACAGGCAAAGCAAAGCGTGTCTTGGAACTGCATGCCAAGGGCCAGCAAATCGAGGTTGTGTCCGAGGGCGAGTTCCTGCAGATGGTGGGCGGCGCGTAACCTCCACCTACTCGACCTGCATGGTCATACTGTGCGGAGTGTGTTCGCTTTCCCGAACCCGGTGAACGAATACGCCGCCCGGATCACAGCTGGACTGGTGGTGGCGGTGGCCGTTGCCACCCTGTTGACCGGCTGGGTTTGGGGCTTGGTGGCACTGGCAATCGGCTTCTGGCTACGGGTGCTGTTCGGGCCGCGGATCTCCCCGCTCGCATTGCTGTCAGTGAAGGTGCTGGCGCCCCGGATCGGGCACGCCAAGCTGGTGGCCGGTCCACCCAAGCGATTCGCGCAGGGTATCGGTGCCGCCTTGACGAGTGCCGCCGTCGTGCTGTTTTTTACGGGCTTCCAGCCCGCCGCCTGGATCCTGCTGGCGCTGCTGATCGTGGCGGCTTCGCTGGAAGCATTCATGGGCTTCTGCCTTGGCTGCGTGATCTTTGGCTTCCTGCAGCGCCGAGGCCTCATTCCCGAGGACGTGTGTGAGGCTTGCAACAACGTGACGCTCCGCCGGATCTAGCTATTGTTTAGCCGGTGGTGACGGCAAGCAATCTGTCCGCCATGCCACGAATGAGTTGCGGCGCTTCCAGGGACTCGAGCCAGTCGGACGGCAGGCCGTCTTCGCCGTAGTAGGCCCCCAGGATGTTTCCCGCAATGGAGCCTGTGGAGTCGCTGTCGCCACTGTGGTTGATGGCCACGGATATTGCATTGCGGAAGTGTTCTGCCGGCGTTCCGCCGCTGGTGGCCAGCACAGCGTAAAGCCCGACGGCGAGCGCCTCCTCGGCAATCCAGCCCTCACCGAGCGCTGTGGTCAGTCCTTCCGGGTCCAGTGGGGCAGGCTGCATCGACAACTGCAGGGCGGCTTCCAGCCGCTCCGCCAGCTCGGGTGCCTTAGTGGGGACGCCGTTGACATAGCTGAGGGCCTCGGTTGCGGCGGTGCGGATGTCGCTTCCGGCCACGATGTTGTGGATCAGCAGGCTAAAGGCTGCGGCGCTGAGCCGCGCCGAGGGATGTCCGTGTGTCAACGAAGCGGCGTCGGAGCTGAGCTTGTAAACGGCCTCGCGTGAGATATGGGGGATGAGTCCGAATGGGGCTGAACGCATCACCGTGCCGCAACCTTTGGAGTCGGCATTGACCGGACGTGCAACTGTTCCCATTTCCCCTGTTGCCAAACCACTGAGGCAGGCGTTTCCGGGTGCACGCCGATGACGAAGAACCTCCTGGGCATCGATCCAGCGCGGCTGCGGCACGGGAGCGGAGGAAGCAACAGCCACGTCCTGGGTGGCGAGCCAGCGGAGGTAGGCCAGCCAAAGGCAGGCGATCTCGTCCGCGGCTACGCCATCGTTGGCCCATTCGAGCGCTTCCACAAGGCCGTCAACGGTGTACAACGTCATCTGCGTGTCGTCCGAGAAGTGGCTGCCGCCGTCGAGTTGTGAGAAAGACGTCAGGCCGGCGGAACCATAACGGCCGCGAATTGCGGCGATGGAGTCAAACTCCACTGCATAACCGAGGGAATCACCCAAGGCGCCTCCCAAAAGTGACCCCTTGACACGGGACTCGAAGGAAGGAACAGCGGGGGATTCAGGCTCAACACTCATGCCAGTAACTTACCGCGTCCGGGAACCGCCACTGATATGGTGGGGAAGCTGTCCGGCACTGACAAAACTTGGAGTGACATTTTGCGTGAACCTGCTTGGCGACGGACAGGCAAGACACCCGACTACAGGTTTTCCCTTGCCAACGAACGCACCTTCCTCGCGTGGATCCGCACATCCCTGGCTTTGCTTGCCGGCGCAGTTGCCGTTGACCAGCTGGCTCCGAACATTGCGCCCACGCCGGTCCGGGTGGTCCTTTGTGTATTGCTGGCACTGGTCGGGGCGGGGCTGGCTGCACTTTCCTACCACCGTTGGGGGCAAATGGAAGCCGCCATGCGCAACGATCAGGCTCTCCCGTTCTCCCGGGTCATGCTGTTCATGACCATTGTTGTTGCCGTAGCGGCGTTCGCCTTCGCGGTGCTGATACTGGTGGCGCGGTAAGTAAGTATGGAAGTCCGAGACCCCGGCTTGCAGCCCGAGCGCACCACTTTGGCATGGCGCAGGACGTTGATCTCCCTGGTGGTGGTGGATTTGTTCATTTGGCGGAGTTGGCTGACGTCCGAGCCCTCCACCGGCAACCTCGTTGCCGGCCTTCCCGGACTTGATTACCAAGGAATCTGCGCACTCATGGCGGCGCTGGCCACCATTGTGCTGGCGTCCGTGGTCTGGATTCGCTCACGCCAACTCCACGTCGGAAACGCGGCGGCATCAGCCCGGCTTGTCCTGGTCAGCACACTGGCTGTGATGGGCCTTGGTGCCACTGCCATCGCAGCCATTGCTCTGGGCAGTTAGGGTTCTGGCTGGTTAGGGTCTGGGTGGATAGGCTCCGGGGCGGCATTCAGCAACCGTCCAGACTCTGCTGGCAGGATACTCAGTGGCTTTGAGCCTGCATTACCCCGGCCGGACCACCTTGCAGCGCGCTACGAGGCGGGTCATACCGGCCTTCAGACTAACCGTAAGGACTCACTCGACATGACTTCTCCTGTACAGGCCACACCCGACCCCCAACCGGGACTTCTTGCCAGGCTGTCGGCTGAAGCTTTGGGATCGATGTTCGTTGTGGTTGCCGCAGTGGGAGTCGGAATTTTTTCAAATCCTGGTGGCGCCCCCTTGCCGGTGGCTCTAGCCACGGGCCTTGCCGTGACGGTGGCGATGCTGGCTTTCGGCTATGTGTCCGGAGGTCACTTCAATCCGGTGATCACCTTGGGCAATTTGATTGCCGGCCGAATCCGGGCTGTCGCGGCCGTAGCCTATGTGGCGGCGCAAATCATCGGCAGCGTCGTTGGGGCTGCCCTGATCTATTTCGTGGTGACCACCGTGCCGGTCCTTACGGACGCCAGGGCGGCGTTTGACGTCGTTGCGCCAGGTTTCGGTGAGCATGCTTCCGCGCAAACGCAGATGGCAGGAGTCTTGCTGGTTGAGGTCCTTGGGTCGGCCCTCGTTGTTGCCGTATTCCTTGGAGCGACCGCTGGCCGCCGGGCTCTTCCTGCCATGGCCCCCTTCGCCGTAGGCCTTGCAATGGCCATTCTGCTTCAGCTCGGGCAGGTCCTGGGAAACCTTCCCTTCAACCCTGCGCGCGCAACCGCCCAGGCATTCTTCAGTTCGCCCTGGGCAATAGAGGGGCTGTGGCTCTTCTGGGTGGCCCCGCTGATGGGTGCGGCACTTGCCGGCCTCGCCTTCCGTGGCTTCCAAGGCCTGTCACATTCCACCGTTGCCGAAGCCGAGGACCTCACTGGCGGCAGCGATGGGGTCAACGACTCCTTCGATGCCAACGACGAGCCGCTTGAGGAAACTGAGGTCAAGGAAGCTCCTGCGAAATCTGACGAGGACGTTTCCCGACGTGTTCCGGCTGCGCCGGTCAATGATGACGCGCGTGACTTCTTCGACGGCAAAAAGGGCAAATAACCTTACGGGATCGACGGCGGACGGCTCGCCTGCGCTTTATTGTCGGTGCCCCCGGTTAACTTGAGAATATGCGGTTACTTCATACTTCCGATTGGCACCTTGGCCGGTCATTCCACGGCGTTGGCATGCTCGAAGCCCAACGCAATTTCGTGGACCAGTTGGTGTCGGTGGTTGAATCCAAGTCCGTTGACGTGGTGCTCATAGCAGGAGACGTCTACGATCGCGCTTTGCCCGGGCTGGATGTGGTCAAACTGCTTGATGATGCCCTGGTGCGCATTACTCAGGCAGGGGCCGGGGTTGTCCTGACCAGCGGCAACCACGACTCCGCGATCAGGCTGGGATTTGCCTCGCGCCTGCTGGAACGCGGGGGAGTACACCTGAGGACGCGGGTGGAAGACCTTGACGTGCCAATCCTCTTCCCCCTCGGAGTCCAGGCAAATAGCGCTGATGGACATGGCAAGGACGGCACAGGAAGCGGCCAGGTTGCCATTTACGGTATTCCCTATCTTGAACCCCGGCTCGTGGCTGAGCGCCTGGGCGCTGAAAACGCCAACCACTTTGATGTCACCCTGGCGGCCGTGGATCGGATCCGGCAGGATGTTCAGGCCCGCCGCGCAAAAGGACCCGTCTATCCTGTGGTCCTCGCACATACTTTTGCCAGTGGCGGCATTACTTCGGAAAGCGAACGGGACCTGAGCATCGGCGGCCTGGGCGCAGTTCCGTTGGATCTCTTTGAAGACTTCGCCTACACCGCGCTGGGTCACCTCCATGGGCGGCAGGAGCTGGCCCCCAATGTCCGGTACTCCGGTTCTCCCTTGGCCTATTCATTTTCGGAGGCCAAGCACCACAAAGGTGCCTGGCTGGTGGACCTTGACGCCGATGGAGTGATCGCTGTTGAGGAAGTTGTGTGGGAGGCCCCTAAAACCCTGGCTACGTTGCGTGGGACGCTGGATGATCTGCTGGCCGCCGAAGAGCACGCGTGGGCGGAGAGTGCGTACTGCCAAATCACGCTGACGGATGCACAACGGCCGGCGCAGGCCATGGAGAGGGTGCGTAGCCGCTTCCCTGACACGCTGGTTCTCTCCTTCGATCCCCAAGGTGCAGAGGCCCGGACTTCCACCAGCTACAGCCATCGTCTCGCTGCTGCCGAAGACGACCTTGGAGTCTGCTGTGGATTCCTGGAACACGTCAGGGATCGCGGCGCCAGCGATGCAGAAGAAGCGGCGTTGCAGGAAGCACTCGAAGCTGTCCGGTTACAGGAGGCGGAGTTGTGAGAATTCATCGTCTGGACATCGAAGCCTTCGGTCCGTTTGCTACGCCCCAGCACATTGACTTCGACCATTTGGGCGCACAGGGGTTGTTCCTCCTCAATGGCGCTACGGGCGCGGGCAAAACCAGCATTCTGGATGCCATCTGTTTCGCACTGTATGGGTCCGTTCCCGGTGCCCGCCAGGAAGGGAAAAGGCTACGAAGCGACCATGCGGCGCCAAGTGCGGAGCCGCGCGTGGTCTGTGAGTTCTCAGCGCGGGGGCGCCGCTTTGAAGTGACGCGATCGCCAGCTTGGGACCGGCCCAGCGCTCGCGGCCGCAACGGATTCACCACCCAGCAGGCCAAGACCCTCCTCAGGGAACGTGTCACAGGAAGCTGGGAAGAGAAATCTTCCAGGAATGACGAGGTAGGCGCCGAGCTCACGGACGTCCTCGGAATGGATCGGGAGCAGTTCACCCGGGTGGTGATGCTGCCACAGGGCGACTTTGCGGCTTTCTTGCGGTCCAAGGCCAATGAGCGGCTGGAACTGTTGCAAAAGTTGTTCGGCACGCAACGATTTGAAGCTGTTGAACGCCAACTCGTTCAGCAAGCGGCCGAGGCTGCCCGTGCCGTGCAGGAGAATGCGTCAGAGCTCAAGCTGCTGCTTGACCGGGTTGCATCGGAGCACGAACAGCTGGGTCTTGCCTCATCCACTCCAACGGCTGAAAATGAGCCTCGAAAGGAGCCCGAGGCCTGGCTTTCAGATGTCGAAGCAGAAGTCAAAGCTGAATGGAAGCGCCGATTGGACGATTCTGCTGAGGCCGAGTCCTTGGCCAACCGCCTCATGGAACAACTCCATATGGCGCAAGAGAAGGCGCTCCGGCATGGGCGCCTCGGCGCTGCGATGCAGCGGCGGGTCCTACTTGAATTGGCAGCCCCCCGGGCGCTGGAGAACAAGGAGATGCTCGGAAAACACCGACGCGCTGCTGTCCTCAGCGGACATCTGGAAGCGATCGATACCGCAGAGCGTAAACTTCAGGCCGCCGTTGCGCAGACGGCAGGCCTACGCAGGAAGCTTGCCGCGGCCGGCTTGGAGGCAACTAACACCGCCGCTGCCTTGGAAGGCGTAAAGGCAAGCAGCGCAGTCCTGGAGGCCAGGCTGCCCGATGAGCAGCGTTTGGAAGAGATCACGGCGCGCCTTGCGGCCAAACGTGGTCAAACGGCGGAACATCAAGCCGCTGCCGAGGCTTCGGCGTCCGTGCTGGAACAGTTGCGCGACGACGTGGCCACTGTGGAGTCGCAGATCCAGCCCCTCGAGCCTTTGGCAGGCCAACTGACAGAACTGGAACGGGATGCTGAGGCTGCGACCGAGCTGCTTGGAATTGTGGCCAGGTATGAAACGGCCGCCAACGAGTTGGATGAAATTACCGGAAAGCACCTCCAAGCCCGGTCCGCTTCACAGGACCTCCGGCAGCAGTGGCTCGACGTCCGCGAACTGCGTTTAGCCAACGCAGCAGGGGAACTGGCCGCGGCACTGGAAGACGGTAAGCCGTGCGCCGTTTGCGGAAGTGAAGAACACCCCCACCCCGCCGAAGCTGTGCGATCAGCACTCTCCCTTGCCCAGGAGGAGGAAGAAGCCAAGGAACGGTTCGAGGCCAGCGAAAAATCCTTGGGGCTCCTCGCCGAGCAAGTTTCCTCCGCTGCTCAGGCGCTTGCAGGATTGGTTGCCCAGGGAGGTTCAACCGATGCTGCTGAGGCGGAGGCCAAAAGGGGAGCAGCCGAGGTAGCTGCCGTGGCGGCACGAAAAGCGGCAGGCTCGCTGGAGAAGCTTCGCGGCCGGCAGGAAGCCCTCACCAAGCGCATCGCTCTGGTGCAGGAAGACCACGACGCGTCCGTGAGCGCGGCGGCCCACGCGTCATCCGCCGTTCACCTGCTTCAGGAGCAATGTGTTGCCCTTGAAACGGATCTGGCTGGTTTGAAAGGCAACTTCCCGAGCCTGCGCGAGCGGTTGGAAGCACTCATGGTTGAGCAGGAGCTTCTTCAAGCAGCGGTGGATGCAGCCCGCGAAATGGAGCGAGCAGAACAAGCCCGGGGAGACGCCGCAGCGTCGCTTGAAAAAGCCCTGCCGAAATCCGGATTCAGCTCCGCTGACGACGCCCGCCGGGAAATCCTCGCACCAGCCGATGTTGTGGGCCTTGAGAAAGACTTGGCGGATTTCGACGCCGAATCATCGCGTCTGGATGAGTTGTTTGCCAGTGAGGACCTGATCCTTGCCGCCAAGGAAGCCAGCATAGGCGAACTTCCCTTGGGAGGAGCCGAACTTGCTGAATCGAAGGTGATTGCTTCCAATGCCGTAGATACTGCGCGGGCCAAGGCTTTGTCTGCGGGCCTGGCCGAAAAATCGGCGGGCGCTGTTGCCCGGTTGCGGAGGGAATACCACACCTTGGCGCAAGCCGGAAGCGAACCGCGGACCCGGGCGCACATGCTTGCTCAGCTGGCCGACACCGTGAGGGGATCGGGTGACAACAGCTATCGGATGAGCCTCAACACCTATGTCCTTGCTGCACGGCTGGAACAAGTGGCAATCGCCGCCTCGGAGCGGCTGGTGGCCATGAGCGACGGCAGATATACGTTGAAACATACGGACGCCAAAGCTGCCAGGGGAGCGAAATCCGGTCTCGGTCTTGAAGTCGTAGACGAATGGACTGGACAACGCCGGGACACTTCCACGTTGTCCGGCGGCGAATCCTTCATGGCGTCGTTGTCATTGGCACTTGGCCTGGCCGATGTTGTCCAGCAGGAGGCTGGCGGCGTGGACATAGAGACGCTGTTTGTTGACGAAGGCTTCGGCAGTCTCGATGAACAAGCCCTTGAACAAGTGATGGACGCCCTGGAAGGACTGCGCGACGGCGGCCGGGTAGTTGGCCTCGTCAGTCACGTTGGGGAGATGAAGCAACGCATCACCAGCCAGCTTCAAGTGGTAAAGGGCAGGCACGGTTCCAGCGTGCAGATTGCCGACGCCGTACCCGTCTGACAGGTATCCGATAGACTTAACCCGTTACACCGGGTCGCGCGCATCGGGAGGAGGGACGATGCGCACACTTTAGCGAACCCGGATTAATGGAAAAATCTTCTGTAGCTTCACAGCCTTTATCATCGGCTCCCGCACGCCCGTCACGCCTGCCGGGCCGCTTCGCGCGGCTTCCCGAACTGGCGGGGCCCGGTTTCCTTCCCCTGGGCCTTTTCGCCAGGCTTCCACTGGCCATGCTCACCGTCGGCACCCTGACACTGGTCACTGCAGTCAGCCACTCCTATGCGATCGGCGGCATGGCGGCCGGAGCGGTGGGCATCGGCTCGGCGTTGGGTGCTCCCGTCCTCGGCTCGTTGGCTGACCGGGCCGGACAACGGATCGTGCTCCTCGTGGCAGCTGTCATCAACACACTTGCCGTTGCGGGGCTCCTTGCCGCGGCCTACCTCACTCCCGGCTACGGCTCGGTGGCCGACGCAGTTGGCGTCTTCATTGCAGCTTTCCTCGCAGGAGCCAGCTGCCCTCAGGTGGGTCCCATGGCCCGCGTACGATGGATGGCGCTGACCACCCGAAACCTATCTCCGTCGTCAACCACTGGAGGGCGAAGCGTCGCGGCCAACCGGGCTGACTTGGACACCGCGCTGTCCTATGAAGGCACCGCGGACGAAATCACCTTTGTCCTGGGCCCTGCCCTGGTGGGTGTCCTGGCCAGCATGGTGGCTCCTTGGTTGCCGCTCGCCTTGGCAGCAGTCATGACCATTACGTTGGTTCCTGCTTTTGCGATCCATCCCAGCCAGCTGGCCGTTGTACCGGCACCTCGGAAGGCAAGTGCCGGCGTCGTGCCTCCCGGAGGGCAAACCACCCAGGTGACCCCAGAACGGCGTAACCGCTGGGCCGGGGCTGTGGTGGCCGTTCCTGTGGTGGCGATGGTGTGCATGGGGACGTTCTTTGGTGCGACCCAAAACGCGCTAAGTGCCTTCTCCGCGCAGTACGCCACTGCCGAGATCGCTGGCCTCCTGTACGCAGTGATGGGCCTTAGCTCCGCCGTAGCTGCGCTGTCCGTGGCGTTCTGGCCGCAACGGTTCAGCTTGGCTTCCCGTTGGGTTGCCGCAGCGCTCGCGATGTCCGTTCTGTCCCTTTTGCTGCTTTTGCCGGCGGGAATCTGGCCCATGGTTTTTGTCCTGCTGATACTGGGCATTCCCGTGGGTCCCGTGATGGTGACCGTCTTCAGCATCGGCGGCGTGGTGGCGCCGGCAGGGCGCATGGCAACGGTGATGACGGCCCTCGCCAGCGGAATCGTGGCTGGAACAGCGCTGGGCTCGTATTTGGCCGGTCAATTGGCTGAAACGCAAGGCCCAAGCGCGGCATTCGTGGTTTCAATGGCGGCTGCTGCCGGCCTTTTGCTGCTGGGTGTTGTTACGTCCTTGGTGATGAAGCGACAGCCTCAGGCGTAGCTGAGCGCCCCGGCGAGGGACGCGGCCATGAGTTCCACCAACCGCAGTGAGCGTTCTTCGTCGGGATCAGCCAAATGCTGCATACTGATGCCGTCGATCCCCGAAATGAACAAGCGCGTGATGTCCTCCAGGTTGTCGGGGACAGGTTCGCCGGCAGCCTCGGCAGCAGAGCGGAACAGCTCCAGGGTTGAACTGACCCAGCCGTCATACATCGAACGGTTCATGAGCAATGCCTGTGGCTGGTCGTCGGCTTCCACGCGGAAGCGCCGAAGCAACAGTTCGAAGGTAGTGACCTGCTCATGCGGGTTTTCCAACATGCGGCTCCAGATACGACGCGCGTGGGCGCCAACCATGTGGCGCAATCCCATGCCCGGATCAATCACGGGCTCCAAGGCTTTGGCGTAGTCCCTGCTGAGGAAGTTGTACACCTCTTCAAGGAGCTCGTCCTTGCTCCGGAAGCAGTAGTGCAATGCCGCGAGTGGGGCTTCGGCCTCACTGGCGATTCGACGTGTCGTCGCAGAGGCAAGGCCGTCTTGGGCAATCACCCTTGCTGCGGCCTCGACGAATTGCAGCCGCCTTTCCTCTGCGGGAACCCTGGCCATTCATTCACCTCTCTCTTCAAGTCACCTGTGACTCGCTCCATCACCCGTGATCCGGTTCACCAGCTCAGCGGTCTCATCGATCGTAGGCTCTATCCGCCGTGTCGTCCTCATGGCCGTGCCGGGGGTCGAAAAAGTCCTCCAAAAGAATTTTACGCCAAAACCTAGTCAAGTGACCCAGTCAGGCGACATACTTCTTTCAGGAACGTTGTCTGCATCACATTTGGATGCGGTGACTTGAGGAGAACCGATGGAAGATTTCGCCGACTTGGTGATCATGAATGCCTCGGTCCACACAATGGACCCGGCGCAGCCGCATCGCATGAGCGATGCCATCGCCGTCAAGGGCGGGCGCGTTGCAGCGCTGGGCCACGAAGATGTGAGCCAGTCGATTGGCCCCGACACGCAGGTTATAGATGCCGCGGGTGGGGCTGTCATTCCGGGCATTAACGATGCCCACCTGCACTTCGTATCGGCCGCCATGGCCGCCTTTGGCTATGTGCGCCTGGAGCCGGCAGCGGCGCCGGACTGGGCGGCCGTCGTCGACGTCGTTGAGTCCGCCCTGCCGGGGGAGGACGGCTGGGTCCGCGCCCATGGCTGGGACGAGGCGTTGCTGGGACCGGCCAAGGGCTTCCTGCTCGAATCGCGACCCGGCACGCCCGTGGTGGCGTTTGACAGCACCGGACATCAGCTACTGGCCAACAGGGAAGCGTTGCGAAGGGCCGGGATTGACGCCGCAACTGCGGACGTCGACGGCGGCGTCGTGGCGAGAACCGCTGACGGCAACCCTACGGGGCTGCTCCAAGACGGAGCCATGGAACTTCTCTCCCGCGCCATGCCGCCGGTTCCGGCCTCCACGCTGCGACCCGCCTTGCTGGCGTTGCAGGAGCACCTGCACTCGCTCGGTATCACTTCACTTACGGATCCTGGCCTGGGTCCTGCAAGTGCAGGACTCATGGACGGTGCCGGTTCGACGGCGGCGCTTGAGTTGCTGGGCGACCTCGCCACCGAGGACGAACTTACGCTAAGAATAAACGTCCTGATGCTCTTCGCCGGGACCGGGGGAGCCAATGCCCATGCTGTTGAAACGGGCTTGGGAAGTGGACTGGCCCGGACGTACGTGAACCGCGGCATCAATCCTGAGCAGTTGCGGATCGCCGGGGTCAAGATCTTCGCGGATGGCATTCCCCGCAGCGGCACCGCGTGGATGAGTGAACCTTACGGAACAGCTTGTACGCACGGCAGCTTGGTGATCCAAGGGGCCAACGACGCCGACAGGGTTGCGGAGCTGCACAGGATACTGGCTCTGATCAGTGACGCGGGGCTGCAGGCCGGGGTCCACGCCACAGGGGACGCGGCCACAGCCGCGGCCGTGGAGGCCATTGTTGCGGCGACTGACGATTCCAAGGAGCGTCAAAGGCCATCAGGGAACCGCCACTACATCATCCATGGGGCATTCGGGGATCCCGGCACACTGGGCACCATGGCATCCCACGGCATCGGTTACAGCACCAACCCACTGATCCGCCAGGAAGCCGGCGACATCATGCGTCAAGTGTTGGGGGAGGACCGTTTCTCCCGACACCAGCCCCTTAAGTCAGCGCTAAAGGCCGGAGTTCGTTTCAACCTGGCTTCGGACGCCCCCGTAACCAGTGCGGATTGGCGGCGCACAGTGGTGGCAGCCGTCCGCCGGGCGACTCGGTCCAGCCCAGGCAATCCGCAGGACCCCGAGCGGATCACCGGCTTGCAGGCGTTGGCTGCCATGACCATC
This sequence comes from Paenarthrobacter sp., assembly GCA_031179305.1. Classification (GTDB taxonomy): domain Bacteria; phylum Actinomycetota; class Actinomycetes; order Actinomycetales; family Micrococcaceae; genus Arthrobacter. The sequence goes on along the minus strand of JAPSHX010000002.1, from coordinate 56,468 downwards.
CACGCCGCCTGGCAGGACCATGCCGAGCACTTCAAAGGTGCCCTGACACCAGGCATGGCAGCAGATCTGTGCGTTCTCTCCAGCCCCTGGCCCGTGGACGAGGAGATCGAAAAGATCCTCGACTCAGAGGTCAGGCTCACCCTGAGCGGTGGCCGCACAGTCCACCAATCCACCAGCTAGAACCATTCCCTCCCGTTCCAACCATTCGTGATTCAAGGAGCACCATATGCGACGCACTATTCCCCTGGCCCTGGCCGCAGTTTTGTCCATGTCATTGGCAGCCTGCGGCGGCGGGGCGGGTCCGGCCGCCGCCCCCGCCGCCGATGGGACCACCACCCTCAAGGTGGGAACCATCGGCATCGGTTCCGACGCCGGTATCCGCCTCGCAGCTGACAAAGGCTACTTCAAGGAGCAGGGTCTCAACGTCGAGATTTCTGTCATCGCCAATCCTCCGGCCGGTATCGCAGCTGCCCAGAGTGGTCAGATTGACGTCACCTATACCCCTTCCATTCCGCTCTTGAATGCGCTGAGCCAGAATGTGCCGCTCAAGATTATCGCCGCGGCCGATGGCTACAAGGACGGCGCCAGCGAGGGGGCCGACCTCAACCGCGTGGATGACACCGGACTCCTCGTGCAGCAGGCGTCCACTATCAACCGGCCTAAGGATCTGGAAGGAAAGAGCGTTAGTGTTCCGGCCCGCAAGGCACAGCTGGAGGTCACGGTAAGCAAGCTTGTCAAGGACGACGGCGGCGACCCCGCCAAGGTGAACTGGATGGTCCTGGATCCGTCATCGGCACTTCAATCCCTGAATTCCGGACGAGTCGATGCCGCATCCCTCGTTGCCCCGTTCACGTCCAAGGCCGCATCAGAGGGCAACAGGCTTCTGGCCTCGCCCGGCGTCGAGTTCTTCGAGCAGGGCGCGATCGGCCTCTGGGTATCGGGGGCGAACACGGTGAAGTCCAAGGAGAAGGCGTTGGAGGGTTTCAAGGCCGCAATCTACAAGGCGAACGCCTACGCAAACGGCCACATCGAAGAAGCACAACAGCTCAGTGCCGAAATCACCAAGACTCCGCTGGAGGTGGTGAAGTCCGGCGCCGTGAATTACTGGCCGGAAGAGGTACGCCTCGAAGACATTGAGCGGGCCAACAAGAACCTTGCTGACCTTGGCTTCCTGAGTGAACCTGTGAAGCTGCCGGCTGACGTAATTTTCGGCGAGTAGGCCATAAGCGACATGGGAGATTCATCATGAAAGCATCCATCCGCCCCTATGCGTTCAGCGCCTTGGGTATTGCCGGAGCCCTGGTTATCTGGCAGGTTCTCGCCACCGCCAAGGTAGCAGGCAACGCCCTGCCACCGGCCACCACGGTTTTCAGTACCCTCACCAGCACTCTGGGGACGGGCACGTTCTGGTCGGCCCTTGGCGCCACCATTGGGATCGCACTTCTGGCGTTGGCTTTAGCGGCCTTGGCGGGAGTGGCCATCGGACTACTCGTGGGCAGCTTCGAATCCGTACGATACGCCACTTTGGCAGTGTTGGAATTCCTCAAACCAGTACCGCCGATCGTCGTCCTCCCCCTCGCGGTGCTGGTCCTGGGTCCAACTGCTGAGATGTCGCTCTTCCTGGTGGTATTCGGGTGCTTGCTCCCCATCGTCATGCAAACCGTAGATGGTGTGCAGGGCACGGATCCCGTGGCACGTGACACGGCCCGCTCCTATGGCATGCGTGAGGGGGAAATCCTGGCCCGGGTGGTGCTGCCCAGCGCCATGCCCTATATCGGCACGGCGATGCGGGTGGCAGCTCCTGCCGCCTTGGTGGTCACCGTCGTGGCGGGCCTCCTTGGCGGTGGTCCGGGCCTCGGACAGAGCATCTACCAAGCCCAAGCGGCGGGTGATTACGCCAGTCTCTACGCATTGGTGATTGTCCTCGGCGTCCTGGGTCTTTTGTTCCAAGGTGCCACCCGGCTGGCCGAGCGCCGGGTCCTGCACTGGCATGAGTCCTACCGGGAAGTGGTGCCCTGATGAGAAACGTCAAAATACGAAACTGGGTGATCGGGGCAGGCACGCCTGTCTTGTTGCTGGCGGCGTGGTGGTTCCTGTCCGCCAACTCCACTGATCCCTTCTTCCCGCCGCTCCAAACCATCCTTGTCCGTTTCCAAGAGCTATGGCTCTTTGAGCACTTTCAGTCTGATGTCCTTCTCAGCCTGGGAAACCTGTTCGTCGGGTTTGCCATCGCAGCGGTGGCCGGAATTGGCCTCGGGTTTGCCACGGCACTGCTTCCTCCGGTCCGTTGGATGATCGATCCGTTAATCCACTTCCTCCGGGGCATTCCTCCCGTGGCTCTGGTCCCGATCTTCATTTCCCTCATCGGCTTCGGTACCCAGATGCGCGTGACCAGCATCGCTCTGGCGGCTTTGTTTCCCACCATGATCGCAACAGTGGACGGCATTCGGAGCGTCAGCAACGACCTCATGGACGTCGCCAGGGTCTACCGGCTGAGCCGAAAGGAACGGGTGCTCAATGTCCTCCTGCCAGCGGCCATGCCACAGATCTTCTCAGGACTGCAGGTGAGCCTCCAAGTGGCCTTCATCGTGATGATCGCTAGCGAGATGCTGGGCAGTTCGCAAGGTATTGGGGCAATGACCTTGCTGGCTCAGCAGAGCTTTATGACCGCTGACATGTGGGCCGGGATCCTGCTCCTGGGAGTCATTGGATTCCTGGTCAACATCCTGTTCAGCCTGCTTAAGCGCAAGGTTTTGTCCTGGTACATCGGGTCCCGTCGCATGGCGCGTGCAGCATGAGCGCGCGGCAGGCCCCGACTCTTCCCATCCGAAACAGAAAGTCCACCATGGCACAGCAACCAGAAACCCGCATCAGTGCGACCACTCCGCGGCTGGACGTGGCGCATCTCGCCAAGACCTATGGCAGCGGCGAAAAATCGCATACGGTCATCGAAGACCTCACCTTCACGGTCGATGCCGGCGAAGTTGTGTGCATCGTAGGTCCTTCAGGTGTTGGAAAAACGACGCTTCTGAAGTGCTTGGCAGGGCTTCATCCGGCCAGCAGTGGGAGGGCGTCCATTGACGGCCGGACCATCAGCGGCCCACCTCCGGAAATGGCCTTGGTCTTTCAGGATTACAACCGGTCGCTGATGCCATGGCTCACTGTCCGGAAGAACCTGATCCTTCCCCTACGGCACCTCAAGTTGCCCGCGGCGGAACTGAAGGAGCGCTGCGACAGTGCCCTGGCCGCCGTCGGCCTGTCCCATGCCGACAACCAGTACCCCTGGCAGTTGTCGGGAGGCATGCAGCAACGCGTGGCGATCGCCCGGGCGCTGGCGTACCGGCCCGAGATCCTCATCATGGACGAGCCCTTCGCCTCGGTGGACGCGCAGACCCGCTTTGACTTGGAGGACCTGTGCTTGAAGATCCGGAAGGACTTCAACATGACCATCCTGGTGGTGACCCACGACATCGATGAAGCAGTCTACCTCGCGGATCGTGTGGTGGTCCTGGGTTCCAGGCCTGCCCGCGTCCTCAAGGTGGTGGACGTGGACTTGCCTGCTCCGCGAGATCAAATCACCACACGATCCTTGCCGGACTTCGCCCGGCAACGCACCGAAGTGCTGTCCCTCATCAAGAGGCCCGCATGACGGGGCAGCGCCGGACAGCCGGCATTCGGCGGCCCAACGTCCTGTTTATCATCGCCGACCAGCTCCGGGCCGACCACCTGGGTTTCGGTGGCAACCCCACAGTCAAGACGCCAAACCTGGACGCACTCGCTGCCAAGAGCATTGTTTTCGAGAACGCGACGGTTGCGAATCCCACGTGCATGCCCAACCGTGCCAGCCTGATGACTGGAAGGTGGCCTTCTGCACACGGGACGCGGTGCAACGGCATCACCCTTGATCCGCTGACGCAGACCGTTCCAGGTTCCTTGGCTGCGGGAGGCTACCGAACCGTTGGCGTGGGCAAGCTGCACCACCAAAACATGGGGTGGGAGTTTGAGCCTCACCAGGCCGAGGAGATCCGGGCCACCGACCCTTTGCTGTTGGACACCGGGATTGCCGACGCTCGCCGTCAGGGCTTTCCCCCGGGGTGGGACCAATGGGAGAACCGCGACGCCCACGATGAACGTTTCATTGCGCTCCCCTCCGACTACTACGGCTACCAGCACGTAGACCTTGTTATCGGCCATGGGGACCGGCCCGGTGGCCACTACGTCCACTGGGCCCGCGAACGGGGTGTCGACCCGGAAACGCTGGGAGGTCCGGGAAATTCGTCCAGTAAGTACAACGGGTGGGATCAGGTGTACCAGACGGCCATCCCCGCTGATGTGCACCCCACCAGCTATGTTAGCGAGAAAGCAATCGAGCACTTGAAGGATGCTGCCGGCCAAGACCAGCCATTCTTCATGTTTGTGTCCTTCCCGGACCCCCATCACCCGTTCTCGCCGCCGGCAGGCTACTCGGACCTCTACAATCCCTTGGACTTGCCACTCCCGCTTGGCTTTTTGCAAGACCACTCGGCTTCGCCGGCCCACGTGAGGGACATGATGGAACACCGCGGTGAGCCAAACGCGGACCCAACCATGACGTGGGCGGCCACGGACGAACAGTACAGGTTTGCCGCTGCCGCCCAGTACGGCCTCATTACGATGATGGACGAGCACATTGGCCGGATACTCGACGAGTTGGATCACCAAGGCCTGGCCGAGGACACCATTGTGGTGTTCACCAGCGATCATGGGGACTTGTTCGGGGACCATGGCCTCATGCTGAAGCACTTTGTCCACTACCGCGCAGTGACCAATGTTCCCTTGCTGATGCACCTTCCCGGCAGCCCGCCGCGGCGCACAGGAGCCTTGGTTTCGAGCGCGGATTTGGCCCCAACGCTTCTTGAGCTCACTGGCTCCAAGGGGTATCGGGGAATCCAAGGCCGCTCGCTCGTGCCACTACTGCAAGGGGACACTGAACATCATCGTGACGCGCTGCTGGTGGAGGAGGAACAACCATTCGGCTTGGAGGGACTTCCGGGACCGGTCCGAATGCGAACCGTGATCACAGCTGAGGGTCGTTTGACGCGCTACTTCGGCACGGAAAGCGCCGAACTGTACGATCACCACGCCGACCCGGGGGAACTGGTCAACCGTGCGGGTGATCCTGATTTCGCCCCGTTGGAGGATCGGCTGCTGCGAGCCATGCTGGATGAGATGGCTGCCCTCACGGACCAAGGGACGGCCCCGACGGCGGCCGCCTAGCCAGGGTTCGACGGCGACCGGCGGGGTCCCGTTGCAGGGAACCGTCAGTGGCTGTTGCGGTAACCGGTGGGGGAGTTCCCGAATGCCGCCCGGAAGATCCGGCTGAAATGGGCGGCGTCGGTGAACCCCCATCGTGCGGCGATGGCAGTGACTGGTCGGTCCGCCAGGACCGGGTCCCTGAGGTCGCGCCGGCATCGTTCGAGTCGTCGTTGCCGGATGGAGGAAGCCACGGTAGTCCCGATTTCCTGGAAGAGATCATGCAGGTGCCGCGTCGAAATGTAGTGGGCTGCCGCGATGGTTCCGGGAGAGAGCTCGGGGTCACCGAGGTTGGCTTCAATGTAATCGTGGATGCGGCCCAGCAACAGGAGGTGAGGATCCCGGCCGGTCTCGATCAACTGGTCCAGTTCCCCATTGAAGAGTGTGGTCACCAGATCCAAGGCATTGTGTACCAATCGGAGGCCATTTGTGCCCGAAAGGGCTTCAAGGTTGTCAGCCAGTTTCACCAGGAAGGGGCTGATCAATTCGCCGAGGCCCTCGTCGCCCGGAATGCGCAAGGCGGTGACATGGCCCATGGCTTCGGCTGGCAGGTCCAGTAGAACGTGCGGGAACATCAGCACCAAGGTGCGGAAGTCGTCGTCGAAAGTTAACTGATACGGGCGGGAGGTGTCATAGATGGAGAGGTCGCCGGGACGCAACACGGCTTCGCGTTCGTCCTGAACCAGGCGGCCCGATCCAGCGAGTTGAATACTGAGTTTGAAGAAACGCCCTGTGGACTTTGCAATCAGCTCCGGAGTGCGGATGACCGTATGGGGCCCGGCAGTAATCTCCACTACGGAGATCTGCCCCAGGACTCGAGAACGCATGATTCCGTGGAAGGTTGCTCCCTGGAGTGAAGAACTGCGCGGCCCCGTTGCCAACAGGGGCACAAAGGAAGTGGATATTGCCCTGCTCCACTCCTGGAACGACTCCGCCACGATGGTTTCCACGGTTGCGGGGCCCGTATCAGCCGCGACGGTCATCAAACTCCCTTTCAATGGCCCGCGGGCGCCGTTGCCTCGTGGGCTGTAATGCCGATAACGCGGACGCGAGCTTGCCCACGATTCTACACCGAGGCCAACGTGCCGCCGTGCTTGCGTGCAGCGACAAATTCCCTGCCGTGTGAGACAAGTCACGCACGCTCCCTGCGGTGGAAGATTGCGGAATGACAGACACCGTGCCGTGCAATCTCCCGCGGCACCGAGGCAGGAGCACACTATGAGCGTGGATAACCCCGTCAAGGGCAGGACCGCCGGAACAGTCGGTACCAAAAGGCGGCTCGGCGTACCGGCAGTGACCTTCATGATTATCGCGGCCTCCGCACCGCTGACCGTGCTGGCGGGAGGCGTGACCACCACCTTCGCGGTAACCGGCGTGACCGGGGTGCCGTTGTCATTCCTGATTCTGGGCGGAATCCTGGCGCTGTTCGCCGTGGGATACGCGGCAATGAGCCGCTACGTCACCAACGCGGGCGCCTTCTACGCCTACATAGCGCAGGGCATCTCCAGGCCCGCTGGTGTGGGGGCATCGCTGATTGCACTCATGGCCTACAACCTGATGCAGGTGGGCATCTACGGGTTGTTCGGTTTCACGGTCTCCTCACTCCTGTCCGCGCGGCTTGGCATCAGCGTTCCCTGGTGGATCCCGGTGCTCGCCTGCATTGCAATCGTCGGATGGTTGGGTGTGAACAGGGTGGACCTGTCCGCAAAGGTGCTTGGTGTCCTTGTGGCCCTCGAATTCCTGGTGGTGATCGTGTACGACATCGTCAGCCTGGCTGTGGCTCCGGAAGGCATCAGTGCAGTGAGTTTCAGCCCCGAAAGCCTCTTTGTTCCCGGGATCGGCGCAGTCCTCTCCTTTGGAATAGCCGCCTTCATGGGCTTTGAATCCGCTGCTATTTATGGTGAAGAATCCAAGGACCCCAAACGAACGGTCGCAAGGGCAACGTTTGCCGCTGTGGGAATCATTGCGGTGTTCTATGCAGTCTCCGCTTGGGCAATGACCGTAGGGGCAGGACCGTCTGCCGTGGTCGAGGCGGCTACTGCCAACGGGCCGGATATGATCTTCGCTTTCCTTGGCATGCACGGGGGCCTACTGCTCAGCGACATCGCCCAGGTCCTCTTTGTCACCAGCCTTTTCGCCGCACTCGTGAGTTTCCACAATGCCGTAGCGCGCTATTTCTTCTCCCTCGGCCGCGAGCGCGTCCTGCCGTCGGCGCTCGCCAAGGTGCGGGCGGAAAGTGGGGCACCGTTCGCCGGTTCGCTGGCGCAAACGGTGATCGCCGTCGTCGTTACGCTTGGCTTCGCGATTGCAGGTGCAGGTTCCGAACTCGGTGAACTGTACCCCGTACTGACCATGTTCACTTGGCTGACCAACAGCGGTGCCATGGGGCTGGTGCTGCTCATGACCGTGGTGTCCGTGGCTGTGATCGGTTTCTTCCGCCGACAGCAGCACGGGGCCAGCCTGTGGGTAAGGGTGATCGCTCCTGGCCTGGGCTTTGTGCTTCTTACCGTTGTCCTTGTACTCATCATGGCGAACTTCAACGTCCTGCTGGGACAGGCCGAATCGACTGCGGCCACGTTTGTCTTGCCGATCCTGGTACTCCTGCCCGGGGTTGTGGGTGTCATTTGGGGCTTGCGCCTTCGGCGCTCGCAGCCGGCCCTCTATGCCCGGATCGGCCACGGGGCAGACGACTGACACCTTCTCCAGCCAAAGGAAGCCCCGGCGGGCAGTTCATGCTCTCGCCGGGGCTTCTTCCGTTGCGTTACATACCCTTGGCCGGGTTCAGTTCCGGCGTGTGGTGGGTGATGCTGAGTAGGCGTCCGTGTGCACCGAAGGTGAAGTGCACGGGGTCCGTGCCTGCTTCGTCCCAGCCGAAGAGGCTGCCGTGGGACCTGATGGCATTGGGATCGCGGTGGTCGGCGATGGTGACGGAGCCGCACGGTATGACCTTCTCGCGCCAGGTGAACACGAAAATTCCGGGGCGGATCTGGAACACGGTGTTGGAGTCCGTATCCGCCAAGCCGCGCTCCGGGCCTGCCAGGCATTGCCACGTGTACCAGGTGGGGCTGAGGTAGATGTGCTCGTAGGCGTGGGATTCGCTGTAGGCCCATTCGACGCGGCGGCCGATGAGTGCACGGCTTTCGGCGATTTCCGTACCTGTGACGCTGTGTCCATCGAGCGCCCCGGGGCGGAAATCATGGTGGACGGCCACGCTGGAGGGAGTTGCCCTGCCCAAGGTGGCGCCAACGTAAAGGGCCCTGCCGTGTGCGAGGTCCAGAACCAGCGAAATTGCGATTTCCGGCTCCTGCAGGCTTTGCCATTGGGCGTAGTACAGTTCCTCGGCCACCAGGAAGGCCTCGTAGGTGGAGGTTCCGGCCTGACCGGCGGCGGCCCATTGAACTTCTTCGTCGTCGAAGCTGAACGTCATGGGACCGCCGTCACCCCGGAGGCAAAATTCTTGTCCTGCCAGGTCCTGCACGGTCGGGGCCTTGTTGGCGTCGAAGCCGGGGGCGAGGCCGTCCAGTGGCAGCCAGTTGGAGGTGTCAAGGAGATTCAGGCTCATGGTTTCCTTCTCGTGCTCGAAAAAGGGACCGGACGGTGCGTCCGGTCCTCCTTCGAGTATTCGCTGTGCAGCGGCGGTCGTCTTGTGCTGTGCGGCACGTCACTTGACGAGAAAGGAAAGGTTCAGGGAAAGGGGTTCAGGCCAGCTGGCTTTCGATCCGTGCAGCACTGGCGGCCAGCGCCTTGCCGACGGCGTCGGCGTCCTGGTCCAGGCGGATGTAGACGACGGCGATCGCGGCCGGCCGGCCGCCCGGAACCCGGATGGGGGCCGCGATGGAGGACAGCCCGGCGATGACTTCGTCGTGGCTGGTTGCGTATCCAACGCGTCGGGCCTCGTGCGCTTCGGCCCGGTAGGGTATGCCCGCGCCCACTTGCTGCCAGCGTCCTTCGGTCATGGTGGATTGGATGGCTATCCCGGGGGCGCCTGTGCTGATGGGGTGGCGGCTGCCGGGGTGTTGCGCCAGGGCGGCGCCGGTGTGCCGGGGTTCGACGGTCACCAGCGTGACGCATTCCTGGTGATCCCACACCGCAACGAAGGCGGTCATGTGCAGCGAGTTGGCCAGTTGCGTGAGCTCGGGCAAGGCTGCTGTTTGCAGGTTCCGGGACACTCCGCTGGCCAGCACAGCCAGCCCGGGGCCAGGCTGGACGCGTCCGGAGTCGTCGCGGACCAGCAGGGAGTGGTCTTCCAAGGTGCGCAGAATGCGGTAGGCAACGGAGCGGTGCACCCCGAGCGCTTCGGTCAGTTCTGCGATGGTCAGGGGCCTTTCGGCGGCCGCGAGAATCTCGAGCGCCCGGATTCCCCGTGAGAGGGTTTGCGACGGCGGAACTTGCGCCGCTGTTTCCGGGGTGCCCTTGACGTCGCTGTGGGGATTCATGCGAATCATTCTATGGTGACCGGACGGGCAGGGGTCTGTGCTTTGGGTCACAGACTGTAGTACGCTTTCCTAACTGACCGTTCTGTCGGTTAATGCAAGGCACGTACCGACCAGTCACTCTCACCCCATGGAGTTCCAATGACCGAAACTTCCACTGTCGACTCTTCGTCAGGACCCAGCACCAAACGCGAGGAACGCAGGGTCCTCGCCGGGACCTTGGTGGGTACCACCATCGAGTGGTACGACTTCTTCATCTTTGCCCAGCTCACGGCCACGCTCTTGGCGCCGCTGTTCCTGACTCCGTTGGAGAACTCCAATCCAGGTCTGGCACAGATTCTTTCCTTTGCCATGATTGGCATCAGCTTCCTCTTCCGGCCTCTCGGAGCTTTCGTTGCCGGACACCTTGGTGACCGGGTGGGACGTAAAGCAGTACTGGTGATGACCCTGATCATGATGGGTGCGGCGACGGCGCTGATCGGAATGCTGCCGACCTACGCGTCAATCGGACTCTGGGCGCCGGTCTTGCTGATCTTCCTGCGTATTGTCCAGGGCTTCTCGGCTGGCGGCGAATGGGGCGGAGCGGCCCTGATGGCAGTGGAGCACGCACCTGTCAATAAGAGAGGGCTGTTCGGTGCCTACCCACAGATCGGTGTGCCCATCGGCATGATCCTGGCTACAGGCCTTCTTTTCTTCCTCCGTACGGGCATGTCCGCAGAGGAGTTCACTGCCTGGGGCTGGCGGGTGCCGTTCCTGCTCTCCGTGGTCCTGATCGTGGTGGGCTACCTGATCCGCCGAGCCGTTGGCGAGAGCCCGGTTTTCAAGGAAATCGCGGAGCGCAAGGCAGCAAGCAAGGCGCCCCTGGGTGAGCTCTTCCGCAAAAACAAGAAGGAAGTACTCCTCGCAGCCCTCATCTTCATTGCCAACAATGCAGCCGGCTACCTCCTGATTGCCTTCTTCATCTCCTACGCCACCCGGACGCTGCAGATGCCCACGCCGCAGATTCTGCTGGCAACAACTATCGCCTCGTTTGGCTGGCTGATCTTTACGATGGTGGGCGGTTGGATCTCGGACAAGATCGGCAGGGTGAAGACGTTCCTGATTGGTTACTCGTTGGTCTTCGTCTGGATGATCCCGATGTTTGCCTTGATCGATACCCGGAACATAGTGCTCTACGGAGTTGCTTTGTTCGTCCTGACCATCGGGCTGGGCCTTTCCTACGGCCCCATGTCGGCCATGTATGCCGAGATGTTCCCGGCCCAGGTCCGTTACTCGGGAATTTCCATTGGATACGCCCTCGGTTCAATTCTGGGTGGCGCCTTTGCCTCAACCATCGCGCAACTTCTCCTCGACGCGACCAACTGGTCCGGCTCCATCGGCCTCTACATCATGGCCCTGTGCGTCATTTCGGCCATTGGCGTCATCCTGGCCAAGGAAACCAGGGGGCGGCCGCTGGGCTACAGTGCCCACCACTAGTTCGCGGCAGCCGTGACAAGACGGGTGTGGTCCATCAGGGGCCGCACCCGTCTTGCGTTGGCGGCCTGCGGTCCGGGACAAGAGGCTACGGACGTCCGCTGACGCCGGCGCCTTCCAACTGACTCACAACGTCGGCATCGGACAACTGCTCGAAGTGCTCGTAGAAGGCTCCCACGGCGCGGAATTTGCCGGGTGTGTGCAGGGCCATCACCACGTCGCACACCCGCGCCAAGGACGTCGAGGCCTCCAACGAGGCTACCGGGACGGCTGCCACCACGGTCCGGGCGCCAGCCGCGCGGACCGCCTCCACGGCTGCCCGCATGGTGGCTCCTGTAGCCAGACCGTCGTCGGCCAGCACCACGGTCTTTCCCCGGAGGTCGTGGCTGATACCGGGGTAGCGGTTGGCGCGACGGATAAGTTCGGCGCGTTCCTGCGTTTCCACGGTATCCAAAGCGGACTGGGAAATGCCGTGGGCGAGGACGAGCTCCTTCAAGGGCCTGTTGACGATCCGAAGGACGTCCCCCTGGGACCACGCCAATGCCCCGAAAGCGGTCTCGTCACGCCCCGGAATGCCCAGCTTGCGGACCAGCACAGCGCCAAACGGCAGGTACAGTTCTGCAGCTGCGGCTGCGGCTACGGGGACTCCGCCGCGGGCCAGGCCCAGAACGATGGTATCCGGCCGTTCCCGCAGCTGGGGGAGTCCTTCAGCCAGGCGTCGACCGGCTTCCGCACGGTCCTTAAAACGCATGCCCATCTGCTCCACTTCCACGTAATTCGTTGCACTCCCAAGCCTACCGTCCAGACCCTTGCCTGGTGGCGCCCCCGCTGAAAGCATGGCCTTGTGAACAAGCCCATCGGATATTGGATCAAGAGGCTGGACGCCGCGTTGGAAGTCCAGCTGGACGCCACCTTGGCCAGGATCAGGCTCACCCAGCGGCAATGGCATACCTTGGGCACTCTTTCGGAAGGGGCCATGCTGCCGGATCAGCTGGAGGACATCCTGCAGCCGCTGTGGGGCGGCGATGTCCGGCTGCGCGAGCGGGAACTTGCCGCCTTGGTGGGGCGGGGAATGATCACCATGATCGATGACAGGCTGGCACTGAGCGAACGGGGTCGGGAAAAATACCATGAGGCCCAACGGCTGGTTGAAGATGCACGTCAGGACTTGTCCATGGGCATAGGCATTGACGAGTACGCGATGGCCCTCAGCGTGCTCGAACGTATGAGCCTGAACGCGGAACGGCTGACCCGCTGACGGCTACACTCCGAGGAATTCGACGGCGGCTTCCTTGAACGCCCGGCTGGTGATCACATTGGTATGGGTGCGTCCCGGGACTACCAGAGTCTCCACCATGCCTCCACGTTTGCCCGCAATCGAGGCCAGCTCGGGCATGGTGGCCGCCCGTTCGTCCTTCTTCCCGGCTACGAGCAACAGAGGCATGTGCGGGGCGGCCTCCGCGGGATCAAAGGGCTCACCCTTGATGGCCTCGATCAGCGACAACATGGCAAACAAGTTGTTGCTTGGAAGCATCTGGGCCATCTTCAGGAGCCCGGCGGTGGACGCGTCTTCAATGGGCGTGCCGTCTGCCAGGTGCCGCTGGGCAGCAACGAGGTCGAAAGCTGCCAACGGATCTGCCGAGCTCGGCCCGCCCAGGACGATGCGGTGAACCAAGTCCGCCTGGGTGGCGCCAAATTCCCACGCCAGCCGCGAACCGAGCGAGTAGCCAATGACGTCGAGTCCCGTGGACGGGTCGCCGTCGCGCAAGGGCCGGGCGCCGGCGTCGGTCACTATTTGGAGAAGGTCAGCGCGGATGCGGCTGGGCGTGTACGAATCCAGGTCCTCGGGGGAATGGCTCCGGCCATGACCTGGCAGGTCAACGGTGATGACCCGGCGGCCGGCATCCTGAAGCGTGGTGATCCACCCGCTGTCCACCCAGTTCAGTTTCGTGGAGGAAGAGAAGCCGTGGATCAGCAGGACAGGGCGCAGGCCGGCGTCGGTGGCCGGCTCATGAACTTCCACGAACAGCCCGGGGTCCGTTCCCTCTACCGTGTGCCTGTGCTGTTCCATGGTGTGCCTGCCGGTCATCATGTCAGTCCTCATCGAGTACGGCGCTCAGGCGGACCCGGCGCTTGGGTGCTTCGTCCTTGGGAACAGTGCCCACGATCCCGGCGGTGTCATCCGGAACCTCGAACACAATCAGCGGCTCGCCTACGTTGATCGTGTCACCGGGCGCCCCGTGAATACGCACCACTTTACCCGCCTGTGGGCTCGGCAATTCGAGGGCCGATTTTGTGGTTTCCAGCTCTACGATCGGTTGGTTGCGTTCCACCTGCTGACCGGGCTCCACCAGCCAGTCCAGCACGGTTGCCTCAATGAGGCCCTCACCGAGGTCGGGGAGCGGGAAGGAAATTTCAGCCACGGCGGTACTCCAGTACGCGTTGGATCCCAAAGAGGATGCGGTCGATGTTGGGGATGTATTCGTCCTCCAGGTCTCCGGAGGGGTAGGGCACGTCGAAGCCGGTCACTCGTTCAACCGGCGCCTTGAGCGTTGCGAAGCAGCTCTGGGTGATGAGTTGGGCCACCTCGGCGCCCAAGCCCGACGTCAGCGGCGCTTCGTGGACGACGACGGCGCGGCGCGTCTTCCCGACGGACTTCGCCAGGGCTTCTGCGTCAATGGGTTTTAGCCAGCGGAGGTCCAGGACTTCGACGTCGATGCCGTCCTCGGCCGCCAACTCAGCAACCTGCAGGCAGCGGGAGACCATGGCGCCCCAGGCAACGAGCGTGAGGTGACGGCCTTCCCTGGCCACGCGGGAGCCGGTGAGGCTGCCGCCGCTGGATGTGTCGCCGTCGTGTGTTGCCTCACCGGGAACAGCCGTGGTGACATCCACCGGACCCTTTTGCCAGTAGCGTGACTTGGGCTCCATGAAGATCACCGGGTCCAGCCGGGTGGCAGCGTACTTCAGCAGATGGTAGGCGTCGTGCGGGTTGGAGGGGGAGACCACCTTGAGCCCGGGGACGTGCGCGAAGAGCGCCTCCAGGGACTCGCCGTGGTGTTCGGGCGCGCGGATGCCGCCGAAGCTGGGCACGCGCAACGTGATGGGCATGGGCAGGGTGCCGCGGCTGCGGTAGTTCATCCGCGCGATTTGGCAGACGATCTGGTTGATGGCCGGGTAGGCGAAACCATCGAACTGCACTTCCGGGATGGGGTGGAAGCCCGCCATGGCCAGGCCCACAGACATGCCCAGGATGCCGGACTCGGCAAGCGGGGTGTCGAAGACGCGTGCCTCTCCGTGTTTCGCTTGGAGGCCGTCGGTGATGCGGAAGACGCCGCCCAGCCTTCCGCAGTCCTCGCCAAAAATGACGGTCTTGGGGTTCTCAGCCAGGATCTCGTCGAGTGCGCGGTTGAGTGCTTGCTGCATGGACAGCTGTTCAACGCCTGCTGCAGGGGTGTCCATGCTGTTGGCCGTGATTCGCAGATCGGTGATGGTCTCAGGCATGTTCGGACTCCTCGCGCCACGTGGTGGCTTGGGCTTGAAGGGCTGGCGTTGGTTCCTGGAAGACCAGGCTGAACATTTCGGCACCGGGCCTTGGACCCAGGTCCGCTATGCCTGCCCGGACGGCTTCTTCCTCTTCTTCGGCCAAGCGTTGCGCCTCCGCGAAGAAGGCCTCGTCGGCCACTCCTTCGGTGAGGAGTTGCTGCTTGAACTGCTCCAGCGGATCCTCCCCGGCGTCGAGGCGTTCCTCCTCCAGCGTGCGATAACGGCCGGGATCGTCCGCGGTGGAGTGCGGACCGCGGCGGTAGGTCATGGCCTCGATGACCACGGGTCCGTTGCCCGCCCGGCAGTGCGCGAAAGCGGAACGAGTGGCTTCGTAGACTGCCACCACGTCGTTGCCGTCCACTTGCAAGGACGGGATTCCGTAGCCTGCGGCGCGAGCTGCGACGGAGCCGCCGGCAACCTGGCGTTCCGTGGGTACGGAAATGGCCCAGCCGTTGTTCTGGATGAAGAAGACCACAGGGGCCTTCATGACTGCGGCGAAGTTCATGGCTTCGTGGACATCGCCCTGGGAGGAGGCGCCGTCGCCGAAGTACGTCATGGCTACGCCCGTTTCACCCGTAGCGTGGCCTTCCAGGGTCTGGCCGTGGGCCCAGCCAACAGCGTGCAACACTGACCCCGCCACCACGGCCTGGATGGGTGCGAACCGGGACTCCAACGGGTTGTACATGCCGCCGTGCCACGTGGCCTTGTGCGTGGACATGTAGCCCACCATGTCCAGGCCCATTGCCCGGGCAACGCCCATCTCGCGGTAGGTGGGGAATACGAAGTCCCTGGTCCGGTCAACGGCGTAGCCGCTGCCCACCTGCGCGGCCTCCTGGCCGAGTTCCGGCGCGTAGCCCGGGATGATCCCTTGGCGCTGCCAGGCCACGGCTGAGGAGTCAAGGTGCCGGACGGCTGCCATCAGGGTGTACAGCTCACGTAGTTGCTGGTGGGTGAGCGTGGCCGCGTCATCATCGACGGCGGCCAGCACAGGATTTGTCGTCATGGCTGTGACCCTAGTCACCCGATGCGGGTGTGCGCAATCAGCTCAGTTCAAACGACACATTTTGTACAATTTGGACACACAAAGAAGCCCCGCACAGTACAAACTGCGCAGGGCTTCTGTGCGGCGATAAGCAGTTGGTTACTCGGCGTATGTGGAGTGTTTGGCAGCCTTGGACTTAGCGTTGATGAAGCAACCGGCGGCTATGACCAGGATCAGGATGAACGTTCCGATCAGCTGTCCGGCACTTTCCGGGTTGGCCAAGCCGACCACCAGGATAAGGCCCAGCAGGACGAGGCCGACGATCGTGAGGAAGGGGAATCCCTTCATGCGCAGTGGCAGCTCCGTGCCGTCGCGATCCGCCCTGCGGCGCAGGATGAACTGCGAAACCAGTGCGGTACCCCAGACCACCAGGCAGGTGGAGCCCACGAGGTTCAGCAACGCCGGCAGGATCTTCTCCGGAAACAGCAATTCAAGGACCGTGGCGACAAAGCCGAAGGCAACCGAAATTCCGACGGCGGCAACCGGAACCTTTGAGACGCTGAGGCGGGACAGGAAGCGGGGAGCTTCCCCGCGCTCCGAGAGGGAGAAAATCATGCGTGAGGCGCCGTAGAGGTTGGCGTTGAGGGCGGACAGCAGGGCGACGACCGCGACCAGGGTGATGGCTGCGCCTGCGCCGGGGATTCCCGCGAGGTCCAGCACGCCGGCGAACGGGGACTTCAGTCCCTCCGAGCCCACGGGAAGAACCGCTGCGATGACAAACACGGAGCCGATGTAGAAGACCAGGATGCGCCAGACCACCGTGCGGATGGCCTTGCCCACGCTGTGGGCGGGGTTTTCGGTTTCGGCAGCGGCAACGCTGACGATCTCGGTTCCACCGAACGCGAAGATCACTACGAACAAGGCGGCGGCGATGCCACCGATGCCGTTGGGGGCAAAGTCGCCGAAAGCGGAGAATCCGGGGGAGGGGACGTTTGGCAGCCAACCGAACAGCAGGGCTGCGCCGATCAGCAGGAAGATGACAATGGCGGCCACCTTGAGGATGGCGAACCAGAATTCGAACTCACCGAAGTTGCGGACGCCTACCAGGTTGATACCCGTGAAGACCACCATGAAGACCAGCGCAAGGACCCAAACGGGGATGACAGGCCAGATGGAGAACAGCAGTCCGGCCGCTCCGATGGCTTCGGCGGCAATGACCACCACCAGCTGAAGCCACCACAGCCAGCCGATGGTTCCGCCGGCGGTCTTGCCCATGGCTTTCTCTGCGTACACGGAGAACGCGCCGCTGTTCGGGTTGGCGGCTGCCATCTCGCCGAGGGCCCACATGACCAGGATGATCAGCGTTCCGGCGACGAGGTAGGAAACAAGCACTGCCGGACCGGCGGCCTGGACCCCCGCTCCTGAGCCGAGGAAGAGACCTGCGCCGATTGCACTTCCGAGTCCCATCATGGTGAGCTGGCGAGGTTTGAGTGAATGTCCGAGGCCGGTTGTTGGGGCGGGAGCCGCGATGGACTTCGTTGTCATACGTGTCTACCTTCTATGGATTACATGCTGGTTTGGCGTGCTGGCCTCTTGGGCTTGGCACGCAGGCGTCGACGACGCAGCAAGAGCCGTGGAATAATTCTCGCAGTTTGTAAGATACATCACTTTTTGCTGTAGCGATGTGATGGGTACGGATCCCCGGGGACAGGAACTTTGATGCTGGTCGATGCGCTTGATGCAAAAATTGTACGTTTCTTCACTGATTCACCGCGATCCTCAGTGCTGGAGGCCTCCCGTGTGCTCAGGGTTGCCAGGGCGACGGTGCAGTCCCGGATTGACCGAATGATTGAGAGTGGGGTCATTGGCTCCTGGGTTCCGCAGCCGGACCCGGCCAATTTCGGATTTCCGGTGGTGGCCTTTTGCTCGGTGACCATCACGCAGGAGATTGGCCACGACGCCATCATTGAAAGCCTGAGTGCCATCCCGGAAATTATTGAGGTCCACACGGTCACGGGAAACTCCGACCTCATGGTCAGGATCGCGGCTCGGTCCAACCCGGATATGCAGCGCGTGCTCGATGCCATGATCGCCACCAAGTCTGTAGTCCGGTGCTCGTCGGTCATTGTCCTGAACAGCCATATTCAAGGGCGTACCTTGCCGCTGCTGGAGGCGGCCGTGAAGCAGGTGTGACACAAAGCATTTTGCTAACTACTTGTTGAGCCGTACCATTAGTTCTAGTCAAGGTGACTTTAACTAATACTCCCGCTCTACGAGGAGCGTTCGGGACGGCGATGAAGCGAGGTGAACGCCGTGAATACCAGCTCAGCAAACGTCGCCGAGCGGCGTCTCGCGCCGCCGTCGTTGGCTATTTCAACGGTGATCTTCGCACTCCGCCCCAGCGAAAAATCCGGGCGTCCCACGCTGTGGCTACCACTGGTCCGCCGCATCCGCGAGCCTTACAAAGACATGTGGGCGCTCCCCGGCGGGCCATTGGCCCACGACGAATCGCTGCAGGACGCAGCGTCGCGGAACCTTCGGGAGACCACGGGACTCACTCCGCACTACCTTGAACAGCTCTACGCTTTCGGCGGCCTCCACAGGTCACCCACCCAGCGGGTCGTGTCCATCGTGTACTGGGCTTTGGTCCAACCCACCGAGGCCGCCCTCGCTGACGAATCCGAGAATGTGCGCTGGTTCCGGGCAGACCGGCTCGGCGAGCTGGCCTTTGACCACAACGCAATCGTGGACTACGCCCTGTGGCGGCTCCGCAACAAGATGGCTTACGGGTCCATCGCGTACCACCTGCTGGGAGAGTTCTTCACGCTCGCCCAAGTCCGCGAAGTCTACGAGGCCGTGCTGGACCGACAGCTCGATCCCGCAAACTTCCGCAGGCACGTCAAGGCAACACCGGAAATCGAAGAAACCGGTGAATACCTCCAAGGCGGAAAACACCGCCCACCACGCCTCTACCGCTTCACCGGCACGCCCGGCCTCGGGCCAGATAACAGGAGTACACCATGAGCAGCGTCAACACTGCCGTCCAGCTGATCACTCGCGAAGAAGCCGAGAAGGGCCTCTCCCGCGCAGGGTCCACGTGCAGCCCGGCCTTGGCCAGGGGCCCATGGGAGTACGACCTTGCCGAGTCCCTCGCTGGTGAGCCCGCGTACGGCCCAGGCGCCTCAAGCGACGACGTTGCGCCCAAGGCCACGCCGCGCCAAGGCCAGCTGCCGGAAGAGTACAAGAAAGCCACCGACGCCGAACTTGACGCCCGCATCCGGGCCGCCAAAGCGACACTCGGGGACCGCGCAGTCATTCTGGGCCACTTCTACCAGCGCGACGAAGTCATCCAATACGCAGACTTCGTCGGCGACTCGTTCCAGCTGGCCAACGCCGCACTGACCAAGCCCGACGCCGAAGCAATCATCTTCTGCGGGGTCCACTTCATGGCCGAAACAGCGGACATCCTCTCAACGCCTGAACAGGCAGTGATCCTGCCGAACCTCGCTGCGGGCTGCTCCATGGCGGACATGGCAGATGAAGACTCTGTGGAGGAATGCTGGGAGCAGCTCGAGGAGATCTTCGGTACCGAGCCGGACGCATCAGGCCGGGTACCCGTTATCCCCGTCACGTACATGAACTCTTCGGCTGCGCTAAAAGCGTTCTGTGGAAGGAATGGCGGGATTGTCTGCACCTCGTCCAACGCCAAAGTGGTCCTGGAATGGGCCTTCGAGCGCGGTCAGCGGGTCCTGTTCTTCCCCGATCAGCACTTGGGCCGCAACACCGCCAAGGCACTGGGCGTCCCGCTTGAACAGATGCCCATGTGGAACCCGCGCAAGGAACTCGGCGGCTACGACGAACAAGCGCTGTTGGACTCCCGCGTCATCCTGTGGCACGGTTTCTGCTCAGTGCACAAGCGCTTCAATGTGGGCCAGATCGAAAAAGCCCGTGTGGACTTCCCGGGCGTCAACGTGATCGTCCACCCTGAGTGCCCCATGGAGGTAGTGGACGCCGCAGACTCCGCCGGTTCCACCGACTTCATCAAGAAGGCCATCGCCGCCGCCACCGAACCCACCACGTTCGCCATCGGTACCGAGATCAACATGGTGAACCGGCTCGCCGCCGAAAACCCGCAGCACACCATCTTCTGCCTCGATCCCGTGATTTGCCCGTGCTCCACCATGTACCGCATCCACCCCGGCTACCTCGCCTGGGTCTTGGAGGAACTCGTGGAAGGACGCATCGTCAACCGCATTACTGTGGACGACTCCGTGCAGGAAAACGCCAAGATTGCGCTGGAGCGCATGCTGGCAGCCAAGCCTGCCTAAGCAAGCCGGCACACCCAACCAGCACACCTAAACAGGCACTTCACACCGGACTAGCCGAATCGAGCCTCACATGACTACAGCGAGCGTTGCTGGAGGGCCTGCCCCCAAGCGGTTGATCGTCGTCGGAAGCGGAATCGCAGGACTGTACTCCGCGCTGCTTGCTGCGGAAGCCGGCGCGGAAGTGGTGCTGCTGACCAAGGGTGCGCTTGCCGACAGCAACACCTACTACGCCCAGGGTGGGATCTCCGCCGTGTTGGACGAGCCGGCCCCCGGTGACACGGTGGCTGCGCACATCGCTGACACCCTCAAAGCCGGGGCAGGCCACTGCAACGAAGAAGCTGTACAGGTGTTGTGTACCGAGGCGCGGTTGGACATCGCGGGGCTGGGACGGTTCGGCGTGCAGTTCGACCTCGACGACGACGGCGACCCCGCCTTGGGTCTCGAAGCTGCCCACTCAGCTCCGCGGATCCTGCACGCCGGCGGCGATGCCACCGGTGCCGGGGTGGCGGCCGCGCTGATCATGACAGTCCTGGATTTCCAAGCCGCAGGCAAGATCCAGGTCATCGGGCACGCCCAAGTCACATCGCTCTCGCTGGGCGGGCCGCAGGGCGGCCGCGTCGTGGGAGCGAATTTCCTCCACGACGGACGCCACCTCGGCGTCCACGGCGACTCCGTCCTGCTCGCCACGGGCGGAGCCGGGCAGCTTTTTGCCCAAACCACCAATCCTGCGGTTGCCACAGCGGATGGTTTGGCGCTCGCATGGCGTGTAGGAGCCGCCGTTGCGGACCTTGAATTCTTCCAGTTCCACCCCACGTGCATGGTGATCCCGGCTGCGGCCAGGGAAGCAGAAGGGAACACAGACCCCCTGCTGATCTCCGAAGCAGTGCGGGGCGAAGGTGCCGTCCTGATCGACGCCAACGGGCACCGGTTCATGCCTGACTATCACCCTGATGCAGAACTAGCGCCCCGGGACGTCGTCTCCCGCAGCATCGCCCTGCATCTGGCAAAACTCGGCGACCCCAACGGCCACGTTTTCCTCGACGCCACCGTGATCGAAGAACAGCGCGGGCAAGGCTTCCTGGCGAAGCGGTTTCCCACCCTCAGCAAACGGACGCGCCAAGCCGGTGTCGACTGGACCCGGCAACTTGTTCCCGTAGCACCCGCAGCCCACTACTGGATGGGCGGCGTGGTCACAGACCTTCACGGCCGGACATCTGTTCCCGGATTGCTGGCAGCCGGCGAGGTTGCCTGTACCGGAGTCCAAGGTGCCAACCGGCTGGCGAGCAACTCCCTGCTGGAAGGTCTCGTTTTCGGGCGGCGGGCTGTTGAGGGGTTCCTCGGGTCGACTAACGGAGTCCCTCTGCGTGCTAACTCGGCCGCGGGCGGCCTCGCTTTTACGCACGCTGCCGGGACCCCGCCAGCCGACCACCAAAACGCCAGCTCTCACGCGACAACGGCGCTGTCGGGACCTCCGGAACTACCGTTTGTTGACAGCGGACGTCGGCTGTCGGGGCCTCCGGCGCCGCTATTGGGTTCGGTCTTGGAAATGGATCCTGTGCCGGGTCCTGTTTCTTGGGAGTTTGAGTCTTTGCCCGGGCCGGGTGTTCGTGAGACGTCCTTTGGGCAGGCGGGGGTGTTTTCGCGGGGGGCTTTGCGGCGGTTGATGACTGCAAAGGCCGGGGTTTTGCGTCATGGCGGCCTGCTTCGAGAGGCTGGTGTCTCTTTGGCTGCTTGGGCGGGTGATGTTATGCCGCTGAATGTGCCGGATTCCCTTGATGTCCGGGAGCATGAGGATTCCAACCTGCTGTTGGCGGCACAGTTGCTCGTCCACGCTGCCCGCGAGCGGCGGGAGTCGCTGGGGGCGCATTACCGCAGTGACGGCGTGAAAGAACCACCCGCCGTCGAGGATTTTGACAAGCGTTACACCATGAGCCGGAAAGCGAGCCTCGTCCATGACTAACCTGACCCTCCCCGCAGCCCCCGTCCGGGACATCCTGGAACGGGCATTCGCGGAGGATGCACCCAGCGGCGACATCACCTCACAACTGCTGATCCCCGCCGACGCCCGGGCGGATGCCGTGCTGAATGCGCGCGTCCCCGGTGTCTTCAGCGGCGGTACGGTTTTCCGCGATGCCATGAAGCTTGTGGACCCGGACACCGAGGTTGAGCTGCTGCTCGCTGATGGAGAAGTGTTCGACGCCGGAACCCACCTCGCGCGGGTCAGTGGCAGGGCCCGCTCAGTGCTGCTTGCCGAAAGGGTGGGCCTGAACCTGGTGCAGCGGATGAGTGCCATCGCCACCAAGACCGCAGAATTCGTAAAGCTCGTGGAAGGGACGCGAGCGCGGATCACTGATACCCGCAAGACCACGCCCGGCCTTCGTGTCCTGGAACGTTACGCCGTGCGCTGCGGTGGGGGAGCGAACCACCGCTACAGCCTTTCCGATGCCGTTCTGGCCAAGGACAACCACCTGGCCGTCATGACCGGAGGCGACTCCAGCAAGCTGACCGAATTGCTGGTTGCCGCCAAAGCCCAGCTGGGCCACACCACCCACTTCGAAGTTGAAGTGGACAGGGCCGAGCAGATTGAGCCGGTGCTGGCGGCCGGCGTGGACACCATCATGCTGGACAACTTCTCCGTCGACGAGCTCCGGGCCGGTGTCAAGCAGGTGGACGGGCGGGCTATCGTGGAAGCGAGCGGCAACGTGAACATCAACACTGTCACCGAAATCGCTTCGACGGGCGTGGACGTCATCTCCATCGGAGGCCTGACGCACAGCGTAAGCGCGCTCGACCTCGGCCTCGACATCGAACTCAAAGCCACACAGAACTGAAGGCGTTTCCGCCATGATCTTCCTTGACGCCGCAGCCACCACTCCGGTCCGCCGCGAGGCTCTCGAAGCCATGTGGCCTTATCTGAGCGGCGAGTTCGGCAACCCCTCCAGCCATCACAGCCTGGGCGAAGCGGCAGCAGCTGCGCTCGCAGGTGCCCGTTCCGCCGTCGCGAAGGTCCTGAACTGCCGTGCCGGCGAGGTGACCTTCACCTCCGGAGGCACGGAAGCGGACAATCTTGCCGTGAAGGGCATTGCGCTGGCCCGTCAGGCGGCCGACCCTTCGCTGAACAGGGTGGTCATCAGCGCAATCGAGCATCCCGCGGTGGAAGAGTCGGCCCGCTACCTGGAACGAGTGCACGGGTTCGCCGTGGATGTGCTTGCGGTCGATGGAGAAGGTCTGGTGTCGATCGACGACCTGCGGGCGGCAATAAGGCCCGAAACGGCGTTGGTGAGCATCATGTACGCGAACAATGAGATCGGAACCATCCAGCCGATCGCTGCCTTGGCGACAGTGTCACGGGAACACGGCGTGCCTTTCCATACTGACGCGGTGCAGGCCGCCGGATGGTTGCCGCTGGACGTCAAAGCGCTTGGCGTCGATGCATTGAGTATTTCCGGACACAAACTTGGTGCGCCCAAGGGATCCGGTGTCCTGTTCACCAGGGGCCGTCTCCGCGTGGAACCACTGATTCACGGTGGGGGCCAGGAGAGGGCAAGGCGCTCGGGCACGGAGAACGTGGCTGGAGCTGTGGCACTGTCCACGGCACTAAGGCTCTCCCACGCCGAGCAACCCGAACAGGCTGCGCGGGTTTCCGCTCTGAGAAATCAGTTCATCGATCAGGTCCTCGCCACCGTTCCGGACGCCTTGCTCACGGGCCACCGAAGCCATCGGCTGCCTTCAGTAGCCTCTTTCTGCTTCCCGGGCACCAGCGGCGAGTCGGTGCTGCTTGAGCTCGAGCGGCTTGGGGTGGTGTGTTCCAGTGGCTCAGCCTGCGCGGCAGGATCGGACGCGCCCTCGCCGGTGCTGGTTTCCCTCGGCATCACCCCTGAAACGGCACAGACTGCGGTGCGTTTCAGCTTCACGTCAACTGTCACTGACGCCGAACTGGAACAGGCAGCCGTTGCCGTGGAAACCGCCGTCGGACGTGTCCGGAATCTGGCGGCTCCGCAGCCAGGCTAAAACCGGCAGCCGGGCCGGCTATACGTGCCGGGCCCGCCGGAAAATCCAGTGCCGCAACAGGGTAAACCGAACGGCCGTGGCCACGAAACCGGACAATGTAGTGGTCCAGAGCTCCTCCGTGACGGTGGCTTCCGGGCGGAGCAAGTGCAGGACGCCCAGGCTCCCGCCGGTAATGATCAGCGCAATGCAGATCACGATCACTCCACTCAGGTGGTCCTGTGTCCGCTTCTTACGGCCCGTGATCTTGAACGTCAGCCGTCGATTCAGGGCCGTGTTCATCAGCGACGTCAGGATCAGTGCCACAGCGTTGGCCAGTTGGGGATCAATCCACGGACGCAGCAAGGCATAGATGGCCAGGGAACTCCCCGTGCATACGACACCAACGCCGGTGAAGCGGACCAATTGCCGGACTACCGGGTACTTCAAGACGACGCGATGCCGCTTGCGTGGTGGCTTGTCCGGGGGAGAAGGGCGTAGCTCAGTGGCCTCCGCAGCTATCTCCATGGAGTCAAGCCTGACACACTATGCAGGCAGGTCCTCCCAGGAAGCGCCGGTGACGGGGTTGTAAAGCTCGCCGATTCCTTCCACCCTGCACACCACGGTGTCGCCGGGCTGGATTCGCGCGCACTCTGCCGGGAATCCTGTGAGCACGAGGTCGCCGGGTTGGAGGGTCATGAACGAGGTCAGATAGACCATGATCTCGTCCACTTTCCAGCCGAGATCAGCTGAACCGGCGGTCCTGAGGGCGTGGCCGTTGTGGACAATGCCGATTTCCAGGTTCAAGTCATCCAGGTCAGTGACAATCCAGGGGCCGACGGGCGTGAACGTGTCCTGGCTTTTGGCGCTGATCCAGAGTTCGTCGGTCTTTTGGAGGTCTCGGGCGGAGACATCATTACCGATGGTGTATCCAAGGATGGCCGACCTCGCCGTTTCCAGGGTCAAACCTCGCCCGGCACGCCCGACGACGACGGTCAGTTCAGCTTCCGGGTCCACGTAACCCACGGTGGAGCTGAGTTGGATTGCTTCGCCGGGCCCGATCACGCTGGATGCTGCTTTGTGGAAGGCCTGGGGAGGTAGATCACGGCCAGGTTGACCGGTGTTGTGGGCCATGCCGAAGACGTTGACAGGTACCGACGGGGCCAGGAATGTGAACGCATCTTGGCTGACCACATCGCCAAGCTCCCAGCCCTCCCTGGCCGAACTGTTGGCATTCGCCCTCGATTCCGGGAAAGGGGAGTCCACCACGGTCCACAGTGTTCCGGCGACCGAGTCGAAGTCCGGGGAGTCGTTGGCCACGAAGAATTGCTCGTCCGGTGCCTGCGGCGAGGCGGGCCGGACACGTGCGAGGCGGCGGGGAAGCGGCGAAGTCATGATGACATCCTACGTCCTCCCTGAGCTTCGTCCTGCGTTGTGAGGCCCGTTTTACGCCCCGCGACATCCTTGGCGCGCAAAGCGGGCCTCACAACGCGTCAGGTCAGTGGGGCCGAACCGAACGCCACACTAAATCGGTCGCACCACAGGACCACGGACGTCAGCCCGGCTACGTCGGTACCAGCAGGGATGGCGTAGTTGTGGTTGCCGTGCGTGGCTTTGATCGCGCCGAGATCCACGTATCGTCCCGAACGGTATTTGAACCAGTCACCGCCGGCTTCCAGACTGCTCAACCAGACTTTCACATCCGGACCGTCGCTGCTGGCCAGGTTCTCGAGTCGCAGGAGATGGCTCCCATCAGCGAGTTTCACCAGATGGGCTGTGCCAGTGGTCTCATGCTCCTGGGATTGGAAAGTACCCGAGCCGAGAATCAGCGGAGCTGCGGGGACTGGCAGGGTGGGAGCCGGTGTCGCGGGACCGGATGCCGTGGGTGGGGAGCCAACCGCTGAGGATTGGTCGGCGGCGCCGGAGCTCGTGGAAAAGGGTGCAGCGGGCAAAGCCTCGTTAAGGGTGCTGCTGGTGAAGAGGCGCCACGGCTGGAACAGGGCGGCCCCGAGCACCACCGCTGAAAGGATCACCAAAACCGCCACGGACGTCAGGATTCTGTGGGCCCGGACCAGTCTCCGGAATCGGTTCATGCTCCACATTCTGTTCATGCTCCAAGGCTAGGCGTCGCAGGTCCCCTGCGGGTGCTCCATTGCTTACGGTCCGATGACGTGTTGTTCCCGTGCCGCGGAGGAAGAACTCAGGGGCACGGCTTAGAATCCGTTCCATGCGTCTGGCGATCATCGGGTTGGTCCTCCTTGTGGCTGGTGGGATCACCGTGGCCACGGGCATCCTGCCCTGGAAGGAAGTGGCGGTCCTGGCGGACCGGGTGGCACCGATCCTTGGCTTTGTTATTGCCATGACGGTTGTCACAGAACTCGTCAGTGAGGCCGGCGCCTTTCAATGGATAGCCCGCCATCTGCGCGCATGGGGGCGTGGACGCAGCATCTTGCTCTGGTTGCTCTTGGCCTTGTTTGCCACCTTGAGCACTGTCTTCCTGTCGCTGGATACGACGGCGGTGCTCCTCACCCCGGTGGTGGTCACCGTTGCCCGTCAAGCGGGCCTGCCCGTCTTGCCCTTTGCCCTGACCACAGTGTGGCTCGCGAACACGGCCAGCTTGTTGCTTCCCATCTCCAACCTGACCAACCTCTTGGCGCAACACAACCTGGGCGGAATCAGTCCCGCACAGTTCACCCAACTGATGTGGGCGCCGTCGTTGGCCGCCGTTCTGGTCCCTTTGGCTTTCATAGCCCTCGTCTTTCGGCGCGAACTGCGCAAGACCTATACGCGCGATTCCACCCGACCGACCCAGGCACCGTCATCCACAGCGGCCGCTGACAAATCCCTGCTGCTGATCAGTGCCGTGGTCCTGTTGTTGCTATTGCCGGCGCTGGTATCCGGAGTTGCCATCTGGATTCCTGCCACCGCGGCAGCTGTGATCCTGGCGGGCACGTTCGCCGTCCGACGTCCCAGGGTACTCAAGGTGACGCTGATTCCGTGGTCACTGTTGCTGTTCACGTGTGGTCTTTTCCTAGTGGTAGAGGCAGGCCAATACCTTGGAGCGTCAGTGCTTCTTGGCCAAGTGGCGGGGCAGGGGAATGGGTTCCTTGAACTGCTGAGGCTGGCCATGACGGGCGCCCTGGGCTCCAATGTGGTTAACAACCTGCCCGCCTACCTGCTGGCCGAACCACTGGCAGGAAACCCGGAGAGGATGGCCGCCCTCTTGGTGGGAGTCAACGCGGGGCCCTTGATCACGCCGTGGGCATCACTGGCCACTCTGTTGTGGCACGACCGGCTGGTGCGGATGAACGTGCTGGTCAAGTGGAGGGGATACGCGGTCTTCGGACTGATCGTGGCGCCCCTGACAATAGTGGCCGCTGTAGGGGCGCTCGCAGCCTTTGGTCCCGGTGGGCTGTTCGGCTAGCCCAGGTAAAGCTCTCCCACGGGTACTTCTGCCGCCAGGCGGTTGGCCGGTCCGGCCAACGGGCACGCCCAGGCTTCGTTGTAGGCGCATGACGGGTTGTACGCAAAGTTGAAGTCCAGCACGAGCTCCTGTTCAGTACCAGTTCCCCGCGTCCCGTGGAAGGAGCCCTTGACTGTGTCCAGCAGGTATCTTCCCGCTCCGTAGCTTCCACCGTCTTTTCCTGCTGTTGAATCACGGAACGGCACAAAGATGCCGCCGCCATAGCTCCGTAGCCGCCAAGCCGCCAGCGAGCCGAGCCCGGGTAGGTCAAGGGTGCCGATCCTTGTAAAGGGCACCACGCCGTCAGTCCCTGTTTCGACGTTCATCTCCTGGCCGGTTCCTTCGGGCGACAAGGAGGCGTACATCCGGAAGGAGGGATCGTAGTCAGCGGTTCGCAGCCCGGAGAATGAGGTTTTCTTATCTGCAGTGAGTGCTGAGGCAGGGTGCGTCGCGAACATCAAATCCCGTTCCTGCCGCCAAAAAACATGCGCGTCGAACGGGTTGGTGGCCGCGAGCTGACGCACCTTGTCGTAGAGAGCGAACGTCCGTAGGCGCCAGTCGGCAATATCAACCGCTGACATAGTGGGGATGTCGTCCTCGAAATAGTCCTGCTGAACGGGAGCCATACACTCAGCCTAGTCCTGTGCGTGTCGCGGGATTTCCGCGGATAGGCTGTGCCCATGAAGGGCACCCTGAACTTGCGCCGCATTCCGATGCGGTTCGCCGCCGTAGTACTGGCAGGTTCCGTACTCGCGGCCACCACATCCTGCTCCGCTGAGAACAAAGGCCCGCAAGTAACCTCGACGGCCAGCTCCCAGCCCAACAGTTCCGAAGCAGGGACAGGCACTGCGGAGAGCACGACGCCGGCAACGGGCTCCGCGGCCGGCTCGCCGTCCGTGAACCCCAGCGAGGGCGGCCCCGCTTCGGCCAGCGCCGGACCCAGCCCGGCGGCAACGGCGGTGTCTTGGAAGACATACACGGACTCCGCCAAAACCGTAAGCTTCGAGCTACCGCAGGAGTGGATAGCCCAATCGGTGACGCCGGAGGCAGGCTCGCTGGCTCATGCCGTGAAGGTGGAGGTCAAGGATGCTGAAGGACGCTATATCGCCACCCTCCAAACAGGCCTGCCCTCGGCTGCACCCGTTGCCTGCCCCGCCGGTCAGGCGCGCCCGTACGTGGTGATCAGCAGCGTTCCCTTGGACGTCCCGCACTCGGATGGCCCTGAGACCATTGATCCGCGTGTGGTTTTCCGCGTAGTCCAGGGTTACAAATTTTTCGGCTCCTACGGCATCACCAACATGGTGGCGGGGGCGGACGGACAGTCCTGCGAACTGAGGAATCGTGTTCAGGGCCCTGCCGGAAAAGGCGATATCTCCTTTGGGGATGTCCTGGCGATCCACGCCTTCGCCACCGACGAGAAGGTGGCCCCGGCCAAGGCGTTCGATACTCTGGACCTGGCCGCGAAGTACGCGGTCCATGGTTCTGAATTCGCCAATGTCCAGCGGATGCTACTGTCTCTGAAGGTTAATCTGTAGTCCTGCGATTGGCTGATTCACGCATACGGCGGCG
This sequence comes from Paenarthrobacter sp., assembly GCA_031179305.1. Classification (GTDB taxonomy): domain Bacteria; phylum Actinomycetota; class Actinomycetes; order Actinomycetales; family Micrococcaceae; genus Arthrobacter. The sequence goes on along the minus strand of JAPSHX010000002.1, from coordinate 27,398 downwards.
ATGGGGATGCCCGCCGCAACCCACCCCGGAGATCAATGGAACGCAATGTTGCTGCCTCACTCGTTTTCAAGACTGCAGCCAACACCAAGGTGGCCATGGCCATAGCCGTGGCCAACAACCGTGGCTATGACGCAGTGGAGGAGGCAATGTCCATCAGTATTGATGGTGCTGAGGTTCCCTTTGCCGAACTTAGCGACCACCACGGCGGCCGTTTCCACTACCTGGAGTTCACTGAGCCCAGCGAGGTGACGGTGGACTACCGGGCGACCGTTCATGGCTTGGGAGAGGCCGATACGTCCAGCCCGATGGAACTTATCAGGTACGTTCGGCCCAGCCGGTATGCGGAGTCAGACAGGCTGCTGCCTACTTCCTATGCCGAGTTCGGCAGCCTTCAAGGTCCTGAATTGCTCCAAGCGATACGCAACTGGGTGAACGGAGAATTGCGGTACGTCAGCGGTTCGTCGCGGGGAACTGACGGAGCCGTGGAAACTTTGCTTCACCGGAAAGGCGTGTGCCGGGACTTCGCCCACCTCGCCATCGCCCTTTTGAGGTCCAAGGACGTTCCTGCGCGTCTCGCGGCGGTGTACGCTCCAGGGCTGAGTCCCATGGATTTCCATGCGGTTGCGGAGGCACACATCAACGGAGCCTGGCACATCATCGACCCCACCGGACTTGCTCCCCGCGAATCCATGCTCCGCATTACTGCCGGACGCGATTCATCAGATACGGCGTTCTTGTCTACTGTGGGCGGCAGCCTGACCTTAAGTACACTCAAGGTCAGTGCATCGGTAAACGGAGAGCTCCCGGTGGAGGATCCCCGGGAGCTCGTCAGTTTGCGTTAGTGCCGGGTGAATTGCATTAGTGTCCCGCGACCGAAGCCCGGAGCTTCTCGGTCAGCCGCAAAAGCTCCCGCTGTTCCTCAGCTGTGAGCGCGGGCGCAACCAGGTGCGCGATGTCCCGTACATGTTCCCGGCCGATGGTTTTTTGAAGCTCGCTGCCCGCTTCGGTGAGTGAGAGCAGGACTCCGCGTCCGTCGTCGGGCGCTGTTGTTCGTTCCACCAAACCGCGCTTCTCCAAACGATCCACCAAGCGGCTCAAGCTGGACTGGCTCAGCAGGACTTTGTCGTTGATTTCATTCAGCCGAAGCTGGCCCGAAGGGCATTTGGACAACGTGAAGAGCACATCGTATTCCTTGACGGGCAGGGTCTTGAATGCCGGTCCCGACTGCAGCTTCCGCATCACCGCCACCTGGGAGCGGAACAACGACTCCCAGGTTTCGGCGGCGAGGCGAACGGCGGAGGACGCCGAGGGGCCGGACATCAGGCGTCCTGCTCCGCAGCACCAGCGGTAGCGGATTCGCTGACCGTGGCTTTCAGCGCGGCGGCGGCGCGTGAGGCGTGCGTCGGTGCGTCAGGCAAGTGCGCTGGCTTCATGGCGGCGTATTCCTTGCGGAGTACCGGCAGGACTTCTTCGCCGAAGAGGTCCAACTGCTCCAGCACGGTCTTCAGGGGCAGGCCGGCGTGGTCGATCAGGAACAGCTGCCGCTGGTAGTCACCGAAGGCCTCACGGAACGTCAGCGTCTTCTCGATGACTTCCTGCGGGCTGCCCACGGTGAGTGGGGTCTGAGAGGTGAAGTCCTCCAGAGACGGTCCGTGCCCGTAGACCGGCGCGTTGTCGAAGTACGGGCGGAACTCCTTGACGGCGTCCTGCGAGTTCTTCCTCATGAAGAACTGACCACCAAGGCCAACAATTGCCTGGTCTGCCTTGCCGTGTCCGTAGTGCTCGTAGCGCTCCCGGTACAGGCCGATCAGCTGCTGGTAGTGCTCCTTGGGCCAGAAGATGTTGTTGGCGAAGAAACCGTCGCCGTAGTAAGCGGCAACTTCTGCGATCTGCGGCGTCCGGATGGAGCCGTGCCACACGAAGGGGGCCACGCCGTCGAGCGGTCGGGGTGTAGCCGTAAAGTTCTGCAGGGGTGTGCGGAACTTTCCGGACCAGTTGACCGTGTCCTCATCCCACAGTTTGCGGAGCAGGCTGTAGTTCTCAATGGCGAGTTCGATGCCGTCCTGGATGTTCTTGCCGAACCAGGGGTACACCGGCGCGGTGTTGCCACGGCCGAGGACCAAATCCACGCGGCCATCGGAGAGGTGCTGGAGCATGGCGAAGTCTTCTGCGATCTTGACCGGGTCATTGGTGGTGATCAGCGTGGTGGCCGTGGACAGCGTGATGCGCTCGGTCTGGGCTGCGATGTAAGCCAGGGTGGTAGTGGGGGAGGAGGAGAAGAAGGGCCGGTTGTGGTGCTCGCCAAGGGCGTAGACGTCCATGCCGATTTCTTCGACCTTCTTGGCAATGGCAACGGAGGCCTTGATGCGTTCGTTTTCCGTGGGCGTGCGGCCCGTGGTGGGGTCAGTGGTGATGTCGCTGACGCTGAATACGCCGATCTGCATGATGTGCCTTTCTCCCTGCCCGAGGTCCCGGGCTCTGTAAGCAGTATAGCTCAAACTAGATGCATTTGCATGTATCGACATCTGTAACAGGGCAGGGCCGGGAATTGTTCCCGGCCCTGCCTATCGAGGGGTTAGTGCGTTGGGGCGCCCGTTATTCTGCGGGATTGTGCGCTGCGCGGCGGCCCGTAACGCGCGGAATCATTCCAGTGGTCCAGTCCTGGAACTCGCCCGATCCGCTGCTGGAGCTGCCGCTGCTGGAGCTGCCGCCGGGGCCGTCGTCACCTTTCGTCGTCGGCTTGTCCTGCAGGGTCTTCAACAGCTCTTTCTTCTCGCGGCGACCCTCCACAAGCTTATAAAGGACCGGGACCAGGACCAGCGTCAAGGCAGTGGATGAAACCAGCCCACCGATCACCACAATTGCCAGTGGTTGCGAAATGAACCCGCCGCCACCCGTGAGGCCCAACGCCATGGGAGTCAAGGCGAAAACGGTGGCCAGTGCAGTCATGAGAATTGGACGCAGGCGTTGCCGTGCACCGTGCATGATGGCATCGGTAACGTTCATGCCCGGGCTGCCGTCATGTGGTTTGCGGTATTGGTTGATGAGGTCGATCAGCACGATGGCGTTGGTGACTACGATGCCCACCAACATCAGCATGCCAATCAGTGACGGCAGGCCCAGTGGAACGCCTGTCAGCAGCAGCAGGCCCACGGCGCCGGTAGCAGCGAAGGGTACAGAAACCAAGAGGATCAGCGGCTGTATGAGTGACTTGAACGCTGCCACCATGATCACGTAGACGATCGCGATGGCTGCCAGCAGTGCCAGACCAAGCTGCCGGAAGGACTCGGCCTGCTGGGTGGTGGCCCCGCCTATCGTTGCCGTGACCCCCGCAGGCAGTTCCACAGCTGCAAGTCTCTCCTGCACTGCGGCGCTGACGCTGCCAAGGTTGGAGCCGGAAGGCGTCACTGTCACCCGCGCGGTCCTCTGTCCATTGCTGCTGGTGATGGATACGGGGGTGTCAACCTGCTCGACGGCGGCAATCGTCTCCAGCGCGACGCCACCGCGGGCTGTTGGCAGCTGGAGCGCACGGACTGCGGCAATGCTGGTGAAGCGCGTGCCCTCGCCGATTTGCACCGGATAGTCGTTGGTCTCGATCCGCACCGTACCGGCTGGAACGGGGCTTACGGTGGATGCCAGGAAGGCCCCGACCTGCTCTTCCGTCAGTCCTGCCGCCACTGCCTTTGCCCTGTCAACACGAACCTGGACCACCGACTGCTTTGAAGCGAGGTTCGTGGCAACTTCGGAGCTGCCCGGGACGCCTTCCATGGCCTTCACCATGGCATCGCTTGCTGTCTGCAGGTCTGCGGAGTTCGCGGCCCTGATGGTGATGTCAACAGTGGAGGAAGTACCGAATCCTCCTTGCTGGGATCCTACCGTGACTTTTCCGGCGGCCCCCTCCAGCTTGGCGCGGACCTCATCCTGGAGTTTGCTTTGGTTTACTTTCTCGTCGGTGACAATGGTGAACGTCGAGTTGGAAGATCCGGTTGACGTAAGGGCCGCGAAGCCCGTTTGAGCATTCCCTGAGGTGACCTGCACGTCCTTGATGCCCTCAATGCCCTTCAGGGATTCCTCAATCTTGGCCGCTTCGTCGCTGGTGGCCTGCAGGCTGGTGCCCGACGGAAGGACTTGGCGCACCGTCATACTGTTCTCTCCCGAACGGCCCAGCAGGTCCGTGGCCAGAAGTGGTGAGACGGCGATGGTCGCCACCAGCACCAGCGCTGCCGCGGACAGGGTGATGATCGGGTGCTTTTGCGTTTTCGCAAGAATGGGAAGGTAACCGCGCTGTAGGCGACTCCGCTGTTCGGCCTCCCGGGCCTTCTCGGCAATTTCCTTTGCAGATGCCTGCGACTCAGCGCCTTTTTCGGGAGAGGACAGGAACCAGTATGCCAGGACCGGAACGATCGTCAGGGAAACCAATAGTGACGACAACAGCGCGATGGTCACGGTCAAGGCGAAGGGACGGAACAGCTCACCGGCGAGGTCGCCCACGAAAGCGATGGGGAGGAACACGGCCACAGTGGTCAAGGTGGAAGCCGTGATGGCCCCGGCCACCTCCCGGATGGAGGTCAGGATTGCTGTCAGCTTGTGTTCGCCGTAGCTGAGGTGCCGCTTGATGTTCTCGATGACCACGATGGAATCGTCCACCACGCGCCCGATGGCAATGGTGAGGGCACCAAGGGTAAGGATGTTCAGGGAATAGCCTGTGGCGGAGATTCCGATGAAGGTGATCAGCAGGGACAACGGGATGGACACGGCCGTAACCAGGGTGGAGCGCACGGACATCAGGAAGACCAGGATGACGGCCACGGCGAAGCCCAGGCCGAGGAGCCCTTCCGTAGTGAGGTCCTTGATGGACTTCTCAATGAAAGGTGCTTGGTCGAAGACCGGTGTGAAGGTCGCGTTGTTGCCGAGCTCTTCTTCCATCGGGCCGACGGCGTCCCGCACCGCATGCGAGATCGCCACCGTGTCGCCCTCGGGCTTTTTGGTGACGGACAGCGCCAGGGTGGGCTTGCCGTTGGTGCGGGTGATGGAAGTCGCGGCATCGTCCTCGATGCTGACGTCGGCCACGGCTCCAATGGTTGCAGCGCTCTTGGCGCCGGCCAAAGGAAGTCCCTTGATAATGTCCAGGGAATCCACGGGGCTGCCGAGCTGGAGGGACAGGGTCTTGCCTTGATCCTCGATGGTGCCGACAGGAACCAGGGTCCCGTTGTTTTTCAACGCATTGCTGATGGACTGGACCGAAGCCCCTGTTGTTGCGAGGTCCGCGGGACGGGGCTGAATCAGGATGTGTTGGCTGGAACCACCGGTCACATCGGCGCCGCGGACGCCGTCGATCTTCTGTAACCGGGGAACGCTGAGCCGCAGGAGGTCAGCGTTGAGCTCGCTGAGCGGTTTGTCCGAGGAGACCGCCAAATAGACGATCGGGAAGTCGCTGATGTTGCCGGCAATGGATTGGGGTTCGACGTCGGCCGGCAGCACCCGTTTGGCGTTGGAGATCGCCCGGTCAATCTGGTTGCGGGCCCGGTCCAGATTGGACCCGTACGTGAACACCATGGTGATCTGCGAAACGCCGTTGCGGGACGTCGATGTGGTGGACTCCAGGCCCTCGACGCTGTTCAGGGCTGTTTCCAAAGGCTGGCTCAACTGCTTGTCCACAACCTCCGGGGAGGCTCCGGGCATCGACGTCACGACGGTGATCTGCGGGAACTCGATGGAAGGAATGAGTTCCTGCTTGAGCGACCCCATGGTGATCACGCCGAACACCGCCGCAAACACGGTGATCAGCGCGATCAGGGCCCGGTTTCCCAGGGACAGTTTGGCCAAGCGGAACATTGCATTGACTCCTGCGGTCTACGTAATGATTCGACTGACGGGAACCGGCCGCAGCCCCGGGTGTGGCCTAGCTTTGGATAGCGTTGGCCACTTCCAATTGCAGGGACTTGGCGGTGCTTGCTTCCAGTTCGGCGGCCAGGTCCGGATTCTCGTTGAGCTTGACGCCGTAGCCCGGCATCATGTCCTTGAGCTTGGACTGCCATCCCTTGAAGTTCTTGGGGAACGACTTTTGCAACAGTTCGATCATGATCGGCACGGCGGTTGAAGCACCCGGAGAAGCGCCCAGCAGGGCGCCAATGGAACCATCGCGGGAAGCAATGACTTCAGTGCCGAACTGCAGGACGCCACCCTTCTGAGGGTGCTTCTTGATGATCTGTACACGCTGGCCGGCGGTGATCAGTTCCCAGTTGTCTCCTGCTGCCTCGGGGTAGTACTCGCGCAGGGCCTCCACTTTGGCCTCGTGCCGCTTGGCAACCTCCTTGATGAGGTAGGCGGTGAGGTCCATGTTGTCCTTGGCCACGGCCAACATGGGAATGATGTTTCCCGGTCGGATGGACAGCGGAAGGTCAAGGTAGCTGGAGGTCTTCAGGAAGTTGGTGGAGAAACCGGCATACGGGCCGAAGAGGAGGGAACGCTTGCCGTCCACGTAACGGGTGTCCAAGTGCGGAACGGACATGGGCGGAGCGCCGACGGACGCCTGGCCGTAGACCTTTGCGCTGTGCTGGGAGGTGATGGCGTCATCCGTGCAGCGGAAGAACTGGCCAGAGACGGGGAATCCGCCGTATCCCTTACTCTCAGGGATACCTGAGGCCTGAAGCAGGTGGAGGGCACCGCCACCTGCTCCGACGAAGACGAACTTGGCATGGATGCGGCCGTGCTCCCCGGACTTTGGGTGCTTGATGGAGAGGTCCCATCCACCGCCTGCTGCGCGGTGGATGTTGGTGACGTCGTGTCCGTAGTTGACCTCGGCCCCGCTGCTTTGCAGGTATCCGGTCAGTTCGCGGGTCAAGGCACCGAAGTCGACGTCGGTGCCTTCGGCGGCGCGGGTTGCGGCAACGCGCTGCTTGCGGTTGCGGCCCTTGACGATCAAGGGGGCCCACTTGGCGATTTGGTCCTGGTCCTCTGTGTACTCCATGCTGCGGAAAAGCGTGTTGGGCTTCAGTGCCTCGTACCGGGTCTTCAGGAAGTTCGCATGGTCATCGCCAATGACGAAGCTCATGTGCGGGACCGTGTTGATGAAACCCTTGGGGGACCCGACGACGTTGCTGTCAACCAAGTGGGACCAGAACTGGCGGGAAAGTTGGAACTGCTCGTTGATGTGAAGGGCCTTGGAGGGATCCACGGAACCGTCTTTTGCAGCGGGAGAGTAGTTAAGCTCACACAGCGCAGCATGGCCGGTACCGGCGTTGTTCCACGGTCCGGAACTCTCGAGCCCTGCTTCGTCGAGTCTTTCGAAGAGGGAGATGGTCCAGGTGGGTTCAAGTTGCTTGATGAACGCACCAAGTGTGGCACTCATGATTCCACCGCCAATAAGGACGACGTCGGCATGTTGAGTCTTGGAAATGAAGGTCACGATCAATCTCCGTTAGCGGCGGCACTGGCTGTCACAGAATATCCCCGCGCAGACTCAATACTGAAATTGCGGGGAATCGTCAAGGCTTTAGGCGGACGTTTGTGAAAACTTCGTTGAGGACGGGCGAAGCCGGGTAGCTTTCCACCTTGTTGGACAGCGCCAACGCCGAGATGGGGAAGGCGATGGGCACAGCCGGTACGGACGCCGCGATCTCTGCATTGATGGCTTGATATTGGGTGTTGCGGTCATCGCCTTCGGGCATGGCACGCGCTCGTTCTATCTTGTGGAAGACTTCCGAGTCTGCGTATCCGAACTCGGCGCGTGATTCGCCGAACAAAGGTCCCAGGAAGTTGTCCGCGTCTGCGTAGGAGCCGTTCCAGCCGAGCAGGTGCAGACCGCGGTCACCTGCCGACTGGACCCGTTGGAGGTAGCCGTCTTCCCAGTCGATGGGGACCGGTTTGATATTGAAGCCGACAGCGACGAGTTGGCGGCTGAGTTCGGCGTAGATCTTTTCCGGGGTGGGCATGTAGGCCCGCGTGGCGTTGAGCGGGTAGTAGAACTTCAGCTCCTCGCCCTTGTAGCCGGCCTCCTTGAGGAGCTCTTTTGCTTTCTCCGGGTTGTATCCCAAGGAGGGAGCGTTGTTGTTGAAACCACTAAGTTTGGGCGGCACAAACTGTGATGCCTGCGCCGTGTTGTCGATGAAGAACTTGCGGATCAACGCTTCCTTGTCGATCGCCATTTCGATCGCTTGGCGGACCTCAGGATTTTCCAACGGGGCGACAGCCTGGTTGATGCCGAGGTACATCACCGAGAACGGGTCACGCTGGATGATCTGGACACCCTTCTTGACCAATTGGTCAAAGGTCCCGGAGGTCACCAGATCGTAGGCGTCGATCTTGCCGTCCAAGAGGGCCTGTTGACGGGTTTCCGCGCGATCGTAAGGGATGAAGTTGATGGTTGCTATCTGGCCCTTGTCGCCCCAATAACCCTTGTAACTGGACAGGGTGAGCTTCTTTTCGTCCCACCCGGTGAACTCATACGGACCCGTACCCACGGGGTGGCCTGCGTAGCTGGACATGGCCTGTCCATTCCGGACCTGTTCAAGGACGTTGGCTTTCTGTGCCTCCAAGGCTGCCGGGGAAGATATTGCGAAGGCCGGCAGTGTCAGTGCCTGGAGGAATCCGGTGAAGGGGCGCGTCAGGTTGATCTGGACATCGCTGGCCGAGACCACTTTGCAGTCTTTGAAAATGGAGAACACCGGCTGGTCGGAGTAAGCCTTGAATACGCTTTGGAACGAAATCCCGGGCGCTTGCTTCCTGAGGTGCTCGGGGAAGGTGAACCAGCGGTTGAAGTTTGCGCATACAGCGGTTGCATCCAGTGGAGTGCCGTCGTGAAAAGTCACGTCGGGGCGGAGCGTGAAGTCGTAGCTCAGCCCGTTGTTGCTGTCTTTCCACTCCGTGGCGAGGAGGGGAGTGGTCTGACCTGTCTCGCCGTCTACCCCCACGAGTCCTTCGAGGACTTGACGGGTGACGCGGTACGACTCCGAATCAGCGGTGACGGCAGGGTCGAGGCCCAAGGGCATGGATGCCGTGCCGAAGTTGAAAGTTGCCGAGGGTTCAGCGGCGGGGGAGTTGCTGGCGGAAGTCAGTGCGGGGCCCGGTGCTCCCGTGCACCCTGCCAGCCCCAAAGCCAAGACGGCAGCTCCGAACTGAATGCTTAGTCGCCGCATTTTGCTGCTTGCCACTCTTGTCCCCTCAAGCCGGTTGGAAGTGCTGTGGCCGGCTTCGGCCAGACCGCATTCCAGTCTAGTTGAACGTCCTGAGTGCACTTCCCAGCGCATCTTCAGGATGGCCCCGTCTGCTTGAGGAGAAAAATACCCCCGGTCCTGCAACCGGGGGTACCTGTGTATCTGTGCGCAAGGGGGGACTTGAACCCCCACGCCCGAAGGCACAGGAACCTAAATCCTGCGTGTCTGCCAATTTCACCACTCGCGCTGGCTGGCAACCGGGCCGCCTGGTTGGACGGTCGATGCCATATACCGGCCTCCAGTGTACCCGCTACTTGTCCAGCTTGAGATCGCGCCGAAGCTTGGCAACGTGCCCGGTGGCGCGCACGTTGTATTGCGCCAGGGAGAGCTTTCCATCGGAATCAACCACAAAGGTGGACCGGATCAACCCCATATAGCTGCGGCCGTAGTTCTTCTTCTCGCCCCAGGCCCCGTACGCTTCGGCTACGGAGTGGTCCTCGTCCGAGAGCAGGCGGAAGGTCAGCTGTTCTTCATCACTGAACTTGGCAAGCGCTTTGACGGGGTCGGGGGAGACTCCCACTACTTCGTACCCTGCGGCCTGCAGGGACCCGAGGGTGTCGCGGAAATCGCATGCTTCCTTGGTGCAACCGCGGGTGGACGCGGCGGGGTAGAAATAGAGGATGGTTTTCCGCCCCCGGAGGTCCGTCAAGCTCATGCTTTTACCGGTTTCATCCTGAAGTGTGAAGTCCGGGGCGATGTCTCCCGGGATAAGTCGTTCAGCCAAAATATGCTCCTTGCCAGTGATCGCGATTTCCCAGTTTAGTGCGAGAAGCCGCGTCGTGGACGCTTCCCCGCATATACTGTCGGCATGCCAGATATGGAGAGATGGCCCACCACCCGATTGCTTTCGACAGCTGCACGCCTGGTGGAAATCTCGTGGAACGAAAAATTGAAGTCCATCGGCCTTACCCACGCCGGTGTCATTGCCATGCAGGTGTTGGCTGCCAAGGGTGCCATTACGCAGGCGGCTTTGGCCGAAGTGGCGCGCGTCAAGGCCCAGACAATGGGAACCACTCTTGCGAGGCTTGAGCTGCACGGGCATGTCACCCGGCAACGCAGTGATTCCGACCGCAGGAGTCACGTGGTGACCCTTACCGACGCCGGTATTGCGGCTCTTGCTGAAGCAGTAAAGCTTGAGCAGGATGTCTTGTCGCCTGTGGCCGTGGACACCGCCCGCCTCCGCGAGGAGCTTCGGATCGTTGTCCGGGGCCTTGCAGGTTTGCCGGCGCCGGAGCAGGAATCCCACGAGATTGACACCGACTTGCCTCAAGTCTGACCAAGCCTGTGGCCGGGGGTTCCTTCTGGAAGCCCTGGCATGGAAAGAGAAAGGCTCCGGATCGTATCTACGATCCGGAGCCTTTCTTTTATGGTGCACCCCCCGGGACTCGAACCCGGAACCCATTGATTAAGAGTCAATTGCTCTGCCAGTTGAGCTAGAGGTGCAGCTGTTGTTTCGGCTTATCCGGTGAATTCGTATTCCCGTTGATCTCCGCAACGACAAACAACTCTACACCACTATTTGGCTGCTGGAGACCAAAAGGGGCAATGCGTGATGCACGCCATTTGCAGGCGCCTGAGAAGAGATTTGAACAACAAAAAAGGCCTTGGAGTGGTAATCACTCCAAGGCCTTTTCCTGTGGTGCACCCCCCGGGACTCGAACCCGGAACCCATTGATTAAGAGTCAATTGCTCTGCCAGTTGAGCTAGAGGTGCAGCTGTTGATTTCGATCAAACCCGGAAGCTTTTCCTTCCCCGGCGATCTCCGCAACGACATGTAACTCTACACGACTTCCGCCGAGGAGGGAAATCGGCAGCTTGTTGCCTGTTGCCTCACGGCCCAACCTTCAGAATCACTGCAAAATCAGGGTTTCTGTTGTTGCTGATAACCCAGAGGGTGCCGTCTGGTGCTCGGCTTACGTCCCTGAGCCGCCCGTACTGTCCTGTGAAATAGGCCACAGGAGTGGCCGCGTTCTCACCCTCAAGTGGAACGGCCCACAGTCGTTGACCACGAAGCGCACTAGTGTAGGCAATGCCATCAACGATTTCGAGACCGCTTGGTGAGGCGTCCGACGTTGATGGCCAGACGACCTTCGCATCGATCAGCCCGCTCCTGCCCGGCGCGCCGGTCACGGTAGGCCAACCGTAGTTTCCGCCGGGGGTGATCAGGTTCAGTTCGTCATCCACGTCCGGCCCGAACTCGCTGGCCCAGAGGCGTCCGTCCCTGTCCCACGCCAGGCCCTGTACGTTCCGGTGGCCATAGCTGTAGACGGGGTTATCGCCGAAGGGATTGCCCGGCGCCGGGCGACCCTCCGGGGTGAGCCGAAGGATCTTGCCTCCCAGGGCGTTGGTATCTTGTGGTTGCTCCCGGCGCTGCGAATCGCCGGTGCCTACGTAGAGGAACCCATCCGGGCCAAAACGGATTCGACCACCATTGTGGGTTGAGGCCTTGGATATTCCGGAGAAGACCACCTCAGCCTCGCCCAGGGCCAATTGACCACCTGAGTCCTCGGCCAACTTCATCCGGGCAATCCGGTTGTCGCTTGGGGAAGTGAAGTATGCGTACAGCCAGCGGTCCGTTGCGAAGTCAGGTGAGAGAGCCAAGCCGAGCAACCCACCTTCTCCGCCTGGGTCGACGCCGGACACCTCGCCTATGGTGTTGGCCTGGCCGTCACGGATGCTCTTGACCTGGGCGGAGTCGCGCTCGGAGACGACAGCTGTGCCGTTTGGCAGGAAGACGACCGACCACGGCAGTTGCAATCCGACGTCGAGCTTTTGAGCGACCTCGGGGGTCTGTGGCGACGCGGGTGTGGTTTGGCTGGTTCCGGGGGCGGACGTCGCTGAAGTGGTCGTCCCCTCCTGCGTCGCTGGCGCGGTGGGTGTTGCCGCGGTGCCCGGCGACGATGGACTGCCCGTGCATCCTGACAGCAACAGGATCAGCGCAAGCGTAGTGGCGGGGACGCGGCGATCACGCCGTGCCGGAGAGTGCGTGCCCATGTTCTTGCCTGCCTGTATCCAGCCGCCCGCGTTCTCCTCAGTGCCTGCTGCGGCGAGGTGGACGGAAACCGGCAGCCTCCGCGTGCGCGGATGATTCGAACCACACGTCCGCAGGAGCGTCGTGATACCCGGCTGCGTCTTCGTCGTGGTAGGTCATGGTCGAGGCATTGGCCTTAACGGGATAGGCATCCCCTGGTGCGCTGGAGGATCCGGTGCCGTAGGGATGCTCGACTGCCAAGTGACCGGAGCCCGCCGTGTCTTCGGCCGCTGCGGACTCCGCGCCCGGCAGGGTGGGTGAGTGCGCATCGGTGTACTCGTGGTGATGGACCGGGGTGCCGCCCGCATCTGTCCAGGAAGACTCCCACTCGGCCTTGTCTGCTGCCGCGTTGGAGGCGGCAGCGGGAGAACCCGCGTCCCAATCGTCCACGTCGCCGGCATCCACGTCACCGGCGTCGGCCGCATGGATATTTGTGTCTGTGTGCACCACGGGTTCTGCCACCACTGGTTCGTCAATCACGGGCTCGGCCACTGCAGGGGTTTCGATGATTGGTTCCGCCACGGTCAACCCGGGCGTGGTGGCTGGCTGAACATCGGAGGCTGCAGCGGCCGGTGAATCGTCGACGGCGGTGCGCGGCTCGGCTTGCACGTCATCGGTGACGGGGGAGGCCCCGTGGATTTCTTCAGAAGGGCCGGATTCGGCAAGGTCAGGTTCGGCAATCGTTGGTTCGTCCACAGTCGGGCCGCTGCCCTCGGCTGCGTTCTTGCCCAGATTGGTTACCCCTGCGATGCCGGCCACACCTGCTGCCGTTGCAGCGGGGTCCGGCATGGAGGCGGTGTTGCTGGGCTCCATTGCTGCCGGTGCAGTCGTGCCGGCGGTCCCGGGAAGGCGATTATCTGCGGGGGCTTGGCTTGAGGTGGTATCGATGTTTCCTGTCTTGTTGCGGTTCATTAGCCACCAAACAATTGCGACGACCAAAACAATGACAATGACCCAAATTAACCAGTCCATAGTGGAGGCCCTTCTGCTCACTGGGGTGAAGCTCGTGGTAATGCCGACGTTACGTGCCTGCTTATGGGCTGTCCAGCGTTTGACCTGCCGGTTCGCCCGAAATATCAGTCCCCTTACTAATTTACGACCCAAAAAAATTCATGGTCGGGCAATTCTCCGTGAGTCGCCTAGTCTGGCTCCATGGACTTCAAAAGGCTGCAGATTCTGCGCGAATTAGCGGACCGGCAAAGTGTTGGCGCCACAGCCGAGGCCATGAATGTCACAGCCTCGGCGGTCTCACAGCAGCTGAAAACGCTACAAGCGGAGATCGGTGTTGTCCTCGTGGAGAAGGTGGGCAGGGGCGTTCAGCTGACCGAAGCAGGACTGGCCATGGCGGCAGCAGCTTCGGATATTGCTACAGCCATGGCCAGGGCGGAGTCCACCATTGACACCTATAGGAAGGGTTGGCAAACGCGCGTCTCCGCAGCTTTCTTTCCCAGTGCTGCGGAAATGCTCCTTCCGGGAGTGCTGCACCGCGTGTCCTCCGTGGATGGGCTGTCTTTCGATGCACATTTCGAGGATCCGGGAACCGCCCATTTCGCTCCCTTGGTGGCGGATTATGACATTGTGCTGGCGCACAGCGTGGATGGGCCCGAAGTTTTCGCCCGGAGGGGCCTGGCTGTGGTGCCGCTCCTGGAGGAAGCACTGGACGTTGCCATGCCGGCCGACCATCCTCTGGCTGCAAAAGCCCGGCTATGCCCCCAGGACGTTGTTGATTACCCGTGGATAGGCGTCCCGGAGGGCTTCCCGTTCGACACCGTCCTTCGTCAGATCGAGCTCCATGCAGGCAGGCAGGCCCTGAGGGGTCAGCGATATCCGGATCTCAGGGTGCTTGAGGCTTTGGTGGGCGCGGGGCACGGCATCTGCCTTCTACCTCGATACACTGCCCGGGCAAGTGCGCGCCGGGGACTCGTTCTTCGGCCACTCACAGAGGTCAAGGCAAGCAGGAGCATTGTGGCTTTGTCACGGCAAGAGGTTGCCGCGCGGGCCACAATTGCCATCGTCTTGGACATGCTCAAGAGCGAAGCTGACTCCATTGCCAAAGAGCTCAATGAGTCACGCCCCAACGTTTGAGGCGCAGACCAACTGAGGCGCAACATCACTTTGGGCTGGATGGTCCCAACATCGCAACATTAGGCAGTTTGGGCTTAACCCGGCGCGCAGCAACGTTCGCAGCCGTCCGGTGCACATAGACTTTGGACCATGAGTGACACCACCCAAATTGCGACAGACAACACGCCGGACATCAAACCCCGCAGCCGGGTGGTGACCGACGGCATTCACGCGGCGCCTGCCCGTGGCATGTTCCGTGCGGTGGGCATGGGCGACGACGACTTCGCCAAACCCCAAATTGGTGTCGCCAGTTCGTGGAACGAAATTACGCCCTGCAACCTTTCCTTGAACCGCCTTGCACAAGGTGCCAAGGAAGGCGTCCATGCCGGTGGCGGCTTCCCGATGCAGTTCGGCACGATCTCGGTGTCGGACGGTATTTCCATGGGTCACGAGGGCATGCACTTCTCCCTGGTTTCCCGCGAGGTCATCGCCGACTCCGTGGAAACGGTGATGCAGGCCGAGCGCATCGATGGCTCGGTGCTCCTGGCCGGCTGTGACAAGTCCCTTCCGGGAATGTTGATGGCTGCTGCCCGCCTGGACCTCGCGTCGGTCTTCCTTTACGCGGGCTCCATCATGCCGGGCTGGGTCAAGCTGGAGGACGGCTCGGAAAAGGAAGTCACCCTCATTGATGCCTTCGAGGCCGTGGGTGCCTGTGCCGCCGGCAAAATGAGCATGGAAGATCTCACTCGCATCGAAAAAGCCATTTGTCCCGGCGAAGGCGCCTGTGGCGGCATGTACACGGCCAACACCATGGCCTGCATCGGCGAGGCCTTGGGCATGTCCCTTCCTGGGTCAGCCGCCCCGCCGTCGGCAGACCGCCGTCGTGATGATTTCGCCCGGAAGTCCGGCGAAGCGGTAGTAAACCTGTTGCGCCTGGGCATCACGGCCCGCGACATCATGACCAAAAAGGCCTTCGAGAACGCCATCGCCGTCACCATGGCATTCGGCGGCTCCACCAACGCCGTGCTCCACCTGCTCGCGATCGCCCGCGAAGCCGAAGTCGAACTGACGCTGGACGACTTCAACCGCATCGGCGACAAAATTCCCCACCTGGGGGACCTCAAGCCCTTTGGGCGCTATGTCATGACCGACGTGGACAAGATTGGCGGCGTGCCGGTCATTATGAAGGCACTGCTCGACGCCGGACTCCTGCACGGTGACTGCCTCACCGTTACCGGGAAGACGCTCGCCGAAAACCTCGCCTCCATCAACCCACCGGACCTTGACGGCAAGATCCTCCGCGCCTTGGACAACCCCATCCACAAGACCGGTGGCATCACCATCCTCCACGGTTCCATGGCCCCGGAAGGCGCCGTAGTGAAGAGTGCAGGCTTCGATGCAGACGTCTTTGAAGGAACTGCGAGGGTCTTCGAGCGCGAACAAGGCGCCCTCAACGCGTTGGACAACGGCGAAATCCACAAGGGCGACGTCGTGGTCATCCGCTATGAAGGCCCCAAGGGTGGACCAGGCATGCGCGAGATGCTGGCAATCACCGGAGCCATCAAGGGTGCAGGCCTTGGGAAGGATGTCCTGCTGCTCACCGATGGCCGATTCTCCGGAGGCACCACGGGCCTGTGTATCGGCCACGTCGCGCCGGAAGCCGTCGACGGCGGCCCCATCGCCTTCGTGAAGGACGGCGACCGTATACGTGTGGATATCGCTGCCCGCTCCTTTGATCTTCTGGTGGACGAAGCCGAGCTCGAAGCCCGCAAGGAGGGCTGGGAGCCGTTGCCAGCCAAGTTCACCAAGGGCGTGCTTGCCAAGTACGCCAAGCTTGTCCACAGTGCCTCCACGGGAGCGTACTGCGGGTAGTTCCTGCTGGGGACTTCGGCTGCCATGAGGCCGCCGGAGTCCGGCAGGCGGACATCACTGTCCAAATAGTGAGATACGATAGTGGTCAATTGACACGTATCTCACTTTGAGGGAACACTGATCGCATGATCACATTCGTTATCGTCGGCATCGTCGTCCTTACCAAGCGCGTGGCTTAGCCCGACTGGTAACGAACCGTCACGCGCAAACCCCTCGAAGAGCCGAAAGGCTGAGGGGTTTTTTTATTCCCCGAAGCAAGACCCACCTATTGAAGATCCACTAAGGAAGAGTCCGATGAGCAAAGGATCGCCGATCAGCCCCTCGCTGATGGCTGCAAAGTCCGCTGGAGCCCACAAAGCTCCGGAAAAGGTCGACCGTACGGCTGAGGCCGTCGTCGTCGACGCTGCTGCACCTCTCTCTCCTGTACTTGGGCCGAACACCGTTGTACCCCCAACGGTGATGTCCGGCTCGCAAGCAATTGTCCGTTCGCTCGAAGAACTCGGCGTGGACGATATTTTCGGTTTGCCCGGTGGCGCGATCCTGCCCACCTACGACCCCTTGATGGCCTCCAGCATGAATCACATCCTGGTCCGTCACGAACAGGGAGCCGGCCACGCCGCGCAAGGCTACGCCATGGTTACCGGACGGGTTGGCGTTTGCATCGCCACCTCGGGACCCGGTGCCACCAACCTCGTTACCGCCATCATGGACGCCCACATGGATTCCGTGCCGATGGTGGCTATCACCGGCCAGGTTTCCAGCGGAGTCATCGGCACCGATGCCTTCCAGGAAGCGGACATCGTGGGTATCACGATGCCCATTACCAAGCACTCGTTCCTGGTGACTGACCCCAATGACATCCCGCATGTCATGGCAGAGGCTTTCCACCTCGCGTCCACTGGCCGCCCGGGCCCCGTCCTGGTTGATATTGCCAAGGACGCCCAGGTTGGCCAGATGACCTTCTCCTGGCCGCCGAAGGTGGACTTGCCGGGCTACCGCCCCGTAGTGCGCGGCCACAACAAGCAGGTTCGCGAAGCTGCAAAGCTGATCGCTGCAGCCAGCAAGCCAGTCCTCTACGTGGGAGGCGGCGTGGTCAAGGGCCATGCCTCCGCTGAGCTTATGGACCTCGCGCTGGCTACCGGCGCTCCCGTGGTAACCACCTTGATGGCGCGCGGCGCATTCCCTGATTCGCATCCGCAGCACGTCGGCATGCCGGGCATGCATGGCTCTGTCTCCGCCGTGACTGCGCTTCAGCAGGCCGACCTCCTGATCACCCTCGGTGCCAGGTTTGATGACCGCGTCACCGGCGTACTGAAGACCTTTGCCCCGTTTGCCAAGGTCATCCACGCTGACATCGACCCCGCGGAAATCTCCAAGAACCGCACGGCCGATGTCCCGATCGTTGGCTCGGTTAAGGAAATCATTCCCGAACTCACCGAGGCCGTGAAGACGCAATTCGAGCTGAGTGGGACCCCGGACCTGGACTCATGGTGGGCCTTCCTGGGCAACCTTCGCGACACGTACCCTCTGGGATGGACCGAGCCCGAGGACGGGCTCACCGCCCCGCAGCGCGTGATCAAGCGCATCGGCGAGCTCACGGGTCCCGAAGGCATCTACGTAGCCGGCGTTGGCCAGCACCAGATGTGGGCCGCCCAGTTCATCAAGTACGAACGGCCCCACGCCTGGCTGAACTCAGGTGGCGCAGGAACCATGGGATACTCGGTTCCGGCTGCAATGGGCGCCAAAGTCGGTGAACCGGACCGTGTGGTCTGGGCCATCGACGGTGACGGCTGCTTCCAAATGACAAATCAGGAGCTGGCCACCTGCGCCATCAACAACATCCCGATCAAGGTCGCCATCATCAACAACTCCTCGCTGGGTATGGTCCGCCAATGGCAGACGCTGTTCTACGAGGGCCGCTACTCGAACACGGATCTGAATACAGGGCACGACACCATCCGTATTCCGGACTTCGTGAAACTGGCAGATGCCTACGGATGCGCTGCGCTGCGTTGTGAGCGCGACGAAGACATCGACGCCACCATCCAGAAGGCACTCGAAATCAATGACCGCCCGGTGGTCATCGACTTTGTGGTCAGCCCCAACTCGATGGTGTGGCCGATGGTGCCTTCGGGCGTCAGTAACGACCAGATTCAGGTTGCCCGCAACATGACCCCGGAATGGGAAGAGGAGGACTAGGCATGAGCCGTCACACACTGTCCGTTCTGGTAGAAGACAAGCCCGGCGTGCTGACCCGCGTGGCCAGCCTCTTCGCCCGGCGCGCGTTCAACATCAATTCCCTGGCTGTGGGACCCACTGAGGTTCCTGGCATGTCCCGCATGACGGTTGTCGTCGATGCCGACGGCGATCTCATCGAGCAGGTCACCAAGCAGCTCAACAAGTTGGTCAACGTCATCAAGATTGTTGAGCTGACTTCTGAATCTTCCGTACAACGTGACCACATCCTGGTCAAAGTACGTGCGGATGCCGCGACACGTCTGCAGGTTACCCAGGCTGCAGACCTGTTCCGTGCCGCCGTCGTCGACGTGTCTACAGACTCGTTGGTGATTGAGGCAACCGGTACCCCCGAGAAGCTCGCTGCGCTGCTTTCAGTGCTCGAGCCGTTCGGCATCCGTGAAATCGTGCAGTCCGGCACCTTGGCCGTTGGACGGGGATCCCGCTCCATGAGTGACAGGGCGCTCCGCTCCGCGTGAGCGTTGCGTCCAGTACCGCAGCACCACTATCAATATCTACGAAAACCACTCAAGAGGAGTTACGCAAGTGACTGAAATGTTCTACGACGACGACGCAGACCTGTCGATCATCCAGGGCCGCAAGGTAGCCATCGTTGGCTACGGCTCCCAGGGCCACGCCCACGCACTTAACCTGCGCGATTCCGGCGTCGAAGTTGTTATTGCGCTGAAGGACGGCTCCAAGTCTGCCGCCAAGGCACAGGACGCAGGCTTCACTGTCAAGAACGTTGCGGACGCCGCCGAATGGGCAGACGTCATCATGATCCTGGCACCGGACCAGCACCAGCGCTCGATCTACAACGACTCCATCAAGGACAAGCTGACCGAGGGCAAGGCCCTTGCCTTCGCTCACGGCTTCAACATCCGTTTCGGTTACATCGAAGCTCCGGCCGGCGTTGACGTCATCCTGATCGCCCCGAAGGCTCCGGGGCACACTGTGCGCCGCGAATTCGAAGCCGGCCGCGGTATCCCGGACATCATCGCTGTTGAGCAGGACGCATCCGGTTCCGCTTGGGACTTGGCGAAGTCCTACGCCAAGGCAATCGGCGGAACCCGCGCCGGCGTCATCAAGACCACCTTCACCGAAGAGACTGAGACCGACCTCTTCGGCGAGCAGTCCGTTCTCTGCGGCGGCGTTTCCCAGCTCGTCCAGTACGGCTTCGAAACCCTGACGGAAGCCGGCTACCAGCCGCAGATCGCCTACTTCGAGGTTCTCCACGAGCTCAAGCTCATCGTTGACCTCATGTGGGAAGGCGGCATTGCCAAGCAGCGCTGGAGCGTTTCCGACACCGCAGAGTACGGCGACTACGTCTCCGGCCCGCGCGTCATCACCCCCGAGGTGAAGGAAAACATGAAGGCTGTCCTCGCCGACATCCAGAGCGGTGCTTTCGCCAAGCGCTTCATCGACGATCAGGACAATGGTGGCACCGAGTTCAAGGAACTGCGTGCCAAGGCAGAGCAGCACCCGATCGAAGAGGTCGGCCGCGAACTGCGCTCCCTGTTCTCCTGGCAGCAGCAGGACGCTGACTACGTTGAAGGTTCCGCAGCCCGCTGATCCTTCGGTGCTCGCCTAACGGCCAGCGCACTGCGACGCCCGTCCGGAGAACCTAGCCGGGCGGGCGTCGTTGTTTCTCCACCGACACCATTTCTCCAGCGAATTGCCCAGCCTCATGGGCTGTGAACTTCTTCACAACAGCTACCGGCCCGGCCGTAACATCCCTCCCCGGCACCGGAAACCCTGCCCGGATTCGATATTCTGGGCTGGTCCCGGCGCCGTGCCCCGGGCCACGCATCCGCTCCTTGTCCAGTTCCGTCCAAAGTTGTCCAAAGTAAGGTGCCACCCCGTGTCAGTCAGCAAACCCGTCGTCCTCCTCGCCGAGGAACTTTCGCCCGCAACAGTCGAGGCATTGGGCCCGGACTTTGAGATCCGACAGACCGACGGCGCCGACCGTTCCCAGCTGCTGTCCGCCATTGCAGACGTCGACGCCATCCTGGTGCGTTCGGCCACCCAAGTGGATGCCGAAGCCATCGCTGCGGCCAAGAACCTCAAGGTCATCGCCCGTGCAGGCGTGGGGCTGGACAATGTGGACATCAAGTCCGCAACGCAGGCAGGCGTCATGGTGGTCAACGCCCCGACGTCCAATATCGTTTCTGCCGCAGAGCTCACTGTGGGCCACATCCTGAGCCTCGCCCGCCACATTCCGCAGGCCAGCTCGGCGCTGAAAAACGGCGAGTGGAAGCGCTCGAAGTATACCGGCATTGAACTCTTCGAGAAGAAGATCGGAATCATCGGCCTGGGCCGGATCGGCGCCCTGGTGGCAGCACGCCTGCAGGGCTTCGAAACTGAGATCCTCGCCTATGACCCCTACATCACGGCTGCACGCGCCGCCCAGTTGGGCGTCAAGCTTGTCACCTTGGACGAGCTGTTGGAAAACGCCGACTTCATCACCATTCACATGCCCAAGACACCGGAGACGGTAGGCATGCTGGGCGCTGATGCCTTCCGGAAGATGAAGGAATCGGCTTATGTCATCAACGTGGCGCGTGGTGGCCTGGTGGACGAAGAAGCCCTCTACACCGCCCTCAAGGAAGGCCAGATCGCGGGCGCCGGCGTCGACGTTTTCGTGAAGGAACCCAGCACTGACCTGCCGTTCTTCGAACTCGACAACGTAGTTGTTACCCCCCACCTCGGTGCGTCCACGGATGAGGCCCAGGAGAAGGCGGGCGTGTCAGTGGCCAAGTCGGTTCGCCTTGCCCTTGCAGGCGAACTGGTTCCCGATGCCGTGAACGTTGCAGGAGGCGTCATCGCCCCGGACGTTCGTCCGGGCATCCCGCTGATCGAAAAGCTGGGCCGGATCTTCACTTCCCTGACCCACGCATCCCTGACCCAGATCGACGTTGAGGTGGCCGGCGAAATTGCCGCGCTGGATGTCAAGGTGCTCGAACTGGCCGCACTGAAGGGCGTCTTCGCTGATGTGGTCACGGAGCAGGTCTCCTACGTAAACGCTCCGGTCATCGCAGAACAGCGTGGCATCAACACCCGGCTGATCACCACCCCGGACGCCGAGGATTACCGAAATGTCTTGACCATCCGTGGCGCCCTCAGCGATGGTTCGCAGATCTCCGTTGCCGGTACCCTCACAGGTCCCAAGCAGGTGGAGAAGCTTGTAGGCGTCAACGGATACGACGTCGAAATCCCCATCAGTGAGCACTTGGTTGTTGTGGCCTACGCCGACCGTCCGGGCGTGATTGGCACCATTGGACACATTTTGGGCATGAACAACATCAACATCGGCGGGATGCAGGTTGCACGCCAGACCGAAGGCGGCCAGGTTCTTGCACTCCTGACTGTCGACAGCTCTGTTCCGCAACAGGTGCTGGAAGCCATCAAAGCCGGTATCGGCGCAGAGATGGTTCGGGAAGTGGACCTGGAGGACTAGCACTGATCTTCATCAGTTAGGTTCGCGTGCCGGCGACACACCATGGCACGCAGGAGTGGCCGGTCTGCTTACAATGGCTGGGTCCGGGATTCGGACCCGGCAGCAGGCCGGCCACAACTTTTTGCACATACAGCCCGGTCTTCCTCTGTGTCTTTTGAGGAGTCACGGTGCATGTGTGCGCGCCCGCAATCAAGGTCTCAGGGAGCCCAATGAACGCCGTCCAAAGGTTCATCAGAAGCCGTGTGCTGCTGCTGACCGCGGCCATTTTGATCGTCGCCATGTGCTTGTCCGTCCTTGTACAGAGCCAGTCGCAGGCGGCTCTGAACAGGACAGTGGACGAGAACTCGCGGGGACTCTACGACATCCTGGTCCAGGCAAGGCCTGACCACTCACAAGATGGCGACGGCGGTGCATTGATTCAGCCGGAAATCGCCAACGGCCAGGGCGGTATCAGCTTTGAGCAGCTGGAGAAGATCCGGACCATGGGCCAAACTGCCGTGGCCGCACCCATCAGCCTGGTCTCGCGTGTATCGCAGAACCTTGAGGCTCCGCGGCTCAACGCCATGGACTACCTGGGCTATAACTCGGGCCTTGCCGGCGCGGTGACGGCCGGGGATCCATCCGCCATGGATTCCAGCAAGTGGCCTGCCGCGGAATCCGTACTGCCTGATTCCCCCAAGAAGTACCGCCTGACCGCCTCGGCCACGAGCTCGGACGGAGCTAATGAGAAGACCCTTTTCAAAACCAGCGCTGAAGGCACCTTGGGCAAAGGCCGCCTGATCCAGGAACAGACTGCGGGCGGCACCAACGTTCGGATCGCCGGCCCTGAGGGCGAGACAGGCGTCAAGTTCCCGGCCCCGGCCCTGGGCTCGGAGCACAATCTCTTCAATCTCTCAGTGGCGCTGCCCCTGGCGCCTGAGGTGACAGAGTCCGTCGTCGCCGTCGACCCGGCCTCTGAGCGGGCGCTGCTGGGCTCAGCAGGAGATTTCCTGGCACCCCTGGAGAAGGCTCCTCCGGCGGATGCCCGTGACGCGGGCGCTATCGGACGCCATTTCGAGAGTCTCTTCACCACCGGCCTCAGCATGGACCAGCTGGAAGAAGGGCCCGATTTCCTGGGCGTCAAGCTCAAGCACTGGGCGCCGCTGATGACGCAGTATCAGCAGGCCAAGCGTGAGGGCCTGCTGACGGATGACTCCCAGGCCATTCCGCTGATTGTCCGCTCAGGCACATCCCTTGACCTGCAGTACTCGGTGAAGATTGAGGAACTCGACGCAAGCGGAAAGGTGGTCAACGAGGTGGGCACCGTAACGCGTTCCCTGGACAAGGACTACCTGCCGTTCGTGTCCAAGTCCCCGTTCGCCCTCGAATGGCCCGGGTCAACCGATCACAGCAAATTGCTGGGCAGCACCGCCTCCTTCAGCCAGGGTCTGTACAACCCGGCCACGTGGAGCACTGCATTTGCCGCAGCACCCCAGTACAAGGACGGCGACGAAGCCTCCAACGGCGCGTCGGATAAGAGCGCCACACCGGGGGACTGGGTAACTGTGAACCGTCTGCCGGAGAAGTCGTCCTTCGGGGCGCCCGTGGACCAGACGCAGCGTAAGCCGGTTGAGGAGCGCTCCTACCGGGAAGACCTGGAAACAGGCAAGAAGCCGGCCACGCCGTTGCCCATGGTGTATGGCACCTTCGACCCTGCCGCCGTGAAGTCAGCTGCCGGGGATGTCAACAAGCTGCCCTTGGGCGGCTACGACCCCACACCGATGACTCTCACCAAGGACGCTGAGGGCAAAGAGGTTGAGGGCACTGAACTGAAGCCTTCGCTGAGTGCCACAGGTTTGGTCAGCCAGTCCGCCGGCGCCATCACCGATTATTACGGTCTGGCAGCTGCGCGTGGTTATGACACCAACGCGGACGTCATTGATGCTATCCGTGTCAAGGCGTCAGCAACCGGAAACTGGAAGACGGCGCAGCCTGAGGTGGAGAAGCTGGCCACCCAGATCCGCGAGCTCGGCCTTGAGGCTACCGTCGTGGCGGGTTCCGCCCGCGAAGATGCCAACATCTTTGTCCCCGGCTACAGCAAGGACGACGCCGGCAAGGAATCACCCTTGGGCACAGTCCAGCAGTCATGGGTGCGGCAGGACGCAGCCGATGCCGTGTCTGGTTCCCTCACCGGAACCAACATCACCCTCCTGTTCCTCACGCTGCTTGGTGCAACTCTCCTGACAGGTGCTTCCACAGTCAGCTACATCCGCCAACGCCGTAGCGAAGCCGGAATCCTCCGCGCCATGGGTTGGACCCAGAAACGGATCCGCTCCTGGGTCCTGGAAGAATTCGCCGTGGGAGCTGCCGCCCTGGCCGCAGCGGGAGTCATCCTCAGCTTGTTGAGCTGGAACGTTGCCACCGTGATTGTCTCGGTCACGATGCTGGTCATCTACAGCGCTGCTGCACTGCTGGCCGCCCAGCAGTTGCGTCACCGAGTGGTGATTGATCAGGAACCGCAGCACGACGAACGCCTGGTGACCGTTGATTCGCCCCTGACGTTCGCCAACAGGCAGCTCACCACCAACCGCTTCAACTCGATCTCCCTGGCTGTGGCAGTGGGTGTGTTCGGTGCCGCAGTGGGTGCACTGATTGCACTCCTGATCGACATTCCCCGGGCAGCCGGTGCCAGCGCTTTGAGTGGTCTGGCCGCCGCCAGCATTGCCTTGCCGAGCGTTATCCTCGCTGTGTTCGGTGTGGTTGTTGGCCTCCTCCTGACCTTGGTCACGGGCCGCTTCGAGCTCCATGCCAAGCGGGAGTACCTCGGTACCCTGCGAGCCATGGGCTGGAACCCGGACATGCTGGGCCAGGTCCGCTTCTTCGAAAACGCACTTGTGGGCACAGTGGCACTTCCCTTGGGCGTCCTTGGTGCCCTGGGGCTGGGACTGCTTCTGGCTCCCTACGCGGCTCTTTGGGCCGGGCTGGCCGGTCTGCTGGCCGTAATTTGCTGGATTCCGATTGCAACGAAAGTAGTCAAATGACTGACAACCTCAACCCCGAGCTGACGGCCACCCCGGAATCCGCGGACGAGTCGCTGCAGACCCGTGCCAACACCATCGTGAGGGCCACGGACCATGCAACTCCCTTGGAACTGAACCGGGTCACCATTCACTATGGTGGCGACAAGGGCGGAGCCGAGGAAGTCGACGTCGTGGATGACTTCAACCTGACCCTCCACGCTGGTGAGATGCACTGCATCGCCGGACGAAGTGGTTCCGGTAAGACCAGCATCCTGACGGTGAGCGCGGGACTTACGCTTCCGACGTCGGGCAAGGTCTTCTGGGAAGGCCAGGCGCTGGATACCATGGGCGACGATGAGATCGCGGACCGCCGCCGGGCATTGATTGGCTACGTGGATCAGGGCGGCGCCTTGATCGACGGTATGAGCGCCCTGGAGAACGTCCTGCTGCCCGCCGTACCCGATGGCGAAGTGGAACAGCGCACCGAGATGGCAAAGGACCTTTTGGACCTGGTGGGCCTCGGACGCCGTATGCGCCACCGTCCCGCGCAGCTCTCCGGTGGTGAACGCCAGCGTGTCGCCATTGCCCGGGCCCTGATTTTGGGCACCCGCGTTTTGGTGGTGGACGAGCCCACGGCCAGCCTCGACCGTGCAGCGGCCAACCGCATCATCGGCATCCTCAAGGACACCACCAGCGATGGCATTGCCGTACTGGTTGCTTCCCACGACCATGAGTTGGTCCGGCTCAGCGATACGCTGACCGAACTCAACTAAGCTATTCCATCTCAAAAAAAGGTAACTTCTTAGAGTGACGTCTCCAGAGAAATCCCCGTTCTACATCACCACCGCAATCAGCTACCCCAACGGTGTGCCGCACATCGGCCACGCCTATGAGGTCATCGCGACTGATGCCATGGCGCGATTCAAGCGCCTTGACGGCCATGAGGTGTTCTTCATGACCGGAACGGACGAGCACGGACTCAAGATGCAGCAGTCAGCCGAGAAGGAAGGCATTACCGCCAAGCAGCTGGCTGACCGCAACTCCGCAGCCTTCAAGCAGATGAGCCAGGACCTGGGGATATCCCACGACCGTTTCATCCGCACGACGGACAAGGACCACTACGCTGCTTCCCAGGCCATCTGGAAGAAGATGGAAGCCAACGGTGATATCTACCTGTCCAAGTACGAGGGCTGGTACTCCGTCCGCGACGAGGCCTACTACGTCGAGGACGATACCGTGGTGAAGGAGGACGGGCTCCGCTACTCCAAGGAGACGGACACCCTTGTCACCTGGACTGCCGAGGAAAGCTACTTCTTCCGGCTCTCCAATTACCAGGACAAACTCCTTGCCCTATATGAGGAACAGCCTGAATTCGGGGCGCCGCAGTCCCGTTTCAATGAGGTCATCAGCTTCGTGCGACGTGGTCTGGAGGACCTGTCCATCAGCCGGACCACCTTCGACTGGGGCGTCCCGGTCCCTGGCGATGAGAAGCACGTCATGTACGTCTGGGTTGACGCGCTCACCAACTACTTGACCGGCGTCGGCTACCCGGACATCGAATCGGAATCCTTCAAGAAGTTCTGGCCCGCCGACGTCCATGTCATCGGCAAGGACATCTCACGTTTCCACGCCATCTACTGGCCTGCGTTCCTCATGAGCGCCGGGCTGGAACTGCCCAAGCGCGTCATGATTCACGGCTTCCTCACCAACAATGGTGTGAAGATGTCCAAGTCCTTGGGCAACGTTGTGGCACCTCAGGATTTCGTGGCGCAGTACGGCCTGGACCAGTGCCGCTACTTCTTCCTCCGCGAAGTTCCTTTCGGGGCGGACGGCAACTACAACCACGAAGCGATCGTGGGCCGCATGAACTCTGACCTGGCCAACAACTTCGGCAACCTCGCCCAGCGTTCGCTGTCCATGGTCGCGAAGAACTGCGAAGGCAAGGTTCCGGTTCCAGGCGCCTTGACAGCTGAGGACAGCGCCTTGCTGGCCCAGGCCGGCGAGCTGTTGGGCACTGCCCGTTCCGCGTTCGACAAGCAGGAATTCAGCCGGGCCCTCGAGGCGATCTGGACTGTCCTCGGCGACACCAACGCCTACTTCGCGGAGCAGGCTCCGTGGGTGCTGCGCAAGACCGACCCGGAGCGCATGAACACGGTCCTGTATGTCACTTTGGAGGTTGTCCGTATCGTGGCGATTCTCGCCCAGCCGGTCATGCCGTCGTCGTCCGCGAAGCTCCTTGAGGTGCTCGGGCAGCCTGAAGGAGAGTCGCGTCAGTTCGCCGCCGTCGCCACACCGATTGTGGCCGGCACGGAATTGCCCGCGCCGACGCCGGTCTTCCCGCGCTACGAAGAACCCGCCGAGGCATAAACCCTCTTTCACCTAACAGCCATAATGAGGAATCGCTCGTTACCTTTTTCGTAGCCTGTTTCCTGGTGCAGGATATGGGTGTGCTGGCCTGCTGATCCCGGCATGATTGCGTCGCTCTGTCGATCCGATGATCTTGAGAGTGTTGTCACCGGGGTTGG
>JAPSHX010000052.1 GCA_031179305.1 Paenarthrobacter sp. | reverse complement strand
GTGGCCCTGATGGCAGCAGGCTGGGACAACGGACCGGGCCGGCACGCGCCGGGGTTCCCGGAAAGCTGGACTGTTAAGGCAGAAGGGCTGGTCAAGGCACCGTAGGCCCATTCCCGGAGGTTAGGCTAAGGAAAGTCAATGTTTCCACCGGCAAGGAGCCCGAACGCAATGAATCTCCTCATGAAACTCCTCGGCACCGGCGTCAGCCTTGGAGCCGGATTCGCAGGAACCAAGGCCGTCAACAGGATCTGGGAAAAGATCACCGGCAACAAGCCGCCCACCGGCGGCGATGATGACACCCCCACCACCTTGCGCTCGGCCCTGACGTTCGCCCTGATTTCCGCCGTGGTGAGCACGGTCATTCAAGTGCTGGCCAACCGGGGAACGCAGCGGGCCATCGCGCGTTTCGCGAAGAGCCAGGACATCGTCTAGCTGCACTGCGGTGGAGCCCTCTTATCAGGGTGTTGTCATCACACAGTAAAGGGGTGGAGTTCCTTCCGGAACCCCACCCCTTTTCAGCTCGGCGTCAGTCGGTGTAACTCAAGCCGAAGCCGAACAGGTAGTCATCGCCCGTAGCGTTTGTGTACGAGTAGTGGAATGCCTCGGCGTAGCCGGGAACGTCGGAGGCGTTGGCCTCGACAGCTGCTTGATCGGCCGGCAGGGTCAGTGGGAGCTGCCCCGTTGGGTTGAAGCGTCCACGGATAACATCCCAAAGGGCTTCCGTCTTGACATCGAAGGTGGCGATGACGGACTTGGCTCCGGGCTCGATTTCTTCGATCACCCACGGAAGTACAGCGTTAACGGCGAGGACCGTGGGGACAGTTGCCTCAATTTCCTTGATCCGGGCAACGTTGACGCCCGTGTTGGCGTTCAGCTCGATGGACTTTGCGGAGCCATCGGGCAGCTCGTAGCTGTTGGGTCGGACCAGGACCAGTGCGTCGGTGGCCTCCTGCGGAGTGTCCACGATCTGGATGGACGGGTCTGACTGGCGGATGCTCGCCTTGATTGCCGCAGTCTGGGCCACGGCCCCGTTGGCGGTGAAGACCTCCACGTACAGGCGTTTCCCTGCGAGCTTTTCGTCGGTTAGCGGAAGCTGGCTTGAATCATTGCGCAGGAGCACCACCGACTTGCGGTGTGCCTCGTCGGCGAGGGTCTGGGACTGCGCGGAGTCAGCGATGGTTTGAGCGGCCTGCGGGTCTACGTACGGGTTCTCGAAGAGGCCCAAGGTGAAGATTTCCTCCAACAGGGACTGTACGTGCGGGTCAAGGTCTGCCTCGGACAACAGGCCTTGGTTGACGGCATTGATTAGTCCGGTGGGGTCGTTGTAGTCGGAGAACAGGGCAATGCCGGCGTCCACAGCCTTTGCGTACCGCTGTTCCAGTGTGAGGTCCTGGATGGCCGCGCCCCAGGCAGTAGTCGTAAGGACTCCGCTGTCACTGTTGACGTAGCCCTTGAACCCCAGCTCTCCCTTCAGCAAACCATCAAGGATCGGCTTGTTGTAAGCGCCACCGACTTCCTCGAACTGTTGCGTTTCGGAAACCCACAGGTGCTTGGGCAGCTGGTCCGCGCTGAACTCATTGTTGGGCACGTTGTAGTAGGACATCACCGAGCTTGCGCCGGCGTCGATCGCCGCTTGGAAGGGCGGCAGCTGGTATTTGTACAGGCTTCCCGCAGTCGGATAGATAGCCCACTGGCCCTTCTCGTTGTGTGGGTCCAGACCGCGCTGCACCGGCCCGTCACCGGGGAAATGCTTGATGGTTTGCGCCACCGACTGGTCATCCAGTTCCTCGCCTTGGAAGCCGAGGACCAGTTCACGGGCAATGCTGGAGTTCAGGTCAGGGCTCTCGCCGAACGTTCCCGAGACGCGGTTCCAGCGGGGCTCGGTGGCCGTCTCGATCTGGTAGCCGTAGATCTTCTGGATGCCTGAGGCACGCCATTCGGCCCGTGCGGTTTCCGCAAACCCGCGGATCACTTCGGGATCGTGGCTCGCGGCCAGACCAAGCGTGCCGGGCCACAGCGAGAAGTGCCCCGTCGCCTCGCTGATGCCGAACTGCTGGTCGGGATTGACATGGTTGCGCGGGTTGGACGCGAAGACCACCGGGATGCCAAGTCGGGTTGCCTCGGCGATTTCCTGGTACTCATTGGCCCGGTCGGCGAGCTGACCCGCCGTGATGTTATCCCGGAGGACCAGGTAACGGATGTTCCGGTCCTTGATGAAGCCGACAGTCGGCGCGTACGGGTCATCTTTGACGGTGCCCGCTGGCGCCCCGCGCCGCTCTGAGGTGATATGCATCAGACCAGCCTTCTCCGCCAGCGTCATCCGTCCCACCAGATCCGCCGCACGCTTGCCGGGAGACTCTCGCCAGTCCTCGTAAATGTTAATTTTGCCGTCGGCGTTCAAGTCACGGAACTCCCGCTGCCCCTGCTTCAGGACGGGTTTGACTCTCGCCTCAACGGCAGGTGACTTTTTGCCCCCTGCATTGCTGTTGTCCGGCGGGGCCGCCAAGGCTGAGGTGGCCAAAGCCGCAGTGAGCGGGATGATGACGGCGGCGGCCAGCAGTGATGTACGGCGAAGGACTGCGCGGCGTGGTGTGAAACTCATGTGCTCGTTCTCCTTTGAACAGAGGTGCGCTGACAGGTGCGTCTTCGCCGATGGCATCCGCGGTTTCTGCGGCGACATCCGCAACTGGGGGAAGGACTACTCCTGCTCCCCCAGGGCAGCGTCACCC
>JAPSHX010000010.1 GCA_031179305.1 Paenarthrobacter sp. | reverse complement strand
CCCAACGACTTCGCCTCCCTCGGAGCAGACGGCTTCGGCTTCTCCGACACCCGCCAAGCCGCACGCCGCTACTTCAAAAACGACACCCACTCCATCGTCGCCAAAACCCTCCAGTTACTGGCGGCGAGGGGCGAAGTGGAGGAGGGCGCGCCGTCGTACGCCATTGACCGCTACAAGTTGCTGGACGTGAACGCTGGCACCACCGGCGGAGCAGGCGGCGACGCCTAAATAACCCGAATGACAAATTGGCGGCAGCGTTCGTGAAGAACGCTGCCGCCAATTGTCGTTGAGCGGTTTTCGCTGTACCGGCTTAAGTGCCCAGGTTCCTTCTATCGACCACGAAGCCGGTTGCCGCATTCTCGCGAACCGCGTTGATACCAGCCACCACCGCTTTCAGGCTCGGGAACTGTGGCGACACTGCCACAACGGTTCCATCCTCCGCGGTCAGCCGGAACCGGAATGAGTTGGTTCCTGCTTTGAGAATTTCAAAACTGCCAGCCATTTTCCCCTGTTCTTTCACGCGACCTTGCGTATCCGAGCTGACTTCATAACTCCCTCATCGACCATATCGGCCATTTCAGACCACCAAAAGCCCTACTGATCGGTAATTTACAACCGATATCGGTAGATCTCTTGGAAAGAACTCAAGGAGCTAGAGACCGCATGCAGCCCCGCGCGTATCGTGAGGATATGACTGACACCGGCACGGCCCCCACCACGGGCGTGCTCCTCGCTGCAGGCGCCGGAACGCGGCTGGGTCGCGGCCCGAAGGCGCTGCTCCCTTTCCGGGGCCGGACCCTGGTGGAAGTACTCGCCGACACGCTGTTTGACGGCGGCTGCCGCGAGGTTGTGGTGGTGCTGGGAGCTGAGGCCGACCAGGTCCGGCGAAGCACCGATTTGGGGCAGCACGTGGTGGTCGAGAACGAGAATTGGGCCAGGGGGATGGCTGGCTCCTTCCGCACCGGCATTGATGCGGCCACGGCAGGCAACAGCATCATGGTGGCGCTGGTGGATCAACCCGGACTGACCCCGACGGCGGTGAGCAGGTTGCTGGGCAGCCACCGTCCCGGCAGGGTCACCGCAGCCGCCTACCCGGACGAGTCCGGCCACCTGAAGCGCCGGCACCCGGTGATTTTCGACGTCGGACTCCGTTCCGAAGCGGCCGCGGCCGCTAACGGCGACACTGGTGCGCGTTCGTTCCTGAAGGCGCATCCCGGCCTCGTGGACTTGGTGGATTGCAGCGACCTCTGCTCCGGCGAGGACCTGGACACGAAGGATCAACTGCATCTGTTGGACGGGTAGCGGCGGTCTGGACGGTTAGCGGCGGTAAATTTAGGGACATGATCCGAATCGAAACTGACGATCCCGCACGCCCCGATGTCCACCAGCTCCTCAACGAGCACCTGGCCGACATGTTCGCCACTTCTCCTGCGGAAAGCGTTCATGCACTGGACCACATGGCGTTGAAGCACGAGTCGATCACGTTCTGGACAGCCCGGGAGGACGGCGCCTTGCTGGGGTGTGGAGCGCTGAAGGTGCTGTCCCCCGGGCATGCCGAGATCAAGTCAATGCGCACCACATCCACGGCGCGCGGACGGGGCGTTGCCACCCGGCTGCTTGAGCACATCGTGGCGGAAGCTGCCCGATCGGGTTGCGAGCGCGTGAGCCTGGAGACGGGAACCGAGGACTACTTCGCACCCGCGCGCCGCTTGTATGCCCGGCACGGTTTCACGGAGTGCCCGCCGTTCGGGGACTACTCTCTGGACCCGAACAGCGTGTTCATGGAGCTCGCCCTCTCCCCCAAGTAGGTAGCAGTTGAGGTCGTTTTGAGCGCTGAGAACGACCTCAACTGCGACCTAGTTGGGTTGGGTTAGTTAGGGATGAGGGTGCGGTCGCGGAGGGCCAGGTAAATCTTGTCCCGCGCGATGGGCAGCTCGCCGAAGCGGATCCCGGTGGCGTTGCGGATGGCGTTGGCCAGCGCGGGAGCCACCGGGTTGAACGGACTCTCGCTCATGGACTTGGCTCCCAGCGGGCCTGTGCTGTCGTTGGTCTTGGCGAAATACACCTCGCTGCGCGGCACGTCCGCGAACGACGGAATGTGGTACTGCCGCAGGATGTCCGTGGTGACGCGTCCGGCGTCGTCCACTTTCACTTCCTCGTACAGCACCGCACCCAGGGCTTGCGCAATGCCGCCCTCGATCTGCCCACGACACTGCCGCGGATTCACCACGACACCGGCGTCGGCGGCCTGCACACTCTGCAGGATCCGCAGCTCACCGGTTCCCGTATTAACAGCAACCCGGAAGCCGTGCACGTTGAACGCGACCGACCGCGGAGTCCCTCCCCAGTTGCCATCCGTGGCGAGCCGAACGCCTTGCAGCCGGGCGGCGTCGACGATTTCTGTCAGCGGCACCGTGCGGTCTCCGCATTCAACGGCGCCGTCTACCAAGCGGCAATCGGTCAAGGCAGCTCCTGTCAGTGAAGCTGCGACCGTCTGGATCCGGGTGGCGAGTTCCAGCGCGGCACCGAGTGTCGCCTTGCCGGCCACCACGGTTCCAGCCGATCCGAACGCACCGGTGTCGTGCTCCACGAGGTCGGTATCGGACTGCCGTACCGTCACTTTGGACGCCGTCGTAGCCAGCGCGGTGGCAGCCAGTTGCGCATGGACGGTTGTGGTGCCGTTCCCGAATTCCGCAGTACCGACGTCGACGGCGAACCTTCCGTTCGCTTCCAGGCTCACCCGGGTGTGGGCGAAGTGGCCGCGGGGCGGGACGGTGTCGATCATGGACAGGGCTGAGCCTTCCCCGACCACCCAGTCCGGCCCGAGGTCATCCAAGCCAGCGGCCCGGTAGCGTTCCTTGCCGCGGTCCAGAGCGTCCCGCACCAACGCCACGCACTGATCCAGGCCGTAGCTTCCGTAGTGGACGTCTTCTTCGGGCTCAGGCGTTGTGGAGAGCATATGATCACCGGGACGGACCATGTTCTTGAGCCGGAACTCGAGCGGATCCATGCCGATGCCGATGGCAAGTTCGTCAATGGCCGACTCGATCGCGAAGATCATCTGGCTCAGACCATAACCCCGGAAAGCACCCGCGGGGACGGTGTTTGTGTAGACGGCGTGGGCGTCCACTTTCTTGTTCACGCACTTGTAGACGGCCAAGGACTCTCCACAGCCGTGGAACATGACACCGGGTGCGTGGTTTCCGTAGGCACCGGTGTTGGTGAGGACGTTCAACTGCAACGCAGTGAGCGAACCATCGCGGCTGGCGCCGGCCTTGAGATGGATGGTGAAGGGGTGCCGGGTGGTGGTAGCCGTGAACTGCTCGGTACGGGTGAATTCCAGCTGCACGGGTCTGTTCAGCGCAAGGGCTGCGAGGGCCACCAAATCCTCGGTGAGGACTTCCTGCTTTCCGCCGAATCCGCCGCCAACCCGGCCGGCCACTACGCGGATGCTCTCAGGAGGCAGGTTGAATACGCGACTCAACGTCCGCTTCACCAGGAATGGCACCTGCGTGGAGGAACGCACCGTTAAGCGGCCATCCTCATCCAGCCAGGCAATGGATGCATGGGTTTCCATCGCGACGTGCTGCACTCGCTGCGTCTGGTAGGTGTGCTCGTGGATGAAGTCTGCGGCCGCAAAGCCGTCGGCCACGCTGCCCAGTTCGGCATGGACCTCTGCCACCACGTTCTGGAGCGGGCGGGAAATCCGCGAAAAGACGCCGTCCTTTTCCCCATGAATCGCCGGGGCGCCGGGGAGGATGGCTTCCTGCGGAGTGAACACCGGTTCAAGGAGTTCGTACTGCACGGCCAATGCCCGGGCACCAGCTTCGGCTGCGCCCACGGATTCGGCTACGACAGCGGCAACTCTCTGCCCAATGAACCGCACCACGTTGTCCAGCACGCGTGTATCGTCCGGGTCGTCGGTGTAATTCTCGTGTTGGGCAGTGGAAAACAGCAGCTGCGGTGCGTCTTCGTGGGTGAAAACGGCGACGACGCCGGGAACAGCCAAAGCCGGAGCTTTGTCGATGGATACGATCCGGGCATGAGGATACGGCGAACGCAGGAGCTTCATGTGCAGCAGCCCCGGGAGTTGTTCGGCCGGCACATCCAAGGCATAGCGGGCGGTTCCTGTCACCACGGCTTGACCGGCGGGAGCGGGAACGTTGTCCCCGAGCTGGCCGGGCGTGGCTGGGACAGCAGCGGAAGTCTGCGGCCCTGAAACTGTCTGCGCCCCCGAAACGTCCGCTCCGGCGTCGTGCTGGTGTTCGCCAGCGTGCTCGCCGCTGTGACCGCAGACCGCGTCCGCGATGGAGCGGTAACCGGTGCAGCGGCAGAGGTTTCCTTTGAGGTTGCGGGGCAGGTTGGCGCGCTGTTCGTCGTCGAAAGTGGCGGCAGTCATCATCATTCCAGCCGTGCAGAAGCCGCACTGGAAACCCTGGGCCTCGAGGAACTGCTCCTGCACAGGGTGCAGCCCTTCTTCGGAAGCGAGGCCCTCGATGGTGGTGACCGCTTTGCCTTCGGCGCGGACTGCCGGGTAGATGCAGCTGTGGACGGGCGTGCCGTCGACGTGCACGGTGCAGGCACCGCAGTCGCCGCCGTCGCAGCCCTTCTTGACTCCGAAGTTGCCCTCCTCGCGGAGGAAGGTGCGGAGGCATTGTCCGGGGCGGGGTGTGCCCTGCGAGGCAGAACCGTTGATCTCAATTGCCATTGCGGGCCTCCTTCTGCTGCGTGCTTGGTACGGCTGGTTGGGTGGACGGCTGGGGCGAGGTGTTGTGCGGCGGCCAGAAATCGCCGGAAACAGTCATCGATTCGCCCAGCAGCTCGGCCCGGATTTCCTCCGCCAGCTTGAACGTCATGTCGCGCCGCCATGCAGGCAACCCATGAATGTCGTCGTGGTACAGCGGCCACGGAATGGTATCGCCGACGACGTCAGCCAGCGTCCCGGCGTCGGGAACCTGCCCGGCGGGGAACCTTAGTTGCACCGGCCTTTTGGTGGACGCCGTCACTGTGATGACCAGGCCGCCGTCGGGGTCGAGCCGCCCGATCAGCAGCACGCCCGAGCGGCCCAGGTTGCTGAGCGACAAGCGCCGGAAGGCAACCCGCGCGGAAAGCGCGCTGGCTGGCAACTGGATACTACGAAGCAACTCCCCCGGCGCCAGGACAGTCTGCATGTCCCCTATAACGACGTCGGCCACCGGAACCTGGCGGCTGCTGCCGTCCGGGCTCAGGATGGTGGCTTCGCCGTCGAGTCCTGCACACAGTGACGTCATGGGTCCGGCCGGGAGACCGGTGCAGATGTTGCCGCCCACCGTGGACATGTTCCAGATCTTGAACGAGGCCACGAACGAGTCGCAGCACGGGCGGATCAGCGCCAATCCGGGCCATTCACGGTTTGCTGTTTCCGCCGACCGTGGCAGGGCGTAGAGCTCGGCGACGGTGCAAGTGGCGGCGAGTTCCATGCCTTCGTCCGAGATGGAGATAGCGGGCCACTCTGCTTGGCCAAGGTCAAGGAGCCGCTTGAGGACGGTGCTGCCGTAGGAGAAAAGGACAGTGCCCCCGGCGAGCCAGGCATCGCCGTCGCGCCATTGTGCCGGGTCCGTGGTGGGGACCACGGCCTCGATGGTGTTCATGTCCATGGGTCCTCCTGAGTGAGGTGTTGGGGTGCTGTGTGAGTCGGTGCCGGGTGGATCGGGCCGGCGCTGTCCTTGAGCGACGGGAACCCGGGTGCTTTGGAAGTCTTCAGGCTGGCGCCGCGGTCAGCGATGATTTCTGCCGTGATGGAAACCGCAACTTCAGCGGGAGTCACGGCGCCGAGGTTCAGTCCGATGGGCGAATGCAGCCGTTCCAAGGACGCCTGCGAAGTTCCTGCTTCGAGCAAGGCCTCGATCCGTTGGCGGTGGCTGCGACGGGAGCCCATCGCGCCGACGTACGCCAGGTTCAACCGGAGGGCGCTCTCCAACAAGGGGATGTCGAATTTGGGGTCGTGGGTAAGGATGCACACCACTGTGCGGGAATCAATGAGCCCCGCCGCTGCCTCGGTTTCCAGGTAGCGGTGTGGCCAATCAGTGACCACTTGGTCTGCCCCTGCGAAGCGGCTCTGCGTCGCGAAGGCGGGCCGGGCGTCGCACAGGGTGACGTTGTAACCAAGGAGTTGCCCGGCCGGGAGAAGCGCTGCGCCAAAGTCGTTGGCACCGAAGATCAGCATCCGTGCTGCCGGCAACCGGCTCTCCACGAAGAGGGTAATCGGCTCCGGTTGAGGTTCGTCCTGTGGGGGCAGTGCCAGCCTTTCGGTGGTGACCCAGCCATCGATGCATCCCTCGGGCGGCGCCAAGCGGACCAGGCCGGCACGCCCTCCTTGGAGCAACGGCTCCACTTGGGCGGCAGCGGCGAAGAGTGCGGAGGGATGGTCCCCCACCAGCTTGGCCAGCTCCTCCGATTCCATGGCACGGAACCGGACGGGATCATTGACCACCATGACTCCGCCATGGGCATCGAGCCTGCGGATCAGGGCTGCTGGAGGCTGGGTTTCAGCAAAAACTGAAAGTTCGGGTGATCCGGCCCGGAGCGGCTGGATGTGGACTTCCAGTTCCCCTCCACAGGTGAGCCCGACGGCGAACGCATCCTCGGGGCTGTAGCCAAAGGATTCAAGGCGGGGGCCGCCGTCGCGCATTGCTTCCAAGGCCGCCTCCACCACGGCACCTTCCACGCAACCTCCGGACAAGCTGCCCAGGATTTCGCCGTTTTCAGAGACCATCATGGAAGTCCCCATGGGTCGCGGCACTGAGCCGCCTGTCCCTACGATCGTGGCCACAGCACACTGTTGGCCAGAGACCGCAGGCCGCCAGCTGCCCAGTGAAGGCATCAGATCCAGCATGGCAACACATCCTTATTCCAGGTGTCCCGGCCAGATGGCCCGGCCGGAGCAGTGCGCGATCTTGCCTCATATTCTCATTTCCAGAGGAGGTAGTCGCGGTTAATCAGTAAGAGTTCATAGGAACGGGGGCAAGGGCTTCATCTCCCTGCCCCCGTTCCCTGACGGAGCGTCGGCCGCCCAACCGCCGCCCGCCGTCGTGCCTCTTCCCAAAAGGGGCGACGACGACGGACGCCTATTCGTGCGGTGGGTACCGGCGGACCGCCGATCGGAGTGCCGGAATCGTGCCCGCCGGCTCGGGGTGGGGCTCCGGGCTAAGCGCCCATCAGGGCGTTGATGGGGCCGCGGGCAAAGTAGATGATGAAGCCCACCGTGACTACCCACATCAGCGGATGGACCTTCTTGATCTTGCCCGATGCTGCACTGATGATGGCGAAGGAGATAAATCCGACGCCGATGCCGTTGGCGATGGAGTAGGTCAACGGCATGGTCACGATGGTCAGGAACGCCGGCAACGCGATGGCGAACTTGGTGAACTTGATCTCGCGGATCTGCGCCATCATCATGGCGCCCACCACCACCAGGGCTGCGGCTGCCACTTCCAGCGGCACCACTGAGGTGAGCGGCGTGAAGAACATCGATCCCAGGAACAGCAAGCCAGTGACCACGGAGGCCAAGCCGGTGCGTGCGCCTTCGCCAATACCGGCTGCGGAGTCAATGTACACAGTGTTGGAGGAGCCCGAGGTGGCGCCGCCTGCTACTGCACCCATGCCCTCAACAATGAAGGCCGACTTCAGCTTGGGGAACGTGCCGTCCTTGTGGGCAACGCCTGCGCTCTTGGCCAGGCCCGTCATGGTCCCCATGGCATCGAAGAAGTTGGTGAACACCAAGGTGAAGACCAGCATGGTGGCAGCGAGCCCGCCAATCCTGGCGAACGAGCCGAAGAGATCGAACTGCCCCACGAGGCCCAGGTCCGGTACGGACACCAACTGCCCGGCCAGGACGGGCACGTTCAGGTGCCAGCCGCCGGGGTTGTCGGCACTGCCGGGACCGATGCGGAACACAGCCTCGGCAACAGCGGCGAGGACGGTGGTAGCGACGATGCCGATGAGCAGGCCGCCTTGGATCTTGCGTGCCACGAGGATACCCATGACCAGCATTCCGATAATAAAGACGAGGGTGGGGATGGACGTGATGGAGCCGTTGTCCCCCAACTGCACCGGTGGGCCGCCCGTTGTTGCACGGACAAAGCCGGAGTCCACGAATCCAATGAATGCAATGAACAAGCCGATGCCAACGGTGATGGCAGCTTTGAGCTCCTTGGGAACTGCCCGGAAGATCGCCGACCGGAGTCCTGTGGCGCCAAAGATCACAATCAGGATGCCGTTGATGACCACCAGGCCCATGGCTTCCGGCCAAGTAACTTCCTGGATGACCGCGACGGCAAGGAAGGAGTTGATGCCCAGGCCGGCGGCGAGGCCGAAGGGCAGGTTGGCCACCAGGCCGAAAACGATGGTCATGACGCCAGCGGTGAGGCCAGTGACGGCGCCAACCTGTGCAGCCGAGAGCCATCCGCCCGCCACATCCGTGGGGGCGTTCTCTGCGGAGAAGCCACCCAGGATCAGAGGGTTGAGGATGACGATGTATGCCATGGTGAAGAAGGTGACCAGGCCGCCGCGGAATTCCCGGGCCAGCGTGGAGCCACGCTTCGAGATCTGGAAGAACCTATCCAGGAAGGAGTTCGACATCGGGGGCTTCTTGCCTGAGCCGGATGCCGTGCGCGTTTCGTTTGCCGCTGTGGGCTCTGCGCTCGTTTTGCTCAGGAGCGCAGCCTGCTTTTCAGCGGAATTGTCCAGGATTGTCATGTCAGCCACCGGGCCCTAGTAATCAATCCTGGAATCAAGCGTGTTCCATGTGTTGAACGGCTGGAGGGCCGCCGGAGCCTGGGGGTCGCCCAGCTCCAGCTTGGCTACCGGCATCAGCGCGTCCCGGTTGTCGTTCTCGAAGTACTCGTAGAAGACGGCGTCATCGAAGCCGACCGATGCGGCGTCGTGACGGTCTGCGGCAAAAAACACGCGGTCAACGCGTGCCCAGAGTGCGGAGGCCAGGCACATGGGGCAGGGCTCGCAGCTGGTGTAGAGGGTTGCTCCGCTGAGATCGAAGGTTCCCAGTTCGCGGCAGGCGTTACGGATGGCCGTGACTTCTGCGTGGGCGGTGGGAT
This sequence comes from Paenarthrobacter sp., assembly GCA_031179305.1. Taxonomy (GTDB): domain Bacteria; phylum Actinomycetota; class Actinomycetes; order Actinomycetales; family Micrococcaceae; genus Arthrobacter. Next base: position 123,647 of record JAPSHX010000010.1, on the reverse strand, counting down.
CGTTCGTGGCGGTAACGCGGTTGACGCCTTCGAAGGCTCGTCCGTCCGCGGTGACAATGACGGCACCGAAGGGGCCCCCACTGTTAAGGACATTGGCTGTTGCCAGCTCAATGGATGTGGCCAGGAATTGCTCGGCCGTGACGGTTGTACTCATGTTGCGACTTCCTTAGTGCTGAGGAAGCCAGGTGACCTGTTTGGGGGCGCTACAGAGAAGAGCTCCAGTTAGCTTGGTTACCAGGCTTCAGCATGTGCGATGAAGGTTAAGTTGCGCCTGGTAGATAGCTTCCCGAGGTCCGGGTGCCCGCCTTTGGCAGTTAGAGCGTAGCATCAGGTTTGTGAGCCGCGCCATAGTTTTTTGAAAACTTAATTTCGTCATGTGAGATTACTGCTTCCAGCGGGCTGGCGGCGGGCCGGCACCGGACTCGTGCCCGAATGTGACTGTGACCCGTCTGTGGGCGTTGACTGCCGCCGTCGAGCCTTTTACGCTTTTTGGACCCGGCGCTTTATGGGCGCACCGGTCACCTGGATCAGCAGACAGGGCCTAACTGAGCTGGAACGCGTACACGCCGACCAGACAAGGAACCTGTTATGACCCCTCTTTGGATCAAGAACCCGCTGGGTATCTTCACCGCAAACGACCTCGACGCCGGCGGCGGACTGGTGGTTTCCGACGGAAAAATCGTGGAGCTCGTGCCTTCGGGCGGGCAGCCTTCTTCTCCCGCGGCCGTCTTTGATGCCTCCGCCCACGTGGTCCTCCCCGGCCTCATCAACACGCACCACCACTTCTACCAAACCCTCACCCGCGCGTGGGGTCCCGTGGCCAACGCGCCGTTGTTCCCCTGGCTGCAAAACTTGTACCCGGTGTGGGCTCGGCTGACCCCGCGCAGCCTGGAGCTCGCAGTGCAGGTGGCACTGGCCGAGTTGTTGCTGTCCGGCTGCACCACTGCCGCCGACCACCACTACCTCTTCCCCGACGGCATGGAAGACGCCATAGATATCGAGGTGGCAGCGGTCCGTGCCATGGGGATGCGGGCTACGCTGACCCGCGGGTCCATGACACTCGGAGAGGACGACGGCGGGCTGCCGCCCAGGACCACAGTCCAGTCGCCCGAAGCGATCCTTGCGGACAGCGAACGGCTAATTCGTCAGTACCATGAAACGGGAGATGGCGCCGTGATCCAGATAGCACTGGCCCCCTGCTCCCCCTTCTCCGTGACCAAGGAAATCATGGCCGAGAGCGCTGCCATGGCCGAGCGCTTCGATGTCCGGCTGCATACCCACCTTGCCGAGACGATTGACGAGGAAGATTTCTGCCGCTCCATGTTTGGACTCCGGACCGTGGATTACCTGGAGTCCGTGGGCTGGCTGAGCAACCGGACCTGGCTTGGGCACGGCATCCATTTCAACGATGACGAGATCGCAAGGCTGGGAGCCGCGGGCACCGCCGTCGCGCATTGCCCCACCTCCAACATGCGCCTCGCCTCCGGGACCGCGCGCGTTCTGGAGCTTGAGGCGGCGGGCGTTCCCGTGGGGCTGGGTGTGGATGGATCGGCGTCGAACGATGCCTCCAACATGATCCTGGAGGCACGGCAGGCCCTGTATTTGCAGCGGCTCCGGTATGGCGCCTCCGTTCCCGTGGAGCGGGCACTGGGCTGGGCTACTCGTGGATCCGCTGCCGTATTGGGGCGCTCCGACATCGGCCAATTGGCACCTGGGCTCCAAGCGGACCTGGCCCTGTTCAAGCCCGACGAGCTGCGGTTCTCCGGAAGCCACGACCCCGTGGCTGCGTTGTTGCTCTGCGGAGCGGATCGTGCCGATCGGGTGATGGTGGGCGGTCAGTGGCGAGTGGTGGACGGCGCCATTCCGGGGCTGGACGTTGCCGGGCTGATCGCTGAGCACTCGGCGGCGGCGCGGAAGTTGGTTGCGGGGTAGTTCTGGCCACCCGGCTTTGCCCGTTTCGATGGTTCCCTGCGCACGATGCCGTTCGCACGGCACGGACTGCAGCGAGCCATCGAAACGGGGCGGTGCCCTTAGATCGCGAGCTTGTAAACGTGGTGCGTGTACTCGTTCGCGAACGAATCCGTGAACTTACCACCCTGCACGGCGATGGTCCGGTTCTCTCCCACGACCTCCACCTGAGAACCGGTAATCCCGGCCGGTAGCGTGAAGGTTTTGGAGCCGGTGGTCCCGTTCAACCCGATCCCCGCAAAGAGGTAAGCACTGCCGTCCTTGGCTTTCAGCATGGTGTCCACACCTGCCGCCCCCGCATCCCACACATAGCTCTGCGTATTCAGAACCGGGGCCAGGGACTGGATCCCTGCCAATGCGGCCTTGATCTTCGCCTTGCGGTCAGCAGGTATATCCACCAGCGAGTACGTCCCGAACTGGGAATCGTTGTTGTGCTGGAAAATATTGATGCCCCTCGCCTCGTGGATGATGGCCGACCACATGGCACCTTCCATCTGCTCAGGGGTGATGGTGCGGTCAGCGCTGTTTTCCAGGAACGGACGCGCCGACTCAACGAACACCCAGTTCGGCTGGATCCCAGGGCTTGATTGGTAGAAGCGCATGCGGTCCGCGACCCACCCATACGCCGCGGCAGTCTTCACCGAAGCATCCTCAGGCCACGACGGAGTCCGATCAGCCTCGAACTGCAAATCCGCGCGCGTGTAAAAGTACTGGTCATTAGACGACATATCTACTGCGGCCATGAAATCATCCATTAGTCCAGGTGCCCAGAACGTGCCAAAAATTCCCTTTGAATAGTTCGCTGCCGCAAACCTGCCGTCATTCTTAGCCCGGATCTCGGCCACCAAGTTCTTCATGATCTCCAAGTTCTGGGCGGCAGAAACGTTGCCGCAGCCGAGGCCCACCATCTCGCATTCGTCGTCCGTGTCCCAACCCACGACGCCAGGGTTGGTACCCACCTCGGACTGGCTCCATTCTCCACCGGGGATGACCAGCATTCCCGTGTCGGTGATCATGCTCATGGGCGAACCGTCGCGTTCGGCGTTGTGGAACACATTGACGCCGACGTCCTTGAGGGCTATCGCGTGTGAAGGCTTCCCGTACCACACCCCGATGGGGAAAAGGTTCGGATTATTGAGCCTCGCCGCGCCTGGGAACTTGGCCCAGTAGGCGGGCCCGCCGTCCCACGGAACCCTGGACAAACTGGCGAGGCTGCCAGTGGGTGGAGGTGAGGTCGGCGTCGGCGTCACCGTTGGAGTGACCGTCGGAGTGGGCGTCGGCGTCACCGTTGGAGTGACCGTCGGCGTGGGCGTCACCGTCGGAGTGGGCGTCGGCGTGGGCGTCACCGTTGGAGTCACTGTCGGCGTCGGTGTCACCGTTGGAGTGACCGTCGGAGTGGGCGTCACTGTCGGCGTCGGCGCCACCGTCGGCGTCGGCGTCACTGTCGGAGTGACCGACGGACTTGCCGTTGAAGCACTAGGCGTAGGCGTGGTGGTCACCGACGGTGTTGGCTGGGGTTCAGGCGTTGTGCATCCGGAAAGAGCCAACGCCATCACCGCCACGAACATTGAGACCTTGAGTTTCATGACTTGTATTCCTTTGGATAGCAGCCAGAATGAAGCTGCCTCGGTGCCGTCTCCCCAGCCGGCTCTTTCGCCACCTGCCATGGCAGGGTTTCAGTCGGGACATCGCCCGGCACGGCGCGACGATGCGCGTCGGATTCTCGGTCTGTGCCGCGCGCCGCCTGTAGACGGGCCCGTCGAGCGAGCGTTTTGCGGCCCGTGTCCGGTCAGGGCCGCCACGACCTTGAGGTACCCGTAGGTGGTCGTCGACCAAGCATACGGGAAGCCAAAATCCGCCATGCCGCCCTTTCGATGGTTCCCTGCGCATGATGCCGTTCGCACGGCATTGTCCGCAGCGAACCCTCGAATCGGGCTTCTCCACATAGTCCAGCTCACCCCTGTCCCGGCTTACCCGTTCATTCAACGCTTGACTCATGACCAAGAGCATCAGTGACCAACTGCCCCCGGGGATGGATTTGTGGCGGACCAGCGAGCTGCATGAAGTGGGGATCAACCACCGGAGGATCGCCGCGTTGGTTCGGACCGGCGTTTTAGTTCGGCTGCGCCGTGGTTGCTATATCCGCGGCAGCACGTGGACAGCCCAAAAGCCGTGGATCCGCAGTCTGCAGCGCGTTGCCGCGCACGCACACGGGACACTTACGACGTCGGCAGGCGGCCTTGTTTATAGCCACACCTCGGCCGCGCGCCTCCACGGATTATTCCTGTGGGACGTCGATGACAAGGTCCACATCAGTACGGAAACCACACCGTCCTCCACTTCGCACGGCGGGGACGTGGTGCCACACACCCGTCCGCTTGAGCTGACGAGGGTTGTTTTCATCGAGGGGATGCCATGCACCACATTGGAACGAACAGTTGTGGACTGCTGCCTCATGCTGAACTACAAACAAGCCTTGGTCCTCATGGACCACGCACTGCGAAAAGGTGCCGACGCCTCGAAACTGCACCAGATGTGCGCATCGCTGGCCGGACGCAACGGAGTCCTCACCCTACGCCGGGCTCTGGAGAATGCCGATGCCAGGTCAGAGTCACCAGGCGAAACCTTGACCCGCGAGCTGCTCCAAAGGTTGCGGATCGAGTTACCCGAACTTCAGGTGGAGGTGACGTCAACGGAGGGTCGCCATAGGCTGGATTTTGCGTGGAAGAAAAAGAAGGTGGCCCTGGAGTTCGATGGAAAGGTGAAGTACTTCGATTACGCGCCCACCGACGAGGTGGTCTACCAGGAACGGCAGCGCGAAAAGGCTTTGATGGAGCTCGGCTGGAAGTTCATCCGGATCAAGTGGCAGCACTTGTTTCGGGAGCAGGAGTTCAAAACAACGGTGTTGAGGGTTTTGCGGGGAGCAAGCTAGGGCCCATCTCGGGGATAAGCTGCGCATTCGATGGTGCGCACGGCACCCTGCGCAGGGAACCCACGAATCGGGCGGGCGCGCGCAACGGAAAGGCGGGCGACACCTCCCCAGGTATCGCCCGCCTCGTTGGCTCTGTTGCGCAGAGTCCGTCCCCATAAGGGCCCACCGCGGCAGGGTTTCCTGTCCGAGCTTGCGAGGAAAGGGGGCCGCCGGGGGATCTAGGGGCGCTGCCGGCCGAACACCGGGAGCGCGCGCAGCCAACGGGAGAACCCGCCGGCTTTGCGGTCACAGTCGGCCGGAATATAGAAGTCGGGATCTGTCGCACCGAAGGGCAGGTACAGCTCCTGACCCGGCGCCGGGAATTCCACGACGTTGTTCGTATCCTTCGAGTCCATCTGTTCCTCCTCTTTCTCATGCAGCAGTTTCCGCATTTCGGAAAACTTTTATTGTTATGTGGAAAGTGTAGGCAGTGTCGAAAGCAGCCGTCAAGACCTCCGAGGGGCCATGCCCAGTTGCCCCGGTCACATTTGGCTGGTTCATAACGATCCTTCGAAACCCGTATACACAAGACGAATTAGTGCGCTACTCTCGAATGAGTTCGTGGCGTAGGTCACGTAACCTGAGAGCAGCAGGCAGGGTCGTAATGAGCTGGCATCCATGGATGCTGGCTCTTTTTTGTTGGGTCGGCTCCACCAGAAACGCAGTGGAAACACGCGCTTAATTTCATTGATGGAACGTAGGTTCCACCTCACAGAAGTTGGGATATGACCATGAGCAACAACATCGTCCTCGGCGAAAACCAGTACGGCAAGGCAGAAGTCCGCGTCGTCAAGGTCACCCGGGATACCGACCGCCACCACATCGAAGACTTGAACGTCACCTCGCAGCTGCGCGGCGACTTCCAGGCGGCCCACCTCGAAGGCGACAACGGCCACGTCGTTGCCACCGACACCCAGAAGAACACGGTCTACGCCTTTGCCCGCGAAGGCATAGGCTCACCCGAGTCCTTCCTGCTTCGCCTCGCAAACCACTTCACCGGCGAATTCGACTGGGTCACCGGCGGCCGCTGGGAAGCCGAAGCCTACAGCTGGGATCGCATCCAGGCCCACGGCGAGGGACACGACCACAGCTTTGTCCGCAACGGGCAAGAGGTGCGCACCGCCGTCGTCGTCCGTGATGGCGCAACCACCCATGTGATTTCCGGCCTCAAGGACCTGACCGTCCTGAAGACCACACAGTCCGGTTTTGTCGGCTACCCGCGCGACAAGTACACCACCCTGCCGGAAACCACCGACCGCATCCTGGCCACCGATGTATCCGCCCGCTGGCGCTACAACACCAACCTGGACTTCGCCGGCACGGACTTCAACAAGAGCTACGAGGACATCAAGGCCCTCCTGCTTGAAGGCTTCACGGAAAACTACTCCCACGCCCTGCAGCAGACGCTGTTCGACATGGGCAAGAAGGTCCTGGAAGCACACAGCGAAGTGGACGAGATCAAGTTCTCCATGCCCAACAAGCACCACTTCCTGGTTGACCTGAGCCCATTCGGCCTGGACAACCCCAACGAGGTCTTCTTCGCCGCAGACCGCCCGTACGGCCTCATCGAAGCTACCGTTCAGCGCGAGAACATCGACGCTGCACCCGTTGCCTGGAGCGGCATCGCCGGCTTCTGCTAAGCCCGCACCACAGCAGCAATAAAAACGCACCACCCCAAGGGTTTGTGTGCAGGCCCCCCAACGGCGCACCGTAAAGGCCAGGCCTGCACACAGACCCAACCCCAAACAACCCAAGATTTTGTTAGCCAGACACAGTTAGCCAGACGAAGACGTCTGCCATGAACCCAGAAAGTCTGCCATGAACATCAAGAAGAAATCCCGCCCTGCGAATACCACCCCTTCGCAGTCGCACAAGCCGGAACGTCCCGAGGACAAGCGGCTCTCCATCGGAAGCACCTTCGCGTACGGTTTCCAGCACGTCCTCACCATGTACGGCGGAATCATTGCCCCGCCGCTGATCATTGGTGCAGCGGCGGGTATGTCCTCGCAGGACATCGGGCTCCTCATCGCCGCCTGTTTGTTCGTTGGCGGCCTGGCCACCATCCTCCAGACCGTCGGCATCCCATGGTTCGGTTCGCAGTTGCCGCTCGTCCAGGGCGTTTCCTTCGCCGGTGTTTCCACCATGGTGGCGATCGTCCAAGGCGGCGGTGGGATCCAAGCGGTGTTCGGCTCGGTCATTGTGGCCTCGCTGATTGGCCTGGCAATCACTCCCCTGTTCTCCAAGATCATCAAGTTCTTCCCACCAGTGGTTACTGGAACCGTAATCACCACTATCGGCCTCACGCTGATGCCGGTGGCAGCGAACTGGGCCATGGGCGGCAACGCCAAGGCCGAAAACTACGGCAGCATGGCCAACATCGGCCTCGCAGCAGCAACCATGGGTGTCGTCCTGCTCCTCAGCAAGGTGGGCAACGCCGCTATCTCCCGGCTCTCCATCCTGCTGGCCATGGTCATCGGCACCATCATCGCGTTCGTGGCAGGCATGGCCGACTTTTCCAAGGTTGGGCAGGGCGACATCGTCGCGTTCCCCACGCCATTTGCTTTCGGCGCTCCCACCTTCGAAATCGCCGCGATCATCTCCATGCTTATCGTTATCCTGGTAACCCTGACGGAGACCTCGGCGGACATCATCGCAGTGGGCGAAATCGTGGACACCAAGGTGGACTCCCGCCGCATCGGCGACGGCCTCCGCGCAGACATGCTCTCCAGCGCCATCTCGCCGCTGTTCAACTCCTTCACGCAGAGCGCCTTCGCCCAGAACGTTGGCCTCGTTGCCATCACGGGCATCAAGAGCCGCTTCGTTGTCAGTGCTGGCGGCCTCATCCTGGTGATCCTGGGTCTCCTGCCGATTCTGGGCCGCGTTGTCGCAGCGGTTCCAACGCCCGTCCTGGGCGGCGCCGGCGTCGTGCTGTTCGGTACCGTGGCAGCCAGCGGTATCCGCACCCTGGCCAAGGTTGAGTACAAGAACAACATGAACCTGATCATCGTGGCGGCATCCATCGGCTTCGGCATGATCCCCATCGCCGCGCCTTCCTTCTACGACGCGTTCCCGTCCTGGTTCTCCACGATCTTCCACTCCGGCATCAGCTCGGCCGCAGTCATGGCGATCCTGCTGAACATTCTCTTCAACCACTTCAAGGCCGGTAACTCGGACAATCAGTCGGTGTTCGTCGCGGGCACTGACCGGATCGTCAGCGAAGAGGATATCAAGTGCCTCAGCGAAGGCGACCGCTTCGAGAATGGCAAGCTCATCGACGCCGACGGCAAGGAAGTCCCGCTCAAGACGTCCAGCGCTTCGGACCACTAGCACCCTTCCGCAGACGAGAGGCGGCAGTGTTTCCTTGGGGGACACTGCCGCCTTTTGTCGGCTCAATGGAATGTACGACGGCGGCACTCACCCGCGTGGGAAGCTCACCTGCCCGCTTCGCACCGTAGGATCGGCCCATGACTGAAGAGGCACCCTGTTTCCGTTCACTGGCCTTTCGCGAAATTCCGAAGCCCGACTACGCAGATGTTTGCCTGGCCACGCTGCCAGACGGTGCCGGCACTGACCCCAGCGAATGGGCGGAGCGGCTGTTCTCCCTGGAATCGATGCCCCGTTGGGTGGCTGGCGCCTTGGGGTTGCGCCAGGCATTGGTCCCGTTGATCGGCATTCCCAAGGCGCCCCAGGACACGTTCACGGTGACGGACCAGTCGGGCGAAGAAGCCCTGATCTTCGTCCGGGACAAGCACTTGAACTTCGCAGCCGCCGTCGGGGTTGATCCGGTGAGCCGACTGATCAGGGTGACTACCGCCGTCGAACTTAAAGGGTGGCGGGGGAAGCTGTACTTCGGCGTGGTCCGGCCGGTCCACCCGATCGTGGTGAACTCCATGCTGAAGAAGGCCACTCGCTCAAAACCCGCGCCGAACTGACAGATAATGCCCATGATTTGGAAAACATGGGCATTAAGTGCAAACTCGGCGGGGTTGGAAAGTCAGTTCTGGTTGAGCTCCGCGGAGATCGCCATCGCAGCTTCACGCAGCATAGGCACGGCGCGGTCGGCGAAGCTCTGGTCAACACGGGTGATCGGTCCGGAGACGGAGATCGCGGTGGGGGTGGGAGCGTTGGGCACGGCCATGGCGAAGCAGCGCACGCCGAGTTCCTGCTCTTCCTCGTCAATGGAGTAGCCACGTTCGCGGATGAGCTTCAGGTCCGCGAGCAGGGAGTCGATGTCGCCGATGCTCTTGGCCGTGGGAGTGGGCATGCCGGTGCGGGCCACGATGCCGCGGACCACCTCGTCGTCCAGCTGGGCGAGGATGGCTTTGCCCACGCCGGTGTCGTGCGTGTGGGCGCGGCGGCCAACCTCGGTGAACATGCGCATGGAGTGCATGGACGGGACCTGGGCCACATAGATGACCATGTCGGAATCCAGGACGGCCATGTTGGAGGTCTCGCCGAGCCGTTCCACAAGGGTCTTGAGCTGCGGGCGGGCCACGGCGCCAAGCTGCTTGCTGGCACCTTCGCCGAGCCGGATGAGCCGGGGGCCCAGTGCGTAGCGGCGGTTGGGGAGCTGGCGGATGTATCCCAGGGATACCAGCGTGCGAAGCAGGCGATGGATTGTGGGCAAGGGCAGGTCAGTGGACGACGAGAGCTCGCTCAGGGTGACATCGCCACCCGCATCCGTAATCAGTTCCAACAGTTCAAAGACGCGCTCAACGGACTGCACGCCTCCGGAGGCTTTTTCAGCCATTCCCTTGTCTCCAATGACTCAGATTCCGACAACTCTTATCCGCATCGTGAAAAGAATTGCTTAGAACACCCAACATACAGCACGACGGCCAACCATGCGACGACACCGAAGATGACCAAGCAAGGGGTTGTGTTTCCACTTTGTAGATAATAATATCCATAATACGAAAACATTTAGTTTGGAACGGCGGCCCGGGAACGGGCCTTACAGGAGGAATTTCAATGGCGAATCCGAGCCCCGGAAACTCGATCACCCTGCGCGTCGCCGCACCGTCGAGCTTCACCGCTACCAGCGAACTGGCAGCAGCCGTCGGCGCAGCCGGTGCAGCAATCACCGCGCTGGACGTCACGGAATCCCACCACGAGACGATCGTTGTTGACGTCACCTGCAACACCACGGACGACGACCATGCAGCCCGCGTGAAGGACGCCCTGAATGCCCTCGACGGCGTTACCGTCCAGCACGTCTCGGACCGCACTTTCCTCATGCACCTTGGCGGCAAACTCGAAGTAGTGCCCAAAGTAGCCCTGCGCAACCGCGACGATCTTTCGCGTGCCTACACTCCCGGCGTCGCCCGTGTCTGCATGGCCATCGCAGAAGACCCGGCCGCTGCCCGCAACCTGACGGTCAAGCGCAACACCATCGCCGTCCTCACCGACGGCTCCGCCGTGCTGGGCTTGGGCAACATCGGTCCCGCCGCCGCCCTCCCCGTCATGGAAGGCAAGGCCGCACTGTTCAAGCAGTTCGCCAACGTGGACGCCTGGCCGGTGTGCCTGGACACCCAGGACACCGAAGAAATCATCATGATCGCCAAGGCCATGGCCCCCGTCTACGGCGGCATCAACCTCGAAGACATCGCCGCACCGCGCTGCTTCGAGATCGAGAACCGCCTCCGCGAAGAACTCGACATCCCCGTCTTCCACGACGACCAGCACGGCACCGCGATCGTCACGCTCGCTGCCTTGGTTAACGCCCTCCGCGTAGTGGACAAGAAGCTCTCCGAGGTCAAGATCGTCGTTTCCGGTGTCGGCGCTGCCGGCTCCGCGATCATCCAGCTCCTCAAGGCCCAGGGCGCGCAGCACATCGTCGCTGCCGGCCGCTCCGGCGCCATCCACTCGGGGCAAAAGTACGACGACGAGCACCGCAGCTGGATTGCCGCGAACACCAACGAAGAGGGCTTCTCCGGAACCCTGCACGACGCCCTCAAGGGAGCGGACGTCTTCATCGGTGTCAGCGCCCCGCACGTGATCGGCGAAGAGCAGGTGGCTTCCATGGCCGAGGACGCTATTGTGTTTGCCATGGCGAACCCGACGCCGGAAATCGATCCCGTTGTCGCTTCCAGGCACGCAGCCGTGGTTGCCACCGGCCGCAGCGACTTCCCGAACCAGATCAACAACGTGCTGGCCTTCCCCGGCTTCTTCCGGGGCCTGCTGGACGCCGGAGCATCGGACATCACGCCGAACATGCTGGTAGCCGCGGCCGAGGCAATTGCCAACCGGGTGGCTGACGATGAGCTGAACGCGAGTTACATTATCCCCAGCGTCTTCGATCCCCATGTTGCCGCCGATGTTGCGACCGCCGTAGCTGCTGCTGCGCATGCCAACGCCGCCAGCGCACTCTAGAAAAAGGAATCCGCTCACATGGCTATCACAGTCACCGATCCCCGGCCGATCGATCGCGCCGAGGAAATCCTCACCCCCAAGGCACTGGCCTTCATCGAAGAACTGCACAAGCGTTTCGCCGGCACCCGCAATGAGCTCTTGGAAGCACGCGGCGTCAAGCGCCAGAAGGTTGCTGACACCAGCCGCCTCGACTTCCTCCCTGAGACGAAGGAAATCCGCGACGGCGACTGGAAAGTCGCTGAGGCACCGGCAGCTTTGCAGGACCGCCGCGTTGAGATGACCGGCCCGGCCACCCCGGCCAAGATGGCCATCAACGCCCTGAACTCCGGCGCCAAGGTGTGGCTGGCGGACCTCGAAGACGCCAGCACGCCCACGTGGCCGAACGTCATCGACGCCATCCTCAACCTCCGCGACGCCGCCCAGGGCACCCTGAGCTACACCTCGCCGGAAGGCAAGGAATACCGTCTGCGGACCGACGCGCCCCTGGCCGTTGTGGTGGCCCGCCCGCGCGGCTGGCACATGGAAGAGAACCACCTGCTGATCGACGGCGAACCCGCCGTGGGTGCGCTGGTGGACTTCGGCCTGCACTTCTTCCACATCGCCAAGCAGCTGCTCCTCAACGGCCACGGCCCGTACTACTACCTGCCCAAGATGGAGAGCCACCTGGAGGCACGCCTCTGGAACGACGTCTTTGTGTTCGCGCAGGATTTCCTGGGCGTCCCGCAGGGCAGCGTCCGCGCCACCGTGCTCATCGAGACCATCCCGGCAGCATTCGAAATGGACGAGATCCTCTACGAACTGCGCGATCACGCCTCCGGACTCAATGCCGGCCGCTGGGACTACCTCTTCAGCATCATCAAGTACTTCCGTGATGCCGGCGAAGAGTTTGTCCTCCCGGACCGCGCCACCGTGGCCATGACGGCTCCGTTCATGCGCGCCTACACCGAACTCCTGGTCAAGACCTGCCACAAGCGTGGTGCCTTCGCCATGGGTGGCATGGCCGCCGTCATCCCCAACCGCAAGCAGCCGGACGTCACCGCCGCCGCCTTCGACAAGGTCCGCGCCGACAAGACCCGCGAGGCAAACGATGGCTTCGACGGCTCCTGGGTGGCCCACCCCGACCTTGTGTCCACCTGCCGCGAAGTGTTCGACTCCGTACTCGGCGACCGCCCCAACCAGCTCGACAAGCAGCGGCCCGAGGTTAGCGTCACTGCTGAGCAGCTCATCGACGTCGCCTCCGCCGGTGGCACGGTCACCGAAGCCGGCCTGCGGCTGAACCTGTACGTCGCCGTCGCTTACACGGGCGTGTGGATCTCCGGTAGCGGCGCAGTTGCCATCCACAACCTGATGGAAGATGCCGCAACCGCGGAGATCTCCCGCTCGCAGGTCTGGCAGCAGATCCGCAACAAGTCTGTCCTCGCGGACACGGGCAACACCGTGACCCGCGAACTCGTCACCCGGATCCTGGGCGAAGAGACCGAGCGCCTGCGCATCGAGTTCGGCGACGAGAACTTCAAGAAGTACTACGAGCCGGCGTCCAAGCTGATCGAGGACATCTGTTTGTCCAACGATTACACGGACTTCCTCACCACGCCGGCGTATGAGCTGGTGGGCTGAGATGGGCTCATTCTCTTCATCTGATCTGGCTCACATTGAGTCGCAACTTGCGGCGACGGACCAGTTGCTGGACCACAACTACCCCGGCGACGACGGCTCACGCCAGCCCATCCACACCGTCTACATCCCTGCCGACCGCTTCACGCCGTCCTTCGCCGCAGAGTGGGGCGCCCAGGCACTCGCGACGGCGGAGGCCCACGGTGGTCTCGAGAAGCTCGGCCAGCTGTTGGGCCAGGAGCCTGACTTGGCAGCCGCTGTTGCGGCCCGCGTCGCAGCGAAGCTCACTGCCGAACCGATCGAGGACCTTCGCCTGGACTTCGAAGACGGCTACGGTGACCGCGGTGACGAGGCCGAAGACGCCGACGCCGTTGCTGCCGCCAACGCTGTTGCTGCTGCAGTTGCGGCCGGAACAGCTCCGCCGTTCATCGGCATCCGCTTCAAGTGCTTCGAGGCCCCCACTCGGGCCCGTGGCCTGCGGACGCTGGACCTGTTTGTCTCCACGTTGGCTGCCGCCGGGGAACTCCCTGCCGGCTTGATCCTCACCCTGCCCAAGGTCACCACGGTGGCCCAGGTGCAGGCCATGGACTTCGCAGTGTCCCGGCTGGAGGAAGTCCTGGGACTCCCCGCTGGCCGGCTTCGCTTTGAGGTCCAGGTGGAAACTCCGCAGCTCATCATCGGCGCGGACGGAACCTCGCCTGTAGCCCAGCTCCCCCACGTGGTTCCGGGCCGTATCAGCGCCCTGCACTACGGGACCTACGACTACAGCGCCTCACTGGGAATCTCCGCGGAATACCAGTCCATGGAGCACCCGGTGGCCGACTTCGCCAAGGAAGTCATGCAGCTCGCTGTTGCGGGAACGGGCATCCGCCTGTCCGACGGTTCCACCAACATCATCCCCGTAGGCGATGCCGTGGAAGACGCCTGGAAACTGCATGGCCGGTTGGTCCGCCGTTCCCTGGAAAACGGCTACTACCAGGGCTGGGATCTCCACGCCGCCCAGCTGCCGAGCCGTTTCTCGGCGTCGTACGCCTTTTACCGCGAAGGCCTGCCCGCAGCGGCACTCCGCCTCCGCAATTACGTGGAACGCACCGAAGGCGGCGTCATGGATGAGCCCGCCACGGCCCGCGCCCTCGCTGGCTTCGTCCTCCGCGGCGTCCAGTGCGGCGCAGTGGGGACCGACGAGGTCAAGGCGCTTGCCGGCGTCGAACTTTCACAGCTGACCGCACTGGCGCACCCGCGGCTCGCGCAACCAACTTCGCACTGATAGGAGCATCTCGCATGGGCAAGTACTACTACCCGCAGGGCGGCCTGCCGCCGCAGACCCAACTCACCACGGAACGGGCAATCGTCACCGAGGCCTACACGGTGATCCCCAAGGGCGTCATGACGGACATCGTCACCAGCAACCTGCCGGGATTCTCCAACACCCGTTCGTGGATCATCGCGCGGCCGATCTCCGGCTTTGCCACCACGTTCTCGCAGCTGATCGTGGAGATCGCGCCGGGTGGCGGGGCTCCCAAGGCAGAGTTCGAGGCCGGCGTTGAAGGCGTCATCTTCGTCACCAAGGGCCAGGTGAACCTGACCCTCGACGGCGAACTGCACCACCTCGAAGAGGGCGGCTACGCCTACCTTGCTGCAGGTTCGGAATGGGGCCTGGAGAACGTCTCCGACGACATCGTTTCCTTCCACTGGATCCGCAAGGCCTACGAGCGCCTGGAAGGCTTCGAAGCCAAGTCCTTCGTCACCAATGAGAAGGACGTGGAGCCCACCTCCATGCCGGACACGGACGACGTCTGGAAGACCACGCGCTTCACGGACTCCAGCGACCTCGCCCATGACATGCAGGTCAACATCGTCACCTTCCAGCCCGGCGGCGTGATCCCCTTCCCGGAGACCCACGTCATGGAGCACGGCCTGTACGTCCTGGAGGGCAAGGCCATGTACTTGCTCAACAACGACTGGGTTGAGGTGGAAGCCGGCGACTTCATGTGGCTGCGCGCGTTCTGCCCCCAGGCTTGCTACGCCGGTGGTCCGGGCGAGTTCCGTTACCTGTTGTACAAGGACATGAACCGCCAGGTGAAGCTCACCTAGTCTGTTCCTTCCGCTGAGATCGCCGGAACGCTGCCAGTTCGTCTGGAGTTTTCCGGCGATTTCGCGTTTCTCAGCGCTTGTCGGCGTTTGCTGGCGTTTGTTAGCGGCGGCGGCCGACTCTGATCCCGGCCCAGAAGGCGAGTACCAGCAGGCCCACCATTGCTGCGGCCAGACCGGTCAGCGTGCCGTGGCTGACGAAGCTCCCCCCGCTCGCTGTGAAGGCCTGATTGCTCAGCGGCGCATAGGCAAACCAGCCAATCGGGTCATCCCTGCCGTTCCACGCAACGACCACTCCCACCAACACAGCGATCATCCCCAGCAAAGGCACGACGACGGCAGCGCCCCTGCGCGAAAGCTGCGGCGAGTTCTGTTCCCCAGGTGTGTTGTGTTCCCCATGTGTGTTGTGTTCCCCCATGCGTGCGAGTCTAGCCTGAGCTCGCGCCCCCAAGTAGGTCGCAGTTGGGGTCGTTCTGAGCGTTCAGAACGACCCCAACTGCGACCTACTTGGGTTTGGGTTTGCCCGGCCCGCCCGCAATTCTGTATGACTCCTGGAGCAGTTCGTCGAGCTCTTCCTCGTCGATGTTCTCCAGCCGGATCAGCATCAGCTTCGGGGATGGTTCGTGATGCGGAGTCCAGAAAAAAGTATCAGGTTCCATGGCTGCGAGCGCTTCGCGTTCATCGGTTTTCACTGTGCCCACGCCTTCTTCCCACATCCGTGCCATGAGGGATTTGGCGAACCACGCGGGCTGCCCCCAGCTCGGGCGCTCGATCACTCCGGGCATGCTCAGGCAGATGCGTCTGACATCGTCTTCTGTGGCCATGGTTCACTGTTGCATCCGCCCTTGTTCTGCCACAAGGGATCCGGCCGCGATCCGGCACGGTTCCTGCGAAGTCGCGGTCGCGGCGCCGTCGGGCAGCCGATCCCGAAACTGTCGGACCCCTTCGATAGAGTCCTGACCATGGATGAAAAAGCGACGCTGCTCACATACTTACGCCTCCGTCGGACGGACCTGCTTGGGAAACTGGACGGGCTGAGCGAGTACGACGCACGGCGGCCCATGACGCCCACAGGTACCAACCTACTGGGTCTCGTCAAGCACGTAGCCAGTGTGGAGCTGGGGTATTTCGGGGAGACCTTCGGCAGGCCCAGCGGCAGGGAGCTGCCGTGGTTTGCCGACGATGCAGCACCGGATGCGGACATGTGGGTTCCGGCAACGGAGAGCCGCGAGGAAATCCTGGAGCTTCACCACTTCTCCGCCAAGCACAGCGACGAGACCATCGAGTCCCTTCCCTTGGACGCTCCGGGCGTTGTGCCGTGGTGGTCGGATGAGAAGAAGAACGTCACTCTCCACCAGATCCTGGTCCACATGTGCGTGGAGACCTCAAGGCACGCCGGTCATGCGGACATTATTCGCGAACTCATCGACGGCAATATTGGGCAACGGCCGGGCGATCCGAACATCCCGGGCCGGTCCAAGGAAGAGTGGGCAGCCCATCGCGCCCGCATTGAGCAGGAGGCTGGCCACAGGGGTGTATAGACCTTCACAGTCAGTCATTGCAAAGAGGGGCAGCAAATTGCAGCGCCCGACGGCGGTACGCAACGTGCCGCCGTCGGGCGCTTAATACCTCCCCGCAAACTTGATGAGAACTTGAGCCAATCGAAAAGCTTCCTTGATATAGCAGCGCCACGCTGGAAGCAGACGAAGCACCAATACACAGGGGTTTCGGCAACGAATTTCCAGTATGAAACACAACGATGTGGGGGAAGCAATGGAACAGGCATCAGCACTAACCGAGGTGGTCTCCGTCAAGGGCATCATCCAGGACCAGCACCCCGTGGATTTCTACGCGCTGGGTGTCGCAGGATGCATCGACCGGTTGGCAGCCCCGCTCCGGCGTGAAGGCGTCACAGTGCACTGGCACACTCCACATCACGGCATCGAGGTCTCCTCCTCAGCCGCCGCCCTCCTGTATCACGTGGCGCAGGAGACCTTCAGCAACACCCTCAACTACGCAAACGCCAGCCAGCTCACCGTCCGGCTCAACGCCGTTTACCACGGTATCCAGATCACCATCACGGACGATGGCAGCGGTTTCGAAATCCACGCAGCCCCCAGTGGCCGGCGACACGGTTTCGGATTGTTGCTGATGTCCATAGCAGTTCACGACGCCGGCGGGACAGTAGACATCGATTCTGCGGTTGGGCGGGGCACCACCGTGAGGGTCACGTTGCCGCTGGATTGAGTCCGATTTGGAACCATATTCGGGCGTCCAACCCATAGCCCCACAGCGTTGGCGGACGTATTCTGTAGCTACTTTTCAGCCTGACATCCCTAGGGAGTGGCACGAAAATGGCGCGGAACAAAGGTCCAAAGATAGGTCTGGGCAAGGTCCTCTTAAGGGTCTTCGGGTTCTTCTTCGTGAGCGCTCTCTGCGGGGTGCTGATCACTGGATTCCTTGCCCCCGTGGTTGCCTTCACCAGCACCACCGTGGGTGGGTCGGTAGGGTTTTATCAGAGTTTGCCGGCAGAACTCGACGTCGATTCTCCTTCGCTTTCCAGCACGGTGGTCTCTGCGGACGGGCAACTCATAGCCACCTTCTTTGCCGAGAACCGGGTGAAGGTCCCCTTGGAGGAGATGTCCCCGTTCATTCGTGAGGCGATCATTGCGATTGAGGACAGCCGCTTTTACGAGCATGCGGGTGTAGACGCCCAAGGCATTATGCGGGCGCTGAATTCGAACTTGACCCAAGGCACCCGGCAAGGCGCTTCCACGCTGACCCAGCAGTACGTCACTAACGTCCTCAACGAGTCCCGCCTGTCCGAGGGGCGGCCGGAGGACGTGGTGCTCAGTGGCCAGAAGACTGTGGGCGACAAGTTGCGCGAGATCAAGCTGGCCCTGGAACTGGAGAAGCGCTTCCAAAAAGACCAGATCCTTGAGGGCTACCTGAACATCGTGTTCTTCAATCGGAACGCCTACGGCATCGAGGCCGCGTCCCGTTACTTCTTCAGCACTTCCGCGATGGAGCTGACCCTGCCCCAAGCAGCCCTCCTGGCCGGTCTGGTCAATGGCCCGAGCATCTACGATCCCATTGCCGATCCTCAAGCGGCACTCAACCGCCGCAACCTGGTGTTGGACCGGATGCTGGAACAGGGCAAAATCACTGCGGTGGACCACGGCGTTGCGGTGGCCACGCCCATAGAGCTCAACATCACGCCGTCCCTGCAAGGTTGCGCGGGTGCTTCGTTTGCCACCTACTTCTGCGACTACGTTTCCCACCTCATCCTGAACAATGAGGCATACGGTTCAACCGTGGAGGAACGTGAACGGCTCCTGTATCGCGGCGGCCTGACAATCACCACAACATTGGACAGTCGGCTCCAGAACGTCGCACAGCAACAAGTGGATGCTTCCGCCGGAGCCAACCCGGATAAGTGGGGCGCCGCGATGACGACGGTTCAGCCGGGCACCGGGAAGATCCTGGCCATGGCCCAAAACACGGTGTTCGTACCCCAGGAAGGTAAGTACGATACCCAGCTGAATTTCAACGTGGACGCCAAAGACGAGAACGGTTACGACCTCAATGGTGCAGGTGGCTTCCAGCCCGGTTCAACCATGAAACCGTTCATCTACGCCGAGTGGCTCAACGAGGGCAAACACCCCACGGCCGTGGTGGATGCTTCCCGTAGGGTGTACCCGGTTGGTTTCCCGTGGCGTTCGAGTTGCGGCAAGGTCCTCGGCGGATACAGCACAGCCCAGAAAGCCCAGAACCTGGGAGCGGATGACGACCTGCAAAACAACGACGACGGCTACTACCGCCCGATGCCCATCAACTACGGCCTGTACAACTCCATCAACACCGCCACTTTCGCCACCGCAGCACAACTGGACTTCTGCGGAATCCAAAAAATGGTGGACACCGTGGGCCTGCACAGCGGCCTCGATAACGCGCCGGTCAATATGCACCAGATCGGCAACCTCCTTGGATCCATCGGAGTGGCCCCCCTGATTCTGGCCAGCGCCTACGCCACGTTTGCCAATGACGGCACGTACTGCGAACCCATCGCGATCACCCAGATCAGCGATTTCCAAGGCAGGGAGTACGAAGCCCAAACGCCGGAGTGTCGGGAAGCCGTGAAACCGGCCGTGGCGCGCGGCGTGAACGCCGTCCTTCAGGATGTGATGAAGGTGGGTTCCGGTGTTTGGATCGAGCCTAAGGTCCATACCAAGGTCCCCGTTGCCGCCAAGACCGGCACGTCCAACAACAACGGCGCCACATGGGTGGCCGGTTACACCACGGCGCTAGCTACGGCGTCGTTCTTTGGAGATACGACGGCGGGACAACAGCGGGCGGGGCAGAACGTCACCATCAACGGCAAGTTCTACAAATCCTTGGACGGGTACATGATTGCCGGGCCGCAATGGGCCAACTACATGGTGGAAGCCGTGGCCCTCTACCCGAGCGGGCCGTTCGTGGCGCCGGCTCCGCCCCCGTCCCCTGCCCCTACAGTGCCGGCGACACCTCAGCTGACGCGGCGCTGACCCCCACCCCCACGTTGCGAGGCCCGATCTACCCGGTATCCCTTCGCGAAAAGCTGCAAAGCAGGCCCCACAACAAACCCACCCCACGTTGCGAGGCCTATTCTGCGCACAATACCCTCGCGAAAGGCTGCAAAGCAGGCCCCACAACAAGCAGGGGCTAGCGGGCGTAGCGTTCGGTGAAGTTCCTGAGCACCCGCATTGGTTCGGTCACGGATGACTGGCGTGCCGTCTCGATGAGTTCGTCGGCAGTGTGGGGCGGAAAGTAGCCTGCGTTCTTGTAGATGTTGATTCGCGTGATCAGGCCTTCGGCATCCAGTTCGGGGTGAAACTGCGTGGCGTAGAGGTTGTTCTTGATCCGGAACATGTGCACCGGGCACGCCTCTGAACTGGCCAACAGCACAGCGTGTTCGGGAAGTTGACTGCACGCTTCCTTATGTCCAACGAACGCATCGAAAGTTCGCGGGACACCGCGAAGCATGGGATCGCGTTCTCCGTCGGCGGTCAGCGTGATCCGGGTTGCCCCCACCGCTTCCCCAAACCGGCGATCGATGACGGCTCCTTGGTGCACGCCCAAGGTGCCGACGCCGTAACAGGCACCCAGGAACGGGAAGTCCTCGGCCACGATCCGATCCAGCAGCGATGAGAGTTCCGTCTCAACCCGGATCTGGGCTGCGCTCTTTTCCTCCACAGGATCGCTGGAGGTGTAAGGGCTGCCGCCGACGATCACGCCGGAATAATCGGACAGCTCAAGAGGCGGCAAAGCCCCGGATTCCAGCCGAATACGGACCAGTTCTTCCGGTTTCAGGCCGCAGTACCGGAGGTACGCCTGGTACTCATCATCGGCTGCGGCATCCTCGGCGCGGGTGGCCAGCAATAGGAAGGGCTTCACACGCCCAGTCTGCGCGAGGAATGACTGACGGACAAAGTGTGTTGCTAGCGGGAGGGGGTTTCTGACAGAGACTCCCTCGCATCGCCGTGGATGCATAACGTTGTAGGGATCCCTACCAAACCCCCATGACTCATCCCTGAGGAGCGATCTTTGAAGCAGGACCCCGTGGTCGTCGGAACGCCATCACCCGAGGTATCGCGTGCTGAAACGCAGCAACCGAAGAAGATCCCGTGGGGCGGACTCTTGGTGCTCGCAGCTGCCGGTTTCACCGCAGTGACCACCGAACTCCTGCCTTCGGGCCTGCTCCCCCAAATCAGCCGGGACCTCGGGGTGGACGAATCTGCCGTTGGTTTCCTTACGGCGGTCTACGCGGCAGTCATCGTCTTCACGGCCTTGCCGCTCTCCCGGTTCCTTGCCGGACGGGTTCCACGCAAGACCCTGCTGGTCGCCACTGTTCTGGCTTTTGCCCTCAGCAATGTGCTCCTGGCGCTCAGCCCCACATTGGGTTGGGCGATCGGGGCGCGACTCCTTGGCGGCATTGCGCACGGCATGTTGTGGTCCAGCATGGCACCGTATGTGGCACGTATCGTTCCCGCACATTCCGTGGGCAAAGCAATGGCTGTTGTGTTCAGCGGCAACAGCATCGCGTTGGCTGTCGGCGCTCCCATCGGCACGCTGATGGGTTCGCTCATGACGTGGCGGGCCTCATTCATGGTCCTTGCCGGGGTGGGTGCGCTGCTGGCAGTTCTGGCGTTCTGGCTTCTCCCGGGAGCTCATGACCAAGCCAGCCAAAAAACTCCGTCCCTTAGGGCAGCCATGAAACTACCCGGCGTTGTCGCCATCGCCATCGCTTGGCCGCTCTTGTTGCTCGCCCATTTCACGTTGTTCACCTACGTTGCTCCGTTCTTGCTCTCCTCGGGTCTGCCGGAATCTGCCACAAGCATCTCCCTGTCCGTGGTGGGAATCGCCAGCCTGGTGGGTATCTGGATTGCCGGCATGACGGCTGACTCACGGCCACGCACCTCGGTGCTTGCCGCCGTCGGACTCTTGGCCCTTGCCTTCGCCCTGCTGCCTGCGCTGGGTGGCACCTGGGTGGGGGCGTTCGGGCTAATGACGCTGTGGGGCATTGCGTTCGGCGCGGTGGGTATCTACAACCAGGCAGCGATTCTCCGTGCAGGCGGCGAGCACAAGGATGCTGCCAACGGGCTCACCGTGGTGACCATCCAGCTGGGCATCGCCATCGGCGCAGTGTACGGAGCCTTCGCCCTCACCACCGTGGGTGCCCAACTGGTGCCATTGGCCGCTGCCCTGCCCACGGCGATCGCCTTGGTGATCATCATCGCCAGTCGTCGCGGAGGCTATCCGCCCGCGCCGCGTGAGAAGCGCGGTTAACATCCCCGTAACGTGGCAGTGACGTGATCTTCACGAAGCAGAGATTTCTGTAACTTACCTGCAACTTAGCTCTTCTGAGTCGGAAACATAGCTCACCGAATATTGATCGGGGGGTTGGCGTGGGCCGGGAACAACGGCCCCGTTTCGGACAGGCTCAATAAGAAGGGAACGCAGGTGGAGATCTCTGCGCAACACGTCTGGATGATGTTGGCGGCGGCCATGGTGCTGTTCATGACCCCCGGCCTTGGCCTGTTTTACGGTGGCATGACACGAGCCAAGGCTGCGCTCAACATGATCATGATGAGCTTCATCTCGGCGGGCATCGTTGGCGTGGTGTGGGTCCTGTGGGGCTACTCGATGACCACCGGCGACGGCTTCCTCGGCCTGTTCGGCAACCCCTTCGCACACTTCGGGCTGCAGGACCTGATCGGATCGCCCGATCTCATCAAAGCCGGATTCGCCGCCACGTTCGCCATTATCACCGTTGCACTCATCAGCGGTGCGATCGCCGACCGCGCCAAGTTCGGCGCTTGGGCACTGTTCGTGCCGATCTGGATCACGGTGGTTTACTGCCCGCTGGCCTACATGATCTGGGGCGGTGGCCTCATGAGCGCAGGGGGTGCCGTGACCCAGATCTTCGGCCAGGTCATCGACTTCGCCGGCGGGGCAGTGGTTGAGGTCAGCTCCGGAACCGCCGCTTTCGTCCTCGCACTGATCGTGGGAAAGCGTCACGGCTTCGCCAAGGACCCCAATCACCGTCCGCACAACGTGCCGTTCATCATGATTGGCGCGGCCATCCTCTGGTTCGGCTGGTTCGGCTTCAACGGCGGAGCAGCAACCACGGCCGAGCAGGCTGGCCTCATCTGGATCAACACCCTGGTCACACCGGCAGCGGCGATGCTCAGCTGGCTCGTGGTGGAGAAAATCCGCCACGGCCACCCGACGTCGCTGGGCGCGGCGTCCGGCGTGGTGGCGGGCCTTGTTGCCATTACGCCTTCCTGCGCCAACATCAGCCCTCTGGCCGCGCTTGGACTGGGCCTCGTTGCCGGCGCCGCCTGCGCATGGTTCGTTGACCTGAAGTACCGGTTCGGTTTCGACGACTCCCTGGATGTGGTGGGCGTGCACTTCGGCGCCGGCGTCATCGGCACACTGTCCCTGGGCTTCATCGCCTTCCCCACCGAGGGCACAGCCGGCGGCCTCCTTTACGGTGGCGGCCCGCAGCAGCTCATTGCCCAGACGGTTGCCGTTTTGATCACCATCGCCCTGTCCGGTTTGGGCACGCTGGTGATCGGCCGGGCCATTCACAAGACCATCGGATTCCGGGTTCCCCTGGAGCATGAAGTCACGGGCGTCGACCTCACCCAGCACGCCGAGTCCGCCTACGAGTTCGGCCTCACCGCCCACGGCCACTTCCGCAAACAGCAGGCGCACCTGTCCGCACTGATTACACGGAAGCCGGCTGCTGCCGCTCCGGAAGCCAAGGAAGACAGCTTCGCCTAAAGGACTCTACGCAGACCAGCAGCCGACGGCGGAACTTCAGTCCCGCCGTCGGCTGCTGTTTGTGCCGTCCCCGCCGCGCCCAAGTAGGTAACAGTTCACGTCGTTCTGACGCCTCAGAACGACCTGAACTGCGACCCAGTTGGGTTAACCGGAACCGTTCCAGAGACGCTGCCACCACGTCCGTTTGCCCTGCGGTTCGGGTTCCGGCTGGGGAGGTGCCGCGGCCATCCTGCGCTCCCGCCATTTTTCCACCTCCTCCTCCACATCACGGAGCTTGGTGATCACGGGAGGCCCGCCTTGTAGCTGCCGCCGGGCTTCGATCACGCGCTTATTGAAGTCCTCGAGAATATCCCGGACCTGCTTGTCCGTGTACTGCTGGTCCAACTTGGCGTCGAGCTCCGAGTCCTCGATCCGCAGCAAAATGGCGGGCGGACCGATCCCGCTTAGCCGTTCGCGCTGGATGAGTCCTTTGACCCACCAGTCGGGGTCGTAGTGCTCCCCCAAGCCGGGGATTGGCTTGCCGGCATACTTCAGGTTGTCGAACTTGCCTTGGTTCATGGCGTCCCGGATGAGGTACTCAACCCGGGCAGCGTCGTCTACCTTGCGACGTTTCTCGCGTTCTTCGGCATCCGCGGCCTCAAGCTCTGCATCTTCCTCGGCATTTCCTCCCCAGGACCGAACTGCCCGCAGTTCCGCGCCCCGCTCGAGCTTGCGCCTGAAGGCGTTGTTCTCGGCGTTCACGTTTCCGCCACCTCCTCACACGGCAGCCCTCGCCTGCCGGAACTCGTGGTTCTGGATCCAGTATTCCGCACGTTGCCCGCGGTTAATGCTCGTACCCCGGGGCTGGTTATCTGAAACCGGGCGGGCCCCTGTACCGCCACCACCCACTATGAAATTGGGACAGCCCCGACACGCCTTTGTTCCGGGTGTGTCGGGGCTGAATGCAGCTCAAAGTGGGTGGTGGCCGAACCAGCAGCCCGCAGCCCGGAGCTTGGAAGAGGACTTAGGCGCGGACAGCCATGCTCGGATCCAGCTGCTCGATGCCCTCCGGCGTCACCAGGACAACCCGGGCCGTGCAGATGTCGTAGAACAATCCCGTGGCCTGCAGTTGACCGGATGCCAGGGCGGGGCCGGTGACCGGGTGTTCTTCCAGCTTCCGGAGTTGGAGGGCAACATTCACCATGCTCAATTGGTCGAGCCGGCTATAGCCCTCAGCCGAAGCAGCAACCGCTACAGGGTGGCCGGCAACCAAGGCATAGTAGCTCGGTCGAGCATGCTCCAGCCACGCATCGAAGCCGTCCCCCATGTCGGGCGAAGCGCCCTCAGCATCGGCAATGACCGCCTTCATCGCACCACAGTTGGAGTGCCCACACACCACTACCGAGTCCACGGACAACCCTTTGACGGCAAAGGAAAGTGCCGAGTCGATCGAAGCATCGCTGCCGTCGTTGCACACCACGTTGCCGATGTTCCGGAGCGTGAGGAGGTCGCCCGGTCCGCTGCTGGTGATCAGGTTTGGATTGACTCTGGAATCAACACAAGCGACAAAGAGCGTGTCCGGGTTCTGTCCCTCCGTGAGGTCCTGTACGAGCGGACGGACCTTGTCCGCGTGCCGTCGGTGATACTTGTCAATGCCCAGGAGGATTGACCGCAGCGGCAGCCGCCCGCCGTCGTCGTCCTCCGATGTTGAACCGTCACCAGGCGGCAACCAGGACGTACGGGGCGGGAGCGGGAATTCGCGTGGGTCCTGTCGCTGCGGGGTGTTGTCCTCGGCGTCGCTGAAAGCAGTGGTGCCGTGTTCTTCGAGGGTCACCGATGCTCCGGTGTTGCGCTGCTGCTTCTGCCAGGCGACCAGGGCTTCGCGGAAGGCGTGATCGAGGTAGTCGGCGTTGAGTTCCACCACCACGTCCCGGCCTTCGGGCACGGAATGGAGGACGCGGTTGAGCCGGGGCAGCGCGAAGAAGCTGCATGAGCCGGCGATGGTGACGCGCCATGGCAGCGCCTCAGCAGAGGGAGCATGGGCCTGGATCTGCGCGCGGAGCACCCGCCAGAGCACGCACAGGGCAGCCAGCGCGAGGCCAATGATGACGCCCTCGAGCAGGTTGAGGGCCACGACGCAGATCAGGGTGACGCTGTAGACGAGGAGGTCGCCGGTGCGGAGGCTGGTGCGGATGTCGGCAATTTTGATGAGCTTGGCACCGATCACCAGCAGCAGACCCGCGAGCACGGACAACGGAATCAACTGGATGAGGCCTGCGAAGAGTGCAGAGAACACCAAGACCCACACGCCGTGCAGGATGGCCGAGGTGCGGCTCTTGGCGCCCGCTTCAACGTTGGTGGCGCTACGGACGATCACGCCAGTGACCGGGAGTCCGCCCAGCATGCCGGAAACGACGTTCGCTGAGCCCTGACCGACGAGTTCGCGGTTCAGCTTGGTGCGCGAGCCGCCATGCATTTTGTCCACAGCGACGGCTGACAAAAGCGACTCGATGCTCGCGATCAGCGCCACCGTGATGACAGCCATGGCCGCGGCGCGCCAGTTTCCGTCGGGCAGGCTGGGAAGTGCGAGGGCGTCGAAGATGGACCCGCTGAAGCTGATGCGCTCCACGCTTGGTGCAACCGCAACGGAAACAGCTGTCACGGCGACGACGGCGGCAAGCGGCCCGGGGATTTTCCGCACCGCTGCGGGGAGGAACTTCCACGTCAGCAGGATTGCGACGACGGCCAGACCCAGCAGCGCAGAGTGGAGCTCAACGTTGGTGATGGCGGCTGGAAGCCCGGTGAGGTTTTCGATTGCTGAGCCCGCGGCCTGACCGCCGAGAAGCACATGAAGTTGCTGGAGGATGATGGTAATCCCGATGCCCGCGAGCATCGCCTTGACCACCACCGGTGACACTGCCAGCGCCGCCCGGCCAATGCGGCTGACGCCCATGAGTAGTTGCACGACGCCGGCAGCAGCGGTGATTGCGCATGTCACCTGCCAGCCGAACTCGTCTACCAGACCGGCAACGACGACGGTCAGTCCGGCGGCAGGGCCGCTCACCTGCAGTGGTGAGCCCCCGAGGCTGCCTGCGACGATGCCGCCGACGGCTGCGGCTATGAGGCCGGCCATGACGGGGGCACCTGAGGCTGCGGCGATGCCCAAGGAAAGGGGAAGGGCTACGAGGAAGACGACGAGGGACGCCGGAAGGTCTGCCCCGAGGTTGCTCAGGAAGGTGGGCTTGGTTCCTGGCGGGCTGTGTGAGTCGGTGGGAACGGTGGCGGATTCGTTTGATTGCGGCATGGGTTCTCCTGGCTCGGGACTGCTGACTCTTCCAAGCTACGGAACTTGTCACCGTTAATGACAAGAGGATGTGACAAGCGTGACAAAATTTGTGAAGATGCGGCTTCATGTTGGGACCAATGGGAACTTTGGCAAGGGTTGCGCGCGTTGGGGGTTCCGCAATGGCAAGACCCTAAGGCTCCTTAGAATAGGCTGGGTCTCATGAGCGACTCCAAAGCCCAGCCCGTCCGCATTAGCTCTGAGCCCGCGCAGCTGCAAGCACTGGAACCCGTGCTCAAAAAAGTGGGGGCAGCGGTAGGCGACGTGCCGGCGTTGCTGGCCATCGCGGAGGACATCGGGGGGACGGCCCCGAAGCCGGGCGAGGGAAGCACCGTCAAGCTGTGGGAGCTCCTTGCCTCCGTGACTGCCGTGGATGTCGCTGCGGGACGAGTGCTCGAACCGCACCTCGATGCTCTGGCGATCCTCGCCCAAGCCGGAGCCCAAGCCGGAGCCCAGGCCGGAGTCCAGGCCGGAGCCGAAACACAAGCCGACGCCGACGGCGAACGCCAAGGGGCCTGGGGAGTCTTCGCAGCGGAAGGCCCCGGAATGAAGCTGGAGGCCAAGAGCAACGCTGACGGCAACTACGTACTCAACGGATCAAAGCCGTGGTGTTCGCTGGCCTCGCAGCTGGACCATGCCGTGATCACCGCGCACGCTGGAGATAGCAGCAGGCGTGCCTTCGCCGTGAATCTGAAAGACCCGGGAGTTACCTGCGAAACGCCTCAGTGGACCAGCCGCGGCCTGCGGGAAATCGCCAGCGGGACAGTCCACTTTGACCAAGTCGCAGCCCAGCCCGTGGGCCAGGAGGACTGGTATTTCAAGCGTCCCGGCTTCGCATGGGGTGGCATGGGCGTGGCTGCATGCTGGCTGGGTGGCGCCGTCGCGGTGGCGCGTGATTTTGCGACTGCCCTGGACAAAGCTGCAGACAATGGCCGCGAACCCGACCAGATTGCGCTGGCTTCCCTGGGCGAAATCGATCGGATCATCACGTCCGCTACCGGCCATCTTGCCGTCGCGGCAGAACGCATCGACTCCGGCGAGTTGGAGGGCTCAGATCCTGACGGCCGGAGCGCCTGGAGCGAAGCCCTTCGTGCGCGCGGGACTGTTGCCGCCGCCGTCGAACGTGTTCAAACGCTGGTGTCGCAGAACCTTGGTCCCGGGCCGCTGGCTTTCAACGAAGCGTATGGAAAACGCATGGCGGACCTGTCGCTGTACATCAGGCAGCATCACGCCATGAGGGACGACGCCCAACTGGGCGCACTGGCTCTGAAAGGGGACCGCTGGTGGTAGCTTTCTCGCACACGGACACCGGGACAGTCGAGTCGGAATGGGCGGCCAGCGGAGTTACAGCCCTGCCGGAACTGCCGCTGGACCAGACCGAGCTAGCGGCCACGGCCTTCGTGGTGCTCGCCGCGCACCCGGACGACGAATCTCTTGGCGCCGGCGGCTTTCTGGCCAAACTTCACGCCGCCGGAGCTGAACTGAAGATCCTGCTGTGCTCGGCAGGCGAGGCGTCTCACCCCGACTCACAAACCACGACGCCGGAACAGCTTGCCGCTGTTAGGCTCACGGAGTTTGACACCGCAGTGTCCGGGCTGGCTCCCAGCGCTGCGTGGCGGTTCCTGGAGCTTCCCGATGGGCAACTTGCTGCCCACACGGCGGTCATCGCCAAGGCGGTCCGTGAAGCCGTCGCGTCCTTCGACCACGCCGCGGAGAATGTAGTACTCGTGGCCCCGTACCGTGCTGATGGGCACACGGACCATGACGTTTTGGGCACTGTCGCCGCGGAAGTCGCAACCAAGGATGGCCACGGGCTTCTGGAATATCCCATCTGGTACTGGCTGTGGTCAGGACCGGATGACGCAACGTGGGAGTCGTGGGTTCGGGTCCCATTGAACAACCACGAACAGCAAGCCAAGGCCAACGCCATGAGCGCCCACGCCTCGCAAACGCAGCCGCTCTCCGCTGAACCGGGCGATGAGACACTCCTGTCGGCCACTTTCCTGGAGCACTTCGAAAGGCCGTGGGAAACCTTCGCTTGGCATCCCGCCCTGGTCGGCACCAACACGGCCGCCGACGCCGAGCGGATCTTCGATGAGGTCCACTCCAAGGCCGAGGATCCCTGGAGCTATACCACCAGCTGGTACGAACGGCGCAAAAGGGCATTGACCCTGGCCGCTCTTCCGGAGGTATCTTATGAATCCGGCCTGGAAATAGGTTGCTCCATAGGCATCCTCAGTGAGGAACTCGCAAAGCGTTGCGGTCAGTTCCTGGCTGTGGACGCCAGCAGTGCAGCCCTTGCGCAGGCAACTGAGCGGCTTTCCAATTTCCCCTCCGCAGAGGCAAGACACCTCACCATGCCCGGAGAGTGGCCCGAGGGTACGTTCGATCTGGTGGTGTTGTCCGAGACGGGCTATTACCTTTCGCCGGATGAACTTACCGAACTGCTGGCACATATTGAAGCATCCACCCGTCCCGGCGGCACGCTGCTCCTGTGTCATTGGCGGCATCCCATCTCCGGATGGGAATTGGATGCGGAGGCGGTCCATGCGATGGCCCGCAACCAACCCGGCTGGTCAACGCACGGACTCTACCGCGAGAAGGATTTCATGCTGGAAGTCCTTCTCGCTCCGGGCAGGACAGGATAACCGTGCACGGCGGACGCGATATCAAGAGCGTGGGAGTGGTGATGCCTGCGCACAACGAGGAGCAACACATCGGCAAAGCCCTGCTCGCGCTGAAGACGGCCGCTGATGCGCTGGAACGGCAACACCGCGGCATGGAAGCAAAGATCGTTGTGGTCCTGGATAACTGCAGTGACCGTTCCGCTGAGATCACCGCCGCGCATGTCTCCAACGATCCTCGCTTCCGCGTGGCCAACGTCAAGCTGAGAAGCACGGGGGCGAGTCGGGATTTCGGTTTCCGCACCGCCTTGGATTGCCTGCCAGCGAACGGGACGGAGGGTATTTGGCTTGCCACCACAGACGCCGATTCCACCGTTCCGCAGCATTGGTTGACACGGCAAGTGGACCTGGCCAACGCGGGAGCGGACGCAATCCTTGGATCGGTGGAACCCGACCCTTCAGACATGGATCCCGCCATCCATCGCCGGTGGCTGGAGCTCCACCCGTTCAAGGAAGATCACCAGCACATTTATGGTGCCAACCTGGGCATCCGCGCCTCGGCGTATCTCAAGGCGGGCGGCTTCCCAGCGCTGCGCGCCCACGAGGACCGCGTCCTGGTGGAGCGGCTCCGCAGGCATGGTTTTGCGGTCACCGCTACGGACAGCATCCGCGTCTTGACCTCGGGCCGGACACACGCCCGCGCACCGGAAGGATTCGCCACGTATCTACGCTCCCTTGCAGCTGAGCTGCCATCTGCCGAGCTTCCGACCGCCGCCAGCGGCTAGAAGCCAGCGCCTAACCCGCCAATGCCCCCTCCAAGGCTGCGATGGCTGCGGTTGTGATCGCTTCCCGCTTGCCCGATCCATCAACGGTCAGCAGAATCCCGCGGTGCGAGTACGCGGTCAGCACCGGTTGTGTCTCCTCCCGGTACAGTTCCAGACGGCGTTGGATCACGGATTCAGTGTCATCGGCGCGTCCCTGCTCGTGTGCTCGGAGCAACATCCGGGCAATGAGTTCATCATCGGAACCCGTTAGCTCGAGGACCACTTCAAGGGCTTGCTGCCGATCAGCGAGTATCTCGTCCAGCGCACCAATCTGGATGACGGTCCTTGGATAGCCATCCAGGAGGAAACCGGCAGCGGCATCCGCTTCTTCAAGCCGCAACCTCAGCATTGCCGTGGTGACGTGGTCCGGCACGAACTCGCCGCGATCCATATATCCGCTGGCTTCAGCACCTAATTCCGTCTTGTCGCGGACGTTGGCGCGGAACAGCTCACCAGTCGAAATGGCAGGGATCCCAAAATGCCGCGCGATGTGCTCCGCCTGCGTGCCTTTGCCGGATCCCGGAGGGCCCATGATGATCAATCGCGCCATGACACTGGTCCGTTTCGAGAGGCAGCCGGGACTTAACCATACGCCGACGACGGCGGGAGGCACCCGCCGCCGTCGTCATCTTTTTGCTGGTGGTTCAGCCGTCAGGCGTTGGCCGTTTCCGCCAACACGCCATCAATCTGCCCGACGGCTTCGCGCATACCTTCTTCCATACCCATCTCAGCCATCTTCTGCATCTGTTCTTCGGACTCGAAGGTGGAGGTGATGGTCATTCGGGTGCGATTATTCAAGGGCTCGAGCTTCACGACGGCGTGCGTGACGCCCAGTTCGTCCTGTGGCTCGCCTTGGTCGTTGGCGAAGCCGTCGTCGAATTCAAGGTGGTCCGGGGCGTTGATGGCGGTGAACTTCCACCAGCCCCGCGCCTTGGTTCCGTCCGGCCCCGTCATGTAATAGGCGGCTTTCCCGCCAACGGTGAACTCATGCGTATCGAACGTGGCCGGCCACGTGGGCGGCCCCCACCAGCGCTCAAGCTGCCGGGGGTCTTCCCAGATCCTCCAGACGCGCTTCACGTCGGCATCGAATTCAGCAACAATACTGAAACTTAAGGCCTCAACATCCTTGTTTACGCTGACAACCGTCATGGCAAATCCCTTTCATCATCTTCGGCGAGTATGTCCGCGATCCGGCCGGCGCGTTGCCGCCAGATCATTTCGAGTTGATCCAATAGGCGCCGGGCTTTTTGCAGCCCCTCGTGATTTCCCCGCACAATCTGCTCCCGCCCACGCTTTTCCTTGGTGACCAGGGAGGCCCGTTCCAGGACCGCCACATGTTTTTGCACGGCCGCGAAACTCATGGTGTAGAGCGCGGCAAGCCCGGAGACCGAGTACTCCCCCGCCGTTACCCGGGCCACGATGTCCCTGCGCGTCGCATCTGCCAACGCGTGGAACAGGCGGTCGGTGTCGGCGTCCGAGGGCCTGGTCCTGAGCTGATCTACAACCATTTGGTTGTACGATATCGCCGGGAAGGAGGAGTGTCAATACTTCTTGCACGCGACGGTGGGCCTGTTATTACCCTCCAAAAAGCTCGATAATGTAAGTGTGCTGATCAATATCGAGTAGGAGGACATGATGACCACGAAAGTGAACAAGACCATCATGGTCAACGTTCCGGTCAGTACGGCCTACAGGCAGTGGACCAAGTTCGAGGAGTTTCCGCACTTCATGGGCGGAGTGGAACGCGTAACGCGGCTCAGCGACGACCGACTGGAATGGGTAGCCGAAATTGCGGGCGTCCATCGCCGCTGGGAAGCCAAAATCGTTCAGCAGGACGTTGACCGTGCGGTGGCTTGGGCCGCCGTCGAGGGTGCCAAGAATGCCGGCTGGGTTGATTTCAAGGAAGCGGGCCCCAGCCAGACGTCACTGCATCTGTCCTTGGAATACGAACCGCACGGCGTCCTCGAATTCCTGGGAGACAAGTTGCACGTTGTTGAAAGGCAGGCTGAGTCAGACTTGAAGAAGTTCAAGGAGTACATCGAGAAGCAGGCACCAGAGACCGACGTCGAGACCACAGAGTCCACCACCACAGCCAGCGGCACCTCGGATTCGCCACCGATCGTCGATCCCATCACCCATCCTTTTGACCAGACCAACGGACTGGCTGACCTGGACGGCGACTCTGACGAAACTGCCGACAGCGACACCCACAGCGCCGCCGAACGGCAGAAAGACGAGGACCGCGGCCCAGGCTTCATACCGCCCCAGAGCGGCTGGCTGCCGGGACAGCGGTAAGCCCCTGAATATCGAGTGCCGCCCGGGTTAAACGCGATCCGGGCGGCACTCACATGTTAGGCACTCTGTTGCTAAAGGGCATTCGCCAGCAGGGAACCGGCTACTTCTTGGGCCCCGCGTAGACGACGGCGGGAATCGCCGGAGCCTGCATGCCCTCACCAATGAAGAAGCTCGGGTGCGGAGGCTGGTTGTAGGCGACGTTTTCGCGCGCCACAGCTGTGCGGTAAACCGTGTCGTGCATCAGGGTCCGCAAGCGAACCTCGGTAGGAGCCGTAGTGGTGTAGATCCGCAACTCGCTGCTGTCGGTGGAGGGCCAAGCTACCTCTTCCCGCCAGTCACCCAGAATGTCCGCTTGGATTGACGGGTTGCCCTTGGTGGTGTTGTTACTGCGTGCACCCTCGGCAGTCAGGAGCCGATCGCTGGACTCGGTTTCCCAGTTCCATTTGGAGATGGTGGGAACGCCTCGGGACAGCGTTGCGTCATAGTCGTGGTCCACAATTTCGCGGAGCAGGTCACCATCCCACCATGCCAGGAAGTTCGCTGCGGGAATCTTCTCGGCAATCAGCTCGCCCTTGGCCGATACCAACTGGCCAACGGGTGAATCCCACGCGGCCGCACCTCCGACGGCCCATCCTTCCGCGCCGGCATAGCGGGGATCGATGTCACCTGCCGCGCCGCGACCGGTGTCCCTGGCCGCAGGGATGCTCCAGAGGACTTCACCGGTAGCGGCGTCGCGGAAGGTTGCGCCACGGTTGCCGCTCTGGCTCATGCTCTCGTGGACGGCGAACGTCTCCAGCCCAGGTCTGGACGGGTCGAGGTCGCTGGTATGTATGGCATCGCCGTGGCCAAGCTTGGTGTTGTAAAGAGGCTGGCCATTATCGTCGATGGTCATGGAACCGAAAACGAACTCGTCCTTGCCGTCCTGGTCCACGTCAGCGACGGACAAGTTGTGGTTACCCTGCCCCTTGTATTCATCCCCGGCAAGGTTCGAATCGAAGGTCCAGCGCTTCACGAGCTTGCCGTCCACCAGATCGTAGGTGACCAAGACGGTGCGCGTGTAGTACCCGCGGCTGACCATCATGGATGGATGCTCACCATCGAGGTAGGCTACGCCGGCCAGGAAGCGATCTACGCGATTTCCGTAGTTGTCACCCCAGCTGGCGACAGCTCCACGCGGGGGCTCGTAGGCTACGGTGTCCATGATGGTGCCCGTGGCGCCCTTGAAGACGGTCAGGAATTCAGGACCGGAAAGGATGTAGCCGGCACTGTTGCGGAAGTCGGCGTCGGCGTTCCCGATGACCGTTCCGGCGGCATCGCGGGTGCCATCCGCCGTTTTGAGGGAAACCTCAGCCTTGCCATCGCCGTCGAAGTCGTAGGCCAAAACCTGGGTGTAATGCGCGCCGGCGCGGATGTTGCGACCCAGGTCGATGCGCCACAGCTTGGTGCCGTCCAGCTTGTAGGCGTCCACGTAGACGTTGCCCGTGTAGCCGGTTTGGGAATTGTCCTTGGCGTTGGACGGCGCCCACGTTTGGATGACCTCGTACTTTCCGTCGCCGTCGAGGTCCGCCACTGTCGCATCGTTGGCGGAGTAAGTGTACGGCTTGCCGTCGGGCGTCACTCCGTCTGCCGGCTTGTCCAGCTTGATGGCCACATAGTTCTGCGCCAGCGGCGTGACGGCTTCGGTCAGTTTGTCCTGGCCTTGGCCATTGCCGACTGTTTTGATGACGTAGCTGGATGCTGCGGTGCCATCCGGGTCCACGACCATTGTGGCGTTTCGGATGGGTTCGGGGGTGATGTTTACCCCGTCGCGCAGTACTTGGAAGCCGACGCTGTCCTTGTCCAGGCCGAGCATGCGCCAGCTCACCGTGACGCCCTGATCCGTCAGAACAGCAACCGGCGCCCGGTCCAGGTTCTCTACTTGCCGCTTCAGGGTGGATGGATCCTTAGCGGCAGGCACGACGCCGGGGAGGCCTGTGTGTGCTGCCTGCGGGAGTTGGGCGGGGGCTGCTTGTGCGAGCGGGACTCCCGTCAGCGCGATGGCGGCAGCGGCGAGTGAAGCCGAGGCCATCATGGGGACGGCCTTCCGCGCACGGCCCCGGGTACTGCGGTAGGAACATTTCGAGGGGTAAGCCAAAGAACATCTCCTTTGATGCTGGGCGGCAGTGGATCTGCCCGCCTCTGGTTGGAACGTTTCACACGCGCCTAATAGAACCGCCATCAATCATGAGGCACTGGTTGTAGTACTGCGAGAAAACGCTTTCCGCTCACAAGGTTTACCAGCGCCTCAATCACGAGGTCAAGAGTCTGATGCGAAGTGACTGTGAGATTTCGGTGGGGAATGTTCGGTTTTGTATCGTGTCCCACGACGGTTGCACGGAGTAATGAGGAACGTGTAATCGGTCACACTTGGCCGGATTTACTTGTCAACCGTAGTGGGCAGCATGAACCATGAATGAGGGAATTCGTTCCCATACAAGCTGAATCAGCAATCCTCACCGACGAGGATGCGGCCCCGGCGAAGAAGCTTGGGGCTGTTAACGGCCTGAGTGAAAGTACTGACAATGACGACACATACTGACTCCATCACGCTGAAAATCTGGGACAAGTCGGCAATCGACCACACCATCGATGCCGCCATCGAATCCCTCTCACACCGCGCCGCCGCTGAAAATTGCGGAATCGCCGTCACCCTGAGCGGGCCTAAGACCTTCACGGTCAGCCTGAACCGCTAAGCAGCTCCAACTCTACGAAAGAGGACGACGCCGGAACCTCCTTTAGGTTCCAGCGGTCGTCCTCATTCGTTTAAGCGCGCCTCCCGCAGAATCAGCACTAGGGCACCGTCAACCCCGTTCATGACGCCGCAGAGAAAGTCCTGATGGGACCTTGAGACTTCCCTTGATGGCTCCCCTCCCTTGGTGATAACGGCGCCAACGTCACGAGTAACCTTGAGCTGTCCAAGAATTTGCGCGGAGCACCCTAACCCGGGAGGGCACATCACAATCTGCAGCGCAGGAATTCTCCTCCACCGACGAAACGCCGCCGGGCAATTGGAACTGTGGATAGCCCACATGGGCGGGCCCTTTTGGGCCCGCAAAGATGAACACGCCTGGTCAATTCCCAAGGGAGAGTTCCCTGAGGACGAAGACGCCTTGGTTGCCGCTAAACGGGAATTCACCGAAGAAATTGGCACACCACCGCCCGAGGCCCACTACGACCTCCTGGGCGTTTTTCGGCAACCCTCCGGCAAACTAATCACCGCGTTCGCTGCAGAAGCCAGCGACTTTCAACCTCAGCAGATAGTCAGCAACACCTTTCCCATGGAATGGCCAAAGGGCTCGGGTGCCATCAAGGATTTCCCGGAGATCGACGACGCCCGGTGGCTTGAAGAATCCGTTGCCCGGACCAAGCTCATCAAAGGGCAACTCCCCATCGTCGACGCCCTGGTCCGGCACCTTGGTGAGAGTTCCTCATAGAGCCGACCATCCGCCGTCGGAAGCAAGAAAGGCACCGTTGACGTTTATGCCGTCGTCGCTGAGCAGGAAGGTGATGGAAGCTGCCAGTTGTGCCGCGGTTGCGGGCGTGGGAACGGTTGCTTGAATCAAGGGCCCCAGGCGCTCAGCGGCGAGTTGCGATCCCCAGTTGGCCACGATATTGGTGATGGTGGGACCCGGAGCCACGGCGTTGAACCGGAGGCCTTTCGGACCGTACATCACTGCCGAATTCTTGGTCAGGCCAACCACAGCATGCTTGGAGGCCGTGTAGGCGGCACCGGCAGTTGAACCACGAAGGCCGGCCTCGGAAGCGGCATTTACCACAGAGCCGAACCCGGCTTCCAGCATGAGCGGCACCACTGCCCGGGTCAGGCGCATGAGCGAAGTGACGTTGATGCGGAATACCCGCTCCCAGAGTTCGTCATCAACCTCATGAATGGGTGCGAAGTTGTCCATGATGCCGGCAACGTTGGGCTTGTTAACTGCACTTCGGTATAGCCGGCAGAACGATCAATGCGCGATGCCAGCATGTCGTTTGTCACAAATATTAAGTTTCTGTGTGTTGACTGGACAAAGCTTGGCAAAACCCTCAACTGCGGATAGTCTGCTCTCGCTAGTCGAAATTGGGGGTTCGAGACTGCGTCTACTGCATTCCCTTAGTCGAGTTTTCTTACTCCAAGGAGTCATGCAGTGACCATCTCCTCTGCCCTAATTCGTCGCGTCTGCGTACCGGCGCTGACCCTGGGATTGCTATCCCTCGGTCTTGTTGTGCCGGTCGCGCACGCAGACGGCGAACAACCGCCAGCAGCTCCCCCGCAAGCCTCCACCTCTTCTGCTGAAGTCGAAGCTGTTGCTGAAGCGAAAGCTACTTCCCGGGAAGTGGTCGTCGATGCCGCGACGACACCGACGTCCCTCACAACAGCTCTTCCTGACGGTACGTTGTCTACGACCATCAGCAATGAGCCCGTTCGGATGCAGACCGACCAAGGTTGGACAGACATCTCGACCGATCTTGTGCCCGCAACAGTGGACGGTGTCTCGGTGCTAAAACCCGAGAACGTTCCCGTGGACATCACCGTCAGCACAGGCGGTAGCAGACAGATCGCGACCCTGGAGGACAAGAACGGGCATTCGATTTCGCAGTCGTGGCCGTTTGGGACTCTGCCTACACCGGTAGTCGAGGGCAACTCGGCCACCTATCGGCAGGTCTTGCCGGGCGTGGATCTGATCCAGCTGGTGAACAAGTCCGGCATCTCCCAGGTGCTGAAGATTGAAACGGCAGAGGCTGCCAAGGATCCGCGTGTTGCCCAGATGCGCATCCTTCTTGATACGCAGAACCTGTCGGTGGAACAAAACGCCGACGGGGACCTCACTGCCACAGAAACTAGTTCGGACGAAGTGGTGCTGCATAACTCAGGTGGATTCTGGTGGGATTCAAAGGCAGAAGGAGCTTCTGCCACTAGCACGGGCGGACAGGGCATACCGCGCCCCTTCAATCTGACTCTTGGCGCTGAGGACGGTAAGCAGTCACAGATCTTTGATATGCAAGGGATCCTGGAAACCAGCGGGCTGAAGTATCCGATTTACGTCGATCCGGACTGGACGTACATAACGCCGACATGGCTCTTTACCGACAGCGCCTATCCCGAAGTCTCGTACTGGAACGGCACTCACACCGACGGCACCGGCCAGGTGCAGGTAGGTTACCTGAAACCCCAGTGGGCTCCTGACGGACAACCCCACACCGCCCGCGCCTACTACCAGTTCAATACCCCTGGCCTTGTCGGCCGCGACATCATCAATGCCCGGCTATCCACTGTCGAGACGTGGGCCTCATCCTGCACCCCCACGGATATCGCCTCCTGGGTCACTGACCAGGTAAGCCCGGATACACGATGGAATGTCCAACCCATTCTTGACAGTGCCCATGCCATCCGGACAGATATAGGTGCAGTTGCCAAGGGCTGGGGCCCGAATTGCCCTGCCGGGACCGTCGGGTTTGACCTGATGGCCGCCAAGAACCTGTTGCAACAACGTTCTGTCTGGACTATTGCGTTGGTGGCCGGCAACGAGACCGACCCTTTGGGATGGAAGAAGTTCACCAAAGACGCATACATAACAGTCACCCACAATCTGCCGCCGAACACGCCGGTTTTCCAATCCCTCACCAACGGCAAGTGGTACGGCACCCCTTGGACCTACGGCGCCATCCTCTTTACACGCGATACCCAGCCAACATTCACCGTCCAGTTCAGCGACCCCGACGGACACACCGGAGATAACATCACAGCCCAAATGTCCCTCTGGCAGACCAACGGCCAACAAGTAGGCGGCGACTACACCGTGACAGGGGTCAACGCCACCGGGATGAATCTGGACTACAAGGCCCCACCGCTAGGTGATGGCACTTATACCCTCCGGGCGCGCGCCTGGGACCGGTGGAACGGCTACTCAGCGGTCATGTCAGTTGTCTTCGTCGTCGATACAACAGCCCCGGGCGTGCCTACGATCACACAAATCCTCCCGGTGCGGAACGCGCCCTCGGGATCCGATTCCGGTGGCACTATCGGCGAGACGAAATACCAATTTGAACTCTCGACCCCTACCAACAATGGGGTTCCGACTAATCCGGCAGAGGGTTTCATTTTTGCTACCACTGCTGGAGACGCTCAAGACGCACCGCCAGCTGCCGGCATGAGCTGCACCAACAATCGCATGAAAGAATTCGTCGTCGTGTGTCCGGGATACGGGCAGAAGAGCACGATCACCATCACCCCTATGGACAACACCACCTCACTGACCGTATGGGCATTTGACATAGCAGGCAACATCAACGAACCCATAAAGGGCGCACCCGCCCACTACATCTTCCGAGTAACCACCCGGCCTACAGAACCGACAACAGTCCTGAATCTGCAGTTAGCGGGCGGCGCTGAATGGAAGCCAGCTAACGCAACAACATCTACCTGCGGAGCACCCCCTTTATCCACTGTCGGAGCTGAACGTCTCAGCTTTCCCAACGGTGCAGCAGTCGCGGAAACAGTGGTAACTGGATCCGCGAACAGACAAGCCGTTGATACCGCCGAGAGCTTCACCGTGTCCGCATGGGTCTGCGCCAAGGCACCCAACAGCGGGAGTATTCAATCACTGATCAGGCAGCTGGGTGGCACCAACTCAACAGCTACGGGTGCCTTGCGTCTTGGCAACACTGGCAAGGCCGAACTTGGTTCATGGGTGGTCTCCAGCACCGTCCCCGAAACCGTCAGCACGGACGTGCCTCTACAGCCTGGTGACTGGACCTATGTCAATGCGGTCTTCGACAAGATCAACGCCCAGCTGCGTGTCACTGTCAGCAACGACGGCTTGGTGACGACCTGGGTGAAGGCCGCGGCCGCCCCGGCGGCCCGCACAGCTTCAAGCATCACGCAACCGGCCCGCATCGGTGGGGACTTCGTTGGCGAGATCTACCGCCCCGTGCTGACCCAGGGCGTGCTCAACGACACCGTATTGAAAGAGATCCAGAAGAACTACGGCACCAAGAAGGGACTGCTCAAATGAGCCGCCACAAGAAACTCATGACCAGGCCTAGAAAGGCATTGTCAGGGTTGCTGGCCGCAACGGTCATCGCCACGGGGGCAGGATTCCTTTACATCGCTGCGCCGTGGAGCCCCTCCACTGAGGTTCAGGAAATCAAACCTGTTCCCTTCACCAACTTTGAACCGGCCGCAGAGGAAAAGGAGCGTGCAACTACCAGTGGCGATGGCTCGAATGCCAGCGCTTTCAGCGACACGGGTTCATCGCCAGTTCGTGTTGGCCGGGTTCCCATGGCCCCGGTAGCTGCCAACGACAACGGTGCAGGCAACTTCGCAGCACCGCCCGGTTCCTCATCCGGATCCTGGGGAACCCCAGGACAAACCGGTAGCTTCACCTGGAACTATCCGTTCGCGTTGCGAGAGGCACCCGCCGGACCAACACCTACACTCGGGTTGTCCTATGACTCTTCACGGGTTGACGGTTTGACAAGCGCCACCAACAACCAAGCAACGGAGGTGGGCGACGGTTGGGCACTGACCGGTACGGGAACAATCCGTCAGCAGTTTGGTTCATGCAAAGACCAAGGAGCAGCAAACTCCTACGACCTCTGCGGAAAGAAGGAAGGACAAGCGTTCAGCATTTCCTTCGGAAGCCGCTCCGGTGAAGTCATCATGGACGAAGCAAGTAAGCGTTTCAAGCTTCGCAACGATGACAACACCAAGGTCGAATACCTCACCGGCGCGGCCAATGGCACCTTCGATGGCGGATACTGGAGGCTCACCGATACAAGCGGCACCCAGTACTGGTTCGGTGTGAACCGCATTCCAGGCTGGTCACCCGGCAAGGAAAACAACTCGGCTGACATCGTCCCTGTTTACGGGCTCCCGGGCCAGCCATGCTACAAAAGCACCGGGTTCGGTGATTCGTCCTGTATGCAGGCCTATGCCTGGAATCTGGACTACGTCGTGGACGCCAACGGCAACTCGCAAGGCTTCTTCTACACCCAGGATACGAATTTCTACAAATCCCAGGCCGGGTCGGGCACGCTTAAGGCCTACCACCGTGCCAGCCGTCTGACCCGGGTGGATTACGGCATGCGCGCAGGAACCGAACTGACAACACAAGCGCCCCTGCACGTGAACTTTGGCTATACCGCCCGCTGCTCCGGCGTGGACTGCTCCAAGGGTACCGACGTCCCTGCTGACAAAGCCTGCACCTCAACCGCCACGACCTGCACGGTCCAATCGCCGATGTTCTACACCGATCAGCGCCTCATCACCGCCATCAGCCAGGCGCTGTCCATCAACCCGGCCGGTTACGGAGACCTGGACTACTGGACCCTCCGCCACACTATGCCGGACCCGGGTGACGGAACCAAACCTGCTTTGTGGCTCAGCCACGTCATCCACCAAGGCACCAACCGGACAAGCACCGACCCTGGAACTACTTGGATCACGGACCCGGCCACGTCATTCGACGGCTTGCCCCGGCCCAACCGTGTCTGGGACGTCCGTTCCGGGCAGGCACCGTTGAACCGCTACCGTCTCCTGAGCATCGTCAATCCGACAGGGGCGACGACAACCATCAATTACGCGCCTCCTGAGTGCACGGAAGAGGACGTCGACAAAGACGGAAATGCCGACATCGTCCCGGAGAACAACACCAAACGGTGTTTCCCGCAATGGTGGGCACCGACAACACCGATTCCTGAAGTCGCACGAATGGACTACTTCCACATCTACCCCGTGACTTCGGTGTTCACCGACCCTGGTCCGGGCACAAATGGCACCCTGGACCTGGTCACCAATTACACCTACGAAGGAACGCCGGCGTGGAAGTACGCCGCACCGAAATACATCAACGGAACCGGCGGCTCACAGCTGACCTGGTCCGTGCTCGCCGGCTGGTCGAAAGTAAAAACCACCCTGGGCACCGATGCCGCTAAGCCAACCACGGTCAGCACGTACCTGCGCGGCCTAGACGGTACGCCGTCCAACACCAGTGGGGGTCTGCGTTCAGTTACTGTCACAGCATCCGACGGAGTCGGATACACGGACTCCCCGTGGTTTGCCGGCAGCAAAATCGAAGAACAGTCTCTCCTTGGTGACGGAGGTGCCTTGCTCGGGAAGACCATCAATGTCCCTTGGGCATCAGCTCCGACGGCTACTGCATCTGCTGCATTGGGTGGAACGCAGGCCAAACACATTGGAATCGCGCGAGTCAAAACCATGACTGCAAGCAGCAAATCTGCGGCGCTGCGGACCAACGTCACCAACACCACCTTCGACGCCCTCGGCCGACCAACATCGGTAAGTGACAACGGCGAAGAATCCGTCTCCGGTGATGAGACCTGCACGATTACCAGCTACGCCGACAACCCTGCAGCGAATCTGCTTGCTTTGCCGGCGACGGTCAAGAAATTCGCCGGTGAGTGCCCCTCAACCGGAGCGCTTCTGACAGCCGCTCAAACGGTTTACGATAACTCCACTACGGCCGAGCCCGGAAGCCCGGGATACAGTGCCCCCACGAAGGGCAACGCCGTGCGCGCAGACACCGCAACAAGCGTTAGTGGGACGAGCGTGACCGTCTGGAAGCAGGGACCAGTCACGGGATACGACCCCTTGGGCCGTGCAACGACTTCAACTGACAACTCAACAGGGACGCCCAGGACCACGACCACGACCTACCTGCCCACCACCGGGTTGGCGACGACAGTGAAAGTCGTGAACCACAAGCGGTGGGAATCAATTACCACTCTGGACTCCATGCGCGGTCTGCCCCTGACGGAAAGTGATGAGAATCAAAGCGTCACCAGCTACCGCTATGACGCGTCAGGCCGCGTAACCGGCGAATGGTCCCCGCTGCGGCCAAAGGCCAGTAATGCCGCCGAACCCAGTACCGAAACCAGCTACTCGATCTCCAATACCAGCCCGTCCTGGGTCAAAACAACAACCCGCGCCAGTAACAACTGGCCCGTAGACTCATACATCATCTACGACGGACTCGGAAAAGTTCGGCAAACCCAGAAAATGTCTCCTGGCGGCGGGACCATCGCCACAGACATCTGGTACGACTCGCGCGGTGATAAGTCCAAAGTCAACAACAACTACTACCTCGCGCCCGCACCGGACGGTGTCCTGAAACTGCCGACAATCGCAGTTCCTTCCACTACACAATATGAGTACGACGCCGCACAAAGGCCCACAGCAGTCAGAGCTTTGGCCAACGATAACGACGTTCTATGGACCGGTCTGATGAGCTACCAAGGCGCCGATACGGCCACCGTCACCGGCCCGGGAAGCGAAGCGGCAACTACGACCATCAAAAATCTGGGCGGCAAGGTCGAAAGCCGCAAGCTCTTCCATGGACCGACCGCCACAGGCAACTTTGACGAGTCCAGGTACGGCTACGACGCTCTAGGTCAATTGATCAGCATGAAAGACACCGCCAATAACGCTTGGTCCTGGACTTTCGACGCCGCTGGCCGCGAAATCCAAGCCAACGATCCTGACGCGGGCGTTGCGACCAGTACCTATGACGCTAGCGGTAGAAAGGCCACAACAACTGACGCTAGCGGTAGCGTCATAGGGTATGTATATGACGATATGGATCGGGTTCTCAAGAAGACCGTCGGGACGGGGGCTGGTGTCAAGACTCTGGAGGAATTCGTTTACGACCTCGAGATAGCCACAGCGAAAGGTCAACTCTCTAAGAGCACGCGCTTCAACGGTCCGAACCTGGATCAGCCCGTAACGACGACCTTCTCCGGATATGACGCTGCCTATCAGCCCAGAACGTCCGTCGTGACGCTTCCCCCGGCCTTCGGCGCCTTGTATGGCACGTACACAACGGACCGCACCTACTCCAAAACCGGCAAGGTCTTCTCCGAGAATCTGCCATATGCCGGAGGACTTGCAGGAGAAACCCTCAGCTACGGCTACGACACCTTGGACAACCCGTCGTCAGTGCAAACCCAAGCAGGGGAAGTCATCGCGGGAAACACCCAATACGGCCACTTGGGGAACCTAGCAACGTTCAAGCAATACGACGCCAACACCACAGGCACAGGTGACACCACAGGCACCAACCAGACATTCTTCACCTGGGACGCAACCACAGGCAGATTGACTAATCAGCGGTCCTCAAACCTCACCCGAGGCGTTGACGCTGACCTCGGGACAGTCAGATACACCTACAACCCTGCAGGAAAAATTACCTCACGGGAACTGGCATTCACCAGCCGTCCAGGCAACACCTCGGACTACCAGTGCTACAGCTACGACCACGCCTCACGGATTGCCGCAGTCTGGACACCGGCACCCACGCCGACCACCAACTGTTCTGCCGTCCCGAGCTCGTCGGCGACAAACATTCCTGGACTCGGCGGACCGGCAGCCTACGCGCAGACCTACACCTACACTCAAGCCGGTGACAGATCCCAAGTCAAACGCTTCGGATCCAACGGCGCCGTGGCCATGACCGAAAACTATAGCTACCCCGCAGCAGGTTCCGCAGGCCCACACCGCGTCAAGCAGATCATCTCCACCCCGCCGTCAGGAAGCCCAGTCACCCAAGACTTCACGTGGGACGCCGCCGGCCGCATGACCAACCGCGCCCGACAGGTCCTTACCTACACGCCCGACGGGCGGATGTCCACAACAACTGGAGCCAGTGTTATTCCAGCGAACCCCAACCCCGGGGCAGCTGCAGCAACACCACCTACACCCACTTCCACGATCACGAACATCACAGGAAACAGGTACTACGACGCGAACGGGAATCTGGTCGGCATCATCGATGGGACCGGAACCACCGTCACAATCGGGTCAGTCACAGCTCACCTCAGCGCAGCATCGCCCGGTGTGCAAACAGCCACCCGCACCTATACCTTCGCCGGCAAAACCGTAGCCCAAAGGACACGAAAGCCCGGCACAACACCAGTAATTAAGTTGGCATTCCTCATCGGAGACAGCGTCAACACCACCCAAACCATGATCTCACCAACCACCGGTACCGGACCCATCACAACCCTCACCAGGTACACGGACCCCCTCGGCTTGACCAGAGGTTCCAACGGAACTGCAACCGGCAACACCGCTTACTCAGCTGCAGGCGCCTCCAGTGCAGG
The DNA here is from genome assembly GCA_031179305.1 of Paenarthrobacter sp. Classification (GTDB taxonomy): domain Bacteria; phylum Actinomycetota; class Actinomycetes; order Actinomycetales; family Micrococcaceae; genus Arthrobacter. The sequence goes on along the minus strand of JAPSHX010000010.1, from coordinate 79,088 downwards.
AGTCGGTTCCAACGCCTCCAGCCAAAGCGGCTTCGGCGCCACCAACGGATACATCTCCGGACTCGACGACGCCGCCAGCTCCTTGACACATCTCGGAGCACGCGAACTGGACCCCGTCGCCGGCACCTTTACCTCCCCGGACCCGATCCTCAACACCGAAGACCAACGCGGTTTCACCCCATACACCTACGCCTTCGGCAACGTCATCAACACTTCAGACCCAACCGGCTTGAAACCCACCTGCGACTGCGACGATGACAGCAAAGGCACCTACGCGCCTGGACCTGGAGGATATGGGAAAGGACTGAACTACGAATATGCCGACAGCAAGCCAACTTCCCCCATACAGCCCCCCGCGCAGCAAATCAATCCGTTCACAGGCAAACCATATGAACCCCAATATAATCCTTGGGCCAAGGGGACAGGCAAGCAGGCAAATTCCTGGACCCTTCCACCTGCATCTGCTTTTAGTTACCGTCCCGCTAGCCGAATCGAATCCAGGGTAAATGTATGGAGTCTCTTCGCTCTCTGGGGTGGGAACTTCGAAGAACGAAAATTCGAATTCCAAAAGGGTGATCCCTTCACTGAAGACGTAAGAAACAGCGAATACTACAGGAATCTATACAGTCAGATTTCCGCAGAGATGAAAGCCGGGACCTATAACGATACAACCTATCTCCGTTCATTCGGTGAGGAGGGTGGGGCGGTCTTCTTCCAAGACGTACAAACTGTTCTCACATTAGGTGCTAACGGAGGTAGCCTCTCATTGACATACCTTGGATCTCACACCATTAAAACAAACGAAGAAGGGAAGAATTCTGATGGTTCAACCACCATCAGGTTCAGAGCAATAAATAATACAACTCTCGAATCAGCTACTCGTTTCCCGTTCTTTGACATTGGATATCAGGAATGGTATCGCAACTCGGTTGGTGCATACTGGAATTGGATTTCTGAAACGTCCACCTTCGGACGCCGCCAAGATCAGGAGGTCACATGGACGGAGAACATTCGATGAGACGAAGTACGCGAAGAGGTGTGTTGGGACTTGCTTTAGCCGTGAGTTTCTCCTTGCTGACTGTCACAGGGTGCACTCAGATGGGTGAAACGCGCCGAGATGAACTGGTGGGGACATGGACTTACTCCGCCGAGGAAAGCACCGTAGGCTCTCCAGTTCCATCGACGACCATAGAACTCCGCTCCGACGATACGGTCACGGTCGTGGACTTCCCTGCGGATCAACTTACCGAAACAGACTTTGCCAAGACGCCTGTATCGGTGGCAGGAACCTGGGAGTTCCTTTCCAAGCTTCCCGAAGGATTTGGTCGGTATGGCAAGCAGGCTGGGATTCAACTGGATCTGCCTGTCACCGGTTCTAGTGACGGAACACATGAGCAACGTCTCCTAGTTATTGAGAAAAAGGATGATGAAGCTCCGCGTCTAGTTATTTATGTGGGACACCCAGATACGGTAGGTAAGGATTTTGTCTTGACGAAAGGATCCTCAAAATTATGAAAGTCCTTTAGTAGTTCCTGCTTTAGTACGTGCAAGGAATGAATCAATCGATCCCTGCGAGGAGTTGCCGCGAAAGCTCGGCAGCTCCTCGCTTTTCATTGTGGCCAATGCCCCATGGGATGGCAGCATGTAGTGAACCGACCGGCAGGGAAAAAGCCGGGACCGGTATCTGTAGCACCTAAAGCTCTCTATTAGCAGCGCGCATTGCCCCGCCCATATCTGGAGCTCCGTCTTGACGTCGACATGGCATCGCCGAGATCGAAGCGCTGGCTCGGATGAGACGGCTCGAACTTCCAACCGAACTACGGCTGACCCGCTAGACACTTTTGTCCAGTGAAGCTAAGGCATCCACACGCCCTCCCGCAGCGGCGAGCACGGCTACCACAGTCTCTTCGGTGGAGATGTCCCCGGAAACGGGCACCAGATCGAGACCGGTGTTCTCCTCCACAAGAGCGCCTAGCCGCTCCGTGCTGATGTCGGCCGCAACGACTTTGCCGCCCTCCTTCGCGATCCTCAACGCGGTCGCCTGCCCGATACCCGATGCAGCGCCCGTGACGATGATGGTCTTGCCGGTGAAACGGCCTGAGGTAGTGGCCTCCTGCCATGAAGCTTCGTTGCCCATGATGTCCTTCCGATGGTCACTGAGTGGTTTCATCATCTTATGACACTCCGTGTCATTATGAAAGAGTGAATACTGGAGGAATGACTTCGGAAGATGCCAAGCCCCCGCGCGCCAGTGGTCGGCCCGCGACAATCGATCCCGACGCCGTAGCGGGACTGGCCTTGGGCCTGTTCGCCGAGCACGGCTACGAGAACACGTCCATGGAGGACATTGCACGAGCCGCCGGAATCGGGCGCAAGAGCCTGTACCGCTACTTCGCCAGCAAGGCGGACCTCGTGTGGGGCGGCAGCGATCCCGTGGTGGAGGCGTCCACACTTGCCTTCGGTTCCTTCCACAGAGAGGGAAAGTCCGACGGCCGTGTGCTGGCCGGGTTGCGTGAAGCAGCTATCGCCGGGGTTGCCGTCATTCCGGACCTTTCGGTCACCCGTGGCCGGCTCCGCCTGATCGCCGAGCACCCTGAACTGACCAGCCGGAGCTACGAGTCCCTGGCACCGCAGCGCGACAAGACCCTGACCTTCCTCATAGAGAGCGGCCTTCCCGATTCCGTGGCCCGCTACTTGAGCGCCGCGTACCTTGCTGCGACTTTCGAGGCATGGATGCAGTGGGCTGCCGGCTCCGAGCCCGATCCGCTGCCGTACTTGCTAGCCGCCCTCGAGGTTCTGCACGTTCCCGCGAGCAACTCGGGAGTTGGCTAGTGGAACCCTATATTGTGCTTTTTGAAGTAGCCAAGGGAGCTGGGTCTTTAGCTCCCTTGGCTACTTTCGGCGTTGCCCTAGTGGCATATTTTGCTTATCGACAGAAGACCAACGCCGATAAACGCGACCAGTGGTGGAAACGGGCACAGTGGGCAACGGATGCGGCCTTGGATCAGGACGTCAGCCAAACTTAGGACAAGGAGATGAACATGGCAAAGAATGCAGCAGCTGAGACGTCGCACCGCCCGTCAAGCGGTGGACGCTATGAGGTGCGCCTGGCGTCTCGCAATAAGACAGTCACAGTATCGTCCCCCGTACGGGCCAAGATTCTCGAACAGACGGAGAAATTGATCGCCGCCTCGGAGCGCAAAGCTGCTCCGTCCTCCAAGTAGGCCTGCCAATCATCCTGACGAACAGCTCTTTCCGGCGATGAATTGCCGGATCCACTCAACCGTCTCAGGATGGTCCAGGTGCAAGCCATGACCAGCACCAGGAACCCGCACCAGCACCGAGCGGGGAAGGTTCTCGCGGAGGAGCAGCGCGTTGGGCAAGGGCGTCAACGCGTCCTCGGTGCCGTGAAGTATCAGCGTCGGCGACTGGATGGAGCTGAGATCACGCCAGGCATCATGCTCGCGGCTAGCCTGGAAGTGGCGCGCCTTAGCCCACGCCGAAGCCTGGGAGTTGAAGAAGGTGTGCGTCGCCGAGGGGTTGTTCCTGACCCAATCAGGAGCGAAGAAGAGCGACTCAAGCCGTGACACGTCACCACTGGTCAAAGCTTCCAAAGCTGCCCTATCCGGCTGCATTCCAGCGTCCTGCCATATCCCACCACTCGTTGCGGCGAGGATCAGAGTACGGACTTTCTGCGGGTAGTCGATGGCTAACCACTGCCCAAGGCGACCACCCATCGAATGACCGTACACGTGTGCTAAATCCACTCCTGCAGCGTCAAGGACAGCTGCTGCATCCTCCGCGAGGAGCCGCGTAGTGTAGCGCTCGGCTTCGCCCTTCCCACTCCGACCTATCCCCCGGTGATCGAAGCGGATGACGCGGTAATAGCGGGACAGAAGCTCCGCCGTCGGACCCCAACCATCCATGGCTGTCGCCTGTCCGGCGATAAGCAGCATTGGCTCGCCTTCGCCTTCCGAAGTCCAGGCGAGTTCAGCGCCGTCGGCGGCCTCAGCAAAGTTCACCGTGCCACAGTATCCGGCAGACGTTCAAAGCGCTGCGGCGCAGGACACAAGCCGTTACTCCGCAGTGAAAATGTCCTCAATAGTGCAGTCAAACGTCCGCGCAATGAGGAAGGCCAACGGAAGCGAGGGATCAAACTTCTCCCGTTCGATGGAGATGACGGTCTGCCGGGAAACTCCAAGTGCCGCCGCGAGGTCCGCCTGTGTCCAGCGGCGTTCGGCACGACGCTCCGAGAGGTTGTTCTTCACTTCAGCGCGCGGTGGCGAATGACCACATATCGCAGTCCGGCGTCAACCACGCTCAGCGCGACGAGGCCCAGAAGAACCGGCAGCGCATCAATGTCGAAGCGGCCGATCGCCAGCACCAGAGAAGCCACCACGATAGCGACCAGGACATCCAGGAAAGCGCCCGCTCCCGCTTGGCGCATCCACTGCAACTCCACGCTCTGCTCACCGCGCGGATCACGGGTGACCGTGTGATTGGATACGAACACTTTGCCGCCCAGGGACATAGCCGGGTAGGCGGCGCAAAGGGCGCCGATCCCTGCAGCGAGCCAGAAGTCATCCGGGTTCGATGCTCCCACCAGGACGGAAACCACCACCGTCAGGATGACGCCAAGGATGATCGCCAAGACGTAATGGTGGGCCGGCGCGCGCTTCGATGTAAAGGAAGCTTTACTCATGGGAAAAGTAAAGCATCCTTTACCTTGGCGGGCAATAGCTGATGCGCGCGGTCCCAGCTGGGGCTAGCGTTGAGGGATGACCACTGAGTACAGGTACGACGTCGAAGTGCTGCACCTTTTGGTGTCGCCGGCCCACGCCTACTTTGGCCGCGCTCGCGAAGGGGCGGCAGACGTACCCACCACCGACGCAGAGCAGGCCGAATTGGTTGCAGGCAAAGGCATTGTTGGCGATCGATTCTTCGGCAAAGCGGCACACATGGATGCCGCCGTGACGTTGTTCGCGATGGAGGCCCTCGAAGCCATCGCGTCGGAACTCGAGGCCGGCCCCTTGGATCCCCTGTTGACCCGGAGGAACGTTGTACTGCGGGGAGTGGAGCTGGCTCCTTTGCTTGGCCACGAGTTCACTCTTGAGTCAGGTGAGGACGCTGTGCGGCTCAAAGCCGGGCGACCGGCCCATCCTTGCGCGTGGATGGATGAAATGCTTGCCCCGGGCGCCCATAAGGCGATGCGTGGGCGTGGCGGCGTCCGATGCCAGGTGATCGCCGGAGGCGTGCTGCATCGGGGGCCGGCGGTGTTGGTCAGTCCGGTGGCACTCGATCCCGCCAAGGCCGGCGACGCCAATGTGCTGCGGCCATCACGGCTGCCATAGACCATCACGGTTGATTGATAATCGTCAGGAGCCTGTCTTTCGAAGGGTGGACCGCATAGGTTAATCCCGTGAAGAGACTAAGTACCGACCTCCAAGCCTTCGCCGGATCCGCTTTCGCTGCAGCATTCCGGGCTATCAAGATGGTTCGCCCCGACAGGCCCAATCACCCGGGAGGCGTTCACCTGGTGGGGACCCTTGAAAGGGACGAAGGTCCACGCCCGGCGTCGGGAATCCCTTGGCTGGACACCAGCGGGACCAGCCAAGTGGACGCACGGCTCTCGCGGTCGATCGGACTGCCGGGATCCTTCCCGGACATTATCGGTCTGGCCGTGCGATTCACAGAGATGGACAAAGTGTCGGACGTGCTCCTCGCCACCACCGGAGCGACAGGACTCGGCCGCTTCATCCTGAGGCTCCGGCGAGACGCCGCGTCAGCAGTTTTCTCCACGATGATGCCCTACAAATCAGAGACGGGCCCGGTGCTGATAGGAGCAAGGACCATCGCCGGTCCCAACAAACTGCCCGCAGAACCCCGCGCCTTCAGTTTCCAGCTTGGCCAGCAAGCATGGATCCTCGAACTTCATCATGCAAGCCCACTCGGCCCGTGGACCAGGTTCGGAAAATTGACGCTCACCCTTGCTGACGGCGTGGGCCAAGACACCGCCGCACGATTTGATCCGGTCCTCAATCCGCTTCCAACAGCAGGAACGTACGGCTGGACGCGGCGACTGCGCGAACCTTCCTACGCGTTGGCCCGCCAGCGCGGTTAGGCCTCAGAGACGGGCGCCGCGAATTGTGCCTCGTACAGTCTGGAGTATGCCCCACCCGTGGCAAGCAACTCCGGGTGACTCCCCTGCTCAACGATCTGCCCCGCCTCCATCACCAGAATGAGATCGGCGTCCCGGATGGTGGACAGCCGGTGGGCGATCACGAAGCTCGTCCGGTCCGAGCGCAGCGCGTTCATGGCCTTCTGGACCAACACCTCGGTCCGGGTATCCACTGAGCTGGTGGCCTCATCCAGGATCAGAACCGAGGGACGGGACAAGAAGGCCCTGGCAATGGTGAGCAGCTGCTTCTCACCCGCCGATACGTTGCCGCCTTCGTCGTCGAGCACGGTGTCGTACCCCTCTGGCAGCGACTTAACGAACCGGTCAACGTACGTTGCCTGCGCCGCCTCCATGATCTCGGCCTCGGAAGCGGAGGGGCGCCCATAGGCGATGTTGTCGCGGATCGTCCCACCGAACAGCCAAGTGTCCTGGAGGACCATGCCCATCCGCGACCGAAGTTCCTGCCGCGACAGTGAGGTGACGTCGACGCCATCGAGGGTAATGCGCCCGGACTCAAGCCCGTAGAAGCGCATCATGAGGTTCACCAGGGTGGTCTTGCCAGCTCCCGTCGGCCCAACAATAGCGATGCTCTGCCCCGGCTCGGCCACCAGGCTGAGGTCTGTGATCAATGGCTTGTCCGGCGAGTACCGGAAGGACACATTCTCGAACACGAGGCGCCCGCGCGACGGACCTGACGCCGGAACAGGGTCAGGTTCGGCCGACTCTTCCTCCTCATCCAGCAAGTCGAAAACACGTTCCGCTGAGGCAACGCCGGACTGCAACATATTCGCCATGGATCCGAGCTGCGCCAGCGGCATGGTGAACTGCCGTGAGTACTGGATGAAAGCCTGCACGTCGCCCAACTGCATGGCACCCGAGGCAACCTGCAGGCCGCCCACCACGGCGATCCCCACATAGACCAGGTTCCCGATGAACGTCATTGCCGGCATGATCAGGCCGCTGACGAACTGCGCCCCGAAGCTCGCCTGATACAGCTCACCATTCTTGGCACGGAACTTCTCCTGGACTTCGTTCTGCCGTCCGAACACCTTCACCAGCGCGTGGCCGGTGTACGTTTCCTCGATCTGGCCGTTGAGTTCGCCGGTGTTCTTCCACTGCGCCACGAACAGTTTCTGCGAGCGCTTGGCGATCAGCAACGTGGTTCCCAGCGTCAACGGGATAGTCACCAACGCGATGAGTGCCAGCAGCGGCGAAAGCAGGAACATCATCACCAGCACGCCCACCACCGTCAGCAGGGACGAGACCACTTGGCTGATGGATTGCTGCAAGCTTTGGGAGATGTTGTCCACATCATTGGTCACCCGGCTCAGCAGCTCACCGCGCTGGATGGAGTCGAAATAGCGCAGGGGCAGCCGATGGATTTTCGCTTCAATCCGCTTGCGGAGGCGGTACACGGTCCGTTGCACGACGCCGTTGAGTACGTACGCCTGAATCCAACCGAACGCCGAGGCCAGGACATAGAGCACCAGCGCCCACAGCAGCACCGAGGCCAGCGCCGTGAAGTCGATTCCGACGCCGGGGGTCAGGGTCATGGCCCCCAGCATGTCGGCCTTGCTGTCCTCGCCGGATGCGCGCAAGCCTGCGATCACCTCGGCTTTGGACGCGCCTTCGGGCAGCTGTTTGGAGACGACGCCGGCGAAGATCAGGTTGGTGCCCTCGCCCAGCAACCGGGGACCGATGACGGACAAAGTAACGCTGACCACCGCGAAGACCAGCACCAGTATCAACCAAAAGCGTTCAGGCCGCAGTGTCCCCAGCAAACGCCGTGCCGAGGCACCAAAATTAGAGGCTTTCTCGGCAGGAATGTTCATACCCGCAAACGGACCTCCCCGGCCCGGTCCCATCGCCGGCCGCTGCGGACCACGGGGACCGGCTGACACAGCACTCATGCCGCCTCCTCCGCCGCGAGCTGGGAGGACACGATTTCCCGGTAGGTTTCGGACGTCTCCAACAGCTCATCGTGCGTTCCGCGCCCAACGATCCTGCCGTCGTCGAGCACTAGGATCTGGTCCGCATCCGCAATGCTGGAGACGCGCTGTGCAACGATCACCAGCGTGGCGCCGTTGGTGTGGCGTTTGAGTGCCTGGCGGAGCCTGGCATCGGTGGCGGTGTCCAGGGAGGAGAAGGAGTCGTCAAAGATGTAGAGCTCCGGCTGTTTCACCAGTGCCCGGGCGATCGCGAGCCGTTGCCTCTGCCCGCCGGAGACGTTGGTACCGCCTTGCGAAATCACGGCGTCCAGTCCGCCCTCCATCTCCTCCACAAAATCCTTGGCCTGGGCCACGGAGAGTGCCTGCCACAGCTCGTCCTCAGTGGCATCGGGCTTGCCGTATTGAAGGTTGCTGCGGACCGTTCCGGAGAACAGATAGGGTCGCTGCGGTACCAGCCCGATATGCCCCCAGAGCAGGTCCGGGTGAAGTTCGCGGACATCCACGCCGTCCATCCGCACGGACCCTGCCGTGGCGTCGAACAACCGCGGCATGAGGTTCACCAAAGTAGTCTTGCCGGCTCCGGTGCTACCGATGATAGCGGTGGTCTCCCCCGCCCGGGCGGTAAACGAAAGCCCGCTCAGCACCGGCTGCCCGGCACCCGGGTAAGCGAATCCGACGTCGCGCATCTCCAGTTCGCCGCGGCGTATCCCGCCGGTGACAGGATTCGACGGCGGATGGACACTTGATTCGGTCTCCAGGACCTCGCCGATGCGGTCGGCGGAAACGGACGCGCGCGGGATCATCACGGCCATGAACGTGGCCATCATGACGGACATGAGGATCTGCATCAGATAGCTCAAGAACGCGATCAAGGTGCCTACCTGCATGGAGCCGTCCTCAATCCGGAAAGATCCGAACCAGATGACCGCCACACTGGAAACGTTCATCACAAGCATGACCACAGGGAACATGAGCGCCATCAAACGGCCGGCCCGCAACGCAACGTCAGTAACGTCGTCGTTCGCTTTGCCGAACCGGGCTGCCTCCAGGTCCTCGCGGACGAAAGCCCGCACCACACGAATGCCGGTGAGCTGCTCGCGGAGAACCCTGTTAACGGCGTCGATCCGGACCTGCATCTTGCGGAACAGCGGCACCATCCGCGTCACGATCAGCGCGACCGCCACCAGCAACACTGGCACGCAAACGGCAATCAGCCAGGATAATTGGGCGTCCTGCCGCACGGCCATCATCACGCCGCCAATGCTCAGCATGGGAGCAGCGACCATCAGTGTGCAGGACATGAGGACCAGTTGCTGCACCTGCTGGACATCGTTGGTGGACCGGGTGATCAAGGACGGCGCCCCGAACTTGGTAACCTCCTGCTCAGAGAACTCCCCTACCCGGCTGAAAATCGCGTCGCGGAGGTCACGGCCCATTCCCATGGCTGCCTTCGCACCGAAGTACACGGCCACCACGGCACACGCGATCTGCAGCAAGGTAATAAGCAGCATGAGTCCGCCCATGCGCAGGATGTAGTCGGTATCCCCGGTAGCCACCCCGTTGTCGATGATGTCGGCATTCAGCGTTGGTAGGTAAAGGGACGCGATGGACTGCGCAAGCTGGAAGACGACGACGGCGATCAACAGCCGCTGTTGGGGCCGCAGGAAGCGAACAAGTACCTTCCACAGCATGGGATCTCCGAGCCAGGCGATGTGAACCGAAGGCCAGTTTACGTCTGGTTGCTGCGGGCAACTAGGGGGAATTGAGGGGTAATGGCAGGGACTCCCTCACCTCTCAGGATGGCCATAACGTCGAGGTAGCAATCAGCCCGAACAACACAGGAGACCAACCATGGAAAAGCGCACACTCGGCACCAACGGCCTTGAGGTTTCCGCCATTGGCATGGGATGCATGAGCATGTCAGGCGGCTACAGCGAGAGGCCGAACCGCGAGGAAATGATCTCGCTCATCCGCACAGGCGTGGAGCGCGGCGTGACGTTCTTCGACACCGCCGAAATTTACGGCCCCTATGCCAATGAGGAACTCGTCGGCGAAGCACTGGCCCCGTTCAAGGACCAGGTAGTCATCGCCACCAAATTCGGTTGGGACATTGACCCCGCCGCGCGGAAAGCCAGCGGCAAGGTCACCAGCCGCCCCGAGGTCATCAAAGAGGTAGTCGAAGGATCCCTCCAGAGGTTGGGGGTGGACACCCTGGATCTCTACTACCAGCACCGGGTTGACCCGGATGTCCCCATCGAGGACGTGGCTGGTGCCGTCAAGGAACTCGTCGACGCCGGAAAAGTGAAGCACTTCGGCATGTCCGAGGCTGCGGCAGGCACCATCCGCCGGGCCCATGCAGTCCTCCCTGTGGCTGCGGTCCAGAGCGAGTACTCGTTGTGGTGGCGCCGACCGGAGGAAGAAGTCCTGGACGTTTGCGAAGAACTTGGCATCGGCTTCGTTCCCTTCAGCCCGCTGGGCAAAGGCTTCCTGACCGGCACCATCAACGCTTCCACCAACTTCGAATCCGGCAACGACATCCGCAGCACCATCCCCCGGTTCACCCCCGAGGCTATGCAAAATAACCAGGCTGTAGTGGACCTGCTCGCCGGAATCGCAGAACGAAAAGGCGCGACGCCGGGCCAGATCGCCTTGGCATGGTTGCTGGCACAAAAGCCGTGGATCGTGCCCATTCCGGGCACACGGAAACTGCACCGCCTCGAAGAAAACCTGGCGGCGGCCGACGTCGAACTTTCGCCTGCAGAGCTTGACGAGATCGAAGCGGCCGCAGCGAAAATCACCGTAGAGGGTGGACGGTACAACGAAGCCGGCGAACGGATGACGAACCTCTGACCCGCACTAGACAACAGCCTTCCGGCCAAGCCCCAACAGTGCAGCCTGCGTCCCCGTCCCGCTTTTGGGCAAGTAGGTGAAAAGTCGGAGCGCGGGAAACTGCGGCACGCCCAGAACCATGGGAGCGAAGCTGAGCCGCCCAAATGTTGGGTGGTCGTAGACAACGTCCACATGGTACGAGTCGCTCACTACCTGGCGCTGCCATAATTCATTGAAGGCCTTCGAGACCTCACAGAGGCTCCGGGCCATGGTGTCGAAACGGGGATCGTCAGGGAACTTGGCTGATTGTGCACGAAACTGGGCAACCATGGATCGGGCCATCATCTCTTTGTGGACGTGAGGCCGGGCCAACTCCGGATCGGTGAAGAAGCGGTGGAGGCAGCTTTCGCCCACCCTGGTATCAAAGGTGTCAGCCGCGGCCGCGTTCATGGCCACGACGGTCCAGAACGGGTCCGCGATGTAGCTGGGATTTGCCATGGCATCCACCAGTTGCTGCAGAAGCGCCAGCTGGGTGTTGTCGACGTCGAAACGCTGTCCGCCGTCCCCGGTCCCAGGAAAACCATCGCTGCCAGCCACCTGCATGGTGACGGCGGCAGGGCTGGGCCGGCGCCCTGACGCCAACCTGCGGACATAAGTCCTGTCCTCGGGACTGAGCTGCAGGGCATTGGCTATCGCGTCCAGGATTTCCGTGGAGGCACCGATGGCCCGCCCCTGCTCCAGCCAGGTGTACCAGGAGACCCCAACGTTCGCCAGGACGGCCACCTCTTCCCGCCTGAGTCCGGGAGTCCGGCGTCGTGGGCTGACCGGTAACCCGACGTCCTCCGGCCGGGTCTGCTCGCGGCGGGTGCGGAAGAACTCGCCTAGTCGCGCGTGGTTGGACCGCGCTTGGTGGGAAGCAGAAGGATGGGTGGGCATGGGTTCTCCACTAATGACGAGCGTCCGGCCGACCGCTTTATGGCAGTCGGCCGGACGAACGGGTGAGTCGAATCCGGAATCCTGGGTCAGGCGGATTACTGCAGGACGCGTTCCTTTTCAGAACGGACATCCAACTGTGCGTACTCTTCGGAGGCCAAACGGGCAGCATCCTCCGGGCTCATGCGTGGCTCCAGCTTGAACAGGGAAGCGATCTGCTCGAGTCGTTCCTCCACGGAACCCGACACCACATGGAATGGCATCCCCAGCTCGTCCATGGTTTGCTGCAAGATGGCGTCGGACATGTTCCGGAACTGATCATTGACCGGGCGGTGCCCGTCGGCGGAGAGCGGGAGCTCGTTCTTCAGGTGCACGAACACATCGAAGGAGTTCTGCACGTGCCTCTTGAAGCTGTTGCCAAGGCTGGTCATCACCTCTTCGAAGAAGGCGAGTTCCGGCGTCTTCTCCACGGTTTCGCCCGCCGAAAGATGCGCCGAGGCACTGGGATTCAGGCCAAGCGAAACCCGCACGGACCCATAGATCCATTCCTGCAAGGATGATCCGTCGGAAATGAACCCTGCCGAGAGCTTGTCCTCGTAAACGGCCCGCTCAACATGGCGTGTCACGATCATCTGGATAAGCTCCGCGGCCGTGCACTCCTCAAGGGTCTTGCCCGGCGCGGCCTCCGGGAGGATTTCACGCATGGTCCTTGCCCGGGTCCGGGGCAGCCCCGTGTAGTGGGACAAGGCCATGGACGTGAACGTCTTGCCCGAGGAGTAGGTACCTGAAATGCCGATGCGCACTGCGTCCGCCTTAGTCGTTGACGAGCTGGAGGGTTCCCGCGGCGCTGAGCTTGCCGGCGAACTCGATGGCGGCGTCACTGAGGTCCGCCTCGGCAACCTTACGGGTGCCATCCACGTCTCCGTTGAGCACCGTGGGGGCGAAGCGGACGTGCGTGGCGTCCTGGATGCCCACGAAGTTCAGCCAGTCGGCAAAGAAAGTGCTGCTGAAGTCAGAGCCGAACGCGGCCGGAACGCCCGGTGCGTAAACGCCGCTGGTGTGGATTGCCAGGGCCTGCTTGCCCTCCAGCAGGCCGCGGTAGCCCTGCTCGGGGTCGAAACCAAAGCTCCAGCCGGGTTGGGTGATGATGTCGATCCACTGCTTCAGGACATACGGAACGCCCGAGTTCCACATGGGGATGTTGAAGACGTAGGCGTCGGCGGCAGCGAACTGGTCGAATACTGCACGGGCGGATTCCCACGCAGCAACCTGATCGGGAGTCTGGTCCTGTCCGGTGAAAACAGCCATCTTCGCAGCGGCGGCGACGCGACCGAAAACGGGCAACGCGCCGTCGTCGAACAGGTTCAGAGTCTCCACTTCGAAACTCTCCGCACCGGCAGTCTGGACGGAATCGATGAAGTGCCGGGCCAACCGCAGGGAGTCGCTGTTGGCGTAGCGCGGAGAGGCGTTGATGTGGAGGATGGTAGGCATTGGCTTCCTTTCGAGGCTGTGCTTCGGGGACGCTTTGTGCCCCGTCATCGATCCTCACTGACAGCGCGGCGCCGCGTAAGAACGCACTTTTTTGTGCCTAGGGCACCTCAAAGTGCCCTGCCCTGAGGGGCTTCCGATCGGCGGATCGGTCCCTAGGATTCTTCCTGTGGAAGAATCCTCCCGCAGCCGCATCCAAGCTGCCTACACAGACATCGACGGCACCGTCACCGCTTACAACACCATTTTCGAGTTCCTTCGCTTCGACGCCGCCGAACATGCCCGCGCTGAAGAGGCCGGGGAGTTCCTCGCAGGTCTGCGCACTGCCGCGGCCAACGGGGTGCCGCGTTCCGTGACGAACGCCCGCTACTTCCTCTGGTGGCAGGGCCGAAGCGTCGTAGAGCTGGCCGAACTCGGAGAGCGCTGGGCGGAGCTGCAGGAGGGGGATTCAGCCAACTGGGCTTTCCTGGAGCCTGTGGCGTCTATCCTGGACGCCCATGCGGACTCCGGGCGGCAACTGGTTGCGGTGACGGCGTCGTTCGAGCCGGCTTTGGTAAGGGTTCGACGGCGGTGGCCCCACCTTGAGCTGTTATGCACCCGCCCCTTGACGGCCGATGGCAGGTATACCGGTGGGATCGAGGAAGCACTGGTGGGTGATGCCAAAGCCCGGGCCGTCTTGGCGCACGCGTTAGCGAACAACGTTGACCTCGCGGGCAGCTTCGCCTACGGGGACCACCAATCGGACCTCCAATTCATGGCCCTGGCCGGAGAATCACTGTTGGTCGACGCGAAGCTGAGGGTCTCCGCCACGCCGGTGAGTTAAGGTTTACGACACCGTTCCCGCAGCTGTCATAGTGCCCGAGTAAACTGTGCCCAGCAGTCCACTTGATGAGGAAAGTATTGGGGATATGACTCTCACGGCTGAACAGAAACGCCAGAAAGCCCGGAAGCACTACAACGCGTCCTTGGACCTTTGCCCGGCCCGGCAATTACTGGAGGCCATCAGCAGCAAGTGGGTCACCTTGGTGATGCTTGCCCTTGAGGACGGCCAGCAGCGCCACAGCGACCTTCGGAAGCTCATACCGGGTGCCAGCCAGAAGATGCTCACGTCCACCCTCCGCTCCCTGGAACGCGATGGGTTGGTCCTCCGGCATGTCACGGTGTCTGTTCCCATCCGCACCGACTACGAACTCACTCCCCGGGGCCGCTCGCTCCTGCGCATCATCTTCGAAATGAAGGAATGGGCAGAGGAGCACATGGATGACGTTGCCGCGTCCCGTTTGGAACACGACCGCCACCGGCTCGCCTTCAACTGACGGTCAGGACCCCGGCGTGCACCTGTTTTGCCTGCACCACGCCGGCGGGACTACGGCCAGTTTCGCAGGCTGGCGCTTCGACGGCGTGACGGTGACCAAACTCAGCTATCGTGGCTGGGACTTCATGTCCTTGGGGGCGGCTGCTGATGCCCTCGCAGAGCGCGTTACAGCGTCGGCGTCTGCCCAGCTAGCCCTTTACGGCCACAGCATGGGGGCTGTCCTCGCCTTCGAGATCGCCCTGCGGCTCCAGCACACAGGCCGGGTGGCTCATGTCTTCCTTGCCGCCACGCGCCCGCCGTCGGGAATGTACGGCGCCGGTGCTGCCGCAGTTGCCGCAGCGGGCGCACTATCCCCGCGTGCCCGGGAAGTCCTCCTTGAGGACCTCGATCTCCTCGCGGGATATCCGGGAAGACCACCCGGGAAAAAGTTGGAAGTTCCCGCCACCGTCCTCTACAGCGCCGACGATCCCGTGGTGCCGGTTGTCGATTCCGTCCGCTGGGCGGAGTGGTGCTCGGCCGAACCACGCTTGGTGAAGCTCGACACTGGAGGTCATCTGTTCCACCTGGGCAACCCGGACGTGCGTTTGATCGTGGAAAAGACCCTGTCCCCGGAGCCGCTGTCCCCGGAGCCGAGTAGGGACGCCCAGACGGATCAGCGACACGGATAAAGCCTGGGGACATCCAAATATGGGTGTCCCCAGGCTTTATCCGTGTCACCAGGCTCTTTCCGTGTCGCCAGTGCGTTTAGGCTCCCGCGGTGATGAGCTCCCGCTCTGAGGTGTGGTTCTCTGAGGTGCGGTTCTCGAGGGCGGCCTTTCCGGCAGCGAAGACCGCCGTGATTTCCGCAACGCGTCGGCCCAAGTGAGCGGCCGTAGCGATATCTGCGGGATGGACGCCCTCGACGCCGACGTCCGAGAACGTTTGCGCGGCAGCGCCGTTGAAGTAGCCGAAGCGGTTGAGGTCGTTTTCGGTACCCTTGGTGCTCTTCCAGCCTGGGAGCAGGCCGAGGTTGACCCAGTTCATTCCGTGCTGGGCGCCAAAAGTAGCGAAGTAATCCAGGGTTGAGTTTTTGTCCCCTGCCTTGCACGCGGCATTGGTGAATCCTGCACCGAGCTTGTTGTGCCATTTCTGCACACCCCAACGGCCCGCGGTCTTTTCTGCAAAGGCATGGAAGGCTGAGGGTGCGGTACCCATGTACGTCGGTGCGCCGAAGATGATGGCATCGGCCTCATCGATGAAGTTCCAGGACTCCTCGGTAAGTTCATCCACGCGCAGGAGGGCTGAGGTGGCGCCCGTCGAGGCGGCAGCGGAGACCACTGCGTCCGCGAGGACCTTGGTGTGGCCGGAACCTGAATAGTAAACAACTGCAATTGCCGGAGAAGCCATGGGTGTCCTTACTGTTTGTATCTGTATCTAGGTGATGGCGAAGGTGACTTGCTAGTGGGCTCCGGCTAGACGGCGGGCTGCAAGGCAAGTTTCTCCGTCACGAGTCCAGCCGCGACCCGGGCAGATCCAGCGTCGGCGAGTTCGAATTCGTCCACGCGCACGCCGAACTTGTTGCTGAGAATGACGGCCGCTTCAACGAGCGACAATGAATCGATGTCCAGGTCCGCGAAGGAGTCGTCCGGGCCCATGTGGCTGAGCTCGTCCATAGTGGATCGGATGGCCTCGACGACGTCCAAAGCTGTAATTTCCATGTGGTTTCCCCCTTTGTAGTGTGGCCCGGGATGGCCGGGCCACAGTGATCCTGCAAGGCACCGTACCCGCAGGAATCGGTAGTGGCCCTAATGCGGGTCCACCACCGAAATCGAAGGCCAGGTCATGGCGATGGCACCCCAAGTGGTTCCCCCGCCGAACGCCGTCAGGACCACTTTGTCCCCGGGAGTCCTGTGGCCCTTGGTGCCGGCGTCGGTCATGGCCAGTGGAATCGAGGCGGCTGAGGTGTTACCCACCCTGTCCAAGTGGACCTCGGTTTTGGAACCGGGAATTCCCGTCACCGAGGCCACCGTGTTGAGGATCCGCAGGTTGGCCTGGTGTGCGATCAGGGAATCGACGTCGCCGGCCGTCCAGCCAACACTCGCCAGCACGGTCTCTACGGAGTCCGACATCGCAGTCACCGCCTGCGTGAACACTTCCTTGCCTTGCATTTCGAAGAAGGCACCGGCGCTGCGTGGAACATGAATCAGCGTTTCCCCGTTTCCGTCGGAGTGGAGCGTGGAAGCAAGGATGGCACCTGGTTCATCTGAGGTCCCGGCCGAGAGATAGGCCGCTCCTGCTCCGTCGCCGAAGATCACGGACGTGGTGCGGTCCGCGGGGTCCAGCAAGCGGGTGAAGGTGTCCGCGCCGATCACCAGTGCAGAAGAAACGGAGCCTGAGGTGATGGCCCAGCTGGCCGTAGCGAGGGCGTAGACAAATCCTGAACAAACCGCCGAAATATCGAAGGCGGCAATTCCGTGAAGCCCAAGGTTCGCCGCAACCTTCGGCGCGGTGGCCGGGCAGACCTTGTCCGGCGTCGAAGTCGCCACGATCAGCAGCCCCACGGAATCGACGCCGGCACTTGCCAAGGCACGTCGTGCGGCTGCTGTGGCGAGGACGCTGGTGCTCTCAGATTCGTCCGAGTGGCGCCTC
Source organism: Paenarthrobacter sp. (assembly GCA_031179305.1). GTDB lineage: Bacteria > Actinomycetota > Actinomycetes > Actinomycetales > Micrococcaceae > Arthrobacter. Next base: position 61,768 of record JAPSHX010000010.1, on the reverse strand, counting down.
TCGGCGATGCCGGTCCGGCGCCGGATCCATTCGTCCGAGGTATCCATGACGGTGGAGAGGTGTTCATTGGTGACCACGCGTTCGGGAAGCGCGCCGCCCAGGCCGCGGACCACCGCGGATGCAGCGCTCATTGAGCAGCCCCCGCCGGCAGTTGGTGAGCGACGCTGCAGACTACCTCGCCGCCGTCGAACGTTCCCACCACGTCTGCGCAGCGCCAGGACCCTCCGGCCTTCCCGATCAGCCGGCTCTTCTGCAACCTCACACTCAAACCGGTTCCCTGCCCGCCCCCAATTTTCGGGCAGGGACCGGTAAAAGTGATCCGGGTCTTGCGCATCCAGAGCGTGTTGCTGTCGGAACGGTTCATGGCATCCAAGCTGTAGAGCAGGACCTGCCCTAGTTGCAGGGTGGCAACGAAGTACTCGACGGCGGACAGCGCCTGAGGGTACGCAGCTTCCAGGCCGCGCCGGTCACCCAGCTGGTGGCCCAACGTGGGTTGCTGGCGAAACGAGAGCTGCGCGTGGGCTGCACCCTGTACCGGTTCGAGAACCACGTCTGACAACGTAACTTGCCGTTCGGCCCACAGGTCACCGTAGAGACGTGCGGCGGCGTCGCCCACTAACGCCTCTTCTGAGGGTGATTCGACGGACGCGAGTCCAAGTTCAGCTGGCGAGTGGGCCACTTCAAGGACCGCGCTCATGGAGGCGACCGAACACCTCAGGACGGACCCGTCACCGTGGTCCTGCAGCGTAGCCTCACAGCCAAGATCCCCCAACGTGCCTTCCACTGGTTCATTGCCACCGGAGATGGTGACGGACACCAGGTAAGCGGCAGGCAATATATCCGGCGAAAACCTGCTGGCCAGCAGGGCTTCCGCCATTCTGCAGGCAAGGACAAGGACGTCCGTGGTGCCAAGGTGCGGAGTTTGCTCCTGATTGCCTTTGATAGACCAAACTCCCTCAACACCCAAGCTGGCTCGGGCAGTCAGTGTGGACTCAGCGATGGTGTGGGCAACGCGAAGGTTCCGCAGCCGCGGGTTGGTGGTCTTGTAACCGTGGCTGAAGAAGCGGCGGCGTCCGTCGCCCAGGAGATCGTCGATGGAGGCGTAATTCTCGGTGGCGGAGCGTAGGGCAAGGGGCATGAGTGTTCCTTGGATTCGTCATCGGCGGTGATCCAAGAATCCACTGCAACAGCGTCGGCAACCAGTGTCCGCGGATGGTGGTGGTGGGAACACCACCCTGAGCCGGAGCCGGAGCCGGAGTCAGTGTCAGCCCCGGACAGTAGGCTGGAAACGTTCGTGTTGAACTGCATCGAAGGGACTTGAGTTTTGGCTTACATCACCGTCGGAAACGAAAACAGCACTGAGATTGAGCTCTACTACGAGGACCACGGAGCCGGCCAGCCAGTGGTCCTGATTCACGGCTACCCGTTGGACGGATCCTCCTGGGAGAAGCAGACGGCCGCACTGCTCGACGCCGGATATCGCGTCATCACGTACGATCGCCGCGGGTTCGGCAAGTCCAGCCAACCGACCGAAGGCTACGACTACGACACCTTCGCAGCAGACTTGAAGACCGTGCTGGACACCCTGGACCTGAACGACGCCGTTTTGGTGGGCTTCTCTATGGGTACGGGCGAAGTCGCGCGCTACATCAGCACCTATGGCTCGGCCCGTGTTGCAAAGGCCGTGTTCCTCGGTTCGCTGGAGCCCTTCCTCCTAAAGACTGACGACAACCCTGACGGTGTCCCCCAGGACGTCTTCGATGGCCTGGCTGAGTCGGTCAAGGCAGACCGTTACGCCTTCTTCACCGACTTCTTCAAGAACTTCTACAACACAGACACCTTCCTTGGCACCGCACGGCTCAGCCAGGAAGCAGTGGATGCCGGCTGGAACCTTGCCAGCAAGTCGGGTGCGTTCGCCTCAGTAGCCGCCCAGCCCACCTGGCTGACGGACTTCCGCGCCGACATCCCCAAGATCGATGTCCCGGCCTTGATCGTTCATGGCACAGCGGACAACATCCTGCCCATCGACGTCACGGGCCGACGCTTCAAGGACGCCCTGCCCAGCGCCGAGTACCTTGAAATTGAGGGCGCACCGCACGGCCTTCTCTGGACGCACGGGGCAGAAATCAACGACGCCCTGCTGGCGTTCCTCAAGAAGTAAAGCCTGCAGCTATTTCTTGAGGCGTAGTTTCCGCGCTTTCTTGCCCTTCCGCAGGTACTCCTCCTGCGTCGCGTCAGCGGCGGTGCGTTCCATCGCGTGGAGCACTCCATACGTGAAAGCACCGTTGCTGACGCCCGGCGCGGCGCCCAGCTTCAGAAGTTCCGCCCGAGCCATCACACTGTCCTGATGGTCGCCAAGAATCGACTGGACCCTGTGCGCCGCGTCCTCCAATTTCGCTGCTCGTTTGCCGTGGACGCCTTGCACAGCCGCCGCGGCGAAGCGCAGCTTCTTGGCAGCCTTCCGTACTTCATGGAAGGCCTTGTCGCGTTGAGGCCCGACGGCGGCACCCACCGCTTCGTCATGCCGTTTGCGGAGCCTTTTGCCGGCCTTGTTGACGAGCTTCGCGGTGGTCTCTTTTGCCGCTGCCTCACCCTTTGACGTGGTGGGCGGGGCGTCAATGAAAGCCTCCAGGTCATCCAGCAACGTGAAGTAGCGGGGACTGTTCAAACGGTTCCTTACGGCCGACATCGCAGTATCGGCCCTCAGCGTCATACGCTCTTCCAGCTCATTGTGGAGTTGACCAAGGACGAGCTTTCCCGGCAGTTCATCGAAGCTGCTCTTCAGGCGTTCGTGCAAAACCTCCACATCCCGGTACCGGCCAAGGGTCTTCGCGAGGGACTTCAGTTCCTTTTCGAGATCCTCCACCGGGTCCGGTTCGAAGAGTGCGCTAAAACCATGCAGGACAGCACGGATTCGGCGTATCTGTGACCGCATTTGGTGCACTGAATCGTCACGGGAAAGGCGAACATGGGAGTCCTGAAGGAGCAGATCGGCCACTTGTTCGTCCAAATATTTGAGCACGGGATTCACGGCTGGACCGTTGTCGCTGGGCTCTTCGCGGTCTGTTCGCTTCGCAGCAGGCCATGAGTCACCCAATGCTGTGGCCAACTTGGAGGTGCGCTCGCTCGGTTTGGCTCCGGCCTCGGAGAGCTGCAGCGTCAGGGTTTTCAGCAAGGTGTCGTCGTCGGCCTCATCCGGTGCCAGCTCCACCTCCCACTCCCTCCATTCCAGCTCGCGGGGTTCACCAAGCACCGCTGTGGCGCGAACGTAGTCATCCACGAAGTCAGCCAGTCGGTGGCCATCGTTGCCATACAAGGGGTAACTGGTGCGTTCCGTGGTCAGCGTTGCGACTGCCGCCACTGCATGCCCCCGGGTGTAAGCGAGCACGCGGTCCATGAGCTCCACCGGAACAGTGTCGGCGTTGCCCAACGGTTCCTGGATCTCCGTTCGCTTTCCCGCACTGTGCGGGAGCTTCAGGTGCCAGCCGGCGTCTGCTCCACCCGTCCGGCGGCGCAGTGTGATTCCGCGGGATGCCAAGGCCAAGTGGCGGGTGTCAAAGTAAATGGCTTCCAAGCTGTAGCTTGCGGGTTCACCCACCCGCCCGATCCCGTCGATCGCATCAAGGGCAGGGAGCGGCGTGGACGCTTCGGCGTCGAATTTCTGTTCAGCTTCCACATTGCTGGAGGTTGCCATGACCGCGGAATTCCTGCCTCTCGGGGATATGCCGCGAGGGCCGGCCCGTTGTGGTGGCCGGCCCTCGTTGGAGCTACTTATTGGTTCCATGTCCAGTTTGAGCCAGTCCGAAGCCTTGCGCTAGGGGCCCGGCTCCGGAGACTTCGCGTTAGAGACCCGGGGCGCGCGGCTGGGGCGGCTCGGCAGGTCCTTCGTTGGCCGCGGGCGTTGGGACGTCAGCCGCCGGCGCTGTGAGATCCGGATCGACGGGCGGGAATTCAGCCGTAGCTACTCCGCCACTGCCGAAGGTTTCACCGGTGTCATCAACATCGCCGCCGGAAACCGTGCCACGCCAGGCACCCGTTTCATGCCCCTGCGCTTCGATGAACTTCTTGAACTTGTCCAGGTCAGCACCGACGCGCATGCTGTCCACACCGAGGGCGGAACCGGCCTTTTCCGCGAGGCCATCCGGCTCCCAGACGATCTCCACGTTGACTCGGGTCCTGCCGGCGTCGAGGGGCTCGAAGCTCACCGTTCCGCCGTTGCGGGGACCATCCACGCTGGCCCAACTGACCAGGGAATCAGGGACCTGCTCGACGATCTGGGCGTTGTACTCCCGCTTGACTCCGCCCACATTCGTTGAGAAATGGAGGGCAGTCTCATCGATCTGTTGTACCGACTCCACACCGTTCATGAATTCGGGGAAGGTTTCGAATTGCGTCCACTGGTTGTAGGCAACAGATACAGGTACATCTACTTCGATTGACTTATTGACCGTAGCCATAGGTTTTGCTCCTTCGATCGTGTCTCGGGTGCTCATGCGGTATTGCTGGTGGCGCGCCAGCCAGCTGGCTGCTTAACCAGTGGCGCGCCTGTCTAAAGCGCGCCAGCCAAAGCTCTTAGCCGGCGTCGAAACTTTCTTCGTCATCGTCGTTGGGTGACTCTTCCTGGGGAAGGTCGTTGCCGCTTCCGTCCGGCAGGTCCTTATCGTTGCCATCCGGCTGGGTGGACTGCTCGGCCAAGTGCTGCTCGTCAGTTCCACCAAATCGGCCCGCGCCTGGTTCTCCGGAACTGTCGGAATCCTCCGGATCCAAGTGGCTAAGGTTCGGGGCACCGGTGCCTTCTCCGAGGACGGCCTCCTCGATGTCTTCTTCCACACGGGGCTGGGCTTGCCCGCCGCCGGCTTCCTGCTCTGCCGTAGGAGTGCCGTAGCCTCCCACTTCCTCTTCCGGTGTGGCATTTTGCTTGTCCATGACCTGTCCTTTCCAAAGCGGTGAACGTGTTTATGGAACACTTCGAACCTATAAGTGCAGCTGGTGGCATGTCCATGCTCTGACCAAATTAGTCAGTAATCTTAGCAATTTGAGAGTGAAGGCGTTACTGTTCAGCCCTGAAATCACCGACCCATCATGACGGTTGCGGAATTTCACAACCACCCTGGGGATCCAGACCCGTGTAATTCAATGGGCCCGCAACAATATTCAGTGCGATGGTGGCAAACTGCGAGCACTGCGCGGGCGGAGCCGTGAAGTACCCGCGCTGACCTGCTGCCACCGCCCCAATAATGAGCCACACCACCACGAACAGCCCCACAATCGACCCGATCCGCATCACTACCCCAATCGCTGAACTGATATCCCCCAGCTATTAGTAAGCATACTGACAAAACTGCCGAAGACCAAAGAAACGCGGCCGCGGACCGGGATTCCTCCCGTCCGCAGCCGCGCCTGCCCTCATCAATCCGTAGGGTTGGTTTCGGTTGTCAGACCACGATTGTCCGCAGTCTTTTCGTCCTTCTCTTCTGCCGGCCCGGGCGGGTTGGCTGATTCGCTGGGACCAGCGTCGACGGCGTCTTCCGGACTTTCCGACGACGAATCACCCACCGGAACCTGATTGCTTGATTCCGGCGTCCCAGGATCCCGTGGAATGGGATGTCCGGGCGTGGTTGTTCCATCACGAACCTGCGCGAAGCCGGCAACCTCGCTTGGATCAGTGGTCATACGCGCGACCGGCCACGGCCGAGGACCCAGCCAATAAGGGCCAACACCAGCAAGATGATTCCCACCCACAGGAGGAAGCTGAGGGCCTGGTTGAACCCGCCGACGAGGAGCAAGATGATCGCAATAACACCCGCGATTATCAAAAGTGTATTCATTGAGCTACGCATCCCTTCAATAACGGTTGTCTATTCAGGAAGGCGTCCGCTGGTACTCCATTTCTGAAGCGCCACCCATGCCAACGGGCACCGATCGGAGAATTACTCCATATCGCTTACGTACCCCCGCGGAATTAGCTTCAAACCAAACCACGTCCCTTGAGGGCACGTACATAGCATCATGATAGGCGCGCACTCCGCTGGGGCGAAGTATTTGGACAGGAAACTTAGTACCCTTTTGCAGAGCCGATCCACGTCGCAGCGTAGCGAGCAGCGCCAGCGTGTGATCCATACCTCACCAGGCACAACTGAAGCACTCCCCGCGTTGTACATAAAACGAGTCCCACAGAAGACGAAGGGAGGGCTCATGCTCATTGTCCTGACAGGAATTGACGGTTCAGGAAAAACGACCGCGGCCCACGCCTTGGTCGATTCGGCTCTCGCTGACGGACGAAGCGCCCTGCTGCTCAGTAATCACGCTGCACGCCGGAGGATGTCGCTTCTTTCGGCGCGATACGGCTGGAAGGTGGCGCCACGGGCGGCGGACTTCATCGAAACCGGCGTTCGCGTTTTCAACGTACTGCTGAACCATGCGCGGGCCCGGCAGTTCGACGGCCTCGTAGTCATGGACCGCCATCTGCACTGCCAACTAGCCCTTCGCCAGGCCAGCGGATTGCAGCGCGGGCGCTTGCTCCCGTGGCTGCTGGAAAAACTCCCCGCCGCCGACCTCCACGTGCACTTCGATGCGGATCCCACCATTGCCCACAAGAGGGTCACGGCACGCGGCACCGACAAGGAGACCGTGGCGGACCTGCAGGCGTTCCGGGATGCGTACCGTTCGCTGCCCGAGTTCGATGACTTCGTTGTGGTGGACGCAAACGGCGAACCTGACGAAGTCATGGCCCAGGTAGATCGCGTGATCATTGCCAAGGAGCGGGCGGGAGCCTTGCCCACCTGACCCGCAGCAGGGGATGTGCTGGGCGCACTGAAAACAACCGCTACCGCCAACTACTTGGGATCGACGGCTTGCGGGCGCATAAGCGGCGGGTTGAGTACCGCCCGGGTGGGCTGGCCCGGCGTCGGACGCGCGTCAGGGGCGAGCCTGAACAGCGCGGCTGGCCGTCCGGCGTCGCCCGTTGTCATTCGCCCCGTGTCCTCCAGAAAACCTGGCGTCCCCGTGGCTTTTCTGTGGAAGTTCCGCGGGTCCAGGCGCGTGCCCCACACAGCTTCATACACGCTGCGGAGTTGGGCGATGGTGAATTCCTCACCGCAGAAGGCCGCGCCCAAGGGCGAGTATTCGAGCTTCGACTTTGCCCGCTCCAGGGCGTCATCGAGGATCCGCGCGTGGTCGAAAGCTAGTTCAAGCCTCCCCTCCAGGACGTCGCGAATCGGGTACCACGCAGCCTGTTCAGCGTCGCTTCCGGCCGACAACACCGGAAAGTCCGGCGCCAGCAGCAGGTGCGCCACGGTGAGCACGTCGCCGCGGGGGTCGCGTCCCTTCGGGCCGTAACTGCCCAGTTGCTCCAAGTGCCCCGGAAGATGTTCGACGCCGGTCTCCTCCGCGAGCTCCCGGCCAGCCGCCTCCAGCAGGTCCTCACCTGCGAGGACGAAGCCGCCAGGGAATGCCAGCTTTCCGCGGAAAGGCTCGATGAGGCGTGTGATGAGGAGGACGTTCAGCTCGCCGTCGCGCACTGTGAGTGCGACGACGTCAACAGTTACGGGAAAGCGCTCAGGCGCCGCATGGGTTTCAGGCATGAAGTAATCGTAGGTAATTATCGTCATGTTGACAATAAAGCTTTGCTGACTCTATGGTTTTGTTATCGTCAAGTTGACGAGAACTAAACGAAAGAGGCGAACATCATGGCTACCATCAAGCGCTACCCCTGGATCAGCCACTTCCTCGGCAGCCCCACCGGCTACGTTGTGCACCTGCAGAAGGGTGCAGTACGCCACCAAGGAGTGGGCCAAGCCTTCTGGTTCCGGCCCGCGAACTCCGTTCTGAGCGAGGTTCCGGTAGACGACCAGGAACTGCCGACGCTGTTCCACGCCATCACCCGCGATCACCAGGACGTCAGCGTTCAGGCCAACGTTACGTACCGCTTCATCGATCCTGTGGCGGTTTCCACGCGGCTCGACTTCGGCGTGCAGACTGCTGGCAAGGCTCCGTCAACCGGACGCGAGCAGGTCTCCACCATCATCGGGCAGCTGTGCCAGAGCCACGCGATCGACCAGATCGCCACCACAACACTCGCCGAAGCACTCGAACGTGGAGTGAGCCAGCTCCGGCTCGTCCTCACCGACGCACTCCGGGCAGACGCCAGATTGCAGTCCACCGGCATCGAAATTCTCGGAGTACAGGTCCTGGCCGTGCGGCCCGAATCTGATGTTGAACGTGCCCTGCAAACTCCAGTTCGTGAGCAGCTCCAAGCCGAAGCGGACCGGGCCGTGTACGAAAGGCGGGCGGTCGCCGTCGAGCGTGAACGCACGATCTCCGAGAATGAGATGGCGAGCCAAATCGAACTCGCGGTCCGCCGCGAGAACCTGGTGGCGCAGGAAGGTGCGAACGCCCGCCGCGCCGCCGAAGAGAAAGCCGCTGCTGGTCTGATTGAGGCCCAAGGCTCTGCTGAACGAAAGGGCATCGGCGCCGCCGCGGAGGCAAACCAGATCCGGCTGGTTGGCGAAGCAGCCGCAGCCCGCGAAGCCGCAACCATGGAGGTCTACCGCGGCATGGAACAGGCCACGCTACTCGCCTTGGCACTCAAGGACGCGGCCGGCAGCCTGCCGAACATCGGGAACCTCACCATCACTCCGGACCTGCTCAGCGGGGCACTTGCCGGGCTGTTCAAGGAACCCGCCGCTACAGTTGAAGCCACCAAGTAAGGACCCATCATGGCAACCCCGCGCATCGTCATCGTCCACCGGCGGACCGAACTCCAGGAACTGCTGGACCGGCACGCCACCCGAGGGCAGGCTGAGTTTTTCCTTCGCACCCGCGGTCGCAGCCTCCAGGACGCGCAAGACCGGCATGATCGGCTTACCTCCGCCCTCGCAACCATCAGGGCGGCAGTACCGACCGAGTGGCGACAGGCAGAGGTGGAACGCGCGGACCTGAGCCGTTTCCTGCTCACCGCCGAAGACATCATCGCCGTGGTGGGGCAAGACGGCCTGGTGGCGAACGTTGCCAAGTACCTGAACGGCCAGCCGGTGATCGGCATCAACCCCGAGCCGGGCGCGAACCCCGGCGTCCTTGTCCGGCACACACCGTCGGAAGCCGCTGCCCTTCTGGGTGCCGGCGACGTTGGTCGCCTGCGCTGCCAAAACCTCACCACTGTGACGGCAACGCTCGACGACGGTCAGCAGCTTTCCGCGCTCAATGAAGTTTTCGTCGGGCACGCTTCGCACCAGTCAGCCAAGTACTCGATCATTGCGCCGAGCTTCACTCAGCCCGGCGGACAAACTGAGCAGCAGTCGTCGTCGGGCCTCATCGTTTCCACCGGCACCGGCGCTACCGGGTGGTGCGCCTCGATCGCCTTGGAACGCGGTGGACGTGCCCTTCCCTCTCCGACCGATCCGAGGCTCGCGTGGTTCGTCCGGGAAGCGTGGCCATCACCCGTTACGGGAGCCTCATTGACCGAAGGCATCCTCGAAACCGGCGAGGTACTGCGAATTACCGTGGCGTCCGATCAGCTGGTGGTGTTCGGCGACGGTATGGAAGACGACCGGCTGACGGCGTCGTGGGGGCAGGAGATCACGGTGCAGTTGGGGCAGCGGCCGCTGCGGTTGGTTGTTTAATTCGCTTCCGTGCGGCCACCACCCACATTGATTTCAAGTCCGGGCCGACACGCCGCTTTCAAGGGGTGTCGCGGCGCCACAGCTCCTCAAAGTTGGTGGTGACGGCCCGCTTTGCATCAGCATGTCGCCGCTATCCGGGCCCCCGCCAAAGCTCAAGCCCTGTCCAGCCCCCAGGCACACCCAATGAATCCAGGGCGACAATCGAAGATTCCGGGAAAGTCTCCAGCAACTTGACCAGACGTTGAGGCCAACCGTCATCTGCACCAATTGCCCAAAGCATGTAAGCCATAACAGCCAGAGCATTGTAAAGTCCAAGAACCTCCTTGGATGAGGTTTGATCTCTGAGGTGATCCAGAAGCGGTACATCTCCCTTGGGCGGCCTTTTAGGGGACGTCACCAGTTTCCGGTTGAAAAGTCGCGCGTGATGAGCTGCCACATTCCTTACATAGTTCAGGCTTGCAATCCAGCTCCCCATGATGCGCTTAGAGGGGACTCCGTACGCTGCGGCAATTTCTGATGCTATAGAGCTGTTCAGTCCGCCATACAGTCGGTTCAGATGACCCAACTCCATGATTTCCGTAGCAGCCCAGATCGGCAGCCGACCATCATATTTCTCGCGAAAGTGATACACGAACGCCTCGTCAGAAGCATTCTGACGTTCCAAAAGCCTAGCCACCCATAGTTCATGCTTGCTGAGGTATGGGTGCCCAGTTTCCGAATCTGTGGACGACTCAGTGAAAGCACTTACGAAACTTGAAGTCTCCAGATGGGCAAATGCAGATCGGCGTCCGAGCACATAACCGATCTGCATACGGAGGGAGATTTCGATTCGCTCAATGGCTTCCAGAACCAGCAGTCGTAATCGTCGGTCAAAGTCAATCAGCGCAGCAGCATCCTTGAGGGAAGTCCCCTGCCGAAAACCGCTCAAAACGCGGACACGTTCTCGACCGGTATCGTCTAAATAGCGCTCGGACTTACGGAATGGATAAAGGTACCCCGTTAGACGGTAGTAGCCGACTTCGTACAAGAGTTGGGCGCCCCGGCCTTCGCCGGGCTCAGTTATACCCCGTGAGACAAGGCGAGCCACCTGATCATCAACCGACAGCCACTTCTTCGTGTACTCAGCCAAAAAGTCCCCCGCTTAAAGAAAATCAGCCCGAGCCGTTAGGCGAGCGGGCTGATCATGATGGGTCAACATTATCACGAGACGAAGCTCCCCGATTCATCCCGTCCACTGACAAAATTTCAACCGTTGTTCCTCGCCTAACCCCGCGATAGGGTGACCGGACCGTCCACCCACATCATCGTCTGGAACAACTCTGGGAGACACCATGACACATGTGAGACGTCAACTGGCTGCTGTCACGGCAGCCTTGGCACTAACCGCGACGAGCGGCGTGATGGCCAGTCCGGCCTTCGCCGATCCCCGCGAAACCGAGAAAAACCCGACGGCCACCGGCTATGGCGGTGCCGTGAGCACCGTCGATCCCGAAGCTTCCGCAGCCGCCATCGAAGTACTGAGGAAGGGTGGAAATGCTGCCGACGCCGCCGTCGCCGCAGCAGCAACCCTTGGAGTTACGGAGCCCTACAGCGCAGGCATCGGTGGCGGCGGTTACTTCGTTTTCTATGACGCGAAGACCAAGCAAGTGGGCACCATTGACGGCCGCGAAACCGCTCCGGCGGGCATGCCGACCGACGCCTTCATCGACCCTGCTACCGGCGAACCCTACAGATTCACCCCTGAACTCGTCACCAGCGGCGTCTCCGTCGGCGTCCCGGGTACACCCGCAACATGGGAGCGGGCGCTGGAGCGTTGGGGGACGTTGGATTTGAGGGAGGCACTGAAGCCAGCAATCAAGGTGGCAAACCGCGGCTTCGTGGTGGACGAAACCTTCCGACAGCAAACCCTGGACAACAAGCTTCGATTCGACACTTTCACGTCCACGCAGGATCTGTTCCTTCCCGGTGGTGACGCTCCCGCCGTCGGAAGTGTCTTCAAGAACCACGACCTTGCGGCGACCTATAGGCAATTGGCCAACGAGGGCACTGACGCCTTCTACGGCGGGCCGCTCGCGGAGGAAATCGTCAACACCGTGAAAGCTCCGCCGAAGTCGGGCGACACTGATCTCCCCGTTCCCGTCGGTTTCATGACCACACAAGACCTGGCCAACTACAAGGTGCTGGACCAGGACCCCACCAAGGTGGAGTACCGCGGCTACGAGGTCTACGGCATGGCTCCTTCCAGCAGCGGCGGCACCACTGTAGGCGAGTCGCTGAACATTCTGGAGAACTACGACCTCAAGGGAATGGAACCCGTCAACGCCCTGCACCATTACCTTGAAGCGAGCTCCCTGGCATTCGCGGATCGTGGTGCTTACGTTGGCGATCCGGCCTTCGTGAATGTCCCCACCGAGACCCTGCTGGACGACGTCTTCGCTAAGGAACGCTCCTGCAATATCGATCCGACAGCGGCCGCTACCAAGCCTGTCGCCCCGGGCGACGTGGAAGATTACGACGGCGCCTGCCCGCCTGCCGTTGCACCGCTCGCCAATGAAACGGATACAGAGAATATCTCCACGACGAACCTGACTGTCGCCGACAAGTGGGGCAACGTTGTGGAGTACACGCTCACGATCGAGCAGACCGGTGGTTCGGGAATCGTTGTGCCGGGCCGTGGCTTCCTGCTGAACAACGAGCTGACCGACTTCAGCACCGTCTACAGCGAGACTGATCCGAACCGGATTCAGCCGGGTAAGCGTCCCCGGTCGTCCATGTCGCCGACCATCGTTTTGAAGGATGGCGATCCGTTCCTGGCTCTCGGCTCGCCCGGCGGTTCAACCATCATTACTACCGTGCTGCAAACCATTCTGAACCGCATTGACCTGGGCATGAACGTCTCCGAAGCCCTGGCAGCTCCGCGGACGTCACCCCGGAATGGCCCTACAGTCACCTCCGAGCCCGCCTTCATCGAGGCCTACGGTCCCACTTTGGAGTCGTTGGGGCATGATTTGGTGCCGGCCGGCGATGCCTTCACATCGGCGGCCGAAATTGGTGCGGCCACAGCTATCGAGTTCAACCCGGATGGATCACTGACAGCTGCTGCTGAACCTGACCGCCGGGGCGGTGGATCAGCGATGGTAGTCAAACCAGCAAAACGGGGCAAGTAACTATGACTCGCTTGCCGCGGACCAAACTATTCCGTGGCAAGCGCGTCACCGTTCGTTGTGGCCTGCTTTGCGTCCCTGAAGATATCGCCAGAACATGACGAGTGCTGCGACCACCATGATGACTCCCGATACCGTTGACCACACTGATTCACCGCGGTTCGAGATGAAGATGGAGACAGCGTAGGCAGCGACCGTGAGGGCCAGGAGGAGCCAGACCAATGGTTTGGTATTCACTATTTGTTCCTTAATTTGATGATTGGATTGTCAGGCCAGGTCTCGCCTGAGAAACACCCAACTGGCTACCGCTGTTATCACTAGAAGCCAGCAAAGGGCGCCGGCGAAAGACGTGAACGTGGGTATGTTGACAGCCACGTTCTCCCCCCAAGTGGTGGCAAGGACTGGAAAGAGAAGCCGGCCGGTCTCACCCAGAGACAGGGATAGCAGTTCCGGGAGGGCCAAGCTCAGAGGCACAACGAAAAGGCTCACCAAGTGGTTGCGGATGAGGGATCCCAGGGCGAAGCCCCATAACGATCCCATGCCGGCAGTCACACTGAAGCCCAAGACAGTAGCAAGGCTGAGATGCCATGCACCGTCCACAAATATTCCGGACAGGCCGAAGGCAATCCCCGTCAATGCACCGCTGACGAGGGCTGCCAAGATGGTTGTTGTTGCCCGGCTGGCAAATGCAGGGCCCCGCTGAAACAGTAAAACCCTCCTGTTGAAGCTGCCCGCGTGGTAGTCCGCAGTGAATGAGAATGCACCCACAACGGCGGCACCGGTGAGCATGAGGGAGAGCCCGGTTTTACGCAGAACGCGGTCCAGGCTCGGCGTTGGTGCTTGGGATTCAATGCTGGCAGCGACAATGAACAACCCTAGAAGCCCCAACACCAACAAAGCCCCCAAAGCCGAGCCCTTCCAAAGCCATGGCCGCTGCAAATCAGAGCAGAAAGCAGGCACCAGGTTGAGCATCTAGAACTCCCGTCCCTTGACCATCCACACGGCCCCGGCACCCGCCGCAAGCAGCCACCCGCATGACACCAGGAACGCGGGCACAGGCTCAAGCAACCCTTCAAAGGGCAGTGACGCGATTCCGGCCAAGGCGCCTGATGGAAGCCAGCGGGCAACCTCCGAGCTGCTCAGCAACAAGGGCAACTCAACGGCGAGTGGGATCAGTAACGTGAGGATCGTCGTCGCGTAGTAATGCCGGATGATCCAGCCGAGCGAACACCCCCACATAGATCCCAGCACCGAGGCCATCACCACGCCGGGCAGTTCCCGCCACGACTCCTCAGACAAAAGGGCTCCCCGCACTTCTGGCGGGAGCGACAACGCCACGCTTCCACCCCACACCACTACTCCTGTGATGGCAGTGGCAAGGCCGATAACCAGCGCGGCCACGTACTTGGCCCGCAGCACTTGCCGCAGTCCGGTCATTACGATGCTTCGCCGAAGCGTGCCGTAGTAGGACTCCCGGGTCACAACATAGCTCCCGGCGAACGTTGCCACCGGCGCGATGCTTGCTGCCAGTGCCCAGAACGTCTGGACATTCTGAGCGGTAGTAAGCTCCCCCGAATTGCCCGGCCATCCAAGGAAGTTGGCAACGAACCATGGCACCAGGGCACTGAACGCCAGAATGCCCACCACGGAATACCCGCTGAAATACCTCAGTAGCTCCGATCGAAGTCCGGTGGTCATCAAGTCCAGAGGGACCCTGGTGGCTACACGTTCCGTGCTCATCGGGCACGATCCAGGATCTTGAAGTAAGCAGTTTCCAAGCTACCGCCACCCAGAGCTTTGGCCTCCTTCAGAGTTCCCCGGAAAAGCGTCCTCTGCTTGAGGATCACAACTTCGTCGGCGACCTGTTCCAGTTCCATTAGCTGATGGCTTGAGACCAACGCACTGCCGCCGGAAGCAGCGAAGTCCCTGAGGAATCGGCGCAACCACTGGATGCCTTCCGGGTCCAGGCCGTTGGCAGGCTCGTCCAGCACCAGCAACTGGGGTCTGCCTATCAGCGCGGAGGCGATCCCCAACCGCTGCCGCATGCCCAACGAGTAGTCCCGGACCTTCTTTTTGGCCTGGGCAGCGAGGTCAACCTGTTCAAGAATCTGGTCCACGTTCTCACGGTCGGCGCCGGCAGCAAACTGGCAGATCTGAAGGTGCCGGAGTCCTGTCAGCCCGGGCTCTATGTCCATTCCGTCCAAATTCACTCCTACTTTGGTGGCCGGCCTCCGCAGGGATCGGTAGTCGGTTCCAAAAACTGTTGCCCGTCCCGAGGTGGGTTCCACCAGACCGGTCAAGCCTGCGAGCGCTGTGCTCTTGCCCGCGCCGTTGGGTCCGATGAGGCCAACTACCCGGCCGGCCTGCACATCGAAGGTCAGCTCCTGGACCGCAAATCTCCCTCCCCTCTTCTTACTGAACTGCTCAAAGCTGGCAGTGATTGTCATGAAGGCCCTTTCATGGAATCTTCACTCTTGGAGTGGTTGCTGGCGCCCCCGTTTTGGCCGGGCCAAAGCAGCGAATGGGTCACGGAATCCCACAGCCACTCCCCTAGGCTCATATGGCGCTGGCTGGTCACTTCGGCCCGCCCGGATCCGACAAGACGTTCCGTGGCTGCAAGCTTGGACTCCCCCGTGAGGTGGCTTGAGTAGGCAAGCACCGGCAGGCTGTTGCCTTCCAAAGCGATGGGAACGATCGTGTCCAACGGTGCAAAGGATCTCGACGGCGGTTGGTCACCGATCGTGGCGCTTCCCCTCTTTTCGTGGAAGATCATGCCCTGCGACTGGAGTACAACTTCATCTCCCGGCCGCAACGTCCTGCCTGCGGCCTCGGGAGGCATCACGACCTGCAGCACACCCTCCGAATACGTGTAACCGGCCACAGTCACCGCTTTCACCGGGATGAAAGCCGTCAGGAGGGTGATCGCCAGTGTTCCCAGGAACGCTGCGAGCGTCCGCCGCCACAGCGGGCTTCCATTCGCGGCAGCAGTAGCGAAGAACCGGACGATGGCTCTTCCCGCTATCGTCAGCAGCAAGCACAGGACTGCCGCGACAACCATGTGCCCTGCAATCCCCAGTTGGAGGAAGACCGGAACAAGCCGTTGATACCCGATCACCATGAACCCGATACCGGAGACGAAACTCGCAAGCCCGAACCAAGCCAGCCAGCCGTAGTTTCGGTATTTTGGCTGCGAACCTAGAACGTGTGAGCTCACAAAATCACCCGTGACGCTCAGGGACTTGTTCCGCAGATGCGGAACGTCCACGGCTGACATCAAAGCGACATAGCCGTCCAATTTTATGAATGGAAACAAGTTCAGAATGGCCACCGCGTAGCAAATTGCCCCGTAGAGGAGAACTGCATCCTGCAGCCATGACACCGGGAGGAAGCCGTGGACGGACAGGGCGAAGCTTCCGAGACCGAGGTGAACCAGTGGACCTGCGAGCGCCACGAATACCCGCTGCTTCCGTGACCCCAGCCTCCATCCATCGGTTACATCGCAAAAGAAGGCCGGCGACAGGTAGAACAGCATGATCCCGATACGTCTGGGAGTTCCGCCGCAACAAGTGAGCGCCAGCCCGTGCCCGAATTCATGGAGCAGCGTGGAAGCGAACATGGCCACCGCCACGAACAGGTAGGCCTGCATTGGAAGTGGCGTTGATAAAACGCGGCCGATGCTGGGTCCAGCAATGAAGACACCTGCCACGCCGCCGAGTAGGAGCAGGACGGCAGCCGCCACCGCCTTCGGTCCGGACACGGTCGTCATCAGCGGGCGGATGGACTGCAGCAGGGGTGCTGGGTTGAACAGGGTGAATTGAACGGTCAGGGGTGGCCTGAACTGGATCTTTCCACTGCCGCTCGGCTGCCTACCGGCGTCGAAAATTCCTGTCTTGGCCAGCTGCCGGACAACTCCCATGACGTCGGCGGCAGTCCAGGGGAGCCCTAGGTACTGGGCCACCTGAGCCGGGTTCCTGACCCCATCTAAAGCGTTGAGGACTGCGGCCACGTCGGCGGAAACGCGCGCTTTGGGGACACTGGCCATAGCAACGATCCAAGGTGCACCAGCTTGCAGGGGAGCATCGATGGATGCCGCGGAGGCCAGCTTTACAGGCCATTCCAGACCGGACGCGGCTTCAGAGGAGTTCCTCTTAAACACCCTCATATCAACGGATGGGGTGTAGTAGACGAGCCGCCCGGTATCCGGGCCAGCCCCTTGGTTTCGTCCATGGTTAGGGGAATGGCGCCTGGACAAACCGCTTTGCCTGTCACCCACCCAAGCTCCTGGATGGCTGGCGGGAGCCTATGGGTGAGGCTGACCCAGTAGGAAGGGATGGCCCGGCGAGCCAGCCAGTGCACCAATGTATCTACATCGGCCGGCGCTTTTACCTCCGGAAACTCTGAAGCTTCGAAGGACCGAGCCCATTCGGAAAGTTCGGCGATGGACTCTGGGCGAGTCCAGTAACCGGCCCGTGATTCGTCATCAGTAACCTCTAGCGCCGGCATGACGGAAGGCGTGCGGGCAAGGAAGAGCTCGCGTATTTGCAGGCCTTCTTGAAGCGCTCCCCTCAGTGCTGCCATGGGATCCGAGGCTGCTTTGATACCCACGGCCCCAAACTGCCGTTGGTGGGCACCGCCGTCGTCAGGTTTACCGATGATGATGCAAACGGCTGTGTGCAGCGGCCCTTCGTCGGACGGGATAAAGGCCAGGGTGGGCGAGATGCCGCGGGCATGGGCGGCGTAGAGGAGACCCAAGAGGCGCTGGGTTTCCTGGGTCCCGCGCAATGGATCCGGAATCCCGCCATCATGGAATAGGTGCAGCGCCGTACGCGTCCGCCAGGCAGCAAGAAACGCGTCACGCTCAATCACTTCGGCAACACCGGAAGCCTTGGCGAAAGCCTCGGATGGTCCCGATGCGGCACCATTTGGTGAGGGATCAAAGAAGGCGTCCCAAGGGTTCAGAATGCGGCCGCCGTAATCCACTACAGGTGCCGGTACGCAGGATTCCTTTCCTGTCAGCAGGTCCGTTGCCGCGTACCAGGGCAGCTCATAGGCGAGCGCCGAGGCCATTCCCAAGCCTGGCGTCACGTAGTCAATCCGTTGGCTGGCTGTGTCTGCACCTTGGACGTGTTCCATTAATAGGTACTCGGAGTCAGCGTCCGCCGGGACCAGCGCAAAACGTTCAACAGCTTCTCCGGCCCCTCGCGTAATGGAGGCCCGCCTGTTGACGTCAAAGGCACCGACGGCGGCCGCAAACCCGTTGCCGCCCGTGC
Organism: Paenarthrobacter sp.; assembly: GCA_031179305.1. GTDB lineage: Bacteria > Actinomycetota > Actinomycetes > Actinomycetales > Micrococcaceae > Arthrobacter. Next base: position 43,714 of record JAPSHX010000010.1, on the reverse strand, counting down.
AGGCATTGGCCAGCTGCCCCACCGTCCGCCAGAGACCCACCTCATTAGGCAGGTATACGGATGCCTCGGATACCAACCCCAAAGCAGGGTCAAGGGTGCGAGCAGCGTCGATGGTCATTTGCTGCACACCCACAGCTCGATGTCATCCAGTCCTGGAGTGCGGGTAGCAATCCGGACAGGGCGACGCTCCAGGATAGTGAGGCCTTCAGCAAGGATCTCTTCCTCGATAAGACTGTTGCTGACATAGGCGATATGGCTGGAATAGGCGGAGGATCTGTACGTGCCGCCCTCGTTGAAGCCCACGTGGATCATGGTCACGTGCCGTGCGCCATTGGCGATGTCCCGGCTTTCAACCGTGATCAGGAAGGCGTCATCCCCCAACGGCGAAACTGTTGAACCGCCGTCGTGATGTTCGGAGCCCGGCGTACCGTCGGCATTCAGTACTGTCAGCAGGAACCGGCCGCCCGGAGCCAAAGACTCACGCACCCTACGGAACAGCTCCCGCCGTCCGCTCGGGTCAAGGAGGGTGATGGAACTGGCGCCGAGCACCACGCACCCAAATTCGCCTTCCACCTCGAAGCTGGACATGTCCGCCTCCACCAGCTCAACCGGCACACTGCGGGGGTTGAATGAGCGGTCCTTTGCCTTCTCATTAAGCATCTCCAACATTTCCACCGAGGAATCGACGGCGGTCAGCGGACGCCCGAGGGCAAGGAGCGCGCGGGTGATCCGGCCGGAACCGGCGGCCAACTCCAGGATTGGCCCAGTTGTCTTGCGCGCCGCGGCGAGGATCTCGGGGAGTTCAGTGAGGTCGTTGGCCGTGATTTGGTCGTACAGACGGGATCCTGACGCACTGTACATATCCTCCGGCGGATCCATGTGGCCCAAGATGCGAAGGATGGCATCGGCGGTCTTGTCAGGTTCGTTGTTCATCAGCGTGTGCTCTCCGGGAGTTTGGTGGAGGTCCGGGGTACACGCGGGCGGCGAAAAATGATGTGCACCACCCGCGTGCAACGGCTATGTGGCGGCGATTCCGACGACGATGCCGGCGATGATGATGACGTCACCAACGCGGATGTACCACGGCGTATCATCCGGGGTGTCGAGGTTCTCCAGCTCTTCGATGGACAGCTGAAGGTTCGAGTTTGCGATCATTGACTCCTCCTTTCCTGGCTTGTGCGTACGGACCGGCGTTGCCGCCTTACGTGATGCTGACAGCGATGATGCCTATGGCGACGCCTTGGGTTACACCGATAAACCAGTTGTTGAAGTCCGGCGTATCCAATGACTCGATCTCCTGGATGGAGATGTTGAGCTGGTTCTGCATATGTGTTCACCTCCCTTCCTTGCGAATTCCTTGATGCACGGGGGTTGGATCAGGTGATCGCGACGGCGATCCCTACCAACGCCAGTCCTGCGGAGATGCCCTTGATTCGTTCGTCCCAGTCATCCGGGACGTCCATCGGCTCCAGTTCCTGGACGGCGAGGTCCAGGCTCTTAAGTGCTGTGCTGCTGATCATGTGTGTTCACCTCCCTTCCCTTACCGCTGCTCGTTCGCCCGCTGGGCTTGGCAAGATGCGGTGTCCGCCAGCTGCCCAATTGAGGACATGCTGAACCTGGTGTGCATCGATTCCCCGGAGCATGGGAAGCGGCCCGCCCCAGTTGCGGATGGTTGCGTCAGTGGTTCGCAGCAGCGTTTCCTCGCTGATGTGCTCGAGCCCGGTGATGCCCCAGTTCCACATCAGTTCATTGATGCCCCGCACGGGGTCCGGATCCACAGAGGGTTCAGCAGCGGCCACCATGGACCAGAGCCGTTGAAGGCGTCCTGCGTCGCCCCAAGCGCTGGCGCCCTTGCCGATTTCTTCCCAGACGGGACCGATCACCGAGGCCGTGGCGGTCATTTTCCTTGCGCCAGTGACGTATGCGAGCTCGCTGGCGAGGTACCAGTGCTTCGCTCCATAGGGGTCGCGACCTATCAGCGCCCATCCAGTGTGTGTCTCCATGCTGAGGTGCCCTGCGGCCAGGCGCAGCATGGGCGAATCCTCGCGTGTCAGCCTCTGCCCTAACCGGACTATCCGCTGGATGAGAACGTAGCCGTCGTCGTCGAAGATGCTCTCTTTGCTGCCAATCATGGTTCCCGCCACCCTCAGGAAGGCTTCGAGCAGACCCTCAAACACAAGGTGCTTGGGCAGGCTGGCGAGGTGTCCGGCGTCGAGCACTGCCACGTCGCCTGCCAGATGCCGCGAGACAATCAGGCGGCGGCCGACGGCGGTGTCCAGGCAAGCTACAGCGCTGACTTCCGCGCCGGTCCCCACGGTGGACGGCATCAGAATGGTTTTCGGACGGTCCTTGGGGTTTGTGATGGGAGGCAGGACGAGCAGGCCGGAACGCTTGGCGTGACGTTCGGCAAAGATGGTCAGGCCGGGGTCTGCGGTGAAGAGCGCGGCGAGCTTCACCGCATCCAAAATTGAGCCTCCGCCGAGTCCCGCAACAGTCTGAAGTCCATTCTCGCGAATGAAGCTGCCCACCTCCCGCAGAGTTCCCACCGTGACCGGAGCCGCGTTCAGTTCAAGGACCGGCACGCCTTTGAGGTCGCCCGCCATCAGCGCATCCCGGTGCGCTGGCAGCTCTTTGTCCACCACCAACCCCGTTCTTCCGCGGGTGAGTCCGCCGACGAACTTGGGCGCCTCTCCGGCGTCGACGATGACACAACGGGTCCTCCAGAGGTGATCGGCGATCATTCGAAGACTCCGTCGCTTTGGGCCCTAGCAAGGCCTGCCCTTATTGCCGTTTGGAGTTCAGCGAAGTTCTCCTCGGTGTAAATAAGAGCTGGCAGGAGTTGGATTCGGCCCGGACCGGGCTGGACGATGGCACCCGCTTCGTGGATGCTCCTCACCACTGCCAGGACACCGTCGGAGGAGAGCGGCATACCGTTCCTGCTGTGGAGTTTGACTCCCCTCATGCAGCCGCGACCTGTTGAGTCACCTACGCCGCGGGTGCCTTGAAGTTCTTCTATGAGCTTGTTGAGGCCAGCGGCCACCTGTTTGCTCAGGTTGTTGTGATCAAGCCTTGTCATTTCGGCGATGGTGCCAAGGATGGCGGCGCATGTTGGCGGTGTGCCGGCCTGGGTCTCACCGTGGACAAACACGGACTCGCTTGTGTCAAAGAGTTGGGTCACGCGCTGGGCTATCAGAAGGGCGGCGCATGCGCTGGTTCCGTTGGTCAGTCCTTTGGAAGTCACGATGACATCCGGCTGTTGTTGCCACTCGTCCGACGCAAACCAGCCGCCGACGCGTCCGAAACCCGTGGCAACCTCGTCTGCGACCAGGAGGAATCCGTGGTCTTGGCGGTGCTGTTGCAGGGCGGCTATGAATTCGCCCGGCACTGCCTCTGCGCCCGAACCCAAAACCGGTTCCACGATCACCGCTGCGATCCTGTGGCCTTCCCGCTGCATCAGCTGAGCCAGCTCCTGGCCTTGATCTTGGAACGCGATGTGGCGAATATTGCGTCGGTCCACGCCATACACGGATTGGCCGAGTTCATCTCCACTGAGTGCCTGGCTCCCATAAGTGAGTCCGTGATAGCTGCCCTTCAGCCCGATGATGAGCTTCCGTTCGGGTTGACCGTCAAGCACAAAAAACTGACGTGCCAACTTCATGGCGGCGTCGTTCGCGGCCCCACCTGAGGTGGAGAAGACAACGCGCTGGAAATTGTGTGCGGGTAGTGAGAGAAGGGCTCGTGAAGCCTCGATGGCTTTGCTGTGAGCCGTCCGGAAGAGCGGAAGGTAGGAAGCCGTGCGGAGTTCTCCTGTGATCGCCGCTTCTATGTGTGGGTTTCCGTAGCCCAAGTTGGTGTTCCAGAGGCCGCTTTTGGCACAGATCCTTTGCTGCCCGTCTTCAAACATGACGTGAACGCCCTGGGCGTTGACTGCCGTGTGGCTCCTGTCCGGAAAGTCGTGCTGAGTGGTGAGGGGAACCCAGAGCGGGCGCTGCAAACCAGGAGCTGTACTTTCCGCAGCTGTACTGGCCGCGACTGAAGTCATCAGCGCGTCCCGATGACGTCGATGCCCAGCTGCTCGAAATATGCGAAGACTGCTTGCACGGCGTCTCCGGCTACTGCTGGTGACACGTTGATGGCAGCTGCCACCACGCTGGCAGCCTTGGTGAGGTCTCCCATGTTGGAAAGTGCTTCCACAATGACGGCGGCATCAGCTCCGATGGTGAAAACCCTGCCCGTTGACGCGTCCAGAAGCGTGTGCTGGCTTCCCCTTACGAGGATGAAGGGAGCAACTGCAGATGGTGGGCCATCGTTGAGGGCGCAGCCGTACAGGCTGACTCCGAAGCCAACCAAGCGAGTTCCGGCACGTTCTTCACGGGGAATGAACTTCCATGCATCCAGCGCCGCCAAGTAGCGGGGAATCCACGGTGAGGCGGCAAGTAAGTCGTGAACGTGTATTGATGGTGAGGCCGAGGCGACAGAAGATTCCGGACGGAGCGAAACGGACCTCACGCGAAGGTCCGCCAGTCCGTCACCCACCTTGCCGATCATGGTTCCATAAGGTCCATTCAGGACGGTTCCATCCCAAGCGATGTGGAGCCTTGCAAGGAGGCGATCCTCTTTGTTTTGCCCTGTCAGCAATGCGCGCTCAGCCAACACGGCATTGGCTTCAGTGAGTTGTTGGACGAAGTGCCCGGAGGTCCAGGCTTCCCGGGCATCGTCAAAGAATGCTTGCCAGTCCTCTTCGGTAGTGATCCGGACAATGGTCACACCCACAAGGTTCACGAACGGAATGGCCACGTAATCCTGGATCTCCAGGCTCAGAGATCCGTCGACCAGGAGTTCCTCCCCGGCGGCGTCATACGATCCCGAAACCCTTACGATGCCTTCAACATCCTTGTCGCCGTTGAGGACCAGGATGGTGGAGCCTTGGCTCGCCAGCGTCTTCGCGTAGTCGGTATGTTCGGGGTTCTCGACGAAGATCACATGGCCCGGGATGCGCCCCGGGATGCCGGTGATCCACTGATCCACCGCGGCGGCGGTGCTCTGTTCCTGGCTCAGCTTCAATTCCAAACCCCACAAGTTGTCCATGTTTCCCGTGAGCGGCCGGCGGTTGGCCGGGGCTCGTTCTGAGAAGGACACTATGGGCGTGCTGGGAGGCCACAGGCTGGAAAGGGGGAACTAGGTGGTGGATGGGCCAGAAAATAGGGGTGATTTAGGTGCCCCTAGGTGGTGGCTAGGGGTTGTCTAGGTGGTGACTCGTTAGCACGAAGCGTACGACTTCGTCCAAGGTGCCATCCACCTGCTTTGGATTCTCCGACAAAAACCGTACCGAAAGTTGGCTGGACGGAATGTGCTGTTTCTCGTCAGAACCGTACCCATAATGGTACGTTTGAGTCCAAGGAGGTGAAGGGAATGACATATCGTCGAACACTGCGTGAGCTGGCCTTCGAAACCCATGGAGTAGTGACGAGCCGATCGGCGCAGTCGGTGGGAGTTCCATCAGTTGAGCTGCGAAAACTCGCTGCGCGCGGAGCTCTGACCCGACTCGGTCAAGGCGTATATCGCATGGACGAAGCGCCTGCGGGTGAGCTTGATGAGTATGCACAGGCCGTCGCTCTTGTGGGGGACGGCGCCGTCCTAGCCGACGAGACTGTCCTTGCGGCTCATCATTTGGCGCAGGTTAACCTGCGCCGAATTCGCGTTGCATCCAGTCGTCGTGTGCGCGCCCAACTACCTGGAACCGTAGAAGTCATCCGCCGCGATGTACCTGAGCATCAGCGAGACAGCATAGACGGTGTCCCGGCCATGACTATTGAAAGCGCCATCTTGGGTGCACACGGCAGAATTATGACCGAACGACTCGTCGAGGCGGCTCACCAGGCCCGAGAGAGGGGCCTCTTGGATCCCGACGCAGAAGCTCGCATCGTTGCAGCCCTGGGAACCTCATGACAGCAGCCCCAGATCCTTTGGGAGGTTCGAAACCCGCCAAGCCGCCCAAAGACCCAGGCGGAGTGAAGATGCTACAGCGCCGACTAAGTGATTTAGCGGCTGCAGAAGGCTCAACGGTCCGTCGCATTCAATCCTTGGTAGCCAACGTTATTCTGTGCCAGATGCTCCCCGCCTCTGCCGTCAAAGGTGGCACCGGCATAAAACTCCGACTGGGTGAAAAGCTCACACGGCAGACACCAGACTTGGATACCGCCTTTCGCGGAGGCAGAGATGAGTTCGAGGAGGAACTGAGGAAGAACCTTGAAAACGGCTGGGGTCACTTCACCGGAGATGTTACCCGCGGAAAGCAGCGACCCCCGGAAAGGACCCCTGCACCCTACGTGATGCAGCCATTTGTGGTGAAACTCAAGTACCACGACCGTCCGTTTACCACGATCGACGTGGAAGTCGGGTATGACGAGCTCGCAGCGACAGAGGAACCAGCCGAATTCGAAATGTCTGACGAAGTGGCAAGAATTTTCGCTGCACTTGGCCTTCAGAAACCTGCCCCCGTTTCCGTACTTCCCCTCCACCACCAGATCTCGCAAAAGCTGCATGCATGCACCGAGCCTGGTAATCAGCGTGCCCATGACCTGGTCGACCTCCAGTTAGTGGAGGCTATGGCCGGAGACGCACTCGTTGCCCGAACTGTAGAACGGTTGTTTGCCTTTCGTAGTGGTCATACGTGGCCCGCAAGCGTCACGCCCGGGCCGGAATGGGAAGGGCTCTATGCTGATGCGGCAGATGGGCTGGAAAGCAAGGTGCGACCCACATTGGAAGAGGCCATTCAATGGCTAAACAAGGAGTACATTCCAAGGCTGATTGTCGCCCTAAAGAACTAGCTCGCCACGGTCAGCACGGGAACAGCAGACGGTTGGGCTGGGACCTGATGTGTGCCCAACCCAACCCGTTTCAAGTCAAAAGAAACTACAGAACCGTAGTCCGCGTCAGCGAAAGGTCCTTCGTCTCCCGGAAGAACAGGACAACCACCACGGCGGACACCAGGGCCATGCCCATCAGGTAGAAGGCCGGAGCCAACGGCGTCCCGAACCCAGCCACCAAGCCAGTGGCAACGAACGGAGCGGTTCCACCGAACAGCACGTACGCCAAGGTGTAACCGATTGCTGAACCGGAAGAACGTACAGATGGCGGGAACATCTCCACCAGTGCCGGCACGTTGGACGTGCCAATCACGGCTACCAATGCACCCAGGACACTTGTCCCGAGGATCGCGAAGCCAAGTCCCAGCGGCATGATGGAGAACGCCGGGATGGTCATCACTACGAAGCCCACACAGGCCACCAGCAACATCTTCTTGCGGCCAAACCGGTCACTGCCACGTGCAGCCAGAGGACAAACCGCCGTGTACACCAGCATGGTAATCACACTCGTGATCATGGATTCGGCCGAGGAGTACCCAAGGCTCGAGGTCATGTAAGCGATCATGTAGCTGCTCATCAGGTAGTACGCGATGGCATTGGTGATGCTGTATCCGAAGAGCGTGAAGATCTGTCGCGAGCACATCCGGATGGCGTCTCCCAGGGGTCGCTTTGCCACTTCGCCTGTCTTCTCGAGGCCGCGGAACACCGGAGTGTCATCCACCCTCGAGCGGATATATAGTCCGATCAGACCCAGCGGTGCAGCCAGCAGGAAGGGAATCCGCCAGCCCCAAGCCTGAAGGTCTTCGGTGCTCAAAGTCGCGGTGATCGCGGCACCCAGCAACGCACCGGCAACCGATGCCAGGCCGACAGTGGCCGGGATGATGCTGGCGTACGTTGCCCGCTTGCCCTCCGGGGCGTATTCCACGATGAACGCCGAGGACCCCGTGTACTCGCCGCCGGTTGTGAAGCCCTGAACAGCGCGGAACACGAACAGGAGAATCGGAGCCCAGATACCAATCACTGCGAACGTCGGCAGGATACCGATGCAGAACGTGGCCGCGCTCATGATCAGCACGCACAGGCCGAGCATCTTGTTGCGCCCAATCCGATCACCGTAGCGTCCAAAGAAAGCCGCGCCGAGCGGCCTGGCGATGAAGCCGCCGGCGAAGATCGCCCACACGGCTAGAAGTGACGCCGTCGTGGAGTAATCCGGGAAGAAGAGCTTCGCGATGGTCACGGACATGACCGCATAAGCCGCGGAGTCGAACCATTCGACAAAATTTCCGACGGCGGCTGCCGCGGCGACGCGCTTCAGGCTGCGGCGTGGGGAAGACTCGGTTTCAGCAACTTTCTCAGTCATCGTATTCATGATTGTTGTCCTTCAAGGCGGGGAGAGGCTACAACGTGTGGGAGTTCGCGGAGCTGGGCCCGCTGGACTTTTCCAGTGGCGGACTTCGGCAGTGCGGTGACGTATTCAATGAATCGTGGATAGGCGAAGCGGGAGAAGTTCTCCTTCACATGCGTCACGATGGTTTCGCTCAGGTCCGCTCCCCCAGCGTGACCGGGCATCAGTTCGATCCATGCCTTGATGGACTGGCCGCGGAGCTCGTCGGGGACGCCGGTCACGGAAACGTCCCGCACGGGATCGAGTTCGCGGATGACAGCCTCCAACTCATAGGGTCCAACACGGTAGCCGGACGTTTTGATGACGTCGTCGGTCCTTCCCAGGAACCAGAAGTAGCCGTCTTCGTCCGCGTAGGCTTGGTCCTTCGTGTGGTACCAATCGCCCCCGAATGCGGTGGCGGACGCCTCAGGCATGTTCCAATATCCCAAGGGAAATTGCGGGTTGGATCGCGCGCGGAGGCAGACCTCACCGGTCTCACCGGCGGGGACTTCCTGTTCGTTTTCGTCCAAGAGGCGGACTTCCCATCCGGGAAGTGGACGGCCCATGGACCCTGGCTTCACCGGAACGTCCGGGTAGTTGCCCAGCAACGGATAGGACTCCGTGGAACCGTAGTAGTCCAGTAGGGTCACCCCGTACTGGGACTCGAACCACGTGATCAGGTCCGGCGTCAGGGGCTCATTGGACGAGCAAACTGTCCGCAGGTGCAGCGGGAAGTGGATACCGGCGTCGGGCACGTCTTCGCGCATTTTGCGCAGGAAAGTCGGGTTGACCAGCGCGCTGGTGACGCGGTGGCGGCTCATGCTCTCCAAGAGGGCTGCGGGGTCGAAGCCGCCGCTGGGCCGGAACACCAGGTGTGTTGCGCCGAGGCGGAGCGGGCCCATGAGCTTGGCCAAGGACCATGCCCAGTCCCCCGCACCGTAGAAGACATCACCGTCGCCGATCTGGTGGCAGTACTCGAACTCGTTATGGCCAAGGAGGGTCCGGTGGGCGTGGACGATTCCCTTCGCCCGGCCAGTGGTGCCCGAGGTATAGAAAATGAGCGCGGGGTCGTCGGCTTTGGTTTTGACGTCTTGGAATTCGGTGGGCGCTTCTTTGATGGCGGGGCCGTCGATGTCAATGAAGGTGCCGTCGTAGTCCTCGAACAGGTGCTTCGCGGATTCCTCGGCGATGATCACTGACGCCCCGCTGTCCTCCAGCCGGAAACGGATAGGTTCTGCTGCCCAGAGCATGGAGAAGGTGACCAGAATTGCGCCGGTCCGCAGCACGCCGAGGTAGGCGGCCGGGGTGTCGGAACGCTGGGGCAGCAGAACGGCGACCCGGTCGCCCTTCATGATGCCGGCTTTTTGCAGGGTGGCAGCGATCTGGCGGGAACGGTCCTGGATCTCGCCCCAGCTCACCTCGCGTTGACCTTCGACGGCGGACTCCAGGATGAGTGCCCGCTTGTCCCTTGGGTGCCGGTCGGCGACGTCGACGGCCATGTTGTAGAGTTCCGGCACCTCCCACCGGTGGCTGTTCCGAAGTTCGGTGTAGCGGTCTTGGGTTCCGGTTTTCACGCTGGTCTCCCGTCTTTCTTAGCGCCGGCCGGCCAGGAAGCGGGCCATCTCGCGCTGGGGTTCGCCCGTGCCGTAGGCCTCGCGGTGCACGCGCTTGGCTTCTGCCATGGCATCGCTGAGGTCGTCGTCCTCCAAGCTGCGCAGGCGGTCCTTGGTCAGGCGGACCGCGCCCGGAGGAAGGAGGCTCAAGCGGGCGGCGAGGTCTTTGGCGTAAGCCAGCACGCCGCCGTCGTCCGCCAAGTAGTTGAGGAGGCCGAGACGCTGAGCCTCGGCAGCGTCCACAAGCTCGCCGGTGAGGACGAACTGGGAGGTCTTGGACTTGCCAAGGATGCTCCACATGGCCCAGATGCCGGTGATGCTGGGGATGCCGGAGAGGACTTCGGGTTGGCCCATGCGGACTTTGGAGTCGCCGACGCGGAGGTCCGCGAGGAGTGAGTACTGGAAACCGGAGCCGGCGGCGACGCCGTTGACCGCGGCGATGGTGATCTGGTCGAGGTTGCGGACAGCGCGGTAGAGGCGGTCGAAGCCGTCAATCCAAGCTTCCGCGGACTCGTGATCGTCCGGGTTCATGGACGCCGTCTCGGCGAGGTCCTGCCCGGCGCAGAACGCGCGGCCGCTACCGGTGAGGATGACGGTACGGACGTCGTCGTTGCCTTTGAGATTTTCCAGGTAGTCGATGAGTTCGTTGCGCATGGCCTCGGTCCAGGCGTTGAGCTTGTCCGGGCGGTTGAGGGTGATGATGGCGGTGGGGCCGGTCTGTTCGAAGAGGACGTCCTGGGACATTGGGGAGTTTCCTTTGGTTCGTTGGGGCTTCTTGAGTCCCATCTGACCATCGGCGAATGTGACCCGTCTAACATCAATATCTACTCGCCTTGATACCAAACTGATATGGTGCGGTGATGGACCTCCACCATCTCAAGTACTTTGTGGTGCTCTCCGAAGAGCTCCATTTCGGCCGTGCTGCGCAACGTCTGCATATGGCTCAGCCGCCGCTGTCGCAACGGATCAAGGACCTGGAGAAAGAGCTCGGGGTGCAGCTGTTTCATAGGCGGCGCACCGGTGTGGAGCTATCCGAGGCCGGAGCTTTGCTGCTGGAGCATGCCCGAGGGGTCCTGGATCACGTGGCCATGGCGCAGGAGTCAATGCGTCGGATCCGGCCTGGCGCTTCGGGAATCCTGCAGGTGGCCGTGCCGCCTGATACGAACCCGGTTGCCTTGTCCACGATGGTTTCTTTCTTTGCTGCGTCTGCGCCTGACGTTCTTCTGAACCTGCACGAGCTCACCACCGTTGAGCAGGTTGAGCGACTGCGCGACGGCGAACTGGACGTTGCGGTGGTCCGTCACCCTTTGAGCAGCGTGGGTTTCGAGTCAGGGGCTTTGTATTCACGGGCGCTCGGGGTGGTGCTGAATGCTTCGCACGCCCTTGCTTCATTGGATGCCGTGCGCCTGGGTGATCTGGCCGGGAATCCGTTGATCATCTTCCCGCGCCACATGGCGCCGACCTTGTACGACTCATTCCTGCACACGTGCCGGGACGCTGGGTATTTGCCTGCGGCTATTGTCCATGCGAGGAATCAGCACTTCACGCACGGGCTGATCATGGCCGGTCGTGGGGTGCACTTCAATGAGGAACCGTGGACGCCTCTTCCCGCCGGAATTGTGTGGCGGCCTTTGGTGAGTGATCCGCTGGCCTGGCGGACGTCGGCGTTGTGGTTGAAGAGCCGGAGGTCAGCGGAGACGGATGCGTTCGTTGAGGCCGTGGGGGCTGGGTTGGAGGCGGGCGGGCACGGCTAACGGCACAACCCCGCATTAGCGAACGAGTGATAGCTGAGCGCTGGAACGTTGTGGTTTCTGCACTGCAGCGGGGTCCCCCACCGCGCTCAAAGCTTGACCAAAGGTCAGACCGTGGAGCTCAGCGCTTGACACTCCGAGGCCACGAGCGATGTCATCAACCCCCCACCCCTTGGATTTTCTCAAGGCCGGAAGAATAAACCCGAAAACCTTGGAAGTCTCGCGGACCATGCCTTCAGGTTCTCCGGAACGATATCCACGACGGGTCAGATCAACGCAAGTTTGGCGATAGGACCAATCGGTATAGATGCCGGCTTTATGGAACGCATAAGCAAGTGCCATAGCGGAGACGCCCAGATGAGCTTTCAGCCGAAGAAGACTCTCGATAGACGGTTCGCGCCCGACACTGGAGCGCAGGAGTACACGAGGCATGAGGAACTCTGAGGCGAACTGGTCTGCCTCCTTCTCAGCATTTCGCTCACTGCCAACTGAAGCATCCAGCCCCGCGTGGAGTACTAGATGCCCCAACTCGTGAGCCACGTCGAATCGGGAACGCTCGGCTGTCTTCATCGTGGAGAGGAAGACATATGGCAGCCCGTCTTCCCAAAGACTGAAAGCGTCTACCTCTTCAGCCCCAGCGGGCAGGCTCAGCACGCGCACACCATGTGACTCCGCCAGCCGCACGGAGTTCGGAAGCGGATCAATTCCCAGCCCCCACTCGGCCCGAAGTTGTTGAGCTGCTTGGACGGGACCCAAAAGGGACAAATCAGGAACGCTCAGGCACGGGAGTTCGAAATGGGAGGTCAGGAATTCGTAAAGTTCCACGCCGACACGACCCGCTGACGTTGCCGCGTGTTTCTGCGCTGCACTGGAGCGACGACGGGCCCGAAAGAAGACCCGTTCCTCTTCAAGTGGCTCAGTAGGGGCGAGCGACAAGAACGCAGGTTTGCACCCGATCGCAAGTGCTAGCGCACCGGCCATCCTGTCCGGTGCGCCGTGCGTCTCGTAGTTCGTCACCGTGCGCGGCGTTGCGTCAAGTCGCTCAGCCAATTGAGCTTTACTGATTCCCGCCCGCAACCTCGCCAGAGTGATCCGAGAGGGTTCTAGCGTCATGACAGTTCAACGATCCTAAAGTCGACGTCGTCCTGCGGTCCGGCTGGACGATGTGAGATTTCCAGATCCGATACATCAGTGGGAGGTAGGAAAATCCTCCTGGTCCACTGCGTGATGTTGCCATCAACGATCTGGGCTGGCAGCGACAACTCAGCCCTGATCACAGGCTCATCTTTGGACCAGTGGTACAGGAGCACCCACGTCAGGGGTTGCTGAGTTTGCCTAATCAAGGGCAACTCGAAAATAAGATCGAGCATCTGTTGGCCGTTGCACTGGACAGCTGCACCCGTGGCGGGCCCGCGGCGCCGTGCTGTTCCAGGGGTCAAGTCTTCCGAAACGGCGGTATTCGCGTTGCCACCAATAACCATGATCGAGGTCAGTCCATCAGGCGACAAAACCCGTGGAGAGTTCTGAGGGTCAGCCTGTCTCCAGTCGCGCTCGTTCAGTTGCTCGCGGAGTGCTGCAACTGTCTCCGACCACTGGACAAAACCGCGGGCAGTGACAGGGTGAAAGTTGGTGATGTTCTGTGCCTGACGGACGCCCCTCAGCACGGAGATCGTCAGCGTGTCGCTGTCCAGACCTAGTGATTCCAGAGCGGACGCAGCGTTGGAGGACGATACGAAGGGTTCCAGAGGAAGCGGTTCAGAGGTCACATTAACTCCTTTCAATCCCCTCATAATAGTGCAGAAAACCGGAAAATACGTCCATCGTCATCGGCCCTACTGAAGAAATCCCTCACCTGCCTAGCCGCCGCCAAAGAGTGGCGAGAGGGAGGTCCAGAGCTGGCGGATGCCCAGGACAACGAACAGCAGGGCACACACTCCCAGGGCAAGATTGGAGTGCAGTTTGTTGGCCCAGGCTTTGGGAATTCGCCTGCCGTTGAGCAGCCCCAGCAGCGTCAATGCAAGGAATGGCATGAACAGCGAACCCAGCGCTCCGTAGAGCAGGATCAGTCCGATGGGCTGGCCCAGGGCGAACAGGATCATGGGCGGGAAGGTCAGCCAGAGGAGGTAGAACTTGAAGTACTTTCCACCAACACGGGTATCAGGGTGTCCTGATTCCTTGCCCCGCATGTTGCCCCAGAAGTCGGCGAACATCAGGGAGACTCCGTTCCAGACGCCGATGATGGAGGAGAAGGAAGCTGCCCAAAAACCGATGAGGAAGCCGGTTCCCACCACGTCACCGTACTCCGCTTTCAGGACGTCGTAGAGATCCAGCAGGCCTTCATCGCTCGCGCTCAGGGAAACCCCTGCGGACCGGACAACTTCGGCGCCCACAATGAGCATGGCGATCACGAAGACGCCTGTCATCACGTAGGCCATGGAGTTGTCGATCCGCATGACCTTCATCCACTTGGGCGTGTACCAGCCCTTTTCCCGAAGCCAGTAGCCGTAGGCGGCGAGGGTTATGGTTCCACCCACTCCCCCAGCCAGTGCAAGCGTGTAGAAGATGGCGCCGTCGGACGATGGGATTATCGGGATCAGTCCGGTCAGCATTTCCGGAATGTTTGGGGCGGCGATGATGGCCAAGCCCACCACCGTCACAAACATCATGCCCACCAGGGCCGCTGTGATCTTCTCAAAGGTGGCATATTTTCCCCACCAGACCATGGCGAAACCTGCCAGGCCCATCAGGATGGCCCACGCCCACAACGGCAGGATCGGAAACACTGCCGCCAACGGCAAGGCTGCGGAGGACATGGCCGTGGCTCCGTAGACGAAGCCCCAGATCATGATGTACGGGCCGAAGTACCAGGTGGTCCATTTGCCGAGGGATCGCCACCCCTCAAAAATCGTCTTTCCAGTTGCCAGTGTGTATCGGCCGGCTCCTTCGACGAGGATGATCTTCAGCACCACACCAACGATGACCGCCCAAAGCAGGCCGTAACCGAACCGTGAGCCAGCCACCAGGGTGGCGACCATGTCAGCCGCCCCCACGCCGGTGGCGGCCACAACCAGGCCAGGGCCGATGATCCGCCACTTGGCCGGGCGGCCGCCGTCGTCGTCAATCCGGTCAGCGTGGCTGCCCCCGGGGGGAACCTGCTGATTGGCCCCCACCGCCCCCGTGTCCCTGGGGGTTGTGTTGCCCGCGGCATCGTTGCTCATGGCTTCTCCTCGACGTTGAGTGCACCCTGAAAACAGAGAACTGCAGACAATCTATTTGTGATTCAGCCCACGTCCAAGTCACATCCGGATTTCTTAACACGTTCTTAGGTTTCGATGCCAGCGAGGCGGAAAGCGCGGAGGCGGTTCAGGCCGCGCCCTGCCATCCGCCCCGGCGGCTACGCCTCCTCGAACCAGCCCCGGGCCGGATTGGAGACCTCGGGCGCCTCACGGAACACACCAGGCTGCGCAACCCAGCCAACCCCGTTGGCGATCACCTTCTGGATCTGCGGCTGGTGGTACACCGGGTATTCCTGATCGCCGGGGCTGAAGTAGAAGATCCTGCCCTTGCCCCGGGAGAACGTCACGCCGGAGCGGAACACCTCGCCACCTTCAAACGAGCTGATGAAGATCAGGTCGTCGGGCTCCGGAATGTCGAACAGTTCGCCGTACATTTCCTGCTTGGGAATGATGATCGGGCTTTCAACGCCAGCCGCGATCGGGTGCGAGGGCTTGACCGTCCACACCAGTTCCCGCTCCCCCTCGTTGCGCCACTTCAGCGAACACGTGGTCCCCAACAACCGAGTGAAAATCTTGGCGAAGTGCCCCGAGTGGAGAACCACCAATCCCATGCCACCCAGCACATGGCGCTGCACTCGCTCCACCACCTCGTCAGCGACTTCCCCATGCGCGATGTGCCCCCACCACAGCAGCACATCGGTCTGCTCCAAAACTTCCTCGGAGAGGCCGTGCTCAGGATCAGCCAGGGTGGCGGTCGAGATTTCGGAGTCCGGGTAGAAACCGCGCAGACCGGCAGCAATGGCGCCGTGGATTCCTTCGGGGTACATCTCGCCGATCGTGGCGGGCTGGTTGCGGGCCTCGTGGACGGCCTCGTTCCAGACGACGACCTTCAATTTCTGTTCGGACATGTCAGAGCACCACTTCACGTTGTTCGAGGGCGGATTTGTAGCAAGCATCGAGTACCAGGGCGCGGCTCAAGGCAAGGGACCCGTCATGGCTTCCCCACACAGTCTCGCCGCCGCGCACGGCGGCAATGAAATCGTCGACGACGGCCTGGTGGGCTCGCCCGGGTTCCGCCACCACCTCGAAGTCGGCGTTCTCGCCGTCCTTCTCAGTAAAGACGTGGACGTCCGCCACCGGGTTCTCGGAGGCGCCGACCGAGCGCAAGTCCGCTCCGCCGTCGGTCCCGTAAACGGTGAAGTCCATCAGGTCCCGCTCGTCGCGGTACGTGGCCCATCCCGCTTCCAGGATCAAGGTACCGCCGCCTTCCAGCCGAATGAACGCAGATGCGAAGTCTTCCACTTCAAACTTATGACTGGAGTTCGAAGCTGTGTAGCGGGCGTTGCCGCCGAGGCCGCGCGGCCCGAGTTCGGAGTGAGTCGATGCCGAGACCGCCAAAACCTTCGGCTCCCCTAGCAGGTGCAGGGAGTAGTCCAGCACGTGGACGCCGATGTCAGCCAGCGGACCACCACCGGCGAGCTCAGGATTGGTGAACCAGCTGCCCAGCATCGGAATCCCCTGACGACGGAGCCACGACGCTTTGGCGTAGTACGGGCGTCCCAGCGTGCCGGCGTCGATCACTTCCTTGAGCGCCTGGATGTCGCCGCGGCGGCGGTGGTTGAACGCGACGTCCAGGACGCGGCCAGCCTTACGGGCGGCGTCCACCATCTGTTGACCTTCGACGGCGTTGCGCGCCAACGGCTTTTCGCTCAGCACATGCAGGCCTCGCTCAAGCGACGCAATGGCGATCGGCGCGTGCAGGAACGTGGGCACGGCGACGCTGACGGCGTCGAGACCTTCCAGCTCGATCATGTCTTCCCAGCGGGCGAAGGCGTGGGGAATGTTGTATTCCTCCTTCAGCTGGGCAAGAAGCTCAGCTTCCATGCCCGCGACCGCGACAATTTCGACGCCGTCGATGTTGCTGTACGCCTTGAGGTGCTGCTGGCCGGCCCAACCGATGCCCACAACTCCCACCTTGAGGGTTGTGGACGGGGCCTGCTGCTGAATGCTCACGTTGTTCCTGTTCTTTCTGGGTTTCTGGGTTCGGGGTGAAAAGGGACTAGCCTTTGACGGCACCGGCTGTCATGCCGGACACGATGCGCTTCTGGCACAGCAACACGAGAATGACCAACGGAATGGTGATGATCACCGATGCGGCGCTGATGGTGCCCAAGGGTTGCTCGAACTCGCTGGTTCCGCTGAAGAACGCAATCGCCACCGGGACAGGGCGGGCTTCGGGTGAGGTGGTCAGGGTGACGGCCAGGAGGAACTCGTTCCAGACCGAGATGAACACCAGGATCGCCGTCGTCGCTAAGCCGGGGACGGCCAGCGGCAGGATCACCTTGCGGAAGGCCACAAACGGTGTGGCGCCGTCCATGTACGCGGATTCCTCCAGCTCACGCGGAATCTCCTTGAAGAACGACGTCAGCGTGTAGATCGCCAGCGGCAACGCGAACGTCAGCTTCGGGATGATCAGCCCAAGCAATGTGTCGTACAGCCCGATTTCGCGCCAGATGGAGAACATCGGGGCCGCGATGGCGATGGCCGGGAACGTGGTGACCGAGAGGATCAACGTCAGGATCATCGCCTTGCGGCGCATCTTCAACCGGGCCAGCGCGTATGCGGCGAAGGACGCGAACACCAACGCCACCGTTGTAGTCACGACGGCGATAATCACCGAGTTGCGCAAGGCCAGGAGGAACTCGGGGTTCTGGAAGACCACCAGATAGTTCTCAAGGGTCGGCTGGCTCGGGAAGAGCTCGCCTTGGGACAGGCTTGCACCCTTCTTAAGGGAGGTGTTGACCAGCCAGTAGAACGGGATGAGCGAGAAGCCCATCACGGCAATGACGAATACCCAGACCATGGGATGCAGTTTCGATTCCCCACGCAAGCGACGACGTTTCGGTGACTTGGGGCGCGTGGCGAGTTCCGCCGTCGGGCGTTCTGCAGTCAGCGTGCTCATTGTTCCTCCTTCGCGACGTCGCGGATGTTGCCGCCGGCGAAGCGGACGTAGATGACCGAGACCACCATGACGGTGAGGAAGGTCAGGATGGACAGCGCCGAGCCTTCGCCCACCAACCGGTTTTCGCGCAGTTGCGTGTAGGCGAGCATGGACATGGATTCGGTGCCGTTGGCGCCGCGGGTGAGGACGAACGGCAGGTCGAAGACGCGGAGGGCGTCCATGGTGCGGAAGATCGCGGCGAGGACGATTGCCGGGCGCAGGAGCGGCAGGGTGATGTTCACGAAGGTCTGCCATTTGCTGGCGCCGTCGAGTTCCGCGGCCTCGTACGTTTCGGCGGAGATGACCTGCAGGCCAGCCAGGATGATGAGCGCCGCGAAGGGCGTGGTCTTCCAGACGTCGGCCATGACGATCACGGCCATCGCGTAGCCATGCTCACCGAGCCAGACGACGTCGCCGCCGGGCAGTCCCAGCGTGGAGAGGACGTTGGTGACCAGGCCCATGTTGGGCTGGAACATCGTTTGCCAGGTGATGGCGCTGACCACGGTGATGATCGCGTACGGCAGCAGAACCACAGTCCGCAGGACGGCGCGGCCCTTGAATGCGAGGTTGAGCAGCAACGCCATGGCCGTGCCGAGGATGAGTTCCAGGCTGACAGAAATACCCGCGAAGAGGAAAGTCTGGCCGAACGCTGCCCACCACTCGTGGCTTGCGAGGGCGTTGATGTAGTTTTCCAGGCCGACAAAGCGGGACAGGCCTGCGGTCCGAACGCTGTACTGGTTCAGCGAGAGCCAGATCGCGTAGCCGATGGGGACCGCCGCAACCAGCGCCATGATGACCAGCGACGGCGCGGTCATGCGGAACGCGAGCTTGCGTTCTGCCCGGTCGCGGCCGCTTACGGGGCGGGCCGTTGCGCTGCTAGGGCTGCGGCCCGGTAGGAGTGTCTTGATGGCCATGATCAGAAGCTCGCCTTAGCGGTGGTGATTTCCTCGGCCATCTTCTGCACGGCTTCTTCCGTGGAGGCTGTGCCGGAGAGGACGGCGTAGACGTTCTTGTAGATCGCCTGCGAGATCTGCGGGTAGACCGGGGAGATCGGGCGCGGCTTGGCACCCTTCACCGAGGCGAGGAGTTCCGTGGCGAACGGCATCTTCTGCAGCACCGCCGGATCGGAGTAGGCAGCTTCGTTGACCGGGGCCTGCGAGTAGTCCATGGCCACGTGCTTCTGCCAGTCCGGGGTAGTGGCGAAGTCGATGAACGCGACAGCTCCGGCCTGGTTGGTGGAGTGGGCCGAGATTGCCAGGTTCCAGCCGCCGAGCACACCGGAGGCCTTGCCGCCTTCCCATGCCGGCAGCGGTGCGACGCCGAAGCTCGACGCCAGTGGTGTTGCGTTCAGCAGGCGGTACACGTGCGGCCAGTTGCGCTGGTATCCGAAGTCGCCGGACTCGTAGGCGAGGCGGGCGGGGTCTTCGTTGTAGGTGAGGACGGCGCGGTCGGCTGAGCCGTTCTTGAGGCCGTCGCTCATGAAGTTGAGGACGTCGCGGGTTTCCTTGGAGTCCACCGTGACGTCGCCCTGCTCATTGAGGACTTCGCCGCCTGCGCTGTAGAGCATTTCGAGGAAGTTCACCGTGAGGCCCTCGTACTGCTTGCCCTGGTAGACGTAGCCGTTGCCGGGAGCCTTTGCGGCTTCCGCGTAGAGCTGCTGCCAGGACTCGGGCTTGGCCACCTTGTCCTTCTGGTAGTAGATCAAGCCGGCGTTGGTGAAGAACGGCGAGCCCCAATACTTGTCCTGGTACTTGGTGGTTTCCACAGTGGAGGGAATGAGCCGGTCCTTGTTGGCTTCCACCAACTTGGTCTGGTCCAGCAGCCAGCCTTGGGACGCGAACTCGGAGGTCCAGATGACGTCCGTGACGAAGAGGTCGCACTCGGTGGACTTGCCCTCGAGCCGCTGCACGATCTGCGTGCGGGCCTCATCCGTGGTGGCGCCGATCTCGGTGTACTTGGCCGTCACCTTGCCGTTCGCCTTCGTGAACGCCTCAGCCGTGCCCTTGTAGATGCCGCTCGCGTCCTTGACGCCGCAGATGTTCACGGCACCGCTGGCATTAGCGCCCGACGCCGGATCGGCAGCTGCTGCCTGCTCGGCACCTTGGGGCGCGGCTCCCCCGCCGCACGCGCTGAGCAGGAGGGCTGTGGCTATTGCGGTCGCGGCTAGGGCTTTGCGGTTGCGGGCGGCTCTGTTTTGGAGCGGGAGAGCAGGTCGGTTCAAGTCCACAAGTGGCTCCTTTGGGGTCTGTGGGCGGTGGCGTTCACTGCGGGCTTTTGGCTGTCCCGCATTCTGAGGGTGGCGTCTTTGCCGTGGTTCTTGTGATCCATGGAATCGATTCCAAATGTTGTCAAAAGAATCGGCCTTGCGGCCGTGGAATCGATTCCAAAGTAGTGTGACAGGGACCACTGAGGACTGTCAACCCTCTTTATTTGGTGGAGTCCCGGATGACGAGTTCGTGTGGGAGGAAGGTTCTCCCCTTGCGGTGTGAACCGTCGACGGTCATCCGCTCCAGGAGTTCAGCGAACGCTACGCGGCCCATCTCGTAGGCGGGCTGCCTTACGGTGGTGAGCTCCGGGACGCACATTTCTGCTTGCGCCGAGTCATCGAAACCTGCCACGGCAACGTCTTGAGGAACTCTCAGCCCGGCATCGGTGAGCTCGCGGACACAGCCGGCGGCAACGACATCGGTCCCGCAGAAGACAGCGTCCGGAAGGTCTTTTGCTTTGAGAAGCTTCTTGGCGAGCGTACGGCCGGCGTGGAAGCCGAAGTTGCCTTCGCCGAACAGGATCTGGTCCGGGCTCAGGCCTTCCTCCGAGAGGGCTTGGCGGAAGCCCTCTTCCCTGAGCCGACCCGAACGGGCCCCCCTATGGGCAAGCATGGCCAGTCTCTTGGCGCCTGTGTCGATGAGATGTTTGGTGATGTCGTAGGCTGCCTGGCGGTCATCGATGGACACCCCGAACGCGGCCTCGGCATCGACGATTTCACAGACCTGGATGACGCTGAGTTGCTCGGCGACGGTGTTGACGTCCTCGTCCGGCATGGTTGGGGAGAAGATGACCAGACCGTCTACTGATCCGTTGCGGAGCATGTCCACGAGTTGCTGTTCGCGGTCACGGTCTCCGTCTGTGGCGGCGATGAGACTGACGTAGCCCGAATCTGCAGCAGCGTCCCCGACACCTCGGAAGACCTCGCTGATCACGAGCGAATCCAGGTTCTTGGCGAGTGCCAGGACTCGCATGGTGCGGTCTCTTCTGAGGTCCCGAGCAGAAGCGAGCGGACGGTAGCTGAGCTCCTTTATGGCGGCATTGACCTTTTCCTTAGCCGCCGAGCTGACGGCTGAGCTCCCGTTCAAGACGCGCGACACCGTCCCCACGGACACACCGGCAGTCCTGGCGACGTCTTGAACTGTCGGCCGTGCCATTCGATTGTCCTTCCGCGGATGGTGCTACCACTAGACCCCGACCGTTCCGACCGGCGATTCTCAGCTTAGTTCCAGGATCAAAGGCGGCCCCCATGCGAAGTTCCGTAACTGAAGGCGAATCTTGAAGTCGATCGTTACGCATGTGTGACGGTAGTAAAGAAGAGAATTTCTCTCGTATACCACAGGTTCGGTTCGGTGACGTCGACCATCGCTTACAAAACTAATGATTTCAGAAAGTTTAGCCACTTCCTCATTCCGGACCGCCGTTGCTGAACCGTTGGCAAAGTTAGGAATGCATCTGTAATGGAGATCGAGGCCAGCTAGCCAAGAAGCTCCGTTAGATCAAGCTTTTTACGCAGCTTTGCGATCGGACCGCCCCAGGTGCCGGTTTTGAAAGCCCATTGACCAGCAACCAAGCTCGGAGCAACACCCAAAGTTTTGGCCAGCGAAAGAATCCCGCGCTCAGTCGTCGCTCTGGTCAGTTGTTCCCGGAACTCTAGTGGGATCAAGTGGTTCTGCGCGAACTCATTCGCGGCGGTTTCTTGCGCATCAGAATCATCGTCTGCCTTAAAACCATCAATGAACGTACTTCTCTTGGGATGCAGAAGCACGTGTGCTATCTCGTGCAAGATGGTGAACCACAAGCTATCTAGCGCCTTGTAGCGGCTTGTTACAGCGATCATTGGAGTCCCATTGATCCAACGCGATACACCACTGATGCGAGTATTGGGGATTTCCGACACGAATACGAGAACAACACCTGTCGCCAACAGCAACTGTTGTGCTTCCGTAAAGGCATCCGCAACATTCTCATTTATGGTGAGCTTAGGAAGTACTTCGGCGGCGACTTTAAGTTTTGCCGCATCATACGCTGGCGCATTTTCTATCAGGCCTGCTGCATGCAGTTCCGACAAACGTAACCAGAGAGCAGTCAAGTCCGGGTCAATGGAATGAATTTGACTTCTCTTGTAAGACGCCTGAGGCTCAAGCCAGGTCTTTGTATAGGCAGACGGCGACGCTACTGAGAAGAATTCAAGAAGCTTCGCCGCAAGCTCAGAACCTACATCAGACTCTTGAATAACCCTTCGGTCAATCAACAATTGTCGAGGGAATGAATTAGCCCATTCAACGAATCCGGAAAGGGCTTTATTCCTGTCCTTACGGGCCTGATGAATCTGGCGTTCAGCCTCCATGTGAAGCCAGGTTTCGGCAGACGTCCCCAAAATTTGTTCGAGGGTAACGGCAACCTCAGGAGAAAGGGCAGCTGTCCCCTTGATCACGAGGTTGATGTGCTTCGTACTTAGACCGGTACGAGCGGCAAGCTGTGCTTGGCTGATTGCTTGATGATCGAGTTCCCTTTGCAGCCAGCGTCCAGGCTGGGGTGCGAAGTCAAATTGCGGGTCTGTGGCGGTGTAGGTGGTCATCATTCTCGATTCAGCTCGCTGGCCGGAGGATTGATCGGCCGCGAATATGGAAGTCCTGGACGAGTAGCGCTTTGGATGAAGCGTGTTCGGACAGCGAAGCCCGACTTAGCACGTCCCGCGGAACGCCGTCGGGACTGAGCGGTCGTACATGCATTTCAACCTCCTCGATCGAGAGCGCCAGATTCCCCGCAGCGACGTCGATCTGAACGCTTTGAAAGGTCATGAGGGCCCCCAACCGGGGGGCATGCCTGACAAGGCTGAGGAGATCTTCGGCTGCGGATGCCTGACCATCGGCGACAGCACGTAGGCGCGCCCCCGTGACACACGAGCGTTCAAGCTGGGGGCTTATCCACGCAAACTGCAATCTTTACCTCTTTGGTAAACGGAACATGTGATAGAGTCGGATTTACCCGACAGGTATAGGTTACCTTCTTCCGCCCGAAAGGGCTGCAGGTTCAGAACAAAAACAGAAAGGAGGGCCAACACATGGCCTCCAACATCAACACCTCCCTTAAGGTCGTCATCGACGGCAAGACGTTCCACACCCAAGACGGGGACCAGGAAGCCGCAGCATTGCTGCGCCTGGCCAGCCGCGATCCGAAGGTTTTCGACCTCTTCTTGCTCAAAAAGAACGGAGTGGAAGAGAAGATCCGCGACGGGCAGATCATCAACCTCAAGAATGGCGATCAGTTCGTCTCTCGTCAGAAGCTTCACTTCACCATCGACGGCGAGTCGCAGAGTAGCTACGACGACGACCAGTCAGCGGCTGCGCTCCTGCGCCTCGCCGGAGTTGATCCAGCCGGTTACGACCTCGCCCGCATTCTGCCTGGCGGTGGCACGGAGACCTTCTCCGACGCGCAAATCGTGAAGATCAATGACGGGGACGAGTTCGTGACCGCCAAGCACGTAGGTGGTGTCGCGTGAGTGAGGCCGCAGTTCTGGCAGGACCGGCCCAACAGTTCATCTATGACATGACTGCAGTCGGCGCCTCGGCCCGGGCAGACGGGCCTCGCATCCTCTACGATGTCGTCGCAGTAGGCGGGGACTTAAGCGGGCAGACGGTGACAACAGGCGTAAGCGTCTCCGAACTCCAGAGTTGGCCCATGGTTCCGCCTCATTGGATCCACCTTCCAGAATCAATTGCATTCGCCGCGACGAACGTTGATGAGGTTGACTGCCCACCGGGATGGAAGAGGCATTCACGCGAATACACCCACAACGACATGTCGGTCCCACCAGCTCTTTCGTGGCTCCGCCACGTGCGCGGCTTCATCTCCATCGCGATCCCGAAGGCGGCCTGAAATGCGGTACTCGGTAGCGATGGCCGGCGAAGTCGAAGCAGCCATGCGTGACCACCTCATTCGCGAAGATGGCCAGGAGGATGTGCTCGCCGCTACGTATGTCCTGTCCACCGGTGTGGAGCGCAGGACCGCTCTGATCAGGTCCGTAATCCTGCCCAACGAAGGCGACAGACACGTGCATGGGAACGCATCCTTTACCAGTGGATACGTACTCCGAGCCTCGAATGAGGCTCGGGCCGCCGGCCATGGGCTTGTTCTTCTGCACTCCCATCCGGCGTCCCGAGGTTGGCAATTCCTTAGTGACATGGACTGGGATACGGAGTCCGAGTATGAGCGCGTCGCCCGGGCCATCACCAAGATGCCGCTGCTGGGAATGACTCTCGGCGGCCGGGACACCTCCTGGTCGGCAAGGTTTTGGTTCGACCGTAAGGTACCGACTTGGGCGGAGTCAGTTCGATCCGTGTCTCCAAAGCTGAGCGTCACGTGGAATGACGAGCTGCGCCGGATCCCTGTCAACACCCCTTCGCAACAGCGGACGGTGTCCTCGTGGGGCGAGCGTTCTCAGGCGTCTATTGCGCGCATGCGCGTCCTGGTCGTCGGCGGCGGCAGCGTCGGCCTGGACATTGCGCAGCGTCTGGCTGCAACCGGTCTCACTACGGTCGGCGTGATGGACTACGACGCCGTCGAGGCGGTCAACCTGGACCGTATGATCGGGGCAACAAGGCTTGACGCCGCACTCGGACGTTCCAAGGTTGATGTAGCCGCACGTTTGATGAGGTCTTCCGCGACCGCAGAGTCCTTCGAGATCCGCCGCCATGAGACAAGCATCACCGATCCCGTCGGCGTGAGTGCGGCGCTCGATTACGACGTCATCTTTTCCTGCGTGGACCGGCCATGGCCACGGGCAGTGTTGAACGCCCTCGCTTACACGGATCTGATTCCGGTCATCGATGGAGGCATCGCTCTCGACACCTTCGCCGACGGTCGAATGCGCAATGGCATATGGCGGGCACACACCCTCGTTCCCGGACGTCCGTGCATGGCCTGCATTGGTCAGCTGGTTGTCGGGGAGATTCAGCTGGACAAGCAGGGGCTTTTGGATGACCCTGTGTACATCGCAGGTACAGGCCGCGAACTCCCCTCCCGCCAGAACGTCGCCGCTCTGTCCGCCAGCGTCAGCGCCGCGCTTCTGGCGCAGTTCGTCAGTCTCACTGCACACCCGGGCGGGCGCGGTGTCCCCGCTCCGCTGCGTCATGTGCTGTCAACACACACACTTGAACACTCCCCTGCAACCACAGGTCTGTACTGCGCATACGAGAAGGCGACAGCGTCAGGTGATACCCGTACGACGGTCGCCGAGCACCGTGACGACTGGCGCACGGTTGTTCATGAGCGTGCAATCAGAAAGCGTCCTTTCCCGCTACGCGTACTCTCCGCATTGGAGGACATCCTGCAGCGCGCGATTTCCCGCATCCTGTAGAACCAGCTCGGGGGCCGACCATTGGCGGTCGGTCCTCGGCATTGCTGGTGGCCAATCCTAAACAATGTGATTAGATGTTGTCTCAGTGAGAGCCTGACCCCGTTCGCAGCCTTACATGCGCGAGCTGGGATGGGTAAAGCACCGTAAAAGAAGAGAGTCGGTCCAGCCGTGCAGGTTCGCAACCTGAGCTTTCACTAAGCGGGGGTTTCGAGTTCAAGTCTCGAGTCCGAGCAATCGGGCTACGTCTCAATTGGAAGAGCGCCCGTTTTTCTTCATATTCTTCTTCCTTGCTTCACAGGGACGGATCGCAAAATAGGAGATTCGATTACACTCGCAGCAGCATGGGTTCGGAAGAATGCTGGAACGAGCGAACTGGTTTTCGCCTCGGACAGCCGGCTTACAGGCGGTGAGACTTGGGACAGGGCACAGAAGGTATTTCAACTCCCGCGCACAGATGCTCTTATCTGCTTTGCGGGGAGCACCTTTTTCGCCCTCCCCGCAGTAATGCAACTAATAGCGTCCATTGACGCTTATCCACCAAGCAAGCGTCGCAGCAGCGACCTGGAAGACACAAACGGACACGTGGTTCGTGTGCTGAATGAGATGTACTCCAATCGCGAGGTGCCCGCTGGAGATGAAGACCCGATGGCTGAGTTCATACTGGGCGGATGGTCCTGGAGGGCTTCCAGCTTTCGAATTTGGCATGTCAACTGGGATCCGAACATGAAGCAATTTCAATCCAAGGCCATCCGGCCGTTGACACACCGACCTGGAGCTTGGTTCTGGTTTGCCGGCAGCAAAGACGCTGTGTTCGACGCACGCCTCAAGCTGGAGGGTATGTTGCACGCCTCGGGCGCTCCATCAGACGCTCCACTCGACTTGCAGCCGTTGACCATCATCGCCAAGTACTGCCAAGATCGCACATTCCGCGACGTAGGCGGAGCTCCCCAAGTTGCCAAGGTGTATCAGCACATGAACACCAAACAATTCGCGGTTTCGTGGAAACAGGATCCAACCGGCCCCGCCTCCCTTCATTTGGCAGGCAGACCGCTTCTCTCGTACGAAATTGCGCATCTCCCAGAGATCAAGTTTCCGCAGTAGCATTCGGACGACGGAGCAAGCAGGTAGGAGGTCCTCAACCTCTAATCCATCGGGGAGTCTTCGACAGCTCCGTACGTGAACCAAACTTCTGCGAGCTCCGCTTCCCCGGCGAGGCGGCGTTCAGAGGACACCTTCCGCCCCGCTGAGCTATCGCCCCGTCTCAGCTACACGTCCGAGGATCAAGGCGGAATGGCGCATAGCATCCTTGTATTCGGGAAAAAGGAGACAATCCGCCCCGATCTTCCGCCACCCTTTTCCGTTCAAGTCGCGCTCGATCCGAAACGCCCAGCGGTCCCGGGAAGCAGGTTCAAGGTAAGCCCGCCATGCTGCTTGCCTTCGACCGTCCCACCCAGACCAAGAATTGCCCACCTCGCTCGTCGAAGGGAACCAAGAGACTACTGGCCTTGCAGCCTCCAGCCCATGTCTGAAATCCCACGCCGACTGATATCTTGACCCCGGTTGAGAATGGGTAGCCTTGCGAATGACCCGCCTGAGCTTTGGATGAACGTGTGGCAGCCAATTCGACAGAACCGCTGCCGCCTTCAATGAGGCCAATTCCCGAATAGATTCGAAGTCTCGATCCCCATTGAGCAATCGGTAGGTTGTGATCCCGAGGGCATAGACATCTCCGACCGCAGATTCTATTCCCAAGCCGGTTTTCAAGGCCTCAGGTGGAAGATGTGCAGTGTAAGACCACGGCGGAATGACCGCCGATGAATTAGTGAAGCAAGACAGCCCAAAGTCGCTGATTTTTACCCTGCCATCGCCGTGGAGAAGCAAGTTGCCGGGCTTGATATCGCGATGCAAGAGCCCACGCGCGTGAAGGTGCTCTACGCCCCAGCACGCTTCCTCCATGTACCTGACGGCGTCTCCCACTGCCACTGGTCGCCCGCCGTAACGATCCTCAACGCTTCCAGCCTCCAAATACTCCATTCGGATGACAGGAATACCGTCTTCTGCATCAGCGGAGAAAATCTGAACAACATTTTCATGTCTTGCCACCATCATCGCCTGAGCTTCAGCATATGCGAATGACCCAGGTGTCAGGCGCGATGGGTCGAGATACTTGGCAGCGCACATGCGGCCCAATGCCTCATCTTCTTCCAGCCAAACTTCGCCGAAATAACCAGCTCCGAGCCGACGAATCTGTCTGTAGCCCACCTCTCTATGCCTCGACGGGGTACTGAGCCACGGCCACGGCCAGTTGCTCGCGCCGCACTTTCGCAGCGCCCGCGATACATGGGATAAGCTGCATGGCCGCATCTGCGAGAGCTTGAGTCTTACCAAAAGCGCTGCGGACCGCTGCACTCTTGTAGCCCTTCACAGGGACGTGCAATTCACCCAGGGCGGCTTGCACCACTCCGTCCACTTCCGCCCGTGCAAAATTCGGAGACCCCGACGACCGTCCGGACTCAGCCAATCTAAGGGAAGCTATGTCGACGGGAAGAGAAGTCACGATGGCAAGAACCTCACGTCGAACCCAGGCCAACTGGCCGGCGCGACTGTCACTTGGGAAACTAACTTCCTGCCAGTTCAGGATCTGCACGCCAGCTCTGAACTCGCCCTCAGTGATAACCCAACCGAGCTTTTCAGCTTGGTTCCGGATTCCAATTACCCGCACCTTTACCCCCAATTGAACGCCGACACCAGACCAGATACATCGTACCGACGAGTCCATGACGGATTGCCATCAATGCAAGACCGCGTCCCACGACCAGGTACTTCTACCACTAGGGGTAAGTGGAGTCTGGTGGTGGTATCACAACGGTCAGGATTCGCTGTCGTCTTCAGCTACCTCTCATACGATTGCCGCCACCAGCACATCAAAGCATCTGGTATCCCAAACCCCCATCTCCCCACCCGCCCCCTTGACTCCCACCCCCACCTTCCCTAGACTTTTCATAAAGCAGAATCTAAATTCCACAAAGCGGAAACTGAAGTCAAGCAACACGCGACAGCCAAGCAAGCGAAGATAGATCAAAGCCCCTCCTCGGAAGGACCTACGATGACGTACACAGTGAACTGCTCCATCCTCCTGACGGAGCTGCCCTTGCTCGAGCGCCCCGCCGCCGCGAAGGCAGCCGGTTTTGACGCCGTCGAGTTCTGGTGGCCCTTCGCCACTTCGGTTCCCACCGACAAAGAGACAACCGAGTTTGAAACCGCCATCAAGGACGCCGGCGTTCAGCTCACGGGCCTGAACTTCAACGCCGGCAACATGCCCGGCGGCGACCGCGGCCTGGTTTCCTGGAAGGGACGTTGCTCCGAGTTCAAGGACAACATCGACGTCGTAGCCGGCATCGGTGAGCGCCTGGGCTGCAAGGCCTTCAACGCCCTCTACGGCAACCGCCAGGACGAGTTCACCCCTGAAGAGCAGGACGAACTCGCGGCAAAGAACCTCGCCGCAGCAGCGGAGGGCGTCGCCCGCATCGGCGGCACTGTCCTCCTCGAACCGGTCAGCGGCGCACCCAAGTACCCGCTCCTCACCGCCGAAGACGCACTCAAGGTCATCGCCCGCGTCAAGGCAGAATCCGGCGCACAGAACATCAAGCTCCTCGCCGACTTCTACCACCTGGCAGTCAACGGCGACGACGTCGAATCCGTCATCGAGAACCACGCCAAGGACTTCGGCCACATCCAGATCGCCGACAACCCCGGCCGCGGAGCTCCCGGAACCGGCACCCTCCCCCTCGGTGAATGGATCGCCCGCAGCCGCGAACTCGGCTACGACGGCTACATCGGCCTCGAGTACAAGGAACCGCAGGAAACGGCCTTCAGCTGGGCCATCCGCCAGCGCGCCAACGCCAACTAACGACGGCGGCACTCACCAAAGCGGCGGCGCTCACCAAATAGCCCGCACGAGTTAAAACACAGACTTTCAGAAAGAGAACCACAATGAGCAACGTTGCAGTCATCGGCCTCGGAATCATGGGCCTCCCCATGGCCATCAATCTCGTCAAGGCCGGCCACACGGTCACCGGTTTCAACCGCAGCCAGGACAAGATCGACAAGCTCGTCTCCGAGGGCGGCCAGGGTGCCACCAGCATCGCGGACGCAGTCAAGGACGCCGACGTCGTCATCACCATGGTCCCGGACTCCCCCGATGTTGAGGGTGTAGTCAGCGGCAAGGACGGCGTCTTCGCCAACGCGAAGAAGGGCACCCTCTGGATCGACGCTTCCAGCATCCGCCCGGACGTCGCCAAGCGCCTCTCCGACGACGCTGTAGCAGCAGGCATCCGCCCGCTCGACGCTCCCGTATCCGGTGGCGAACAGGGCGCAATCGACGCCGTTCTGTCCATCATGGTCGGCGGCGAAGCTGCAGACTTCGAGGCAGCACAGGATGTCCTCAACGCAGTGGGCAAGACCATCGTCCACGTCGGCCCGTCCGGCTCCGGCCAGACCGTCAAGGCTGCAAACCAGCTGATCGTAGCCGTCAACATCCAGGTCCTCGGCGAGGCCATCGCCTTCCTTGAGGCCTACGGCGTAGACACCGACGCAGCACTGAAGGTCCTGGGCGGCGGCTTGGCCGGCTCCAAGGTCCTCGACCAGAAGGGTCAGAAGATGCTCGACCGCAACTTCGACCCCGGCTTCCGCCTGGCCCTCCACCACAAGGACCTGGGCATCGTCACCTCCGCAGCCCGCGAAGCCAACGTCGCTGTCCCGCTCGGCGCAGTCGTCGCCCAGCTTGTCGCCGCAACCGTCAACCAGGGCGACGGCGGCCTCGACCACTCGGGCCTCTTCAAGCAGGTCCTCCAGCTCAGCGGCCGCAAGTAAGCCCAAAGGCACCAAGCAACACAAAGCAGGGAACCCGCCGTCGTACTTAAACGACGGCGGCTCCCTCACTACACCCAAAAACACCACAGACTTCGCCCGAAAGGGCAAAAACAAGGAGTACACCATGGCAAAGATGCGTACCGTTGATGCGGCCGTAGCCATCCTGGAAAAGGAAGGCGCAACCGAAGCTTTCGGTCTGCCCGGCGCAGCGATCAACCCCTTCTACTCAGCAATGCGTGCCCACGGCGGCATCCGCCACACGCTGGCCCGCCACGTTGAAGGCGCCAGCCACATGGCCGACGGCTACAGCCGCGCAGCTGATGGCAACATCGGCATCTGCATCGGCACGTCGGGCCCCGCAGGCACGGACATGATCACTGGCCTGTACGCAGCCCAGGCCGATTCCATCCCCATGCTCTGCATCACCGGTCAGGCACCCGTTGCCAAGCTGCACAAGGAAGACTTCCAGGCCGTGGACATCGAGTCCATCGCCAAGCCGTTGACCAAGTTCGCCATGACCATTCTGGAACCGGGCCAGGTTCCCGGCGCGTTCCAGAAGGCTTTCCAGCTGATGCGCTCAGGTCGTCCGGGCCCGGTTCTGCTGGACCTGCCCATCGATGTTCAGATGGCCGAGATCGAGTTCGACATCGACGCCTACGAGCCCCTGCCCGTCGAGAAACCGAAGGCTTCCCGCAAGCAGCTCGAAAAGGCACTGGATCTGCTGACCGCTGCCAAGCACCCGCTGATCGTTGCCGGTGGCGGCATCATCAACGCCGGCGCTTCTGCTCAGTTGGTTGAACTGGCTGAGATCCTGAACGTTCCGGTTATCCCCACGCTGATGGGTTGGGGCACCATCCCGGACGACCACCAGCTGATGGCCGGCATGGTTGGCCTCCAGACCTCGCACCGCTACGGCAACGAGACGTTCCTGCAGAGCGACTTCGTGATCGGCATCGGCAACCGTTGGGCCAACCGCCACACCGGCGGCCTGGACACCTACACGGCAGGCCGTAAGTTCGTGCACATCGACATCGAACCGACCCAGATCGGTCGCGTTTTCTCGCCGGACTTGGGCATCGCGTCCGACGCCGGTGCGGCGCTGGACGGTCTGTTGGAACTGGCTCGCGAACGCCAGGCAGCAAAGACCCTGCCGGACTACTCGAGCTGGGTTGCCGAGTGCCAGGAGCGCAAGGGCTCCCTGCACCGCAAGACCAACTTCGACAACGTGCCCATCAAGCCGCAGCGTGTTTACCAGGAGATGAACAAGGCCTTCGGCCGCGACACCACCTACGTGTCCACCATTGGCCTGTCGCAGATCGCCGGCGCACAGATGCTTCACGTGTTCGGTGCCCGCAAGTGGATCAACGCAGGCCAGGCTGGCCCGCTGGGTTGGACCGCTCCCGCCGCTCTGGGCGTTGTTCGTGGAACCCCGGACGCCACCGTTGTTGCCCTCTCCGGTGACTACGACTTCCAGTTCATGATCGAGGAACTGGCCGTGGGCGCACAGTTCAACCTGCCGTACATCCACGTTGTGGTGAACAACAGCTACCTGGGCCTGATCCGTCAGAGCCAGCGCGGCTTCAACATGGAACAGAACGTTTCCCTGGCCTTCGAGAACATCAACAGCCCGGAGACCAACGGCTACGGTGTGGACCACATCAAGGTTGCCGAGGGTCTGGGCTGCAAGGCCATCCGCGTTGAAGACCCGAACGATCTGCCTGCCGCTTTCGACAAGGCCAAGGCACTCATGGGCGAGTTCAAGGTTCCCGTGGTTGTTGAAGTGATCCTGGAAAAGATCACCAACATCTCCATGGGCGTTGAGATCAACGGCGTGAACGAGTTCGAAGAGTTGGCAGAAACCGCGGCGGACGCACCCACCGCGATCCTGACCAAAGCGTAAGTAAGTAAAGGAAGGAGGCACCGGAATGCGTGTTGTCATCGCCCCGGACAAATTCAAGGGCTCGCTGTCCGCGCCCGACGTCGCCAAGCACCTGGCAACAGGCCTGCAGGCGGGGTTCGGTTCGAAAGGCTTTGAGGCAACACGCATTCCGGTGGCCGACGGCGGCGAAGGAACCATCGACGCCGCCATCGGCTCCGGCTTCACCCGCCGGACCACCACCGTCACCGGCCCGCTCGGCGAGCCAGTGCAGGCCGACTTCGCAGTGCGGGACCAGGAAGCTGTCATCGAAATGGCGGCAGCTTCCGGTCTCGCCCTCCTGCCGGACGGCCCCACGAGCGAAACGGCACGCAAAGCCACCAGCATCGGCACGGGCGAACTCATCCGGGCCGCGCTGGACCTCGGCTGCCGCAAGATCATCTTGGGTGTGGGCGGCAGCGCCAACACCGACGCCGGCGCAGGAGTCCTGCAGGGCCTCGGCGCCGTGTTCCTGGACGAGAACGGCAACGAGCTCCCCGGCGGCGGTGCCGCACTCGCGGAAATAGACAGCATCGACTTCTCCAACTTCGACGTCCGCGTCGAGGCAACGGAATTCGTGTTGGCGTCCGACGTCGACAATCCCCTGTTGGGGGCCAGCGGAGCCCCAGCCATCTTCGGTCCGCAGAAGGGCGCGACGCCGGACGACGTCACCGAACTGGACGCCGCAGCAAGCCACTTCGTCGACGTCCTCGCAGCCACAACCGGGCAGCACGCCAAGTTTTCGGCCAAGGCAGAAGGCGCTGGAGCTGCAGGCGGCGTTGGCTACATTGCCATCGCGGCGCTGAAGGCAGAGCGGCGGCCGGGTATCGACGTCGTGCTTGAATTCACTGAACTCGAGCGCAAGCTCAAGGGCGCCGATCTGGTGATCACCGGAGAAGGCAGCCTGGACGAGCAAAGCCTGCTCGGCAAGACCCCCATGGGCGTCTCCCGGGCGGCACAGAAAGCCGGAGTTCCCGTGATCGCAGTCTGCGGCCGGAGTACCCTGAGCCGGGAACAACTCACGGATGCCGGCTTCCATACGGTCCACGCACTGACCGATCTGGAAAAAGATGTCCAAAAATGTATCGCTGAAGCAGGTCCGTTGCTTGAACAATTAGGTAAGCACATAGGCGTGTACCTGGCGGAACGGACCGAAAACAAGGAGTACCTCAATGTCTGAAGTAATCGGCGCCTATGACCTCGTTATCCGGGGCCAGCGCATCCTGACCACCGCCGGCCTCGCAGCCCGCGAAGTTGGCATCCGCGATGGCGTCATCGTCGCGATCGAACCCCTGGGCAACGGCCTGACGGGCAACGAGGTCATCGAACTCGCAGACGACGAAACCCTCATCCCCGGCCTGGTGGACACCCACGTCCACGTCAATGAACCCGGCCGCACCGAGTGGGAAGGTTTCGCCTCCGCCACCCGTGCCGCTGCTGCCGGTGGCGTGACCACCATCATCGACATGCCGCTGAACAGCATCCCGCCCACCACCACTGTGGACGGCCTGGAGCAGAAGCGCGTGGTCGCCAAGGACCAGGCGTTTGTGGACGTCGGATTCTGGGGCGGTGCCATCCCGGGCAACAAGAGCGACCTCCGCCCGCTCCACGACGAAGGCGTGTTCGGCTTCAAGTGCTTCCTCCTGCACTCCGGCGTGGACGAGTTCCCGCACCTGGACGCGGACGAGATGGAAGAGGACATGAAGGAACTCAAGTCCTTCGACTCCCTCATGATCGTCCATGCCGAGGACTCCCACGCCATTGACCGCGCCCCGCACCCGGGCGGCGACCACTACGAAACCTTCCTGGCCTCCCGCCCCCGCGGCGCTGAGAACAAGGCCATCGCCGAGGTCATCGAACGTGCCCGCTGGACCGGCGCCCGCGCCCACATCCTGCACCTCTCCTCCTCGGACGCACTGCCCATGATCGCCTCTGCAAAGCGCGACGGCGTCAACCTCACCGTTGAGACGTGCCCGCACTACCTGACGCTCATGGCCGAAGAAATCCCCGACGGCGCCACGGCCTACAAGTGCTGCCCGCCCATCCGCGAGGCCTCCAACCGCGAGCTCCTCTGGAAGGGCCTGCAGGACGGCACCATCGACTGCATCGTCTCGGACCACTCCCCCTCCACACTGGATCTGAAGGACCTGGAAAACGGCGACTTCGCCGTGGCCTGGGGCGGCGTTTCCTCGCTCCAGCTGGGCCTCTCCTTGATCTGGACCGAAGCCCGCCACCGTGGCATCCCGCTGGAACAGGTCGTGTCCTGGATGGCAGAGAAGCCTGCCGCCCTGGCCCGCCTGCACAACAAGGGCCAGCTCGCCCTGGGCTACGACGCCGACTTCTCCATCTTCGCCCCGGACGAAGCGTTCGTTGTGGACGTCACCAAGCTCAAGCACAAGAACCCGATCACGCCGTACGACGGCCGTCCCTTGGCCGGCGTCGTCCGCAAGACCTACCTGCGCGGCACTCCGATCGACGGCCAGAACCCCGGCGGCAAGCTGCTCCGCCGCGGCAACGTTTAGGCCTACCCCATGGCAGTCAATGCCTACGGGCCACCCCCCGCGCGGTTCCCGGGTCAACCAGGATCCGCGCGGAGGCCGGGCCTGACCGCACACGGACTGGCTCTTTGGGTCAACCCGGCCGAGGGTGACGAGATCGATCCTGAGGTCTGGGAGCGGGCAGCACGCCTTGTGCTGGCCCGCGCCATGAAACTTGCCCCGGAGGCGGACGTCCGCATCTGGCCCGCCATCGGGGCACAGCACTCCGGCGTCGGCGACACTTCCTGGGGCGGCACTCCGCAGGAAGCCGCCGACGCCGGTAGCACCCCTGGAGGGACGGGCGCTCTGTCACTCGCCGATGCCCTCGCAGACGCCCGTTCCGACGCCGGTTCCGGCGGTGGCAGCACCGCCGCCGGAGGCGGCAGCACCGCCGTCGAGCCCGTAACGTTGGCGAGCCGCCGCAGCCAACTTGCGGTGGACCTGGCCGCTGAAGTAGTGCTTCTGGACGGTGAGCCCGTGGCCTTTACTGGCATGGAATACAAGCTGCTGCGCTACCTGGTGGTGAACTGCTCGCGGGCCATCTCACGTGAAGAATTGCAACGCTTCCTGGAGTCATTTGACCTCCCCGGCGCGGCATTTCGCTCGATCGACGTTTATGTTGGAAGGGTGCGGCGGAAGCTCGGAAGTGCCCGCCACACGGTCTCCACCGTCCGTGGTGGTGGCTACCAGTTCGTGCCAGGGCCCTATGCCACAGTGCGCGGACCTGCGGAATACAGCATCTAAGTTCGCTGTTCAATCCATGAGAAAAAGAAAATCCGCTGTTGTATGACCATGTGCCGGTGTAAACCGGCTGAAAGCGCCGGCCTGTGCCGGTTGAACGTAAAGGATCGCCATGACCCAGAAACTCCTCGTCGGAACGCAAGCACCTGATTTCGCGCTTCTCGACGCCGACGGCACCAAGGTCTCGCTGTCCGATTACCGCGGACGCAACGTCATTGTGTACTTCTACCCGAAGGCAGCCACCCCCGGCTGCACCACCGAGGCTTGCGACTTCCGCGACAACCTCGCCAGCCTGCAGGGCAAGGGCTACGACGTCATCGGGATCTCCCCGGACGGCCCGGAGGACCTCGCAAAGTTCACCGGTGAATTCGCACTGACCTTCCCGCTGCTCTCTGACGAAGACCACTCCGTGGCCATCGCTTACGGCGCTTGGGGCGAGAAGCTGGTTGACGGCGAAATCGTGGAAGGCCTGGTCCGCTCCACTGTTGTCCTCGACGGCGAAGGCACCGTAAAGCTCACCCAGTACCAGGTTGCCGCGCAGGGCCACGTCCAGGCGCTCAAGGAAGAGCTGGGCGTCTAACCTTCTCTCACGTCCCAAGGGCTTGAGGGAAACCTTCTCTCACATCCCTAGGGCTTGAGGGAAACCCTCTCTCACCTAACTGCACAAATCTTGTAACGCCCGCTCACTTTTTTTGAGCGGGCGTTTCATGTGTCGTGACTAAAAGTGACAAATACCCAGCAGCATTAGTTAATGGAGCCATGGTCTCTTCCCCACCCGTGCGCCACGCTGTCGTCGTCGAAGATGACGCTGACATCCGCGGCCTCCTCGTCCTCGTCCTCGAGCAGCTCGATTTCGTGGTGACGGAAGCACCTGACGGTCTCTCCGGCGTCGAAGCTGTCCGCAGAACCAACGCCGAACTGGTGACGCTGGACATCAACCTTCCGGACATCGACGGCATGGAAGTCTGCCGCCGCCTCCGCGAATTCTCCGACGCCTACATTTTGATGCTCACAGCCCGAGCTGATGAGGTGGACCGGCTCAACGGCTTGGACACCGGCGCGGACGACTACATCAACAAGCCGTTCAGCCCCAAGGAACTCCAAGCGCGCATCCGCGCCCTGTTCCGCCGCGCCCGCACACCCGCTGCGACCCCCGAGGACACCGGCCAGAGCGATGAACTCGCCCGGGCGGCCGTGGTGCAGCAAAGCCTCCTCCCCCGCGAAACGGTCCGCCTCAGCGGTTACGACGTCGCTGGCGCCTTCCGTCCTTCGCGCAGCGTGGGTGGGGACTTCTACGACTGGTACCAAACCCGCGACGGCATGCATTTCACCTTCGCGGACGCCATGGGCAAGGGCATGGGTGCCGCACTCATCGCAGCAACAGTCCGCGCCGTGATGCGTTCAGTAGCGGACACCCCGGCCATCGACGCTGCTTTCGGTTCAGCCAGCGCCACCATCACCGCCGATCTGGACCAGTCCGGCTCCTTCGTCACCATGTTCCACGCGCGGCTGGACAGCGCCTCGGGCACGCTCAGCTATATCGACGCCGGCCATGGGCTTGCGCTGCACGTTCCCGCTGAGGGGCCGGCGAGGCGGCTGGTCTCCGCCGGACCGCCCGTCGGGATCCTGGACAACCAACTGTGGCCCGCGTCGGAGCTCGACCTGGAACCGGGCGATTCCCTCGT
This sequence comes from Paenarthrobacter sp., assembly GCA_031179305.1. Classification (GTDB taxonomy): domain Bacteria; phylum Actinomycetota; class Actinomycetes; order Actinomycetales; family Micrococcaceae; genus Arthrobacter. The sequence continues at coordinate 6,483 of JAPSHX010000010.1, read as the reverse complement.
GATCGTCAGCGACGGCGTTCTCGACGCCCACAATTCCTTGGAGGACTTCCAGCGGAACGTGGAGAAGGTGGCACGGAGCGGAGCTACTGCGGACGATGTGTGCGCCGCCCTGCTCGAGTTGGCACCGGCAGCGACCGCCGAAGATGACGTGACCGCCGTCGTCGTACGCCGAAAACCAACGGCAGGACTGTAAACCGCAAAGGGGGGATTTGTGACACGTTTCTGGACTCGGCTGATCGTTCTTCTCACGGTCATTCTGGGCGTCAACTACGTAGCGTGGCGATGGATGGCGTCGCTGAACTGGGACGCTTGGTGGATCGCTGTTCCGTTGGTGCTCGCCGAGACGTACAGCCTGATCGACGTCATGTTGTTTGGCCTGACCGTATGGAACATCAAACTCCGGAAACCGCCGCCCCCTGCCCCGGCCGACGCCACCGTGGACGTTTTCATCACCACCTACAACGAGCCGTTGGACCTGGTGATGACCACGGCCCTGGCAGCTAAGGACATCCGTTGGCCGCACAGCACCTGGATCCTCGACGACGGCGATCGCCCGGAGATGCGCGAACTCGCCGAATCGAACGGGATTGGCTACGTCACCCGCGGCGCCGATTGGACACCGGACATGCCGCGGCACGCCAAGGCTGGCAACCTGAACAACGCGCTCATGGTCACCTCGGGCGAATACCTGTTGATTCTCGACGCCGACCAGGTCCCCGAGCCGGACATCCTGGACAAGACGCTGGGCTACTTCAACGACGACAAAGTGGCGCTCGTCCAGACCCCGCAGTACTTCATCAACGTGCCGGCCGACGACCCCCTGGGCAGCCAGGCTCCCTTGTTCTACGGCCCCATCCAGCAGGGCAAGGACGGCTGGAACGCTGCATTCTTCTGCGGATCCAACGCGATCCTCCGCCGGGAAGCCCTCATGCAGCTCGGCCTGGTGGGCTACGTCAAAGCCACCGAGAAGAGTGTCCGGCGAGCCCTCGCTGCCTCGCGCACAGCAATTAGAAAGGCGCGACGATCACCCGAGGCCGGGAACCCGCTCGTGGAGCAAATGCTGAACGAGGTGGAAGCCGCCACGGAGTCCGCCCAGAAGGAGCTGGAAGCCAGAGCATCCCTCAGCGAGATCACGTATCGGGTTCGTCGGAAGGTGGACGACGCAGTCCGTACCCTCGTAGCCGCCGACTTCTCTGCACTCCAATCCGATCTCGAAGAGATCGCCGCCATGGAACTCGCCCACGTCGGCGAGTCGGGCGTCACCACGGTGGCGAGGGACGCCGTCGACCGCATGTCCGGACGCGACTGGTCCCCGCTGGGGGCACTCGAGTCGGTCCACGCTGTCCTGGACGCCATCTCGGTGGAACGCACCGACGAAGCCCAGCCGATCATGCCACTGGCCACCATCTCCGTCACGGAGGACATGGCCACCGCCATGCGCCTGCACGGCCTGGGCTGGAGGAGCGTGTACCACCACGAAATCCTCGCCAACGGGCTGGCCCCTGAGGACGTCAAGACCATGCTGACCCAGCGTCTCCGCTGGGCCCAAGGCACCATGCAGGTCCTCCTCCGCGAGAACCCCCTGGTCCAACGCCGGCTCACCTGGGGCCAGCGACTCATGTACTTCTCCACCATGTGGACCTACCTGAGCGGCTTCGCTGCCGTGGTCTATTTCGCGGCACCGATCATCTACCTGACGCTCGGCATCCTGCCGGTCAACAGCATCAGTTTCGACTTCTTCATCCGCTTCATTCCATTCATGGTGGTGAATCAACTGTTGTTCCTGGTGGCCGGGCACGGCATTCCCACTTGGCGGGGGCAGCAGTACAGCCTCGCGTTGTTCCCCACTTGGATCAAGGCCTGCACGACGGCGGCCCGGAACGTTTGGTTCGGCCGTCCCCTCGGGTTCGCGGTCACCCCCAAAGCCCGGCAAAGCGGCGGGCCCAGTTGGAGCCTGATCCGGCCGCAGATCATCGTCGCTCTGCTGCTGGCGGTGGCGCTGGTTGTTGGCCTTATCCGGCTACTCGCCGGAATGTCCGAGCCCCTTGGCACACTGGTGAACGTGGCATGGGTTGCGTTCGACCTGGTGGTCCTGAGCGTGCTGGTCAAAGCAGTTTTGTACAAGGGTTTCGTGCCCGAAGTTGTCGGGCCAGAGCGCCCCGAGGAGAGGAATGCAGATGCAGTTTAGCTATGAGGTCAACGACTCCTACGCGGAGGTGAAGAGCGTGGGGCGGCTGAACATGGTGGCCGCGCCCAAGCTTCGGGAAGTAGTGGCCGAGGTTGTGGCCGGCGGCTCCAGCCGTGTGGTGGTGAACCTGGCAGAAACGGACTTCATGGATTCCTCCGGGCTCGGTGCACTCATCGGCTGCCTCAAAGCTGCACGTCAGGCAGGCGGTGATCTCCGGATCGCAGGAGTGCAGCCGCAGGTCAAAATGGTCCTCGAACTGACCAACATGGACAGGGTGCTCACGGCTTACCCCACGGCCGAAGCTGCGTTCGGCGATGACTGAGGTAATCGCCCGCCGGGGCTTCCATGGGCCGTCCAACGAGGAAGCCATCGAGGCCATCCACAATGAGCTGGACGCCCTGTGGGACGACGCCTCCTTCGTGCCGGACATGGACCGCATGACCTTCGCTACGGCCGTCATCGAGGCTGCGGCGAACATCGTGCAGCATGCGCTTCCTGTGGCGGAGAAGCCCGTGGAGATCGACGTCGACATCAGCGTTCGGCCCACTCGGCTGGTGGCACGGGTCAGTGCCTTCAACGCCCGGGAGCCCTTCGCCAATGACATGCAGGCCGCGATGCCGGATTCGGATGCGGAGTCCGGGCGCGGGTTGGCGCTCATCGAGGCGCTGGTGACCACTGTGACTTTCGAGCGCCAAGACGGTACCAACACGTGGATCCTGACCCGCAACACCTGATCCTCTCTCACATCCCGCGTGCTTGAGCCGAACCTTCTCTCACATCCCGCGTGCTTCAACGCGACGCTCTATCACCTCCCGCGCGCTTCAACTCGTCGCTCTATCACCTCCCGCGTGCTTGAGCGGAACGCTCACTCACCTCCTGCGCATTGAGGAGCAACGGGGTTGTTCTGCCCATCGCCGCGCGGCAACTCGGCGTGACAGCATTCGGCGAGATCCGCCGTCGAGCGCTAAACGAAACTGGGGACTAAATGAATTGCCGCATGCTTCGAACATCAGCACGCCCCTTCGCGCTGGCCGCTGCCCTTGTCGTGGGATCTGTTGGGATTGCCGGCTGCAGCGCCCCCGGCGAAACCAAACGGGAACCCAGCAAGGCACCTCCCATTACTTCCGAACCTGCTCCTGTGGCTGAAAGCAGCGCCAAGTACGACGCTCTGACCGCGGAACTTGTTGCCGCCCTGGAAGAGAAGATGCCCGGCATCACCTGGGCCGTGGACGATACGGCAGACATGAGTCCAGCCCAAGACCGCAGATGCATGCTCTACCCGAAAAGCATGCAAAGCAGCGCGGACATCGTGGAACCGTCCAGGAACTTTGAGGATCTCTTCGCTGCGGCCGACCCCGTCTTGGAGAAGCACGGATTCCCTGCCTTCGACGGCATCGATCCCGTTCCCGGCGGGTGGGTGGTAACGCGCAGCACAGATGCTGTTGGCGCCACGTTGAGCATCCGATCAAAGTTCCCGGCCTACCTCGAACTCACAGTCCCGGTTAAGTCCGAGACCTGCGACCCGAAGGAAATTCCCGCGAGTTGATGCAAACCCGCGGGATGTGAGAGAACGTTGCGCCCAAACCCGCGGGATGTGAGAGAGCGTGCGGGCTAGGCTTTCGCGATTGCCTCTTTCAAAGCTCCGAGCACCAGCGTGACAGAAGCGCTGTTGGCGTTCGGACCCATCATGCCGATCCGCCATACGGTGTCCGCAAACTCCCCGACGCCCGATCCGATTTCCATGCTGAAGTTCTCCAGAAGGTAAGCGCGGACGGCAGCCGAGTTGACGCCGTCGGGCACTTTCACGGTGGTGAGGCTCGGCAACCTGGCGCCTTCGACGGCGAACAATTCGAGCCCCATCTCCTGCAGCCCGTCCTGCAAAGCGGCGCCGGCGGCACGGTGCCGGGCCTGCACATTCTCAAGGCCCTCAGCAAGGATGCGGTCCAGGGCGGCTTCGAGCCCGGCGATCATGGTGACCGGCGCTGTGTGGTGGTACGTCCGGGCACCGCTGGCGGCGCCGACATACCCGCCCAGCAGCCCGATATCGAGGTACCAGGAGCGCGGATCTTTGACGCGGCGCTCAAAGGCACGGTCGGACACCGTGAAGGGCGAAAGTCCCGGCGGCACACCCAGGCATTTCTGCGTTCCGGCGTATCCGACGTCGATCCCCCAGTCGTCCGCTCGGAGCTCCAGTCCGCCAATGGACGTCACGGCGTCAGTGATCAGCAGGGCCTCTCCCTTACCGGCACCTAGCGCGGCGATGTCCGAGAGCACGCCGACGGAAGTCTCAGCGTGGACGGCTGCGATGACCTTGGGATTCGGGTGCGCGGAAAGAACGCGCTCGGCATCTACAGGCTGGCCCCACTCGTGATCGACGCGGATCACCGTGGCCCCGCAACGCCGGGCGACTTCACACATGCGCGCCCCGAAGAGTCCGTTGACAGCGATCACCGCCACGTCGCCGTCGGACACGGTGTTCACGAAAGCCGCTTCCATCCCGCCGGAACCCGTGGCACTCAGCGGGAGCGTGCGCGCGTTGGATGTGCCCCAGACGGTACGGAGGCCCTCGCAGGTGTGGTCCAGCCGCTCGATGAACACAGGATCAAGGTGGCCAAGAACCGGATAGGCCAGCGCGGCCATGGCTTCGGGGTAGCAGTTGCTCGGCCCGGGACCGAACAGGAACCTGGACGTCAGTATGTCTGGCATGGTGCGAAACTCCTTCGGCTGGTTGAGGTCATTCTGCCCCAGCGCGTTGGGCGGAGCGAACCAGACCCACCTTGGGCGCGCTGGCCGTGCGCATCCGGTCCGTCCCCCACACCGCGAGCGCCGCCAAGGCGAAGACTGCCCCCAGCGCACTGGCCCCTGCCCATCCCCAGGTGTCGTAGACCGGTGCAACAGTTGCGGCCCCCACCGCGCTTCCCACGGAGTAGAACACCATGTAGCTGCCGATGATGCTGCTTGCTGACTCTTCGGCTCCTGCCACGATCAGCGTCTGGCTGCTGACGTGGACGGCCTGCACTGCGGCGTCCAGCACGATGATGCCCACCATGAACCAGAGCAGGGACCAACTCCCCATCCACAATGCGAGCCATGAGCCCAGGAGGGCGGCGAGGCTTAGGCCAGTGACCCGTTGACCCCATCCCCGGTCCGCTGCGGCACCCGCTTTGGAGGCAGCGAGTATTCCCACCAGCCCGGCTAGCCCGAAGAGTCCGATCACGCTCGGCGGGAGGTTCCACGCAGGCCCACTCAGCAGCAACGCCATACCGCTCCACAGCACCCCGAAGGACGCGAAAAGCAGCATGGTGGTAACTGCCCGTACCCGGAATATCGGATTGCTCCGGGTCAGGACCGCCACGGATAACACTGCCCGCCAATAACGCACCGTGCCTCGGGTGGCCCTTCGAGACGGGAGGGAGAGGAAGGCAGCGACTGCAAGCACAATGCCGCCAGCCGCAGCAAGAACGTAGACCGACCTCCATCCCCAAAGATCCGTCATCCCTCCGGCCACCGTCCGCGCCAGAATGAGGCCACTCACGACGCCGGCAGTGACGGTTCCGATGTTCCCTCCCCGATTGTCTGGGCTGCTTGATGCGGCCGTAAACGCCACGATGGTCTGCACCACGGACGAAGCCAGTCCGAGCACCACAAAACCCACCAGCAAGACTGCCTGGGACGAAGCGATGGCCACCATGGTTGATCCCACGGCGGTGGCAGCCACTTGTGCGCTGATGAGGACCCCCCGGTTGAGCAGGTCACCCAGCGGGACCAGGAGAACCAGGCCCAGGAGGTAGCCGGCCTGGGACAACGCCACCATCCACCCGACGCCGGCCACGGGGATTGCCATCTCCGCCCCAATGCGTTCCAGCAGCGGCTGCCCGTAGTAGAGGTTGGCCACCATGACGCCAGCCAGGACGGCGAGCAACAGCAGCAGGCGGCGGCTCGGTCCCTGCGGTGAGAGTCCCTGCGGTGAGGGTCCCTCCGCTGGCACTCCCCGCGGTGGCAGTCCACGGCTCGGTTGGGTCAGGCTGCCGGTTTCCATGGCGATCCCCCTCATTTGGTTTCAATATGCAACCATTTGAGACTATGTCAGAATGGTTGCATGTTGCAACCAACAACTCCCGACTGGACGGACCCGGAATGCCCCGTTGCCAGGGCAGCGGACCTGGTGGGAGACAAGTGGATCCTGCTGATCATCCGGGACTCCCTGGACGGCAAGCATCGCTTTTCGGAGTTTGAACGTTCCCTGGGCGTCGCCAAGAACATCCTCTCGGACCGGCTCCGGCTCCTGGTGGACA
>JAPSHX010000051.1 GCA_031179305.1 Paenarthrobacter sp. | reverse complement strand
GCGGATTAGTGGCACCCGCGAAGGAGCGGTAGCTTTTAACTGACTATCAATGGTGGCTTTCTACAAGAAGGCAGCCCGGGTGTTGGAACCTGTGTTCTCAGGCTTCGTGCGCGGCTCACCTGATGTTGGATCAAGCTTTCGACAGAGGCCCAGAAGCCTCATGAAGGGGACTCCATGACTGAGACCAACAATGCTGCGACCCTGCACCATGCAGGAGGCGAGCTGCAGCTGCCGCGCATCCAGGTTGTTGAAGGAAACGAAGGCTACGACGTTTCCAAACTGCTGAAGCAGACGGGCGCAGTCACCTTTGACCCCGGCTTCATGAACACAGCAGCCACAACCTCGGCTATCACCTACATCGACGGCGATGCGGGCATCCTGCGCTACCGCGGATACCCCATCGAGCAGCTGGCGCAGCACTCCAGCTTTCTTGAGGTGTCCTACCTGCTGATTTACGGCAACCTGCCCTCGCCCACGGAACTGGACGAATTCGACCAGAAAATCCGCCGGCACACGCTGCTGCACGAGGAGCTCAAGGGCTTCTTCGGCGGTTTCCCGCGCGACGCGCACCCCATGCCCGTCCTGTCCTCGGCCGTATCCGCGCTGTCCACGTTCTACCAGGATTCGCTGGACCCGTTCAACGCAGAGCAGGTGGAAGTTTCCACCATCCGCCTAATGGCCAAGCTCCCGGTGATTGCTGCTTACGCGCACAAGAAGTCGATCGGCCAGCCCATGCTGTACCCGGACAACTCCCACAACCTGGTGGAGAACTTCCTGCGGCTCAGCTTCGGGCTTCCGGCCGAGCAGTACGAGGTGGACCCGGTGGTTGCGAAGGCCCTGGACCTCCTGCTCATCCTGCACGCGGACCACGAGCAGAACTGCTCCACTTCGACTGTTCGCCTGGTGGGATCTTCCAACGCCAACCTCTTTGCGTCCGTCTCGGCCGGCATCAACGCCTTGTTCGGGCCTGCCCACGGCGGCGCCAACGAGGCAGTGCTGAAGATGCTCCGCCAGATCCAGGCCGACGGCACCAAGCCCGAGGACTACATGGAGAAGGTCAAGAACAAGGAAGACGGCGTCCGCCTCATGGGCTTCGGGCACCGTGTCTACAAGAACTACGACCCCCGCGCCAAGATCGTCAAGGCCACGGCCCACGAGATCCTCACCAAGCTCGGCGGCAACGACGAACTGCTGGACATCGCCCTGCGCCTGGAAGAGAAGGCACTGAACGATGACTATTTCATCCAGCGCAAGCTCTACCCGAACGTCGACTTCTACACCGGCCTGATCTACAAAGCCATGGGCTTCCCTGAGAAGATGTTCACCGTGCTCTTCGCCATCGGACGCCTGCCCGGCTGGATCGCGCAGTGGCGCGAAATGATCACCGACCCGAACACCAAGATCGGCCGCCCCCGGCAGCTTTACATCGGTGAGCCCGAGCGGGACTACCCGGCCCGCTGACGCAACGCACCGACGGACGACGACGGCCGCCTACCTCGCAGAGGTGGGCGGCCGTTCGCATTACTTGGGCCTGCCGGAATCAGGCGGAGTAGCCCTGCGGGTTGTTTTTCTGCCAGCGCCAGTGGTCCTCGCACATCTCGTCCACGGTCTTGGTGGTGGACCAGCTGAGGTCAGCCAGGGCGGAAGTGGCATCGGCCCAGAAGGCCGGCAGGTCGCCGGCCCGCCGGTCGGTGATTTCGTAGGGGATGGGCTTGCCCACTGCCTTTTCGAAGGAGCGCAGAACCTCCAGGACGGAAGAGCCCTTGCCCGAACCAAGGTTCCAGCGGAAGACCCCGGCGCGGTCGGCAACATGATTGAGGGCGGCAACGTGGCCTTCGGCAAGATCGACGACGTGGATGTAGTCGCGCAGGCAAGTACCGTCCGGGGTGTCATAGTCGCCACCGAACACCATAAGCTTTTCGCGCCGGCCCACTGCCACCTGGGCGATGAAGGGCACCAGGTTGTTCGGGATGCCCTGGGGGTCCTCGCCGATCCGGCCGGAAGGATGCGCCCCCACAGGGTTGAAGTAGCGCAGCAGGGCTATGTGCCAGCGGTTGTCTGCCGAGCCCAGGTCCGAGAGGATGTCCTCAATCTGTTCTTTTGTGCGGCCGTAGGGGTTATTGGCTCCGATTTCCATCTTTTCCACGTAGGGGATGGGGTTGTGCTCGCCGTAAACCGTGGCTGAGGAGCTGAAGACGATGGAGCGGACGTTGTGCCGGTCCATAACCCGGATGAGGTTCAGGGTCCCCACAAGGTTGTTGTAGTAGTACTTGAGCGGCTCACGCACGGACTCGCCTACGGCCTTAAGCCCGGCGAAGTGGATGACCGCGTCAATCCTGCTGCCGGCAAAAACCCTCTCCACGGCGGCTTCGTCCACCAGATCAACATCGTGGAACTGGGCGGTCTTGCCGGTCAGTTCCGCTACCCGCCGCAGCGACTCTTGGCTGGAATTGACCAGGTTGTCGATGACCACCACGTCATGGCCGGCTTCCTGCAGGGACAAAACAGTGTGGGAACCGATGTAACCGGTGCCCCCTGTGACCAGAATTTTCATGCCTCCAACGCTATCCCACACTGGGACCGTTCTTCCCGTTATGTCCTCCCGCATAACGGCCGGCAGGAAACGCTGCGGAGCGCCGGCGGCAGGGTGGGCGTTTGAAGGAGCACGGGTGTGCTAAAAAGTGGAGTGCCCAAAATTGTCAACGCTGAGGAACGGCGCCAGGATGTGGTCGCGGCGGTTTGCCGAATAATTGCCGTCGACGGGCTTGAAAGAGTGTCGCTGCGGGAAGTGGCGGACGAGGCCGGACTCGCCGTCGGATCGGTTCGCCATTATTT
>JAPSHX010000009.1 GCA_031179305.1 Paenarthrobacter sp. | reverse complement strand
GTCGTTTTGAGCCCTGAGAACGACCTGAACTGCGACCCAGTTGGGTGAGAGTTAGCGCCCGCGGATGATCCTGCGCTGCGTCGCTACGGCAATGGCAGCGGTTCGGTTGTCGACGCCAAGCTTCGAGTAGATGTGCACCAAATGCGTCTTCACCGTGGCCTCGGAAATAAAGAGTTGCTTGGCAATGGCACGGTTACTCATACCCGTCGCCAAGAGCTCCAACAGCTGGACTTCCCGGGAGCTCAACGCCGGCGAAGGGTTCCGGATGCGGCCCATGAGCCGCGCCGCAACTTCGGGTGCCAGCGCGGTCTGCCCGGCAGCTGCGGACAACACTGCCTGGCGGATCTGATCCGGTGGGGCGTCCTTCAACATGTAGCCGCTGGCGCCGGCCTCCACTGCGGCGAGGATGTCGGCGTCGGTGTCGTAAGTCGTCAAAATCAGAACGGGTGGCGGGGGAGTCCCGGCCCCGCCTGCCTTGATCTTTTCCGTAGCAGTCACGCCGTCCATGCCGCTGCCCATTTGCAGATCCATGAGCACCAGGTCCACGGGCTCGCCAAGGGTGTGCAGCCTGCTGAGTTCCATCAGGGCAGCGTCACCATTCGCGGCTTCAGCCACCACTGTGACACCCGGAAAGTCGGCGAGCATTGCCCGCAGCCCCGCCCGAACCACCGGGTGGTCGTCCACTAGCAAAACACGGATATCACTCACGCAGCACCTTGATCCGCCGGCAGCGGCACGCGAATCGCAACCACTGTGCTTTCACCGGGTGCCGACTCGATCTCCAAGCGGCCGTCCAGCGCAGCCAGCCGTTCGCGCAAGCTCTGAAGTCCGACGCCGGTCCCGTCACCACGCGCTGGACCCACCGTCGTCGACGGTTCGAAACCGACGCCGTCGTCGAAAACGTCAAGGGTCACCTCCTCGCCGAGGAAGGACAGGGTCACGACGGCGGCGCGTGCGTGGGCGTGCGCCCATACGTTCGCGAGGGAAGCCTGTGCGGCCCGAAGCAGGGTTGTCTGGTACGTGTTCGGCAGTTCCACAGGCGTACCCACCAGCTCAAACCGACAGCGCAACGCGGACCCACGGGCAGCAGCCTCGGTTTCCGTTTTCCCACAGAGTCGGCGGAGCGTGTCCACGAGTCCTGACTCGGCAAGATCCGGCGAACGCAGTCCCCGAACGAAGCTGCGCGCTTCAGCCAAATTGGCCGACGCTGTGTCCTGCACCGTCCGCAACCGCTCCTTCGCAGCAGTCGCGTCACCGTCATCCAAGGCTTTCTCCGCGGACCTTCCCATCAAGATGATGCTGGAGAAGCCCTGGGCCAGGGTGTCGTGGATTTCCCGGGCGAGCCGTTCACGTTCACCCAGCATGCCGGCGTCGTGCTGGGTTCGGGCGAGTTCTGCCCGTGTTCTGCGTAGCTCTTCAGCGACAGTGCGCTGGTTCTCGGCTTCGAGGAACAGGGCACGGTACGCCAACCCGGTGACCACCGCGAAGACGGCCCCGAAGACCGGTCCCAGGATCATCGCCAGCTGCAGGCCGCCGTCGGATGCTCCCCGGCTGTGGAACCACAAAGTGCCCACCAGAAGGGCCGTGCTCACCGCAATCGCGGGGAGCGCCAAACGCCGAGGCAGAAGGTGCAGCTGCAGGAAAAACAGAGGGAAGGCCACCCACGCAAAGTCGCTGCTGACCAGGAGGAGCAGCAGCCATACGAGCATCACCGCGCCCAGCCACCAACGTGCGTAAGGCGTGGGATTGAAGCGTGTCAGGTCGCTTGCATGACGCTTTTCCAGGAGCGTCCCACTGAGGTACACCAGCGCCAGCAGGACCGAAAGCCCCAGGCCCGCGGCCAAAGCCAGAGCCGATGGCGCCCCACTGGTTCCCATTCCCGTCAGCAAACGGACAACGGCCACAAGCAACAGAACAGCGAAACCGACGTGCAGGCTTACGCGCAGCGCGCGGAGTATTGTGGCGGCGCCAGAGGGAGACTGCATGCTTTCCAGCGTATCCCCCGACAATCAGCAAACCGGCCCGGATCCTTCATGGCGGGGCCTGGATCAACCATTCGGTTGATCGTCAGCTCAGCCCCTCGATGCCGGTCAATCCATCCGGCTCCCGATGTCCCTTCGACGCATCGCCGGAAGAGTTGATATGGACGGGACCAAGCCCGCATTGAGTCGAAGGAATCCGATGTTTCTTGCCATCCGCGACATCCGTTTCGCCAAGGGCCGTTTTGCGCTCATGACCAGCGTCGTCGCCCTGATCACCTTATTGCTCGTCATGCTTTCCGGGCTGACGGCGGGCTTGGGCAACCAATCGACGTCGGCCATTGGTGCCCTGCCCGTTCAGCAGATTGTCTTCGGCGCATCTGCCGGCGGCGAGCCCAAGGCGTCCTACACGGAATCGGAAGTTTCCTCCGCGCAGCTGGAGGCTTGGAGGGAACAGCCAGGCGTTACTTCGGCGCAGGGACTGGGAATCAGCCAAACGCGTGTCCAGTCACCAGGGGCGGGTGGCGCACCGAGCGGTACAGCGAACATCGCCGTCTTTGGCGGGGCAGTGGCGCCGGCAGTAGTGGAGGACGGGGCGGTGGTGATTGGCGAAACACTGGCCAAGGATCTTTCCGTGGAGGCTGGTAGCCGACTCAGGCTGGGTGGGACGGATCTCACCGTGGCCGAGGTTGTGGAGGACCAGTGGTACTCCCACACTGGCGTGGTCTGGACGACGCTCGACACTTGGCGGACCATCGCACGTGGTGCACCCGGCACAGCAACTGTTATTGCCGTAACTTTCGACGGCGGATCTTCCGTGAACCTCGACGCCGCCAACACGGCGGCCGGCACTGTCAGCATGGATCCCGTGAGCTCCTTCCAAGCCTTGGCCTCGTATAAGAGCGAAAACGGATCGCTCATGCTCATGCAGGCATTTCTTTACGGGATCTCAGCCTTGGTGATCGTCGCATTCCTGACCGTGTGGACGGTGCAACGCACACGTGACATCGCCGTACTCAAAGCCTTGGGAGCTTCGTCTGGCTATGTTCTGCGGGATGCTCTTGCCCAAGCAGCCGTGGTCTTGCTGATCGGCGCCGGCGTCGGCGGCCTGATTGGTTTTGGGGGCGGACTCTTCGCAGCTCAAGCAGCACCCTTCCTGATCACACCTATGACCACGCTGGTTCCCATTGCAGGGATCGTCCTCCTCGGCCTGGCAGGGGCTGTCCTGGCAGTCAGAAATGTCACCAAGGTCGACCCACTGCTTGCCCTCGGCGGCAATTAAGATTCCCTGAAAGGCATACATCGTGAATAGCGCACTGAACCTTAACAACGTCTCCCTCGAATACCCTGACGGCAGCTCCACCCTTATGGCACTGGACGCCGTCAACCTCAACGTTCGCAAGGGTGAATTCCTCTCCCTTGTGGGTCCTTCGGGATCCGGTAAGTCCTCACTGCTGGCCGTCGCCGCGACTCTCGTTGCACCTACGGCGGGGCTGGTCATCATCGACGGACAGGACGTGTCCGCCCTTTCCGCGGCCGAACGCACAGCCCTCCGTCGGGACAAGGTGGGCATCATCTTCCAGCAACCCAACCTGCTTCCGTCCCTGACCGCCGTCGAGCAGTTGCTGATCCGCGGACATCTGCGGGGGAAGCCGGTGCGCACCGAGCGGGAGAAGGCGGCGGAACTACTGAACGTCGTCGGGCTGTCCGGGGCGGCACACAAGAGGCCACACCAGTTGTCCGGGGGCCAACGTCAAAGGGTGAACATTGCGCGGGCCCTCATGGGAAGCCCGACTGTTCTTCTCGTCGATGAACCAACGGCCGCGCTCGACCACGAACGCAGCGGGTCCATCGTCCGGCTGCTGCGGCAGGTCACGAACGACTTCCAGACGGCGACCGTCATGGTCACTCACGACACCGAGTTCCTGCCCCTCACCGACGCCGTCGCAACTATGCGTGACGGACGAGTCAGCCGCGCGCTCGTCCCGTCGGCGCAGCCCAACTAGGTAGCACTTCAGGTCGTTCTCAGCGTTCAGAACGACCTGAACTGCGACCTACTTGGGGGAGCCGAGGAGGGCTTGGTCCTGCGCTTCGTCGTAGGCGTCACGCGCTTCGAGGATGGTGGGAACGTGGCTCTCGGCCCAGTGGCGCAGCAGGATGAGCGGCTGCAGCAGGGACTCACCCAGAGCCGTCAGCCCGTACTCCACGCGTGGCGGTACCTGCGCGTAAACGGTCCGCGTAATCAGTCCGTCGCGTTCCAGGGCGCGCAGGGTTTGCGTCAGGACCTTGGGAGTAACTACGTTAACCATTTTGCGCAGCTCCGAAAAGCGGACCGGCCCGTCACCGAGCACTTGAATCACCAACGAAGCCCATTTATCGCCTATGCGCTGGAAGACCACTCGCGAAGGACAGTTGGGGTTCAGGATGTTTCCGGGAAGATCATTAGTATCCAAGAGGTAACTAGGTTCCTTTGAAGCTATCAGTATCCGGTGGATACCTTTGGGGTTGTTGTCAGGATACCAACCTCAAGGAGAGCTATGAAAATCGCAGTCTACGGCGCGACCGGCATGGTCGGCAGCCAGATCGTCAACGAGTCCGTTACCCGGGGCCATGAAGTCACCGCTATCTCCCGCAAGGGCGCAGAGGTTCCCGGAGCCGCTGCCCAGGCTGCCGATCTCGCTGACGCCCAGGCGTTCGCCTCCATCGCGCAGAATCACGACGTCGTCGTGCTGGCTACGGGGCCCAGCCGCACCGGCGGCGAGCACAGCGAGTGGCTCGACGCGATGGTTTCCGCTTACAGCAATGCGGAGGGTACCCGCCTCATGATCGTCGGCGGCGCCGGCACTCTGGAGATCGACGGCGTCCGCCTGCTCGATTCCCCTGACTTCCCCGAGGCATACAAAGCTGAGGCCACTACCGCTGCCAAGGCCTTCGAAGCTGTGAAGCAGACGCCGGAGACCATCGATTGGACGGTCCTTGCTCCCGCTCCCGTCATCCAGCCGGGTGAGCGCACGGGTGAATACACCGTCGCCAAGGATTCACCGGCCGGCAACAGCATCTCCACTCAGGACTACGCAGTAGCCATGCTGGACGAGATCGAGAGCCCGGCTCACCGCCGCGCCCGTTTCACCGCAGCCAACTAAACGTTCTAAAGCCCAACACCCAGCCCGGGTACCCGCATCTTGAATATGTCCTTGAGGGCATATCTTGCCGCGTGGTACCCGGGCATTCCCGTAACTCCGGGACCAGGTGGCGTTGAGGATGAGCACAGGTACACGCCCTCCATAGGCGTTCGCCACGGCACAATGGACACAACCGGCCGTTGCACCAGACCGCGCAGATCCAGCAGACCTGCGCTGAAGTCTCCACCCACGTAATTCTCGTTGTACGCGGACAGTTCCGCCGCCGTCGTGGTCTTTGATGCCACCACAACGTCTCGGAAGCCAGGCGCGTAACGCTCAATACGTGCTGTTACAGCTTCGGCCATGTCCGCGGTCGAATTCGCAGGGACATGGCAGTAAGACCACAAAACGTGCCTGCCTTCCGGAGCCCGCGTCGAATCCACTACGGATGGCTGGGACACCAAGACATACGGTTCCGTTGGATGTTTGCCCATGTCCACCAGGTTCTCGGACTCTGCCATTGCCCGCCGTGAACCGCCAACGTGGACAGTGCCTGCCTTCGCCAATGCGGAATCACGCCAAGGAACAGGACCGGACAGAATGAAGTCCACCTTGCACGCTGCATTCCCGAAGCGGAATGCTTCAAGTGCACGACGGTAACGGTCGGGAATTTCCGAGCTACCCAAGCGCGCCAGAGTTGGCGGGGCAACATCCAACAAGATGGCCTTCGCTGGACGGACCTGATCCAGCGAATTCACGCGTTCGCCCACATGGATGGTGCCGCCATGAGCAGTGAGATCGTCAGCCATGGCCCGGGCAATGGACATCGAGCCACCAACAGGTATCACCCAACCGCCCGCGTGCGCCAGAATGCTGAGCAACAGCCCGGCTCCCGTTGAACTAAGGGAAGGCTGCGAGCCAAGGGCGTGTGACATCACGCCCGTCAGCAGCGCAGGGGCAGCTTCTTCGCGGAATCGGCGCATCCAGAGCGGGGTCCCCTGATCCAGGGTTGCCAGCCCGAATCTGACTGCCGCTAACGGATCCTTCGGAATCCGCAGGAGCTGATTGGACGTAAAGTCCACCACGCCGTCCACGCGCTCCAACAAGGGTTCCAGCAGCCGGCGGTACGCGGGACCATCGACGCCCAGCTCCTGCACCGTGCGATCCAGGGATTGGTAGGCCAAGGCCGCACCTCCCACGTCCAAGGGCGTGCCGTGCTGGACCTCCGGCACCCGCAGATCCACGCGCTCTGACAGCTCGAAAGCGCGGAAGAAGGGCGACGCCACAGCCATCGGGTGTACTGCGGAACAGACGTCGTAAAGGTGGCCGGGTTCGATCAATTCGCTGGTCCGGGACCCACCACCGATCGCATCGGCTGCCTCGTATAGATCGACACTTAGGCCTGCGCGGGCCATAACAACTGCGGCGGCCAGACCGTTGGGGCCCGCGCCGACGACGGCGACATCAACCATCGCTGTTTACCTCCATATGCTGGGGTGCTTTGGGATCCGTAGTCTCCACCGTAGCCCGGGGACGCCACGGCAGCACTGAGCGGGAGGGTCGAAAAACGTCGAGCCGTAGCCAGTCCGGGGCGCCGTCGAATGGTCCACCATGGGGATCATCCTCGCCATACGCGCGGAGGGGATCCTGGGCAGGATCCCAAATATCAATGACCACCCGCACCATGAGATAGGTCGTCGCAACCATGTGCAGCCCTACGGCCAGCACGTAGTAGGACATGTCGATGTTGTGCTGGACGGAACCGCCACTGGTCGTTTGGCCCAGGTACATCCAGATGGCGGCCCAGTGCAGCCCCTCGGCAGCTTGCCAGATAAGGAAGTCACGCCAACGGGGCCGAGCCAAGGCAAGGAGTGGGATGAGCCAGATGACGAACTGGGGCGAGTAGACCTTATTGGTCAGGATGAACGCCGCCACAATGAGGAAGACCAGTTGGGCCAAACGGGGCCGGCGCGGGGCCCACAACGCCAAAGCACCAATAAGTGCGCACGCCAGGACGAACAGACACAGTGCCAGCGTATTGATGGTTGCGCCATCCAACTGCGCCCATCGAATCCTGTCCGCTACCAGGTTGTACGCAAACCAAGGTGAGCTGTATCCGGCAGGGCGATCCTGGCTGAATTCAAAGAAGTATCGCCAGCCCGAAGGGTTAATCGCTGCGATGGGCAAATTCACCGCCAACCAGGATGCTACGGCCGCACCAGCGGTGATGAAGAAGGCGCGTAGCTTGCCGGTTCTTAGGCTCAGTACCAGCACGGCACCGAGGATGAGGACCGGGTACAGCTTTGTGGCGGCTCCCAGACCGATAACCACGCCAGACAGGATCAGTTTGTCCCGGGAGAACAAGTACATCCCCAAGGCCAGCAGCCCCACAGCCCACATGTCCCAGTTGATGAATCCGGCCAGAATGATCCCGGGGGCTACGGCCACCATGGCGGCGTCCCAAGGGCGGCGCCTGTTGATTCTTGCAGTCAGGAGGACGGTAACGATCCAAACAGCGACTATCAATGTTGCGTTGACGTCGAAGTAGCCCAGGATACGTTCGTTTCCCATGCCTTGGCCGGGCACCAGAAAAGCTGTCAGGCCGGCGATGATGCCCATGAGCACTGGATACTCGAACAGGCTGCCTTGGGTGAAGAAGGGCAATATCCCTTCGCCGAGACCGCGGTTTCGGAAGAGCTCGGGGAAGTCTGAATAGCAGGTTGCATAGAACTGGCCGGGAGTCTCCCAGCCACGGACGCGGCAGTAATCCTTTGCGAGTACGGCGAGCAGGGCAGCCACAACAGTGAGGATGATCAGGACCCGTTCCACAGTGAACGGACCAGGCGAAATCTTCCCGGGCGAGGTGTGTTTGCCCAGGGGGCCGCCCACTAGTTCCGTGAAGTTACGAAGCAGGGCATCGCTGCGGCTTGGAACCACAAAGCGGGCACGTTTTAGTGGCCGGTGAGGCTTCGTCTCCTGCATGCGATCGAGCTTACAGTCCTGCGAGGTTCACGGGGTTGGAGGTTCACCTGGTTAAAGGGGAGGAGCCCACGCGTAGCCGCGTGGGCTCCTTGAGGTTCAGCATTAATGTGTGGCATCTGAACTCCTTCGGGCGCAGCTGAAGGGAATCAGCGGATGAGTCCCATCTGGTGCAGGACAACGTAGACGTCTTCACGGCGCTGGTCCAGCAGTTGGCCGTTGAACAGGGTGCGGTCCTTGGGGGCATCGGTGCTCTTGTAGAAGCGCATGTCTTCGGGGCGTTTTCGCATGGTTCACCTCCTTTCGTAAAAGAAACAATCGGAATTTAGGCACAACAATTAGAACCTTATGAATTCGAATGAAATCAAGGCGCAAATAGGCATAAATAACCGAGGTTAATAATGGGATTGCGGACAGAACCTAGAGGGTTCGTCGTTGCAATAGCGCGTGCTTCCGGCAGTCGACCCAACAAGAAGCTGGTTCCGAACTATGGGGAAACTGCGCACCCGCGGCATGCTGCGTGGGTCCGCGCCTACAACTGACTACTCAGCCGTCCAGAGAAAGGAAGGCCATTAAGAACACCGCCGGCAACAAGCCGGTCCGGTAGTTCAGGAGTGGGTCAGAGAGCAAAAATGGCGTCGATCATCAGCAGAGGCCGGGGTAGCAGTGACGGTCAACTTCCGTCCGCTAGTCAAAGTAATCATTTTTCCCAACCTCCTTTTCTGGCTGATAAGCAGCCTGCTGTGGCATTGTCCCGGCTGACTGAACCGGAGAATGCGCGCCTTGTTCCCGGCGGGTCGCTCTGGGAACAAGATATAAGCTACCCCATGAAGAAGGAGTTTGACCAGCGAAATTAGCTATTTCACCAAAAGTTTTTCTAAATTCGTGTTTTAGAGTCCCCAACGCACAATTGCAGGCGTCCGCTTATCCCAACCCAAAGTGCAGACCTTAGCCGTTCCCAGAATGAAGTGCCGGCCTTCTCGGGCATCCATTTCCAGCCAACGGGCAGTGAGGATCCGGGAGAAATGTCCGTGGGCCACTATCAGGACGTTGTCCATTCCGGATTCCAGGACGCGTCCAATGATCTTGTCGGCCCGGGCAGCAACTTCATCCAGTGTTTCCCCGTTGGGCACGCCATCGGTCCAGATGAGGTAGTCCGGGTTGTCCTTGCGGATCAGGTCAGAACTGATGCCTTCGTAGTCGCCGTAGTTCCATTCGACAGCAAGCGGCTCATGCACGGCCTCCGGATAGCCCGCGAGTTCTGCCGTTCGTCGGGCGCGGCGGAGTGGTGACGTCAGGACGAGGTCGAAGTCGATGCCTTCAAGGACCTTGCGGGCTTCAACAGCCTGCTGCTCACCCTCAACAGTGAGGGGAAGGTCCGTCAGGCCGGTGTACTGACCGCTCTTGGACCATTCTGTCTCGCCATGTCGAAGGATCCAGAGTTGTGGACGCGGGGAAATGGCAGCGTTCAATTAGGACTCCTCAGTTTCGGTCGAAGGCTCGACGACGGCGGACTCGGGTTGCGCTTCCCACCATGCCAAGAGTTTCCGCTCGGCTTCCTCGGGGGAAAGTGGTCCATGTTCCATCCGCTCCTCTAGAAGGAACTTGTAAGCCCGCCCCACCACGGGGCCGGGCTTGAGTCCCAAAAGCGCCATGATCTGCGCTCCATCAAGGTCAGGCCGAACGGCCGCCAGCGATTCCTGTTCCATAAGCGCCGCAATGCGATGCTCCAGGTCATCGTAGGCGAAGGACAAACGGTCGGCCTTGCGCTGGTTACGCGTAGTGACGTCGGATCGCGTGAGCCGGTGCAGGCGTTCCAGGAGGGGACCTGCATCGGTGACGTAGCGACGTACAGCGGAATCGCTCCAGCCGGCATCGCCGTAACCGTAGAAACGCATGTGCAGTTCGACCAGGCGGGACACAGCTTTGATGGACTCATTGTCGAAACGCAACGCCTTCATCCGCTTGGCTGTCAGCTTCGAACCCACAACGTCGTGATGGCGGAAGCTCACCGCACCGCCCGGTTCAAAGCGGCGCGTAGCCGGCTTGCCGACGTCGTGCATCAATGCCGCAAACCGCAGCACGAAATCAGGGCCGGGCACGGGGCCGTCAGGACCTGTTTCCAATGCGGCAGCCTGCTCAAGGACCTGCAGCGAGTGCTGGTACACGTCCTTGTGCCGGTGGTGTTCATCGGCTTCAAGGCGCAGGGCGGAAACCTCAGGGAGCACGAACTCAGCGAGCCCCGTGTCCACAAGGAGGTCGATACCTACCCGCGGATGCGCTCCGTTAATGAGCTTCACCAGCTCTTCCCGGACCCGCTCGGCGGAAATAATCTTGATGCGGTCGGCCATCTGCGACATGGCGAGCCGCACGTCGTCGTGAACCGACACGCCCAGCTGGGAAGCGAACCGGGCCGCGCGCATCATGCGCAGGGGATCGTCGGAGAAAGAGGCCTCCGGGGCGCCTGGGGTGGCGAGCTCCGACGCATGGAGATCGCGGACGCCGCCGAACGGATCCACGAGTTCCAGGCTTGGCAGCCGCAGCGCCATGGCGTTGATAGTGAAGTCGCGGCGCAACAGGTCGTCGGTCAGGGAGCTGCCGAACGCCACAACAGGCTTTCGCGAATCGGGGTCGTAAGCCTCCGCACGATACGTGGTGATTTCGATCTGGAAGCCATTCTTCTTCATACCGATGGTGCCGAAGGCGCGCCCGATTTCCCAGAAGTTGTCTGCCCACTTTTTGATGACGGAGATGGTCTGGTCCGGCGTGGCGTCAGTGGTGAAGTCGAGGTCCGGGGATGTCCTCCCCAAGAAGAGATCGCGTACGGGTCCACCCACCAAGGACAGCTCGAAGCCGGCATCGACAAAGCGCTGCCCGAGGTCGAGCACCACCGGATCGATGGTGAAGTTAACTGAAGAGCTGTCCAATACGTGCGCCATAGTCCCTTAAGCTTGGCAGATTTTTGCTCAGCATTGGGCCACTGTTCCATGCGAAATCAGGCATGCGTCGCCAGGCCGTCTCCCGCAGTCCATCTTGTGGCCATGTCCCGGTCATCACTCGAGGGCAAGAGTCGTTAGAGTGGACCTCATGGCCAACCCGATCCCGAGCGCTCCTGGCAGGAGGACAAACGCACCGTTGCCGTCGGCAATCGGCGCGCACGTCGCGCCTGCCCAGCAGCACCCGGTGCAGGCATCGCTTCCCACCGTGGAGGAAGTGTCGGCAGGCGGCGTTGTAGTAGACACGTCCGACGGCGAACTCCGGGTCGCGATTATCGCCCGCCTTAATAGGGGTGGCCGGCTGGAATGGTGCCTACCGAAGGGCCATCCGGAAGGTCGCGAGAACAACGAGGAAGCCGCTGTCCGGGAGATCGCCGAGGAAACCGGCATCGAAGGCATCATCCTGGCGCCCCTCGGCAGCATCGACTACTGGTTCACCGTGAGCGGCCACCGTGTCCACAAGACCGTGCATCATTTTCTGCTCCGGGCAACGGGCGGCGAACTGACCATCGAGAATGATCCGGACCAGGAGGCTGTTGACGCCGCATGGGTCCCCATCCAGGAGTTGGCACGAAAATTGTCCTTCCCGAATGAACGCCGCATCGCCGATTTGGCACGGGAAGTGCTGCCCGAACACCTCTGACCCGGGTACATGGGACGATAAAGGCGATGTCTGAAGCCAAAACAACCCAGTCCGTTCAATCCGGAGAAGCACGTTCCAGCGCCATCATGGCAGCAGGGACGCTGGTTTCCCGGTTCCTTGGCTTCGCCAAAACGTGGATGCTCGGTGCCGCCCTCGGCCTGGGCTCCACGATCAATGACACGTTCATCAACGCGAACAACCTGCCGAACCTGATCTTCCTGCTGGTGGCCGGCGGCGTGTTCAACGCCGTCCTGGTCCCTCAGATCATCAAGGCCAGCAAGGCCCCTGACCGCGGCGCGGACTACATCAGCCGCCTGCTGACACTGGCAGTCCTGGTGCTGCTGGCGCTGACGGCGCTGGTGACACTCGCGGCCCCCTTGGTCATCGACCTCACCACCCAGGGCTACTCCGAGCAACAAAAAGCCTTGGCAGTCACCTTCGCTTTCTGGTGCCTGCCTCAGATCTTCTTCTACGGTCTCTACGCTCTCCTCACGCAGGTGCTGAACGCCCACGGAGCTTTCGGCCCCGCCATGTGGGCCCCCATCCTCAACAACCTGGTGGCTATCTCCGGCCTGGGGATGTTCATCTGGATTCTGGGCGAGAACGTCTACAACCCCCATACTTTGGACAACTGGGGGCCTACCCAGACGCTCCTGATTGCCGGTTTCTCTACCTTCGGTGTGGTGGCTCAGACTGCCATCCTGCTGATTCCCGTCTTCCGTTTGCGCCTTGGGCTTCGGCCTCGTTTCGGCTGGCGCGGCGTTGGACTGGGACAGGCAGCCAAACTGAGCATTTGGACCTTGGCCACTGCCGCCGTCGGACAATTGGCGTTCCTGTACGTTATGAGGGTCGCCACCATTCCCGGCGCCGAACGTCTCCGGCTGGACAACGCAGGGGACACGGCTGCTGCTGCCGTCCTGCCCGGTAACGCGGTCCTTGAGGTCGCGAGCCAGCTTTACCTGCTGCCGCACTCGATCATCGCTTTGTCCTTGGCGACAGTCCTCTTTAATCGCATGACACGCGCGTCGCAGGATGGCAACAAAGACGAACTGCGCGACGCCCTTTCCCACGGCCTCCGCACCATGGCCGTTGCTACCGTGTTCGGTGCCTTGGCGTTGTTTGCCTTGGCCGGTCCTCTGGGCATGTTCTTCTCCGGAGGCGAACCGCAGGACGGCGTCATGCTGGCCCAGACGCTCACCATCCTTGCCCTCAGCACACCGTTCCTGAGCGCGAACTTCATGATGTCCCGCGTGTTCTATGCCAACGAGGACGCCCGTACGCCCCTGTACGTCCAATTGTGGCTGGCTGTGATCTACGTGGTGGGCGCGTTCTTCATCCAGTTCCTTCCCGTCGGCCAGATCATCTACGCGATCGCCATCCTTTACACGCTGGGCAACATCCTCTCCGTCGTGATCAGCGTCGTGTTCCTGCGCCGCTTGCTGGGCCACCTCGACGGTCCACGTATCGCCAATTCGTACATTCGCATGGGCTACGCGGGCTTGGGATCTGCACTTGCCGGGGCTGGGGCCTTGTGGCTTTTGGGTAGCTACCGTGCTGATGGTTTCGCATGGAGCAGCCGCCCGGCCGCCTTGGTGACGGTCGTCGTCGTCGGACCGGTCATGTTGCTCGCCTACCTGGTCCTCCTGCGCGTCTTCCACGTCACCGAACTCCGCGACCTCCTTCGTCCGTTGATGGGTCGCCTGGGTCGGGGCGTACCAGCACCGGTTACCGGCGCAGCACCTGAACCGGCGACGGCGGCACGCGCCACTGTCTCGGACGATACCGGTTTGATTCCGCGCATCTCCGGCGAGTTCGACGCCGCGTCCTTCAGGGCCGGGCCGGCACTGGCTCCTCAGCGGACCCAGGAGCCTGCCACGGAAGACTCACCTGACGCACCCAAGACCTACCTACCGGAGGAAGACGCGCCCAGCACGGCCCGCGGCGGCAAGTTCCGTCCGCAGGTCCCCTTGCCGGGTCGGCGCACCTACCAGGGTGACGTCGGGCAGAATCCGTACTTCCCCGCTAAGGACAACCACAGGAAGTAAGCCGGTGGCGCCAACATGGGCGGCGGGCCTCAATCCGCTAGGCTAGAAACGAATATAGGTAGTTGCAAAAGCGGCTCAACCGGCTCGCCGGGGGAGCCATGTGCAGGACCGCAGCTCCCGGACAGCCTAGGAGGAACACGTGTCCCACCCGATCGACGTCGGATCAGTACTTGGCGGCCGCTACAAGGTCACGGCCAATGTATTGACCTCGCATGACCAAGATCAGGTGCTCGACGGCGTGGACCAGGTCCTCAACCGTCCCGTGAGCATCCTTGTTGCCGGTCCCGGAAATGCCGAACAGGTGGCCCAGAGCGCTCGGGAAGTGGCCACTGGGGAGAGGCCGGGCCACGTTCAGATCCTGGACTTGGGGATCAGTGAAAACACCACTTACCTGATCACCAACCACAGCACCGCCCCCGATCTGCTGGACCTCGTGGTCGCTACCAACCCGCCGTACATCGAGCCTTTCTTCACGGAGACGCTCGGAAGCGAGATCTTCGGCCGGCCGCGCACCTACGAGCCTGAGACGTACGACGGCCTGTACGAGGATGACGAGCACGACGCCGAGTACATTCAGTACGACGAAAATGGCTACCCCATCCCTTCCGAGTCTGACGGTGAGCCTGAGCCCGCTGCGCCTGCACGCACAGCGCCGCATGTACCGCCCATGCCCTCGTCCAGCCCTTCGTCTCCCAAGAGTGGAATCGCGGGCAAGCTGGCTGCGGCCGCTGCCGGCGCCGGTGCAGCAGGAGTTGCTGCCGCTGCAGCGCTGAAGCACGCGGGATCCAAAAACAACGACGCCGGCACTCCTGGTTTTGCTGGCGCTGGCGACGCTGGATCTGCTGGCGCTGGTTCTTCCGGTAGTGCGGGCGGAGCTTCACCTGCGGCTGCATCGCAGCCGCCTACCCAGGCCGTTTCATCGCAGCCCGTTTCGACCTCGCCCGTCTCGTCGCAGCCAGCCAGCCGTGAGCCTGATAGCCGCGAGTCTGCTGCGGAGCCAAAGGTTTCCCTGTGGTCCGAAGAGGATTACGGCTTTAGTGGTTCAGGCGCCGGTGCAGCTGCTGGTGGTTCGGGTATAGCAAACCGTGGCACCGACTCCGGGTACGAGCGCGCGGCAAGCAGCTTCCCGGCGTCGTCGGCTGTTACGGACGATTACGCGGATGAGGACGTTTACGAAGACGAGGCTCCTGAGAAGGAACCGCGTTCCCTGCGGTGGCTGGTAGGCGGCCTGCTCGCCGCCGTCTTGGTGGTCGGTCTCGTCCTTGCGGTGACCAATCTCGGCAGCCTCCTGCCCAGTGGCGCACCTGCCGCGACGCAAAGCACGCCTGCCCCTCAATCTTCTGCCGCGGAAACCGAGGAGCCTGCGCCTACTGAAGCTCCGGCCCCTGTCACACCGCCGGAAATCGAAGGCATCACGCGCCTCGGCGACTTCCCGTTCGCCGCCACCTATGACAAGGATCTTGCCAGGGCCTTTGACGGCAACGCTGCCAGCTACTGGTCGGACATGGAATTTGCCTCGGCAAATTGGGGTGGGCTCTTCGAAGACATGCCCCTTGTGGTTAAGCTCAAGGAACCCACCGAGGTCAAGTCGGTAGTGCTGAACCAGCTGGGTGGCTCTGGCGGTAGCATCAGCGTCTACACCAACGATCGTCCTGCGATGGACGGCGCAAAACTGGTCGGCACCAACAGCTTCACGTCCCCGGAACTGACCATGCCGCTTGCAGCACCTACGCAGACCCAGTACGTCATCGTAGTCATCAGCGACCTCCCGAAGCTGGCTGCACCGAAAACCCGATTTGGATTCGGACTGCGTCTGGCCGAGGTCACAGTCCAGTAAGCAAACCCAACTAGGTAGCAGTAGAGGCCGTTTTGACTCGTCAGAACGGCCTCTACTGCTATCTACATTGGCGTCACCACTTAGATTCGGGATGGCCGCAGACGGTACCCTGAATGGTGGTGGCTTTAGGGCCCCCAACTCCAACGGAATATTTGGAAAGCAACAGGGGTTGAGTCAGATGGCTGCCCCGAAAGCCGCAGCATCGACTAAGGAAGAGGTTCACGCCACGTGAGCATTGCAGAAAACAGCGCATCGCAGGTGCGTGACGTCATCATTGTAGGTTCAGGCCCTGCCGGCTACACCGCCGCCGTTTACACCGCCCGCGCCAACATGAAGCCTCTGCTCATTGCCGGCTCCGTCACTGCCGGTGGCGAATTGATGAACACCACGGACGTGGAAAACTACCCGGGTTTCCCGGAGGGCATCATGGGCCCGGACCTGATGGAGAACTTCGAAAAGCAGGCCGCACGCTTCGGCACCGAAATCCAGTTCGAGGACGTCACCGAGTTGGACCTCGACGGCGACATCAAGACTGTGACCATCGGAACCGGCGAGACCTTCCAGGCGAAGGCCATCATTCTGTCCACTGGTTCGGCATACCGCGAGCTCGGGCTGGCTAACGAAAAGCGCCTCTCCGGCCATGGTGTTAGCTGGTGTGCAACCTGCGACGGTTTCTTCTTCAAAGATCAGGACATTGCCGTTATCGGTGGTGGCGACTCGGCCATGGAGGAAGCACTGTTCCTCACCAAGTTTGCAAAGTCCGTCACGGTTGTCCATCGCCGCGATACCCTCAAGGCTTCCAAGATCATGGGTGACCGTGCCCAGGCCCACGAGAAGATCAGCTTCGTTTGGAACACCGCCGTTGAGGATGTTCTCGGTGACGACAAGGTCACTGGCTTGAAACTCAAGAACCTGGTGGACGGCACCGAGTCCGAACTCGCTGTAACCGGCGTTTTCGTGGCCATCGGCAACGACCCCCGCACGGAACTCATCAAGGGCAAGATTGATCTGACCCCCGAGGGAACCATCGCCGTAGAAGACCGTAGCTCCCGGACGAACATCAAGGGTGTCTTCGCCGCTGGCGATGTCATTGACCCCACGTACCGCCAGGCCATCACGGCTTCCGGCTCCGGTTGCGTGGCTGCCCTTGACGTAGAGCACTACCTCGCCGACCTGCACTCCTAAGCTGCCTCCAAGCAACCATACGAAGGGAAAAGTTATGAGCAACGCAAAAGACGTAACTGACGCAAGCTTCAGCACGGATGTCCTGGCTTCCGAGAAGCCGGTCATCGTGGACTTCTGGGCAGAGTGGTGCGGCCCTTGCCGCAAGCTCGGCCCCATCCTCGACGAAATCTCCGTTGAGTACAGCGAAAAGGTTGACGTTGTAAAGCTCAACGTCGATGACAACCCCGCCATTGCCGCCGAGTATGGCATCACGTCCATCCCGGCCGTGTACCTGTTCAGTGGGGGAGAAGTGAAGAGCACTGTCATCGGCGCCAAGCCGAAGCAGTTCTTCGAGAAGGAATTTGCGGACGTCCTGTCCTAAGCCTTCGTCTGATCTAAGTTCGTAGAAAACCGGCGGTTACTGCTCCCGATGGAGTGGCAGCCGCCGGTTTTTTGCTGTTCTTAGAAAATTGACCATCATCGGTCACTTTCATGACCTTTTTGCTCTGAACAGGCTCTCGCATTCTCAAAGTCGCCGATCCACTTTTCCCTAGCTAGGGTAGGCCGGGGTGGACCTTCTCTCACATCCCTCGTGCTTCCACTGGACCTTCTCTCACATCCCTCGTGCTTGCTCCGCACCCGTCCGACCAGGTTCCGTCCGTCTGCAACTCAGGCAGGCCGATTCGGTTCGGCTGGACTAGTAGGCCTGTCAAGGGGGATTCGACAGCCTATCCGGTAATGGCTTTCAGGGAGCACTAGAACCGAGAGTCGGACTGCCCTTACACTCTCCCCGGATTCTCAACTACGCTCGCTCGAAGGAATTCCTATAACCACAGGGTGGGTTGACTCGTCTACGGTTGCTTCCGCGAGCCCCTGCAGTGAGCACTCAATATGATTTCCGTTTGTGCGACGCCCTACTCCATGCTGTTGATCGTCCAGTTCTTGGAATCCGCCGAAACTTGGGTTCTCTCGTTGACCATGCCTGCGCTGACGTATCCCTATTGCCGCGTGTTTCACGTGAAACGAAGGACGTGGCGAGACTAATCACTGCGCATTGTCTCTTCATGAGCATTGCTCCCTATCCTGTTTCACGTGAAACATCACGAGCTCTCAGAAGCAATCGGCTCTTAGTCTCGGAGAATACCAAGAAGCAAGTAGCCTCTACTGCAATCAACAACCACGAGCCTAGGAATTCCCTAGAACGCATGTAAGTGCGCCCTTCCGAAGACCAACCACTCCTCATTTCGGTGAGACGTCCAAGGCCGCTATAGACGTTAGGGGCTGACGGTCTGTAGCTGGGAGCATGAAAGCGTCTGCTCCCAGTGAACAACGACCGAGGTGTGGGGCCGCGATTGGAAGGCCAGGCAGGGATTCCATGGACGAGAGCCCTGAGCCCTCTGCTGGGACCTCAAAGGCACATCGCGGGCTCTCGACGGGCCTCGTGGGCTTTGATAGCTATCGATGACGGCTTAGAGGGTCTACTGGGGCCGCTTAACCCAACGAAGGCCGTAAGAACCACCTGGGGCGTATAAGAGGCAGAGCACAGCCTGTAGGCAGGCGAAGCTGCAGTGTGCTGTTCCGCAGTGGTTTTCGGTACGCAGGCTGTGCACGGCTTGGAGGTTCGTAGGCCCAAAGCTCATGCGTGGCAGATCTTGTGAAGGTTGGCGAGTGGAATAGGTGTACGGAACACAGTTGACTATAGCCTCGGATCGTGCGACGCCCCATAGCCACACATCGCCAGGAGTCAGTTGGACACGCAGAACGTTCCCCGCTACCACGCCAAGGAAAATGATCGCCCGTCTTCGCCGGCCAACGCGTCGAAGTAACTCTTTCCGTACGGGATCAGGGTGCCGAGCCATCGTCATATCCACGCCTCCGAACAGCATCGCTTGTGGGGGAGCGGCCCACTAAGGGAACGCCATCACCGTTGAACCGCCACCTCGTTGCCAGCCAGCGCGACTTACCAGTCAAGCCACAACGACCGAATCGCTCTGGCGGTTCACGCTTTCCGAAAGACACACTCCCACTTTGGGCAGTCACTCGGATATTTTCCAACCAACCTTGGGTCACCGCATAGCCATGACCTGCCGCCGACGTGGAACGCACCTAAACGGACTGGCTGTCGGCATTTGTATCGGTTGGAAGTGTTTCACGTGAAACGCGATGACGGCGTCCATCACTCCGCCCAATACTGCACCTTTGCACTTCACCCGCCGTTGGATATCTACCGAACCGAACTTGTCGCCTCAGCAATAGCCACTTCTAACGGAGTCCGAAGGAAACACCGAAATACTGAATACAAGACATATAAAATCCAGCCTCGTTGCTTTAGTGGGTGAAGGCATCAGGCCTCTGAAGAAGCTGGACTGGGAAACAAAACGTTCTCATGGCATGGCCAGAAATTCGATCCACGATCCACCTTGGGAATGCGAGGTCGATTCCCACCGAAGCATCACACGCACCGACAGTTCAGTCGTTCGTGCACAAGAGTTCTGCCCGCATCATGTGATCAATTCACTCAACGGGCGAATCAGTAGCCGACGAGGTCCAGACCGGGCTAGTGAATGACCGCCGCCCCAACGACCGGTTCCCTCGACATTGAAGTTGAGATCCGTGCCAATAGCTTAGGGAACTACCCTCTTCAAGGGGCATGTAGGTTCTCCTACGGCGCTCCTTGGCACAGGGGCAGTGTTCGGACCTGCTCCGCGGCTGTTTCACGTGAAGCACGGATCAATACGGTGGTGGACGTTTCACGTGAAACGCAGTAACCCACCGCCCTATTGTCGCCTCGGCTCGGCTCGGCTCAGTGGAAGCTAAGAGAAGCCAGAGGTATATGCCGCAGCGGTGTGGGCGTGGTGGACAACCAGAGCGCGGCACCGCAGACTTTCGTTCTGTTGCTCGCCAGGCCGTCCGGTGAGCAGTAGCTTAGCGCATAGCTTCAAACTGCCAGGTCATTCCGCTTACTTGGGGGAGACTAGCCAGCGACCTAGCACCGCGACACCAATTCGTCAGCTCGCTTTTCACATGGGAGACATCGGATGAATTGCCGTCGCCAGCCTCGGCTCCCTAGCTGAGGAGAGCAGCCAAAATCCACGTAGGCCTTGTCTTCTGCAAATCACCATCAAACCTGGAGAAGAACTGTCGGGTAGGGGCGGCTTAAGTCATCCAAGCAGACCCTATAAGGAAGACGGTCCATGTCACCCTTGAGCTTGAGCTTTCGTGGAGATGGTTCAAGCCCCGCCGCTTTTGACGTTGTTATCCACCGGTTTATACACATCGTTATCCACAGGCTTATCCACCGGTCATGACATTACACACACTGATGGCTAGGCGGCACCCATAGGCGCCTGCTCAACGACAAGGCCGCCCTCTACTGGGCTGTACCAACAGGTGCGTGGAAGTGGACCGTTCAGTCGTTCAGAATCAGCCTAATACCACGAGAAATCACCGCAAATGGGGCAGCTTTCGCGACCTGAGGACGCCAGATCCAGAACGCTGCCCCTTTCCGCGCTAGTTTGAATCTCTCGCCATTAATCAACAGGCGCAATCGCAGCTCAGCCCCTCACTAAGTTATAGGGGCTCGTCGGGAATCGGTACCCGCACGCAAGGTTATCCCCAAAGTTATCCACAGAGATATCCACTGACTTATCCACGACTCCAATTCCCGTTGCTGTTGTCACCATCGTTGGGAACAGTGTCTGCGTCGTGCTGTTTCACGTGAAACATGCGGCGCCGCGACTGTGGCACTATGAGCTTCCACTGACGCGACCCGCACGCCGGTGCACTACATGTGAAGCTCTCCGGGACCGCGACCCCGCATCAACATCAGACCAATCGTGGCCAACGTCACTGCTCCCAACAGTAATGCCAGAGGCTGCTACAGGAGTCTAAGCCATTTGGTGTCGCGCCCGGAAGCCTTGCGGACACGACTCCTATAACGGCCACACACGGAGCTCGTCAGCACAATCGACTAAGAACGGGCGGATGGCGCGCGGCTTGTCCCGCCTTTGTCGCACACCCCAGGAGATCGGTTGGCCCTGCTGGCATCGTCCTCCGCCTTTGGGAACTGACTTGAGCCCAGTTTGCATATATTCAAGCGCACCTGACCCTCTATTAGTGGAAGGACTCAGTCCGCGCAGTAGAGAATGCAGACCGCTACCCACACGCGTACTCCGTAGACCGTCTCTAGTTCCAGTGTTTAGGCGCGCTTCAGATACGAGCAGACAACCGGGTGCTCGGGCCGGCGGGGCGCCGACTAACTACCGACGGCACATCGTCCGTAGCACCCGAAGAACATGACTATGCCTGAGCTGTCGTGGTCCTCCAGGATAGTCTTCGCACGGCAGAAGATTCGTAGCAGGTTCATGAACTCCACCGTTGCCGGATTCCGGCGGCGCGTGGCGGGCTGCGCTAGCGAACCCCCTAGAACAGGACCTAGGAGGGTACAGGGAGCGTCCATGTCACAAGCTGCCCAATGTCATGCATCTATTCAGTCGTCCTCCAGAACCCACCCCAATCAACGCGATGCTCCATAGTTGTTGCTTCTTACGAGAAGTGAATACCCGTAGATGAAGGTTGTCACTGAAAGAGGGGCCGATGAGAAGCGAACTCACTCGAGGAAATAGTCCGTCTCTCTCGTACGACCCTCACGTCCGACTGGGCCGAAGTCCGACATACAAGCTGTCCTTCTCACACGCAATGACGTGGGAGGCAGACACTGGGCACTAGCGATCGTCGTTCTGACAGAGCCAGCAATATAGTTCGGCGGTCCGACCCATGCTTTCCCACCTATCCGGGCCCTTCTGAAGGCAATTATCAGCAGGGGTCAGCAATGATTCGACACGCTCAACCCGCGCTTTGCTTTGCAATTGGTTGCGATACCTGAGCAAGGTCCACCCAAGTGGGACCTAGACATGCGATAAAGCCGAATCTATGCGCAGCAACTACAAGCGTTTCACGTGAAACGGTCTTCACCCAGTTTGTGCTCCCGATGATGAAGCGCGCTGCAACAGGTGGATCCGTCTGCTAGTCCCAACCACCGGGCATGTAGGGGGAGCGGATACATGTGGCTCTCTCTGTTAACAACGCCTTACACTGGCCTCGGCGTCAGTCGTACCGCCGCGTGTTTCACGTGAAACATCTCCACTTTGTAGGACATTGGCTTTCGCGGGCCTTCAAATCCACATCAAGACGGTATTGAGCTGGACGCTCAAAACATATTCTGTCCGGTCCCAGGCCCTATCTGGAACCGTCGTGCACTAGACCATCCCACCGAACCAAAAATACGTCCAGTGATGGGCCCCAGTCGGAATGCTCCACGTGAAACCCACTTCTACGTCGTCTAGCCCCCGTAGCACTGCCGACCAGTATGTGGCTATCTCCGCCATCATCTACAAGGACAACCAAGCCCTCCTCAATACCTTTACGTATACGGAGCCAATTGCTCGATGCGATCGGCTTCGGAGAATGTACCGACTCCATGCGGGAAGGGATAGTCACAACGCAGTCAGTCTCAAAATTGGTTGACGTGTGTACAAGAAGCGGTCCTCGCCTAGCCTTCGGATAGAGATGTCTTGGCTGGCGGCAGACTTACGGTAAGACCATTGGCACTTCCTACGTACCGAAGAGCTTCGGGGTAATACACTCTGACGTCTAGTCGTCTTTGCGTCAGGGGGCACTATGCCAAGAGGGAGCAGCAGTGCTGACGGGCAGCGCCCTTGAACCAAAACTACCAACGGACTCGGGCTGTCGTACCTGCGGGCTACCTTACCTCCTTCGGGTTGCCTACCGAACCTTTGCCAACGTAAGGTAGTTCGTTTCACGTGAAACACGGAAACTCAGGTAGATCGCCGTCTTCGTATATACATGAAATTGGCCTCGGGCGTCAGTTCAACAAGAAAAATGGGGCCCACATCGTATGTGAGCCCCATTCAATTGATTGTTGGATCTAGTCGTCGGCCCCAGGGCCAAGGACATCCATAATTCGGTTGAGATCTTCAACGCTGGCGAACTCGATACTGACACGTCCCTTACGTGCGCCCAAAGTGATCTTCACGTTCGTGTCTAAACGGTCTGATAGCGACGACGCCAAGTAGTCCAGACGTTCGTGCCGCGCATTCGGCTTGGGGATGCTGCTCTTAGCTGGCGTGGTGGGATCTTGGTACAGAGCAACCGATTCTTCGGTAGCCCGGACTGACATTCCTTCAGCCACGATCTTCTGTGCCATTCGCTCCATCGCTGCAGCATCCGGGAGTGCCAAGAGAGCACGGGCATGCCCAGCGGACAGGACACCGGCGGCGACACGACGCTGAACCAACGGCGGAAGCTTGAGCAGACGCAGCGTGTTGGACACCTGTGGACGGGAACGACCAATCCGGTCGGCCAATTGCTCATGTGTGGTTCCGAAGTCCTCCAGAAGTTGCTGGTAGGCCGCGGCTTCTTCCAACGGATTCAGCTGGCTACGGTGAAGGTTCTCCAGAAGGGCATCGCGGAGAAGGTCATCGTCGGTGGTATCACGAACAATCGCAGGAATCGTTTCGAGTCCCGCGGCCTGCACTGCACGCCAGCGACGTTCACCCATAACCAATTCATACGGTTCTCCACCCTTTTCGGTAGAAGTACGTACAACAATTGGCTGGAGGACCCCGATTTCCCGCACAGAGTGCACCAGTTCAGCCATGTCATCTTCATCGAAGACCGAACGAGGCTGTTTGCGGTTCGGGTGGATGTCACCCACGGGAATTTCAGCAAACCGAGCTCCTGGGACCTCCACCAACTCCACCTCGGGAGAGGAGCTCGGGGATGCAGTGGAAGGCGCGGCGGTCGCCGTCGAACCTGCTTCGTCAGAATCTGGCTTGACGGCAGCGACAGTGCGTGAAGCTGCGGGTTTCGAACCCGACCCTACAGACGTCGATGTCTTGGTGCTTGAGGACTTCGTCACCGAGGTCTTGGCAGGTGATTTCGAAGCAGCAGGCTTGGCATCGCCAGAACCCGATTCCTCAATTACGGGATCTACTGTTGCAGACTCCTCAGCTTTCCGTGCCTCCGGAAAAAACAGATCCACGGGACGGGAAGGTGCAGCACCGTTCCCTTGGGCCGCGGCCGAGCTAGGAATGAGAGCCCCAAGACCCCTGCCGAGGCCCCTTCGCTTTTCGCTCATTGATTCATCCCTCCGATGGAATAGCCGAGCACGGACCGGCCCAAGCTGTTGCAGTGTTTCAAGAATTCTAGCGTTCAGCTATTTCGGCGGCTGCTTCCATGTAGGAAAGCGCGCCGCTCGAAGAAGGATCGTACGTCATGACGGTCTGCTGATAGCTCGGAGCTTCAGAGATGCGTACCGACCGAGGAACTACAGCACCCAGCACCTGCTCAGGGAAGTGTTGGCGAACCTCGGACGCAACCTGCGCAGCCAGATTCGTGCGGCCGTCGTACATGGTCAGGAGAATGGTGGAGACAACGAGGTCTGCGTTCAAGTGCTTCTGGATCATCTCGATGTTCTTGAGCAGTTGGCTCAAACCTTCCAGGGCGTAGTACTCGCACTGGATGGGAATGAGGACCTCACTGGCGGCGCAGAACGCGTTGACTGTCAGAAGTCCGAGGCTGGGAGGGCAGTCGATAAAGATGAAGTCCAGCCGGCCCTCTCCATTGCTCTCCCTCTCCTTGGCGTAGACGTCAATGGCACGGCGAAGTCGCTGCTCGCGGGCCACGAGTGAAACAAGCTCGATCTCGGCGCCAGCCAGGTGAATGGTGGCGGGCGCACAGATCAGGTTGGGTATGTCAGGGCATGGAGCTACAACGTCCTTGAGGGGAAGATCGTTGATAAGCACATCGTAAATGCTGTCTACGTCAGCGTGGTGCTCAATACCCAAAGCTGTGGAGGCATTTCCCTGAGGGTCGATGTCGATCACCAACACGTTGAGACCGGCGGACGCCAAGGCAGCAGCGATGTTCACGGTAGTGGTGGTCTTACCTACGCCGCCCTTTTGATTGGAAACGGTGAAGATACGGGTTTTGTCCGGCTTGGGCAATTCCCGTCCGATCAGCCGTTCGCGGCGTCGGGTTTCGTTAGCCAACTGACGGGCGATGGGACTCGAATCATCGATGGAATCCATGACGTTACGCACTCCATCTGAGACAGTTTCACGTGAAACGGCAGCATTATCAACCGAATCAGTGCGCACTATCGCGGACTGGAGAGATGCAGAGGGTGTGGCCATGGCCCGCGCGGACCCCAAAGACATAAACGGGGGAATTCGCTGCGTGGAGGTTTCACTACTACCCACTGGTCACACTCTCACTCTCATTCGGCGCTTGCTGCCGTTCTCTAGCCTAACCGCTCGACCGCCGACACGCGGGAAACCGAGCGGGACCTACGCCGTCTTTCCGTGCTTGTTGACGATGATCCTCACCACGGTGGTGGGTTCCTCCAAAAGCTCCTGTCCACAAACCACAACTGACGTTTCCACGCCACCAAGTTTGCGTATGACCTTCTTTGCTTTCTCTATCTCTTCAGCCGCGCTGCGTCCCTTGATTGCCACCACTTCACCATGACCATTCAGGAGTGGGATGGTGAGACCGGCCAGATTGGAAAGGGCAGAAACTGCACGTGCTGTAACGACGTCAGCATCTACCATTCCAACCGCGAGCTCAGCCCGGGTCCGCATGATGGTGACGTTGTCCAAGCCGAGGTCATCCACAACTTCCTGGAGCCAGATAACACGACGCTCCAACGGCTCAATTAACGTGAGATCGAGGTCTGGGCGTGCAATTGCCAGGCAGAGACCGGGAAGGCCCGCACCGGATCCGACATCGGCAACATGGCTGTCCATGGCAATCGCAGACTCAATTACTGCACAGTTCAGGACGTGACGACTCCAGAGGCGCGGAATCTCACGGGGGCCAATCAGCCCTCGTTCCATCCCTGACGTAGCCAGGTGTTCCACGTAGCGCTTGGCAAGATCCAAGCGATCCCCAAAGATCTTCTCGGCCGCTTCCAGTTCAGCTGCGGTGATTTCAACCATGGGCTGCTAGTCAGCCGAAACGACGATGTGGCGGCCGGCGCCTTCGCCCTCGGACTCGGAGACGAATCCGAGGTCAGCAACGGCGTCGTGGACGATCTTGCGCTCGTATGCACTCATCGGCTCAAGGGCAACCGTGCCACCATCCGCCTTGACCTTGGCTACGGCATCCTCGGCGATCTGCTGAAGCACTCCGGCGCGTTCCTTACGGTAACCGTTGATGTCCAGGACGAGGCGTGAACGGCTTTCGGTAGCGGAAAGGACCGAGAGGCGGGCCAGTTCCTGCAAGGCTTCCAGCACTTCACCGTCCCGCCCTACGAGGCTGTCCAACGCTGCAGACTCTTCATCAGCACCGATGGAGATGTACGTGCGTCCGTTGCGGACCTCAATGTCAATGTCACCGTCAATGTCGGCGATATCCAGGAGTTCCTCAAGGTAGTCGGCGGCGATATCGCCTTCCTCTTCCAATCGGCTGGCCGTCTTGGACTGCGTCTCTTCCTGCGCGTCCTCTTGGTCTTCAGTCACAGCGGTAATTGCTTCTTCGGTGCTCTCGGCAGACATTACTTCTTCTTCCTGTTCTTACGTTGTGGCTGGACGCGCTGGGCCCTGATTTCGGCGGCTGCCGCAGCGGCAGCTTCGGCTTCAGCGGCAGCGTCCGCGGCAGCATTCTTCTTGCCACCCAGCAGCGGGGGCAGGCCCTTCGCGGCACGGCGCTCCTCCAGTGCCTTAGCGGCGGGGGAACCCGGAGTAGGCATGCGGCGGATGACGAAGAACTGCTGGCCCATGGTCCAGAGGTTAGTGGTGGTCCAGTAGATGAGGACACCGATGGGGAAGTTGATTCCACCAATACCGAACACGAGCGGCAGGATGTAGAGCATCATCTTCTGCTGGCGCATGAACGGGCTGGCCATTGCTTCTTCGGACATGTTCTTAGCCATGATCTGCTTCTGCGTGATGAACTGCGAGGCAGTCATGGCGATGATCATGATGATGGAGAGGATCCAAACCGAGGCTTCGTTGCCTCCGGCCCCACCATGCAGCAGCGACGCAGACAGCGGTGCGCCAAAAATACTGGACTGGTCGAACTGAACCACTTGTTCGTGGCTCATTGCACCGATGCCCTGGCCTTGGTCAGCGCGGTTTGAAATACCCGACAGTACCTGGAACAGGGCGAAGAAGAACGGCATCTGGATCAGCATCGGCAAACAAGCCGAGAACGGGTTGGTCCCATGCTTCTTGTACAGGGCCATCTGCTCTTGGGCCATGGCCTGACGCGAGAGCTGATCAGTCTTGCCCTTGTACTTGGTCTGCAGCTTCTTCAGGTCAGGCTGCAGCAGCTGCATGCCGCGCTGCGCCTTGATCTGCTTGACGAAGACGGGAATCAGGGCAGCACGAATCACCAACACAAGGCCGATGATGGACAGAGTCCACGTCCAGCCGTTCGCACCGGGCATTCCAAGGAAGCTCAGTCCCTCGTGGAAGCCAACCATGATGATTGACACCAGCCATTGGAACGGAAACATGATTGTTTCAAAGAAGTCCATACGATATCCCTATTCGTTAGGCCGCCGAGCGGCCTTCTTCATCAGCCTGAGCAGCCAGGAACTGGTCCGGATTGTTCAGTACAACAATTGTGGGCGTCCGGCCTTCAGGCCAATGACGGTGGCCGGCGGGGACATGGTCCACTCCACCAGCGTTCCAAGGGTGACATTTGGCGAGCCTTTTGGCTGCGAGCCAGCTACCCTTAACGGCGCCATGCACCGTGACTGCTTCCAAGGCGTAGGCCGAGCAGGAGGGGAAGAAACGGCAAACCTGACCGTACAGGGGCGAGACGACCTTACGGTACGACTTCAGCAAGAGAATGAGGATGTTGCGGGGCAGCTCCCAGAGGAACGTGCCTACCGCCGCCGGAAGGCTCCGATGCGGAACCTTCCCGGAGGGGTCGCTTGAGGAAGGAACGACGGCGGTGCTTATGTCATGCACGCGGTGTCCCTTCCGTTGTGGTGCCGTTGTGTTCGGTCGAAGCGTTGCGTGGAGCTGAGCCACCCAATCGCTTCGTCGTCACTGCCAGTGCGGCGTTGTAGTCCGAGAGCAACTGCTCCCAGCTGGCTGTTGCAGCTGCGGGCAGCGCCCGGACTACTACCGCCAGACCCGTTCCATGCGTGTGCAAGGACAGTGCGCCTGCTTCTCTCAGTCTCCTCTTAACGAGGTTCCTGGTCACGGCGTTCCCGACGGCTTTGGAGACAATGAAGCCGATTCGACTCGGCTCCCCGGCCCCGATAGAGGCCGTATATAACACTAAGTTCCGGCGTCCATTGCGGACGCCGGAACGTACAGTTGTTGAAAAGTCGGTAGACGCCCGCAGACGGTTAGGGGTGGCTAGCACCGTCGAACCCGCGAAAAGACCCTGACCGACAAGTCAGTTATTTACGCCGACAGTTCGACGCGGCCCTTGCCGCGACGGGCAGCCAGGATGGCGCGGCCGGCACGGGTGCGCATACGAAGGCGGAAGCCGTGCTTCTTGGCCCGACGGCGGTTATTCGGCTGAAAAGTCCGCTTGCTCACGTTAGTTACTCCAGTGGATCAAAGGTGCGCCCACCCGATCAAAAAAGGGGAAGAACTGGCCGACGCTAAGTTTTGTATGTGCCTGCCGCCGTTGCCTTCCGTACGTTGAACGTACGGACTTACAACTGATCTCAAAAGCGGACACAAAGGACTTCACAACGTTAGGGCAAAAAGGCACCCACAGTCAAACCGGGAGCCTGCCGCAGAGCTATCCACAGCTGTGTCCAAGTGACGTTCCCAGCCTGTGGATGAAGTGGCTCACAGGGCGCATTTGAGAACCACAACCGTGTAATTATCCACAGGCAACTTCCCAGCTATCTTCTAAGGAATTCATCCCCTAGAGTGGCTCAGTAGCCCAATGTCCACCCGCTGTGTATAACTCTGTGGATTATCGCCCAGAACAGCGCCGCCGGAGACACTTCGGCTGCCAGCAACGCCGGCAAGCAAGTATTTAGGAACTGATTGATGACAG
Source organism: Paenarthrobacter sp. (assembly GCA_031179305.1). GTDB lineage: Bacteria > Actinomycetota > Actinomycetes > Actinomycetales > Micrococcaceae > Arthrobacter. The sequence continues at coordinate 108,502 of JAPSHX010000009.1, read as the reverse complement.
TAGACGAAGCCAACCACGCCAACACTGTCGGAAGTTCCTGGCGCAGGGTGCTGAGCCTCATGGAACAAGACGACCGGGTCTCACCCCGTCAGCGCGGTTTCGTCATCCTCGCCCAGGCACAGGGCCTCATCGGTTCAACCTTGCTGGTGGCCGTCCCCAATGAACTTACCCGCGAGGTCCTTCAGACGCAGGTTAAGGATGCCTTGGACGATGCCCTCCGCAATGTCTTCTCGGATGACATCCGCTGTGCAATCGATGTGGACACCGATCTGGTACCTGTCCATTCAGAGCCCGAACCCGCCGTCGAGCTTTCCGCAGTATCCGATTTCGCCGAACCGAAACCGCAGCCCACACCACCGAGTACCTCGCATGAGTTCGGCAGACTGAACCCGAAGTACATCTTCGATACTTTTGTGATCGGTTCATCGAACCGCTTTGCCCACGCGGCCGCAGTGGCCGTGGCTGAAGCTCCGGCTAAGGCTTACAACCCTTTGTTCATCTATGGCGATTCAGGTTTGGGCAAGACCCACCTGCTTCACGCAATCGGACACTATGCCCGCCGGCTCTACAGCGGCATCCGGGTCCGCTACGTCAACTCGGAAGAGTTCACCAACGACTTCATCAACTCCATCCGCGATGACGAAGGCACCAGCTTCAAGACCACGTACCGCAACGTGGACGTGCTCCTGATCGATGACATCCAGTTCCTGGCGGGCAAGGACCGGACCCAGGAAGAGTTCTTCCACACGTTCAATGCCCTGCACAACGCCAACAAGCAGGTTGTCATCACCTCCGATCAGCCGCCTAAAATGCTGGCTGGCTTCGAAGACCGTATGACATCCCGTTTCGAATGGGGCCTCCTGACGGATATCCAGCCCCCTGAACTGGAGACCCGTATCGCGATCCTTCGCAAGAAGGGCCTCAGCGAGGGTCTCTCCGCGCCGGACGATGCCTTGGAGTACATCGCTTCCAAGATCTCCAGCAACATCCGCGAACTTGAAGGCGCGCTGATCCGCGTCACGGCGTTCGCGAGCCTCAACCGCCAACCTGTGGACGTGGCCCTCGCTGAGATGGTTCTGAAGGACCTCATCACCGACGACGGTGCCCAGGAAATCACGGCGAAGCAGATCCTGGACCAGACAGCTGACTACTTCAAGCTCAGCATGGAAGAGCTCTGCAGCAAGTCCCGTACACGCACTCTGGTGACGGCCCGGCAGATCGCCATGTACCTCTGCCGCGAGCTGACGGACATGTCCCTGCCCAAGATCGGCCAGGAGCTCGGCGGGCGCGACCATACCACTGTCATCCACGCGGACCGCAAGATCCGCGAGCTGATGGCCGAGCGTCGTGTGATTTACAACCAGGTCACCGAGCTGACCAACCGCATCAAACAGCAGCAGCGGGACTCCTGAAATCCACACTGCGCCCCGCACTACATACCTTATTAACAGGTGCATGTGGATAAGCCTGTGGATACTTAAGGGGACAAGCGCGGTTAATGGGCTTAAAACCCTTAAGCCATCTGTGGATCGTTAAAAACCGTCCTGGGAGTTGTCCCCATCCACACCCTGTTTAAAACCCAGTTAACGCACAATCCGTGAACAGGGCTTAACCCCGGAACGACGCGGTGAGATCGGGTTATCCACAGTTTCCACAGCAGTTATTAACACTACGAATCCCAAAAAATTGAAATCCCTCAAATAACAATCTCGTTCTGCCACCGATCCAGTCCCGCAAAACTGCAGACCAACAGCCAGGCCGTGGCCGGCCCGCACTGTCCACATACGGGGAGTCCTGCCCGACAGGGATGGGTTAATCGCAGATCTTCCGGCTAAGCTGTCAGCAGCGCTCCCATCCTCAAGCCTTCTTGTAGTTCGCTAAGTGCGGACCATGCAGGTTCCGGTGCAGGACTGCGAAGTTTTAGCGACTTCCAAGCAGGAAGCCGCAGCTACTACATGGCAGCAGCAATGAAAGGCGGCACCCTTCCGTGAAGTTCAGAGTCGACCGCGACGTCCTGGCAGAAGCCGTTACGTGGACCGCGCGGTCGTTGTCTCCGCGGCCGCCCGTACCTGTGCTTTCCGGCCTCCTCCTCAAAGCCGAGGCGGGAACCGTTAGCCTGTCCAGCTTTGACTATGAGACCTCAGCCCGTTTGGAAATCCCCGCGGATATCGCTGTTGAAGGCACCATCCTGGTGTCCGGTCGCTTGTTGGCAGACATCTGCCGCAGCCTTCCGTCGGCTCCTGTCGACGTCGAGACAGATGGCAGCAAGGTCACTCTCACCTGCCGCCGAAGCAGCTTCCACCTGGCTACCATGCCGGAGACTGAGTACCCCGCCCTTCCGGCCCTTCCCGCGATCAGCGGTACCCTGCCGGGTGACGCTTTCGCCCAGGCCGTTTCGCAGGTGATCATTGCAGCAAGCAAGGATGACACCCTGCCGATCCTCACCGGCGTCCGCATGGAGATCGAGGATGACCTCATCACACTCCTTGCCACGGACCGCTACCGCCTCGCCATGCGCGAGGTCCCGTGGAAGCCTGTAACTCCGGGCATCTCTACCAGCGCTCTGGTCAAGTCCAAAACCCTGAACGAAGTAGCCAAAACCCTGGGTGGCAGTGGAGACATCAACCTCGCCCTTGCTGACGACGACAGCCGTCTCATTGGCTTCGAAAGTGGCGGACGAACCACCACTTCGCTTCTGGTTGACGGCGACTACCCCAAGATCCGCTCACTTTTCCCCGATTCCACGCCGATCCACGCAACAGTCCAGACCCAGGAGCTCGTTGAGGCCGTTCGCCGTGTCTCGCTCGTGGCCGAGCGAAACACCCCGGTCCGTCTTGCCTTCACCCAAGGACTACTGAATCTCGACGCCGGTACTGGTGAAGATGCTCAGGCTTCCGAGGAGCTGGAAGCCCAGCTTTCCGGTGAAGACATCACGGTTGCCTTCAACCCGCACTACTTGGTTGAAGGCTTGAGCGTCATCGAAACCAAATACGTTCGATTCTCCTTTACCACCGCCCCGAAACCGGCCATGATCACGGCCCAGGCTGAAGCAGACGGCGAAGACCAGGATGACTACCGCTACCTAGTGATGCCGGTCCGCCTTCCCAACTAGCTGCGAGCCAATTGGCCCCAGCCCGGTACCGTCTCCCGCCACCTCCACAGAAAAGAGTTCACACTGTGCACATCGGACTGATCGGCCTCGGAAAAATGGGTTTCAACATGCGGGAACGCATGCGAAACGGCGGCATTGAGGTCACAGGCTTTGATCGCAATCCGGATGTCACGGATGTCATGTCAGTGGATGAACTCATCGCTGCTTTGCCAACGCCACGGCTGGTGTGGGTGATGGTCCCGTCGGGTGAGATTACTGATGCCGTCGTGACGGAGCTAGGAGAGAAGCTGAGTCCGGGCGACTTGGTTATCGACGGCGGAAACTCACGGTTCACGGAAGACCAGAAGCACGCTGCTGCACTCGCCGAAAAGAGCATCCGCTTCGCGGATTGCGGTGTATCAGGCGGTGTTTGGGGCCTCCAGAACGGTTACGGCCTCATGGCAGGTGGTGCCGACGAGGACATCGAACTGGCCATGCCGGTTTTCGATGCACTCCGTCCCGAAGGTGAACGGGCAGACAGCTTCGTCCACGTTGGTGGAGTTGGTGCCGGACACTACGCCAAGATGGTTCACAACGGCATCGAGTACGGCCTCATGCAGGCATACGCCGAGGGCTACGAACTGCTGGCTGCGAAGGACATCGTGAAGGACCTTCCGGGGACTTTCCGTGCGTGGCAAAAGGGCACGGTTGTCCGCTCCTGGCTCTTGGATCTCATGGTCAAGGCCCTCGACGAAGATCCGGGCTTGGCTTCGATCGATGACTACGTCGAGGACTCCGGCGAAGGCCGTTGGACCGTGGAAGAAGCAATCGCCAACGCTGTGCCCGCACCCGCAATCACTGCTGCGCTCTTTGCCCGCTTTGCTTCCCGCGAAGACAATTCACCTGCCATGAAGATGGTTTCCGCATTGCGCCACCAGTTCGGCGGACACGCCACCCGTCCGGCCAACTAGGCCGCAGGAGTCCTGCAAACGGCGTGTACCTCGAACATCTTTCGCTGACGGATTTCCGAAGCTATGCACAGGTCGACCTGAAACTCGGCCCCGGCGTGACGGTCTTGGTGGGTTCCAACGGAATCGGCAAGACCAATCTCATGGAAGCCATCGGGTATCTGGCCACGTTGAGTTCCCACCGGGTCAGCACGGACGCTCCGCTTCTTCGTTTCGGCACGGAGCGCGCCATGATCCGGGCGAAGCTCGTCCGTGGCGAGCAGTCAACGGTCATCGAGCTTGAAATCAATTCCGGACGGGCGAACCGGGGACGCATCAACCGCAGCAACCCGGTCCGGGCCAGGGACATTTTGGGAATCTGCCAAACGGTCTTGTTCGCACCCGAGGATTTAGCGCTGGTCAAGGGCGATCCTTCGAACCGGAGGCGCTTCCTGGACGAGCTGCTGGTGAGCCTCGTTCCACGGCACGCCGCAACCCGCAGCGACTATGACCGTGTGTTGAAGCAACGCAATGCCCTGTTGAAATCGGCCCGTGCCGGCAAGTTCACCGCCGGGCACGAGGCAACCCTGGATGTCTGGGATCAGCACATGGCCCGTGCCGGCGCGGAGCTCCTGCACGCACGCCTGGAACTTGTGGAGCGCTTGCGTCCCCACCTGAACAGCGCTTATGCCCAACTCACTGATGGCTCAAAGGATGCGGGAGCTGTCTATCGCTCAACCATTCGGGGTGTACTGGACGACGACGGCGGGCCGGCCGACCAGGGAACAGAGCCTTCGGCGTCGGGTGATGACCTCCGGCTGCTATCCGTTGACGAACTCACGGAGCGCTACATCCAGGCCTTTGCAGCGTCAAGGAAAAAGGAACTGGAACGCGGCATCTCCCTGGTAGGTCCGCACCGGGACGAATTGGAACTTGTTTTGGGACAGGCCCCTGCCAAGGGTTATGCGTCTCACGGTGAAACGTGGTCCATGTGCCTGTCTCTGCGCCTGGCTTCCTACTATGTGATGTTGGATGACGCCCGAACCGGTGGCACCGCGCCGATTCTCATCCTCGACGACGTTTTCGCCGAACTCGATGTCCAGCGTCGGCGTAAACTGGCTGCAATAGTCGCCCGTGCCGAGCAAGTGTTGGTGACTGCCGCCGTCGATGCCGATATTCCCGAGGAGCTGGCCGGACGGCGCGTAACCGTTGTTCCGGGAGGCATCGATGGCGAAGGATAGCCACGACGGACTTCAACCCGGCCGTGAGCCGGATGAAATTGACGCTGCCCAAGCGGCGTTGAACCGGATGCGCGAAGCGGCAGCTGCCCGCGGCGAAGTACGGCAACGCGCACCGAGGCCTGGATCCGCTCCGAAACGTAAAGGGCTGCGGGATACCAGGGGCTTCACCCAATTCCACGGCAGCGGCCGTGATCCCTTGGGACTTGGAAAAGTAGTAGGTCGTTTGGTGGCCGAACGCGGTTGGACATCTCCTGTGGCGGTCGGCTCGGTCATGGCGGAGTGGGAGACTTTGGTGGGGCCGGATATCTCCGCCCATTGCACTCCGGAGAGTTTCACCGACACCACCCTTCACGTTCGTTGCGACTCCACGGCCTGGGCCACGCAGCTGCGGCTGTTGAGCACCAGCCTCTTGGAGATGTTCCGCAATGAACTGGGCGAAGGAGTGGTTACCAGTATTCAGGTGCTGGGACCTTCAGCTCCAAGTTGGCGAAAAGGCGGTCGCAGCGTTAACGGTCGCGGACCGAGAGACACATACGGCTAAACGGCGTGCAGGGCGTTTCAACGCCCCCGGGTCGTATAGGCCCCCGTCGGGACCACCGCAGGGCCATTGAAGATAGGGCCAGTGGTCTCCTACGGCCACATTCAGCTCTCGGCTGTCCCCGTATTTGCAAGGATTCGCGCCTTTCCACGATAGAATTGGAGTAGATCACTGAGCGCCGGTGAAACGTCGTCGGATCCTGAATCCATTCTTGTGGCATCGGGGACCCCTTCGTCGGAGTAAACGGCGCAATCAGTCACGTGCCCGTTGGCGGCCGCGGTTCGCCGTGGGCAGCTCCGGGAACGGCCGACATCGAGTACAGAGGAGTCGAAAGCGCCTGTGGCTAACGACAATGCAGAGACCTTGGCAGTAGAGCCCGAAGAGGAGACTGTTCCCAAGCCTGACACGCCCGCGGAGGCGCCCAGGGAGTACGGTGCCAGCGATATTACCGTGCTGGAAGGTCTCGAAGCCGTGCGCAAGCGCCCCGGCATGTACATCGGTTCAACCGGTCCCCGCGGCCTGCACCACTTGGTCTATGAAGTGGTGGACAACTCTGTTGACGAGGCGTTGGCTGGTTACTGCAGCCACATCGAAATCACGCTCCGCGCTGATGGTGGAGTCCGCGTTGTGGACGATGGACGCGGCATCCCCGTGGACATTCACCCCACCGAGGGCAAGCCCACTGTTGAAGTGGTCATGACCATCCTGCACGCCGGCGGCAAGTTCGGGGGTGGCGGATATGCCGTTTCCGGTGGCCTTCACGGTGTGGGTATTTCCGTGGTGAACGCGCTGTCGCGCCGGGTTGACACCGAAGTCCGCCGTCAAGGTCATGTTTGGCGCATGACGTTCGCCGACGGCGGTAAGCCCCAGGGCGAACTCGTCAAGGGCGAAGCTACCGACGTGACCGGGACGTCCCAGACGTTCTACCCGGACGGCACCATCTTCGAGTCAACAGAGTTCGATTTCGAGACTCTGCGTGCACGTTTCCAGCAAATGGCCTTCCTCAACAAGGGCCTGCGGATCACGCTGACGGATGAGCGCCCGGTTAACCGCGACGGGAATGACGATCTTGATCTGGATGCCGTGGCAACAGAGGGCGAAATCGCAGCCGAGCACCGCACAGTCGTCTACGAATACCCGGACGGCTTGCTGGATTACGTCAAGCACCTGAACTCGAGTAAGAAGGTTGAAATCGTCCACGAGGACGTCATCGCTTTCGAAACCGAAGACACTGAGCGGCACATCGCCGTCGAGGTTGCCATGCAGTGGACCACCGCTTACTCGGAAAGTGTCCACACGTATGCCAACACGATCAACACCCATGAGGGTGGAACGCACGAAGAAGGCTTCCGTGCCGCGATGACTTCGCTCATCAACCGCTATGCGCGTGAGAAGAGCATTATCAAGGAAAAGGAAGACAACCTTACCGGTGATGACATTCGCGAAGGTTTGACGGCCGTCATTTCCGTGAAGCTTTCCGAGCCGCAGTTCGAAGGCCAGACCAAGACCAAACTGGGCAACTCCGAGGTCAAGGGCTTCGTTCAGCGCGTTGTCACGGATCAGCTGGGTGACTGGCTCGAACGGAATCCCGGCCCGGCCCGCGATGTCATCCGTAAGGCCATTTCCGCTGCCCAAGCACGCATGGCAGCCCGCAAGGCCCGTGATAATGCCCGCCGGAAGAGCCCGCTGGAGTCCTTCGGCATGCCCGGAAAGCTCTCTGACTGCTCCTCCAAGGATCCCTCTCGTTGTGAGGTTTACCTCGTGGAGGGTGACTCGGCCGGCGGTTCGGCCAAGCGTGGCCGCAACCCGGAGACCCAGGCCATCCTGCCGCTGCGAGGCAAGATCCTGAATGTGGAGCGTGCCCGTTTGGATAAGGCGTTGGGCAACGCCGAAGTACAGTCCATGATCACCGCCTTCGGAACGGGCATTGGTGAGGACTTCGATATCGCTAAGCTCCGCTATCACAAGATCGTCCTGATGGCCGATGCTGACGTCGATGGCCAACACATCACCACCCTGTTGATGACGCTGTTGTTCCGCTACATGCGCCCGCTTATCGAGAACGGTTACGTGTACCTGGCACAGCCGCCGCTGTACAGGATCAAATGGTCCAACGCAGCCCACGACTACGTTTACAGCGACCGCGAACGCGATGAAACCATCCGCAAGGGTGCCGCGATGAACAAGCGACTGCCCAAGGACAACGGCATCCAGCGCTACAAGGGCTTGGGCGAGATGGATTACACGGAGCTGTGGGATACCACCATGGACCCGGATCGTCGCACGCTGCTGCAGGTCACCATGGATGATGCACTGGCCGCCGATCAAACCTTCTCAGTCCTGATGGGCGAGGACGTCGAATCGCGCCGTAACTTCATTCAGCAGAACGCCAAGGACGTCAGGTTCCTCGATATCTAGGGGCCCACAAGGGCACCTGAATATTCCAGAACTGACATATACCTGAAACGGAAACCTTAGATTATGAGTGACGAAACTCCCGAAGTCCCGGCGGAATCCAACGCCGATGACGTCATCCTTGAGGGCGATGTGCTGACTGACCGTGTGGAACAGGTGGACCTGCAGACGGAAATGCAGCGGTCCTACCTGGACTACGCCATGGCCGTTATCGTCGGCCGAGCCCTCCCGGATGTCCGCGATGGCCTCAAGCCGGTGCACCGCCGCGTTTTGTACGCAATGTTCGACGGCGGATACCGCCCCGACCGCTCTTTTAACAAGTGCGCCCGCGTTGTGGGCGACGTCATGGGTACGTACCACCCCCACGGCGACATGGCGATTTATGATGCCCTGGTCCGCCTGATCCAGGACTGGACCATGCGCTACCCGCTGGCACTAGGCCAAGGCAACTTCGGTTCGCCCGGTAACGACGGCGCGGCTGCACCGCGTTACACCGAAACCAAGATGGCCCAGCTGGCTATGGAAATGGTCCGCGACATCGACGAGGAAACCGTCGACTTCCAGGACAACTACGACGGCAAGAACCAGGAACCCACCATCCTGCCGGCGCGTTTCCCCAACCTGCTGGTCAACGGTTCATCGGGTATCGCCGTCGGCATGGCCACCAACATTCCGCCGCACAACCTTCGTGAGGTGGCCGAAGGCGTGCAGTGGGCGCTCGAAAACCCCACCGCCACGCGCGAAGAGCTTCTCGAAGCACTACTGCTGCGTATCAAGGGCCCCGACTTCCCCACGGGCGCCACCATTCTGGGCCACAAGGGCATCGAAGACGCCTACCGAACCGGCCGCGGTTCCATCACCATGCGGGCCGTCGTCAATGTGGAGGAACTCCAAGGCCGCACGTGCCTGGTGGTGACAGAGCTTCCGTACCAGGCCAACCCGGACAACCTGGCCATCAAGATTGCCGAACTGGTCAAGGACGGCAAGATCCAGGGCATCGCGGACCTCCGCGATGAAACCTCGGGCCGCACCGGCCAGCGCCTTGTGATCGTGCTCAAGCGTGATGCCGTGGCCAAGGTGGTCCTCAACAACCTGTACAAGCACACGCAGCTGCAGGACAATTTCTCGGCGAACATGCTGGCAATCGTCGACGGCGTCCCGCGCACGCTTAGCCTGGATGCCTTCATCCGGCACTGGGTTGCGCACCAGATGGACGTCATTGCTCGACGCACCCGCTACCGCTTGCGCAAGGCCGAGGAAGAAGCGCACATTCTGCGTGCACTCCTTAAGGCACTGGACATGCTGGACGAAGTCATTGCGCTTATCCGCGCCTCCAACACCACGGAAGCGGCCCGCGAGGGACTCATGGAGCTCCTGGAGATCGACGAACTCCAGGCCCGCGCCATCCTGGACATGCAGCTGCGCCGTTTGGCTGCCCTGGAACGCCAGAAGATCCAGGACCGCCACTCCGAGCTCGAAGCGATGATCCAGGAATACAACGCGATCCTTGCGTCCGAGGAACGCCAGCGCCAGATCATCAGCGAGGAACTCGCGGAGATCGTTGCCAAGCACGGCGATGACCGCCGTACGCACATCCTGATGGGCTTCGATGGCGACATGTCCATGGAGGACCTGATCCCCGAAGAGGAAATGGTTGTCACCATCACCCGTGGCGGCTACGTAAAGCGCACCCGCAGCGACAACTACCGTTCGCAGCAGCGTGGCGGCAAGGGCATCAAGGGTGCGCAGTTGCGTGGCGACGACGTGGTGGAGCACTTCTTCGTTACCACCACACACCACTGGTTGCTGTTCTTCACCAACCTTGGACGCGTGTACCGGGCTAAGGCTTACGAACTGGCAGAAGCCGGCCGCGATGCCAAGGGCCAGCACGTTGCCAACTTGCTGGCTTTCCAGCCTGATGAGCACATCGCCCAGGTCCTTGACTTGAGGGACTACCAGCAGGCTCCGTACCTGGTCCTGGCCACCAAGAACGGCTTGGTCAAGAAGACACGGTTGGAGGACTATGACACCAACCGTACGGCCGGCGTCATAGCCATCAACCTGCGCGATGAGGACGAGCTTGTCTCGGCCCAGTTGGTCAGTGAAACCGATGACCTCCTCCTGGTGTCACGCAAGGGCCAGTCCATCCGCTTCACGGCCACTGACGATGCGTTGCGTCCCATGGGCCGTGCCACGTCCGGTGTGACCGGTATGAAGTTCCGTGAAGACGACGAACTGCTCGCCGCAGACGTAGTTCAGGACGGCTCTTTCGTTTTCATCGTGACCGAGGGCGGCTACGCCAAGCGGACCGCCGTGGACGAGTATCGGTTGCAGGGCCGTGGTGGCCTGGGCATCAAGGTGGCCAAGCTTGCTGAAGACCGCGGTGACCTCGTTGGTGCCCTGATCGTGCAGGAAGAGGATGAAGTCCTGGTGGTCATGGAGGGTGGCAAGGTGGTCCGCTCGGCCGTGACGGGCGTCCCCGCCAAGGGTCGCGACACCATGGGTGTCATCTTCGCCAAGCCGGACAAGAACGACCGCATTATCGAAGTTGCGCGCAACAGTGAACGCGGCTTGGAAGTCGAAGAATCCGAGGACGGACTCGACGATGACGTAACGTTGGCTGCAAACGACGGCGCCTCCGAGGCGACCGTGACGGACGAAACGGAAAACGACGCAGACCCGGAAATCGAAACGGGCGCGGAGCTGAACGAAGACAATACCGGAGGTAACGAGTGAGTAATTCCGACTCATATCCCAAGCCGAGCACAGGTGTCCCCGGCGGACTCCGGCAGCCCTCGGGCAGCGCACAGGCAGGAACACCTGCACGGCCACAGCAGCGTCCCGGAGCCGGTTCTTCCGGTGCCGGAGCAGCAGGAGCACGTCCCGCAGGCGGCACCAACTCCGCGCAACGACCGGCTGGTGCTCCCGGCCAGCGTCCTGCCACTGGTGCTCAGCGTCCCGCCGGTGCTCCCGGCCAGCGTCCTGCGCAGCCTGGCCAGCGACCCGCAGGCACCGCGGCCCAGCGTCCTGCGCAAGGTGGACCGGGACTCGTGAAGCCGGCCCCGAAGGCAAAGGTTCGCCGCGCGCGGCTCCTTGTCAGCAAGGTTGACCCCTGGTCGGTGCTGAAGATGGCATTCCTGCTGTCCGTTGCACTGGGCATCGTCACCGTCGTGGCAGCAATTGTTCTCTGGACCGTGTTGGATCTCACAGGCATCTTTAATCAGGTGGATAGCCTTCTCGGCACCTTGGCGGGTTCCGAAGGCAGTGGGTTCGAACTGAAGAAGATTGCTTCACTGGGCCAGGTGGCATCGTTTGCCACCATCATCGCGGTGGTGAATGTGGTCCTGTTGACCGCACTCTCCATGCTTTCGGCCGTGCTGTATAACATTTCCGCAACGTTGGTTGGTGGCGTTGGTGTCACTCTGACTGACGACTAACAAAAATCCCCGAAAATACGCTGAAATTGGCGGAAATCATCCGGGGAATTGCCTCGATTTGAGATCGGGCCGGGATGTGCTGTACAGTCATATCTCGGCCCGATGAGGCATCGGGGCGTATAGCTCAGGCGGTTAGAGCGCTTCGCTGATAACGAAGAGGTCCCAGGTTCAAGTCCTGGTACGCCCACGGAACCGAAAGAGGTTCAGGTAAAACTGAACCGGAATGAGGTGCTTGTGAAGAAGTTGCTGGTAGTAGTGGCAGCGGCAATCGCAGGTGTCCTGGTCTATAAAAAAGCCCAGGAATCCGAAGCCCGGAAGGATGTCTGGAGCAAGTCGACCGACACGGTGGACTAGCCGAGGAGCCCGGTGCGGATTGGTAAATACCAGTCCGGGCATGGGGTATGATTGACGGGTTGCTTCTTATGGGGGCATGGCGCAATTGGTAGCGCACCTGCTTTGCAAGCAGGGGGTTCGGGGTTCGAGTCCCCGTGCCTCCACCATAAGAAAAGTCCCGGTCAGAAATGACCGGGACTTTTGCTTTTAAGGACCGCACCCATTTGCGGGTTGTAGACCAACAGGAAAAGCACTGCTGGCCCGGAACTGCCGCGCCTCCCCGCCGCACTAGGGTAGATCCGTGACCCTTCTCATTGCCGCGCTCGGTGTTCTTGGCGTGGCGTCCTCCGGACCGCTTATTGCCGGCACACTTGGTGCCACCTCAGTGACGGCGTTGGCTATCGCCTTCTGGCGCAACGCTATTGGTGCCGTAGTAATGGCAGCCCCGGCGGTCATCCGGGAGCCGAAAGTATTCGGGAAGATCACGCGGCGTGAATTTGGGTGGTCGGCCGTCGCCGCCGTGGCACTTGCGTTCCACTTCGCATGCTTCATCACGGCACTGCAGCTGACGTCTGTGGCCGCTGCCACCGCGTTGGTATGCCTGCAGTCGGGGTGGATCGCCGTTTTCCAGTTGTTCCGCGGTACTCGGCACAGGTGGCCGGTCCTCGTGGGCTTGGGCATCGCGTTCGGCGGTGTTGTGGCCATTACAGGCTTCGACATGGGTTCATCCCCGGACGCGCTGCTGGGTGACCTCCTGGCCCTCGCTGGCGGTGCCTTAGCTGGGCTCTACACAATTGCTGGCGGCAAGGCTCGCCAGTCCATGGGCACGGGAACGTACACCACGCTGTGTTACGGAATGTGCGCGGCGATAGTGGCCGTGCTGGCTTTGTTCAGCGGTCAGCCGCTCATAGGGTTCGACGCCGGCGGTTGGCTTGGCATTATTGCCATCACCGTCTGTGCGCAGCTGGTGGGGCACACGGCGTTCAACCATTTGCTGGCCACCATGAGCCCGTTGCTGGTGTCCATGATCATCCTGCTGGAGATTCCCGGTGCGGCAATCCTGGCCGCGGTTTTCCTGAGTGAAACCTTGCCTGCCGGCACGTATGCGGGTTTGGCACTGATCCTTGTGGGACTGGCAGTAGTTGTCGCCGGTCAACGGCGTGGGCGGCCGGAACCAGACCAGCGCCTGGCCGAGCTTGGCACAGACTGAGGCACCGGCGTCGGGCGTTTATACACCGCCGCGGCGGGCCCCTTGTGCAGAGTTGGCCGTGTGGATGGCGCGCAGCAACTTTGCCGGGAAGTACACCGAGAAGAACACCACCATAGGCGCCTTCAAGGCCATCTTCTTGACGTTATGTGCCTTGTACGTCCGATCAAAACGCTGGACGTAGTAGCGGTAGTCCCGCGGTGAGTCCTCGAGCCGCCGGGCAGACATGCCGGACACCATCTGCGGAAGGTACTGCACCTTGAGGTCGTGCTCGAACAGATGTAAGGAAAGATCGATGTCCTCGTGCATCTCGTCCTTGGGATCAAGGCAGGCCTCATGACGTATGGTTTCCCACGCCGTGCGGCGAAGTGCCATGTTGGAGCCAAAGAGGAAGTGGTACTGGTGCTTGGCCAAGCGGAGCATGAGCTGCCGCATCTTGTCGTCAGCTTTTAGCCCGAACCGGCGCATCGGCATGTCGTAGTAGACCACTGGACCCGTGGCTGCGGCGATGGACGGGTCCATGAAAGCTTTTTGAACCTGTTCCACCCAATCCGGTTCAAGGACTGAGTCAGCATCAATGCGGCCCACCACCTCCCCGGTGGCGTTGTTCAGGCCATGGTTACGTGTGGGGATCAGGCCCTGGGTGGCTTCCTGCCGCAGGAGAATGATGGGGCTCTCGGGATACTCCTGTTGCATCTGGCGTACGATCCTGGCCGTACGATCCGTGGACAGGTTGTCCACCACGATGATCTCTTCGGCGGGAACAGACTGGTAGATGGCAGCGATGAGGCACTGGCGAATGACGCTTTCCTCGTTATACGCCGGGATGACGATGGACACGCCCGGAGGTTCCGGGACATCCTGGAGGGCACCCGCAAGGGGTTTATCGGCTGACATCCCCTCAAATCTAACACTCGGGCGGCGCCTCCGAGGGAGGCTTTGATGACAACCCGGCCAACATTGAAGGGACCCCGGCAGTAGCCGAGGTCCCTTCATTATTTGACTTGACGGCCCACGTCCGAGGCCGTAAGTCAGGTTCTAGTTTTGTGCACCTTTGGCGTCAGTGTCCTTGCCATCAGTGTCCTTGTGCAGGCTGGCCGCAATGTTCTTGACGGCAGTCTTGGCATCGGTGGCCACCTTTTCGGTGGAATCCTCAACGTTCTTGAAAGCGTCCTTGGTTGCCTGCTCGACTTCAGCTTCGGCTTCCTCCGGCGTGATGTCCGAGGCTTTCGGCTCAGCAACCGTGGCTGTGACCGTCGCAGAGGCATCGGCCGGAGCCGGAGTGGTGCTCGTTGCAGGAACAGGAGCGGGCGTGGGTGTGACCGGAGAAGGCGTCTTCCACGGATCCTCAACTGGCTTGGAAGCCTTCCAAGCGGCAACGCCGGCAGCAGCCGCGGCAGCAAGAACTGTGACGATCAACCAACCGCGCTTCTTGGGCTTGGGTTGTTCCTTCACTAGCGCGGTGGAAACGGCCTTGCTGGCCTGGTCAGTAACTGCCTTGATCTGCTTGCCGGTGGCCTGAGCCTGCTCTTGGACGCTGTGGACAACACCGGAATCAACCAGCTTCTGCGCCACGGCGTCAACCTGTGCAGGAGCGTTCTCGAGGACGTGATGGACGGCTACCGAGGCCTGGCCCAACTGGTCCGAAAGCTTGGGCAGGTACTCCTCCACTACCTTGTCCCGTGCGTGGCCAAGAGCAGGGGTGGCCTTGTTGAGCGCATCCTGGATCTTGGGCGTCGCATCTTCAACTACGTCATGGATCTTCGGCGCGAGGTGCGCCAATCCGTCCTGGATCCGCGGCGTAACAACTGCAACGCCGTCGGCGAGGTTGTGCGCAGCGGACTTCAGCCCCTCTTGGATCTTGGGGGAAGCGGTGTCAATGCCGTGCTGGATACGCGGAACAGCCCAATTGACGGCTGCTTCCACACGCGGTGCAGCCCAGTCGCGGGCGTTATCCACACCGACCGTTACTGATTGTTCGAGTTCGCGGGCAATACGGTCTGATTTCTTCACAACTACCTCCCGATACACATGCTCGTTTGTTGCTAGCCTACGTCGCTTGTGGAACACCGGCTATTCATCTGATCGAGTTCGTCCCGGATTTCACCGAGCGCGGAACCGGCTTTACAGCCCGACGGGCGTTGACCCTGCATGGAAGAATGTTCCCATGACCATCGCAACCGCAAAAGCAACGATCCACACGAGCCTCGGCGACATCAAGGTTGACCTCTTCGGCAACCACGCCCCCAAGACCGTCGCCAACTTCGTTGGCCTGGCCACGGGCGAAAAGTCTTGGAACCACCCGGAAACCGGCGAAGACAAGACCGGCACCCCCCTTTACAACGGCACTATCTTCCACCGGATCATCAAGGACTTCATGATCCAGGCAGGCGATCCCCTGGGACGCGGCGTGGGCGGCCCGGGCTACCAGTTCGACGACGAAATCCACCCGGAACTTACCTTCAACGCTCCGTACAAGCTTGCTATGGCTAATGCTGGCATCCAGATGGGTAAGGGGACCAACGGTTCACAGTTCTTCATCACCACCGTGAACACCGACTGGCTGTTCGGCAAGCACAGCATCTTCGGCGAGGTGACAGATGAGGAATCCCGCAAGGTTGTGGATGCCATTGAGTCCGTTCGCACCGGCATGGGTGACCGCCCGGTCGAGGACGTCGTCATCAATAGCATCGACATCGAACAGCTCTAGTCGCACGCTGAACCAGAGCCCATGAGTTACGGAATTCCGTCGGCTGAGCCGTCCGCTGATATTCCGGTGTGCCCCAGGCACCCGGACAGGCCCTCCTATGTGCGGTGCCAGCGCTGCGGGCGCCCTGCGTGCCCCGAGTGCCAGCGGGCGGCCGCCGTCGGATTCCAATGCGTTGACTGCGTCAACGAACAAAAACGTACGACGCCGACATACCGTTCCCCGTATGGCGGAGCCTTGGCAGTGGGCCGGCCATTGGTGACGTACGTGATCATCGGCCTCTGCGTGCTGGTGTACATCCTTCAGTGGATTGCGCCCGGCAATGCCGTCTTCCAAAACTTCGCCTTTGCCAACATCTTTGCGGACACGCAGCCCTGGCGGATGCTCACGGCCGCGTTCCTGCATTCACAAGGTTTCCTGCTTCACATCGTCCTGAACATGTACACGTTGTGGATCTTTGGACAAGCCCTTGAGCCATTGCTCGGGCGCGTCCGTTTCCTCGCTTTGTACCTGATTTCCGCCATTGGCGGTTCAGTGGGCTATCTCGTCATGACGCCGATGCTCCCGCCCGTAGCTGTTGTTGGTGCTTCCGGAGCCATCTTCGGCTTGTTCGGTGCAATGTTAGTGGTGCAGCGGCACCGGGGTGGCGAGACTAAACAACTTTGGGTCTTGATCGCCATTAACGGCGCCATCGGCTTCTTTGTGCCCAGCATCGCTTGGCAGGCGCACTTGGGCGGATTGATCACAGGTGGCCTGGCTGCTGCTGCCCTCGCCTACGCCCCTCGCGGCAAGAACCAGGCGCTGCTGCAGACCGGCGGTCTGGTTCTGGTGGCAGGCCTCTTGGCCGTGGCCACCTGGTTCCGCGTCACCGCTGGCTAGCAAACCCCTCTTCCGTCATTCTTTGACCGGCTGTCGCAGGATGGTCCTAAGCTTCCGCGGTGCGGTACGCCGAGGATCGCCGAGGTAGATCTCATGGTGCCTGCCGGTCATCGTCAGCGACTTCTCCGGTATAAATTTGTTGTGCATCTCCTCAAGCACGGGCCCTTCATCGTCATACGGACCTATGTGAAGCGTTTGCACGCTCAAACCTTCATGCAGAGGCTCCAGACGAAGTGCCTTCAAGAGCGGGGCATCCCCCTTCCTGGCGACCGTCTCCCGAGCTACGTCCAGGTGCTCCTGGGTGATCCAGTCGGGGACCATGTTCATCAGCGTCCAGTCCCAGCGTGACTTGTCCCTGGTACTAGTGAATGACTCCATGTCATCCGACCACCACAGAGCCTCGAGTGGCATCACCGTATAGTCCTGGCCGAGTTCATTCTTGCTGAAGAACTTCAGCTTGTAAGCAACGGGGTACAGCGTAGTCAGGCTGTCCCTGTAAGACTGCGCCGTGTTGGGGTCTCCGTGACCGTCGATCATCAGAAATTGCAGGGAGGGCACTGTAACCACCGAGAACACGCCGTGCTTGGCCCCGTAACTGGGGATCTGCTTCTTGAAGTCGCTTTTCATGGAAACACCGTACTCCCGGAGCTTATCCACAGACGTTATCCACACTGTGAGTAACTTACATCCGTGTAGTTAGCCGCATTAACCGTCCGCATGCTCGTCAGAATGATAGATATCCCCCGAATGGCATGCATTTCTCCACACCTGTGGATAACTTTGTCCCCGGCGAGGGCTGATATGTGGAAAAGCACGCCTTGTCGCCGACGTCTGTGGATAACCCTGTTAATGACCCTGCAGGACGCCGCCTTTCAACAGGCTTATCAACAGTGTTAATAACTTACATACGTGTAGTTCAGGTCCTGGAAAGCGCTGTAGAGCCCGGAAACCCAGTGATCCGTGATTGGAAACCCACATGTTTTTCCCCATCTGTGGATAACTTGTGGGTTGGGGGTTGTTGTTAAGTGGGTAAGTTATCAACTCTTCAAGATGATGACGGAGACTTTGGAATCGGGGAAAGGCCAGCCCGAGGATCGCTCGAGGGGCCTTGGGCAAATCAGGCAATCCCTGAACGCTGAACTCTGGGTGAAGTTTATGACACTATCCACAGCGCGGTACACAGTGGGTACAAGTCCACGACTCAGACCTCGGGGCCGGGATCGCCGGGTTGCTGCCGATTTTCGGGATAAGTATGTGGATGTCCACAGAAGTTATCCACGCCTGTGGATAAAGTTACGCACTTCTGTGGACAAGGGCTGTGGACTAGCTCAGGCCCAAACTCCTGAGGTACCCCGCCGGTGGCTGTTCATCAGATGGGTATCGATGATGCCCACCGCTTCCATGAGGGCATACATGGTGGTTGGCCCCACGAAAGCGAAACCCTTCTTTCTGAGTGCCTTGGATAACGCGATCGATTCAGGGGAGGTGGTGGGGATGTCCGCCATTGAGCTGGGAGTTGGCGTCCTGTCGGGTTGGAACGACCACACGAAATCCACCAGGCCCCCTTCTTCGCGCAAGGCAATGGTGGCCTTGGCGTTGGTGATCGCGGCATTGATCTTTAGCCTGTTGCGCACGATCCCGGCGTCAAGCATGAGCCGCTCCACGTCAGCCTCGGTGAAGGCTGCGACACTTTCTGGATGGAAGTCCAGAAAGGCCTTCCTGAAGGCATCCCGTTTCCGAAGAATGGTGGCCCAGGAGAGACCGGCCTGGAACGCTTCGAGGCTGATGCGCTCATACATGCCTTGCTCATCGCGGACTGGCATTCCCCACTCGTGGTCGTAGTAGGACTGCATGAGGGGATCCGAGGCGGCCCACAATGGGCGCGCCAGCCCATCCTCGCCAACGATGGTGCCGTTATCCGGGTTCATGCACGCTCCTCTGCAGCCACACCGCCAAGGCGATGGGACGGTAATTCAGCTTCCAGGGCCAGTGTGCCCGGTGCCTCTGACATTCTTTTGATGACACCGGGGCATCAGGACAATCCCGTAACCCGCATGGTGATGTTGATCCGTCCTCGTGAGAGGCCACAACCGTCCGGTGCCGTTCCCGGGAGGACTTTGGGAATACCGTGATACGCAAACCGTGATGGTCCTCCAAAGACGAAGAGGTCTCCGGAGCGAAGTTCAACATCCCTATATGGCTTGGTCCGTGTCCGCGTATTGCCAAAGCGAAACGTGCAGGCCTCCCCGATGCTGAGCGAAACAACCGGGGCGTTGGAGCGTTCGTCCTTGTCCTGATGCATGCCCATGGCAGCACGGTCATCGTAAAAGTTCACCAGCGCGGCATCGGGTGTGTAATCCTTGGCCAGTTTGCTCAGGGCTTCATCATCTTCAACGCCGGAGGTGTAGGCCGCTTCCACCGCCCGCCGCCCTAAGCGCACCATCCAGTCCGGAAATTCGAGCACGGGGCGGCCGTTGACGTCCGTGGCTTCCCTTGTGTATCGGTAAGGCTGCCAGTGCCATCCAAGGCATACAGTCCTTACTGACATCTGCTGTCCGCCAGGGAGGGTGGCGGCACGCAGGGGAACCGGTCCTTGTGTCCACTCACCAAATCGCGCCACGATCCACCGCTGTTGCTCAAGCGTGAGCCAACCAGGTACATGGACGGCGCCGGGCGCTACCAGGCGGGGACCGGCGTCGTGCCCTTCCGGCTGCAGAAGTTCCACCGGAAACAGGGCGTCGTCACTCATGGCGTTGCCTCAAGGCGGAGCAGTGCGCGTTTGGCCTCACTTCCACCAAGGTAGCCGCCGAAACTCCCATCAGACTTCACAACCCGGTGGCACGGCACAATGAGGGGCAAAGGGTTGGTGGCGCAGGCGGTGCCGACGGCCCGTACTGCATTGGGGCTGCCGGCTGCTTGGGCCACCTGGGCATAACTGGCTGTGCTGCCGTAAGGGATCCGGGGCAGGTGGCGCAGGACGTTGAGGCGGAAACCGCGGCACAAACGGAAGTCCAGCGTGAGATCGAATTCCGTCCTGATGCCTTTGAAGTACTCATCGAGTTCCCGGGCGGCATCGTCCAGTCGCGCTGGTGCCTGAAGGATCCGCGGGCTCACAGTGTCTGCCAGGAGCTGCAGAACGGAATCATGGTCCTCCAGTTCGAACGCGATGCGGACGATACCCCGATCTGTAGCGGCCAGGAGGAGCTTGCCTACAGGGGAGTCCACAACCCTGTAAGCGATGTCCAAGGTGTGGGTGAGTTGAGCATCGCGGGCTAACCGGGCGTGGAGGCTGGCAATGGCTGGTTCGAGTCCAGCATCCAAGGGGTGCAGGAGGGAAACGACCTCGGCGTGATCGTGGCTGAGTTCGAGGGTCATCAGATATCACCTTTCGGAGATGTGTGAGCCAGCGACTGATGTGCCGCAAGAGCGGAGCGCAGTGATTTCACACCATCAGCTCCGGCGCGACGGGCAGCCTCGGCTGTGCCCCCCAACAGGGCAGCTACATCGTTATAGGGAAGGCCGGCAAGGTAGTGGTAAGCCACGGATTGTCGTTGTTTCGGCGGAAGGCCCGTTAGGGCGTCGAGCAATTCCTCATACCCGTCACCGGGGATGCCGAGGCTGGAACGTTGTTCGGGTGGTTGGTCCACCGGCAGGGCGCGGCGGGTACCGGCACGCACGTGGTCGATGCACTTGCGGTGGGCGATGGTGACCAGCCAGGCTTCAACGTTCGCCCCTGCCGGGAGGGTGGGGTACGCCTGCAGGGCGGCCAGGAATGTATCTGACCACGCATCATCGGCGTCGTGCACACCGAGAACTGCACGGCACACCCGAAGCACGGTGGCACCTTGTTCCCGCACCACTGCTTCGAACGGCTTCTTGTTGCCTATTTGCCCTGGCTTCATTAGAAAAGCTTGCCCTCCCGCACTTCTGCCGGCTCTTCCAATTCCAGGAGGAAGCGCTTGTTCCGAAGGCCACCTGCGTAGCCGGTGAGTTGTCCGTTGCGTCCCACCACTCGATGGCAAGGAATGATGATGCTTATGGGGTTGCGCCCAACGGCGGACCCAACAGCTTGGGCCAGATGAGGGTCCCCCAGTTCTGATGCCAACTCCCCGTAGCTGACCGTTTCACCGAAGGGAATATGCTGAAGCCGGTCCCAGACCTTCTCCTGGAAGGGGTTGCCCAAGGCTTCGAACGGGACATCGAAATCCGTCCGATGACCACCCAAATACTCGGCGAGCTCGGTTTGGGTCCGCGCGAAGACCGGGTCCTCGATTCCAGTGGGAATTCCGAAGTAGTCCGGAGCGGGCATATGCCAATGACCCTCGTAAAAGATGCCCGTCAAAAATTCCCCGCGGGCAGTAAGCGTCAACTGCCCCAACGGGGAATCAAAGGTGGTGTGCCGGCTGCTCATATCTTGTAGACGTTCACGGGCACGGAAATGTGAGGTGCGGAATTCCTAGGAGCGCCAGCGAGTGGTCATCAGGAAGCCGATGATCGCGATGCCGAAGCCTGCAACGATGTTCCACGAGGCCCACTCGCGGATGGGGAGTTGTCCCTCGGTGATATAGAACGTGATGATCCAGATCAGGCCGAGAATCATCAGGCCGAACATGACAGCCTTGTACCAAACCGGGTTCGGCTTGTACTGCTGCGCTGCGGAAGTCTGCTGGGCCTGACGGGCAGGCCGCTTGCGGGGCTTGGACTCGGGCACGGATCCTCCTGGCTGTTCGGTTAATACCCGTTCCGCCAGCCTTGATATCCTGCAGGAAGGAAATTTCCAGCGGTTAACGGCCACACGGCGTTCCGGGTTGGTTCTAGCTGTCAAGTCTAGCCGCAAACCTGGGTCCGCCCGTTGCCGCCCGCTCCCTATGCAAGGAGACCCTGTGGCGCATCAGCAGCAGACGGCGGCTTCAGCTATGCCGTCCGCCCGCCAAGGGCAGGAACTGCGCCCGCGAAAGCGTCTTCGGGCCTCGGATGTCTTCCGAAAAATCAGCCAGATCCTGGGCGAACTGCTGATTACCGCGGGCATCGTTCTTCTGCTCTTTGTGGGCTGGGAGCTGTGGTGGACCAACGTTCAAGCGGACGCAAAGCAGACTGAGGCGGTTAAGAGTTTCGCGCAGGAATTCTCCGGCCCCGTAACTCCGGCAGCACCTGCCGCACCTGTGGATTACGGACCGCCTGTGGTTGCGCCGGCGCCGGCATACGCCGGAATGATCGGGATTATGTACATCCCCCGCTTCGGTCCCGACTACACGCGTCCTATCATCGAAGGCACCGGTTCGGACGTCCTGGACACCCTGGGACTCGGACACTACGGAAGCACCTCCATGCCCGGCGCTCCGGGGAACTTCGCAGTAGCCGGCCACCGCCAAACCCACGGCGCGGTACTGGACAACATTCACACCTTGGTTCCCGGGGACAAGATCTATATCCAGACGGCCGACGGCTACTACACCTACGTCTTCCGCAATAACCAGATTGTCCTCCCGGACCGCACGGACGTCTTGATGCCCGTTCCCACCGAACCGGGAGTCCAGCCCACGGAAAGTATCCTCACCATGACGAGTTGCAACCCGCGGTTTGGGGCACAGGAACGCATCATCGCTTACTCAATGCTGGATAGTTGGCAACCTGCCTCAGCCGGACCGCCGTCGGAAATCGCCGCCCAAGTAGCCCGGGCACACGGAAAGGGGTAACGGATGTACGCATGGATCTTCCGTAATTTGCCAGGCCCCCTGTGGGTGCGGATTCTGACATCCTTGGTACTAGTGGGCGTAGCCCTGGTACTGATGGTCGAGTTCCTCTTCCCGTGGTTCTCCCAATTCACCACTTTGACCGACTCAACGATTGGTTTAGTGCAGCAGCCATGAGCACAACAAAAATCCTTGTAGTGGATAACTACGACAGCTTCGTCTACACGCTGGTGGGATACCTCCAGGAACTCGGCGCGGAGACAACGGTGGTCCGCAACGACGACGTGACGCTTGCCGAGGCCACCGAGCTCGCAGCAAGCCGCGACGGCGTCCTCGTCTCCCCGGGGCCTGGCACCCCTGCCGAAGCGGGCGTTTGCATCGAACTCATCAAGTGGTGTGGCGAGGCCGCCAAGCCTATGTTCGGTGTCTGCTTGGGACATCAGGCACTCGCAGAGGCTTATGGCGGAGTTGTCACTCACGCGCCGGAACTTATGCACGGCAAGACTTCCCCCGTCAGTCACGAAGGCAAGAGCGTTTTCGCCGGCCTGCCCTCGCCTGTCACGGCAACGCGCTACCACTCACTCGCGGCTGTACGCGACTCCATCCCGGACGTCCTGGAAATCACCGCCGAGACCACCAACGGCGTGGTGATGGGCCTGCAGCACAAGACCGCTCCCCTATGCGGGGTGCAGTTCCACCCGGAATCGGTGCTCACCGAAGGCGGATACCAGATGCTGGGTAACTGGTTGGAGTCCCTGGGCATGACCGGGGCAGCCGAACGTGCATCGAAGCTGAGCCCGCTGATCAAGCAGTAAATAACCCAAAGACCGTCTGTCGCGGGCCGGTGACCGGAAGCGTGCGTCAAAGCGACGAAGGAGCAGCACGCAGAGGTCGGCGGACGCGACAGACGCAGAAGCCCCCTTACTTCTTGGTGGGTGTGGGCTTCGGCGTCGCCTTCTCGGTTTCCGTAGGGGTTGGCGTCGGAGTGGGTGTGGGCGGTGGAGCCGGGGCCTTGGCCACCGTAACAGTCACCATCTTGCCTTGGGCTACCTCCGTGTTGAAGGCATCGCTTTGAGCTGTGACTACGCCCGCCGGCACTTGAGAGTTCTCTTGCTCCACCACTGACATGGTCAGGCCATTGGCTTTGAGCGCCGCTTCGGCTTCAGCCAAGGGCAACGCGATCAGCTGGGGCACGAGGACCTTGCCCGTGGAAACTTGCAGCTCCACCTTGCTGTCCACGGCGATGGCGCCGCCCGGCGCGGGAGCCGTGCTGATTACTACGTTTGCGGGGACGGTGGGACTGTGGGTCAGGGTGGTCACGATGTTGCCGGTGATGCCGAGCCTGCGCAAGGCTTCGCGCGCGTCCGGTTCAGTGCGACCCACGATGTCCGCCGGGATGGTCACTGAGCTGGGTCCGCTGGAAACCTTCAGGATCACTTCAGCATCCTGTTCCAACATGACACCAGCAATCGGCGTCGTGCCGATTGCCATATCCTTGGCCACGCTGTCGCTGGGCTCACGCACGGATTTGGGCTTCAGCTTGGCTGTGAAGAGTTCCTGGATCGCTTGGCTTTCGGACATGTTGGTCACTGGCGGTACGGCTATTTTTGCCGGTGGCGGGGGTTGCATGTTCATGAGGCTGTAAAGCCAGAAGCCACCGCCAGCCAGCACCAGAATCGTGAAAATCACCAAGGTGGCAACCCAGGCACGACGGCGGGACTTCTGGCGCGCCGGCAGCTCACGTTCGGGTGGGAGGCCCAAGGGAAGAGGCTCTTCCTGGGGCTGATCAACTGGCTCGTCCTTGAACTGACCTGCATCGAGGAAGCCCACGGCGGTGGTGCTCAAAAGCTCTGTTGCCGGGTCTTCGGGTTCCACGAGGTCGTTGGGGTCCGTGGGGGCCTCACTCGCCGCCACCGCAGGTACAGGAATGCCGTTGCTGGCTGCGCGCAGGGCACGGCGGAAGGCGGCAGCGTCCTGGAATCGATCTGTCCGGCTCTTCTGAAGGGCCTTTACCAGGACTGAATCCAGGGCTTCGGTGACTTCCGGGTTGTGGGCACTGGGCAGGTCCGGGGTCTCGCGGACGTGCTGGTAGGCGACTGATACCGGGCTGTCGCCGATGAACGGGGGCCTGCTGGTCAGCAGTTCGAAAAGGAGGCAACCGGCGGAGTAGAGGTCACTACGCGCATCCACCGTTTCACCACGGGCCTGCTCCGGTGAAAGGTATTGCGCAGTTCCCACTACGGCTTGTGTTTGCGTCATGGTCGCGGCGGAATCGGCCATGGCACGCGCGATGCCGAAGTCCATGACCTTCACATCGCCGGTGTCGGCACAGACCATCACATTGGCTGGCTTGATGTCGCGGTGGACGATGCCTGCGCGGTGGCTGTACTCGAGAGCGCCAAGGACGCCCAAAGTGAAACCGATGGAGTCATCGACCCCAAGCTCATTCGCCTTGATCATGTCGCGAAGGGTGCGTCCCGCCACGTACTCCATGACGATGTAAGGAACCCGGACGTCCTCGCCGGGCCCTCCCGGAACCGAATATTCTCCGGTATCGAAGATGGCCACGATGGAGGGATGGTTCAACGCAGCTACAGCCTGGGCTTCGCGTTTGAAACGGGCCTGGAACTGGGGATCCCGGGCGAGGTCCGCGCGCAGCACCTTCACGGCAATGGTCCGTCCCAGCAGGGTGTCGGTGCCGCGGTAGACGTCCGCCATGCCGCCACGACCGATCAGCTCGCCTAGTTCATAGCGGGAATTGAGGATGCGCTGGGAGGACACAGGTGTGCTCTCCTCTCGATGCGCAGGACCTGGGCGTGACGTTGACATGGCGGTTTACTTAGTCGCTCGGGCTGCCGGTGGGGGTGGCGGTCGGTGATCCGGGATCGACCGGAACCAGTGCCCTGGACAGGTAGTAAGTGACTGTTGACCCGGCAGGGACCTGGGTGCCGGCTGCCGGTGAAGAACGGACGAAGGTTCCCGGCTGCTGGCCGATGGCACCATTGACGGGTTCTCCTGCAACCCACAAAAGACCGGCTCCTTCGATGGCCTGCTGAATCCGCGCCTCATCCACTCCGACTCCGATAGTGGGTACAGCGACCAACTGGGGGCCCTTTGAGTAGGTGACGGTGATGGTTTCGCCAGGGTCACGAGGTCCGGTGGGATTCAGAGTCGTCACAATTCCTGCCTCAGCTGTGTCGTCGAAGACCTCCTGGCCGTCGACTCCGAAGCCCAATGCACGAAGTTGCGCGCTGACTGTCTCGAACTGTTGACCCACGTACTCCTCGGGGATGATGTTGATCTTCTGGGGAACCGACTGCGTGGGCTGCGGCGCCTCAGAGGTCTCCGTGGGTCGTGGCGATGGCGTAGCTGAGGTGGAAGTAGGACTCGCGCTCCGGCTGGGGCTCGTGGTGGTTGATTCAGTGGGTGCGGGGCTCGGCGAGAAGAAACCCGACTGCGAAATCAGGAAACCAACCAAGGCAAACAGGACCAGCAGGATCAGGGCAACAAGGGGCCAGGTCCACGGGCTGCGTTTCTTGCGTTCCGGCTCAGGATCGTCGAAGTTATCTTCTTCGGTGTAGACCACTTCTCCGTCGTCGTCATTGAGCTGACGCTCGGCCTCGAGTGCGTTTGCACGCGTCAGGGGGTTATCAGAAGACGCGGCGGCCGCCCCAAGAGCAGCTCCCGCAGCCCCGGCGCCGAGCACCGGCAGTGCGGACGTCGCCGTCGTCGACTGTTCCTTGCCGTAAGGCGAGGTGACGACGCCGGTGGGTGCTGTTGCGGTGTCGACCGGCGCCGTGATGGGGCCGGTATTGGATTCAAACAACAGCATGCCGGGCACGGCGGCGTGCGCCGTGGCGATATCGCCGTTGCGGATGGCTTCCGCGGCCTCGGCCAGCTTAATGGCGTTGGCCGGGCGGTTCTTGGGGTCTTTGGCCAGCATGGACATCAGCAGTGCCCGCACGGGGGTGGGCAGCGTCTCAGGAAGGGGCGGCGGTGCGTCATTCACCTGGGCCAGGGCAATGGCAATCTGGGATTCACCGGAGAACGGACGGTGGCCGGTGAGGCACTCGTAGCCGATGACGCCGAGCGAATAGATGTCCGAAGAACCCGTTGCGGTCTGGCCAGTTGCTTGCTCAGGAGCCAGATACTGGGCGGTGCCCATGACCTGCCCGGTCTGTGTGAGCGGTACTTGGTCTGCCAACCTGGCAATGCCGAAGTCGGTGACTTTGACGCGGTTGTCAGGCGTGATCAGCAGGTTGCCCGGCTTGATGTCGCGGTGGACGAGGCCCTGAGCGTGCGCAACGGCCAAGGCACGTGCGGTCTGCGAGATGATGGAGAGCGTCATGTCCGGAGAGAGCACCTGCTCACGTTCGAGGATGCCGCTCAACGGGTGTCCGGGCACGAGCTCCATGACCAGGTAGGCCGAACCGGCTTCCTCGCCGTAATCGAAAACGTTGGCGATGCCCACGTGGTTGAGAAGGGCGGTGTGACGCGCCTCGGCACGAAAGCGCTGAAGGAACCCGGGGTCACCCGTGTATTCCTCCTTGAGCACCTTGATGGCAACGATCCGGCCGAGGATCTGGTCCTTGGCCTTCCAGACCTCGCCCATGCCGCCAATCGCAATGCGACTGGTCAGCTGGAACCTGCCGCCGAGTGTGATTCCCGAAGTAGGCCTCACTTATTCAACACCGCCTCAAAAATCTTCTTTGCGTTCGGACTGGTTAGCTGGGCCCCGGTTTGCACGTCCACACTCTCCATGACAATGGTGACGGCTACTTGCGGGTCGTTTGCCGGGGCGAACCCGGTAAACCATGAGTTGTTCAAACCTGAATCACCGAGTTCGGCCGTGCCGGTTTTGCCGGCTACCTTGACCCCGGGAACGGCTGCTCCCCTGGCGATGCCGTTATCCACGGCGCTTGTCATCCACTCGGTGATCTGGCTCGCTATGGGCTGCGTGGTGCTGGTGCGGAGCGCCTCAGGCTTGGGTTCGTTGATGACGCGGAGATCGGGCGCACGGATGGCTCCAACCAAATTGGGCTTCATTTGCACGCCGCCGTTGGCGATTGCCGCCGTCATCAGGTTGATCTGGAGCGGTGTGGCCTTCACGTCGCGTTGACCCACCGATGACTGGGCCAACTGGGCCTGATCGAGGTCCTCCGGGAAGACACTGACGGCTTGCTGGAGCTTGAGCTGATCGCCAAATGTTTCGCCAAAGCCAAACTTCTGGGCTTGCTCCCGGATGGCATCCTGGCCAAGGTCCAATGCGATGCTGGCAAACGGAGTATTACACGACTGTTCCAGGGCAAAGGCGAAGGACGCTGTTTCGCGAACGTTGCAGTTACCGCCAGCGTAGTTGGGCAGGCTGGCGCTGCTACCTGGCAGGGGAAGGCTGCTGGGGTTCGGCAGTTCGCTGTCCTTGTTGTACTTGCCCGAGTTCAGCGCAGCCGCCGTATCAATGAGTTTAAAGACTGATCCGGGCGAGAGCAGGTTACCCGTAGGGCCGCTGACGTTC
This sequence comes from Paenarthrobacter sp., assembly GCA_031179305.1. Classification (GTDB taxonomy): domain Bacteria; phylum Actinomycetota; class Actinomycetes; order Actinomycetales; family Micrococcaceae; genus Arthrobacter. The sequence goes on along the minus strand of JAPSHX010000009.1, from coordinate 80,499 downwards.
TGGTTCAGGTTGATGCCGGGAATCTGGTTCAGTTGAGCGTAGTTGGCCTCTGCCGTGGTGCGGTCATGTGAGGCAATCAAGTTGGGGTTATATGACGGCTTGGAAACCATCGCGAGGATGGCGCCGGTCTTGGGGTTGGTGACCACAATGGAACCGCGCTGCCCCTCAGGAATGAGGTCGAAAGCCAGTTGCTGGAGGGCAGGGTCCAGGGTCAGCTCCACTGATGCGCCCTTGGGCTCCTTGCCCAGGAACATCTGGCTCATGCGGTCCAGGAACAACTGATCGGAGTTTCCAGCCAAGGTTTCCCCCATTGACTGTTCCAGGCCGGTGGAACCAAAGAACTTGGAGAAGTATCCGGTGATGCCGGCATAGAGCTCCGGCTGGTTGTACTGACGCTGGAACGCACAGGATTCTGTTCCGGTGACTGACTCAGCTACAGGCTTTCCGCCCACAATGATGGAGCCACGTTCATTACAGAATGACGCCAGAACGGCGCGCTGGTTCCAAGGATTGGCGTTGAGGTCATCAGCGCCAATGACCTGAACGTAACTGATGGCGCCGAAGATCAACGCGAACATGGCGACGGCAGCCATCCAGCTACTGCGAATAGCCTGGTTCATTGTTGCTTCACCGCCTCTGTTGGTGCGCTTGGTGTCTGGCCTGTGGCCGGTTTACGTGTTCCCGGGGTGCTACTGCTTGCAGGGGGCTTGTTGACCATGGGTGTGGTGTCCACCGGGCCGCGGGCTGTATTGGAAATCATGAGCAGCAGGCCAACGATTATCCAGTTGGCCAGCAGTGAGGAACCACCAGCGGCAAGGAACGGAGTGGTGAGGCCCGTCAATGGGATGAGCCGGGTAACTCCGCCGATGACAACGAAGCACTGCAGGGCAATCGCAAAGGACAATCCGCAGGCGAGCAGTTTTCCGAACGCGTCGCGGGTTCCCAAGGCTGCACGAAAGCCGCGGGTGAAGAGCAACAGATAAAGCATCACCACGGCGAAGAGGCCAATCAGGCCCAGCTCCTCACCGATGAGGGCAACGATCATGTCGCTGTTGGCGAAGGGCACCAGATCCGGCCTGCCCTGGCCAAGGCCTGTGCCAACCAGTCCGCCATCGGCCATCCCGAACAAACCTTCTACGATCTGACCGCTACCTCCGGGGGACCTGCCGAACACCTCAGGCGTGAAGGCATTGATCCAGCTGTCGATGCGGAATGCAACGTGGGAGAAGATCTGGGAGGCAATGAAGCCGCCGCCCAGAATCAGCAGCAGTCCGATGACCACCCACGAGATCCGGCTTGTGGCCACGTAGATCATCACGATGAAGAGGCCGAAGAAGAGGATGGAGGATCCAAGGTCGCGCTGGAAGACGAGAACACCAATGCTCACAAGCCAGGCTGTAATCATGGGGCCAAGGTCCTTGAACCGCGGGAACTGCATGGGGCCAATCTTCCGGCCGGCCAACAGAATCAGGTCCCGGTTGGAGGATAGATACCCGGCAAAGAATATAGCGAGGGTGATCTTGGCGATTTCACCCGGCTGGAACGTCATGGGACCAACTCGAATCCACACGCGTGCACCCAGGATTTCGCCAGCGGAGATTCCCGGAATCAGGGGAAGGACTAGGAGGAAAGCACTCGCCGCCAAGGAAATATACGTAAAGCGGCGAAGGATGCGGTGATCCTTGAGGAACCAGATCACAGCAATCGAGACCGCCATGGCAATGAGTGTCCAGCGAAGCTGATTGTTGCCCGTATCGTCCGCAGGGCCGTCCATGCGGTGAATCAACGCAAGCCCGAGGCCATTGAGAGCTACAACGATCGGAAGTATTACTGGATCGGCATATTTTGCCCGGAGCCTGAGCACCACGTGGAAAGCAAAGGCTGCAACCGCAAGGAGGCTCGACTGGAACCAAAAGTCGCTATCCAGCCCGGATTCCGAGTTGATGCTCACCAACGCACTTGCGCCGATGCCGACGGCAAGGGCCAGGACGATGAGAACCAGCTCAATATTCCGGCGGGGCTTTGGTGCTATCTCAGTCTGGATCATTTGGCCGCCTCACAGGGAGTCGGGACGGGTGAAGGAGTGGGGCTGGCAACAGCAGCCGTGCTGGGTATGGGCACAGTGGCTGACGGGGTCGGCGTCGTCGTTGCCGAACCCGTGGGCGGGGTGCTCGGGCAGTTGGCTGAAGCGCTGCCAGTGTTCCTCAGGTTCTCCACAATGCCCTGTGCACTGTCGAGGTCACCCGCCGGAACTGTCTGGCGTACGCTCTGCTGGCCGTATTCCGGCAATGAATCCACCCTGATATCGGTAACGGCCTCAAGCCGGGAAAGCTGAATGGGTCCGAGCCTCTGAGAGATCCCGTTGAAGATGGCGACCCGCTGATCGTATTCGCCTACGTAATAGCGCGTCTGAGTCCAGGCATAGCCAAGCCACAGGCCAACTACCACGCCCAGCACAACGACGGCCGCGACAGCAGGCATCAGCCAACGCACACGGCGACGTGCCGGTTCTTCGATCTCAACTCGGTCTTGCTCAGCTTTATGCGTGAGGACCGTTGCTGCCCTGCGTGCGACGGTGCGGCCGGCGACGGTGGGAATGGAGCCCGTTTCAGCAGCCGTGGCTGCCGCGCCAACAAGTTCGTGGGGGCGACTGGCCAATTCCTCGCGTAGTACTTCAGCCGACAGATGTTCACCCAGATGGGGGTCGGTAGTGGTGGGAGGTTCTGTGGACTCGTCCGACAACGCAGTCTCGGGCTCGTCCTCTTCGTCACCCGGATTTCCCGCGCTGAACGATGAGCCAGCATCGGCATCCCGCGCGGCTTTAGCCTGGGACTCGGCTTTGGCACCTGCCGCTTTGTCCGCAGCCAGGTCATCGGCGGACTTGGTGGCCGTGACTGCCTCGGGCTCGTCAACCGCGGCAAGTGCCGCTGCCGGAACGACGTCGACGGCGGCCGTGTTGACGTCGTCGTCGGTCTCTTCCGCTATCTCCAGCATCACCACGGTGACGTTGTCCGGGGCGCCGGCTTCCAGCGTCAGATCTACCAGGATCTCAGCGCATTCGCGTAAGTCCTTGGTCTCGCGGACCATGCGCTCGACCACGTGGCCAGCCACATAATTGAGTCCGTCGGAGCACAGCAGCCAGCGTTCGCCAGGTTCGACGTCCAGGACGTCCAAGTCCAGCTCAGGGCTGGCATCGACGTCGCCAAGGACGCGCATGAGGACGTTTTTGTGCGGATGCGTCTCCGCTTCCTCCGGGCGTAGCCGGCCTTCGTCGATGAGGCGCTGCACGAACGTGTGGTCAATGCTGACCTGCTCAAACTTCTTATTACGCAGCCGATAGGCGCGGGAATCGCCAATGTGGGCGAAGTGAAGCTTGCGGCCCTCCAAGAGCAGTGCAGTGACCGTGGTGCCCATACCGGAAAGCTTGGGGTTCTGGTGGACAAGTTCGGAGAGCAGGGAATTTGCGGTTTGGATCTCGTCGGCCAGGACGGTGTCCGCACCCTCCGGATAATCGTCTTGATCAAGGTGGATCATGTCCAGGACCGTTGAAGCGGAAGCAACATCACCGCCAGCGTGACCGCCCATGCCATCGGCCACGACTGCAAGATGGCGGCCCACATAAGCGGAGTCGTCATTCTTGGAGCGGATCCGTCCGACGTCGGAACGCGCGGCGTAGCGCATGATGAGCGGGCGCTCCGCAGCCTTTTCCTGGCCCTTGGGGGTCTCGGGAGAGGCCATGGACTACGGCCTCAATTCAATGACCGTCTTGCCGATTCTCACGGGGACGCCAAGCTCAACCGGTAAAGCGCGGGTGAGCTGTTGATCGGCCAGATAGGTGCCGTTCGTGGAGCCGAGGTCTTCGATAAACCAGCGACTGCCCTGCGGAAACAGGCGTGCGTGCCGCCCGGAAGCGTAATCATCTTCCAGGACAAGCGTGGCCTCCTGTGCGCGGCCGAGCAGGATTGGGCTGGCGGCCAGGGGAACCGTGGTGCCCTTGAGGGGGCCCTCCGTGACTACTAGTGTGCGCGCATGCTGGATTGCCGGCGGCGGAGAAGCTGCGAGCTCAGGATGTTTGCGGACTTCGCGTGCGGTGGGAACGCCAGTGACGGCCTTGCGGCCAATCTGGAAGTCGCGGCGCATGGTGGTCACAATGCTGAAAATCAGGACCCACAACAAAAGGAGGAACCCGAAGCGAAGCGCTGTGATGGTCAGTTCGCTGATGTCGTTCACGCGTGGCCACCCGTGGTTTGGGGGAGGAGGCGGAAAATGATCTTGGTACGTCCCATCGTGATGGTTGAGCCGTCTGTAAGCTCCACGCTGCCGTTCACTTTATGCCCGTTGACGTAACTGCCATTAGTGGAGCCGAGGTCAACGGCCCAGGTGCCGCCATTCTCCGTGCGGACCTCAAGGTGTTTCCGTGAGACACCCGTGTCATCGACAAGGATGTCGGCTTCGGATGAGCGGCCCAGCACCACGGAGTGGGCGTTGAGGGAATACCGCTGGCCACCAATGTCAAGCACGGGCTGGAGGCGAGTGGGTTGCCGTGCCGGAGCAGCAGGAACATGGGCGCGGGGAGCTTGTGGAGCAGGAGCCGCGTTATCGGATGATTTCTCGGTCCGGGAATTGATTTCGAAATGTCCTGCGCGTTCTTCGTCATTGCGCCGGAACGAGATGCGGACCGCGCCTTGGAGTGTGTAGCCCTGGCTGCGGACATGCTGGATAACGACGTCGCACAGTTCCTCGGCGAGCGGTGTTCCCCATTCCTGAGCCCGGGCGAAGTCTTCATCGCTGAGGAGGACATCGAAAACATTGGGAGCGAGCGTCCGCCCGGCCGCGATGGTGATGGACTTGTTGTCCAACTCGCGCCTCAGCTTGCTTGCGATCTCCACTGGCTCAACACGTGCCCGCGACCCCGTGGAGAAGACGTTGCGGACGGCCTTTTCAATGCCGCGCTCGACTTTGTCCAGCAAACCCATGGTCCTTCTCCTTTCCTTGCCGCGGCACCCGCGGTGCCTGGTCGATAGTCCGCCTATTGCGCCGTCTGCGCACACGGCGAAGTACGCGCCTGACGGCCCTTCCACTCCCCGATACTACTGGGACTGACTGGGAATGGCCTTAATCCACAACGCCTTACGACCCGGAAAAGTTCATTCCCGGCCCTTGCTGGCGCGGGAGGCGGGGATTGAAATTTTCCTTCGGTTCAGCTGTTGCTGGGGTCCTCTCGGGCTGCTCGGGGGCTCTAGCCACCGGCCGATTGGTGTTTTGCTCCGGATGTCCGTTATGCTTGATCTCGCTGCTTTTGAAGGAAACGAAGCTGGGAGACCAGCCAAAGTCCGGAAAAAGAAGTTGCGCGCGAGTGGCGGAACGGCAGACGCGCTGGCTTCAGGTGCCAGTATCCGAAAGGGTGTGGGGGTTCAAATCCCCCCTCGCGCACGCAATATGAAGAGCCCCGGTCTTAGGACCGGGGCTCTTTTGCTGTCCCTGCACCCAAGTAGGTCGCAGTTGAGGTCGTTCCCAGCACTGGGAACGACCTCAAATGCGACCTACTTGGGACGGGCGGAAGGTCAGTTGCCCGTGGAACCCGTGAACCGGCGTCGTGAGTTGCTCAGGTGCAGGCGCATGGCGGCCGCGGCGGCCACTGGGTCGCCCTCTGCGATTGCTGCGTATATAGAGGAGTGTTCGTGGACCACTTGCTCGAAGCGTGCACGGGAATCTTGCTCGTCGGCTGAAACGAGGCGGGGTCGGGGCATGGTGATCATGGTTTGGCCCAGGGCGGAGATGCAGTCCGTATAGAAGGGGTTGCCGCTGGCCGCCGCGACTGCCCGGTGGAACTCGAAATCGGCCTTCATTGAATGAGCCGGGTGGCCTGAGCTCGCAATGAACTGCTCCAAGGCGCCGTGCGTAGCCTTCAGCTGGTGTTCTGTGTGGTTCCGGGCGGCAAGTGCTGCGGCTTCGGTCTCGACGCCGATCCGGAAGTCGAGCATTTGCAGCCGCTCTTCCATGCTGCCAACGGCCCGCGTTCCTGGTGCAGGAGTGGGGCCGTCCGCGGGCGGGGTCAGCGCGAAGCTGCCCCGCCCTCGTTCGGTCTCCACGAGTCCCTCGGCTTGCAAGCGGGTGAGGGCGGAACGGACGACGGTCCGGCTCACACCGAACTCACTGATGAGGGTGTTTTCGCTGGGGAGCTTCTCGCCTGGCTGGATGACGCCGTCGACGATGCGGTTGCGAAGGTCGGCGGCGAGATCCGCGGTCAGGTTTCGGCTCATGGGTTCAAGATTACGCGCCGAATTCCACGGACTCGGTGGTCCAGGCGCGGGCCTGCTCGCTCAGCGTAACGCCGAGTCCGGGGCGGTCGGGAACGATCATGCGGCCATTCTTGGTTTCCAGACGCTCCTCGAACAGCGGGTCCAGCCAGTCAAAGTGCTCCACCCAAGGCTCGCGCGGGTAGGCGGCGGCCAGGTGGAGGTGGATTTCCATGGCGAAGTGCGGGGCCAGGCCCAAGCCTCTTTCATCCGCCAACGCCGCAAGCCGCAGGAACTGGGTGATGCCACCAACGCGAGGTGCGTCCGGCTGGATGATGTCGCAGCTGTTGGCGTTGATGAGTCCTTTGTGTTCGGCGACGGAGGCGAGCATCTCACCCGTCGCGATGGGCGTATCCAGGACCTGGGCCAAGTGCGCGTGGCCTTCGAAGTCGTAGGCATCCAGGGGTTCTTCGATCCAGATCAGGTTGAATTCCTCGAGCTGGCGGCCCATGCGCAGCGCAGTTGCCCGGTCCCACTGCTGGTTGGCATCCACCATGAGCGGGACGTCCCAGCCGATGTGCTCGCGGACTCCGGCCACGCGGCGGAGGTCTTCCCTGGAATCCGGCAGGCCCACCTTGATTTTGATGCCGCCGATGCCATCGTTGATGGATTGTGTGGCGCGTTCCTTAACCTCGTCCAGTGTGGCGTTGAGGAAGCCGCCGGAGGTGTTGTAGGTCTGCACTGAGTCGCGGTAGGAGCCCAGCAGTTTGGCCAGGGGGAGTCCGGCACGCTTGGCTTTGAGGTCGTAGAGTGCGATGTCGATGGCGGCCAGTGCCTGAGTTGCCACGCCGGACCGGCCCACCGAGGCACCGGCCCAGAGGAGTTTGGTGTAGATCTTGCCAATATCGTTGGGGTCCTCGCCGATGATGCCCTCTGCGACTTCCTTGGCGTGGGCGTACTGCGCAGGCCCGCCGGCGCGCTTGGAGTAACTGAATCCGATGCCGCTGTGGCCCTGTTCCGTGGTGATCTCGGCGAAGAGGAACACCACCTCGGTCATAGGCTTCTGGCGGCCGGTGAAGACCTTGGCATCGCTGATCGGTACGGTGAGGGGCAAACGTGCCGTGGACAGTTTGACGTGGCGAATGAGATCTACGGTGCTCATGGTTCTCCTAGTGGGACGGCTTCCTTGCCTGTCACTTAGGATACAAGTTTAGGACTTGTGCTACAAGAGGGGTACTAGTGGCACGCGCCGAAGATCCGCCCGGTATGAGAGAGAATCCGATTCGTGAACAAGACGACAAAAATTGTAGGCGCGGCCCTAGGTGGAACGGCGGGCGGCGTTGCGCTGGCATTCCTCATCTGCGCGGCCACAGCAATCATTGCCATCTTCACTGACAACAGCGTCGTCTTGCTTGGTGTTTTCTCGGCCATCCCAGGTACGGAGAACGGAGCCATTTCGTTGGAATTTACACCCAACATGATCGGAATCGCGGTTGTTGTGGCGCTGTGTGGTGTGGGCAGCGGAGTCCTCGCCGCCAGGACTCCCGTAAGGAGTCTCCGGCTGTCGGGCGAAAAGGATGAAAGCTCCGGCCGAAAAATTTGGCGACGGAAATAGCCGGGCCACTGTGAAGAGCAGAAGATGTTCGTGACTCAGTCTTACCTGCGGACGAACCCAACTACCCCCGCAACGCCCCAAAACCAGTAATCAACGCCTCAAGCCCCAATTCAAATGCAACATCTGTCGGCCGCGCGTGCCTCTCCAGTGCCAACCGGTCCACGGCGGCCGTGAAGTTGGGGACCTGCCCGGCGAGGCTGCCGGCGTCGAAAATGTCCTCCGGCGCGGTGACGTCGTAAGCAGCCCCGAAGACGAACGCCTCCAAAGCGACGATTGCCGAGATGATCTTCTCTTCGGGGAACCCTGCATCGCGGAAGCCTGCCGTCACGGCCTCGTACATCGCCAATGTTTTGGGTGCATTTGCCACCGGAAGTACTGCAATGACGGGGATCAGCGGCGTATGCTCCGAGAATACGTCGCGGTAGGACCACGCCCAGCGACGCACTGCTACATCCCATGGCTCTACGCCGAAGGCGGAGACGTCCACCATCGCCGCGAGGTGGTCTTCCACCAGTAGCAACACGTCATCCTTGGAGGCTACGTGGTTGTACAGGGCAGACGGCGCGACGCCAAGGGATCGTGCCAGGGCCGCCATTGTGAGTCCGTTGTAACCCTTGTTGCTGATCAGCTCAAGCGCCGCCGTCGTGATGCCGTCCTGGTCGAGGATCGCCGCTGTCGGTCGACCGGCGCGGCGGCGCACGGAGCCAGCCGGGAGGGCGGAAGGGGTGGGCGTTGGTGCGGGCATCGGAGGCCTTTCTGCTGCCTGTGTCCCCAGCATTATTCCATCGGGCCTTCACACGGGGCGTCTCCGACGCTACTATGGAGATAAATGAATGGCATTCATTTATTGGTCAGCCACCACGGACGGCCACGGAGAGGACATCATGCAAAATCTTGATCGCGACGTTGTGATCGTCGGCGCCGGACCGTCAGGGCTGACGGCGGCACGCGAACTGAAGAAGGCCGGACTCAGCGTCGCTGTGCTCGAAGCACGCGACCGCGTGGGTGGCCGCACCTGGACCGACACCATCGACGGCGCCATGCTGGAGATCGGCGGCCAGTGGGTATCCCCGGACCAGACAGTGCTTATGGAGTTGCTGGACGAGCTCGGACTGAAAATGTACTCGCGCTACCGCGATGGCGAATCCGTGTACATCGGCGAAGACGGCAAGCGCACCCAGTACACAGGTGACACGTTCCCCGTGAACGAAACCACCAAGGCCGAGATGGACAAGCTCGTAGCAATCCTGGACGGACTTGCTGCCGAGATCGGCCCCACGGAGCCCTGGGCTCACCCCAAGGCGCGCGAGCTGGACACCATCTCCTTCCACCACTGGCTCCGCCAGAACTCCAACGATGAGGAAGCCTGCAATAACATCGGCCTCTTCATCGCCGGTGGCATGTTGACCAAGCCCGCCCACGCCTTCTCGGCACTGCAGGCAGTGCTCATGGCCGCATCGGCTGGCTCCTTCACTCACCTGACGGACGAAGACTTCATCCTGGACAAGCGCGTCATCGGCGGTATGCAGCAGGTTTCGCTGCTGCAGGCAGCAGAGTTGGGCGACGACGTCGTACTTAACAGCCCGGTGCGCACCATCAAATGGGACGACAATAACGTAACCGTCGTGTCGGAGAAGGTAACCGTCAATGCGCGCTACGTCATCATGGCCGTGCCGCCGAACCTCTACTCCCGCGTCTCGTTCGAACCTCCGCTGCCGCGCCGCCAGCACCAGATGCACCAGCACCAGTCGCTGGGCCTGGTCATCAAGGTCCACGCCGTCTACGACACGCCGTTCTGGCGCGAAGAAGGACTCTCCGGCACGGGCTTCAGCGCAGGCGCGCTGGTCCAGGAGGTCTACGACAACACCAACCACGGCGACACCCGCGGCACCTTGGTGGGTTTCGTATCCGACGAAAAGGCCGACGCCGTATTCGAGCTCAGCGCTGAAGACCGCAAGAAAGCCATCCTCGAGTCCATCGCCGGCTTCCTTGGCGACAAGGCACTCACCCCGGAGGTCTACTACGAGTCCGACTGGGGCTCCGAAGAATGGACCCGCGGCGCGTACGCATCCAGCTACGACCTCGGTGGCTTGCACCGCTACGGCAAGGACCAGCACGCGAACGTGGGACCGATCTACTGGTCCTCGTCCGACCTCGCGGCCGAGGGCTACCAGCACGTGGATGGCGCCGTCCGCATGGGCCAGTCAACTGCAGCCCGCATCGTCGAGGCCAACAAGTTGGCCGCGGTACCGGTCGCCTAAGGCAGTCAGCACCGCACCGGCAGGCTGGGGGAGCACCATTTCCCGGCCTGCCGGCTCCACTGTTTAAGACAAGAAAGGGACCACCATGCGCTACGTAGTGGGCTACACCGCCAACGCGAGGGGGCACGACGCCGTTCACCTTGCGGTCGCGCTGGCCAGGAACCACGATGCCAGTCTGGACCTGGTCCTGGTGATCCCGGAAGATTCGCCGTTCAACGCCGTCTACCCGCCTGAGACCGGCTACAACGACATCCTCAACGAGCAGGCGCAGCGTTGGCTGGATGAAGGCCTCGCACAGGTGCCAGCGGATGTCACCGCCCGCGCCCACATCCGGCGCGGTGACTCCGAAGCTCAGACACTGATCGAGGTTGCCGTGGAGATGGGCGCGGCGGCCTTGGTGATTGGTGCCACCACCGGCGGCCTGCTAAAGCGGTTCACCATCGGCTCCGTGGCGAGTGCGCTGCTCCATTCGTCGCCGGTTCCGGTAGCTCTGGCGCCACATGGTTACCAGCGCACGGAGCCGATCACACGCTTGAGCTGCGGTTTCGGGACGCGCCCGGGCGCTGATGAACTGCTCGACGTCGCGGTCGAGTCCGCGCGCGACCGGGGCCTTCCGTTGCGGCTCGTCTCGCTGTTGGCGCTCGACGGCGGTAACTCGCCCGGGTTGGCCGACGCCGCCTGGGTGCACGCGGCCGACAGGCTTGCCGCAGACCAGCTTGCCGCCGTCGGAGGTTCTGCTGCGGCCACGCCGGAACCTGAGATCGTGGTCGCTCAGGGGCGCACCATCGAAGAAGCCGTTGACCGACTCGACTGGGAAGACGGCGAAATTCTCCTGATCGGCTCCAGCCGCCTGGCCCAGCATCGGGTCACCTTCCTGGGCAGCACCGCCAACCGGATCCTGCGTGCCCTCCCCGTCCCAATGATCGTGGTCCCCCGCGACTACTCGCGACAAAGCTCCTAGCAATCGCCTGAGAGGCAAAACCCATGTCAACTGCACCAAAGACGGTCCAGTCGAAAGAAACATCATCGCTGAGTGAAAAGGGATTGAAAGCCGGATCGGTGGGCCTGATCGGCGCCGTCGTGATTGGTGTTTCCTGCATCGCACCCGCCTACACCCTTACAGCGGCGCTTGGCCCCACCGTGTCCGAGGTAGGCGTGCAACTGCCCGCCATCTTCCTGGTGGGCTTCATTCCGATGCTGCTGGTAGCGCTTGGCTACCGCGAGTTGAACAACGCAATGCCCGACGCCGGTACCTCCTTCACGTGGGCGACGCGCGCCTTTGGCCCGTGGATCGGTTGGATGGGTGGGTGGGGCCTGATCGCAGCAACCATCATTGTGTTGTCCAACCTGGCGGCCGTGGCGGTGGACTTCTTCTACCTGATGCTCGGCCAGATCTTCAGCAACCCTGAACTTGCGGACCTCAGCAAGATCCTGCCCCTGAACATCGCCACCACGCTGGTGTTCATTGCCCTGGCCTGCTGGATTTCGTACCGCGGCATGGAAACCACCAAAGGCGTGCAGTATGTCCTGGTGGCCTTCCAGTTGTTGGTGCTTGGCTGGTTCGCGGTGTCCGCATTCATTCACGTGGCAAACGGCACGGCGTTCGATGCCACCACCATTTCGCCCGACTGGTTCAACCCGTTCGCGGTGGATTCCTTCTCATCATTCGCGGCAGGTGTTTCCCTCTCGATCTTCATTTACTGGGGCTGGGACGTCACGCTCACCATGAACGAGGAGACCAAGAATCCCGAGAAGACTCCTGGCCGGGCAGCTACCGTGACCGTGCTGGTCATTGTGATCATCTACATGACCATCGCACTGGCAACCCTGTCCTTCGCGGGTGTCGGCGAGACCGGGCTGGGTGTGGGAAATCCGGAGAACCAGTCCAGCATCTTCGCCGTGTTGGCTGGCCCGGTGATGGGGCCGTTCGCGATCCTCATGTCGCTGGCCATCCTGAGCAGTTCGGCGGCGTCCCTGCAGTCGACGTTCGTTTCCCCGGCCCGAACCATGCTGGCCATGGGTCACTACCGTGCGCTTTCACCCAGGTTCGGCAAGATCAGCCCCACGTACAAGTCACCGAGCGTCGCCACCGTCGCAGCAGCCATCGCGGCCGCTGGCTTCTACGTGATCACCCGGACGGTGTCCGAAAACGCTCTGTGGGACACCATCACCGCCCTGGGCATGATGATCTGCTTCTACTACGGCATCACCGCTCTGGCCTGTGTGTGGTTCTTCCGTGCTGAGGCGTTCAGCAATGCGCGGAGCTTCTTCTTCAAGTTCCTGGCTCCGTTGCTTGGCGGCGTGATCCTGCTGGTGATGTTCGTGAAGACCGCCATGGACTCCATGGATCCGGAGTACGGCTCGGGTTCATCCGTAGGTGGCGTGGGCATGGTGTTCGTGTTGGGAATGGGCGTGATCCTGCTCGGCGTGGCGGTCATGTTGGTGATGTACCGGCTGCGTCCCGAGTTCTTCAAGGGCAAGGTTTTGTAGTTCTCTCCCTCTTTCGCCGAGGTGGCATCTAATGCCAATGTTGCTCGGTGGGATTGTCAGTAACTATCATCTCGGCGAGGGGACGGCGCCCGTTGGGACGCCCGCTGCCCGTTCGGCTGCTGTGAGGGCTTCAGCGAGACGTTCGACGGCGGCACGGTAGTCAGTTCCTGCTGTCACCCTGCAGTACTCCGCCTCCCGCATGGCTCGGGTCAGCGCCGCTGTTTCGGCTGTCCTGACGTCTGTCATGGCCGGAAAGTCAATGGTCTGTGCCGGATCGAGCTCGTATTGGCGCCACTTCTCCAGGATGCTTTCGTGGCGGGCAGCGTCGTCCGGGAAACCAGCACGACGGCGGGGCTCAGCTGCATGGATCCGCTCCACTTTGCGGATGCTAACCAGCGTTCCTGCCGCGGTGGCGACGCCGACGAAAACCATGATGAGTCCGGCCGGAGCCCATTGCACGGCAGGGACGAGGATGGCGGGCGCTATGACTACGAGCCCTCCGAACATGTCCCAGAAGAGCCCGTCCGGTTCCGGACCGCGGCCGTAGGTCAGTTTTCTGTGGAGGACATAGGTGGTTGCTGCGGTTGCGAGAACCAGAGCTACACCCCACAGGAGCATCATGGCGGGCATCGGACCACCTCCAGGCGAATTCGCTGCTATGAATTCAGTATGCGCCAGTGTCTGCTTGGGCGACACCTTCCACGGGACAATTCATCACCGCAGGCACAGGTGAATTGTCCGGATGCGGGTGTACTCTGCCGGGACACTGTCGGACCCCGGGCGTAGCCTTGGCAGCATGAGACTGAAAATGTGCAGCATCCACGTCAAGGACCCCGCAGCAGCCCACGTCTTCTATACAGAAACACTGGGTTTCGAGACCTTGATGGCCATGCCCGAGTACAACCTCTTCATCATCAAGGATCCCGGCGCGGACAACAGCAATTCGCCAGGGCTGCTGCTGGAGCCCAGCGACAACCCCATCGCCTCGAACTACATGAACGCCCTGCACGAGTCCGGCCTGGCCGCGATCACCTTCGGCGTGCCCGATGTCCAGGCTGAGTATGAGCGTTTGCTTGCCGCCGGCGTGAAGTTCCAAGGTGAGCCCTCAGAGGATCCCTCCGGCGTCAGTGCAGTTTTCGACGACGGTTGTGGCAACTTCATTCAGCTCCACCAGGATTAGCCGGGCCTAAATAGCTGTGGCCGGGACGCAGGTCCCGGCCACAGTTTGTGAAAACTACGCGTGATCGCGCTTGGAGGTCTTCGGAGCATCACGCTTTGCGGCGGCGTTGTCCCTTGCTTCCTTGGTGGCGGCCTTCTTGGCAGCTTCGTCCTTGACGCGCTGCGCCTCGGAGCGGACAGCAGCATGCGTGGCGCGCTCGGTGACCAGCCACTGCGGCGGAGCCTGCAGCAGTTCGGTGATTTCCGCCGTCGTAAGCGCATCCTCGACGCCACCGCGGGCGAGGCCGCTGATTGAGATGTTGAGCTTCTGCGCGACTACCGGGCGCGGGTGCGGGCCGTTGCGGCGCAGTTCGGCAAGCCATTCCGGCGGGTTGGCCTGAAGCTCCGCGAATTCCTCACGGGAGATGGACGAATCCTGGAACTCCTGAGGTGTTGCGGGCAGGTAGATGCCGAGTTTCTTGGCAACTGTTGCCGGCTTCATGGACTGGGAGTTCGAGGACGTCATGCTTCAAGGGTATCTGGCCGGTACTGTGAGTGTGTGCCAGACGCTGAAGATTCCGCCGAAACAACCGAACCCCTAGCCGGCCTCCGCTTCGCCTATGTTGCCGGTGTGACTCCTGGGAAATGGATCCGGCGGTGGGAAGAACGGATGCCCAACTTCCCCTTGCACTCGTTCATGTCCGATGACGACGCTCAGGTCTCAGTGCTGCGTGACGGTTCCGCTGACCTTAGCTTCGTTCGGTTGCCCGTGGACCGCGAAGGACTGAACGTTATCCCTTTGTATGAAGAGCAGCCTGTTGTGGTCGCTCCGAAGGGACACGAGATTTCGGTGTTTGAGGAAGTTGCCCTGGACGACCTCGCCGAGGAAAACTTCCTGGATATTGACGAGATGGGCGGCCCGGATATGGCCCTCCAAGTGGTGGCATCCGGTGCCGGACTTGCGATCCTGCCAATGTCCGTTGCGCGGCACTTGAATGTGAAGGACACGGTCATGCGTCGCCTGACCGGTGCTCCCGGGACGCAGATCGGCTTGGCCTGGCTGGTTGGTACCGACAGCCCGGTGATCGAAGAGTTCATTGGGATCGTGCGTGGGCGGACAGCTCAAAGCTCCCGCCAGCCTTCAGCGCAGCAGGAAAAGCCCAAGAAGGCGCCGAAGCCTGATCGTCGTGGCGGCGGCCCAAAGAAGCCCGCGGTGGCTCAGCGCTACGCCCCGAATCCGGACAAGGGCCGCGGCAAGGGTTCTCGCAAGAAGGGCAAACGCTGACTTATTCGCCGTGGATGGCGGTTTGCTGCTGCTCGGAACGGTTGAGGTAGGCAAGGAGCAAGTCCCCGGCACGCTCCAGCTCGCCCGCTTCCAAAGCTGAGCAGATGTGCTCGTTCTCCTTAAGCCAGTCGCTGTAGAAGTGGGCGTTCATGGTGGCTTTGTGGAAGTAGAGCCGCATCTCGGCCAGGATCTGCGCCATGATCGTGTTAAGCCGGTTGCTCTCGGCGAGGCCGACGATGGCACCGTGGAAATGTTGGTTGGCGCTGCCCAGGCCTTCATTGTCGTTTGCCACAGCCGCCCGCTTGCCCTCTTCGACGGCGGCCCTGACGGCGGCGATACGGTCCGGAGAACCACCCGCCCGAATAGAGCTGACTTCGATTGCCCGACGAACCGTGTAGACATCGTGGATGTCGCCTGCTTCAAGGGTGGCTACAAAAACACCTTTATTGGGCTGGCGGAGGAGCAGCCGCTCCCCGGCCAGCTCGGCGAATGCTTCGCGGACCGTGTTCCGGGAGACGCCCAGGTCCTCGGCAATGGTGGCTTCGGTCAGCTTGGCGCCCGGGACAAGGAAACCTTCGGCCAGTTGGTAGCGCAGTTCTTCGGCGACCCTCTCGGCTACCGACGGAACTTTCATCCGTACCCGGGCCCGCGCGCTATCAAGGCCAACTTGTTCGTTCTTTCCCTGATCTGCATTGGCCATGACACCAAAAGTACACGATTGCCGGAAATCCGGATCGCTGGATCGTTGAACAATCCAGCGAAATGGTGCATGCTGGATGTAACGCGCATCACGAGGCAGGAATCACATCATGACAATCATCGATTTGAACAGCGACGTCGGCGAGTCCTTCGGACGCTGGACGCTGGGCGATGACACAGCCATGTTCGAGTCAGTCTCCAGTGCAAACGTTGCTTGCGGCTTCCATGCCGGCGACCCCAGCGTCATCCGCAGCACCTGCGTAAAGGCGACCAAGGTCGGCGTCGTTATAGGCGCCCATGTTGGCTACCGCGACCTCGCCGGATTCGGACGCCGCTTCATGGACATTGACCCCATGGAACTGGCTGACGACGTGGTTTATCAGATCGGAGCGCTGCAGGCATTGGCCGGCACTACGGGAGCCAGAGTCCAGTACGTAAAACCCCACGGTGGTCTCTATAACGCGATCGTCAAGCACACAGCCCAGGCCCGTGCTGTGGTGGAGGCTGTGAAATCGGTGGACCCCAACCTTCCGATTCTTGGTCTGCCTGGCTCCGAAGTCCTGCGCCTCGCTGAGGAAGCCGGCCTTCGGGGCGTTTCTGAAGCATTCGCGGACCGTGCTTACAACCCGGACGGAACGCTCGTCTCGCGCTCCCAGGCGGGGGCCGTGTTGAACGATCCAGCCGAAGTAGTAGAGCACGTCCTGCGAATGGCCACTGACCAATCCGTCAGAACCATTGACGGTTCCATCCTAAAAATCCGTGCAGAGAGTATCTGCGTGCATGGTGACTCACCCGGGGCCGTCGCGATGGCCACCGCTGTGAAGTCTGCACTGAGCGACGCCGGCGTCGGAGTCGGCTCGTTCCTCTAGCCCGCCTGGGCTCCCCGCACCATCCCTCATCCCCCCGGAGGACATCATGACCAGCACCAACAATGCACCCAAGGCAGCGACAAGGAAGCCGCCGCCCGGTGCCATCAAGGCGTACATCGCCAGCCTCACCGGTACGTCGCTTGAGTACTATGACTTCGCTATATATTCGGTGGCTTCGGCCCTCGTGTTCCCAAAGATCTTCTTCCCCGGCAATGACGAATTCGTCGCCTTGCTGCTGTCCTTCTCAGCTTTCGCGGTTGGTTACCTGGCCCGACCGATTGGTGGCGTCATTTTCGGCCGCCTGGGCGACAAGATCGGCCGTAAGTACGTTCTGGTCTTCACCCTCGTCCTGATCGGCGTGGCTACGGTCCTCATCGGTGCACTGCCTGACTACTCAGTGATTGGAGTCGCAGCACCCACCATTCTTGTGCTGCTGCGATTGGCGCAGGGCATTGGCGTTGGCGGCGAATGGGGCGGCGCAGTGCTGCTTTCCAGCGAATTCGGCGACCCCAACAAGCGCGGCTTCTGGTCCTCTGCGGCCCAGATCGGTCCGCCCGCCGGAAACCTCATGGCCAACGGTGTTCTGGCTGTTCTTGCCGCATCACTCAGCGAAGAGGCCTTCCTCTCTTGGGGCTGGCGCGTAGCCTTCCTGGCCTCCGCCCTCTTGGTGGTCTTCGGCCTGATCATCCGGCTCAAGCTCGAAGAAACCCCTGTATTCAAGGCAATCCAGGCCCACGGCGACCGCCCCGAGGCTCCCATCAAGGAAGTCTTCACCACCCAGCCCAAGGCATTGGTGTCCGCAGCGCTCTCACGTGTGTGCCCGGATATTCTTTACGCTCTCTTCACGGTGTTCGTAGCTGTGTATGCCACCAAGGAGCTGGGTATGACCACAGGCAACGTCCTGTCGGCCATCCTGATCGGTTCGGCTTTCCAGCTGTTCCTGATCCCCGCGGCCGGTGCGCTAACGGACCGCTTCAACCGTCGCTGGGTCTATGGCATCGCGGCAGCTGCTACCGCTGCCTATATCCCGCTGTTCTTCCTGATGATCCAAGGCAAGTCCGTAGCCATGCTGACTATCGGCACCGTAATCGGCTTGGCGCTCCACGCCTTTATGTATGGCCCGCAGGCCGCCTTCATCACCGAGCAGTTCCCGGCCCGCCTTCGTTATGCCGGCAGCTCGCTTGCCTACACTTTGGCCGGCGTAATTGGTGGAGCCGTTGCCCCCATCATCTTCACAGCGCTCTACGGCGCCGCCGGCGGCGGCTGGTACCTGATCGCCGTTTACATCCTTGTCGCAGCTGTTGTCACGATCGTGGGCATGCTCCTCGGCCGCGACCCGAAGCCGGAAGAAGATGTCCGGTTGATGCAGGGAACGCACGCTCAGCCGGCGGCGTAGCGAAAGATGGAAACCGTGATGCAAACCACCACCGCGCAAAGGGTTCGCTCTGTCAGGCCCGTCGGCACCCGTGCCGTCCTGGCCGAACTGGACAGCCTGCAGGATGTCCTCGCCCTTCAGGACATGCTCTACAAGTCCCCGCTCCCCGGCCAAGTGGATGTTCTCGCTGCCGCGGAAACTGTGATGGTGGTAGGCGAGTCAGCCGCAGCGACACGAGCCATCGGCTCGCGGCTTTTGGAGCTGGAGCTTGCTCCGTTGATCGCCAGCGACTCCGGGCTGGTGGTCATCGATACCGTGTACGACGGCGACGACCTCGCCGATGTTGCTGAGCTGACCGGCCTGAGCGTAGACGGCGTCGTAGCTGCACACACGGGACAAATCTGGACAGTGGCCTTCGCCGGCTTCGCACCCGGTTTTGGCTACATGGTGGGAGAGAATGAGGCCCTTACGGTGCCACGCCGCTCATCGCCACGAACGGCGGTTCCCGCGGGCTCCGTAGCTCTCGGTGGACAGTACTCCGCCGTCTACCCTCGGCGTTCCCCGGGCGGTTGGCAGCTGATCGGCCGGACCGGGGCTCGCATGTGGGACCTGGATCGATCCCAGCCTGCCTTGGTACGTCCAGGAGATCGAGTGAAGTACCGTGCTGTCCGCGAAGTCTTGACTGCTGGAGCTTCATCCAGCGGTGACTCCCCGGCGCGTGAACCCGAAAAGGACCATCATGTCGAGTCCGGGCTTAGGATTCTCAATCCGGGCGCGCAGAGCCTGATCCAAGATCTCGGCCGCCGAGGCTTCGGTCCACTGGGTGTCTCTGCTGCCGGCGCGCTGGACAGGGCATCGCTGCGGCGGGCCAATCGGCTCGTGGGCAATACTTCTTCGGCCGCGGCCGTCGAGTCCGTCAATGGTGGGCTCACGGTGGAGGCCGAGGGCGACCAAGTAATTGCTGTGACGGGGGCGCCGACGACGCTGACTATCGAGTCGCCGTCGTGGTTTGGGTCCGACGGCGGGTCCGACGGCGGCGACATCCACCCGAGTGCGAAGCGAACGGCCCCCATGGCTGCACCCTTCGCATTGCTCGACGGCGAAGTACTCACCTTGGGTGCTCCGGAGTCGGGGTTCCGGAACTATGTCGCGATCCGCGGCGGAGTGGACGTTCCTGAGGTTCTGGGCAGTCGCTCGGCGGACACGATGTCCGGGATCGGGCCGGCCCCCTTGGTAACCAGGCAGGTCCTCGCGGTGGGTAACTCCACTGTGTCCACAGCTGTTGGCAGTCCCGAATTGCAGCCCGACTTCCCGGGCGTAGGGGTAACGGTGCTCGAGGTCATTCCCGGACCCCGTGCTGACTGGTTTGATCGGGAAGCGCTCGATTCCCTCTGCTACCAGGAATGGCTGGTCACTCCCCAATCCAACCGTGTAGGCATGCGGCTGGACGGCACCCCGCTGAAGCGCACGCGGGAAGGCGAACTTCCCAGCGAGGGCACCATGGCGGGAGCGCTCCAGATCCCACCTGCGGGACTGCCCGTTCTCTTCTTGGCGGATCACCCCATCACAGGTGGTTATCCGGTGATCGGCGTGGTGCGCGACGAACACCTTGATCTCGCCGCACAGATCCCCATCGGCGGAAAGATCCGCTTCCGGCTCGTCCCGGATTCCCCAGAGTTCACCACGACTTTTACGAAGACCCCAGAGAAGTGAGTATTTGATGCGCAAGGTCCTGATCGCGAACCGTGGCGAAATTGCTGTCCGCGTCGCCCGAGCCTGCGACGATGCCGGCATACTGTCCGTCGCCGTTTACGCAGACATCGATGCCGACGCAATGCACGTTGGTGCTGCTGATGAAGCCTTCAGCCTGGGCGGAAACTCGCCGGCCGACACCTACTTGAACATAGGGAAGCTGCTTGCCGTTGCGGCGGAGTCCGGCGCAGACGCCGTCCACCCCGGGTATGGTTTCCTTTCCGAGAACGCCGACTTTGCACAAGCAGTGCTCGACGCCGGACTTGAGTGGATCGGTCCCTCACCGGAATCGATCCGCCAGTTGGGAAACAAGATTACGGCCCGCGAAATCGCAGTCCGCGCCGGAGCACCGTTGGTCGCTGGCAGCGACGGTCCCGTCTCCTCTGCTGCGCAAGCCCGGGCCTTCGCGGAGGAACATGGACTTCCACTTGCCATCAAGGCTGCTTTCGGCGGCGGCGGCCGGGGTCTGAAGGTGGTTCGAGAACTCGCAGAAGTGGAAGAGGCTTTCGATTCTGCAGTCCGGGAAGCTGTGGCTGCCTTTGGTCGTGGCGAGTGCTTCGTGGAGCAGTATCTTGACCGTCCTCGGCATGTGGAAGCTCAGATCATCGCGGATAAGCTCGGAAACGTTGTTGTGGTGGGCACCCGCGACTGCTCCCTCCAACGTCGCCACCAGAAGCTCGTGGAAGAGGCTCCCGCACCCTTCCTCAGTGACACACAACGCCAGCAAATTTACGACGGTGCGAAAGCCATTGTGCGTGAAGCCGGCTACTACGGCGCCGGAACCGTGGAGTTCCTGGTTTCCGCTGACGGAGCCGTGGCCTTCCTTGAGGTCAACACCCGCCTTCAGGTTGAGCACCCCATCACTGAGGAGACTTCCGGGATTGACCTGGTCCAAGAGCAGTTCCGGATTGCTGCCGGCCTTCCGTTGAGCATCACTGAAGATCCCGTGGCTCGTGGACACTCCTTCGAGTTCCGCATCAATGCTGAGGATGTGGGCCGCGGCTTCCTGCCCTCGCCGGGGACAGTGGAACTCTTTGAGGTACCCACAGGGCCGGGAATCCGCGTAGACACTGGCGTACGTTCGGGATCTTTCGTCGCGCCGCAATTCGATTCTTTGTTGGCCAAGCTGATCGTCACCGGCGCCGACCGGCAGCAGGCCCTTCGTCGCGCGCGGCGTGCCTTGGCTGAAATCAACATCACCGGCATCGCGACAGTCCTGCCGTTCCACCGCGCGGTCCTCGAGTCCGAGGATTTCACGTCCGTTGCCGGAATGCGGGTTCACACTCGTTGGATCGAGACAGACTTCGCAGACCAGATCCCTGTGGATCCCGAGTACAACGTGGTTGCCCCGGAGGGGAAGCGACGAACCATCACCGTTGATGTGGACGGTAAGCGGCTCGCAGTAGGACTTCCCGCGGACCTTCTGGATGGCTGGGCTCGTTCGGGGCAGGGTATTCCCGCTTTTACTACGCCAACCGAAACGCCGGGTTCTGTGATCGGTTCCGGCAATTCGCCAGCAGAATCCGCCTTGGTCTCCAGCATGGCCGGGACCATAGTGAAGTGGCTGGTGGAACCCGGGGCTGACGTTGCAGCCGGGGATCCTTTGGTGGTCCTTGAAGCCATGAAGATGGAAACCCAGCTCTCGGCACACCGTGCAGGCACTCTCTCCGAGGTGTTGTCAGAGCCTGGCGGTGTGGTCACTGCCGGCGCCGTGCTGGCTCACATCGAGTAGCTAGCAGTGCCCGTCGCCAACCCGCTATTTCGCTGCCGGGCAGCAACGAGATAGCGGGGCAACAACGGCTCTAAGCGTGCGTCGCCGCGGAGATTCTCAGCACGCTGTCCAGCAGCTCATTGCGGAACTTCCCTGTTGGGTCATTGGCCTGAAACAAAGCTCGGAAATCCCCGAACCGCGGATAGAGAGAAGCGAAATCGTACTGGCTGGGCGTGAACAGTTTGCCCCAGTGCGGGCGCGCACCGAACGGACGGAGGGCCTCCTCGAGCTCCGGGAGCACCGCTTCTACCTCGGCCTGCAGCGGCTTCCACGTGAAGTGGAGTGCCACGCTTTGCTGCTGGTAGAAGGGGCTAAGCCAGAACTCATCAGCGGCCACGGTGCGGATTTCTGAGACGAACAGGAGCGGTGCGAGCTTGTCGGCCAGTCCCCGGATAGCCTGTAGCGCGGCAGTCGCCTGATTCAGGGGCACGAGGAACTCGCTTTGCAGCTCCTCGCCGTTGCTGGGCGTGAATTCGTGGCGGAAGTGCGGCAAACGGTCAAGCCACTTGCCAGCCACATCCAGCTGCTCGGTGCAGTTCTCCGCGGACATGTCCGGCAAGGGATGCATGGCAGTCGTTGCAGCGGTTGCCCCAAACAGCTCAGGCAGCGGAGCTTCAGTGTCCAGTGCCTTCAGCCAAACTTGGGAGATGGTGTCGCCAGTGTAATCGGTGAAGAAGCTGACGCTGTAAGCACTCGAAGCGATGTCCTGGAAGTTCGCCAATGCACGCTCCCAGGACAAATTGTTGAGCACTCGCTGCCGGACCTCGTAGCTTGGCCGGACCGCTAGCTCCAGCCCTGTGACAATGCCAAGTGCGCCCATTCCCACCACGCTGGCGAGAAATTCGTCGTCGTCCGCCGTGAGGGTGACGAGCTCGCCGGAGGCGCGCACCAGGTCAACGCTAACGACGGCGGCAGCCAGGGAGGGGTTGTTGACTCCACTGCCGTGCGTGCCGGTTTGGATGGCACCCGCGACTGAGATGTGTGGGAGGGAAGCGAGGTTGTGGATGGCGTAGCCCTGTTCCTCAAGCGCGCGGCCGAGGGCTCCGTAGCTGATGCCACCGCTAACTTTGACGGTGCCCTTCGCGGCGTCCAACACAACTTCCTGGGGGAGGGCATCGAGCAGGAGGTGGGTGCCGTCGGTGTCGGCCACCGTGTTGAAGGAGTGCCGGGAACCCAGGGCCTTGATCCGCGTCGCCTGGGCTACAAGCTCGCGCAGCTGCTCCACAGTGGTGGGCCGCTGGACGTCCGCAGACGAATACTCAAGATTTCCTGCCCAATTCTTCATCGAATGATCTCCCGCTTGTACTTGTAGACTCCCGCAATTGTTAACGTTCATAACTAATTGCGTCAAGGGGAGTCCACCACGGTTGCGGATAAAGTTCAAGAAATCCGCTGTCAACCAGGAGCCGCAACGTGAGTAAGGGATCCAAGCCCACCATCCGGGACGTTGCGATGGCCGCGGACGTATCACTGACCACCGTCTCTTATGTGCTTTCCGGTCGTCACGGTGGGACGACGAGGATCAGCCAGCCCACGCAGGATCGGGTTCTGGCAGCGGTCAAAAAACTGGGCTATGTGCCCAATCAAGCCGCCCGCGGGATGCGTCGAGGCAAAACCGACGTGGTTGCCGTGGCCATTGGAAACCTTGATTGGCCTTGGGATCGCGCACTCGCCACCGCTGCTGCAAACATTCTGCCGCAGCACGGCTACCAACCGGTGATCCTACTGGGCGACGACTGGCGGAAGTTCACCATGTCCGGGGGCGCCGACGGCGTCATCATTGGCTACTTCCCCGAAGCAAAGTCCGAGGATGAAACCGTCACGGAACTCGCTCGCCGCGGCGTTGCCCAAGTAGTCATCTCGGGCACCATGAAGCCTGCTGGGTTCGACGTCCTGGCCCCTGAAACCGACGCCGGCCTCGCGGAGTGCATGGAGTTCCTCACGGCCTCGCACCGCAGAGTTGGCTGCATCCGGAGAGCTGACCCGGCTGGGCGACCCAAGAGCCGCTTTGCCGCCTACGCAGCCGGGCTGGAGAAGGCGGGCATTCCCTTGGACGCGTCCTTGGTTAGGACCTCACATCACCGCCCGGCCGCTGCGTATCAGTCCGCCCTCGAGCTGCTCCAGCTTCCGGACCGACCCACGGCCGTCCTGTGCACCGATGACATGGAAGCGCTGCAAACGATCCGCGCCGCCTACCGCCTTGGCCTCCGCGTCCCCGAGGACGTCCAGATCGTCGGCGTCGGGAATTCCACCGAGGGCCAGGACTACGATCCGGCTCTGACGACTGTTGGGCCGGATCCGATCTTCGAGCAAGTTGTCCGGATGCTGCTGGACAGGTTGGGGGGAATCACCCCGGCCGAGGGCATCCGGGTTGCCTCACCATGGAAGCTGCACCGCCGCGGCACTACGGAGGGCTAATTAGTCAGCCGCGGCAGACGATGTCCTAGAGCGCAGTCTGGCGGTAGCGCTCAATCTGCTTCAGGCGCCGCTGGAGGCTGTCGCGCCGCGGGTGCGGGACGACGTCGGGCGCCTCAGCGGTGAGATCAATGTGCTCGGTTCCGTACTGCCACAGCAGGAGATCATCCAGGAGGCGGTCCGGACCGGGGGAGTAGCGGTGGTCCAAGGCCTTGCGGACCTCGGTGATCCGGTTGGCGCTCAACAGACCCGCAAGCTCCACGGTCTTGGTGAGTCCGTGGGCGGCGAGCAGTTCGGCAGCCCATCCCCAGTCGTCATCAACTTTACGGTCGACGTGCGGGAGAAGCGTACGCCAGACGTCCCGGACCCTGTTGGGGGTAAGGGGCATGCCGCCATCGCCCTCGAGATCCCAATAGCCGCGGACTTCCTCGTAGCGCTCGTGAAGGTCAGCGAAGGCGCTCTCCACGGTTTCCAACATGGCAGCCGTGGCCGTGAACTGGCGGTCGAAATGCGGCGTCCAAGCGCGCGGGTCTTCGGCCTTGAACCGGATGTCATGCTCGATCTCGCTCCAGGCGTGCGCAAAGACGGTACGGATCTGGCACTCGAAGAAATAGCTGCCATTGGCAGGCATCTCCGGGTTGAAGACGTGCTGGTATTCCTTCACGGCCTCGTTCTGGATGGTGCGCAGAATGAGGTGGCGGCTGGAATAGCCATAGGTTCCTGACTCAATGGAGCCGATGTCCTTCTCACGGTCGCCACGGCAATCGAAGAGCTGCCGCTGGCGCTTGATGATGTTGGCCACCGCTGCGTTTTCCGCGGGTAGTTTGGTGATGACGCGGATGCCTACCATGTCGTTCAAGGTGCGGAACGGATCCGGGAACTTGAGCACGCGCGGCCCGCCCGGCTCCAAAGGATCATCCGTGCGGGAAATCTTTTCGCGGAACGACTCAACCGTTTTGGTCCGTCCAGTGACAAACAGCGGAGTGACCTCGGCGTCGTTCAACATGTCGCGCAAAGTGAGCAGCACATCGCGCGTGACCCGCTTCAGGGCGGGGCGAACACGCTCGTAGAGCGCTACGTTCGCATCCACTGCGTCGCGCTGAGCCTGGTCAAGGCTGTCCCAATTGCTTGCCATGCCCCCAGCTTACGGGGCGGGTCCGACACCCAACTGACCCACCCGCCGTCGGGGTGCCTCTAGCCAAACTTCCGAAACGTCACGATAGGCTCAGTACAAAGGAGGGCGCAATGTTGCGGCACAAGTACAGCTACGGCGAACACCCCAGTCAATGGGGCGAACTCTTCATACCTGAACCGTCCAACGGAAACCATCGCGGCGCATCAGCTGTGGCCGGTGGAATCGCCGTTGTGATTCATGGCGGATATTGGCGCTCACAGTACGGCGCTGAGCTCGGTGAGCCCTTGGCGCGCGACCTCGCGGCGCACGGCATAACCGCCTGGAACCTTGAATACCGGCGCGCCGGCAATGGCGGTGGTTGGCCCCATACGTTCGAGGACATCCTGGCCGGCATCGACCATTTGTCCCATATCGCCGGCGACCATGACCTCCAACTCGGCAAAGTGGTGGCACTCGGTCACTCGGCTGGTGGTCATCTCGCCGTGTGGGCGGCAGGCCGGCAGCGGCTGTCCGCCATTGGAACGCCCGACGCCGATCGCCAACTCCAGCGCGGACCGGAGGGCAACGCTGTTCACCTGACAGGCGTCGTCAGCCAGTCGGGCCTCTTGAATCTTGCCGCGGCAGAGAAGCTTAACCTCAGCAACGGCGCCGTCTGCAACCTCATGGGCGGGGATTCCCATAGATTCCCCAAACGGCATAAATACGCCGACCCTATGAGCTCACTGCCCATCGATGTCCCCGTCTATGCCGTGCATGCCACAGATGACGAGGATGTTCCTGCAAGCCAGTCCGAAGCATACGTCGCGGCGGCAACGGCGGCAGGAAGTGCGGCCCAGCTGCTGCGCGTCCCGGGCGACCACTTCGACCTGATCGACCCCAAGGCCGTGGCCTATAAGAAGTGTCGCGAACTGGTGCAACGATTGCTCTCGTAACTGTTGGTCCGGGGCGGCCGTCCTCTGGCAGAGTGGTCCCATGCTGACAGTCATTGGTGAGGCCCTGGTCGACGTCGTTCAACGCTCCTCCGGGATCGAGGCGCATGTTGGAGGCAGCCCTCTCAATGTTGCCGTCGGCCTGGCCCGCTTGGATCATCCCGTGCAGTTCATCGGTCGCTACGGCCGGGACGCGTACGGCGATTCCATTGCCGCGCACTTGCGGTCGAGTTCGGTGATGGTTCCGCTTCCGCCGGATGAGAAACCAACCAGTGTGGCCACCGCGCAGATTGACGACGACGGCGCCGCCACCTACGTTTTCGACCTCGCCTGGGAGCTGCCCGGGCTCGCAGGACGTTGGCCGCTCATGATGCAGGGCTCCACGCTGCTGCACACAGGCTCCATTGCCACCTTCCTGGAGCCTGGCGCCGCAGAGGTGCTTGCCGCCGTCGAGCATGCCCACCCGAGCTGCACCATCAGCTTCGACCCGAATTGCCGCCCCAGCATCATCACGGACGTCGACTTTGCGCGAACCCAAGCCGAGCGCTTTGTAGTGCTTGCCGACATCGTGAAGGCCTCGGACGAGGACCTTGAATGGCTTTATCCCGGCGTTGACCCGGTGGAATCCGCGCGTCGCTGGCTGTCGTTGGGCGGTACTGAGGGTCCGGCTTTGGTAGTGGTGACCCGAGGATCACGTGGACCGTGGGGCGTAACCAGGGCCGGAGAAACTCAGGTTCCCGCACCCTCCGTGAACGTTGTGGACACAGTGGGCGCGGGTGATTCGTTCATGGCGGGGCTCTTGTCCGCGATTGTGGATCACGGGCTGGACGGCGCGCAGAACCGTGGCGCTTTGAGGGCGATGCCTGCAGAAACCCTGGCAGCCATCATGGATCACGCAACACGTGCGGCTGCAGTGACGGTGTCCCGGGCAGGCGCGAATCCGCCCACGCGGGCCGAGCTCAACCATGGGGCGGCCTGAGAAAAGCTGGTTAGCCAGCCCCGTGCCCTGCAGCCACTTCCTCGCCCGCTTTCACCGGGCCTGGCGGAGTGCCGTCGCCGAAGGGGCTGCCGCCGAGGGATTCCCGTCCGTGAGCGGTAAGCCATCCGGATAGATCCGGGCCCACGGGGACAATCTTGGTGGGGTTAATGTCCTCGTGCACCATGTAGTAGTGCTGCTTGATCTGCACAAAATCGATGGTGTCCCCGAAACCCGGAGTTTGGAACAGGTCCCGGGCGTACGCCCACAACGCCGGCATTTCGCTCAGCTTGTTTCGGTTGCATTTGAAGTGGCCGTGGTAGACAGAATCGAAGCGCGCCAGGGTGGTGAAGAGCCGGACATCGGCCTCGGTGATCGAATCACCCACGAGATACCGTTGGCCGGTCAGTCGCTCCTCCAGCCAGTCCAAGGCATTCCATAGCCGGGTGTAGGCAGCCTCGTATGCTTCCTGGGATCCGGCGAAGCCGCACCTGTAAACGCCGTTGTTGACCTCGGTGAAGACACGTTTGTTGACCTGGTCGATTTCTTCGCGCAGGTGCTCCGGGTACAGCTGTGGCGCTCCCGGGCGGTGGAACTCAGTCCATTCCGTAGAGAAGTCCAGCGTGATTTGGGGGAAGTTGTTTGTCACCACTGCTCCGCTGGGGATGTCCACCACCGCCGGAACGGTGATGCCCCGAGGATAGTCAGGGAAGCGGCGAAAGAATGCTTCCTGCAGGCGCTCGATGCCCAGCACGGGATCCTTGCCATCCGGATCCAAATCGAAGGTCCAGGATCTGGCGTCGTGGGTGGGGCCAGGCTGCCCGAGGCTAATGACGTCCTCCAGACCAAGAAGCCGCCGCACGATCACGGCACGGTTGGCCCAAGGGCAAGCCCGGGCCGCAATCAGCCGATAGCGCCCCGGCTCCACGGGCCAGCCGGGCTCGCCGTTCGGTCCGTCGGTACCGTCACGGGTGATGCGGTCCTCGATGTAGTTGGTGTCCCGGGTGAACTCGCCGCCAGTGACGTACGCCCCGCGGGTGCTGTGTTCTTCGACTTCGCTGGTCTTCTCACTCATGACTTCAGCCTATGCTCTGGGCCCCGTTACGTGTTGGCTGCGGACTGTCGCAAAAGCCTACATGCAACTTTTGGCCATGATAAAGTATGGCTAAAAGCTCCTAGGCATATTTTAAGAAGGTTTGCGTTGGCAAAACGTACAGTGCCATTGCGTCCGCACATACAAGACGCGCTGATCGTGTGGGGCCAACTCATCCGACAAGGCCGAATCGATCGAAAATGGACAGCAAAGGAGCTTGCTGCGCGCGCGAATATTTCGGAGCAAACGGTGCTCGCAGCTGAGGCCGGCAGCCGCGGCGCGGCGGTAGGCACGATGATGGACCTCTCAGACCTCGTCGGAGTTCCCATTTTTGGTATTGAGGACCGCGCCGAACTCGCAATTCGTCGTCATCGAGGCGAGGAGATGCTCGCTCTCCTCCCAAGTCGCGTGCGCCGACCAAAGAGCGGCAGTACCGATGACAACTTCTAACGAGCTCTACGTCTGGACGTGGCTGCCGGGTGGAACGGAGCCTGTGGTAGCCGGAAGAGTGGAGCAGATCGGCTCACTCGTCACTTTCATCTATGGATTGAACTATAGGTCCCGGCCGGACGCTATCAGCCTGTTCGCCCCGGAGCTCCCCCTGCGACCCGGCGTCCAGGAGCCTGCAGACGGACTGAGCATTGCTGGCGTCCTTCGGGACGGGAGTCCCGACAGGTGGGGTCGCGGTGTCATCGAACGACGACGGAACGTTGCCCCCGGCGGCCATGATGCAGGGCACCAGCCTTGGAGGAGCACGCCCTAAGGCGACGCTCACTGATGAAGACGGGAGTGAGTGGCTCGCAAAGTTCTCGTCGTCTGACGACCGCGTCTTTTCGGTGGTGAACGCCGAGGGTGCGATGCTCGAACTTGCTCGCCGGGCCGGCATGAAAGTGCCCGAGAGCAAGGTCATTTCTTCCCTCGGCAAGGAAGTCCTCCTTGTTGAGCGATTCGACCGTGATGGGGCTGGCGGACGGCGTCACGCCGTGTCTGGACTGACCATGGCTCAGACCGATGAGATGTACGCACGCTATGTGTCCTACCCTCAGATCCTTGATGTGCTCCGTGAGTACGCAGTAGACGCAGCACAGCCGGGACCGGAGCTGTTCCGGCGTATTGCTCTGAACATCGCCATCAGCAACAACGACGACCATGCCCGGAATCACGCCGCGTTCTGGGACGGGAAGCATTTGGAACTAACGCCGGCTTACGACCTGGCTCCAGGGCAAAGATCCGGCGATACATTTGAGCAGGCCATGCGGTTCGGGCGTGGTGACCGCGGTGCGAAGGTTTCCAACTTCGGTGCCTTGGTGGGCGAGTCCGAGACATACGGGCTAAACGCGGCAGAAGGGCGGGATATCATCGACAACCTTGTATCGAGCATCCGCGAAAATTGGGACGCTGCTGCCGAGGTGGCGCGTTTGAGCGAGGCAGACAAGCGCCAGCTCCTCGGGAAGCAGGTGCTACCAAGAGCGGCGTTCTTCGACTATGAACCAGAGCAGCTGTAGCGGCGCGCAACCACATGTTGCGCCCACGTAGACTGGCATGATGCGGCTCGTAGCAAGCGATATTGACGGCACCATCCTCGGTCACGACGGCAAAATCAGTGACCGGACCATCAAGGCATTTCAGGCGTGCCGCGAAGCAAGAGTGGAACTCGTCTTCGTTACGGGTCGTCCGCCGCGCTGGTTGTACCCGCTCCAGGAGCAGCTTGGTCACAGCGGAATCGTGATCTGTTCCAACGGCGCCGTGGTGTGGGATCTCGAAACTGAGAAGGCCCTGTCCTCGTGTGTTCTGGATTCCGAATCCGTCTTTCAAGCCCGCCGCATCATCAAGTCCATCAGGCCCGACGCCCTGTTCGCCGTGGAAACTCTCACGGGTTTCCAACTCGAGCCGGGCTTCATCGAGAACGAAACCAGCGAGCTGCTCGCCGAGTTCACCCCCGCGCCGCTGGCCGAGACGCTGACCGCGGATGACGCCGTCGTAAAGTTCCTGGCGATCACCCGCAAAGGTACGCCGGACGAGTTCCTGGCTGAAGTGCAGCCGGCCGTCGCGCATTTGGTGAGCACCACGCATTCGGCGCCACGGACGGCAATGCTGGAGATGTCCGTTCCGGGCATCAATAAGGCTGTCACGCTGGCCAAGTACGCCGAGTCCCTGGGGATCGAAGCCGCTGACGTCGTGGCGTTCGGTGACATGCCCAACGACATCGAAATGCTGCGCTGGGCCGGCCACGGTTACGCGATGGCCAGCGGCCACCCGGAGGCCATCCTCGCCGCCGGGCAGCAGGCGCCGCACTTCGACGACGACGGCGTGGCCCAGATTCTCGAGGCGAAACTCAGCGAGCAGCGGGTCTAGTTTTGCTCCCGATCCGAGGAATCCAGCAGCGCACTCTTCCGCGATACGTCAGGAACTCGGCACCGAACCGCTTCGCCAGGTCGGCTTCTTCGAGCGGCCTCACCGCGTAATTCCACAGCAGCGAACCCAGAACCGCGTAGGCGACCACCAGCCACGAGCCCAGTATCATGCCCACGGCCACACCTTGTGAGATGCCTGCCACCGCCATCGGGTTCCGAACCCACCGGTAGGGGCCGGCCACGACCAGTCGGTTAGGCATGGCAGACGGCAGCGGGGTGCCCTTTCCGGTGGAGGACATGGTCACCGCGGAAGCAATACCGAGGCAGCTGGCGAGGACCAGAAGCACCAGCCCGGCAAGTCCCACCATGGAGGGAAATACCAGGGACACCATCCAGCGCTGCTCGAGGAAGGCCAGCGCTGAGGGAACAACCACCAGGAAGAAACCCCAGAAGAGGATGAGCTGCCCCATGGTTGCCCCCACGTTGGCTGCAGTGCCGCGACGGATGGACGCCGGACGGAACGCGAACGGTCCCCGTACAATCAACTCGGTCGGGACACGACCCTGCACAACAAAGAACAGTGCAATCACCGAACAAGCCGTCGCAGCGACCATGATCACCACTCCCCAGCCGGCTTCGGTGGTGACGGTGGCATAGGCCGCCAGTCCAACGGCAACCAGTCCCGTCCAACCGGCGCTAATCACGGCCGCAGCCTTGATACCGAGTGCTGCAAGGGCCGAGCCGATGACAAATAGTGGAACGTCCAAGGCAGCCACAACTACGGGGTTGAGGCTGCCAAGGGTGGCCGACCGAATCGCCGGTGACAGGAAAACCGCTATCCACCACACGAGCCCAGCTGCAGCCTGCACGGCGAAATAGGCCCGCCCCAACCTTTGAACCCGCGCAGCCGGCGGCGCATCAAGCGTCACGGGTGCCGCACGCCCTTACCGGCCAGCAAAGCGCGGTAGCCCTCCTTGTAGGTGGGAAAGATGAATTCGAAGTCGGTCGCCCGCAGGCGTTTATTGGAACAGCGCTTGTCGCCTGGGCCGGCGTCGGATTCGCTCCCAAGTGCCGCCGTCGGGGGTTCAGGGCATCCCATTTCAGAGGCGAGGAACCGCATGACGTCGCCCATTTCCGCTGCGTGATCATCGACGCCTACGTAGACGGGATCAGGAGCCGGCTCCATGGTGGTGAGGTGCACGATCATGGCCGCGGCGTCGTCCCGGTGGACGCGGTTGGTATGCCGGGGCTGGGCGGGGATGACGGCCTTGCCGCTGCGGACCTGGTCGATCAGTCTGGTGCGTCCCGGTCCGTAAATGCCGCCGAGCCGCAGGGAGATGGGCTGGGTGTTGGTCCCGCCCGTCCGGCTGAACAACAGCTCTTCCGCTTCCACCAGGACCTTGCCGCTGAACCGCGTGGGCTCCGTGGGCGTGGATTCATCCACAACAGCTCCGCCGGAATCCTTGTAAACGGCCGTTGAGGAGACGAACAGGATCCGCCGCGGCTCGATGGACTGCCGTTGCAGAGCATCCAGCACGTTCTTCACGCCGTTCAAGTACGCCGCGCGATAGGCCTCTTCGGTGGACGTATCGGCGGCGATGGCCACTACAACAATGGCAACATCCCCGGGCAGTTCCGGAACCGCAACGGAGAGATCCGCGAACACGCCGCGTATCTCTGCGGGTAGCTTTTCAGGCGACCGGCGCAGGCCAACCACATCATGGCCCGCAGCTGCGAAGCGCAGTCCAACTTCCGTTCCAAGGTCGCCGCAGCCGGCAATCAACACAGTCATGCCCCTAGTTTGGCAGTCCTGCAGTGTCACCTGGTTCCCAGCTTCCATACAACCGGCGTTCAACTTACAACCGTAGGCTTCCAGCCAAGACCCGTTCGCACGGTTTATCTGTCTCATTGAATTTGTAGGGGGAACCTTGGCTAAGCGTCGGATCAACAACGTCAATACCGCACCATTGCGGCGCATCGAACCGGATCATCACTGGCGTTCGCTTCGCCAGGGCGACCGCGTCAATGTCATGCTGACACCGGGTTTCGAGTCGACTGGCGTGGTGGACGCCGTCACCGGCGATGCAACGGCGGTTTGGGTGGAGCTCGACGGCGGTCGCGGCCGGACATTGGTGCACGTCAGCGACGGCGTGACGATCGTTCCGCAATCGACGACGGCGGCGGTCCCTCAGGAGAGCTAACCGCACCTTTGCGATGGGCTACGCTACGGGAGTGACGCTGCCCTATTTCCTTCGCAAGGACGGTTCGGTGGGCCCCTTGGCCTTCGCCCATCGAGGATTCTCGTTGGGTGGCCTGGAAAATTCCATGGCTGCATTCCGGGCGGCAGTTGATCTTGGAACGGTGCACCTTGAAACGGACGTGCACACGACGTCCGACGGCGTCCTGCTGGTGTTCCATGATTCTTCTTTGGACCGAGTGACTGATTCCATCGGCAAGGTTTCGGAGCTGACCGCCGCCCAGGTTGCGGCTGCCCGAATCGGTGGAGTGGAGCCCGTCCCCACCTTCGATGAGCTGGTTACCGCCCTGCCGCACGCCCGGCTCAACCTCGACGTCAAGGATTGGAATTCTGTTGGCCCCATGGCAGCGGCCATTGAGAAGCATGGCGTCCATGACCGGGTTTTGGTCACAAGCTTCTCGGACAGGCGCCGCCGGGCAGTCCTTTCCAAGCTCTCCCATCGTGTGGCTTCTTCTGCGGGCAGCTCCCTGACAGCGCTGTTCGTTCTTCTCGGCCCCGTGCTTCCGGTTCCTTTGGCACGCAAGCTGCTCTCCGGCGTCGACGTCTTCCAAGTTCCTGTCCGCTATGGGCGGTTTCCCGTGGTGACGCCCGGGTTTATCCGGCGCGCGCACCGGTGCGACAGGCAGGTCCATGTGTGGACGGTCAACGATCCCGTGGACATGGAAAGGCTGCTGGACCTTGGGGTGGACGGAATCGTGTCGGACCGGCTCGATCTTCTCAAGGAAGTCCTGGTGCGCAGGGGCCAGTGGGTTTAGATGCCAACTCGGCGGAAGGAATTACTCAGTACCCTTTCTATTTGAGTCGGATCGGCGCTAGGGTCGAAGTGTCCGTACTCTTCGTCGGCAGCATGACGCTCTCTGCGCCGGCACGGGAAGAAAGGAACCTGAAGGATGGCTTCGGAATCTCATACCACCACGGATCACGACGAGATCCGCAAATGGGTGGAAAGCAACGACGGTAAGCCGGCCAGCGTCAAGAAGACCGGCGACAAGAATGACGTGGGTATCCTGCGTATCGACTTCCCGGGAGGTGTCGGGGAGGACTCCCTGGAGCACATCAGCTGGGACGAATGGTTCGAGAAGTTCGAGGAGAGCAAGCTCGCTTTCCTCTACCAGGCGAAGAAGGCCAGCGGCGAGGACAGCACGTTCTTCAAGCTGGTAAGCCGCTGATACCCATGCGGGCACTGGTACTGAACTGCACGCTGAAACCCTCTCCGACGCCGTCGAATACGGACGTCCTGGCCGACGTCGTAATCAAAGCGCTTCGAGAGAAGGATGTGGATGTTGAGGTGATCCGGGCAGTGGATCACCGCATTCCGCCCGGCGTCGAAACTGACATGGGGGAAGGTGATGATTGGCCTAAGATTCACGAGCTGCTGAAGTACAGCGACATCCTCATCATTGCGACGCCCACGTGGCTTGGCCAGCCATCCAGCGTGGCAAAGCTGCTGCTCGAGCGCATGGACGCCATGATTTCCGAGAAGAAGGATGACGGAACCTATGCGGCGTACAACAAGGTGGCCGGAGTGGTTGTGACGGGCAATGAAGACGGCGCCCATCACGTGATCAGCGAGGTCGCTGGTGCGCTGATCGACATCGGTTTCACCATCCCGGGGCAGGCGTGGACCTACTGGAACATGGGTCCGGGGCCCGGTCCGTCCTACACGGAAACCGCGCACGGGCACGAGTGGTCTGAATCTACTGGTAAGACCATGGCAGCAAACTTGTTCGCCGCGGCCTCTGCCCTTAAGGCGAACCCGCTGCCGCCCGCAGGATAATGCTGGCCAACTCAACAAATACGTGTAAGTCAACTAGTTCGAAAGGGAGAAATACCGTGGCTGAACGAGGAAACACCAAGCACGGTGCGCATCTGGATGAACAGATGCAACACGAAGCCGAAGGCATGGTCAGGGGAACCAAACCCGCCCATGTTGAAGAGGCGCGAGAAGCTGAACCGTTTCCTGATGAAACCGATCCGGCGGAAGTCAGGGAAGCGCTGAACCCCAACACTGGTAAGGGAGAAGCAGGTGGAGGAGGGGCGTCAGATGAGTGACCGGCTTGCCAAGTACTCCGAGCTCTTCCGTAAACCAGGTCCCTGGTGCATGGCCTATGTGGATGCCAGCGCCGGCACCGTGGATGGTCTGGAAGCCGCTGATGTCCAACCCGACAACGTGAGGAATGCACTCGCTGGACTTGGTGCTTCCGAAAACGATTTGGAGGCCGTTGCCGGGGCCATCCAGCCCGCGACGGGTGAGCCCTCGCCAATTAGTCGCTATGTGCTGGTGCGGCAGGGCGAGGTGGCGATCAACGAGTTGCTTCCCGGTGCGCTGCTGGGACCGGAGCAGATCTCCACAGATGTTGTCCCGGACCTGCTTCCGTTGCTCAAGCATCGTCCGGACGGGTTCGCCTACGTCGTGGCCGAGGTCAGCCGGGAGGAGGGTGAAATCCGGCTGCACCGTGCCGGCCGGCAGGCGGCGGAGGAAAGCCAACACATCCAAGGCTCGGACGAGAATCTGAAGAAGGTTCCGGTGGGCGGCTGGTCACAGGGCCGGTATCAGCGGCACACGGAGGAAATCTGGCGCCGCAACGCTGACCAGGTGGTGGAGCAGATCGACAGGGTGGTCCGTGAGAATAGCGCCCGTCTGCTGGTCCTCGCGGGAGACATCCGAGCGCGGCAGCTCGTAGCCGATCAACTGTCGGAAGCCAGTAAAGCCATTCTCTCCCTCGTGGATTCCCATACCCTTGCCGCAGGCTCCGACCGCGAAAAGTTCGAGGACGAGGTCAATTCCTTGGTCGCCCAACAATGGGCCACCGAGCAGGGGCAGCTCGTTGACCGTCTCGCCGAACAGGAAGGGCAGGCCAATCCGGAGTCGGCCACTGGCTTTGGTGCCGTGGTCCACGCCCTCCAGCAGGCCCAGGTTGAGGTGTTGATGTTCGACGACGGGTCGCTCACCGACCGCACGGTGTTGGCGCTGAATGCCGAACCATGGCTGGCCACCTCGGAGGAGGAATCACTTGGCGCGGAAGTCTTGGGGAAGGTTCCTGCTGCTGCCGCCCTGCTCAGGGCTGCAGCACTGACCGATGCGAGAGTGGAACTGGTCCCTTCAGCAGCACTGCCTGACGGCGTCGAGATTGCAGCCCTGCTTCGCTGGCCGACCGGACCGGAAGCACCAGCGGCTACATAGGCCTGTGCTTGAGAGGGCGCCTGCCTGAAGGGAGCATGCGAAAGGGCCGAGGCGGATGCCTCGGCCCTCTCATATGAAACGCAGTGCTAGCTGTTCCGGGTTTCGATCGCGGCAGGCCGAACTTGGCTTGCACGGATTCTCGCCAGATCGAACTTGTTGCTGCGGTCGAAGTTGAAGATGCCGTTCTTCTCCTGGAAAACGTCCGTTAGCTGGGTGTAGCAGTAACCAAACATGTCGGGGTTATCCAGGAGTACTGAGCAGAGGCCGTCGAAGCGGGTGTAGAACTCTTCCTCGCTGCTGACGCGCTGGCCGTAGCCCCACGAAGTGGCGACGTCGCTTCCGTCCATAGCCTGACGGGCCTCAACTTCATTCCACCAGATGCCGCCGAATTCCGAGACAAAGTAGGGCTGCCCCGTGTACGGCACGGAGTATTCCTCGCCGTCGGCCTTGCGGTTGATGTAGGGCTTTCCTTCCGCCAACCCCTGCTGCTCGATTTGGAAGCGGTCCGGGTCCTGCTCATAGGAATGGGAATCGTAAATGTCCGTGTCGCGGATCCGGTGGGCGTAGCCGGAAGCGTCTATGACCGGGCGCGTGGGATCGGCGAGCTTGGTGGCCAGGAACATGGCCTCGGTGACGTCGTCCAGCACCGTCAGGCGGTCGTGGAGAACTTGGTGCGTCTCGTTGAGGGGGCACCAACCAATGATGGAGGGGTGGTTGAAATCGCGCTTCAGCACTTCCAGCCATTGCGCCACGAAGCTGGCTGTGGGCTTTTGGTTGTGCCCCACAGTCCCGCCGCCGGAGACGCCCCAGTCACCGAACTCGCCCCACACCAGATAGCCGAGTCGGTCAGCGTGATAGAGGAAGCGTTCTTCGAAGACCTTCTGGTGTAGACGTGCACCGTTGAAACCTGCAGCCATGGACAAATCGATGTCTTTGATCAAGGCAGCGTCATCCGGCGAGGTCATCAGTGACTCGGGCCAGTAGCCCTGATCCAGGACGAGTCGTTGGAAGACAGCTTTGCCGTTGATGCGAACCACCTTGCCGTCCAAGGCAACTGACCGCACTGCCGCGTAGCTGCTGACCTGGTCAACAACATTGCCGGAGTCATCGTGGATGCTGACATTGAGGTCATAGAGGAAGGGATCTTCGATGGACCAAGGACGCAGGGATTCGGCGGGGATGATGAGCCGGAGTGATGGCGTGAGGTCCAGGTCTGCTTTGGCTGTGGCCTCAACACGTACGTCACCCTTGTCGCTGAGGATGGCGGTGACCGTATGCCCGCTGCGGTTCTGGCTGACGGGCACCTCCACTGTGATGCTGGAGTCCGCCAGGTTGGGAGTCATGCGGAGGCGTTTGATGTGAACCGCCGGGACCGCTTCCACCCACACTGTCTGCCAAATTCCGGTGGTCCGGGTGTACTGGCAGTGGGTGTTGTTGTACCAAGTTGCCTGTTTCCCGCGTGCCTGCATCTCATGCCGTGAATCCCTGGCCCGGACCACAATCACTGCATCCGTTCCTGGCTCGGCGACTCCTCCGAGGTCTGCAGTGAAGGGTGTAAAGCCGCCACGGTGCCTGGCAACTTCAACCCCGTTAACCCATACGGTGGCGTCGTGGTCCACGGCGCCAAAGTGCAGCAGAACGTTCTGGCCCGCCCACTCCTGAGGGATCGTCACCGTTCGCCGATACCAGACGGCTTCCATGAAATCGACGTGCTCGATCCCCGAAAGTGCAGATTCCGGTGCGAACGGAACCACGATTTCGCTGTTGAGTTCGCGCGTGGTGAGTCCGCGCTCCAAACCGGAGTCACCGGCGTCGACCTCAAACTCCCAAGTGCCGTTGAGGTTCAGCCACTTGTCGCGGACTAATTGCGGGCGCGGATGCTCAGGCTTGGGCATGGCGGGGGTCACATTTTGGCTCACAATCAAAAACCTAACGTGCCACGGGGTTGAGTACCACCAGCCGCCGCGCAAGGATGAGTAACGTGACCCGATTCCGTTTAGCAATCCTTGATGATTACCAGCAGGTCTCCGGCGATTACGCCCCGTGGGATTCACTGCTCGACGACGACGTGAAGGTCAGCGTCTTCAGCGCACCTTTCCTTTCGGAAGAGCAGGCCGTGGCCGCGTTGGCGCCGTTCGACATCATTGTGGCGATGCGCGAGCGAACCCGTTTTCCACAGGAAGTCCTTGATTCGCTGCCGAACCTGAAGCTGCTGGTAACCACTGGCATGGCGAATGCAGCGATCGACCTCGAAGCGGCGGCGGAACGCGGCATCGTGGTCTGCGGAACGGGCGGCTCACCCGCCGCGGCGCCCGAGCTGACGTGGGCTTTGCTGCTGGCTTTTGCCCGAAACCTGACTGTGGAGGAGAACTCTCTCCGCGCTGGCGACTGGCAGGCCGGCGTCGGGTTTGAACTCGAGGGCAAAACCCTCGGAATAGTTGGTTTGGGCAAGATCGGTAAGCGGATGGCGGGTTATGCGAAGGCCTTCGGGATGGACGTCCTGGCTTGGAGCCAGAACCTCACGGCGGAAACTGCTGAAGCTGCCGGTGCCCGCAATGTCAGCAAAGAGGAGTTGTTCCGGGAGTCCGACGTCGTGACGCTGCACTTGCGATTATCCGAGAGGACAGAGGGCGTCGTTGGCCCTGAAGAACTGCGGCTTCTCGGCCCGGACGGCGTGTTGGTCAACACTGCCCGCGGCCCCTTGGTGGATGAGGCGGCGCTGATCCGAGCCTTGGAGGAGGGGTGGATCCGTGGTGCGGCCTTGGATGTCTTCGAGGAGGAACCCCTTCCGGCGCGGCATGCGCTTCTGCATTCTCCGAGGACCGTCCTCTCGCCGCATATCGGCTACGTGACGCGCGAGAGCTACCGGCAGTTCTATGGCGGGGCGTTCGAGGATGTGAAGGCGTGGCTTGATGGGGCTCCGGTGAGGGTAATCAGCGGGTAACTCCGGCTCTTGCAGCAGCGCCGCTGCGCAAAAGTTACGCCGTGGGCAAGCGCTTTCCGAGTGAAACTGGCAAGATGGACCCATGCGTATCCTCATAGCCCCTGACAAGTTCAAGGGATCCCTGACCGCCGCCGAAGCCGCGTCAGCCATGGCCGAAGGTGCCCTGCGCGTTTACCCGGACGCCGTGACCACCCAGTTCCCCGTCGCCGACGGCGGCGAAGGTACCCTTGATGCCGCCATTGCTGCCGGCTACGAGGAGCGGAACAACGCCGTTGTTGGCCCTATCCTCAAGCCCGTCGGAGCTTCATGGGCCATCCGCAAGGACTCCTTCGGCGGGGCAAGCGCCGTTATTGAGACGGCGATGGCCTCCGGCCTGGCCCACATGGAACCGACGCCGGAGAACTCGCTGCGCGCCCACAGCTACGGTTGCGGCCAGCTAGTGGCAGCGGCCCTCGACACCGGCGCCACCGAGATCGTCCTCGGCTTGGGTGGCTCTGCCATGTCCGACGGCGGCAGCGGCGCCTTGCGTGCGTTGGGGCTCAAACCCCTGGATGCGGCCGGCAACGTGGTGCCCCTTGGCGGAGGTTCCCTGGCCGACGTCGTTGCTTTGGATGTCTCCGAACTGGATCCGCGGCTGTCCGCCGTGAAGTTCCGCATCGCCGTCGACGTCCAAAACCCGCTGTACGGGCCGGAAGGCGCGGCGCATGTTTTTGGTCCCCAGAAGGGCGCGGACGAGGACGCCGTTGAAAAGCTCGACGCCGGTCTCCGCAACTGGGCGTCGCTCCTTCGGGAGGCCACGGGTCGCGATGTAAACGTTCCTGGAGCTGGAGCGGCAGGTGGGTTCCCGGCGTCGATCCTCGCGTTCACGGATGCCACGCTGGAAGGCGGTTTTGCGCTGGTCGCCGGGCTGACTGGCCTCGCCAAGCACCTCGGTGAGGCAGACCTCGTCATCACCGGTGAGGGTTCCATGGATGAGCAATCGCTCACCGGCAAGGCGCCCATCGCCTTGGCCGACGCCGCGAGTGTGCACGGAATTCCCGTCATCGCCGTGGCCGGGCGCATTACTGTCACGCCTGAAGACCTGGCGAAGCACGGCATCGTTGCCGCCG
This sequence comes from Paenarthrobacter sp., assembly GCA_031179305.1. Classification (GTDB taxonomy): domain Bacteria; phylum Actinomycetota; class Actinomycetes; order Actinomycetales; family Micrococcaceae; genus Arthrobacter. The sequence goes on along the minus strand of JAPSHX010000009.1, from coordinate 40,589 downwards.
CCCAGCTGTTGGATGTCGCGCAGCGCAAGGATGGCGTTCCGGACGTCGCCGATGCCGTTGCCAACGCCGCCAAATACTTGGCGTGGGCGACGAGTCAGGTGCTTGAAGGGGCGTAGTGGAATGCGGGGCTACTGTCGGTAGCCCTCCACTTCACTGATGGGGCGCGGCTCGGCCTCGTCGGGGTTCTCTCCGGCGTCTTTCTTCGCCCTGCGTTGGCGCAGCAGGTCCCAGCACTGGTCGAGCTGCGCTTCGAGTTGAGCCAATCGTGCCCGGCCGCCGTCGACGTCGTCCTCGGTTCCGCCGCCGCCTGATGTGGTGTCGCGGAGTCGGTGCTCCTCCTCAACCAACGATTGGATGCGCTCCAGAAGGTCCTGCTCGTCCATGTTGTTTCTCCTTGGGTAGCGGGGATTGCGTGGTTACCTCGAACGTAGTCGTGCTGATGGGGTGCGTCTACTGGTGGCCAACGGCATACTTGGGTCATGGAATTCACTACGACCATCGTCGGCGATGGCAACAAAGCGGGCATCGAAATTCCGGGTGCGATCGTTGAGGGGCTCGGCGCAGGAAAACGGCCCCCGGTGGTGGTGACCATCAATGGCCGGAGTTACCGCAGCAGCATTGCCGTGATGGGCGGGAAATTCATGGTGGGTGTCAGCTCGGCCAACCGTGAACTGACCGGGACTGCGGCGGGGGACACCGTGGACGTGGGTCTTGAAGTAGACACCGAGCCCCGGGTCGTTGAGGTGCCCGAGGACTTGGCCGCCGCGCTGGAGGCAGAACCTGAGGCGAAGGCGTTCTACGGCACGCTGAACTACAGCAGCCAGCGGCGCTACGTCGAGCCGATCGGTGATGCCAAGACCGAAGAGACGCGTGCCCGACGGATCGCGAAGGTAGTTGCGGATTTGAAGGCCGGCAAGAAGTAGCATCTTAGGCCGGGCCGTTCGCCCTGGCGATGGCAACCGCCTCTTCGATGCCCTTGGTCCATGGTTCCCCGTGGCCCGGAAGCACAAGGCCTGCCCGGGTCAGTGCCAGTTGCTTGAGTGATGCAAGGTTCAGTGCGCTATCGGCAGTGGCTGCGCCGGCAACGATTCGCGGCCCGGTTCTTTGCGTGTACGGATCCATGGTGACCAGGGCGTCACCGCTGAAAAGAATCCCGCGCTCGCGGAGAAACAGCCCGCAGTGGCCGCTGGTGTGTCCGGGGGAGAAGATGATTTCCGGGCTGCCAGGGACTGGAAGAGCCCCGGTGCCGGGAAAGTGCCTGACGTCCTCGACTCCTTTCACGTTGAGTGCTCCGGCCTTGGTCATGCTGGCCATCACTGGCAGTCCTTGCGGGTGGGTGAGTGCGAAGATGAACCGCGAGCGTTCGTGCCGGTAGCGGTAGGGGTGTTTTGCGATGTAGGAGTCTTCGGTGTGCACCCACACGGGAATACCCAACTCTTGGTGGAGCCGTTTGGCCAGTCCCAAGTGATCGAAGTGGGCATGCGTCAGGACTAAAGCGCGAATGTCTTGGAGGGAATGACCGAGGATCCTGAGTGACTGGTCCAGCGGTGTCCACATAGCCGGAAGACCGGAATCGATCAGAGTGAGACCGTCGCGGCCTTCCACCACATAGAAGTTCACGTAGGCGTCCGAGAAGCGATGGACACCGTCTGCCACCTCGGTCATTGCCATGGTTGCTCCGCTTTCTGGGTCGGTCAGATGGGCCGGTGCAACCACTACCATAAGCATACTTAGTATTTTGGAACAAGGGTGTCAGCCTGATTCTCGCGGACCTCCCAAATTAATAGTGACCTGAATCACGTCATATTCTTCTGGCTGGTCCCACTACCAAGTAGTGACGGGCTGTAGAGCGCAATTCGGATGCAGAACAACAGCCACAGTCGATGAGGCGAGGAGACCCCTCTCGTCGGCTGGTCACCGTGCGCGAGCAAGGCCCCCACCGTCGGCTGGCCGGCCGCGTACCCGTCCGCTTTGCCCAGGCGGACAGTGTGGCCGGCCAGGACTTTGACCACCCGGGTCGGCCACACCTGGCGCGGTTTTGCAGTGGTTTGACGTAATGAATTAGCCGCGGACGCCACATAAAAGGACAGGGCCGAACCAAGCAAGCTGTTGAGTTGGCTGCGACGCGTCCTGCGCAGGTAAGCGGGCCTGTAAAGAAGTTTGTTGCCTCCCGCACCTTGTCCGAACCCCTTGGATAGAAAATTCCCAGCTGATTGAAGGCAGATGCGGACCCAGGACCACGGTATCCACTGTGTTGATCATCTTGGTGAGCCCGGTGCCGAGTTCGTCGTCGAAGCTGTCGAGCTGGAACTTGAAGGGATCCTGGACTAGGCCGTCCACGGAGTGGAACAGACCAGGGTGACTTTGCGCAATAGTTTCTCCTGCTATGCGGCTGGGGATAAGCGGCGCTGTTAGGCGGCGCGGCTAGTGGCTTGGAGGCCGCGGGAGGGGAGGGCCGTCACGTTGGTGAGTTCCGCCGCGAGGTGCACGGGCACCTCATGGAGTGCGGCGTACCCCTGCAGTTGGACGAGCGCATCATCATCAATGGTCGCTTGGGACAGGTCCATCTCAACTCCGAGACCGCCGCCGAGGCTCTTGGTGCGTTGAACCACCGGGTAGAGCCCTTGGAGGCTCAAGGTGGTCACTCGACCGGTCGCTGCGATCTGGATCTGTTCGCCGTCAACGTCGACGCGAACAACTACGGAGAGCTTGTCGCTGGCCAATGTACTGCCTTTCATCCTTGCTGCCACGCTGCAGCGTCCCCCAGCGTATGCGCCAAGTGTGACCTGCGCAACATTACGACGGCGTAGGTTCCGCCAGTATCGCGGTCATGTAGCACGTATTTCTGCGAGGAAACTGTATTCTCTACCGAGAGGCCTCTATCAGGCCGTCCACAGCCTGAATATTGGGGGAGAAGTGCGCTCAAATACCGACGCTGGCGTGCCGGAAAAGTCACGTCAACTTAGGCCTTTGTCAAAGCTGGCGGCCGCGCTTGTGGTCGTGCTGTTGATGTTGGTTGGACTCCCGGCCTCGCCAGCCAATGCGGTCACAGCAGCGAGCGAAGCACCTAAACTCACTGCCGTGGAGTTGGTCTCTGCAGCCCAACTAGCGCCCGGGCAAACCGCGAGGGTGCGGTTTACCTTGAGTCAACCCGCGCAACGCGTGGAGTTCCGGTACCGCGATGCGTCCTTGTCCGAGCCTCGTAGCCTGATCTGGACGGGAGACCCTGGGCCCGGCCCGTTCATAGCTGAAGCCACGGCAGTCATAGGCGTCAGCGACTTCTACGAAGGTCTGCAGCGGTTGACCGACGTTCGTATTGTCTTCCAAAAGAGCGGGCAGTCCTACCCAGCCGAAACTGCGGCCCTAAGGAACAGCTCATCCGATTATCTGTTCAGCGACAACGCTGGAGATCCGCTGCTACAAAATGCTGACTTCGCCGTAAGCAACCCTTCGAGAGTTTTGCGGACCCCACAAGCCTCGGTTTTGCCTAAATTCCAAGCGGACCAAGATTTGTGGAGCAACTGGAACTATGGGGTAGACGGCACGATATCTCCCGGTACGTGGACCGCAGGCGTCACGAAGGTGCATGTGCAGTGGGTTTCGGGGGGAGTTGCGAAGCTCTATCGCTACGAATACGGAACGGAGCCTTTCGAAGGGTCCGTCCGATCCACTGATGCGGGGAAGGAAGTGTCCTTGCGCATCACAACGGTGACCCCGGGGTTCAAATCGGTATCCGCGGAATCGGAGCCCTATCTGTTCGTCACGAGCGGCCCGATCGCTGTCTCAGGGAAGCCCTGGATCAACTCCGCATTGAAGGCAAGCTTTGACGTCTCATCCATCAAAGGCATTCCGGTCGGCGCGACCCCCAAGGTGGAACTTTTTTGGCTTACTAAGTCCACACCATATCCCGCTGGCACAGGGCTTGCCCCTGGCGTGGACTACGTTGTCAAAGACGCAGACGGCGGAGGAACTGTGCGCGTTGCCGCCGTTGTTTCGCTTGAGGGCAAAGTTGTAGGCCGTTTCGTCAGTGATTCGACCGCATATGTGACTAATCCAGCCCCGTCCCGGAACTATGTCCACCGGGAAGTCAGCGACTTCCTGATGGCCCGGACTACTGACGGCAGGCTCTGGATGTGGGGCAGGTACTTCGGATCGTTCCCCAAGGAGGTTGGAACGGGGTGGAATGTCTTTGACAAGATCTTCTCGCCCGGGGACTTCAATGAGGACGGGCACGCCGATGTGCTGGCCCGTAAGCCCTCCGGGGAACTGTGGATGTACCCCGCTGACGGTCAATATTGGTGGAAGCCCGCGTCCTTGGTGGGCGTCGGTTGGCAGGGTATGACCGAACTCATGGCTCCCGGTGATTTCGACTCCGACGGCCACGATGACGTCCTGGCCAAAGACCGAGACGGCAGGCTGCTCCTCTACCCAGGCAACGGCAAGGGTGGCTGGCTGGCTCCACGACAAGTTGGGGCTGGCTGGAACATGTTCAACAGGGTCTTTTCAACAGGCGACTTCGACGGAGACTCGCACGCAGACATCCTCGCCACCAACGCGGGTGGCCAGTTGTTCCTCTATTCGTCCAACGGCAAGGGCGGTTGGCTCGGCTCGAAGGTGATCGGTTCTGGTTGGCAGTCCTTCAAGGGCGTGTTCGGCGCGGGCGACCGGGACTATGACGGATGGACCGATATTTACGGAATAGACGGCGCGGGGTACATGTATCTATACCCCTTCAAGTCGGGAAGCTGGAAACCCCGGGCTTTGGTCGGCGCTGACTGGGACGTCTTCACCGCATTGTTCTAAGCGGGGCGACTTTGTAGCGAAACGCCAAGTACCGCCGTCGTACTTCTTGTGAAAGAACGACGGCGGCCGTTCAGGCCTATTGGCAACACGAAGCGCCTCACGATGAACTCCTCCTGGACCCGCGCGAGTCAGTGCTTCATCATCAGGACCGACGCTGGAATGGTCGTGAGGAAGTTCTCGGTCACTGTGCGTGGATAGCTGAGCGACCAATGGTTATGCAGCTTTAGAGCTGATTAGCTGTTCCTATGGATGAACAGCTCCCCGTCGTTGAGTTCGCCTTTCCCGGGCCACTACGCGATCGCATCATCAGTGAGGTCCGATCTGGGCGCAAGACTGCCACAAGCTCCCTACTCCACGAATACGAGGTCGGTAAAGAGCCGCTGCCTGCTGTGGGCGACAGGGGTGCCGTCATCGATTCGAACGGAGAGCAGGTGGCAATCATCCAAATCACCGACGTCCGGATCGTCCCTATACGCGATGTCCCGTTGAGCCATGCCCTAGCCGAGGGGGAGGGGTATGCGACGGTCGCAGAATGGCGTGCGGGTCACACCAAATTCTGGTCGTCAGAGGCAATGAGAGCGGAGCTGGGCAACGGCTTCGAAATCACCGATTCGTCGCTTGTTGTGCTCGAGCAGTTCATGCTTGCCCGTTGAGGTCGGCGGCTGGGTCATCTTTGGAACCTGAGCAGTCAGCGATACGGCAAGTGCCGCCGTCGTACTTCTTTGGAAGGTACGACGGCGGCACTTGCCGTATGTGGGTCGCTGACCGTTAGGCGGTCTGGCCAGCGTGTTGGCCTTCTGAGATCTCCTCGACCACCTTGCTGTTGAAGGCGGGGAGGTCGTCCGGGTTGCGGCTGGTGACCAGGCCTTGGTCCACCACCACTTCCTCATCGGTCCAGTTAGCGCCCGCGTTCCTCAGGTCAGTCTGGAGCGTGTGATAAGAGGTGACGTTGCGGCCCTTGATCACGCCGGCCTCGATGAGAATCCACGGCCCGTGGCAGATCGAGGCAACCGGCTTGTGCTGCTCAAAGAAGGCGCGCGTGAAGTTCTGCGCGTCCTTATCAACCCGGAGATGATCGGCGTTCACAACGCCGCCGGGGAGAACCAGCGCGTCGAAATCGGAGGCGTTGGCGTCGGCTACCGCGAGGTCGACGTCGAAGGTGTCACCCTTCTCCACGCCATTGAAACCTTGGAGCTTTCCCTTGGAGGGAGCCACGAGAGTTGGCTCGCCGCCAGCATCCTTGACCGCCTGCCATGGGCTGGTGAGCTCCACCTGCTCCACGCCGTCCGTCAACAGGAATGCGACCTTCTTGCCTGTGATGTTGTGTTCTGACATTGTTCCTCCTCCATTGCGCGGCGGAGTGCTTTTTGAGCGTGGCCGCCGCTGTGAGAGTTGTTTGTCTGACCCGTTCAAGCCTAGGGAAAGACTCTTTAGTAAGCAAGCTGACTAACGGCCATTGCGAGGAGTTCAGCTTGTCTAAGTATCGAATATCAATAGAATATGATTGTTGTTCGATAAAGGAGTTTCCATGGGAAAACTGACCATCCTCGCGCTACGGATAGTCATTGCGATGGTGCTGGCGATTTGCTGACCATGGTGCGCCGAGGGACGGTGTTCTCCCACGGAGCTTTCCGGTACGTGGACATCATCTTTGGAGCCATCGCTTTCGCGGCGGTGCTGGTTTTCGGCATCGCGGTGATTCTGGCGCCCGGCGAGACCGCACCAGGCATTGTCATGCTGATCTGTGGAGCGGCGTTGATGACCGGGGGCGTGGCGCTGGTTGTGTTGGTGATGCGCACGCTGCTCGCGCAGGCTGTAGCGCGGGACGTCGAAGCCGCGCAGCTCCGCTCCGAGCTCGACGAGGTGATCTGATGGCGATCATCGTGGATATTGACGTCATGCTGGCCAAGCGCAAAATGCCTGTGGGAGTGCTCGCTGATCGGGTGGGGATCACCCCGGCAAACCTGGCAGTACTCAAGAATGGGCGTGCGAAAGCCGTGAGGTTTACTACGCTCGAAGCACTGTGCGAAGTGCTTGAGTGTCAACCGGGAGATCTGCTGCGGTGGGAAGAAGCGTGACGGGTCCATGAACCCGGCCTCGATTCACCCCGCCTTGAGGAGTACCCAGTAGTCAGCTTTGCCGAGAATCCAAGCCGACCGTCTCAATGACTTCAATGGAATGGCCCCACGCAGAGTGCGGGCTGATCATCAACTGACCAGCATGGTGATCGCACGCTATCCACACGCATTCCGCAGGCACTAAAGCGGTGACAACCGTCCCCTCCGAACCCGCAAGCCAGTTCTCCGCTATTTCCCTGGCGTCCGTCCAACGCGACAGCGGGGGGTGAAGGCCTGGCGTTCCGGCGCTCTGGTGGATGCCGGATACCCGATACAACTTGAGCTGGTCACCATGGAACTTTCGGACATAGTGGCTCATCAAAACATTTGACCTGTCCATCAGTTCCCCCACCAAGAGTCTCAATGATGGCGTCAATGCGTCCATGGTTTTGAGTGAGTCCTGGACCTGGGAAAGGCTGGAGCCGGGGGCATCACTGGCGTCAGGGAGGAGGTCGGCGTGGCTCCCGATCCGCGAACGCACGTAGCCGTTCATCATCAACCACTCCGGGGTGGTGGTGGAGCCCTGTGTCGTGCTGACGGTCAAAATATGCTCGACAAGATCCTTCTGGGGACCCGATTCTCCTATCGACGTGAGTTCATCGCCGAGGGAGCGCACCAGCTTCTGAATCTTGGGCGAGAGGTAACCGCGACTTCCTGGCAAGTTGGCCAGAATCCAGCGAACGTCGTGGGCGGCAGCGGTTTTCATGCTTCAGTTCCATCCAAGAGCAGGTTCTGCAGTGATGAAGCCAGGTTGATGCAAAAGGAGCAGCGCTTTTCGTCAAGTTTTATAGCCATGAATAGTTCCAATCCCCCTATGGATGTTTCCCGACTGCAAAGCGGACGATGGTCTGCTTCCCAAATAGGCTACGGTATAAGGCCCCAAGGGCATACCCGGAGCTTAGTTCCGTTCGGACAGGCTATGTTCCGGAATTTTTCATGGTTAGACTTGGTGCCATTGGCCTCCTGGCAAACTTGCGGGGAGAGTGCGCCTTGATTTAGGCGATTGCCACCGGCGGAGCCGGATTCTGACATCATTTTCTGCTTGATGCTTCGTATTGGGGACGAATGAACCGGGCCAATTCCACCTGTCGTTTTTTTGCCGTTTTTAGTGTACTAGCGCTCTCGCTGTCTGCTTGTTCGGGGGACTCCACCACCCAAGCTCCAGTCTCCAGCGGATACCCGATGTCGATCGACAACTGCGGTACCCGGCTCGAGATCGCGTCACCTCCGCAGCGGGTGGTGACAATAAAATCCACCGCTACTGAGATGTTGCTTGCATTGGGTCTGGGAGACAGGATTGTCGGTAGTGCCTTTGCGGACGGTCCAGTGCCTGAGAAATGGCAACAACAGATTCCCGTCATCTCCAAGTCCCTTCCGGCTCAAGAGTCGGTGCTTTCCTATTCGCCCGACTTTATTTTCGGGGGTTGGGAGTCAAACTTCACTCCGGAGGGTGTGGGAGACCGTTCATCCCTTGCCCAATTGAACATTTCTACCTATGTTGCTCCGGCTGCTTGTCTCAAGTCTGGTTACAAAACTGCGCCTCTGACATTTGATAAAGTCTTTGCCGGGATTTCCGAGGTAGGACACATATTCGCCGCCGAAGCTGCGGCGGAGCAGTTGGTTACCCAAGAGCGCGAGAAACTGGCTGCTATAGTGCCCAGCGCGGACAAGCATTCAACTCTATGGTTCAGTTCCGGGTCCGAGACCCCATACGTCGGGGCGGGAACGGGTGCGCCTCAGATGCTGATGGAAGCCGCAGGCTTGGTGAATGTCATGGCAGACGTCCAGGAATCGTGGGCATCCGCATCCTGGGAGGTGATTGCAGAACGCAACCCGGACACTATCGTCTTGGTTAACTCAAGCTGGGGTAGCACGGAGAAGAAGAAATTAGTCCTGGAATCCCATCCGGTGATGTCCCAGTTGGAGGCCGTGAAAAACAAACGCTACTTAGTTGTCCCGTTTGCAGCGTCCGAAGCCGGTGTCAGGAATGTAGACACAGTCCAGTCCCTTGTGGACCAAACGAACGCCTTGTACGGCAAAGCGTCGTGAGGGCGTTGCACTCCCAAGTAGGGGTGCTGCCGCATCCTGTTCTGATTCCACCGGATCCGGAGTCAACGTACCGGATAAGGAAGCGTAAGCTGACTCTGGTTCTCCTGCTCTTGCTGGCCATCTTGTTGTTGTCCCTAGCGGCTGCTGCCGCAGTTGGCCCCACCTACATCTCTCCAGCGGAAGTCCTTGCTGCTGTTGCTGAGAAGTTCGGAGCCGCTGGTCCGGACCCGTCCAAACAGGTTCAGAATGCCATCATCTGGGAGCTGCGACTACCCAGGGTGGTCACTGCTGCGGTCGTGGGAGCCGGGTTGGCTGTGGGCGGTGTGGTAATGCAAGGATTGACCAGGAATCCGTTGGCCGATCCATACCTTCTTGGTGTCAGCTCTGGAGCTTCGCTCGCAGCAGTATCAGTCCTGCTGCTGGGCGTAGCCCTCCTGCTGCCGCTGGCGGCCTTCGCGGGAGCTCTGGCGGCAATGGCCATCGCTTTGGGTTTGGCGTCCTCTTTTGGCCGTCTCTCAACCACCCGGACCGTCTTGGCAGGACTTGCAGTATCTTCCCTGGCTTCCTCTCTGACCTCATTTGTCATCTTCTGGACTGCCCAAGGGGACTCGTACAGGGAAGTTCTGAGCTGGTTGATGGGCTCTCTGTCTGGCTCGACGTGGTCTTCAGTCGGCATCGCCATCGTCGGATTCCTGCTGGCCGGCGTGCCCATTCTGCTTACCGGCAGGATGCTCGATGCATTTGCTTTCGGGGATTCGGCTGCGTCGTCACTGGGCCTTAATCCCACCCGAATACGCTGGGCGATGATGGGAGCCGTGGCCCTCCTGACAGGGTGCATGGTGGCCGTCAGCGGCGCTCTTGGCTTCGTAGGATTGGTGATTCCTCATGTTGTGCGCCTGCTGGCAGGTGCCGGGCATCGCACCGTGCTTCCTTTGAGCGCGTTCACCGGCGCAATCTTCCTGATCTGGGCTGACACTGTTGCCCGCTCCGTACTGTCCCCACGGGAGATTCCAGTGGGCGTTATCACGGCGCTGGTTGGCGCCCCGGCTTTCGCCTTCCTCATTTGGCGGCAAAAGAGGGGCACATGATGACCTTGGCGCAGCAGCCAGTGCTTGAGGGGACGTTGTCGGGATTGGATCTGAATTACTCAGTTCAGGGGAAGTACCTCATTAAGGAACTCGATTGCGTTATCAACGGCGGAGGTACGACCGCTTTGCTGGGGGCAAATGGAGCAGGTAAGTCGACCCTCCTCCATCTCTTGGCAGGCATTCTGCGACCGGCCTCAGGAAAGGTCGAGTTGGACGGAGAAGACCTCGCGTCCGTATCCCCGCGAATCCGGGCGCAACGCATAGCTTTGGTTGAGCAGGCCGTGGTGAGCGAGCAACCGCTCAAGGTTTTGGATGTGGTCCTGCTGGGTAGGACACCCTTCCAACGCATGTTTGCCGGCCCTTCCACGGATGACTACGCTGCTGCATCTGCCGCCCTGCAAACGGTAGGAATGGCTGCGTTCGGGGAACGGCACTTTCACACCCTATCCGGAGGGGAAAAGCAGCGAATCCACGTCGCAAGGGCCCTGGCACAACAGCCTCGCGTGCTTCTCTTGGACGAGCCCACAAATCATCTTGATATAGGGGCGCAACTGGTTACAATGCGCCTTCTACAGGGACTTGCCCTGAAAGGCATGACAGTTGTGGCTGCCATTCATGACCTCAACCTTGCCGCGCAATTCTGTGAGCACGCGATTCTTCTCGACGGCGGTGCGATTGTTGCGGCGGGTCCGATGGAGGAAGTACTGACACCGGCAACCATTCTCAAGGTCTTCGGCGTCGAGGCCGCGATTCTGGTTCATCCAAAGTCTGGACGTCCGCTGGTTGTTTTCGGTTAGATCAATGCACCACCGACGTCACCATCGGAAGTCCTTAAACTTGCGGATGAGGCGCTTTGGCCTTCGGCGAACCCGGCCGCGTACGCTTCGGCGCTGCCCAAACGGAACATGTCCTCAGACGCAGGCCGGATCAGGCGCGCAGCATTTTGATGCGGGCTGCGTGCATCCTCTTGCGCACTGAGGACGAACTTCTGCAAGCCTCTCAGGACGACCACTGGACATTGGCTTACTTTTCCTTTCACCAAATCAGCAGCTGCAGCTACCTCATCAGCGACGGCCGTTATGCTGGCCTCCATGGGCCTGCCATACGCATCGGGCCGGCCGCGCATGTCATCAAGGACAGTGAAGCCAGCCGCGCCGATCGCAATATCGGTATGTCCGGCCCGCCACGGCCGGCCAAGGGTGTCCGTGATCAGGACTCCCAGATCCAGACCCGTCTTATCCCGGAGCGCGGTGCAGATTGCCTGGGCTGTGGCGTCAGGGTCGGACGGCAAGAGCAGCACAGTTCCTGGTTGGCAGTTGGAGCTGTCCACACCCGCGGCGGCACCAACAATTCCCAACCGGTTCTCGACTATGCGCGTCATACCCAACGCGTGCGTCTTTTCTGCCACTACCCGGACGGTTTCAGCCGCTACGGCACGTTCCCGTTCGCTGGCGGGAACTGCTCTTCCTTCAGCCTTCGAGACAATCTTCGAGGAAATGGCAACAATGTCACCGTCGTGTAATTCATCGCCAAACTTCGCGAAAATGATTGCTGTAAGGTCGTCGCCTATGCCAATTTCCGGCAGCCCGGGCAAGTCATATATTTCCAACGCCAGTCTCATCGTATCAACTTCGGTAGAACCTTTGTTGAAAAGGCATCAATCCATTCGCGTTGGTTGCGCCCAACATTGTGCAGGTAGATGCGATCAAAGCCGAGATCCAAATAGCTTTGGATGTGCTTCCTGTGCTCATCCAGATCAGCAGATATAAGTACCCGGCCGTCGAAATCTTCTGGACGCACCATCTTGGCAATCTGTGCAATCTCAAAGGGCGATCTAATATCTGCTTTCGGGAATTTCATCCCCCCGTTGGGCCACTCGACCATTGCGTTCGCCAAGGCTTCCTCATGACTCGACGCCCAGCTTATGTGCAACTGAAGGACCTTGAGCAGAGAGTCCGGGTCCCGGTCCGATTCGCGCACGCCGGAGTTGAATTTGTCTATCAATCCCGCTACCTTCTCGAGCGGTGCTCCTACTGTGATCAATCCATCTGCGGCACGTCCTGCACGCTTGGCGGTGACAGGCCCGGCAGTAGCAATGAGGATGTCCGGTGCTACGTCGGGCATGGTCCACAGCCGAGTGCTTTCCATTTTGTAAAACTGTCCGTCGTGCCTGACATCCCTCCCGGCGATAGACGCTGCGAAAAGCTTTCGTATGATGTCAACGGCTTCGAACATGCGATTTATGCGTTCCGGTGCTTCAGGCCAATATGTTCCGATGATGTGCTCATTCAGGGCCTCTCCTGAGCCGAGACCAAGCCAATGCCTGTTTGGATACATTGCCGCCATTGTTGCCGAAGCTTGGGCAACCATGGCCGGGTGCCAGCGAAAGGTAGGCGTCGTGACTCCCGGTCCAAAGTCCCCTTTGGTGCGTTCTCCGATTGCGGCCAAGACGTTCCACACAAAGGCTGATTGACCCTGGGCTGGAACCCAGGGCTGAAAGTGGTCAGCTGCCATGACTCCGGAGAATCCCCGGAGCTCAGCGTACTCAGCGAGGTCCAGAGCCTCCGTGGGATGAAACTGCTCAAGCATTGCTGCGTAACCGATAGTCGGTGCGTCATTCATGGCCACATGCTTTCATGCCAACTCCACAGCCGGCGACTTTACATCTGGCGGTGTGGAGCCCGTGCGTTCGTCCGCAAGCGAGTCCGAACTGGGCAAACGCTGGATCCCAGAGTGCATTCTTGATACTTTCCGCTACGGAAAGCCTTGACTTTCCGAGTCGGAAAGTAATAGCTTTCCGGTATGGAAAATAGCAGAAACCACCAACCGCCCACGTCCGACTCTGCCGCCGAAGACCTCGCGTTCCTCCGCACAGACGGAGCGAGGGCCGCAGCCTCCGCTGCGGCCCCGCTTTGGTACCACATTCTCCAAAGCGCCTGTGTCGCCGGGTTTCTCCTCGCCTTCTCACTGCCAACCAGTTGGTTCATTACGGTGATCTGCGCCGCTGCCGTCCTCTATACGGTTCTTGGGTTCCTGCGACCACGGCTGACGCATGTGCAAGCCAGCCCTTGGGAGCGCGGCGCTTCGCGGAGGATCGGGTTGCAACTTCTGGCTACCCTGATTTGTCTCGGGGTCGCGGGAGTGTGGCTGTACACCATTTCAGGTCAACTGTGGATTCTCATTGCTTCTGCGACTCTTGCTTTAGTGCTCACACTTGTTATGAGCCAGCGTATGGAGAAGGCTTTTATTACCTCGTACAATGGCACTCGGCGATGAGCGTGGAGGACTCGCGGTACGTCTTTGATGAGGTTATTCACGGGCAGGTGCGCCTTCGAATATGCAGTCTCCTGCGCCAGTTTGGACTTAGCGAATTTGGATTCCTTCGGCAGTCTTTGGGTATTTCCGATTCAACTCTAAGCAAGCACTTGAAGAGCCTCAACGAAGCCGGATATGTGGCTTTGACAAAGAAGACTGTTGAGACCAGATCAAAGACCTGGGCTGCGCTTACCTTCGAGGGGGAAGCAGCTTTTGATGGCCATATAAGTTTTCTTCAGGAAATTATTGACAGCTCGAGAAAGCGGCACTAGACAAGCACCCCTTCCTCTGGTATATGCCTCTGCTTGGTTCGTCAGTATGAGTTCAGGTTGCACCTGAACTGGTGCGACAGAGGACATTTCGCCAATGCAGCGCCATTCCTCCCTCAAAAGATCGAATTGACAGGATTGCATTCACCTGTAGGCTCTTGTCAGGTCAAGGGGAGTCAGCCGAAAAATGCGCTGACCTCTTGGCGAACGTATTGGGGGATGCGGGATTAATGACACATGTGCTGGCTGATCAACGGGCGCGGGCTGTTGACGCTAAAAACTTGGAATTGGCCACTCAGGCTAAACCTCTTGAGCAGGCTGAAGGGCTTGTAGACCTGCTCCGCGACCTTGGACTGGGAGAGTTTCGGCCCGGCACACTGGTCTCTCCGGTGGGTCGAAATGACAGCTGGGTTGGTGACACGTCCACTGGTCGCAGGGTGTTCGCCAAGCAACTTCTCGGGCCGAAAGAAAGCGTTGACCAGCGGTTCAGCCGTATCGCGTCCTTCGAGCGCCATCAGGCAGCAAGCACGTATGTTCATCTTCGGAGTCCCCACCTGCTGGGCGCCGATTCCGATCGAGGACAGGTAGTCTTTGAGGCCCTCGGCGATGGGGAGTCCCTGGCAGCGCAGGTCATCCAGGGTACCGGAGATCCACAACGCTCCCGCGAAATCGGCTCGGCCATCGGGGAACTCCACGCCTCGGAAGCAGGGGGCGCAGTCCACTACGACACCTCCAAGCCGGATCTTCCCCAAACCAGCCACTTCGATGAATTCCCGCTGGACCGCTACCTCAACAGCACCTGGGGTGAGTTGCAGGTTGTGAAGCTCCACCAGGATGACACTGCATTCGCAGCCGCGGTGAAGCATCTGCTTATCGAAGAAGAAAAGTCGCCTCGCGTTCCCTCGCACTGCGACCTTCGCCTGGACCAGGTGATGATTTCAGATAACCAGACCCACATCTTGGACTGGGAAGAGTTCAGGCTCGCCGATCCTGCCCGGGATATCGGCAGCTATGCAGGCGAATGGGTGTACCGGGCCATCATGGACATTGTGCGTGCAGACCAAAGCGCTCCGAATATAGAGCTTAATCTGGATCACGACCTCATCATTGAGCGCGGTGTTGCGAAACTCCTTGAACTCCGTCCGCACATCGTTGAATTCTGGTCCGGCTACAGTGCAAAGTCCGCTTTTGCTGATGATGAAACAGCGGTCCGTGCAACTGGCTTTGCCGGCTGGCACCTTCATGATCGCTTGCTGGCCAGCAGTCAGTTCCGTTCTACTCTTCCACCCATCGAACGGGCCGCTGCCGGCATCGGTCGCTCCATGCTCTTGCAGCCTGAAAAATTTGCTGCAGTACTGGGGCTGGGGGGTGAGACCGCATGAGCGAATCGTTGTTGGTGCCCGAAGCCGTGGTTAGTACTTCCACCCTGGCCGTACTCTCCGAAGCAATAAGTATCGAACCCGCCGGTGAAGGCGCGTGGATCCTGGGCGAACGCTTGGATCTTCCGGATGAGCGCTATCTGGAAGTCACCCTGGCTAATGCAATCTACAGAAAATTCCATGCCTGCCAGGACGATGGCTCCGGAGCTTTAAGGCCTCAGCGTATTGCCGCCTTCGAGCAACAGCTGTCCGAACAGATTCCGGTTCCGGAATTTGAACAACCCGCTGTCTATCTCGGAGGTTCTACGGCCGATGGGATGCAGGAAACTCATTCGCTTATATCCATCGAAGGAGTGAAAGTCTGCATTGAGAACCGGTTGGTGATCTCGAGGCGGAGCAATCCGGTGGCCAACAGCAACATTCTGGTGACCTTGCCCGCAGCCAGACCAGCAGCCTCTCCAGGCTTCTTCTACACACTCGGCGCGGCAGCGTCACTGGCGCCAAAACCAGCCAGAACAGTGCGTCTGTATGTGAACGTCACCCATGCTGAGCATGCACCTAAGGCGTGGGGATCTGTCCTTGCCGCGTTGGAATCGCTGGGCAACCGCTACTCCGCAAAAGTTCTATCCGACCCGGCGGCCTACCCGCGCAACGACGCAATCGTGGCCTACATTGGTGATCCGCGGCTGGATCAAATAAAGAAGCTTTCGTACGCCCTTTCCGACGTTTCCGGAGTCGGGACGCAGACGTCGGTCTTCGCAGAGCGCATTGCCCCAGGCATAGCCATAGCCGAAGAGCCAAATGACCTCCGGCCAACCATGCGGGCTCTTAGTTTTGGACAGCACCGCTCGCTTCTCTATGCCAGGACACTCATCCACAGTGCACAAAAGGGCCGCAATCTGGATGAGGAGCTCAAGTACCAGCTCACCGCAGCCGGGGTAGACCCGGCCCGGCCGGCAATGAACGCCGCCGGATAAAGGTTTTGCCGGAAAACCGGCAAACTTCAAATTTCCATTTCACGAAGGGGGGTGAATCGATGGAAACACAAGAGCTGATGAGCCTTGTCTCGGGGTACTCGACGTACGCCGCTGCTGATGAGTTGTCTTTCACGGCAGAGTCCAGTGAACCGGCCAGCACGCCGATCTGCGGTTTTCTGGCAAGTTTCGCATTCTCGTACATTACGAGCGGCGGACCGGGCAGATAACTGCAACAAGGGCAGCCGGCTGCCCAGCGGAACGTCGGCATCTATTTATGAATGGGGGTGAATAAATGGAAACAAAAGAGCTTATGAGCCTTGTCTCGGGCTACTCAACCTATGCAGCAGCTGATGAAATATCCTTCACGGCCGAAGGAGACACGCCTGCCAGTTCTCCGCTTTGCGGGTTCCTTGCGAGCTTTGCTTTTTCGTACTTTACAAGCACGGGCGGACCGCCCAAGCGTTAGTTCAACATCAAGAACAGCAGTAGTACGTCATTTTTTTGATCAAATATCGAGAAAGAGCGAACACATGAACGCACAGTCCCAAGCAACAGGAAACCTCATGGAACTCGTCTCCGGGTACAAGCAGTACGCGGCAGCAGATGAACTCGAATTCACGGCGGACTCAGATGCGCCTGCAGCAACCCCGACGCTGGCTCTGTGGTCGATTGCCACGAGCAAGCTGTTTGTATCGGGTGCCGTCAGTGGTGCCGGGGCAGGCGTTAGTTGGAGGCTCGGCTGCTAGCAGCAAGCCTTAGTCAGCTCTGAAAGATCAAAGGTCAAACGGGGCGGATCAGGAAGTTGATCCGCCCCGTTTGATCTCCATTCCCTTTTGCCGCCGTAGAGCCAGAAAGCAACGCCCGTGACTAACACTCTTGAAGACAACACCACATCCGACCCGACTGCAATGCTCCGACTGCTCGATCTCGCCAGTGTCCTTAAGCCGATGGCGCTAAGGGTCGCGGCGACATTGAACATTGCCGATCTCCTGGCAGAAGGGCCCAAGACCGTCACGGAGCTGGCGGAGGCAACAAGCACCAGCGAGCTGCATCTGCGCAAATTATTGTCGTACTTGGCCGAGATGGATATTTTCGTAGAGACCGAGTCGGGCCAGTTTGAAAACACAAGTCTGTCCGAGCCGCTTCTCTCCACCTCACCGTTGTCCATCCGCAGGATCCTGGACGTTAACGGCGGCGTTGGCAGATCCCAATTGGGGCTGGTGGGTCTCCTGCACACCATCACTACCGGCGAAACGTGCCATGCATCAGTCTTTGGATCCAGATACTGGGACGACCTCAACAATGATCCGAAGTACTTGGAGTCTCTGCGGAGCGACGGTAACCGGGGGCCGGTGTACGGAGCAGAGGAGATCATCCACGGATATGACTGGTCCGGAGTCGGTACAGTCATAGACATCGGAGGCAATAACGGGATGGTACTTATCAACCTCCTGCAAGCCCACGCATACCTTACGGGGGCCACCTTGGATCTGCCCAACCTGGCATCCATAGCAGGAGACGAGATTGCCGCCGCCGGGCTTTCCGAACGGGCCGAGTCCATCGCCGGTAGCTTCTTCGAACCCTTGCCCCAGGGATACGACGTCTACCTCCTTTCCGGAATCCTCAATGACTGGACTGACTCGGAAGCCGTCGAGATTCTCACGAACGTGGCTGCGGCTGCCGGGCCCAGGGCGAAAATACTTCTGGGGGAGATAAACCTCCGTTACGAGATGATGACCCCGAACGTCGCTGAGTTGGATCTCTACATGAGTACCCTGGTGCCGGCCCCGGTGAGGACCTTGGAAGACATTAGTCGCATTGCGGCACCAGCAAAATTGAAAGCAGAACTCGTCAGGGACGACCACCCTTTCCGTACCCTGATTGAGCTTGTGCCGGTAACTGCCGGGTCTGCTTCATGACCTCTCCAAAAGCCTCGTCGACGTCATTTGACGGAAGTGATCCGTCGAAGGTCAGCATCACCCGTGAATTCATGGCTCACGGACGATTCAACATGGTACTCATCGGAGTGCTGGGCCTTGCCTCTGTCGCCGGGACGTTGGCCTTCCCCTACTTGGTGGGCAAGCTCATCGAAGCGATTCAGGCCGGATCTCCGTTGCTCTTGCCATCACTTTGGATGGTGGTGGCAGGGCTCGGGGGTGCGGTGGCAGGGGCCATCGCCACTTTTCTTGTGGGCAGGACCGGCGAACGCATCATCGGCCGGTTGCGTGGCCGCGTGATGGCCCATTCCCTTGGAATGAGGCTTCGGGACATCAAAGAAGAAGGGGTCGGGAACCTTTCGGCCCGCCTCAACGCCGATGCATTCCAGGTGAAGGCCGCAATCGACATTGGTCCGTTGCAGCTGCCAACCAGTGCCTTGATACTGCTCGGCACGTTGGCAATCATGGGTTTGCTTGACTGGGTACTCTTGCTGATCACTCTCGCGTGTTTCGCTGCGGCTTTTGTGGTCATCGGGTTCCTCATGATTTCGCTCCGCAAGAAGTACAAGGAACTGCAGGATCGGATCGGGAGTCTCTCCGACAATTTCGTCAATCAGATGCAGGCTGTAGCCGCGATAAAGGCTTACAGGGCTGAGGGCTTGATCCTTCGCCGCCTGACCAAGAGGGCGGATGAACTGGCCGACCTTGGAGTCTCGGCATCCCGTATCGAATCCATGCTCGTGCCGGCGGTAACACTGGGCCAGCAAATAGCTTTGGTGGGCGTTCTGGTCGGCGGTGGCACCCGGGTCATTGGCGGGGACCTCGACCTGCCCACATACATTGCATTCCTGTTGTATCTCTTGCAGCTCGTAGGACCTGTTGTGATGGCTGTGTCCGGCCTGACAACCATCCAAGGTGGAATGGTTGCCCGTGCACGCTTTGAGAGTGTTTTTGCAATGCCTACGGAGAAGGCCTTTGAACCAGACCCGGATGCAGCCAGCGCCAACGCAACCGACGAGGGGAACCTGCAAGTAGACGTGCCTTCGGCGGTTAGTTTCGACGGCGTGTCGTTCGGTTACGGGGGCCCTTCGATTCTGCAGGACGTGACTTTCGATGTGCCTCGCCGGGGGTTGACTGCTTTGGTGGGGCTATCAGGATCCGGCAAGACCACCATTCTTGATCTCATCGAACGCTTCGCCGTGGACCAGTCAGGAGCAATCACGTTCTTTGGGCACCCGATTGAGCATTTGTCTCTGAGTGAGGTCCGGCGAAACATAGCCTATGTGGACCAATCGTTCACCCTGGTTCAGGGGACTGTCCGCGAGAACCTGAATTTGGGTCGCACCACTGAGGTCCAGGAACACCGACTCGGCGAAGTACTCCGGATGCTGGGATTGGAAGAGTGCATCGAGGCCCTTCCGAAGGGCCTGGACACCGAAATCGGCGGCAGCACTGATCTTTCGGGAGGGCAAAAGCAGCGGCTCGCCCTCGCCCGGGCAGTCCTCTCGGACGCGCCTCTTGTCCTCCTGGATGAACCCAGCTCCCAACTCGACGGCGTCAATGAAGAGAAGCTTCGGCTTTGCGTCCGTGAAATGTCCCGCGACCGGGCTGTTCTTATGGTCGCTCACCGTCTTTCCACGGTGCAAAATGCATCCAAGATCGTGGTTCTTGACGGTGGCCAAATAGCTTCCGAAGGCACCCATGAGGAGCTCTTACTTAACAGCCAGGCCTACACTTTGCTGGCCAGCGAACAGACGTTGAACAAGAGGACGGAGACAGATGAAGGGCAGCTGGTGCCGCAGTGAAGCTGTCCGTCCTGCTGCCGGTCATGCCTCTGGATGTCCGGGCCGCGATGCCCTTCGCGGCAATGGTAAAGCACAGCCCGGGTCACAGCCTATGGCAGGGCCAAGGGCTTCTGCTTGACTCTTATCAGCTCTTCACCGCACTAAGTGCTGCAGGAGTCGGGGTGCCGATGGGTTCCGGGGTGGCGCTGATACCTTTACGCAGTCCGCTTGAGGCGGCAGTTCAAATCAACAGTGTCATGGCACTCAGCAAGCAACCCATGGTTGCCGGTTTCGGTCCGGGTGCCAAGAGCTTCCAAGCAAGCGTCATGCAGCGACCGTACTCCAGCCCCTTAACGGCTATGCGCGAATATTTGGCTATTGTTCGTGAACTGCTGACCGGGCGGCCGGTAAGCAGGGATGGCCAATATTTTTCGCTGCACGCCCAGCTGCCCCCGCTGCACACAAATATCGCGGAACTGGGTCTAGGGGTCCTCCGCCCAAGAATGGCCGCTTTGGCCGGAGAAGTCGCAGACGTGGCAATCACATGGATGTGCCCGCCTTCCTATATATCGACGATCCTGCAGCCAGCATTACAGGCCGCCGCCGAGTCGGCGGGCAGGCCGTCGCCTCGCATTGTCTCGGTAGTTCCGGTTGCCCGCGAAGTTCCTGGAAGGGAGCACGCGAAGTTGCTTTGGGAGGGAAGCCAAGTGCACCTGGGCGCCCCGCACTACCAGGACATGTTGGCCCGCGCGGGCATCGATGTTACAACGGGCATGCCCTCGGAATCCACCGGTCGTTTGTTGGCGGGGGAAGTCTTTCTGGGAGGGTCGTTGGACCGGATTGGCGACGGACTGCAGTCGTACAAGGCTGCAGGCGTCGATGAACTGGTCCTCAACACCACAGGTGTGGCATCAGTCAGTGCCGATGCGGCGCTTGAGGAGTTGGCCACCATACTGACGGAGGTCAACCCAGGATGAATCCGGGAGACAAGAGAGATGACGACGGCGGCGGGCCGGCTCGTCTTTTGATCGTAGTGACAGGATCGCCTTCCGCGGCGGACGCCCCCACGCACCTGTATGTTCTAAGGCAGCTTTATCCCGATCTGAGTATCAGGGTGGTC
The DNA here is from genome assembly GCA_031179305.1 of Paenarthrobacter sp. GTDB lineage: Bacteria > Actinomycetota > Actinomycetes > Actinomycetales > Micrococcaceae > Arthrobacter. Next base: position 19,751 of record JAPSHX010000009.1, on the reverse strand, counting down.
GTGACGAGATCAGCGTTGAGGTTTGTCACACCCTCGGCATTGGCGCATCGCACAGGCCACCCAGTGAAACTGGATGAATGGAGTGATGCCGACGAGGCCCTGCATGTGGAGCTTGAAGATTGGACGGATTCGTTCGCCGTGTTCCCCGCAACCCTTGACTTTCTTTCACGGGTGGCGGGAGGAAGGGGGGACAGTCCTTCGGTCCTCGCCATTCAGTGCACCGCCAAACCTGTTGTCTTTGTTCCGGCCCTGCCGCCGGGCGGGATTCAGAGCCGGGCGTACAAAAGCCATTGGCAAGAAATCTCGGCGGCGGGGAACATGGCCATTGTTCCGCCACGTACCGCAGTCAGTGTCACTTCCGGCGATATTTATCAAGGAGCGCCCGGGGAAATCTCCGATGTCGTGAAGCTGACAGAAGCACTTCGACACGAACAGGGCCGGGTTAGAGAGGCGCAATCATGGTGAACCAAACCGTTCAGCTGCCGGGCCTGGGCCGCGAAACAGCGGTCAACGATATTGCGTCATCCTTCATCATCACAGCCGCGGACGGTTACGAAATCCGGCAGCAGTTCAGTCGGGTCAGCGCCAGCCACTCCTACAAGCGCGGCCAGGTGGCCCATGAACTGCGGAACGTTGGTCACGGCGAAGGTGACGGGCATGCGGTAGTGGTAGCCGGAAGATTCACGGGTTTCGAGTGGATCTTCTCAGTGCGCAGTGAATCCACGTTGGTCGACGGTGTGCTTGCAGGGGATGGGGGCATACCGTGGCCAGCGGTCTCGCACGCTGCCGGCAATTTCCTCAAGACCTTGCATTCCCCAGATAAGGACCACGATGTCAGCGATACCGGAGGTCCAGAACCCTACTTGAGGCTCGACGCCTGGTTCAGGGGACTCTCCCCGGACTTTCATGGAGCCCACTTCACACCGGTGGTCCGGGAGGTGCTGGGGGATTCAGTCTGGAACACCTTGGCAGCATGGTGCGAATCCTTACTGGCGGCATCCAGCACCACTCTCTGCCACGGACAGTTCGGTATGGGCAGCATCCACGTTGGGTACGAATCGGTGCTGGAAGTCCTGACGGGGCCAGCTCTCTGCGCGGGACACCCGAGTCTGGACATCGGCTACTTCCTCGGAGAACTCTTGGAGATGAGCCGCGCCGAGAGGATAAACCCGGAAGAGTTGCAACTGTCCATTCAAGCCTTCGAGGACGGCTACGGCCGCGGACTCGTTCCTGACGACTTTCGTGCTGCAATACTGCGCATCCTGATGCATCAGCATGACTTTGTGGCATATGCCGCCCATGAAGTCACCCCCGAAATTGTCGAAAACCTCAGATTTGTCCGGTATCTCGTCGAGTCAGGAATGGGATCACGCTAAGTGCCAACACAAACCACCACCTCTGCAAGAGAACTGCGGACTATCAAACTTGGCAACGGGCTGCGCGTCATTGCCGATTACACGGACGAGGTGGCCAGAACCGCAGTTACCGTACATTACGGTGTTGGATTCCGCTCCGAGCCGGAGTCCAAGGAGGGCTTTGCGCACCTTTTCGAACACTTGATGTTCCAAGGGAGCCAACGCGTACCCAAAGGACTGTTCTACGCCCGGGTGAAGGCTACGGGCGGTTACGTCAATGGCACCACGCACCAGGACTACACGGATTATCAACACCTGATTGCGCCGTGGGACCTTGAACGGACCATGTACTTCGAAGCAGACCGTATGAGAGCCCCCCAATTCACGCGTCGGAGTCTTCAGGAGCAGTTGGAACTGGTTCAGCAAGAGATCTACTACAACACAGCGGTGGATCCCTATGCTGGATTTCCTTGGCCCAAGTCATCGAACCTGCTTTTTGACGACTATGCCAACGCCCATGATGGCTACGGTGATATGAACAGACTTCGTTCCATCTCCCTTGATGACTGTGCAGAGTTCTTCCACGACTGGTACACCCCGGAAAATGCGGTCCTTACCGTCAGCGGACGGCACTCCATGGACCAGGTCGAGCAGCTTGCCGATCGGTACTTTGGATCAGTCCCGCCGCGGGCAACCAAAGGCCGCACACGGCTGGACGATGCGGAACTCCTGGCCAGCAGGGCGGCTTCCTTCCATGACCCGAACGTGACACTGCCCGGAGTATCCATCAGCTATCGGATTCCAGGTCCCGATGTCGAACCAGATTCGTATCTGGCGCTTAATGCATTGGCCAGACTTCTTAGCTTGCAGTCGGGTCAGTCAAGCTCGCTTGCTGACATCGATGCACAAACGGGCTACTTCGGCGCCTTTGACGCCGTGACTCCCGAGGTTTTCAATGTTGTGCTGACCGTGGGAAACGGGGCTGACTGCGATTCCGCGGTGGATGCGTTCGATAAGGCGTTGGCTGCCTTCCGGGATCCTGCCGCGGTGGACAGGCATCTGCAACCAGCATTAGGAACCTTGCGGCGGCACTACTTACTCATGGGAACCGACTTGCTCGACCGCTGCAGATTCATCGGTAAATCCCAGCTCCTGTTCGGCGACCCGGACCTCATCTCATCCTTGCCGCAATGCGTTGCAGCGCTTACGGCCACAGACCTGGCCAGAGCAGCGCAGTCTTTGGTGGCTAAGAAAAGGGCGGTAGTCAATATCTTGCCGACCAAAGGAACCGGAATGGTGACCGCGTCCGGAGACCTCCAAAAGACACTGGGGACCATCACCATCCCTGACGGTCGGGATGCTAAGGCCCAAGCCCTGGGATGGGGTCCCACCGTTGGTTTGGCTTCTTACACCGAAGTGCGGGAACCCGAGTCAACCGGCCTCGCCGAGTCCTTGTCCTTCACCACCTCCACCCGTAGCGGGATTTCCATCGCACTCTGCAGGGAGAACCGTAGTTCGCTCGTAGAACTCAGGCTGAGGTTCGCTACCGATGGCGTCGGCTGGGAAGATCCTTGGGGTGTCCGGAGGATGGTGGACGGTATTCGTCGACGTATGGAGATTCTTAGGCCGGCACTTGCCGGGTGCCTGGATATGGATGTGAGAGCTGACGGCGAGATGATCGAGTTCTCCGGGCGGGCTGAACCGGCAAGTCTGCCTGGTTGGTTCGGTGCCGTTGCGGACTGCATATCCCGCGACTGGCCTCCGCTTACGCCTTCTCCGCAAAGCCCAGCGCAATCACTTGGGATGCTGTCCGATGTCATTGCGCGGAAGCTGCTCATCGATGCTGCCGGCTGGACAGGAATGCATTCGCATGGCAAAACCGAACTTCCAAACAGGCGCATCTTCACCAAGACCGCAGCCACCTTGGTGGTAGTCGGCAATATTGACGCCGATGAACTGGAAGAGTCCTTGGCAACTCTGGGACTTCCGAAAGACCGCGAAGGAACGAACAGGGCACTGGCTTTGCCAGAGCGGCCAAACCTGCGACAAGACGTTCAGGTGGACGGCTTCACCACGGTGCACTCAAGCTACTTTCTTGAACCTGATACTGCCGGCATACCGGAGGCGGCACGGTATATCACCGCCGCACTTTACGGAGGGTCTCCTCTTTCCCGGCTGCACAGGAACCCCGTACTGGAAACCGTCATTGCCCGCACAGGGGGCATCGTCGGTAGACGGACCATAGCCGGCCGTCCCGTTGCCACCACGCGAATCGTTGCCGGTTCCTCCGCTTTCGCCGCAGCTGCCAAGGAAATGAAACGCGAGGAGAAGTCTTTCAGGGCTTACCCGCCAGCCAAGGCAGAGATCGCGCAAGCCATCAAGTATTGCGAAAACGAACTTAGAAACGTCTCGGACAGCACTCAAACCAAGGCCGACTATTTCGCCAATCTCATGAGCAGGGGGATTCCTTTGGACCGTTATCACAACATAGGAGCGGAACTGCGTGAAGTGACACCTGAGCTCGTCGCCGCAACATTCGATTCACTCTTTTCCGGCGCACGTATCGCCGTGAGCGTCGGGGACCTGGCAAATTTGGAAGGCGCCTAAGTGCTGGAATACCACGAGGTCACTAGATTCTATGGAGAGCGACGGGTTCTGGAGAATATTTCCTTCTCCGTTCGGCCGGGATGCCTGACCGGTTTCGTAGGGGCAAACGGCGCAGGAAAGACAACAACCATGCGGATCGGAATGGGGCTGCTTTCTGCGGACGACGGCTACGTCAGCTGGGATGGCGGCCCCATCACCCGCGCGCATCAGCGGACGTTCGGTTACATGCCGGAAGAACGAGGTCTTTACCCCAAGCAGACTATCGCTACGCAGCTTCGATTCTTCGGCGAGATCCATGGCCTTTCCGGCAAGGCGGCGGTTCTCAGGGCGGATCGCTTTTTGGACGCTTTCGGACTGATAGGTCGGAAAGACGAACTCCTCGAGTCCCTTTCCCTGGGAAATCAGCAGCGGGTGCAGATCATCGCGGCCCTGATTCACGGACCAACATGCCTCATCCTGGACGAGCCGTTCTCTGGACTTGATCCGTTGGCCGTCGATTTCATGAGCACAGTGCTGCGGGAAAAGGCTCAGGAGGGTGTCCCGGTGCTCTTCTCAAGCCATCAGTTGGAACTTGTTGAAAGGTTGTGTGACGAGCTGGTGATGCTGGTGGACGGAAGTATCCGGGTCAACGGCGTCACCAACGCGGACTCAGACGGTGATACGCCGACTTATCGATTGGAGATGGGTGAGGACATGTCGTCGCTTAAAGCAGTTCGAGGAATGACAATCCTGGGACAGGGGCCAGGCTGGGTGGAGTTCAGTCCCGCGGAACCCGGCGTGGAACAGGAGGTTTTGTTGCGGGCAGTCAGCCTTGGTGCCGTGACGTCTTTCTCGCGGGTACACGCTTCCCTGACCGAACGATTCCTGGCCACGAACAGATGACCACAACACAGCGTCCGGCATGGGTAGTGGTACTTCTCCGTGAAATGGGCATGAAGGTTCGCGAAAAGACATTCAGGATTGGCATTGCTTCCACCTTGATACTGGTGGTCCTTGGTATAGCGGCGCTCTCATTTTTCTCCAATAGGACGGAGAACCATTCGATTGCAGTTATAGATGACGCCGGCACATCAGTGGTACATCAGAGCGGCGATCTCTTGCGGACGCTGAAGCCCGACTCTCCTGACGAGGTCTCGGTGGTCCGCGTCGACACAGCGGCTGTGGCCCTGGACAAGGTATCGGACGGAACCACTGACGCAGCGCTGATTCCAGTGATGGATAACACTGGTGCGGCCCTTTGGAAATTGGTCGGTAACGGATCCATCAACCCCGATTTGGAGCAAGCAGTCGCGGCGGTGGTGCAGCAGACAGCCACCTCAGCGAATGCGGCAAGACTCGGTGTCAATCTGGAAGAACTCGGCCGGGGGTCGGAGCTTCAGCGGCAGCTTCTCAGCGAAAAGCAAGGCAACGACGGTTCGTTGTTCGTTTTGAAGTTTGTTTTCAGCTTCATGTTCGTCTCGGCGCTCATGACGTACGGGCTGGCGATAGCCCAGAGCGTGGTAGAGGAAAAAGAGAGCCGGGTTGTAGAGATCCTCGCAGCGGCGACATCCGTGAAATACCTGCTGGTGGGCAAAATCGGCGCAAACTTTATCCTCGGATTCTTGCAAGTCACCGCGTTGACCACCATAGCGCTGACCGGGCTCGCTTTCGTCAATGTCATTCCGGACCTGGGCCGGGTCGCGGCGGCCAGCGGATGGTTCATCTTCTTCTTTGTGCTTGGGTTTTTCGCTGTCTCCTGTATCTGGTCCGCGCTCGGATCCATGGCAACCCGGTCCGAGGATCTTGCGTCATCAGCAATACCCATGCAGATCCTTCTTTTCGGGGCTTATTTCCTCAGCTTCACCGCTCCTGAGGAAATTCTCAGAGTGGCTTCCTTTGTGCCGGTTTTTTCCTCCATCGCCATGCCAACGCGCATCTTGGACGGGGGTGTTGAATGGTGGGAGCCTTGGGCCGCGGCGAGCGGGGTGGTGGTGGTGGGTATCCTGGCCATCAGGTTGAGCACAAACATATATTTGCGCACGCTGATGCGAACCAACAGGCGGACGTCCCTAAAGGAAGCGCTCCGAAACGGCCCCTCGTAGCGCGGCGGATATAAAGAAGCCCTCGGAACAGCCTTCAAAGCCTGAAGTGAAACGCTAGACGGAATCGCGGATAACGATCGAGGTTGGCATTCTGGTGACGCGTTCCGCTGGTTTGCCCTCGATCAGGTTCACCAGGGTCTCGGCCATCTTCTTGCCGAGTTCAACAATCGGGTGATGCACGGTGGTGAGGGCGGGTGTCACTGAGGTAGCGAAGGAATCGTCGTCAAAACCGACCACGGCGATGTCCTCCGGGATGCGCAGGCCCCGCCCTTGGATGGCGGTGTAGGCGCCGGCGGCCATTTGGTCGTTGGCCGCGAAAACGGCGTCGATGGGCACTCCCCGATCCAGCAAACGGTGCATCGCTTTGGCGCCGGATGCCAAAGTGAAGTCACCTTCCTCCATCAAGCCCTCCCCAAGACCCGCCTCCCGCACGGCGGTCCTCCATCCGGCGAGGCGGTCGAGGCCGGGGGGCATGTCTTGCGGACCGGCAATCGTGGCAACGTTCTTTCGGCCGCTCTCGGTCAGAAGCCGGGTGACCTCGTAGGCCGCTTGCTCGTTGGCCACATCAACGTAGTAGCTCTCCTTGCCGCCTACCAGGGGGCGTCCGGCGAACACCATGGGAAGTGATCCGGAAAGATGCGTCCAGGAGTTGTCACCACTGTGGTGCGACACCACCAGGACGCCGTCCACGTTGCCTCCGAGCAGGAAGCTGCGGGTTTTTTCCGGCTTCGACTCCGAGGAGATCACCATGTTCAGCGTGTACTCGGTATCGGTGAGATAAAGGGCGATGCCTTGGACTACCGAGGCGAAGAAGGGGTCCGCAAAGACCTTGGATGTCGACTCCGGGACGATCAGTGTGACCGCATTCGCCCGGCGTTTAGCCAGGGAACGGGCGGCACGGTTTGGCGTGTAGTCGAGTGCAAGGATCGCTTTCCTCACGGACTGTGCCAGATCCGGGTCAACGCTAGGACTGTCATTGACGACGCGGGACACGGTGGCCCGCGACACCCCGGCCAAGGCAGCCACCATCTCAAGGGTGGGTACCGGCCGGGGGCCGCTGGTGTCCTGCGTCATTGTCATCTCCGGAACGTAAGAAAAGTAAGCCTCTGAAGGCTACTTTAGGCGTTCACGGTAGCGGTCGCAGATGCCTTGGCTGCCTCGATAACGCGGGAGTAAGCGAGTCCGCTGTCCTTCACCGTCCGTTCAAAGGTGTCATAGTCCACGCGAACAACCCCGAAGCGCTTGCCGTAACCCCATGACCACTCGAAGTTGTCCAGGAGCGACCAAACAAAGTAGCCGCGCACGTCGGCGCCCTGGTCGAGTGCCTCACCAACAGCTGTGATGTGGTCGAGGACGAACTGGGTCCGCTCGGCGTCGTGGACTGCTCCATCAGGACCGACGACGTCGTCGTACGCGGCGCCGTTTTCCGTGATGTACAGCGGCGGCAGCGCCGGGTACTCCTCGCCAAGGCGCACCAGGAGCTTCCGCAGACCATCCGGATTGACCTCCCAGTTCATGGCCGTTCGTGGCAGTCCGCGGCTCGGGAAGGCGATATCTTCCGAACCGATCCAGCACGACGACGTCGGGCGGGTTGCGCCGCCCGAATGACCGTCACCGTGCTCAGCAGTGGGGTGCCCGCTGATGAGGTCATCATGGTAGTGGTTGACGCCCAGGAAATCGATGGGCGCACCGATAATCTCCAGATCGCCGGGCTTTATGACGTCCCGGATGCCGAACTGTTCAAGATCGTTGAGGGTGTCCTCCGGGTAGGCACCGCGCAGGATCGGATCGAGGAAGATCCGGTTCTGCAGCGAATCGAACCGGCGCGCGGCATCGAGGTCCACGGGATCGGAAGGATCCCGCGGAATGGAGTTGCTGAGATTGAGCGTGATTCCCAATTGCTGCGCGCCGCGACTCCGTAGTTCGTTGACCACCAGGCCGTGGGCCAGGTGCTGGTGATGGATCGCCGCGACGGCTGCTTCCGGTTCCTGACGACCCGGAGCGTGCACGCCCGCCGCATAGCCGAGGAGTGACGAGCAGAACGGTTCGTTGAACGTGGTCCAGTGCTGGACGCGATCCCCCAACGCCGAGTAGACGTCGTTCGCGTAGTCGACGAAGCGGTAGGCGGTATCGCGGTTGGCCCAGCCGCCCTTCTCCTCCAGCGCCTGCGGCAAGTCCCAGTGGTAAAGCGTCAACCAAGGGAGGATTCCGGCGTCGAGCAGTTCATCCACAAGGCGGGAGTAGAAATCGAGACCCTCAGCGTTAGCGGCGCGGCCCCCCGGGCGCACGCGGGACCAGCTGGTGGAGAACCGGTAGGAATCCAGGCCCAGATCCTTCATGATCCTGACGTCCTCGGGCATGCGGTGGTAGTGCTGCACCGCGTCCTTCAGCGTCTCGCCGTTGGCAATGGCACCCGGAACGCGGGCGAAAGCATCCCACACGGAATCTTCCTTGCCGCCCTCGTGGCTGGCGCCTTCCACCTGGGCTGCGGCGGTAGCCGAGCCCCAGATGAAGCCCTTGGGCCACACCCGGTTAAAGGGGGTGGTCGCTGGGTGGTTTGTTGCTTCGAATGGCATTAGCCCTTCACTGCTCCTTGCATGATTCCGGATATGAGTTGACGTCCCGCTATGACGAAGAGGGCCAGCAGCGGAAGAGTTGCCATGACGGCGCCGGCCAGGACGATCGAATAGTCCACGTAACGGGCCGACTGCAGTTGGCTGAGCGCCGTCTGCAAGGTGGGGTTGCCGGCGTCGAGCACCAACAGGGGCCACAGGAAATCAGTCCATGCCGTCATGAACGTGAACAAGCCGAGGATGGCCATGGCCGGGCGCGCGGCAGGGAGCGCGACGTGCCAGAAGGTTGAAATCATGGACGCCCCATCCATGCGTGCCGACTCGATGAGCTCGTCCGGAATCACGTCCACCAGATACTGCCGCATGAAGAAGACACCGAACGCCGTGACAAGGGTAGGGATAACGACGGCGCCGATCTCACCTGTCCAGCCGAGCGTGCGCATCAGCATGAACAACGGGATGATGCCGAGCTGCGTCGGGATGGCCATGGTGGCGATGACAGCCACCATCAGCCAGTTGCGGCCGCGGAAGCGCAGTTTGGCGAACGCGTACCCGGCCAGGGTGGAGAACCCCACCACAGAGACCGTGATGATGCCCGAAATCAGGACGCTGTTGCCGAGCGCGAGCCAGAACGGGATGGTGTCGAAGACTTCGCCAACGTTGGTCCAGAAGTTGCCGCCCGGAAACAGCGGCGGCCAGGTCTCACCGAGGGCTTCGTTGGAGCGGCTGCCGATGATCACGGACCACCAGAGCGGGTAGGCCGAAGCCAGGAAAAAGGCGAGCAGCAGCCCATAAGTGAGGAACCCCGGCCGTCGGCCGTTGCCAAGGAGGGCCTTGCGCGTGGCCAGGGATCGGGAGGTTCGCTGAGGTGCCGGTGTTTGTGGCCGGTTTTGGGTGAGGGTCATTTCCCGCTCCTCGGGGTCTGTTCTGGTGCTGTTTCCGGTGCCGATGCCGCCGGTGCCGAAGCCGCTGGTGCCGTTACCGCCTGGGCCGGGAGGCCGGCGTCGTACGCGTTGGCGTCCGGTGCCGAAGAGCGCTTCCGACGGCGGCGGCTGGCGGCGCCGCGATCGTCACCATTGGTGGCGATACGGCGCGAGATCAGCCAGTTCACGATGCCGAAGAGCAGGATGATCAGGAACAGGAGCCAGGCGATGGTGGACGCCTTGCCGAAGTTCTGACGCTGGAAGGCCATCTCCCACAGGTACAACACGGTGGTCTGGAACTGCCGTGCCGTTCCGCCGGCAGCCACGGGATCGAAGAGTCTGGGCTCGGTGAAGATCTGCAGCCCGCCGATGGTAGCCGTGACAATGACGAACACCATGGTGGGTCGAATGCTCGGCAGGGTAATGCTGAAGAAGCGGCGGAAAGAGCCGGCGCCGTCGATTGCTGCGGACTCGTAAATATCGCGCGGTACTGACTGCATGGCGGCCAGGAGGATGAGCGCGTTGTAGCCCGTCCAACGCCAGTTCACCATGGTGGCAATGGCGATGTGGCTGGGAAGGGTGTCGTTTTTCCACATGATGGGATCGATGCCGAAGCTCGACAGGATGTTGTTGATGAGCCCGTACTGCTCCCCGAACATGTTGGTGAAGATCATGGCGACGGCCACGGGAGTGACCACGTAGGGGAGCAGGATGCTCATGCGCCAGAAGGTCTTGGCTCGCAGGTTCTGGTCCAGGACCGCGGCAATGATGGTGGCCATGATCAGCTGGGGGATGGTGGAAATCAGGAAGATGCTGACGGTGTTAAAGAGGGAGTTCCAGAAGAACCTGTCCTGCAGCACCTCAGCGAAGTTTTGGAATCCCACGAACTCTCCCTGGCCTTTGAGCAGGTGCCAGTCGAAGAGGGAGACGAAGAATGTGTAGCCCAGGGGAAACAGGCCCACCAAGGCGAACAGGATGAAGAACGGTGCGATGTAGAGGTAGGGGGAGGCCTTCATGTCAAAGACGTTCAGGCGTTGGCGGAAGGTGGGTTTCGGTTTACTGGCAGCAGGCCTGCTGACTGCCGGACGGTTCAGTGTCGTGGTCATGGAAGGTCTCAGACTCTGTGAGGGGGCCTCCGGTTGCGCCGGAGGCCCCACGGCCGGTTGCTGCTAGTTGTTGACGACGAGGTCGTTGAGGAGCTTGACGGCTTCATTCCAGGCCTCATCGGCCGTAGCCTTGCCCGAATCGAGCATCTTCAGCGCGGGACCGAAGACGTTCTCCTGGATCACGGAGTCGTGCGGGCCCTTGAACTGGGCGATGACGCCCTCGGCGCGTGATTCGAAGATGGCGCCATAGGGAGCGTTGTTGAACAGCTCGTTCGGCTTGGCGGCCTCGACGATCTTTGCCTGGGCTTCGAGGGTGCTGGGGAAGTTGTTCGCGGCGGCGGACTGCTTGATCTGCTGTTCAGGGGCGGTCAGCCATGCTGCCAGCTTGGCTGCTTCAGCAGGGTGCTTGGAGCTCTTGGGAACCGAGAGGAAAGCGCCGCCCCAGTTGGAGGCACCGCCGGGGAAGACGTCGGCTACGTCCCAGCCGCTTGCTGCCCCGCCACCTGCTGACTCGAGCTGGCCCTTGATGGTGCCGAGCATCCAAGCCGGGCATACGTGCGTTGCGAAGGAACCGTCCACGAAGGCCTTGCCATTACCCCAGTCGAATTGGGTCTGGTTGGAAGACAATCCACCGGCGGTGCCGGCAGCGAGCATGTCAAACTTTGCCCGCATGTCCTTGTTACCCTCGACGTTCAGCTTGCCGTCTTTGGTGTAGTAGCCCTCGTCCATCTGGTTGACCATGGAGTTCCAGACGAAGCCGGACTGGTCATACCAGGCCTTGCCGGTTGCTTCCTTGTACTGGCGGCCGAGCTTGAAGTATGTGTCCCAGGTTGCGTCCTTGCCGCCGAAGAGTTCGGCCACCTTTTCGCGGTCGCTCGGCAGGCCGGCAGCTTCAAAGAGCTTGCCGTTGAAGCACAATGCCTGCGGGCCGATGTCCGTGCCGTATCCGATGACGCGGCCGTCCGGGTCGGTGCCCTGCTTGAACTTCCAGTCCACCCAGTTGGCCTTGATGTCCTCGGCGCCGTGTTCCTTGAGGTCCACGAACTGGTCCGAGACCTCCATGATGGAGCCCAGCCAGCCTTCCTCGATGGCGGTGACGTCGCTAAGTCCGGAGCCTGCGGCGAGCTTGGTGAAAGCATCGGTCCGGGCGTTGGAGCCGCGGTCAATGTTGGTGGCCTCGATGGTGACGCCGGGGTTTTGCTTCTCATATTCGGCATACAGGTCGTCGTACCCGAAAGTGCCGAAGGTGGTCACGGTCAGTGTGACAGGGTTGTCGGCGCTCGCCGCCTTATCGCCTCCGCCGCTGCAGCCAGCGGCTGCGAGGGCCAGGGACGCAACGCCGGCGATGGCGCTGATTTTTCTAAGTCGCGAGAATTCCACGGTCACTCCTTTGTGTGTTCGAGCGACCGGCCGCCAATGGCGAGAGAGCGCTCTCTGGGATGTGGGACTAATGTATGTGCTGTAAGTCACGTACGTCAAGAGAGCGCTCTCTCAGCCCGTCTCTGTGTCTTCGGAAGTCAAGAGGGCGGCCCAACCCCAATCGTTCGCCGAAGGGTTAGCTCTCGGGGTTATGGAGGGTTCTTATTGCCGAAAGCTCACCCCTCGGTGGGCGCTTCCCGCTGCCCGTTCGCCGAGGGGTTAGCTCTCGGGGTTATGGAGGGTTCTTATTTGCAGGTTGCCCTTTTCGGTTCAGCGGCGCGCGGGGACATGCGCAACGACTCTGATATCGATTTGCTGTTCATCATTCATGACGGCGCTGACGATGAGCTCTATAAGCAGATTGGAAACCTGGCCGTTGACGTCTACGGTCTCACCGGCAACGATGTTCGCCCGATGATCTACGAAGCGTCCGAAGTCCGGAGCGCGCCGATATTCGACTCGATTATGAGGGAGGGCGTTCATGTTTTCGGTGACCGCAATTGGTTGTCGCGCCGCCTCCGTGATTCGGCGGCTGCCTAGTGACGGCAAGGTCAGATGCCAGCGGGAGACTTGAGGATTCGCGGGCATCCTAGTACCCCAACTGCTCCCGCAGCGCCGTGAGTTGATGCGACGATTCCACCGCTTGCTCGTGATCAACGGAAACCAGGGCCTGCACAAGCACGTCGCTCAGCACGATCGACGGCAGCGCCTCCGTGGTCATGCCCGTTGGCGTGTGCGGGGCAAGAATCACAGCATCGGCCAGGTCATGCAACGCCGATTCTGGTTCATCAGTCAGTAAGACGATGGACGCACCAACCGAGCGTGCGCGCTTAAGCAGCACTTCGACGTCGACCGTTACACGTCCCGGCGCGAAGACGACCACCACATCCTGGCTCCCAAGTTGGAGCAGATCATCCGCGAGCCGGAATCCGTCGCTGGAAATGCACCTGGCCCGCCGGCCGATCCGGTTGCAGCGCAGGGCCAGGTTGAGCGCGGCAATTCCAGATGCGCCCACGCCGTAACTGACAATTGTGGAACCCCGCATGAGAAGTTCGACGGCGGGAGCGATCGCCTCTGCGGGGTCGGCGCTGGCGGCGAGTTCCAGGCGGTCCTTGGCCTCGGACCACACGTTCTGCCAGATGTCCTCAATGCTGGCGCCCATGTGGTCGATGCGTTGCTGCATGCGGATTTCCGGCGCCACCGTTGAGGTGAAGGGGGTGGCGATGTCCCTCTTGAGCTCCTGCAGTCCTGAGTACTCCAATGACTGGACCGTGCGGACCACGGTGGCGCTGCTGGTTCCGCTTTCGGCGCCGAGCTCCTGTGCGCTCGCGTAGAGGAGCCGTTCCGGGGAGCTGTTGGTGAGGAAGGTGCTGACCGTCCGCTCGGCTTTGGAGAGCCTGTCCCAATGCTCGCGGACACGACCACGCAAATTAATCATGCCTCGATTTTTCGTAACGTCTGTTACAGAAGTCACATTGGATGTACTATTCATTCTAAAGAAGCCCTCACTTGTAACGGTTGTTCCAAAGATACCCCTTCCAACAGCGGATGACAGTGAGACCCAATCGAATGAAAGGCCCTACGGATATGAGCAACACATCCTTGCGGATCGTGGAGATCTCCGGACCTCCCCTGGAGCGGGGGAGGCAGTACGGAAACGCTGCCGCAGACCTGATCACAAAAGCCATCGATTTCTACACCGAAGCGTTCCAACAGCAGACGGGACTGACCTGGGAGCAGCTGCGCGGGCGGGCCGAGCGCTGGATGGGGCTGTGCACTGACGCAGCGCCGGATCTGGTCACGGAAATGCGCGGCATCGCCGAAGGCAGTGGCCGGGACGTCCTGGACATCATGGTGCTGAACCTTCGCGGTGAAATCATCTACGACGCTGGCTTCGCCAAGGCGCCTGAACCCGAAGAGCGCGACAACGTGGACGGGTGCACCTCTTTTGTCCTGACCGATGGTGCATCCGGTGACGGCCACATGTACGTGGGCCAAAACTGGGATTGGCGCCATGGCACACAGGACACCGTGATGATCCTGCGGGTTGTTCAGGATCCTAAGCCCACGCTGATCATGCAGGTTGAGGCAGGCCAGATTGGCCGGCACGGAGCGAACTCCGCCGGCATTGCCCTCAACGCCAACGGATTGGGCGGCCGGTTCAACGACGAACTCGGGATGCCGCAGACCTTCATCCGGCGCATGGTGCTGGATCAATCAGAACTTCCGGATGCGTTGAACACGCTCTTCCGCCAGAAGCCCCACATCGCCAGCAATGCCGTGCTGTCCCACCGTTCCGGATTCTCCATTGACGTGGAAACCACCCCGGGAAGCAACGGTTGGATGTACCCGGACACCTCCGGGGTGCTGGTGCACGGAAACCACTACGAAGCTTTCATGCCGGTACAACTGGCAGCCACCTACCGTCCTGTCTCCGTGGATTCCCTCTTCCGGGTTCCACAAGCGCGACGGGGGCTGGAACGGGTCCGCACCGCCACAAGCACCGTGCATTCCCGGGAACTCATCAAGTCCGCAATGTCAGATCACCTGGGTTACCCCGAATCTGTTTGCACGCACCCGGACGAGCGACGCCCCCGCGTCCGTCAGTGGTCCACGCTGCTCTCAAGCTGCGTGGACCTCACCACCGGCGACTACCTGGTCACCAACGGAACCCCCTGTGAACACAACTACGAACAAATGCCCTGGAACCTCTACGACGGACCTGGTTCCGCCCACGAATCCTTCAATCCCAACACTGCAGAGGTATCACTGTGAAACGCAACGATAGATTCAAGCCCTTTGCCCGGACAGGCGTCATTGCCGGTGCAGCCGCCTTCACTTTGGCGCTGAGTGCCTGCAACGCTGCAGGACCTCAGGCCCAGAGCACCCCCACTGATGTTTCCTTCGGTCCGACCACTTCGGAAGCTGCAGGCGCGATCGATTCCTTCACGTGGATGATCACCCAGGAGCCGGCGACGTTCGATCTGGACAAGGACAGCGGCACGGCTGAGAACACCATCATGTCCAACGTCTGCGAACGCCTGATGAAACTCCAGCCAGACCTGACCACCACGCCTCATCTGGCAGAGAAAGCCGAATGGACCTCGGACACCACGGTGGTGTTTACGCTCCGGAAGGACGTGACATTCCACGACGGCACGCCCATGACCGCCGATGACGTGCTCTGGAGCATGCAGCGGCACGCAGCAAAGGGCGCGGACGAATCAGATGAATACGCCAACGTCACCGGCATGGCAAAGACAGGCGACAACCAAATCACGGTCACGCTGAAACAGCGCGACGCCATCTTCCTTCAAGCCATGGCCGGCAACGGCGGAATCGTGCTGAACCAAAAGGTCGTGGAGGCTCAAGGCGCGAACTACGGGTCGCCGTCGGCTCCTGACGCCTGCTCAGGTCCCCTCAAACTTGAGAAGTGGTCGGCAGGCTCCAACATCACCCTCACCAAGGCCGGTGACTACTGGGATGCTGACAACGCTTCCCTGGCCAGCACCGTAACTTTCCGCTGGGCTGACGACAATGCGATCGTCAACGCCTTGACCAGCGGCGAAGCCCAGGGCGCCTACCTGGACAGCCCCGCCACGGCCGGACCACTGCAGAAGAGCGACAAGGTCCAGATCGCCCAAGGACCGTCCACCAACGTCTGGTCGCTCATGGCCACCGAGCGCGGAGCCTTGAAGGACGAGCGGATCCGGCAGGCATTGTCGCTGGCTCTCAACCGGGAGGGTGTAGCCCAGGCGGCATTTGGCGGGCTGGCCAAACCCTGGAAGGCGCCTGTGGGTCCGGGTGCTTGGGGATACGAAGAGCCAACCTTCAGCGCCGCTTACGAAACCTTGACTGGCGCACCCGCGCAGCCGTCCGGGGAAGACCTGGAGAAGGCGAAGAAACTGGTGCAGGAAGCCGGCGTGCCCGCTGAGCCGATCGTTGTTGCCAACAGCGGCGACTCCATCAGGAACGTCATCTCCAGTGCAGTGGTTGAAGCAGCGCAGAAGATCGGGCTGACGGCCGAAATCGTCACCATCCCGCGCCAGCAATACGGCGACTTCTACTCGGACGCATCCCTGCGTGCACAAGCAGACCTCTTCTCGGATGAGTACTACATCTCCAAGAACGACCCCGTGGGCTTCTACAAAAACGGGGCCTCCACGGCCCGGGTCAACTTTGTGAAATTCACCGGCGAGGGCTACGACGACAAGGTCAAGGAAGCCCAGGCCACCACCGACGACGCCGCTCGCGCCAAGCTCGCCATCGAACTGGAGAAGCAGTGGACCGACGCCGTGGTCTGGATTCCTGTGGCACACACACCCGCAACCATCGCCATGGCGAAAGACATCACCGGAGCACCGTCGTCGGCGTCGTTCCTCTACTACCCGTGGGCCGCGGACGTCGGCAGCAGCAAGAAGTGACGCCATGATCCGTGCAGCAACCCGCATCGCGGGAATGATCCTGACCCTGGTGGTGAGCTCGTTCGTCATCTTCGCCGCGATGTATGCGGCACCAGGGGACCCGGTCACGTTCCTGATCGGCAACCCGGAGAACATGACGCCTGAGCGCGTTGCCGAAGTGAAGGCGCAGTACAACCTGGATCAACCGCTCATTGTGCAATACGGGCTCTGGGCATCCCAGGCCTTTGTTGGCAACCTCGGTACGTCGTTCCAATATCACCAGCCAGTGGCCGAGCTGATGGCCACGCGACTTCCCGCAACCCTGGCGTTGGTGGCCATGGCATCAGTGCTGTTCATCGTGGCCGGTGTTGGCCTGGGCATTCTGTCCGCGCTCCGGCAAGGCAAGCGCACAGACTCCACCATCACCGCCGCAACCACGCTCGCAGCATCGGTTCCATCCTTCGTGATCGGCCTCCTCCTGGTGTCCATCTTCTCGGTCCAACTGGGGTGGTTTCCCGTCTCGGGCGCTGGCGAAGGGTTCTTGGACCGGCTGCACCACCTTGCGCTGCCAGCAGTGGCACTGGCCGTTGGCGCCGTCGCAATTGTCAGCCGGGTGACCCGCCAATCCATGGTGGAGCAGCTGTCCATGGACCACGTGGAGGCGGCCCGCAGCTTCGGGCTGGCGCCCGCCAAACTGATCCGCCGGCACGTCCTGCGCAACGCCTGGGGACCCATCCTGACCATGGTGGCGCTCGTGGTGGCCAGCATGCTGGCCGGAACGGTCGTCGTCGAAAGTGTCTTTGGCATTAGCGGCGTCGGCAAGCTGCTGGTGGATGCCATCAACACGCACGACTTCCCAGTGGTGCAGGCCGTGCTCCTCTACATGGTCATCACGTACATGGTGGTGACCACCCTGGTGGACCTGATCCACCCGTTGCTTGATCCGCGCATCAAGGCAAAGGACAAGAAATCATGAGCTCCCTTTCGACGTCCACGCTGGCGTCCACCCCGGTTATTGGCAGGAAGAAACGCGATGTTGCGTACCTTCTGAGCCTTGGCTTCCTCATCGTTGTGGTTGCCGCCGCTCTGCTCGCACCGTGGGTGGCCCCGTACGCCGCCAACGCCGTGGACTTCACCGCGATCTGGCAGGCGCCGGGTGCAGCGCACCTGCTCGGTACTGACCAAGTGGGCCAAGACCTGTTCTCCCGGCTCATCCACGGCGCCCGCGAATCGTTGCTCGGACCCCTTGCACTCTTGGCGCTGGCCACGGTGTTCGGGGTGACAATCGGAACTGTCGCGGCTTGGAACGGCGGCTGGATCGATGTCCTCCTGGCGCGCATCACCGACGTCATGTTCGCCTTCCCCGGGCTATTGTTCGTGGTCTTGGTCATCGCCGTCTTTGGCAAAGGACCCGCGACGGCGATTGTCGCCTTGGCGCTCGCCTACGCACCTGTGATCGCCAAGTTCACGAGGTCGCTGGCGCTGGCCGAGATGGCCCGCCCGTATGTGGATGCGTATCGCGTGCAAGGTGTGGGCGGATTCTTCCTGTGCGTCCGCTACATCATTCCCAACCTGACGCCACCGCTACTCGGCTACCTTGTGGTGCTGTTCGGTGAAGGCCTCATGAGCCTCGCGACGCTCAGCTTCCTGGGGTTCGGCGCGCAACCGCCCAGCTCCGAGTGGGGACTCATGGTCCAGGAAGGCCAGTCCGGCATCATCCAAGGCCACATCTGGCCGACGCTGGTTCCCGGCGCCGCCATCGCCGCCGTTGTGGTGGCCGTCAACGTGGTGGGCGTGCGGTTGTCCGACCGCCTGAACTCACGGTTTGAGAGGTAGGAAAATGCTGCTCGACATAGACAATCTGAGCCTCACCATCACCACGAATGGCCTCAGCCACCAAATCCTGGACCAGGTGAGTCTCTCCGTTGACGCCGGGGAAGTGGTGGGCCTGGTGGGCGAGTCCGGTTCCGGTAAGTCCACCACCGCGCGAGCCGTGCTGAGGCTGTATCCCGAAACGGCCGCCGTCGACGGTTCCATTACGGTGGGTGGGACTGAAGTCCTCTCCGCCTCCCGGGACGAGCTCCACCGCGTTCGTTCGTCCGAAGCCGCCATGATTCACCAGGACCCGCGGGCGGCGCTCAACCCGTTGCGGCGGATCGGCGACTCGCTGACAGAGCGGCTGGTCCACGTGCTGGGTGTCAGCCGTGCGGACGCTGCCGCGGCTGGGCTGGAACTCCTTGCGGCTGTGGGGATCCGGCAGCCTGAAGAGCGGATGCGCCAATACCCGCACGAGCTTTCCGGCGGCATGCTCCAGCGCGTCGTTATTGCTGCCGCCCTCACCGGACAGCCCAAGTTGCTGCTGGCGGACGAGGCCACGAGCGCTCTGGACGTGACCACCCAGGCTGAGGTTCTTGCGATCCTGCGTGACCTTCAGACGCAGCGCGGCCTGGGCGTCCTCCTCATCACCCACGACCTCCACCTGGCCGCCGCTTACTGCCACCGCGTCTATGTGATGTACCGCGGCCAGATCGTGGAGGAATTGCGGGGCAACGATCTCTTCCACGGCGCGCAACACGAATACACCCGCCGGTTGTTGTCGGCCGTTCCCGCAATCGGCCACCTCCCCAATTCAGAAAGCAGGGCATCATGAGCGAGCATGTCCTCGAGGTCGACGGGCTGCAGAAGGCGTTCCGTGTGGGTGCGGGCAACGTTGTGGCCTGCAACAACGTCAGCTTCGCCATTCCGCCGGGCGGTTCCATGGGACTGGTGGGGGAGTCGGGGTCCGGCAAGAGCACGATCGCCCGCATGTTGGTGGGCCTTGAAACGCCCGACGCCGGCACTATCCACGTGCGGGGACGGCAGCTTGGGACGCGGGAACGGGGACGTGCGGCCCGCCTGCGGCGTGCCAAGGAGATCCAAATGGTGTTCCAGGATCCGTACGGTTCCCTGGATCGCCGGCTGACCGTGGCGCAGTGCTTGGATCAGGCGATGCGGATGCATCATGTTTCTTCCGCCTCGCGGGTTGCTGGGCTGCTTGATCAGGTTGGCCTGCTGGCGAAGCATGGTGACTCCAAGCCGCACCAGCTCAGTGGTGGGCAGCGGCAGCGCGTGGCGATTGCCCGGTGCTTGGCAATTGAGCCGTCCGTGATGGTGTTGGACGAGGCTGTGTCCGCGCTGGATGTTTCGGTGCAGGCGCAGATCCTTGCCCTATTGAACGAGATCCGGGCGTCTTCCGGGATCGCGCTGTTGTTCGTGAGCCACGACCTCGCCGTGGTTTCCGAGGT
>JAPSHX010000050.1 GCA_031179305.1 Paenarthrobacter sp. | reverse complement strand
CAGGGTCCGGCCTTCACGTGGAGCGCGTGCGCCCGAAGACTGGGAGGCCGCGCAGCCAGTTCGAGAAGCCGCGGCCCCGCCGGTCGCAGTCGGCCGGAATGTGAAAGTCCGGATCCGTGCCCCCATAGGGGTGGTACAACTCCTGGCCAACCGCCGGAAACACTGTCGCGCCGCTTTTATCCTGCAGGTCCATGTCGTCCCTCCTTCGGGAGTTAATTTCCGTTTTATGGAAACTAGTTATTGCTTAGTGGAAGTCTAAGGTGAACAGGTTTTGCCGTCAATGGTGCGGGGTCAGGGGTGGAGGCGCTTTCGGCTCGTGCCGCAGTCACAAATTGAATTTTCTTCCTGTGATGTACACCACCGGTTTGCGGGGGTACGCTGGTTGTCAATTCGTGGCGTAAGTCACGTAACCTGGGAGCAGCAGGCAGGGTCGTAATGAGCTGGCATCAATGGATGCCGGCTCTTTTTTGTTGGGTCGGCTCCACCGGAAATGCGCTCGAAACGCGCGCTTAATTTCAGTGATGGAACCTAGGTTCCAGCTACCGGAAGTTGGGAACAGACCATGAGCAGCAAGATCATCCTCGGCGAAAACCAGTACGGAAAGGCCGAAGTCCGGGTGGTCAAGATCACCCGCGACAGCGACCGCCACGAGATCGAAGACCTGAACGTCACCTCGCAGCTGCGGGGGGACTTCTCCGCAGCCCATCTTGAAGGCGACAACGCCCACGTGGTGGCCACAGACACCCAGAAGAACACCATCTACGCCTTCGCCCGCGACGGCGTCGGCTCCCCCGAGGCCTTCCTGCTTCGGCTCGGCGAACACTTCACGTCCAGCTTCAGCTGGGTCACCGGCGGGCGCTGGGAAGCGGAGTCCTACAGCTGGAACCGGATCCAGGCCCACGGCACCGAGCATGACCACTCCTTCGTGCGCAACGGCCAGGAAGTGCGCACAGCGGTCCTGGTCCGCGACGGCGCCACCACCCACCTCATCTCCGGACTCAAGGACCTGACCGTCCTGAAGTCCACCCAGTCAGGCTTCGTGGGCTACCCCAAGGACAGGTACACCACGCTGCAGGAGACCACCGACCGCATCCTGGCCACTGACGTCTCGGCGCGCTGGCGCTTCAAGACCGGAACCGACTTCAGCTCCCTGGACTTCAACAAGAGCTACGAGGACGTTAAGGGCCTTTTGCTTGAAGGCTTCACCGAGAAGTACTCCCATGCCCTGCAGCAAACCCTGTTCGACATGGGCACCAAGGTACTGGAAGCCCACAGCGAGATCGACGAGATCAAGTTCTCCATGCCCAACAAGCACCACTTCCTCGTGGACCTCTCACCCTTCGGCCTCGACAACCCCAACGAGGTCTTCTACGCCGCGGACCGCCCCTACGGCCTGATCGAGGCCACCGTCCAGCGGGAAGACGCAGCCGCAGCTCCCGCCGCCTGGTCCGGCATCGCCGGATTCTGCTAACCCGCAGCACCCCAGGCTTTTGACGGGCTCAGCCAACCGCCCGGTGGTTGAGCCCTTCGAAACCTAACCCCAAAAGTTCTTTTGCCACACCTGTTAGCCAGACAACGTTAGCCAGACGATGACGTCTGCCATGAACCAAGAAAGTCTGCCATGAACACTAAGAAGAAGCTGGCCGCTTTGGCCGCCGGCCAGAAGCACCAGCAGGCCCGCCCGGAAGATGAGCGGCTGTCCGTAGGAAGCAGTTTCGCCTACGGCTTCCAGCATGTATTGACCATGTACGGTGGCATCGTTGCCGTCCCGCTCATCGTCGGCCAGGCTGCGGGGTTGCCCCCTGCAGATATCGGCGTCCTGATAGCCGCCGCGCTCTTCATGGGCGGGCTTGCTACCATCCTCCAGACAGTTGGCATCCCGTTCTTCGGCTCCCAGCTGCCGCTGGTCCAGGGTGTATCGTTCGCCGGCGTGGCAACGATGGTGGCCATCGTCACCACCGGCGGAGGCATTCAGTCCGTCTTCGGCGCGGTCATCGTTTCAGCCGCCATCGGCTTGTTGATCGCGCCGGTCTTCTCGAAGATCGTGCGGTTCTTCCCACCGGTGGTCACCGGAACTGTCATTACGACCATTGGCCTGACACTGATGCCGGTCGCCGCAAACTGGGCGATGGGCGGCAACCGGACTGCCGAGAACTACGGCAGTATGGAAAACATCGGTCTCGCGGCGATCACACTGGCCCTCGTTCTCCTCCTGAGCAAGCTCGGCAATGCAACAATTTCCCGGCTCTCGATCCTGCTGGCCATGGTCATCGGAACCCTGGTCGCCGTCGCAACGGGGATGGCCAACTTCTCCAAGGTTGGGGATGGCCCGATCGTCGCCTTCCCCGCACCGTTCCACCTCGGCGCGCCCACCTTCGAGATCGCCGCGATCATCTCCATGCTGATCGTTGTACTGGTTATCCTGACCGAAACCATGGCCGACATCCTGGCCGTCGGCGAGATCATTGGAACCAAAGTTGACTCCAAACGCATCGCTGCCGGCCTCCGCGCGGACATGGGCTCCAGCCTCATCGCCCCGGTCTTCGGCTCCTTCACGCAAAGCGCGTTCGCGCAGAATGTCGGCTTGGTGGCAGTCACCAGGATCAAGAGCCGCTACGTCGTAGCAGCCGGCGGCGTCATCCTGGTGATCCTCGGGCTTCTGCCGGTGCTGGGCCGTGTTGTGGCAGCCGTGCCCACCGCAGTCCTGGGCGGGGCAGGCATTGTCCTGTTCGGCACCGTCGCTGCCAGTGGCATTCGCACCCTCGCCAAAGTCGAGTACAAAAACAACATGAACCTGATCATCGTGGCGACCTCCGTGGGCTTCGGCATGATCCCAATCGCCGCCCCGGCCTTCTACGACAAGTTCCCCGACTGGTTCGCGACCATCTTCCACTCCGGCATCAGCTCCGCCGCCGTGATGGCCATCCTGCTGAACCTGCTCTTCAATCACCTCAAGGCCGGCAACTCGGAGAACCAGTCGGTGTTTGTGGCCGGTACCGGCCGGGTGGTCCGGGAAGAGGACCTGAAATGCCTGGCCGACGGCGACCGCTT
>JAPSHX010000035.1 GCA_031179305.1 Paenarthrobacter sp. | reverse complement strand
ACCGACCTGCTCAACGACACCACCGCATTCGAAAACTTCAACGCCGACAAAGCAGCCGAACGCTCCTTCGCGTTCGTCCGCCTCAACCAGCTCGCCATCGAACACCTCCTCAACGCACGCTGACCATCCGCTATACCCGTACGACAGCGCCGCCGGAGTCCCAGCACTCCGGCGGCGCCGACGCATCGAAGAAAAGCCATGCACCTCGTTGCCGGACTCAACAGCTCCACCCTCCCTTAGTTCTGCAAGTGGTGTTCGGTGACGCGGACACCGCTGAACTGGTGTGACAAGGACGCGCCGACCGCCCCGATGGCACCGCGTTCCACCCGGACAAATGGCGGGGTACATTGATGGTCGTTATCGCCCAGACAAGAGGCCTTGGTGGTGCCAAAGGCCTGCTCATCCCTGTTCAACCCCGAACTACCATCCAGGAGACATCATGAAGGTCCTTATCACTGGCGCCCACGGAAAGGTCGGTCGTGCCGCTACCCAAGCGATGATCGGCGCAGGACACGAAGTCCTCACCACCGATCTGACTCGTCCCGGCTTCGAGCGCAAGCCTGAAGGCACCCCAAAGTACACGATGGCCGATCTCACCAACGCTGGAGAAGCGTACGCCGTCGTCCGGGGAGCGGATGCCGTCGTGCACGTCGCCGCCATCCCGGAACCGACGGGTAATCCGCCTCACGTCGTATTTCAGACCAATCTCATGGCGACCTTCAACGTCCTTGAGGCCGCCATACAATTCGGTGTGAAACGCTTCGTGTACATCTCCAGTGAGACGGTCCCCGGGTTCTTCTTTCCCGAGCGCGAATTCCTCCCTGAGTATGCACCCGTTGACGAGGAGCACCCCATCCACCCGCAGGACCCCTACGCGCTCTCCAAGTACTTCGGCGAGCAGCTCATGGACGCAGCAGTGGCCCGTTCCGACATCCAATGCATCTCCATCCGGCCCAGCTGGGTTCAGTTCGAAGGCAACTACGAGACTAACCTTGGACCGCAAATCCGTGACGCGTCGGTCCTCAGTCCCAATCTGTGGAGCTACATCGACGCCTACGACCTCGCCGATGCCATCGTCCTGGCCAGTGAGTCTGGCTTACCCGGACATGAGGTCTTTTACATTGCTTCCCCCGACAATGTGGGCGGCCATAACTTCGCCGAGATCCTGAACAAGCACTACGGCGACACAATCGAACTACGCGAACTCAGCCGTCCCGATGCTTCGGGAATCTCTAGCGCAAAAGCACAACGGATGCTGGGCTGGACGCCGAAGCGATCATGGCGCGACTACCTCGACGCCGAAGGACATAGGCTTAGCCACTGACAACACAAGGGGAAAGGGCGAGAGCCTCTCCCGCCCTTTCCCTCTCACGCTATGGTTTGGTACTCCCGGATCAGCTCAATGCACCTTCAGGGACCAGGGCACAAAGCCCACCGCGGGTTTCGGGCTAGCTGACCCTTGCTGTGCACGGCCACGGCGTCGCCGTCCCGGGCGAAGCACAGCAGCTTCGTGAGCTGGCGGCGTCCCTACCGGAGCCCTGTTCGTGAAGACCCGGTCCGGCACCTTTCTACCGGCGCACGTGTGATTGAGTCTAAGAAGTCATCCCCGGCGGGCAGGCCTATCGAACTTCCACCCATCAGACGTCAGTTCCGGAATGACCTGGTCAACATATGGCCGGCCGCGGCGATCACCCGGACAATGTCCGGGTGCTGCTTGACGTGGTCGCCCCATAAGCAGAACGATCCCTTGACGTGGTGTTTTTTCCAGCAGCAGCGGTGAAGGGCAGTCTCGCCTGACGCAGGAGAACTGCAATCTCATGGGTTTCCTCTGCTGTCACTTGACCCAGGCACCTCAGCGTGTGCCGGCCCGCCGGGTGCAACGGGCGCTGACTGGAGCTCGCACGTTGGATCGATACTTCCGGTACTTTCCGGAACTTGCCAGCGTAAGCTTCCGGCTACTGCGCGGTCGAGGGTTAGTGCCGAGACTGAGCGCGGTTAACCTCCGACGGCTGTTCACAACCAGGATCAGCGGTTACCGGGTGCCGCTGTGCTCTCCCGCACCACCAGCTTGGTGGCCAGTTCCACGCGGGGGCTGGCAACGCCTTCACCCTGCAGCATCCGAAGCACGGTGCGCGCGGCAAGTTTGCCCATCTCCGCCAGCGGCTGCCGGACGGTGGTCAATGGAGGAGATGCCCAGCGGGCCTCCGGAAGGTCATCAAAGCCAACGACGCTGATGTCCTCCGGCACCCGCAGCCCCTTCTTTCGCACTGCCTCATACACTCCAAGAGCCATCTGGTCGCTCGCGGCGAAAACGGCAGATGGCGGGTGGGCCAGCTCGAGCAACCTGCACCCGGCGCGGAACCCGGACTGGTAGTCGAAGTCCCCCTCTACTACCAGCTCCGGATCAAAGGGAATGCCGGCGGCGTCAAGGCCAGCGCGGTAGCCGTCCAGCCGGGCCCTGCTGCACCACAGGCCCGGTGTGCCGGCGAGGAATCCGATCCGCCGGTGGCCGATGCCGGTGAGGTGCTCGGTGGCCCCGACCGCTCCGGTCCAGTTGGTGGCGCCTATCGTCGGCACATCAAGGTCCGGCACGCCGGCGGGGTCGACCACCACTGCTGGGACATGGAGGCGCTGCAGTTCGGCCCGCAGGAAGGAATCGAGGTCCGTGGTGACAAGAATGGCCCCATCACTTGCCCTGGCACTAACGTTATCCAGCCACTGCCGGGTGGAGGTGGGACTTGTTTTGCGGTGGATCGCGGACACCACAGTGGAGGCCCCCGCTTCATTGGCGGCTTCCTCCACGCCACGGATGATTTCCACCGCCCAGGGGCTGTCCAGGTCGTTGAAAACGAGGTCAATAAGGCCTGACCGGAGATCCGGACGGGTTCCCCGCCGCTGGTAGCCGTGGTCCCGCAGCAAGGCTTCCACCCGTTCACGGGTCCGGGCGGAAACATCACCCCTGCCGTTGAGCACGCGGGATACGGTTGGCACTGACACCCCCGCTTCGGCAGCAATAGCCGAAATGGTCACTGCCGGGCGCTGGCTCTCGGGCACGCATTCCTCCTAGGTCGCTGCCAGTATAGGCCTTCCTGTCCAACCGTCCGCCACGGCATTTTCGGCAAAACCCTTGACGTACTCTCCGAAACGCTCCTAATCTACAACGACCATGTTCCGGAAATTTCCGGAAAGGCCGGATCGGAATATTTGCCGATTGGCTCGTACTCAAAGGAGAGCATTTAATGAAGGTTGCAAAAATGGTTGCTGCCGCTGTGATGGCGTCGGCGTTTGTCCTCCCTACGGCACTGCCTGCAGTTGCCGCCGGGAATGACAAGTCGCAGCCCCCCGGCCTTGCTAAGCAGGACACCTTGCGCTGGGCCGCACCGAAGGACGTCAGGATCGGCACGGCAGTGGCCGGCGGAGGCCACCATGAGACGATGCCCTATGCCAACCCTTTCACGTCGGACCAGCAGTACCGTGACATCCTGGCTTCGGAGTTCAGCTCGGTTTCTCCGGAGAACCAGGCGAAGTGGGAGTTTATCCACCCGCAGCGGGACCAGTACCGTTTCGCGGAGATGGACGCGATCGTCGAGTTCGCGCAGCAGAACGGCCAGGTGGTCCGCGGCCACACGCTGTTCTGGCACAGCCAGAACCCGGCCTGGCTTGAGCAGGGAAATTTCAGCAAGGACGAACTCCGTTCCATCCTGAAGGACCACATCACCACTGTTGTTGGCCGGTATGCGGGCAAGATCCAGCAGTGGGATGTCGCCAACGAGATCTTCAATGACAACGGCACGCTCCGGACCACTGACAACATCTGGATTCGCGAACTTGGCCCGGAGATCATCGCTGACGCCTTCCGGTGGGCCCACGAAGCCGATCCGAAGGCCAAACTCTTCTTCAACGACTACAGCGTGGAAAGCATCAACCCCAAGAGCACGGCCTACGTCGGACTGATCTCGAAGCTTTTGGCCGAGGGCGTCAAGGTGGATGGCTTTGCCGTGCAGGGCCACCTCAGCACGCAGTACGGTTTCCCCGGCGACCTGCAGGCGAACCTTCAGCGCTTCGATGACCTCGGCCTTGAAACCGCCGTCACGGAGATCGATGTCCGCATGAACATCGCAGCAGGGACCAAACCGACCGAAGAGCAGCTGGCCCAGCAGGCCAGCTACTACCAGCGCGCACTCGAAGCCTGCCTGAACGTTGAGGATTGCAAGTCCTTCACCATCTGGGGCTTCAACGACAAGTACTCATGGGTGCCGGTCTTCTTCAGCGGCCAGGGCGAGGCAACGGTGATGTGGGAGGACTACACGCGTAAGCCCTCGTACTACGCACTGCAGTCCACGCTCCTCAACGCCAACCCGGGCGGAGAGCAGCGCGCCGGCCACCACCCGGCCTACCAGCAGTAACACCACCGTCAGTTACTCGTAAGGATGCGGCCCGCAACCACAGGGTTCCGGGCCGCATTGCCGTTTCCTGCCGCTACCCCTTCACGGCACGGATCAGGAAGGCGAGGGAATGTGACTCACCTGGTTTAAGGACAGCAAGGTCCTGCCCTGTATTGAAGGCATCGGGCGGACAGGTCATCGGCTCAACAGCCAGTCCCTTCCGGCCACGCAGTTCGCCCGAGTAGAGCTGCAGCCAGGGAGCATCGGTTCCGCGTGCTTCCACCACTGCCGAAAGTTGGAGGGCGGGGTTGCGCAGCGTGACCTTCCAGTCCCCCTGGGGGAGGTCTGTAAAGGCGTGATCGAGCGACTGCGAAGCCAGCATGCGGGGCTCGACGAATTCAAAGTCAGTACCTGCGGTGTCCAGGAGCTCGGTGGGCTGGAGCCTATGGTCAGTCAGGAGAACTTTGCCGGCCCGGAAGCTCAATTCACAATTGCCGACGTCCTCGCCGCCCACAGTGATGTAAGGGTGGGCCCCACAGCCGTAAGGGGCCGCCGCCGTGCCGCAGTTGGTGGCTTGAAGCTCGACCCGAAGCCCCATGCCGGCGTCCAGCGCGTAGCGAACGGAGAGCGCGAGCTGGAACGGGTAACCGGGTTCTCCTTGCAGCAGATGCGTGAGTACCACTTCACTGTCCGAGCTCTGCTCCACCTGCCAGGCATTCCACAGCGAAAGCCCATGCAGCGCACTGCCGGTAGAGGCCTCGTTTACCGGCAGCTCATAACGCTGGCCGGCGAAGTTGTAGGCGCCGCCCGCCACCCGGTTGGGCCAGGGCATCAGCACCTTCCCCGCATAGGCTGGCGGCAGTTCGTGTTCGGGAAAGGGCAGCACAATGTCGTTGCCTTGGAATGACAGGCTTACGAGTCCGGCTCCCACGCTCGCGACAGTAGCCTTATAGTCCCCCGCCTCGAGGATGATCAGCTCTCCGTTGGGCCCCGCAATGGACATGGCGTGTTCCTTTCAGGAAGATGCTGCCCGCGAATCAGTCGGGGCAGATTGCAGTACTTTGGCGGACAACAAGGGAAGTTGCCAGGTCAAGGCGCAGGTTGTTGGGCCGCTCACCTTCCCGGAGCCGCAAAACCATGCGCGCCGCCTCTTCAGCCATTTCTATCAAGGGCTGGTGCACGGTGGTCAGCGCGGGGCTGGACCAACGTGCCACCTGGAGATCGTCATACCCCACGATGGACAGCTGGGCCGGGACTGAAATTCCCAGCTGGCGGGCTGCGTCCAGCACGCCGAGGGCCTGCAAGTCACTCCCGGCGAAGATGGCGGTAGGCCGCTGCTCCATCTGCAGCAGCTCAAGGGCGTGTTTCCGGCCGCCGTCCACGTGGAAGTCACCGTAGTTGATGAGGGTCCGGTCGATGGGGATGCCCGCGGTGTTCAAGGCGGAGCTGTAGCCGTCGATCCGCGCGAGGGAGCACATCATGTCCTCGGGGCCGGAGATGGCGGCAATACGCCTGTGACCGAGTTCGATGAGGTGGCGGGTGGCCATCATGCCCCCGGCCCAGTTGGCCGAACCGACCGAAGGCACGTCAGGGGCAGGGTCACCTGCCGGGTCGATGATCACGAACGGGATGGAGCGGGCGTCCAGTTGCTGCCGGTACTCCTGCGGCAGGTCGGAAAAGACGAGTACCACCCCGGCGGGCCGGCGGGCGAGCACCCCTTCGATCCAATCCGTTCCGGGAGCATGCCTGGTGCCGCTCTCGGTGAGGATGACGCTCATGCCGTTCGCCTTTGCGACGTTCTCCACACCGCGGATGATTTCGAGCGCCCAAGCACTTTCAAGCTCATGGAACACAAGCTCCAGGAGGGCCGATTTGGACGCGGTCGTTTTCCGCCGCTTATAGCCGTGCTCCTCAAGGAGCTCCTCAACTTTCGAACGTGTTTTACGGGAAACGTCCGATCGGCCGTTAAGAACCTTCGAAATGGTGGACAGCGATACGCCCGCCTCATCTGCCAGTTGGGCCAGGGTAACGCGCGCGTCGGAGGATACAGAGCTGGACATGAGGACTAGCTTAGCGGGAGTTTCGCCTGCTGGTCCTAAAAAATACTCGCATCTTGCGCCCTCGGTGTAACGCAACTTACACTGGCAACCGTCAAATAACTTTCGATCAAAGTATCGAAACTTTCGAGAGGCGTTCGAAGATGAACAACCATGGATGGGTCGCCCGCACTATTGCAGGCGGTGCGGCACTTGCCCTTGGCCTGACAATGGCAGGCTGCTCCGGCGAGTCCGGCGCGTCGAGCCGGCCCGAGAATGAACTGCACGTCGCGATGTACGGCGACGCAGGCAACGTAGTTGAACAAAAGATGATCGACGCCTTCAACGCTACTTCCGAGGTGAAAATTGTCCTCGACAAGATTCCGGGCGGCGAGTACCAGTCCAAACTGCAGACGATCATGGACACCCCCACCGCACCGGATATCTTTTTCAACTGGGGCGGCGGCAGCATCAAGAGCTTCGTGGACGCCGACCTGGTGCTTCCGCTGGATGACTTCATTAAGGAAGATCCGCAGCTGAAGGACGCTTTCCTGCCGTCTGTGTTTGAGACTGCGGTTATCGACGGCAAGGCATATGGGATTCCCATGCGGGGAACGCAGCCGGTCATGCTATTCAACAACTCCAAGGTCCTGGCTGACGCCGGCATCAGCAACCCGCCGGCCACCTGGGATGAACTGCTGGAGGACGTAAAGATTCTCAAGGACAAGGGCATCACCCCCATCGCCTTGGGTGCCGGTGACCGGTGGCCAACGCTGATGTGGTTCGAGTACCTTTACGACCGCGTCGCAGGCGAAGGCCTGTTCCAGAAGGCACTGGAAGGGGACACCAGCGTCTGGGAATCGGAAGAAAGCCGCAAAGCGCTTGGCATGCTCCGCGAACTGGTGGATGCAGGGGCCTTCGGCACCAACTTCGACTCGGTGAAGTTCACCGACGGCGGTTCGCCTGCCCTTCTTGCCAGCGGCAAGGCCGGCTTTGAGCTCATGGGGTCGTGGGAGTACTCAACCCAGCAGAGCAATGACGCCACGTTCGCCGCGGAGGTCCTCGGCTACAGCGAGTTCCCGAAGATCGACGGCGGGAAAGGCAACGAGGACAACCTCGTGGGCAACACCAACAACTTCTACTCCGTCCACAAAAACACGCGCTATCCGGAAGCCGCCCGCGACTTCCTGAAGCTCATGTACTCAGATCAGTTCGTGCAGGAACAGGTAGCCATCGGCAACCTCCCCACCACCACGAACACGGAAAAGTTCCTCGACAAGGCTGCGGACCCCGAGTACGCCAAGTACCAGTTCAACCTGGTGAAAGAAGCTCCGTCGTTCCAGCTTTCCTGGGACCAGGCGTACCCGCCGGAAGCCACTGTCACCATCCTCACCGCCGTCTCCCAGTTCTTCAGCGGACAAATTGATGAAGACGGCTTCATCAAGGCCATGCAGAGCCTTTAGGAAAAATCATGACCACGACGCTTGCAAACCGCAGGCGCCCGGAACGTGCGGGCGGCCCTGAAAAGGGCCGTCCCGCACGTCGCGGCGGCTCCTCTTCGAGTCGCCCCGGCTTTGTCTGGGCCCTTCCTGCCACCATATTCTTTGGGCTTTTCGCGCTGGTGCCGCTTGTTGCGGTGGCGGTGCTGTCCTTCACTTCGTGGAGCGGGCTCGGTGATCCAAAATTCGTGGGGCTCAAGAACTGGGAAGCTCTATTTGAGGACCCGGTGATGCTCCAAAGCCTCTGGCTGAGTTTGCTGTTTATTGCGCTCGGCATCATCACCCAGACTCCGCTGAGCATCCTGCTGGGCGTCTGGGCGGCCGGGAACCAGAAAAACCGCGCCATCCTTAGCGCTATCTACTTCGTTCCGCTGCTGTTGTCCTCGGCCGCGATTTCCGTCCTGTGGCGCGCCCTCCTTGACCCAAACTTCGGCATCCCCGGCCAGCTGTCCTGGCTGTTTGGGGACGGCAACCTCCTCGGCACCCAGACCGGTGCCATTGCGGTGCTGATCTTCGTGGGAATGTGGCAGTTCACGCCGTTCCACACCCTGATCTATCAGGGTGCCGCCCGCCAGATCCCGCCGGTCCTGTACCAGGCTGCATCGATCGACGGCGCCGGCACCGTCAGGCAGTTCTTCAGCATCACACTGCCGCAGCTGAAGAACAGCATCATCACGTCGGTGATCCTCATGGTGGTCGGCGGCCTGACAACGTTCGAAACAGTCCTCATCCTGACCAACGGCGGACCGGGAACCGGCACCACCATCACCGCTTTCCACATGTACCAGGAAGCCTTCCGCAGGTTCGATTTCGGCACCGGCAGCGCGATTGCGCTGGTCCTCGTTGTCATCTCCACGGCCATCTCCTTCGCTGTGGTCCGCGTTTCCGGGTACGACAAGATGCGAAGTTCCATGGAGGGGCTCTAAATGAAAACGCGTCCGAATTACCTCGCCGGCGCCGGAGCCTTCATCTGGCTGGCCATCGTTGCTGTTCCGCTGTACGTTATGCTGTCCGCGACCTTCCAGACGCGTGCCGAGTTTGGCGACAACGGGCCGCTGTCGTTCCCCAGCAGCTTCACCCTGCAGAACTACGTGGATGCCATCAGCAGCGGATTCGGCAGGTACTTCCTCAACACCGTTATCGTCACCCTTGGTGTGGTTGGCCTCGTGCTGCTGCTGGTACCACCGCTGAGCTATGCCATTGTGCGCAGCCAAAGCCGTGCCGCGACGGCCATCTTCCGCCTGTTCCTGCTGGGCCTGGCGATTCCCGCCCAAGCTGTCATCGTTCCGGTGTTCTACCTGATCAACACGGTGGGCCTCTATGACAACCTGCTCGGCGTCATTCTTCCGACGGCGGCCTTCGCACTCCCGATCTGCACGATCATCCTCAGCGGCACCATGCGCGACATCACACCGGACCTTTACGAGGCCATGGCCATGGACGGCGCCTCCCCCGCCCGCGCCTTCCTGCGCCTCGTACTGCCGCTGTCCAAAGGCGGCCTGTCCACCATCGCCGTATTCTCGGCACTCCAGGCCTGGAACGGCTTCCTCTTCCCGCTGATCCTGACGCAGTCTGAATCCACC
The DNA here is from genome assembly GCA_031179305.1 of Paenarthrobacter sp. Lineage (GTDB taxonomy): Bacteria > Actinomycetota > Actinomycetes > Actinomycetales > Micrococcaceae > Arthrobacter. The sequence continues at coordinate 3,082 of JAPSHX010000035.1, read as the reverse complement.
CGTGTGGTCACCCTCGGCCTGTTCAACTTCCAGACGCAGTTCGGCATCAACATCCCCGGACTCCTGGCGGCCGTGACCTTGTCCATGGTGCCGGTACTGCTCGCCTACCTCTTCGCGCGCCGCGCGCTTGTCCAGGGCCTCATGGGCGCTGGCGGAAAGTAATCATGACAGAAACCAAAACTCACAGCGCGCCGTGGCGCGACACCGCGTCCACCCCCCAGGAGCGCGCCGACAGCCTGATTGCCGCCATGACGCTTCGGGAGAAAACCGCACAGCTCTTCGGCGTCTGGGTAGGTGCTTCCACGGAGGGCGGCGAAGTGGCCCCCCACCAGAATGAGATGAACCCGGCGGTGGATCTCGATGAGATCCTGCCGAACGGCCTGGGACAGCTCACCAGGCCATTCGGCACGGCCCCCGTCGACCCGGCGTTGGGCGCCCTGTCGCTTCAGCGCACCCAGCAGCGCATTGCCGCCGCCAACCGCTTCGGCATCCCGGCTTTGGTCCATGAAGAATGCCTGGCGGGCTTTGCCACCTGGCAGGCGACCGCCTACCCCGTGCCGCTGGCCTGGGGCGCCACCTTCAACGCTGAGCTCATCCGTACGATGGGTGCCTCGATTGGAGCCGACATGCGCTCGGTCGGCGTGCACCAGGGCCTTGCCCCCGTCCTGGACGTGGTCCGCGACGCCCGCTGGGGCCGCGTGGAGGAAACGATCGGCGAGGACCCCTACCTGATCGGAACCCTCGCCACAGCCTATATCCAGGGGCTGGAAAGCAGCGGCGTCGTCGCCACGCTTAAGCACTTTGTGGGTTACTCGGCCTCAAAGGCAGGCCGGAACCTGGCCCCCGTCTCCGTTGGCGCCCGCGAGCTGGCAGACGTCCTGCTTCCGCCCTTCGAGATGGCCATCCGGGAGTCAGGCGTCCGCTCCGTCATGCATGCGTACACGGATCTGGACGGTGTCCCCTCCGCCGCCGACGCTTCCCTGCTCACTGACCTTCTGCGCAACACTTGGGGCTTCAACGGCACTGTGGTGGCTGACTACTTCGGCATCGCCTTCCTGAAGAACCTGCACGGCGTCGCCGGGTCCCTCGGCGAAGCTGCAGCAGCCGCCCTGGCCGCCGGGGTCGACGTCGAACTTCCCACCGTGCACGCCTTCGGTGAGCACCTCATGGCCGAAGTCGAAGCCGGGCGCGTTCCGGTCAACCTCATCGACCGTGCCCTGCGCCGGGTGCTCGTGCAGAAAATCGAGCTGGGCCTGCTGGATGAGGAATGGTCCGCCGTTCCCCCTGCCCTGCAGGACACCGATCTGCAGAACAGTGCCGGGCTGGAGGGCAGCATCACCCTTGACACCACGGCCAACCGGAAGCTCGCCGCCCAAATTGCCGAAGAGTCGATCGTCCTGGTCAGCAACAACGGCATCCTGCCGCTGCGCAATCCCCGCAGCATCGCGGTTGTCGGGCCCAACGCCGACAACACCGCAGCTTTCCTCGGCTGCTACTCCTTCCCGGCACACGTCGGCGGGCAGCACCCGGACATTCCGGTTGGCATCGAACTGCCCACAGTGGCGCAGGCCCTGCGGGCCGAATTCCCGGACAGCCCGATCACGGTAGCGGCCGGCTGCTCCATCGACGGCCCGTCCACTGAGGGATTTGACGACGCCGTTGCTGCCGCCAGCGAGGCCGATGTCGTCATCGCTGTGATGGGTGACCGCGCCGGCCTGTTCGGCCGGGGAACCAGCGGTGAAGGCTGCGATGTGGAATCCCTGGTGCTTCCGGGCGTCCAGCAGCAGCTGTTGGACCAGCTGATTGACACCGGCGTCCCCGTGGTGCTGGTGCTCCTCACCGGCCGCCCCTACGCCGTGGGATCCGCCGTCGAAGAGGCTGCCGCAATCGTGCAGGCGTTCTTCCCCGGCGAGGAAGGCGGGCCGGCTGTGGCGAAGATCCTCAGCGGCAGTGTCAACCCCAGCGGCCGTCTGCCGGTCAGCATTCCCGCCCGGCCGGGCGCCCAGCCTTCGTCCTACCTGGCCTCTCCGCTGGCCCAGGCCAGCAGCGTTTCCAACATCGATCCTGCGGCCGCCTACCCCTTCGGCCACGGCCTCAGCTACACCACGTTCGAATGGAGCGGCCCGAAGCTGGACGGGCCCTCCACCGTTTCGGTGGACAGCGCGGCGAACGCCAGCATCACCGTCACGAACAACGGTGACCGGGCCGGCGTCGAGCTCGTCCAGCTATACCTCCACGATCCGGTGGCCTCAGTGGTCCGCCCCGTGCAGAAGCTGGTGGGGTATGCCCGCGTGCCGCTGGAGGCGAAAGCTTCGGCGAGGGTTTCCTTCACGGTGCCCGCCGACGTCGCATCGTTTACGGGCCGGGATGGCAAGCGGATCATTGAGGCCGGCGATGTGGAACTCCGCTTCGGGGCTTCCAGCGAGGACATCCGCCTGCGGGCCGGGTTCCAGCTGACGGGTGAAACACGCGTTGTTGACCACACCCGCCGGCTGCACTGCGATGTCACCGTGACACCTGGCAACTGAGACACGAGGCAGGCGGCCGTGCCCTTGGCACGGCCGCCCACAACGCGAAAGGGAATTCCATGGGAACACCGCACGCCTGACCGTCCTCACCACGACCAGATCCGAGGTCGATCACAAGCTGAACGTCTCAATCCAACAGCTCCGGGCCTTGGCCCAGGAAAACCCCGCACGGGACATCCTTGTGACCAGGCGCGGCCCGGGCCGCTTCACCGTCGAACTGAGCGATCAGGTGCCCTATGGGGAGACGTGGGAATCCGTGCGGTTCACAGCCGTTGACGGCGAAGGCCCGGTTCCCGGCCGGGAAAGGTAGCCTAATAAGGCGCTGATCTCTAAAGGTCCAGGGGATTTGGGACCTGATCTGGATGAGCGAGCCAATGCCGTCCGGCGGGCATGGTCCATCTCGAGGGCGCTGAGAACAGTTATCGACACAGGGCCACCACGCCAGTAGGCGCCGCGGTTAGTTCGTAGATGATAAGAGCGGTCCGGGTAAAAATTGACGACAACGGTGTCGAGGTTCGTGATGATCATCGCCGGTCTCACCCCATCGCCCAGAT
>JAPSHX010000001.1:365258-507993 GCA_031179305.1 Paenarthrobacter sp. | reverse complement strand
ACCAAGCGCTCATTGCCCTGGCCCGACGACGCTGCGACACCCTCTACGCCATGCTCCGCGACGGGACCCTCTACCAATCCCCAACACCCACAACCACTTGACGAAAAACATAGGGACACTCTCACTTTCCTGAAGAAAGTGAGAGAGCGATCGGCTCAAGCCCGAGGGACGTGAGAGAACGTCCACATTAGAAGACGGGAAGCAGCCAGCGCCTAGTCCAGCACCAAACCCTTGCCGCGTCCGCGCGCGAGCATCACGGGATGGATCTCGCCGAAGCCGCGGACATTCTCCGACTTCTGAGGAACCAAGACGAAGCGGTCGTCCTGTCCAAGGGCAGCTGCAGTCATGGCGTCCACGAGCACCGTTCCTGGCTGCGCCAGCGTGGTCAGCCGTGCAGCCAGATTCACCGTGGGCCCGTAGATATCGCCAAGCCTGGAAAGGATACGGCCCCACACCATGGATACGCGGCACTGCGGCAGGATCTCGTCCTCTGTGAACGCTTGGGCCAAGGCAAGGGAAATCTCCGCTCCAGCCGCGGGGGTTTCAGCGATGTACAGCACTTCGTCGCCCACGGTCTTGACCAGTCGTCCGCCACCCACAGAAATGATCTCGGCGCATTTGTTCTCAAAACGCTGCACCAGCTGGGCGAGCGTTTTCTCGTTCATACGCCGCGACAGGCTCGTGTAAGAGACAAGGTCCGCGAATCCCACGGCCCGGGCCAAGGGCAACGGTGAATCGTCTTCATCGCCCTCGCGGCCCTCCTCGCTGGCCTGCAGCCCGGCTTCCGCCCTTACGGCAAGGCGCTGAACGCCGGCGTTGAGCTGGCGGCGGTAGGAGTACACCAGGATCTCTTCGAGGGAATCCACCAAGGCAGGCAGTTGCCCTACTAACTGCTTGCGGGCCACAGCATCAGGGATTCCCTGTTCGGAAACCATGTCCTCCACCAAAGCTTCGATCTGCCACACCACCATGCGGTCCGTCATTTGGCCGATGGAACGGGTAACGGAGATCGCGGCTTCCTCTGTCAGGAGCCCTGCACGGACCAAGTCCAGGATGCTGGACAGGGCGGCTTGGTCGCGTTCAGTGAACGCGACGTCCTCGTCCCCAAAGTTAGGGAATCCAAGTGCGCGCCAGATCTTGCGGGCCGACAGGATGGACACGCCCGCGCCGGCAGCAACTTCACGACGCCGGAGCTTGCGTTCGCCGCCAAGGAGCTTCGCCTCGAGCGCTTTAATAGCCAGGCGCTCCGCAGACATCACACCAGTGGGCGGACCTGTTTGCACCGATGCCGGAGCAGGCCCGGCCTCAGTCTCCTCGTCCACGGAAGGTTCCGGTACGGCGTCGAACTCCTGGTCCAGGTCCTCGCCGGACTGCTGATCCTCAACGCTCATCTCTTCCACCTTCTCTCAACTCCCATGGCAACTCGTCAAAATCCTTCAGTACTTCACCCTCAAAAACCTCACCCTGCGGGAGTTCGTCCATTGCGTCAAGAATGAAGCCCCGGAACTTCCCCACTTCGGGAACATCGGCCAGGACGGCTATTCCGGAGTGCCCGGTATCCAAGGATATATTCCCTGAGTGCAATGCCCGTTGGAGCATGCTCTGCTGGACACCAACGTTGCGGACGGCCATCAGCGATACCTGCCAATCACTTCGGCGAAACATTCCGTTCTTGGCAAGTACACGCCGGCTCGTCAGGATGTACTTGATCGACCGCCACCGCAACACGCGCTTGAGGCTGTACGCCGCTAGAAACCACGCCGCGAGGACAACAACGCTACCCACGAGCCAAGGCGTCCATTCCGCAGTGATGAACGGCGCCAGGCGCTGTGGGTTCTCCCTGACGATCCAAGCACAAGCAAAGCCCGTCAGTGCGGAAACCACGATGAAGGCCAGCACCGGAAAGAAGAGTGAACGGCCCTGTTGGCGCGTGATCGTGATGACCTGCTCCCCCGGAAGTAACTCTTTACGCATAACCGCTTTCTGTGGCGCGCAAGTGCACCACATCTCCGGCTGTCACTACGTGCTCCCTGCCGCCGTGGTCCACCACTAACAACGAGCCGTGCTCGTCCAAACGCGAGGCGTGGCCCACGAGTTCGTGGTCCCCGGGCAAGTGCGCCCGCACTTCGCGACCCAACGTCACCATGGCAGACTCAACGCGCTTGTGCAGCGACGGGCCCCCCACCAAACCCGCTGCAGGGTCTCCTTCCGAATTGCAAAAACTGCGGTACAACCTCGCGAAGCGCGAAAGGTAGCTCTTCAGCAGCGCGGTGCGGTCCGTCGTCGTGGCCCCTTCCAGGGCAAGCGAAGTTGCCGTGGGAACCGGAAGTTCGTCCTCGGCCAAGGACACGTTGAGGCCAACGCCCAAGATGACGGCCGGAACGGAGCCATCGCCCAGCGGAGTCATCTGGGCCAGGATTCCAGCCACCTTCCGCCCGTTGACCAGCACGTCATTGGGCCATTTGATCTCCGCAGTGATGCCGGCAGTTTCCTGCAGCGCTTCACGCAAGGCAACCGCAGCAAGCAGCGAGAGCCAAGAGTAGCTCTGCGTCGGGACAGGCATGCCTTCGGCCGTGACGGGGCGCAGCACCATGGAGACGGACACCGCTGACCGCTCGGGTGATTCCCAGTGACGGTCGAGCCGTCCTCGCGCTGCCGTCTGGTGTTCGGCTGTCAGCACGGAGAGGTCGGCCCACTTTTTCGGTTCCACCGTCACAGCCCGGACGAGGTCCTGGTTGGTGGATCCCGTGGATTCGACAATCTTCAGCTGGGAGATGCCGGTAGCCGACAAGAAGTCCGGCTGGAGCAGGGCATCGCGGTCCAACGCCCCACGATCCACAGAGGAACGGGATTGCCCGGACGTGACGTCTGCGGGCAAGTCCTTGGGTTCGCTGCTCTCTGGCTGTTCGGCATCCATAGCTGAATCCTATCCAGTTGCGGCGTCCCCGGATGATGGCTGCGCTGAAAAACGGCTATGAATCCACTTAGAGGAAGATGTCCGGGACCAGGCGGTCTTCGGGCGCACCGAGGCTGTAAGGGGTAAAGTCCGAAACGCCGGCAGCGCGCAGCACCTCTTCGTCGGTGTAGAAATTCCCAGTAGCACCTGACCCCGTCAGCACGGCGTGCGCGGCATCGGCCATGATTTCCGGGCCGCGGGCCGCTTGGACGATTTGCTGCCCACCGGGCATGTTGCGGATCGCGGCCGTGTCGATCAAGGTGCATGGCCAGAGTGAGTTGACCGATACGCCGTCGTCCTTCAGCTCTTCGGCGAGTCCCAGCGTGGTGAGGCTCATACCGTACTTTGCCATGGTGTACGCCAAGTGCATCCCGGCCCATTTCGGGTCCAGGTTCAGTGGTGGGGACAGGGTGAGGATGTGGCCGTGGCTGGATTCCCGCAAGGCGGGCAGAGCCAGCTTGGACAGCAGGAAGGTGCCGCGGACGTTGATGTCCTGCATCAGGTCGTAGCGTTTCATGTCCACGGCGTCGGTGCGGGACAGGTCGATCGCCGAGGCGTTATTAACCACGACGTCGATGCCCCCGAAACGCTCGACGGCGGCGGCGACTGCTGCGGCGACGTCGTCATCATTGCGGACGTCCCCGACGAGCGGTAGCGCCTGGCCGCCCGCTTCGACCAACTGTTCCGCTGCGGTGAAGACGGTCCCTTCGAGTTTGGGGTGTGGGTCGCCGGTCTTGGCCATGAGCACAATGTTGGCGCCGTCGCGGGCTGCGCGGGTGGCGATGGACAGGCCGATGCCACGGCTGCCGCCGGACATAAGGACGGTCTTGCCCTTGAGCGAAGCGGTGGCCACGTAGGGGGTGGTGCGTTGCGTTTGACCCTCTGTGGAGGCGGAGGAAGCGCCGTTGCTTGAAGTCATGGGGACACTCTAGCCCAACTATGTTACTGGCGGGTAACATGGTGTCGGCTTTGGCTTGGACACGGAAAATTGTAGGGTTTCTACAGCGGTTCGCGGCAAAGGCGTCACTAGACTGGCCTGCGGGGCCTGTTCTTTGTACGGAAGCTACTTAAGTCAGCTACTTGTCCGTGCCCTGGATTGCGCCAGCGAATATCAGCTAAAGAGCCGGAGACACTTGATGAGCCACGATCTGACAACGACAGCGGGAAAGATTGCCGACTTCCGCGACCGCCAGGCCCGTGCAGAACAGCCTTCCGGCCCGGAAGCAATCGAAAAGCAGCACGCTCGCGGCAAGAACACCGCCCGCGAACGCATCGACCTTCTGGTCGATCCCGGATCGTTCGTCGAGTTCGACGCCCTCGCAGTCCACCGATCCACCGCTTTCGGCATGGAAAAGAAAAAGCCGCTCGGTGACGGCGTGGTCTCCGGATACGGAACCGTAGATGGCCGACTCATCGCCATTTATAGCCAAGACTTCAGCGTCTACGGCGGCTCACTCAGCCAGGTCAACGGGGAAAAGATCGTCAAGGTCCAGGAATTCGCCCTCCGCAACGGTTGCCCGGTTGTCGGGATCAACGACGGCGGCGGCGCACGAATCCAGGAAGGCGTTGCTTCGCTGGCCATGTTCGCGGACATTTTCCGCAACAACGTCCACGCTTCCGGCGTGGTCCCCCAGATCTCCCTCATAATGGGCCCGTGCGCCGGCGGCGCTGCCTACTCCCCCGCCTTGACTGATTACGTGGTCATGGTGGACAAGACATCCCACATGTTCATCACCGGACCTGACGTCATCAAGACCGTCACCGGTGAGGACGTGGACATGGAAACCCTCGGTGGCGCGCGGCAGCACAACGCCACCACCGGCACCTCCACCTACCTGGCTTCCGACGAAGCCGACGCGATCGAATTCGTCCGCGAACTCCTGGACTTCCTGCCCTCCAACAACCTGTCCGAGGCCCCCGTGGTGGAGCACGACCAGGAACTGGAACTGAACGACGACGACCACGCGCTGGACTCGCTGATTCCCGACTCCGCCAACCAGCCATACGACATGCGCAAAGTCATTGAGCAGATCGTGGACGACGCCCATTTTCTGGAAATGCAGTCGCTCTACGCTCCCAACGTGATGATCGGCTACGGCCGCGTTGAGGGACACACCGTGGGCATCGTGGCCAACCAGCCCATGCAGTTCGCGGGAACCCTCGATATCTCCGCCTCGGAGAAGGCTGCCCGGTTCGTCCGCCACTGCGACGCTTTCAACATCCCCATCATCACGCTGGTTGACGTCCCTGGCTTCCTACCCGGTAAGGACCAGGAGTTCCAGGGCATCATCCGCCGTGGCGCCAAGCTCCTCTACGCCTACGCTGAAGCGACCGTTCCCAAGCTCACCGTCATCACCCGCAAGGCCTACGGTGGCGCGTACATCGTGATGGGCTCCAAGAAGTTGGGCGCTGACCTGAACCTCGCGTGGCCTACGGCCCAGATCGGCGTCATGGGTGCCCAGGGGGCAGTGAACATCCTTTACCGTCGTGACCTCGCTGCCGTCGCCGAAGCCGGCGGCGACGTGGAGGCCAAGCGCGCCGAGATCATCCAGGGCTACGAGGAAGAACTCCTCAACCCGTACCAGGCGGCGCAGCTGGGCTATGTTGACGCAGTTATTGCTCCCTCGGATACCCGCCTGCAGATCATCCGCGGACTCCGGGCCCTCCGCGACAAGCGCGCGAGCCTGCCCACCAAGAAGCACGGAAACATCCCGCTGTGATGGCGCCCAAGCATCGCGCCGATTTGGCGCCTGACGGAGTAGCCGCTGAGTCGCCTGCCGAACCGATGTTCTCGGTGGTCAAGGGCGAACCGACGGCCGAAGAGCTCGCGGCGCTCGCCGCCGTCGTGGTTTCACTGGGAGTCCGGCAGGAAGAGGCCTCGTCCAAGCCGAACGTCCGGCACTGGGTGCGTCGCCAACAACTCCGCCTGGACCCCACACCAGGTCCGGGTGCTTGGAAGCGCAGCAGGGGTTAATTCCGTCGTCCGTAGAAAGTTCAACAACCCTTTCACGTAAGCGTTGTCGCGGCTAGGCTCTGTGGGTGACTACTGCAAACACTCCCGTACGCCCGAAGTCCGCCATCGATGCCGTCGCTGACGCGTACACAGAAAAGCTGATCGAACTCAATCCCAGCTTCGCCACCACGCTGGGCTTGCCGGGACACGAAACGGAATACCCGGATTACTCGCCTGCTGGTGCTGAGGCGCATGCCGAGGCCACAAAGTTGGCCTTGGATGCTCTGGCAGGCCTTGAGCCGTCCGATGATGTGGACGCCGTCACCCTCGACGCCATGCGCGAGCGGCTCGGCTTGGACCTGGAGATCCACGAGTCAGGCTGGGATGCGGCCGACCTCAACAACATTGCCTCCCCCGCCCAGGACATTCGCGCCATCTTCGACCTCATGCCCACGGACACGGTGGAACAGTGGGAGCACATTGCCGGCCGTGCTGCGAACGTTCCCGGTGCGATCGAGGGCTATATTGCATCACTTCGCTCGGCTGCTGCCGCCGGAAGAGTAGCCGCCGCCCGCCAAGTGCGGATCGTCATTGAGCAGACCGGCAGGTACGCGGCAGAGGATGGCTTCTTCGCCAAGATGGCTTCCTCCGCTTCCCTTGGTGGGCAGCCTCTTCCTGCGGACGTCCAGTCAAAGCTCGACGCCGGGACTGCGGCCGCGCGTTCTGCGTACAGTGCCTTGGGCGACTTCCTTCGGGACGAGCTCCTCCCCGTAGCCCCGGAAAAGGACGCCGTGGGCCGTGAGCGTTATGCCTTGGCCTCCCGCTCCTTTATTGGCGCCGAAGTCGACCTGGAAGAAACGTATGCTTGGGGCGTCCAAGAGCTCGAACGGCTGATCAGCGAGCAGGAGAAGGTTGCCGGCCAGATAAAACCGGGCGCCTCGATTGAAGAAGCCAAGAGCATTCTCAATAACGATCCCGCCCGCCAGATCAAGGGCACGGACGCCCTCAAGGCCTGGATGCAGGAACTCTCCGACCGGGCAGTCTCTGAGCTCGCCGACGTCCACTTCGACATCCCCGACGTCATGAAAACCCTCGAATGCATGATCGCCCCCACCGATGAGGGCGGCATCTACTACACCGGCCCGTCCGACGACTTCTCCCGGCCCGGGCGCATGTGGTGGTCCGTGCCGGCAGGCGAAGACACCTTCACCACCTGGTCCGAAACAACCACGGTGTTCCACGAAGGCGTTCCCGGCCACCACCTCCAAGTAGCCACGGCAACGTATCGCCGCGAACTCCTCAACAACTGGCGTCGAAATGTTTGCTGGGTGTCGGGCCACGGCGAAGGCTGGGCACTCTACGCCGAGCAGCTCATGCTCGAATTGGGCTACCTCAAGGACCCGGGCGACCACATGGGTATGTTGGACGGCCAGCGCATGCGTGCTGCCCGCGTTGTGTTCGACATCGGAGTCCATTTGGAATTGCCTGTTCCCGAACGCTGGGGCACGGGGACGTGGACACCCGAGAAGGGCTTCGACTTCCTCAGAGCCAACCTCGACATCAGCGAAGGCCAACTCCAGTTCGAGTTCACCCGATACCTCGGCTGGCCCGGCCAGGCCCCGTCCTACAAAGTGGGCCAGCGTTTGTGGGAGCAGATCCGGACAGAGCTTGAATCCCGCGACGCCTTCGACCTCAAGTCCTTCCACAGCAAGGCCCTGAACATCGGTTCCGTGGGTTTGGACGTACTCCGACGGGCGTTGCTGGGCTGAGACGGGTCCGCCCAGCGGCCGGACATCCTCGGTGTGCTGCTCCTTCGGCGCTTTGACGCACACTGCCGGATGCCCGGCCTTCGGTCTTAGTACAGAGATCATCACCACATGTTTGGCGGGAATAACTTCACACTCGCGCGGAACTTCGCCGCTATTCAAGGCATAGGCCCGCTTGGAGGCATTGGGGCTGCGTAACATTTCTCAACGTCCGTTCGCTATGTTATTTGCGATGCACCTACCGTGTTCCGGTGAGCACCTCAACCAACACTTCCCCAGCAGCTGGCAAGACCGGCTTCCAGCTCCCCAAGTGGGCCGGATCCTTCGGCGTCCAGATCATCGCAGCCCTCATCGTCGGCCTTATCTTTGGCCTCATCGCCAAGTACACGGGCAGCACCAAGACCGCTCCCAATGGCCTCGGCGCTACCCTCCAGACGATTGGTTCCAGCTACGTCTCGTTGCTGCAGACCGCCGTCGTTCCTTTGATTTTCACCGCCGTGGTGAGCTCCATCGCGAACCTGCGCCAAGTCTCCAATGCCGCGCGACTGGCGTGGACCACTCTGCTGTGGTTCGCCATCACCTCACTGGTTTCGGTGCTGATCGGCATTGGGCTCGGCGTGCTCCTGCAACCAGGCGCTGCAACAGGCATCACCGAAGAGGCAAAGTACGCCGGCAAGACCGGTGACTGGTGGGCTTTCCTGATCGGCCTGTTCCCCAAGAACTTCCTTGGACTCGGCGCCAGCTCCACCGTCACCGAGAGCGCCAACGCTGCCACCACTGTCAGCACTGCCGTCAACTTCAACGTGCTCCAGATCCTGGTGATCGCCATCGCAATCGGCGTTGCCGCCCTCAAAGTGGGCAAGCAGGCTGAAGCCTTCCTGACCTTCAACGCATCCGCATTGGCAGTCATCCAGAAGGTCCTGTGGTGGATCATCCGCGTCGCCCCGCTGGGCACCATCGGCCTGATCGGAAACGCCGTGGCCATCTACGGCTGGGACACCATCGGCTCCCTGGGCAAGTTCACCGCCGCAATCTACATTGGCCTGGCACTGGTGCTCTTCGTCCTCTACCCCATTTTGGTCCGCGTCCACGGGCTGTCCGTCAAGCAGTACTTCTCCGGTGTTTGGCCGGCTGTCCAGCTGGCGTTCGTCTCCCGCTCCTCGATCGGCACGCTTCCGCTCACGCAGCGCGTCACTGAGCGGAACCTTGGCGTCCCTTCCGGTTACGCTTCCTTCGCCGTCCCGCTGGGTGCCACCACCAAGATGGACGGTTGCGCAGCCATCTACCCGGCCATCGCAGCGATCTTCGTGGCACAGTTCTTTGGCATCAACCTGGACTTCAGCCAGTACCTGCTGATCGTTCTGGTCTCCGTCCTCGGTTCCGCTGCTACGGCAGGCACCACCGGCGCCGTCGTCATGCTTACGCTGACCCTGTCCACGCTGGGTCTCCCGCTTGCCGGCGTCGGCCTCCTCCTGGCGATCGATCCGATCCTGGATATGGGCCGCACCGCCGTCAACGTCGCGGGCCAGGCACTGGTCCCCGCCATCGTGGCCAAGCGCCAGGGCATCCTGGACGAGTCACTGTACAACGCACCCCGTAACGGGGCAGCGTTCGCGGACGAGTTCGCCGCCGACAAGGCAGCGGCAGAAGTAAACGAGCGCGAACTGGCCGATTCAAAAGCCTAAGTTTGTGCCTCTATGGACTGGCGCAAATCCCCCGGGGAGTTCTCCCCGGGGGATTTGCCCGTTTAAGAGCGCAAGTCTGGATAGGCTCGGACCATGTTGATCGTCACCTCCAACGAAATCCCGGGCCACCGCATCGACGCCGTCTTCGGCGAAGTCATGGGCCTCACTGTCCGTTCACGCGATATCGGTTCCCAAATGCTGGCCGGCTTCCGCTCCCTCGGCGGCGGCGAACTGCCCGAAATGACCAAAGCCCTCTACGAAAGCCGCCAGGAAGTCATGGCACGCATGGTCAACGAGGCACAGCAGCGTGGCGCCAACGCTATTGTGGCTATGCGGTTTGATACCTCGGAAATGGGCACCAACTGGACCGAAGTATGTGCCTACGGAACCGCCGTGTACGTGCTGCCGCTGGGTGAGGGTGAGCCCGGAGCAACGGGCCAGTCAATCTACCTGACCAAAACGCCTGCGCAGCAGCAGAGCCAGCCGACTCCGCCCGCTCCCCCAACACAGTTCTAGCCTGGCCTTTCCGAGTCCCGCCCTGGTTCGTTCTCCTCGCCCTTCAACGGTGGGCATGACAGACCAGGGCGGGACTTTTTGCATGCCCTCTCCCGACCAAATTGCGCAGAGTGCAAACTTGCACTTAGTGTAAGTATGTGATCCAAACCAGTAGACAGGAAGCCTCTGCGGAGTCGTCCACCACTGCTGAGCCCGCTACCCCCTCACGGCGCGAACTCAACAAGGCGGCCACCCGCAGCTCCATCGCCTCCGCAGCCCTGGACCTTTTGCGCAGCAACGGGTCCGGTAATTTCACCGTGGAAGACATCGCGGCCAGCGCGGGTGTCTCACGGCGAACCTTTTTCAACTACTTCCCCAGCCTCGAAGCCGCCCTGGCCTCCGTAGCCGACGGCTTCATGGACCACGCGCTGGAGCAGTTCCGGCTGCGCCCGGCGCACGAGTCGATCCTCGAATCCGCGCAGGCCGCCCTCATGGCGCTGGCCGATCCCATGTCCGTGGCTCCCATGGCCGAGCTGTTCAGCCTGACGCAGGACAACCGTCAGCTGGCCCGCTCCGAACTTGAAGCCTGGGAGCACTGCACCGAGCAGATCATTGACGCTGCCCGCGGCAGGCTCGGCACCGGCATCAGTGAGCTCTACCTTCACGCCCTCGCAGGTTCCGTCATCTCCTGCGGTAAAGCGGCAATGACCGTCTGGTTCGCCGAATACGGACCAGATCTTTCCCCCAAATCCCTCGCCGTCCTCCGCCAGCACCTCATCGATGCGATGGGCCTTCTCGGCGCTGGCTTCGCGCCGCCGTCGGACGCGTCCCTGCACGCCTCAGCAGCCTCACCTTCCGTTTCAACCACCAAAGATCGGTTCTGACATGGCCTCGTTCCTCTACCGTCTCGGCAAATTTTCGTATCGCCGCCGCTGGCTGGTCATCTCCATATGGCTGGCCGTCATGGTGGCAGTGGGTGGCTCAGCCGCAGCGTTCCACGGCACCATGTCCAACAACTTCACCATCCCGGGCACCGAAACCCAGCAGATGGCGGACAAGCTGAAGGAGGCCCTGCCCGGTTCGTCAGGCGGCTCGGCCAGCGTAGTTTTCGACGCCGCAGATGCCGGCTTCGACCAAGCCAAGAAGGACGCGGTCGCCGCTGCGCTCATCAAGCTGGAAGCCATGCCGGACGTGCAGGGCACCGTAAACCCCTTCACAACGCAGGAGCAATTGGACAAGGCCGCCGCGGACCTTGCCGCCGGTGAAGCTAAGGCCGCCGAGGGACAAACCCAGTTGGACGCCGCTCGCTCCCAGCTGACTGCAGGCGAAGCTCAGCTCGCTGGGGCGGAGCAGCAACTGGCCGCGGCCGGCCTCAGTCCTGCACAGATTGAAGCGCAGCTGGCTACGCAGCGCGCCGAACTCGCCGCAGGGAAGGAAAAGCTCGACGCCGGAATCAAGGAAGCCGCCGACGGAGCCGCCGCTCTGGCCCTCGGCAAGCGACAGCTTGAGGCCTCTGAGGGCATGCGTTTTGTCTCCAGCGACAACAGAGCTGCAATCGCGCAGGTCCAGTTCAAGACCTCCATCAACGCCGTTGACCCCGCCGTCCGCGAAGAAGTCCAGGAGATCGTCCACGGAGTCTCTTCCGCCGGTGTTACTGCCTACGCCAGCAAGGAAATCACCGAGGACGTCTCTGAGATCTTCGGCATTGCAGAAATCGTCGGCGTAGCAGTGGCCGCCCTTGTCCTGATCCTGATGCTCGGCACGCTGATCGCGGCTGGCCTGCCTCTATTGATGGCGCTGATCGGCGTTGCGGTGGGTGTCGGTGGAACGTTCGCCCTCACCAGCGTGATCGACATGAGCTCCATCTCCCCCATGCTTGCCCTGATGCTCGGACTCGCGGTTGGCATCGACTATTCCCTCTTCATCGTCAACCGTCACCGCACGCAGCTCCTGTCCGGTATGGACGCCGAGGAATCTGCGGCCTTGGCCACCGGTACCTCCGGCAACGCCGTGCTATTTGCCGGCCTCACGGTCATCATCGCCCTCGCGGCCCTGGTGGTTCCCGGGTTGCCGTTCCTCGCAGTGATGGGTGTTGCGGCCGCAGCAACAGTCGGCGTGGCCGTCGTCGTAGCTTTGACCCTGACGCCCGCCGTCCTGGCCCTGATTGGCCGCCGACTCATTTCCAAGCGCGCTTGGGCCAAGGCTGCAAAGCACAACGCCGAGCCCGGCCACGAAGCTGCGGACAGGGAACGCGAAGAGAAGCGCAGCAGCGGTGGCTGGGGCGGTATGGTCACGCGTCACCCGTGGGTTGCCCTCGTGGCAAGCGTCGCCCTGCTGGGTGCCTTGGCGTTGCCGGCATCGCAGCTGCGGCTGGCACTTCCCGACGGCGGCTCCGAGCCAGTGGATTCGCAAGCCTTCAAGGCCTACGACCTCACGCGCAGCAGCTTCGGCGAAGGCGTAACGGGACCGATCGTCGTCGTTGGCGAATTCCCCGAAGGCCTCAGCGAAAACGATGCCAGGAACAAGCAGTTCGACGTCGCGGACCAGCTCCGCAGCGTAGAAAACGTCATTGCCGCCGTGCCGGTCGCATTGAGCGACGACCGCCGCACCGCCGTCTTCCAGGTCATTCCGAAGGAGGGTCCCGCCAGCGCCGGCACCGTTCAGGTCGTGTCCGATCTCCGCGCCAAGGGCTCAGCAATTCAGGACGATCTGGACGTGACCATCGGCCTGACCGGCCAAACCGCAGGCAACATTGACGTCTCCAACAAGCTCGGCGCGGCGTTGCCGCCGTACTTGGCGATCGTCGTCGGGCTGTCACTGCTCCTGTTGTTGCTGGTGTTCCGTTCCATCGTGGTGCCCCTGCTGGCCACCGGTGGATTCCTGCTCTCGCTGGCCGCTGCCTTCGGTGCCGTGGTTGCCGTGTATCAGTGGGGCTGGCTGGGAGGCATCTTCGACGTCGCCAATCCCGGTGCTGTTCTGAGCTTCCTGCCCATCATCCTGATCGGTGTGCTGTTCGGCCTGGCGATGGACTACCAGGTGTTCATCACCTCCGGCATGAGGGAGTCCTTCATACACGGTGAGTCCGCAAAGCACGCTGTCCGCTCCGGGTTCAGTCACGCCGCAGCAGTGGTCACCGCGGCCGCGATCATCATGGTCAGTGTGTTCTCCGGCTTTATCTTCAGCCACCTCACCATGGTCCGGCCCCTCGGCTTCGCCATGGCATTCGGTGTGCTGATTGATGCCTTCGTGGTCCGCATGACGATTGTTCCCGCCGTGATGTACCTCCTGGGCGAGAAGGCCTGGTGGCTCCCCAAGTGGCTGGAACGGATCCTCCCGGATGTGGATGTGGAAGGCGCCAAGCTGGACCGCAGTGATCGTCGGAAGGCCTCCGCCGAGGAACTGGTCCACTAGCGCTCTCTCACATAACAGCCAATATTCTCGAACGCTCGCTCACTTGCCTGAGGCAAGTGAGCGAGCGTTCGGTTTAAGCACGCGGGATGTGAGAGACGGTTCGTATTAGGCTGGGACCGTGACCCGATTGATCCTCGCCTCCCAGTCCCCCGCCCGCACCAAGCTGCTCACGGAAGCCGGGATTCGGCATGACGTCCTGGTCTCGGATGTGGATGAGGATGCGGTGCAGGCCAAGTACGGTGTAACCGACGCCCACGACACCGCGCTCCTGCTGGCCCGGGCCAAGGCCGAGGCTGTTGCCGCCCTCCCCGAAGCTGAGGGTGCCTTGGTGATCGGCTGCGATTCGGTCTTCGAATTCGACGGTGAATCACACGGTAAGCCCTACACCGCGGAGGTCGCGCGGGAGCGGATGCTGCGGATGAGCGGCTCCCTGGGAGTGCTCCACACCGGCCACTGGCTGGTTGACTGCCGGGACACCGCCGCTGACGCGGACGAAGAGGCAGCCGCAGATGAAACTCCCGAAGGCACGGGCGCCACGGTGGGAGCGGTGTCGAGCGCTGAGGTCCACTTCGCCCAAATGAGTAACCAGGACATCGACGCCTACATCGCCACCGGAGAACCCCTCCACTGTGCTGGCTCCTTCACCATCGACGGCTTGGGTGGCGCCTTCATCCGTAAGGTGGACGGCGACCCGCACGCCGTCGTCGGGCTTTCCATCTCCACCCTCCGGGACCTGCTGGTCCATGCGAAGGTAGGCATCACGCAGCTGTGGGACGTGAAGAGCCAGTAGAGGCGGTTTGTAGCAACCCTACAAAGGAACATCGCCTCACACACGGAATCCCCCATCAATATGGGCGGAACCCTCACAATCACGCTAGGCTCCTCAAGGACAGAAGGAGTCAACAACTTGTCAGCTAACCCGGCGCAGCCCATTTCCAGCCCTCTCACCAAGGTCTTGATTGCCAACCGCGGCGAAATCGCGGTCCGCATCATCCGAGCCGCCCGGGACGAAGGCATCGCCTCCGTAGCCGTTTACGCCGACCCCGACCGTGACGCCCTCCATGTCCGCCTCGCCGACGAAGCTTACGCTTTGGGTGGCAACACCGCCGCCGAGTCGTACCTGGTGATGGACAAGATCATCGACGTCGCCAAGCAGTCAGGCGCGGACGGTATCCACCCCGGCTATGGCTTCCTCGCCGAGAACGCCGAATTTGCCGCAAAGGTCATCGACGCCGGCATCACGTGGATCGGCCCCTCCCCCGAAGCCATCTCGGCCCTGGGTGACAAGGTCCAGGCCCGCCACATCGCCGAAAAAGTAGGCGCACCCCTCGTCCCCGGCACGGCTGACCCCGTGGAATCCGCCGACGAAATCCTGAAGTTCGCCGAGGAGTTCGGCCTTCCTATCGCCATTAAGGCTGCTTTCGGCGGCGGCGGACGCGGCATCAAAGTCGCCCGCACCATGGACGAAATCCCTGAGCTCTACGAATCAGCTGTCCGTGAAGCCGTTGCAGCTTTCGGCCGCGGCGAATGCTTCATTGAGCGTTTCCTCGATGCCCCGCGCCACGTCGAAACCCAGTGCCTTGCCGATGCCTTCGGCAACGTTGTGGTGGTTTCCACCCGCGACTGCTCCTTGCAGCGCCGCAACCAGAAACTTGTTGAAGAAGCTCCGGCTCCGTACCTCAGCGAAGAGCAGAACAAGCGTCTGTACGAGTCGTCCAAGGCCATCCTGAAGGAAGCCAACTACCTCGGCGCCGGCACCTGCGAGTTCCTGGTGGGCCAGGACGGCACCATCTCTTTCCTCGAGGTGAATACCCGCCTCCAGGTGGAGCACTGCGTGTCCGAGGAAGTCACGGGAATCGACCTCGTCCGAGAGCAGTTCCGCATCGCCCGCGGTGAAGCCCTGGGCTATGAGGACCCCGAAGTCCGCGGCCACTCCTTCGAGTTCCGCATCACCGGCGAGGACCCGGGCCGCAACTTCATGCCTGCCCCCGGCACCATCACCACACTGAAGAACCCGACCGGCCCCGGCGTCCGGATCGATTCCGGTATTGAGCAGGGCGACGTCATCAGCGGCAACTTCGACTCCATGCTCTCCAAGCTCATCATCACGGGCGCCACCCGCGAGCAAGCCCTCCAGCGTTCACGTCGCGCGTTGGAGGAGATGGTGGTTGAGGGTATCCCCACTGTCATCCCGTTCGACCTCGCAGTAGTCACCGATCCCGATTTTGCTCCGGCGGAAGGACCCTTCAAGGTTCACACCCGCTGGATCGAGACCGAGTTCGTCAACAGCATCCCGGCTTGGTCTGCCAACAGTGCGAACGCTGAAACGTCCGACGCCGGTGAGCGCCAGCGCGTCGTCGTCGAGGTTGGCGGCAAGCGGCTTGAGGTCGTCCTGCCATCCGGTCTGGGCGGCAGCATTGCTGCGGTTTCCAGCGGTTCGGGCGCCAAGTCCGGCAAGTCCAAGAAGCGCTCCCGTTCAGCTGGTGCAACGGCTGCAGCTGCGGGCGGTGACGCGCTGACGTCCCCCATGCAGGGCACCATCGTCAAGGTGGCAGCTTCTGAAGGCGACGTTGTGGCTGAGGGCGACCTGATCGTGGTGCTTGAGGCCATGAAGATGGAACAGCCCCTGACCGCCCACAAAGCCGGCACCGTGCGGGGCCTTGCTGCCACCGCAGGCGAGACCGTCGCCGCAGGTGCAATCATCGCCACCATCGAGAACTAACTCCAAGAACCTCTTAACGACGTCGGCCCCGCACCGTTTGGTGCGGGGCCGACGTCGTTGAGGGCTGCTTAGGCTACGTTGTTCTCGTAGTCCACATCCCTGGTTTCGCGGGTCAGCCACAGCGCCACGAACGTCACCACGGCTGCGGCCGCCATATAAACGCCCACCAACCACGTGCTTCCGTTGGCTGCCTGCCAAAGTGCGATGGCAACGAACGAGGCCGGCGCGGCACCGATCATGGACGACAGGTTGTACGCCACCGCAGAGCCTGTGTAGCGGACGTTGGCCGGGAACAGCTCGGGAAGGATGGCTGCCATGGGACCGAAGGTCAGGCCCATGAGCGTAAAGCCTACGATCAGGCCCACCATCGCAGCTGCCTGGCCGGGACCAAACATGGTGAACCAGAGTGCACCGAAGATGAAGATCGCGGCGGTGACACCCAGCAGGAATTTGCGCCTGCCCCACTTCTCAGCGAGAGGCCCGGAGACCACGGTGAAGATGCCGAAGAAGACGACGCCGAGGATCAACATCCAGAGGAAATCGGATCGTGAGATGCCCAGTCCGGGCACGAATGCCGCCACTTGCTCGGCAGTCATGGGAGTGCCGGCCTTTTCTGCTGCCGCTTGGGCGCCTGCCAGGGTGGGCTTGGTGCCGTAGGACAGAGTGAACGTGGTCATGATGTAGAACAGCACGTACGTGGCAAACATAATGAAGGTACCCGCAACAACCGGGCGCCAGTGGCTCTTGAGCGTGGCGGCGAGGGGCAGTTTCTGGACCTTTTCCTGCTGGACCACCTTGGTGAAGGATGAACTTTCCACCAGCTTCAGCCGGACGTAGAGTCCCACGATGACCAGCAAGGCGCTGAGGATGAACGGTACACGCCAACCCCAGGCAAGGAACTCTTCGGGGCTCAGGGAGACGTTCATCCAGATGAAGATCACGTTGGCGATGATGAACCCGATGGGAGCACCCAACTGCGGGAACGTTCCGTAAATGGCACGCTTGCCTTCGGGAGCGTTCTCGGTGGCCAACAAGGCAGCACCGGACCATTCGCCGCCCAACGCGAGGCCTTGGCAGAACCGCAGGATAACCAGCATGATCGGGGCCAGGATGGCCCATCCCGGCATGGACGCCGTGGGCAGGAGGCCGATGAGGAAGGTTGCGATTCCCATGGTCAGCAGCGATGCAACCAGGGTGCCCTTCCGGCCGATCTTGTCACCAAAGTGGCCGAAGACCACGGCGCCGATTGGCCGTGCGAAGAAGGCAACGCCGAAAATGGCGAACGCACTGAGGAGCGCGTTAATGTCAGTGGCGTCCGGGAAGAAGAGCTTCGGGAAGACGAGTACCGACGCGGTGGCATAGGCGTAGAAGTCGTAGAACTCGATCGTCGTGCCGATCAGGCTCGCGAAGATCACCTTGCCCCGCGAGTTCACTGGCTTAGTGGACTCGCCTTCCTTGGATGGTGCAGTGGAAGACATGTATTTGCAGCTTTCTTTCACGCCGGCCGACGCCCTGGGGTAGCCCGGCGGTGGATTATTCGAGAGTTCAATCATAGTTCCCACGGTCCATTGACCGGACAACTAAGTCCAACATTCGGACAGTCAGGAAAATCTCACCGTGTGGTCCCCGCCACATTACCTCACCATTGCCTCACGCGCCGGTGACCCCGCCGATAGGGAAATGTCACAGGGCGTTTACAAACGGCGCCCGTCCACGAAATGCGCGAAACCTACCTTGGAATGACAACGTCCCCCACCAAGGAGGCACTCCGTGACTGTTGATCGCTCCGCAGATGAACTGACCCCTGTCCAGTCCACTGCCACCACCACTCCCGCCCTTGAACACCGCCCCGGCCGCTGGATTGCCAATTGGGATGCCGAAGACAAGGGCCAGTGGGAAGCAGAAGGCAGGTCCATCGCCAGGCGCAATCTCAACTGGTCGATCTTCGCCGAATTCCTCGGATTTGTCGTCTGGCAGCTGTGGTCCATCGTAGTGGTCCAGCTCCCCGCAGCTGGCTTCACATTTGATACCAATCAGATCTTTTGGCTCATCTCCATCCCCAGCCTCGTCGGTGCCACGCTCCGCATCCCCTACACATTCATGGTTCCCAGATTCGGTGGCCGGAACTGGACCATCGTCTCGGCACTGCTCCTGCTGATTCCGACCACCGGACTGGCCATCTGTGTCTCAAACCCGGAGACGCCCTTCGGTGTCATGCTCCTCATGGCAGCTCTCGCCGGGTTCGGTGGTGGCAACTTCGCCAGTTCCATGGCCAACATCACCTTCTTCTACCCGGCGCGCGAAAAGGGTTGGGCGCTGGGCCTGAACGCAGCCGGCGGCAACCTCGGTGCCGCCGTCGCACAGCTGGTTGTTCCGATTGCCATCACCCTGCTGGCCGCCGGAGCCGTCAACCTGCCAATGGCGGGCATCATCTGGATTCCGCTGATCATCATCGCCGCCTTCGGCGCCTGGAAGTACATGGACAACCTCACCAGCGCCAAGGGTGATGTGGCTGGCTCCCTGGCTGCACTCAAGGAACCGCACCTGTGGATCATGGCCTTCCTCTACATCGGTACCTTCGGCTCGTTCATCGGCTTCGCGGGCGTTTTCCCCAAGCTCATCAAGGACTATTTCCCGGAGTTCTCCTCCATCCACGTCGGTGCGGTGGCACTCTCGCTGGCATTCCTCGGCCCTCTGGTCGGTTCCCTGGCCCGCCCCTACGGCGGACGCATGGCAGACCGCATGGGTGGTGCCCGGATGACCATCGCCTCGTTCGCTGCCATGGCCGTCATTACGCTGACCATGATCTGGACGCTGCCCCTGAAGAACTTCTGGCTCTTCCTCACTTTGTTCCTGCTGCTCTTCCTGGCCAGCGGCTTCGGAAACGGTGCAACATACCGCATGATCCCGGTCATCTTCGCAACATCCAGCCGGGCAGCCCGTGCAGGCGCCCCGAGCTCCACCACCGCTCGACTCGCTTCTTCCTCGCTGGGCCTGATCTCCGCGATCGGCGCCTACGGCGGGTTTGTGATCCCGCAGGTGCTCAACGCTTCCAATACGGCCAGCGGCTCTTACACCCCGGCTTTCTACGGATTCGTTGGCGCCTACGTCCTCATGCTTGCCGTCTGCTGGGTCTGCTACATCCGCCCCGCCCGGAAGCGCAACACGATCGGACACATCTAAATGCCCAACGGCGCCGATACCCACTGCCCGTACTGCGCGCTCCAGTGCGCCATGACGCTGACCCCGGCTGCCTCCGCAGCTGGGGCAGCGCCCGCGCCGGAGGCGGAACCCGCCAAAGTTGACGTGCCCTTGGAAGTATCCGGACGCGACTTCCCCACCAACCGGGGCGGGCTGTGCCGCAAAGGCTGGACATCGGCGTCGTTGTTGCGTCACAACGGTCGCGTCACCGAACCGATGCTCAAAGGTTCCGACGGCGTGCACCAGCCCATCTCCTGGGACCAAGCACTCATGCTCATCACCACTGCAGTCAAGGATATCCAGCAGCAGTACGGGAATGACGCTGTGGGAGTCTTCGGCGGCGGCGGCCTCACGAATGAGAAAGCCTACCTGCTGGGCAAGTTCGCCCGGCTGGCCCTGCGCACCTCGCGGATCGACTACAACGGCCGCTTCTGCATGTCCTCGGCCGCAGCTGCGGGCAACCGGGCGTTCGGCGTGGACCGCGGCCTCCCCTTCCCTGTTACGGACCTGGACACCGCGTCCGTCATCCTTATGCTCGGTTCCAACGTTGCCGAGACCATGCCTCCGTTCGTCCAGCACCTGCAGGGCGCGCGCGATGCCGGAGGCCTGATTGTGGTGGATCCCCGCCGCTCGGCTACTGCGGCGTTCACGGGCGACGGCGGCGGCCTCCACTTGCAGCCGACTCCCGGCACGGACTTAGCACTCCTTTTGGGCATCAGCCACGTGGTGGTCCACGAAGGACTGGTGGACGCAGACTACATCGAGGCCAACACCAGTGGCTACGCAGCCGTGGTGCGCAGCTTGTCCGCGTTCTGGCCGGAACGCGTGCAGTCCATCACCGGCGTCCCCGCCACCCTGATCCGCGAGACCGCGCGCCGCTTGGCACAAGGAGCCCGCGACGGTGGCAGCTACATCCTCAGTGGCCGCGGCGTGGAACAGCACGTGGACGGCACGGACACTGCCACTGCGGCGATCAACCTGAGCCTTCTCCTGGGCCTTCCCGGCTCGGCCCGCAGCGGCTACGGAACGCTCACCGGCCAAGGCAACGGCCAGGGCGGCCGCGAACACGGGCAAAAAGCCGATCAACTTCCCGGCTATCGGAAGATCACCGATCCTGCCGCCCGCGCCCATGTCGCCGGAGTGTGGGGAATCGACGAGTCGCTGATCCCGGGACCTGGCCTCCCCGCCGTCGAACTTCTCAAATCGCTCGGAAAGCCCGACGGCGTCCGATGCCTTTTCGTGCACGGCGCCAATGTGGTGGTCTCAGCACCCGATACCAACGCAGTAATCCAAGGCCTCCGCAGCTTGGACTTCCTGGTGGTCTGCGACTTCTTCATGTCCGAGACCGCAACTGAAGCCGACCTGGTTCTGCCTGTGACCCAGTGGGCCGAGGAAGAAGGCACGCTCACCAATCTGGAGGGCCGCGTGATCCGGCGCCGCCGCGCGCTGACTCCTCCCCCGGGTGTCCGCAGCGAACTGTGGCTCATGGCCCGGCTGGCGGAACTGCTTGACGCCCCTTCAACCTTCAGTGACGATCCCGAGACCGTTTTCGAAGAGCTCCGCTTGGCTTCGGCCGGTGGCTTGGCCGACTACTCGGGCATCGATTACGCCATGCTGGACCGCGGCGAAGCTGCATACTGGCCCTACCCCGTGGGAAGCACCGGGACGCCGCGACTCTTCACCGAGGGGTTTGCCCATGCCGATGGCCGGGCCGTCATGGTTCCGGTGACGCCGTCCAAGCGGGCCGTTCGTTCGTTCGCGGACGATTCACTGGCCCTGGCAACCGGCAGGCTCCTGGAGCATTATCAATCCGGCGCCCAGACCCGACGCGTGAGCGAGCTCCTGGCATCCCAGCCGCAGGCCCGACTCCTGATTCATCCGGGAACGGCGGCTTCACGCGGCATTGCCGACGGCGACTACGCCACCGTCACGAACGAACGCGGTGAAGTGCTTTGCCGTGCCGAGCTCAGTAACTCGGTCCGCCCGGACACTGTCTTCCTGCCGTTCCACTTCCCCGGCCAGGAAAACGCCAACCGCCTCACCGAGGCAGCCACAGATCCCATTTCCGGCATGCCGGAGTTCAAGACCAGCCGGGTATGGGCCCGGAAGGCAGTCTCCACTCAGGAACCGGCCTCGTACACGGTTCCTGCTGGAACACGGCTGCCACTGCACGTCAAGGAGGCATCATGAGCGAGCGCATTGTGGTTGTTGGATTCGGGCCAGTTGCAGCCCGTCTGGTGGAGGAGCTACTGCCTGCTGTCCGCACCGGGTTGGTCCAACTGCTGGTGGTGGGCCAGGAAGCCGAGGCCGCCTACAACCGCGTCATGGTTGCTGAACTGGGCGTCGGCCGCACCACAGCGGAAGCATTGGCCATGGCTGATGCGTCCGAGCTGGAAGCCGAAGGCGTGGAAGTGCGTTTGGGCGTCAAGGTCAAAAGGATCGACCGAGCCCGCCAAAACATAGTGCTGTCCGATGACAGCACTGAGCACTATGACCGACTGGTGTTCGCTACCGGGTCCCGTCCCGTGATCCCGAACCTCACCGGGCTCAACCCGGATCCTTCCCGGCCAGTACTTCCAGCCGGAGTCACCGCTTTGCGGGATCTACGGGATGCTGCCGTGCTGCGTTCGGCCGTGGCCGAGGGAAAGCGAGTGGTGGTGCTGGGTGGGGGCGTGCTTGGCCTGGAAACCGCCTTGGCTGCCTCGGAAGAGGGCGCTCAAGCCACTGTGGTTCACAATGGCCCCTTCCCCCTCGGCAGAAGCATTGACCGCGGCAGTGGATCAGTCCTCATCAACAGCCTGCGGGCCGGCGGTGTCCGGATGGCAGGCAATGCACGTTCTACTGGTGTGGAAACTTCCGGCCCCGGCGGCAGCTTCTCGGCTTTGCTCCTGGATGACGGCTCGGCGATCGACGGCGACCTGCTGGTCCTGTCCTGTGGTGTGCGTCCCCGCATCGAATTGGCGGAAGGCTGCGGCCTCCCTGTTGCAACAGGGATCCTCGTGGACCACCACCTGCGGACTTATCACGAACCCCACATGTTCGCGATCGGCGACTGCGCTGAAGTGCGCTGCCCCGACGCTGCCTGCGTTGATTGCCGAACAGCCGCCGGGCCCCCCGGCTTGGTGGGCCCGGGCTGGCGCCAGGCTGAGTGGTTGGCCGAATACCTCGCCGTCCTGGCCCGGGATGGCCAGGCCGCCGCAGATGCTTTGGAAGCGCTGCCCAAGGAGAAGCCCGGGGTGGTTGTCCTGAAGGCACGCGGCATCAACCTGGCCGTGGCGGGCGACAACCAGGCCGATCCATGGGACGAAGAGTTGCTGGAAGCCGGTGCCGCGTCAGGGCGTGCCCGCCGGCAAATCTCCCAGTGGGCGGATCCCGAACACGGCCGCTACGTGAAGATGACCACCCGCGGCGGTGTGCTGGAAGGTTTGGTGGCCGTAGGTATGCCCCGGACTGCTGCCGAGCTGGTGGTGCTCTTCGAGCGTTCCTCGGAGCTGCCCGCAGACCGGTCCCTGCTGCTGCGCCTGGACGGGCCTGACCAGTTGGATGCCGGCGCCACGAGCAACGATCCCCAAAGGACCGTGTGCCGCTGCGCCGGGGTGAGTGCGGCCAGCATCGAGGATTCCGTGGCGGACGGCTGCAGCACCGTGGGCGAGGTATCCAAGGCCACCCGCGCCGGGACAGGCTGCGGAGGATGCCATGAGGACATCAAGGGGATCATCGAAAAACACTTCCAAGCGGCTGCCGCCTGAAGCCGTTTAGTCCTCGCTCCGTTTCGGGGGTTCCCTGCTGGAGGTGCCGTGCGCACGGCATGATCGGCAGGGAACCCCCGAAACGGGCGTCAGGGTGGAGCTACATGTGCACGTGCAAGCGACGCGCAGCCTCCGAGATGGAACCGGTCAGCGACGGGTACACCGTGAAGGCGCTGGCCACGTCATCAACGTGAAGCTTCTGGGTCACCGCGACGGAGATCGGGAAAATGAGCTCCGAAGCGTTCGGGCCAACCACCACGCCACCGATCACGGTGCCGGAGCCCTTGCGCGCGATGATTTTGACGAAGCCGTCCTTGGTGTTGCGCATCTTGGCGCGGGCGTTGCTGAGCAGGGACAACATCACAACGTCGCCTTGGTACTTGCCGGACGCGAGGTCGGCCTCGGAGACGCCCACGGAAGCGATTTCAGGAGACGTGAAGATGTTCGACGCCACCTGGTTGAGCTTCAGGGGCTTGACGCCGTCGCCCATGAAGTGGGCAATCGCAATGCGGCCCTGCATGGCTGCAACAGATGCCAAGGCGAACACACCCGTGCAGTCGCCGGCGGCGTAGATGTTGGGGGCAGTGGTGCGGGAAACGCCGTCCACCTTGATGTGCCCGGACTCGGTCAGGGTCACGCCTGCTTCTTCAAGCCCGATGCCCGCGGTATTGGGGATGGAGCCAACACACACCAGGCAGTGCGAACCTGTCACGATCGATCCGTCACCCAAGGTGACCTTCACGCCGTCGTCGGTTCGCTCCACGGCATTGGCGCGGGACTTCGACAGGACGCGTACGCCACGGCGTTCGAAAACGCCTTCCAGCAGCTTGGCGGCATCTGTGTCCTCGCCGGGAAGAACCTGGTCACGGCTGGAGATCAGGGTGACCTTGGAGCCCAAACCGTTGTAAGCGGATGCGAATTCGGCACCAGTAACGCCCGAACCCACAACGATGAGTTCTTCGGGAAGCTCGTCCAGGTTATAGATCTGGGCCCAGTTGAGGATGCGTTCGCCGTCGGGCTTGGCCGTGGGAAGTTCGCGAGGGTGGGCACCAACAGCCAGCAGGATCGCGTCGGCGTCGATGGTGCGTGTTCCTTCGAGGGTGAGGACCTCGATGGTGTTGTTGTCCAGCAGCTTGCCGGAACCGATGACAATCTCCACGCCCAGGCGCTCGAGGCCTGCACGGATGTCGTCAGACTGTCCATGGGCGAGGGTCAGGACGCGATCGTTGATGTGTTTGAGGTCGGCACGCGGCTTGGAGGCCGTGCCATCGCCGTCGAACTTCACTCCGAGTTCGTCCGCCTCACCCACGCGCGTCATGAGGTCGGCGGTGGCAATTAGGGTTTTGGAAGGCACGACGTCGGTCAGCACCGCGGAGCCGCCGAGGCCTGCCCGTTCGACGATGGTGACGTGCGCGCCGAGCGAGGCAGCAACCATGGCAGCTTCATATCCGCCGGGACCACCTCCCAGGATCGCGATACGGGGGGCACTGAAGTCAACTTGGGTGGTCACAATCCTCAATTCTCGCTCATTGCCACGCCGGTCGCCACCCAGCCCAACCTCACTCCACGCCGATCCCTACCAAAGTCCTGTAGCCGCAGGGTAGCTTGTACCAGTGAGTAACACTGAGCTGATGAACACTGACCCTTTTGAGGCCGCGAAGGCCGCCGCGGACTTCATAGCCGCGGAGACCGGCGTCGAGTCCCACGACGTAGCCCTGGTGCTTGGATCCGGATGGGCGGAGGCCGCCGACCTGATCGGCGAAACCACCGCCACCCTGAACGCTTCCGAGGTTCCCGGCTTCCACAAACCAGCGGTGGTGGGCCATGTTGGCACCATCCGCTCCGTCCTCACCAAGGAGGGCAAACGAGCCTTGGTCCTGGGTGCCCGGACCCATTACTACGAAGGTCGCGGCGTGCGGTCCGTAGTCCACGGCGTGCGCACGGCCGCAGCCGCCGGGTGCAAGACGCTGGTGCTCACCAACGGCTGTGGCGGGCTCAATGAAGATTGGACCCCCGGAACTCCGGTACTCATCAGCGACCACATCAACCTCACCGCAACATCACCGCTTGAGGGAGCCACGTTCGTTGATCTCACGGACCTCTATTCCTCACGCATCCGCGACCTTGCCCGTGAAGTTGATTCCTCGCTGCAGGAAGGGGTGTACGCACAGTTCACAGGTCCGCACTACGAGACACCGGCAGAAGTCCAGTACGCCAAGCGGATCGGCGCAGACTTGGTGGGCATGTCCACCGCGCTGGAAGCCATTGCGGGCCGCCATGCAGGAATGGAAGTTTTCGGCATCTCCCTGGTCACCAACCTCGCAGCCGGCATCAGCCCGGTTCCTTTGAGCCACGCGGAAGTCCTTGAAGCCGGACACGCAGCGGGCAAGCGGATCTCGAAGCTTCTGGCGGAGATTATCGCCAAGCTCTAGGGCCGACTCGTCTGCAGATGCGGGGTCACCATCAACAGTGGCTCCGCATTCGCTGTTTAACTGTGTGCGATCACAATTCCGGAGGAGAAGTAAACGCACAGCGAATTCTCAGGATAAATCTGATTTATGGCGAAACATTTGATTGTGGCTGCCGGGATGTGTCACGCGCGCACGTTGGCAATGTAAGCGCTTGCGCACGAACTGGCCAGTAACCGGAAAAGCCCCTGAAATGACCTTTGCCCTCAGACCTAACACGTGTCTAGCGTGGAGATTGTTCCGGTAAGTCGACGTGCCGGAGCCACCGCGGGGAATAGCTACAAAGCTCCCCGCACCTCGAAACGATGGCGTCCTTCGATGACGCCTACAGCGGATCGACGGACGCCTGAGTAAAGAACCCCCAACAGGGGGTCAGGGCATGCGCCCCACTCCACGAAGTCCAACACTCCGCGAGAAGAGCAAGCATGAACACGCACTCAACCCCTCCAAAGCCGCGCCGCCGGCTGCGACAGGCAGTAGCCCTCGCAGCGGCGGCCGGCGTGGCCGGCAGCATCCTGCTGGTCACGCCGGCCGCGCAAGCCAACCTGCCGGCCGACCCGCCGTCGAGCACCATGCCGGCACCCACGCCCGGCTTCCCACTGCCCACCACGCACACCCAGCAGGCATACGATCCGGCAGCAGACTTCACGTCCAAGTGGACGCGAGCCGACGCCAAGCAGATCATGGCCCAAAGCAACCCCAATGTTGCCCCCGGCGAGAACTCCATGAGCCCCAACGTCACCATGCCGGAAATCCCCAAGGACTTCCCCGCAATGAACGACGACGTCTGGGTTTGGGACACTTGGTCCCTGACAGACGAAAACGCCAACCAGATCAGCTACAAGGGTTGGGATGTCATCTTCTCCCTGGTCGCTGACCGGCATGCCGGGTATGGCTTCGACCAGCGCCACTGGAACGCCAGGATCGGCTACTTCTTCCGCAAGACCAACGCTGATCCCGCCAAGGACAAATGGAACTACGGCGGACACGTGTTCCTGGACAACACGTCCATCGGCAACACGGAGTGGTCCGGCTCCACGCGCCTGATGCAGGGCAACAAGATCAACGTCTTCTACACCGCCACCACGTTCTACGACGTCGCCGAGCGGAATGCAGGCGGTGGCGGGATCGCTCCGGACGCCGCGATCGCCAAGGCACTGGGTAACATCCATGCCACCAAGGACGGCGTGACCTTCGACGGCTTTCAGCACACCAAACTGCTGGAACCGGATGGAAAGATGTACCAGAACAAAGCCCAGAACCCCGGCTTCGCGTTCCGTGACCCATACACCTTCGCGGACCCCGCCCACCCGGGCAAAACGTTCATGGTCTTCGAAGGCAACACTGGTGGCACCCGCGGCTCCTACAAGTGCAAGCAGGAAGACCTCGGCTACCAGCCGGGCGACCCCAACGCCGAGACTGTGGCCCAGGTCAACAGCACCGGCGCTTGGTACCAGACTGCCAACGTGGGCCTCGCCGTGGCCGACAACAAGGACCTCACCAAGTGGAGCTTCCTGCCGCCGATCCTCTCGGCCAACTGCGTCAACGACCAGACTGAACGTCCGCAGATCTACATCCAGAACGAAAACGGCAAGAACAAGTACTACCTGTTCACCATCAGCCACCAGTTCACGTATGCGGATGGAATGCGCGGCCCCGACGGCGTGTACGGCTTCGTCGGCAACGGCGTCCGGTCCGACTACCAGCCGGTCAACAACAGCGGCCTGGCTTTGGGCTCCCCCACGGACCTGAACATGCCGGCCAACGCGCCGGAAGGTCCGGACCCGCGTCAGAACGGCCGTCAGTTCCAGGCCTACTCGCACTACGTACAGCCGGGCGGCCTGGTCCAGTCCTTCATCGACAACGTGGACGGCGTCCGCGGCGGTTCCCTGTCCCCCACCGTGAAGATGAACTTCAAGGGCGGCGTGACGCAGGTTGACCGCAGCTTCGGCCAGAACGGCCTTGGCCCGTTCGGTTACCTTCCCACCAACGTTCGCGTCGGCGGCGAGGGCCTCTACAAGTAAGCAGTAACACCCCGGTCGACAGGCCACGGCAGGGGTGCCGGACCCACGAGGACCGGCACCCCTGCTACCCCCAACCCCAGGATCTTCCCCATGACTTTTCCCAGCCCCCAGCTGTCCCGCCGCCAAATGCTGGCCGCCAGTGCCGCCGTCGTAGTCGCCTTTTCCGCCGCGTCCTGCACGCAAACGGAAAGCCCGACGCCGGTTCCCGGCCCGGTCGGACACGGCCCTTCTCCTTCGGATCCGTGGCGTCCTCTCGCGCACCTGACGGCTGAGAAGAACTGGCTCAACGATCCCAACGGTCTCGTCTACCACGACGGCACTTACCACGCCTTTTACCAGTACAACCCGCGGGGCAACTCGTGGGGCAACATGTCGTGGGGCCACTCCACCAGCAAGGATCTGGTGCACTGGGAGCAGCAACCCGTCGCCATGGAGGCGAGCCCTGAAGAGGAGATTTTCTCCGGCTGCATTGTGATTGATAAGACCAACGCCTCCGGTCTTGGCTCAGCAGAGAACCCGCCCATGGTGGCCGTCTACACGAGTGCCTACGGGAAGAACGGCGCTCTGCCTCAGGGCTCTCAGGCACAATCTGTCGCGTTCAGCCTGGACAACGGGACCACGTGGCAGAAATACCAGGGCAACCCGGTCCTGAACCTTGCACCCACCAACAACAACTTCCGCGACCCCAAAATCACCTGGTACGAACCCGGCCGATACTGGGTGATGAGCACCGTGGTGGCCGACGCCCAAGTGGTCAAGATGTTCAAGTCCACCGACCTGCTCCGCTGGGAATACCTGAGCGATTTCTCCGGCGTCGGCACCCAAGGAGGCCTCTGGGAAGTGCCGGAACTCCTTCACATGGACGTTGAGGACTCCACCGCAAAGAAGTGGGTCATGCTCCTGAGCATCAACCCCGGCGGCATCGCGGGCGGCTCAGGAATGCAGTACTTCGTGGGCGAATTCGATGGGACGCACTTTACGGCTGAAAACGCGGCAGCTTCCGACGCGCCGCTCACCGAATCCCAGTGGCTTGACCACGGCGCGGACTACTACGCCGCAAACTCCATCTCCGGCGCACCCGGGGACAAGCCCGTGCTCCTGGGATGGATGGGCAACTGGGACTACGCCCAGAATGCGCCCACAACGCCATGGCGCGGCTCTATGGCTATTCCCCGCGAACTGACCTTGGTTCGGGGTGAGAAGCGGCTCGAGCTCCGATCTGCCATAGCCGGCGCGGCGCGGGAAACGCTGGACCGCTCCGGTGAAGTGAAGAGCAAAAACCTCACCGTTGGCTCCTCGCCGCAGGACCTTGGGCAGGAGTTCCGGGGACGCACCCAGCTGATCGAACTGGACATGGACCTGACGTCGGCGCGCGAAGCCGGGGTTCTCCTTCGCCACTCATCCTCCGCTTCCGAAACCGGGCTGCGGATCTCCTATAACAAGGAAACAGGCAGGGTCAGGGTGGACCGGTCAAAGGCCGGAACCAGCAACTTCTCCGAAAAGTTCAGCCCATTCCATGAAGTAGCCCTGCCTTCCCCCGGCAGCAAGGTCCATCTCACGATCCTCCTCGATTCATCCTCGGTGGAAGTCTTCGCTGCGGGTGGAACTGCGGTTATTTCGGATACGTTCTTCCCGGACTGGGACAACACCGGCGCCTCGGCCTTCAGCATGGAGGGCGACACGGACTTCACCGTCACGACACACGTTCTTTAAATGCCCCCAAGAGCGGGATCTCACCCTTTACAACCACTCAAAAGGCCGAGATCCCGCTCCTCGTTGCCCGGGAGGGACGCATTGAGGATAGTTTTGTCCCTATGACATCCAGCGATGCCGCATTTGAACAGCTGCTCACCGACGCCCGCCAATGGGCTTCCCAAGACCCGGACCCGGCGACGTCGGCTGCTCTCGTTGAGTTGGCCGAGCTTGCCAGCGGCGGTGATGCTGGAGCAGCCCAAGAACTGGGCGACAGCTTCAACGGCACCCTGCAATTCGGCACAGCCGGCCTCCGCGCAGCGCTCGGGCCAGGCCCTAACCGGATGAACCGTGTTGTTGTCCGCCGGGCAGCGGCAGGCCTGGCGGCCTTCCTCACCGACGCGGTAGCCGCAGCTGCGCCGGGCACGAGGCCGCGCGCCGTCGTCGGCTTCGATGCCCGCTACAACTCGGACATCTTCGCCAAGGAAACCGCTGCGATATTCACGGCAGCGGGCATTGAAACTTTCTTGATGCCGGCAGCGCTTCCGACGCCGTTGCTCGCCTATGCGGTGAGGTCGCTGGATTGCGACGGCGGTGTCATGGTCACAGCGAGCCACAACCCGCCGCAAGACAACGGTTACAAGGTCTACCTTGGGCGCCATGCAGTATCTGAAAGCGGGCGCGGTTCTCAGATCGTGGCGCCGTACGACGCTGAGATCGCGGCGAAGATCGAGGCCGTGGGGGCGCTGGATTCCATTGAACTCGCAGAAAACGGCTGGACTGTGCTGCCCACGTCCGTCGCCGCAGAATATGAAGCTGCCATGGCGGGACTGGTGGATAGGGAACACTTCCCGGCACGGGACCTCAAGATCGTCCTGACGCCCATGCACGGTGTCGGCGGAGAAACAGCCGTCTCCGTCCTGAACGCCGCCGGTTTCGCCGATGTCACGCTCGTGGCCGAACAGGCCGAGCCGGATCCGGACTTCCCCACCGTCGCTTTCCCCAATCCGGAGGAGCCCGGGGCGCTGGACCTGGCACTTGCCGCTGCTGCGGACTCGGGTGCGGACATCGTTTTGGCCAACGACCCCGACGCCGATCGGGCAGCAGTTGCTGCGTTGGATCCCGCCGCGGGAGCTTGGCGGATGCTTCGCGGGGATGAAGTAGGGGCGCTGCTGGGTGCGCATGTTGTGGCGCGCATGACTGCCGGGGGCGGGCATGAGCCGCAAACCGGAGTGTTCGCCAACTCGATCGTGTCCTCCCGACTGCTCTCACGCATCGCTGCCGCAGCAGGATACGCCCACGAGGAAACGCTCACCGGCTTCAAATGGATTTCGAGGGTTCCCGGCCTGACCTACGGGTACGAGGAAGCGCTGGGGTACTGTGTGGCGCCGGACCTGGTGCGCGACAAGGACGGGATTTCGGCGGCTGTGCTGATCGCCGAACTCGCAGCAACTGCCAAGGCCGAGGGCAAGACGATCTTCGACACCCTGGATGACCTGTATCTGGTGCACGGACTGCATGCGAGCGACCAACTCAGTATCCGGGTGGCCGATTTGGGACTGCTCGATGCCATGATGAACCGTTTGCGGGTGAACCCGCCGGAAGCGTTCGGAGGTTCCGCCGTCGAGCTTTCAACCGATCTCGCGGAAGGCAGCGAAGCCCTGCCTCCCACAGACGGACTGCTGTACCTGACCCGGGACCAAAGCCGCGTCATCATCCGTCCCAGCGGCACCGAGCCCAAGCTCAAGTGTTACCTGGAAGTCATCCAGGCCGTGGAATCCGCGGCCGAACTTCCCGCAGCACGCCAGGCAGCGCGGACGTCCCTGGACGATGTCCTCAGGGACGTCCGCGAAGCCTTGGGCTTGTAGGACTCTTAGAGTTCAACCTCGATGAAGCCATCCACCAAACGGGTGGCAAACGCGTCGAGCTTTAGTTCCGGGTTGGTGAAGCACTCACCGGTTTCGAGGTCGTAGACCTCTTTGTGCAGCGGCGACGCGATGGTCGGCCGGCTTCCGCGGGATCCAATGATTCCGCGGGCCATGACGTTGGCGAGCGTCGCCGGGTCCTGCTGTGCCACGGCGAAGACCTCGGTGGGCGCTGTGCGGAACAGCGCAACCTGACGGCCGGCGATCAGTGCGGCCTCGCCCCAAGCCAGTTCAAGTTCGTCCACCGGGCAAACGCGGTGCCAGGCGACGGTAGCGGTCAGGTCCTCGGCACGGTCCAGAATTACGGTCATTTCAGCCCCTCTCACTGTGTCCGGGTGCTGGCATCTCCGCCGTCACTCCCCCGGACCGGGCCACACTTGCGGCCACTACTCCAAGCTAGGACCCAGGTGTTTCATCGGTTGTCCGCGTTTGTGTCGAACGCGTAAAAGAGACCTCACACCCCCGGAAATGCGTTCGTGATGCAGAAGTTAAGATCACGAAACAAAAGGGAAACTGAAGCGAAACTGCCCGTCCCTAGGCTGGAACCACAAGTTGCGGAGATCCGTCTGCAACATCTGCGAAAGGCCCACCAGTGACCGGACACACTTCAAGTACAGAGAACCCGCGCCGCATCGTCGTCGTCGGCGGCGGCCCCGCTGCCCACCGTTTCGCCGACGCCATGTTCAATCGCGGACTTGAAGGTTGGCAGGTTACGGTGCTGACCGAAGAGGCACACCTCCCGTACGACCGCGTTGCGCTGAGCAAGGCCCTCACGGAAACCGGCGTGGACCTCACCCTGGGCGATGCGTCCATGTGGGACCACGAAGCCCTGGCTCTGATCACCGGCGAGCGCGCCGTCAAGATCGATTCCGTTGCCAAGAGCGTGCTTACAGCCGCCGGCAACAAGTACGAATACGACCACTTGGTGGTGGCTTCGGGCTCGGATGCGGCCCGCCTCCCCATTCCGGGCGCCGAGCACACCCACGTTTACCGCACGCTCGAGGACGTTTGGGCCATCAACAAGGCCATCGCCGAGCTACGCGGGAAGCTCGGCCGCAAAGTCAACGCCGTCACTATTGGTGGTGGCTTGCTTGGACTTGAGTCCGCTGCCGGCACCGAACAGCTGGGCGCCACACCGATCGTCATCAACGGCGCACCGTGGCTGATGAACACCCAGCTGGATGAGGGTGCAGGTCAGGCCCTAGGCCGCCTGATTGAGGCCAAGGGCTTCGAAGTCCACGGTGGCGTCTTCCCCTCCGAGGTAGTCACGGACGACGACGGCAACGTCACCGGTGTCCTGATGGCTGACGGCCGCACCATTGACGCGGACCTCGTGATCGTGGCTATCGGTGTCAGGCCCCGCGACGATCTCTTCCGCGCGGCTGAAGGCGAAGAGCAGCTGTTTAGCCTGGGCCAGCGGGGCGGCGTTGTCATCAATGATTTCTGTGCCACCGAAGTAGAGGGCATCTGGGCCATCGGCGAAGTGGCCAACTTCGAGGGCATGTGCCTGGGCCTCGTGGCTCCCGCCAACACCATGGCCGAGATCGTAGCTGACCGTCTGCACGGTGGAGAAGCAACGTTCCCGGGCTTTGACACTGCCACCAAGCTCAAGTTGTCCGGCGTTGACGTGGCCAGCTTCGGCGACGCGTTTGCCCGCACCGAGCACTCCCTGGAAATCGTCTACGCCGACCCCGCTCGTGGCGTTTACCAGAAGATTGTCACCACCGATGATGCCAAGACCCTCTTGGGCGGCATCTTCGTGGGCGACGCATCCCCGTATATGGGCCTACGCCCGCTTCTGGGCCGCGAACTGTCCGCCGAACCTGGCGCCTATCTGAGCGCTGCCGGTGGTGGCGAGGCTCCGGAGACTGAGCTTCCGGACGATGCCATCCTGTGCTCCTGCAACAACGTGGCCGCCGGAACTATCCGTGACACCATCAACGGCTGCGGTGCCTGCGAGGGTAACTCCCCTGTCCAGGAGCTCGGTGAGCTGAAGGGCTGCACCAGGGCCGGCACGCAGTGTGGTTCGTGCGTTCCCATGCTCAAGAAGCTCCTTGAAGGCGAACTGAAGAAGTCCGGCATTGAGGTCTCCAAGGCACTGTGCGAGCACATCAGCCTTTCCCGGCAGGAACTCTTTGATGCCATCCGCGTCCTTGAGCTCACGTCCTTCGAGGACATCATGGCAAAGTACGGCACCGGCGCAGGTTGCGATATCTGCAAGCCGACCATTGCTTCCATCCTGGCCAGCCAGCACTCCGCTTACGTCCTGGATGCCGGGCGTGGTTCGCTGCAGGACACCAACGACCGCGCCTTGGCGAACATGCAGAAGGACGGCACCTATTCGGTGGTCCCACGCATCGCAGGTGGCGAGATCACGCCTAAGGGTCTCGGCGTCATCGCGGCAGTGGCTGAGAAGTACAACCTGTACACCAAGATCACGGGCGGACAGCGCATCGATATGTTCGGCGCGCGGCTGGAGCAGTTGCCGGACATCTGGAAGGAACTGGTGGACGCCGGCTTCGAATCCGGACAGGCTTACGGCAAGAGCCTTCGCACGGTGAAGTCCTGCGTTGGTTCCACATGGTGCCGATTCGGCGTGCAGGATTCGGTGGCCATGGCTATCGCCTTGGAGCTGCGCTACCGCGGCCTCCGCAGTCCGCACAAGCTGAAAATGGGTGTGTCCGGTTGCGCCCGTGAATGCGCCGAAGCCCGTGGCAAGGATGTCGGAGTGATCGCCACGGCCGACGGCTGGAACCTCTACGTGGGCGGTAATGGTGGGGCCACCCCGGCGCACGCCCAGCTGCTGGCCAAGGACCTGGACGACGAAACCCTGCTGAAGTACATCGACCGTTACCTCATGTACTACATCCGAACGGCTGACCGCCTCCAGCGCACCGCGCGCTGGCAGGAAGAGCTCGACGGCGGCATCAAGCACGTCGAGGAAGTAGTGGTCAACGACTCCTTGGGCATCGCCGAGGAGCTTGAAGCCGCCATGGCAAAACACATCGACACCTACGAGGACGAGTGGGCCGAGACTTTGAAGGACCCGGAGCGTCTCCGCCGTTTCCGTTCGTTCGTCAACGCTCCCAACCAGAAGGACGAGTCCATTTCCTTTGTTCCGGAGCGTGGCCAGATCCGTCCGGCCACCAACGAGGAAAAGGGCGGCGTGCTGATCGCTTCCACTATCCCGGTCCGCAGCGAAACCGTCGGCGTAGAAAACTAGGGGTTCACCATGCAGCTCACCATTGATCTCACCGGCCGTGACGTCCTTGTCACGGGATCTGAGAAGTCTGCCCGCCAAGCGGTCCGCCGCTACCAGAGCGCCGGTGCCAACGTGTACCGGCTCAGCTCCCCGGAAGGTGTGCCTGGGGACGGTCAACTTCCCGAGCGCCCGTTCCTGGTGGCGGTAGTGGACGACGGCGAGTCCGGCTGGCTGCCGCTGGTGGAACGCTGCCGCGACGCCGGGATTCCCGTTGCTTTTGAGCCTGCACCCGGTACCGAAGGCCATGTGACCCTGGTGGGTGGAGGCCCGGGAGCCCTGGACCTGCTCACGGTGGGTGCTGTGGACGCGCTGCGCGATGCCGATGTGGTGTTTTACGATCGGCTTGCCCCCTATCAGGAACTGGCCGATCTGACCTCTGCTGAACTCGTGGACGTTGGAAAACAGCCCGGGCTTCACAAGGTGACTCAGAGGGACATCGAGAAGTTGATGGTGGAGGCTGCGCTCCTGGGCAAGAATGTGGTCCGACTCAAGGGCGGCGATCCGTACGTGTTCGGCCGCGGAGGCGAAGAAGTGGCTGCGTGTGTTGCTGCCGGCGTCCCTGTGAGGGTGATCTCCGGTGTCACCAGTGCCATCTCCGTTCCCGCAGCAGCCGGAATCCCGGTGACGCACCGCGAGGTCAGCCACATGTTCACCGTGGTATCCGGCCATGCCCCGTTGACCGAGAAGGAACACACCCACCTTGCCGGACTTGGCGGAACTATCGTGGTCCTCATGGGCATCGGCACCTTGCCCCAGCTGGCGGCCGGACTCCGCCGGGCGGGGATGAAATCGGACATGCCAATGGCTGTGGTGGAACGTGGGTACCGCCCGGGACAGCGCACCACTATCGCTGACCTCGGTACCATCGAAACGGCAGCTACCGGCTGCAGTAACCCGGCCGTGTTGGTCATCGGCGAGGTGGTCCGTGTTGCTGAAGCCAACCGGAATCATGCCGAAGCATCCGCTGAACTGAGCCGACTCGCGGCTTCGCTCCTTGAAGCCTGAAGGTAAGAACACATGACTGTTGCACGTGCCATCGAAGTCCAGGACCCTACCTCCGCACCGGAAGTTACCGAAACCGTTGAAGCGCCGTTGGACGGATTCCGCATTGGCGTCACCTCGCACCGCCGCTCCCGCGACCTCATTGAGGCACTGGAGCGCCGTGGTGCGAGCGTGTTGCACGCCCCCGCTTTGAAGATCGCCCCTGTGCAGGAGGACATGGTCCTCATAGAGGACACCCGCACCATTATCGAGGCCAAGCCGGACATCTGTATCGCCACCACCGCCTACGGCATGCGCCGCTGGTGCGAAGCCGCTGATTCGTTTGGCATCGGCGAGCAACTCCTGGACACGCTGTCCGCGTGCCGAATGTTCGTCCGTGGCCCCAAAGCCCGCGGCGCCGTTCGGGCGGCCGGCCTTGCCGACGTCGGAATCAGCAGCGACGAGACCACCGCCACGCTGGTGGACATGCTCTTGGCCGAAGGCGTGCGCGGTAAGACCGTGGCCGTCCAGCTGCACGGCTACACGGACGTCCGCCAGCTGGAACGGCTCCGCATGTCCGGCGCTACCGTCTTGACGGTGACTCCGTACCGCTGGGTGAAGCCCGACGGCGAAGATAAGCTGCCGCGCCTGATCGAAGCCGTGGTCAGCGGAAACCTCGATGTCCTGACGTTCACCAGTGCCCCGGCAGTGGACGCCATGTGGAGCACCGCACACGAAATGGGCCTCTACCGCCAGCTCATCGAAGCTCTCAAGGGTCCGGTAACTGTTGCGGCCGTCGGTCCGGTCACCGCTCAACCCCTTGTCGACGCCGGGCTGACC
Organism: Paenarthrobacter sp.; assembly: GCA_031179305.1. Taxonomy (GTDB): domain Bacteria; phylum Actinomycetota; class Actinomycetes; order Actinomycetales; family Micrococcaceae; genus Arthrobacter. Next base: position 471,863 of record JAPSHX010000001.1, on the reverse strand, counting down.
CCGTTGATCCCTGATCGCTACCGCATGGGTGCGCTCATCAGGCTGGTTACCGAACATCTTTCGCTGAACCACGTGCGGCGTTTGGAAACCAAGAGCGCGACCATCGAGCTCCGTGGACGCTGCTTGCGGATCAACGGTGAGGTGGTGGACCTTGCACCGGCTCCCCTCCTGCTGCTGCGAGCGCTGCTCGGCGCGGGCGGGGCTGTTCTTTCCAGGGAAGCTCTCTCCGATTTGTTGGACCTGCGCGGTTCTGTCCATGCCTTGGACATGACGGTGAGCCGGCTGCGGTCTTCCCTGCCTGATGGCAAGCTCGTGGAAACTGTAGTGAAGCGCGGCTACCGGCTGCGGGCTTAGGCTCCCGGACAAGCTAGGCCGCCCTCACCAGGGGAAGCTCGTCCCATTTTGTGGTGTAACGGGGGCTGAGCATGTCGCGCTTCATCGACCAGTCCGGACCGCCTTTGATCCCTGCATGGCCCAAACCGATGGAGCCCCGGCCATACCGTTTGCTGACCTGCTCCAGCAAGGGGCCTATGCCCCGTTCCTCATGCCGGTTCTCGAAGATTTCCAGCGGTTTCTGGTTGCCGCTGGGTCGGAGGTCCGTGACCATGATTCCGGCTTTGGCGTACCTCACGCCTTCCTGAATTTTTGGAACCAGTGCGTGCGCGGCCTTGGTCAGCAACACCGGATCCGAGGTGGGCATCGGCAGCTTGACGTTGACAGTGGGGAATGATTTGTCGTTCGGGTTGTAGACCGATGTTGCCGCAAAAGCAGTCAGCAGCTTGGCTTGAAGGTCATGCTTGGCCAGCCTGGCACTGGCCATCTGGCCATAGACGCTCAGCACCTGCCGCAACTCGGCGGCCGTGGTGATGGGCGTTGAGAAGGACCGGGAGAAGATCAGTTGATCCCGTCCGATTCGTTCCTCCTCCATGGGGATGCAGGGCGTGCCTTGCAGTTCCAGCACAGTCCGCATCATGACGATGGAGAACTTGTCCCGCAACGCCACTGGGTCGGCATGGACCAGGTCCAAGATGGAGAAGATCCCCATCGCGTTCAGGCGTTTCGTGAGCCTGGTGGCGACGCCCCAGATCTCGATCACTGAGAGCCGGGCCATGAGTGCTTCACGTTGGGCCTCCGGGATGGAGTCCCAACGGCACACACTGTTGAAGGCCGGGTTGTGCTTGGCCCATTTGTTGGCCAGCTTGGCAAGCGTCTTGGTGCGCGCGATACCTACGCAAACGGGAACCCCCACGTGACGTTGGCAGGCAGCCTTGATGGCGCGCCCTAGCTCCAGCAGTTCATCGGGTTGCCCTTTCACTCCGAGGAACGCTTCATCAATGGAGTACACCTCCTGCCATGCTGAGTACCGCGCCAGGAGCTCCATCACACGCGAGCTGATGTCTCCGTACAGTTCGTAGTTGCTTGAGAGTGCAATGAGTCCCCATTCCTTGGCACGCGGAGCAAGCTTGAACCACGGCTCCCCGAGTCCGATCCCCAGTCTTTTGGCTTCCGGCGACCTGGTGACGGCGCAGCCATCGTTGTTGGAAAGGACGATCAGCGGCTTTCCCTCCAACGCAGGGTTGAAGGCTCGTTCTGCCGAAGCATAGAAGCAGTTGATATCCACGTGGGCGATCTCCTGCATGCGATGCATGAGCGCTGGCTTGGACATTCCACTCCCTGACTCGAGCTAGCACGCGTGCCCGAATTCGGGTGCGGGACACGCCGCGCATTCGAACGTATGTTCGAATACATTTACTGTACCGGCAGCCTCTGACAAGAAACATTCCGCTGGGCCGGACTGTGGAAAAGTCCGGCCCAGCGGGATGCGGCTAGTACTGAGATTTAGGAAATCCCAGCCGACTCTTTCTTGTGCACCAGGTAGATGGCCCCGGTGGTCACGTCTTCTTCCAGTGCCTCCAGGGTGCGTCCGCGGGTTTCGGGAACCTGCGTGTAAATGAAGATGAGGGCCAGGATTCCAACAATCCCAAAGAGGAAGAACGTTCCCGTAATCCCGACGCCCGCCACCAAGGTGGGGAAGAAGAGGCCGAGGAGCGCATTGGCGATCCAGAGGCAGAATACCGACAGGCCTATTGCGAACCCGCGAACATGCAGCGGGAAGATCTCGGACAGCATCACCCACACTGCGATGTTGAGGAATGTCTGCATGGAACCCACAAACGCAACCACCAGGAACAAGATGACGAAGGGGCGTGCGGCATTGCCGACGGGCAGGACGATCGAGGCGATTCCGATGAGGAAGTGACAGGCAGTGGTCAGCGTGAATCCAAGGAGCAGGGTGGTACGTCGATTGATCCGTTGCATGAGCGTCAAGGCAATGACGCCACCCACGACGGCGATGACACCGGGGGCGACGTTGGCTATGAGGGCCCCACTTGAGTCGAAGCCGGCTTCAACCAGCACGGACTGGCCGTAATACATGATCGAGTTGATACCCGTCAGCTGCTGAGCCACGCCCAAGCCGATACCTACCAGCACAATCCGCAAGATCCATTTGTCCTTGAGCGCTCCCCAGGAGGTTGCCTTCGACGCCCGTTCCTCATCAGCCAAGTGCTTCACATCGGCCATTTCAGCTTGGGCGCGCTCCACGGATCGAATGGTCTTGAGCACTTCCAGCGCTTCTTGCGAGCGCCCCTTGGAAATCAGCCAACGCGGCGATTCAGGCATGCGCAGCATACCGAAGAACAGGGCTATGGCGGGCAGGGCTGCAACCGCAAGCATAATGCGCCAGACTCCCCCGAATTCACCCCAGACATTGCCGATGATGGCGTTGACCACGAAAGCCGCGAGCTGCCCAATGACGATCATGAGTTCGTTCCGTCCCGCAAGGGAGCCGCGGATTTCATACGGTGCCAGCTCGGCCAGGAATACAGGGACCACGGTAGAGGCGCCACCGACGGCCAACCCGAGGATGACCCGTCCCAGCACCATGACTTCGAAGCTCGGTGCGAAGACGCACGCAAGCGTCCCGGCAAAGAACAGGACGGCAAGCAGGATGATCGTCTTGCGGCGACCCCAACCATCCGACAGGCGCCCACCACCAACTGCTCCGGCGGCCGCTCCGAACAACAGGGAGCTGGTGACAATCCCTTCCGTCAGTGGCGTCAATGCAAGGTCCAGGGTCATCGGCCTCAGTGCGCCGTTGATGACTCCGGTGTCATAGCCGAAGAGAAGACCACCGAAGGTGGCTACCAAGGCAACGAGGCCCAGGCGCTTTCTGTGCGGACCATTTGTCAGCGGCGGGAGTGAGGTGCCATCGGCGGCACCCCGCTGCAGTTGTGTGGCAGACATCAGGACTCCTTTGTCAGTGTGTTGCGGGTCATATTCACCCGTCCCAGATACAGACTAACGCGCGAAAGGCTTAAATGTAAGGTCAAACTAACAAATTGCTGAATTTACGCCTTTGCGTCATGGGAGGATGAGGACATGGTTATCGACAACCGTCATCGTTCGGCCACCCAAAGCGACGTCGCCAGGGAAGTCGGCGTCTCCCGAACCTTAGTGTCCTTTGCCTTCCGGGGTGCGCCGGGCGTCAGCGAGGAAAGCAAACAGGCAATCTTCAATGCCGCAAAGCGTCTAGGCTACCGGCCAAACGCAGTAGCCGCCGATCTCGCACGAAAGCATCGCTCCGCCGTCGGGCTCCATCTCATGGACATCCGCAACGAGATCTACGCCGACATCCTCAGTGGCGTCCGCATGGCGCTGCCCCAGGACGGCAACAGGCTCATCCTGAGCGTCTCCCGATCCGTTGACGGCGAGGATGAAGGCGCGCTGGAATCACTCATTGAGGCACGAGTGGGCATAATCATCGCCGCCACCCTGCTGGATTCGGACGAACGGGTCCATGAATTGGCCAAGATCGTTCCGCTGGTCAGCGTGACGCGTCCCGTGGATGGCGTGGACAGTGTCTATTCAGACGATGCCGCCGGCGCCCGTGCAGCCACCGAACACCTCATCGGGCTGGGCCACACGAGGATCGCGCACTTGGCAGGTCCCGTGCACGACGGCCATACGGTCCGCAGGCAGAGTTATGCACAAACCATGCGCGACGCCGGGCTGAAGCCGCTCTTGCTGGCGGCCGATGACTTCACGCAGGACGCAGGACGGCGGGCGGCCGCCGAATTGCTCGGCATGACTGACCGACCAACGGCTATCTTCACCCACAATGACCAGCTCGCCCTCGGCGCCCGCGAGGCTGCGTACGCGAAGGGCCTTTCGTTGCCGTCCGAGCTTTCCCTGGTGGGATACGACAACTCGAGGACCTCAGGGCTTCATGGCATCGACCTCACATCCGTTGACCTCCACGCCGTTGAACTCGGGCAGATTGCGGGAACCGTTGCCCTGGAACGCCTCAGCAATCCCGATGGGCCCGCCGCAGACAGGCGCCTCGCACCGCAGCTCGTGGTGCGAAACTCGACAGCCCCGCCGGGTTGAAACAGTCAAATATGATGCAGGCATGTGGTGGCCACACCCCAAATGGTCAGCTCCGACATTGCGGGGACGCGAATGTCCGGGTACTTGGGATTGTCGGCCTGCAGTACTACGCCGGAGGGCGTGACCCGCAGCCTTTTGATGGTCAGCTCGCCATCAAGGACAGCCACGACGACGGACCCATCCTTGGGCTCGAGCGCCCGGTTGACGATCAACTCGTCCCCGTCGCTGATACCGGAGCCCTCCATGGACTCGCCGGTCACCCGCACGACAAAAGTGCTGGTGACATCCTTGATCAGGTGCTCGTTGAGATCGATCCGACCATCAAAATAGTCTTGCGCAGGCGATGGATAGCCCGCCGCCACCGGGATAGGCGCCAGCAGTACTGACATAAGGGAAAAGCCCGCATCTACCACGCGGGGGCCGACTATCACACCCACAACACACCTTTTTTCGAATATATGTTCGATAGTTCAGTGTACAGCGGGTGACAGACATTGAATCCACTCCGCCGCAGGGTGGCGGTGGTTTCACGTGTTCGGCCCGGCCTTACCGAGGACCTCGTTGGACACCTCGACCATCCGCCCGCTTCCACCGCACCCACTCCGAGCTACGCTAATAAGTGCATGAACGCGCACATGTGCACTTATGGGATGAAGGAGTGCTTTATGTTGTCGGTGCTGAAGGACGTCACGTACCGTCGGCTCTTTGCAGCACAGGTCGTGGCACTGATCGGAACCGGCCTCCTGACGGTGGCCTTGGGCCTGATGGCGTTTGATCTAGCCGCAAGCAATGCAGGTGCGGTGATGGCAACTGCCCTAACCATCAAGATGCTGGCGTACGTAGGCTTCGCCCCCGTGATCAACGCCCTCGTAGCCCGGCTTCCTAAAAAGCCAGTGTTGATTGGCGCGGACCTCATCAGGGCCTTGATGGCTTTGTGCCTGCCGTTCATCACTGAAGAGTGGCAAATCTATGCTGTGGTCTTCCTGCTGCAGTCAGCCTCCGCCACCTTTACACCAACATTCCAGTCCCTGATTCCCGAAGTGCTCAAGAAGGACCGGGACTATACCCGGGCATTGTCCCTATCCCGGCTGGCCTACGACATGGAGACCCTCGTCAGCCCCGCCGTCGCAGCGCTGTTGCTCACAGTGGTCAGTTACAGCAACCTCTTCCTGGGTACTGTGTTCGGATTCCTGTTTTCTGCCGGCATGGTGGCTATCACTGCGCTTCCTTCCACTGCGTCAGGATATGGAACGTCCGGAACACTCTGGCACCGGACCACCCTTGGTACACGCATTTTCTGGAGCAACCGCAGGCTACGATCTCTGCTTGCGCTCAACGTGGTGGTAGCCGCTCCTACGGCCTTGGTGTTGGTGAACTCAGTGGTCTACGTTCGCGAAGTCTTGCATCGACCTGAGACCGATTTGGCTCTTGCTTTGGCCAGCTTTGGGATTGGATCGATGATGGTGGCCATCTTGGCGCCACGTGCACTTCAGAGGTTTGGCAACGCAGCCGTCCTGTTCACCGGTGCCGCCGTGATCCCCGTGGCCCTGGTGGTGACCACGGCAGTTACCTCCCTGGCTTCACCGAACAGTGGCTGGTGGTGGTTGATGGGGTTGTGGTTCGTGCTGGGCTCCGGCAATTCCGCGATCCTCACGCCATCTTCCAGACTCCTGCGGGACGCCTCCGCCGTCGTCACCAGGCCCTACGTGTTCACCGCCCAGTTTTCCCTGTCGCATGCCTGCTACATCCTCGCCTACCCGTTGGCCGGCTGGCTTGGTGCCGCCGCTGGTCTGGGCTGGGCTGCGTTGACACTGACAATTCTTGCGATACTAGGCAGTGCGGGAGCTTTCCTGTCCTGGCCCCGGCAATCCGTCACGGGAGCCGAAGAGTCCGTTGCGAGGGAGTACAGCGTTGAGCAGCCAACCAAGCAACCAACCGAATAACCAGTCCCACGACGCTTCTGAACAGCCTTCGCTGTTCCACCTGGTCGTCCCGGGGCCGGAGCACCTTGAGAGTGCCGCGGGCACACTCCGGATGCTGGCCGAACCGACACGCCTGCACTTGCTTTGGCAGCTCGCGCAGGGACCAAAAACTGTCACGGAACTTGTGGGGGAAGCAACGGTCCCGCGCACGGTGGTCAGTCAGCATCTTGCCAAGCTCCGGTTGAGCGGCCTGGTGGACACCCGGAAAGACGGGAGACACGTCATCTATTCGCTCCATGATGGACACCTTCTCCGCCTGATACAGGAAACCATCAACCACGCCGATCATCGGCTCACCGGCGAACCCACTCACGGCTGAGTTTCCCGACTCCGCCAAAGAAGAACGAGACTAACGGATCACCCGATACCGCACATGTGTCACCAGGCCAGTCCCGCGCACCTCTGCCTGTTCAAGCCTCAGGTCCCCCACGCCGTCGAGCAATCGCTCGCCACCACCCAGGACCATGGGTGAAATGTGGAGCCGGAGCTCGTCCATGAGCCCGGCCGAAAGATACTGGCGGGCGGTCTGCGCTCCCCCGGCAATGGCCACATCTTTGTCACCGGCAGCATCCCGGGCCTGCGCCAACGCTGATTCGATGCCGTCGGTGACGAAGTTGAACGTTGTCCCGCCTTCCATCTCCAACGGCTCACGGCGATGGTGGGTGAGGACAAAAACCGGTGCGTGATACGGCGGTTCGTCGCCCCACCAGCCCCGCCATTCCGTGCCCCATGCCTCGGGTCCTGGGCCGGCAAACATGTTGCGTCCCATGATGAACGCACCGGCCGCGAGGATCCCTTCAATCTCGGGCGCATTCGCCTCCGGCTCTTCGAACATCCATCGGTGCAGGAGCTCTCCGCCGTCATCCAACGGCTCCTCCACGCGCTGGTTGGGGCCGGCAACAAATCCATCCAGGGAAACAGTCAGATCGCACGTGACTTGGCTCATTCGCCCATCATGCCACCACGGCGGCCGGGGCAGAACGGTCCGCCCGCGCAATGTGATCCACGTTATTACCGGCCGGTAAACACCACGCTACGGATCGGCCAAAGATGGCAACAGCGGTGAAACACCCGCGAAAAACCGGCCCCCTACGCTGATGATCAACAGCAGGTCACATGAGCGAAAGGGCCAAACATGTCCGCCATCCCGTCCGCATCTTCCCTCCACATCGTCATTGCAGGCGCTGGTCCAGCGGCCCAGGCTCTGGTGCGGCGACTTGCCGGAGGAACCGACTCCCGTCAGCGCGCTTTCCACGGAACCATCACTCTGCTCAGCAACCGCGACGACTACGCGGACGCCCTGTTGGAACTCGCTGAACTTCCCCAGGTTTCGGTCCGCTTCGGGCAGGCGGCGAGCTTCATCGACGCTGACTCACGAATTGTCACCACCGTGGATGGCATGGAATTTTCCTACGACCAGTTGGTCATTGCGACCGGCTCGGCACCGGCCCTCCCACCGGTGGCGGGCGCCGAATCCAGCCTGAGCTACTCCACCATCGACGACGCCGCGAACATCGGCGAAGCGGTCAAGGACGTCACTCGCGTTGTAGGCCGCCGTCCATTGGGAATCCTCGTTGGGAACGGACCGGCAGCGGGCCAGGCCGAGGCTGTGTTGCGTGCCCGCGGGGTCCGCCCCGTCCGCACAACCCTCCGCCCAACCGCCGTCGTGCCTTCCGCCGGCAGCGGCACCGGTGCGCCGGGTTCCATGCTGCCTGCCACGGGCATTCTCTTCGAAGACGGCAGCAGCATGAAAGGCGACCTGGTGGTGCTGGCCGAGGAGCGCACTGCCCGTAACGACCTCGCCGAAAGCGCCGGGCTAACAACCGCTCCCGACGGCGGCATTTCAGTAGGTCGCGACCTCGCCACGTCCGTACCGGGCATCTGGGCGATTGGCGATGCCGCCTCCTGCGACGGACTTCGACTGGGCCTGCTTCTCTCCGCTGAGTCCTCTGCGATGCTGTGCGCCTCAGGCCTGCTCTTGAGTGCGCGCAAAGACGATCAGCCAGCGTTGATCGCAGCCTGACACCCCGCTGACGGTGGCCCGAGGGGCCGTCTGCGCATGTGGCAAGATGGTCCTTTGACGGGCAGTGACAACCCTGCGGCCACCGGGCCGGCCACGCCCTGCACGGAAGGATCCCATGAGCAACGAAGCCGTCGCCCCTGCAAATATCGCCTCCTACATTGACCACACACTGTTGAAGCCGGAGGCCAGCGAGGCTGACGTCCTTAAGGTGTGCGCCGAGGCAGTCGAGTACAAGTTCAAGTCGGTGTGCGTGAATCCGGTTTGGGTCAAGACCGTCACCAAGGCCCTCAAAGGTTCGGGCGTGCTCACGTGCTCGGTGGTCGGCTTCCCCTTGGGCGCCACCCCCAGCGACGTCAAGGCCTTCGAGGCCCGCGGAGCCGTGCTGGACGGTGCGGATGAAATCGACATGGTGATCAACATGGCTTCTGCCCGCGCCAACGACAAGGGTGCGCTGGTGGACGACATAAGGGCCGTGTCCGAGGTAGTCCACGCCGGTGAGGCCATCCTGAAGGTCATCATCGAGACCTCCATGCTGACCGATGCGCAGAAGGTCATAGCCTGCGAAGCGGCCGTGGAAGCCGGGGCGGACTTCGTCAAGACGTCCACCGGATTCAATGGCGGCGGTGCCACCGTTGAAGACGTTGCCTTGATGCGCAAGACCGTGGGACCGGAGCTGGGGGTGAAGGCCTCAGGCGGCGTGCGCTCCCTAGCCGATGCACAGGCTATGATTGCTGCTGGTGCAACACGTATCGGAGCGAGCTCCGGAATTGCCATTGTCAAGGGTGAACAGGGTTCATCCGCCTACTAGGGCTTCCGCTGCCGTCAGAGATTTTTGAGCCCTGCGGGGCGAGGAGGAATGAATGTCCAAGAACGCCACAAGCGCCCCCATTGAAAAAGAGAACAGCCTGGGCAGCAGCATTGTGCTGTTCCTTGTGATGATTGTGCTCTTCCTGGGCGCCATCTACTCGCTTTCCTTCCTCAGCCTGGATAACCCGTGGCCGATGGCCGTCTGCCTCGGCCTGTTCGCCCTCGCTTTCTGGATCCCGCAGACCATTCTTGGCCGCTCCGACTCCGCCGGCGAAAGCTAGAACCCGCACTATGACGTTGAATGGCCCGGGCCCCCGCCTGGGCCATTCCTTTTTGTTGGGCATTTCCCTGCTGACCACGCTGCTTCTCACTGGCTGCGGTTCAGCAAGCGCCCTCAGTCAGCCGGATGCACCGGAACGGGCGGAACCAGCCTCCTGCGATGTGTTGGGAAGCAAAGCCGTCAGCGTCAAAGAATGGGTGGTGGAGGGATATCTCGACCCCGAGGACACGTCCAAATCGCTGCAACAGGCCATAGATTCCGCTTCCAAGAATGGTGGGGCCATCGTGCAGTTGCCCGAGGGTATTTTCCTACTGGAACGTCCCTTGGTTATCAAGAGCAATGTTTTCCTCAGGGGAGCCGGGCCAACCACCGTCCTGAAAGCAGGCCCGGACTTCCTTGAATTCGAGGGGCCCTACGGCGGCCACCCGCTGATCACCACCGACGGCGCACAAAACGTCACCATTTCTCAGCTCACAGCGGACCAAAACGGTGAAGAGTTGGATGGGAATCTTCCAGGACGCCTGAATGAGTACTTAGTGGACGTCCGCCACTCCAGCAACGTCTTGGTGGAGGGTGTCAGCACCCGGAATCCCTACACGTACTCCATCGCCGTGGTTGCCAGCAGCAATTTCTGCGTCCGTGACAACCACACATTGGTGACCAGCAGCGGCCGATACGATCAGTTGGACGGCATCCACATCACTGACTCCCATGGAGGGTTGGTGGAGGGCAACACAGTTGACCAGCGTCAGGGAGATGACGGAGACGACGGCCTCGTGGCCCAAGCCCTCGGCGCGTCCGTTCATGACGTGACCTACAGAAACAATGACGTGCGTGGCGGATCCCACGGTTCGGGATTGCAGCTGGCCGTTGGCGAGCATGAAATCTACAACATCACCGTGGATGACAATCGGTTCTGGGATTCTCCGGATGGCGTCAAAACCGGCTACTACGACGAGGGCACCGCGGCGGTTCACGATGTTGCGGTCACGAACAACAAATTCTTCGACCTTCAAGGCCCGTGGCTCAATTTTCATGGCGACCTGGAAAACATCATTGTGACCGACAACGTCACCTGCCAAGCCGGCACGATCATGATCGAGGATGCTCCAGGAAACTTTGTGGCCAACAACGCGACTAACTGCTGACCAGGCGACTAACTGCTGACCAGGAGTTCCTTAGGGCAGCTGCACTACTCCGCCCAGAGCCGCCAGAACGCCGGGCCAATGCTGTTGCGCCAAAGTCCAGGCGGCGGCACCCATGCCCACCATGGCGTAGCCACTGACCGGGATCAGGACCAGCCATTCGCGTCGGGAACCGGCACGCCCCAGCAACGGAATGGAGAAAGCGCCATTCGGGCGCCAGATTCCCCGGATCATGGACTTCCGCAGGAATTTCGGTGGCTTAATGACAATGGGCCATAAAAGCGGCACCCCGCCCACAGTAATCATGTCCCCCACGATGTGCACCACCACACCTGTAAGCATGGACAGCGGCAGCCAACCCCACTGATCCGGAGCAAACCACGTCACCAGGCCGGCCATCACCAAAGCGAACAGCCAGTTGGTAATCCAGCCCGACTTAGGAAACAGGTTCAACGCTTTGGCCGCCAGATTGATCATGAACATGCACAGCAGCCCGGCTCCTATGGAGAGCTTGCCTACCGGCGTCACCATTTGGAACTGGGCAGCCATGGCTGCGAGCGCCACAAACGCGGAAGCCCCCAACAGCGAGTGTGTTCCCTGGCGGTGCCCTCCGCTGGCTTTTTCGATCCCCACCGCAATCACATTCGACAGGGGCGGCAGCGAATTCGCGATAGTGCTGTGACGATGGTCCCAGTCGACCACCAAAGCAGTTCCCGCCGTCGCCATGGCGCCGATCAGGATTCCGGTGGAATCCAAAGGGTACCAACCCAAGGCGTACGGGCCGGTCGAGGCAATGGCAATCCACGCCGCGGCTCCCGACGCGGCGTGATGTCCTCCCATCATGCAGTTAGCCAGCCTTTACAGGTACTTCAGCAAAAATCGCTTCAATGACGTTGTTGGCCCACTGCAGGATCTCAGCGTCCTGCAGATCGCGTCCGCCGATCCTGGCCGTCTTGGGCTTGGGAATCAGCACCGCGTCCAAGGCAGGCTTGACCTGCGAACCCGGATACATGCGGTTCAGGCGCATTGTTTTGGACTCCGGCAGTTGCGCCGGCGAGAAGCGGATGAAGTTGCCTTGGAGTGCGACGTCGGACAGGCCGGCTTCGCGGGCGCCCACCCGGAAGCGGGCCACGGCAATAAGGTTTTGTGCAGGCAGCGGCGGCTCGCCGTAACGGTCCACTAGTTCGGCCAGGACTTCATCGATGGCCTCGTACGTGATGGCGGAAGCCAGTTTCCGGTACGCTTCCAGGCGCAACCGTTCGCCGGGCACGTAGTCGTGGGGAAGGTGGGCGTTGACCGGCAGCTCGATCTTCATCTCGGCTGCCTTCTCCTCTGCCTCGCCACGGTATTCGGCAACAGCCTCGCCCACCAGCCGGATGTAGAGGTCGAAGCCGACGCCTTGGATATGGCCGGATTGCTCGCCGCCCAGCAGGTTACCGGCACCACGGATTTCCAGGTCCTTCATGGCCAGCTGCATGCCCGCGCCCAGCTCGTTGTGCGCTGCCACAGCCTTAAGCCGTTCCAATGCCACCTCGCCCAGGGGTTTCTCGGAAGGGTAAAGGAAGTAGGCGTAGGCACGCTCCCGGCCACGGCCAACACGGCCGCGGAGCTGGTGGAGCTGCGAAAGGCCATATTTGTCGGCCCCGTCCACGATTAAGGTGTTGGCATTGGAGATGTCCAGACCGGTCTCGATGATGGTGGTGCAGACAAGGACGTCGAAACGCTTCTCCCAGAAGTCCACAATGATCTTCTCGAGGCGGCTTTCGGACATTTGCCCGTGAGCTACTTCAACCCGGGCTTCGGGAACCAGCTCCCGGATCTGCGCGGCGATTCGTTCGATGGACGAAACGCGGTTGTGGACAAAGAACACCTGTCCCTCGCGCATGAGTTCGCGTCGGATCGCAGCGGACGTTTGCTTGTTCGTGTAAGGGCCCACGTATGTCAGCACAGGGTGGCGTTCCTCAGGGGGTGTCGCCAAAGTGGACGTTTCCCGGATGCCCGTCAGCGACATTTCCAGGGTTCGAGGAATCGGCGTGGCACTCATGGCCAGCACATCCACGTTGGTGCGCATCTTCTTGAGCGCTTCCTTGTGCTCCACACCAAAGCGCTGCTCCTCGTCAACCACCACCAAGCCAAGGTCTTTGAACTCGAAGTCCTTGGACAAAAGCCGGTGCGTACCGATCACCACGTCCACGGCCCCGCTCTTGACGCCTTCAGCCGTTTCCTTGGCTTCCTTGCTGCTTTGGAACCGGGACAGCGGCTTCACGCGCAGGGGAAAGCCGGAGAAGCGCTCCGTGAACGTTTCGTAGTGCTGTTGGGCAAGCAGCGTGGTGGGAACCAGGACCGCCACCTGCTTGCCGTCCTGGACGGCTTTGAAGGCAGCGCGAACGGCGATTTCCGTCTTGCCGTAACCCACGTCACCGGAGACTAACCGGTCCATGGGGATCTCCCGCTCCATGTCCGCTTTGACCTCGTTGATGGTGGTCAACTGGTCCGGCGTCTCCACATAGGGGAACGCTTCCTCAAGCTCACGCTGCCACGGGGTGTCGGGCGCGAAAGCGTGGCCCCGGGAAGCCATGCGGGCGGAATACAACCGGATCAACTCACCCGCGATTTCCTTGACGGCCTTGCGTGCCTTGGACTTGGTGCTGGCCCAGTCCGCGCCGCCCATCTTGCTCAGCGCCGGCGCATCTCCGCCCACGTAGCGGGTCACCTGGTCCAGTTGGTCGGTTGGTACGAAGAGCCGGTCCCCCGGCGCGCCACGCTTGGACGGCGCGTACTCCAGCACCAAATACTCCCGCAGCCCGGCATCGGACGACGACGTTCCGGTTACCTTGCGCTGGATCAGCTCCACGAACCGGCCGATACCGTGCTGTTCGTGCACCACGAAGTCGCCGGCATGCAGTTGCAACGGGTCAACGGCGTTGCGGCGCTTGGACGGCATGCGCCGCATGTCCTTGGTGGAGCTCGCCGTGGCACGGCCCAGCAAATCGGCTTCAGTCAGCAAGCCAAGTTTGAGGCCGTCCAGGACAAAACCGCGTCCGACGGCGGCGGTGGTCACCTCGATGATGCCCCGCTGGGGCTCCTCATCCAGGGACTCCACGCGGGAACAAGGAATGTCAGCGTCATGGAACAGTTCGGCCAGGCGCTGGGCGGGTCCGGGACCGTCTGTCACCACCACCACACGCCACTGCTCGCGGACACGGGAGCCGATGAATTCCAGCATTTCCGCCACGTCACCCTGGTAGCCTCGAGGTTCGCGGGCGCGCATGTTGAGGACATCGATGTCCAGCACCAGGTCTTCATCCGAGGCAAGTGAGGTGATGGACCACCAGGACACGCCATGTTCCAGGGCGGCTGAGCGGGTGTCGGTGAGCGAACGGAAACTGGCCGCATGCAGGTCCGTGGATGCCTGGGACGAAAGATCAAGGGGCGCCGCACCGCCGTCGGACGCCGTTGACCAAGCAGCTTCCAGGAACTCCTCGTTGGTCGCTGCGAGGTCGTGGGCGCGGGTGCGTACCTTCTCGGGTTCGATGACCACCGAAAGCGAACCGGCCGGGAGCTGATCCACGAACGGGACCATGGCATCCACCAGCACGGGGGCCAGTGATTCCATGCCTTCAACAGCGATGCCGCCCGCGATCTTCTCCAGCATGTCGGCCGCGGCAGGCATGTCGGCCTTGAGCTTGGCCGCACGGGACATCACGGAAGCTGTGATCAGAATTTCCCGGCAGGGCGGGGCGTGCAGCTCAGTGGGGTGGTGGATTCCGGGTGCGGACAGCGAGCGCTGGTCCGCCACGGCAAACCAGCGCATCTGGTCCACTTCGTCGCCGAAGAATTCCACGCGGATGGGATGGTCCTCGGTGGGTGGGAAGACGTCAAGGATACCGCCGCGGACCGCGAACTCGCCACGGTGGGTCACCATGTCCACGCGGGCATACGCGGCGTCGGACAGCGCCCTGACAACGTCCGAGAAGGAACGCTCCTGCCCTACCTGTAGCGTCACCGGAACCAGGTCGCCCAAGCCGGCCACAATCGGCTGGACCACGGCGCGAACCGGAGCCACCACCACGCGCAACGGGGCCGCCGTCGAGCTTTCAGGGTGTGTCAGACGGCGCAGCACGGAGAGTCGGCGGCCCACAGTGTCAGAGCGGGGCGAAAGCCGCTCATGCGGAAGGGTCTCCCAGCTGGGGAAAGTGGCCACGGACTCCGCGGGGAGGTAGGAAGCGAGCGCAGCGGTGAGGTCCTCCGCTTCGCGGCCGGTAGCGGTCACGGCGAGGACCACGGGAGCGCCCGGGCCATCGGCCGCAGCGTCAGCCAGCGCATCGGCCATTTCGGCGAGCAACACGGCACGCATGCCAGTGGGAGCGCTGATCTGGTAGTCGGCGTTCCGGTCGTTGAAGGACCGTTGTGCCTCCGTACGAACGCGCGCAAAAGTCTTGTCCTCCGCCAGTGCGCGGCGCAGACCGTTGAGGCTCATGGCAGAAACTCCTAGGGTGGGTCCAAGGGCAGGCAACACAAATGCCCGGAAATTCAGACGAATGCCGGGTCATTCCAGCCTACCTCTACCCCCAGCCACAGGAGTTCCTTTGCAGCATTCGGAAGCTACGCATTCCAATACCCCGCAGGACACCAAGACGGTGCTGGTCACCGGCGCAACGGGCTACATCGGCGGGAGATTGGTTCCCCGGCTCCTCGAAGCCGGTCACAGGGTCAAGGTCCTGGTCCGCACACCGCAGAAGATCGCCGATGTTCCCTGGCACGATCAGGTTGAGATCATCCAGGACAGTCTCTCTGATGCCCAAAGCCTGTCGAACGCACTGACCGGCGTGGATGTCCTCTACTACTTGGTCCACTCGATGGCTTCCGGCAGCGGATTTGAAGCCAAAGAAGAGGCGATGGCCAGGCTCGTGGCGCGTGCAGCCACGGATGCGGGGGTGGACAGGATCGTTTACCTTGGCGGCCTGCACCCGGAAAACGCGGAGCTTTCCATCCATATGCGGTCCCGGGAGACCGTGGGCCGCGTTTTCCTGGAGTCTGCGGTTGACGCCATCGTGTTCCAGGCCGGTGTGGTGATCGGTTCGGGTTCGGCGTCTTTCGAGATGATCCGGCATCTCGCAGAGACCCTGCCGGTCATGCCCGCGCCCAGCTGGGTCAATAACCGCGTGGAAGCCATCGCCGTTCGTGACGTCCTCCACTACCTTGTGGCCGCCGCCGCACTCCCGGAGAAGCTGAACCGTTCCTTCGATGTCGGTTCCAGGGATGTCCTGAAGTACAAGGACATGATGAACGAGTACGCCGTGGAGCGAGGGCTCCCCCGGCGGCTGGTGGTCGCGCTTCCGGTGCCTGCTCCCAAGCTCGCGGGTTTGTGGGTAGCCCTGGTGACTCCCATTCCGTTGTCCATGTCCCTCCCCTTGGTGCAGTCGCTGCAACACGACGCAGTGTCGCGGGAGCACGACGTCGATGATTACATTCCGCAGCCCGACGGCGGCCTGACTCCCTACCGGCGCGCCGTCGCCTTGGCGTTGGGCAAGGAACGGGACGGGCAGGTAGAGACAACGTGGGCGAACGCGGGCATTGACGCCGATCCCCTGCCGAGCGATCCCGACTGGGCCGGTTACAAGGTTTTCCTTGACGAACGGACCTTCCACAGCGAGGCCAAGCCGGAGCACGTCTGGACCATCATTGAAGGCATCGGCGGCAAGAACGGCTGGTACTCCCTTCCCTTGGCCTGGCGGGTACGGGGTTGGCTGGACAAGTTGCAGGGTGGCGCAGGGCTCTTGAGGGGTCGCCGGCACCCCAAGACCCTGAACACAGGTGAAGTGGTGGATTGGTGGCGGGTGGAGACCATAGACCGCGGACATCTGCTGCGGTTGCGCGCCGAAATGCGTGCCCCCGGCGGTGCTTGGCTTGAGTTGGCAGTGGAGCCCGATGGTGACGGCACCCTTTATAAGCAACGCGCAATCTTCTTCCCCCGCGGCTTGGCGGGCAGGCTTTACTGGCTTGGCGTGTACCCCTTCCACGGATTCATTTTTCCTTCAATGGCCCGCAACATTTCGGCCGCAGCCACTACCCTCCAGGAGGCTGGTTCAAGCGTGTCTACCCAGACCCCGTAGGATGTTGGGAGCTAAAAAGCTTCACCACAACCATCCACGGAGGACCCATGGCCCTGAGTGCATCCACCACCCTGCCCCACAGCGTTGACCGCGTAGCTGCCGTCTTCGTCAACGAAGATTTCCTGCGTCACACCAGCGAATACGTGGGCGGCTCCTTGGAATCGTTCACCGTTGACGGCGACACTGCCGGCGCTTTCACCACCACCACGGTTCGCACGCTGCCTACCACGCGCCTGCCGGAGATCGCCCGCAAGTTCGTTGGCGAAACGCTGAAGGTGACCCAGACCGAGAAGTGGGAAGCCCCGGCTGCCGACGGTTCACGGTCCAGCACGATTGCCCTGAAGATCTCGGGCGCTCCGCTTGATGTCACAGCGGTCCAGCGTCTGGTCGCCGAGGGCGGCAGCACGAAGATCGAACTCGAAGGCAACGTGACCTCCTCGGTTCCGTTCCTCGGTGGCAAGATCGCTGATGCTGCCGAGCCCATGGTGGGCAAGGCTTTGGGCATTCAGTCGCAGCAGGCGCAGGCCTGGCTCGAAAGCCACTAGCGTGGAGCTCCCCGCAATCCTGGCGGTTGTCCTGATCGTTGCCGGTGTCTGGTCCCTGGTGGTGTGGCCGCAGTTCCTCAAGCGCGTCATGAAGGACCCGCGCGCCCGCGATGCTGCCGGGAAGGCCACCAAGTTCCTCACGGTGCACGTTGTGCTGGTCACCATCTCCATGGTGCTCGGACTCGCGACGGCGGTTATCGGGATCGCGGGCTTGGTCGTCTAAGCTTCACCCAACTGAGTCGCAGATCAGGTCGTTTGGAGCGTTCCAAGCGACCTGATCTGCGACTTACTTGGGTAGTATGGACGTTGGTGTGCCGGGAAGTCTGGTCGGCGGAGTCATTGTGCTCCCCTTGGACCGACTCATTTTCCTGATGTTAAGGAGCCCTCGTGCCCCAGAAGACCCCTGCAGCCCTTATGCAGCGCGGCAAAGTTTTCTCACGCTCCAGCTACCCCGAGTACCGCAGGATCCTTTCGATCCTCCGCACGGAAACAGTGGGCGGCGGCCTCCTCCTGGCAGCCACCGTGGTGGCGCTCATCTGGGCGAACTCCCCGGCAGCAGACAGCTATTTCGCCCTCCGCGACCTCAAGATCGGCTACGAACCCTGGCATCTTGAACTGAGCCTGGGCCATTGGGCTTCTGATGGCTTGCTGGCGGTATTCTTCTTCCTCGCGGGATTAGAGCTCAAGCGTGAATTCGTAGCTGGCGAACTCCGCAAACCTGCCCGGGCAGTTGTCCCGGTGGCCGCTGCAATCGGCGGAGTGGTGCTTCCGGCCCTTGTCTACGTTCTCTTCAACCTCGGATCGGGCGGAGAAACACTCAATGGCTGGGCCATTCCCACAGCCACGGACATCGCCTTCGCCCTTGCAGTGCTGGCCGTCATCAACACGCATCTGCCCGCGGCGCTCCGGACATTCCTGCTGACGCTCGCAGTGGTGGACGACCTCATCGCCATCGGCATCATCGCCTTCTTCTACTCCACCGGGCTCCAGCCCCTCATGCTTGTGGCTGCCTTGATCCCGCTGGCCCTCTTCACGTTCCTTGTCCAGAAGCGGATCCGCAGCTGGTATCTCCTGCTGCCGCTCGCCTTGGCCACGTGGGGCTTTGTCCATGCCTCCGGCATTCACGCCACCGTGGCAGGAGTGCTGTTGGGCTTCGCGGTTCCGGTCCTGGCCAGCGGCAAAAAGGGAGAACCGGCCGAGGGCCTGGCCGAGCACCTCGAACACAAACTACGCCCGTTCTCGGCAGGCTTTGCCGTGCCTGTCTTTGCGTTCTTCTCGGCTGGCGTGGCGTTGGGCGGATTGGACGGCATGGGAGCCGCCCTCAGTGACCCGGTGGCCTTGGGCATTGTTGCAGCGCTTGTAGTAGGCAAGGCCGTGGGTGTCTTCGGCACCACGTTCCTGGTCACCAAAACCACCCGCGCAAGCTTGGACTCCAGCATCGCTTGGATCGACCTCTTCGGGTTGGCTCTGCTGGCCGGCATCGGATTCACAGTCTCGTTGCTGATCGGCGAGTTGAGCTTTGGAGCGGGCTCGGCCCACAACGACCACGCCAAGGTGGCCATCCTGGCAGGTTCCCTGATCTCGGCGCTGCTGGCCGCCGTCGTGCTCAAGGCCCGCAACCGGCGCTACCGCCAGGTGCAGGCAGATGAAGAACGGGACGACGACGGCGACGGCGTCCCTGACGTCTTTGCGCGCGCCTAACGCGGAGGTACTGCTGTTACGTGGTGGCTTGGTTGAGCGCGTCCTCGGCGGCAACCCAGGAGATCATGGCGCATTTCACGCGGGCGGCATAGCGGGCCACCCCTTCGAAGGCAGCTGCATCGCCCAGAATCTCGGGGTCGGCCTGGACCTTTCCGCGTGAACGCAGAACCTCGCGGAAGTTATCAATGACGGAGTGCAATTCCTCCACGGACATGCCTTCACCCAGTTCGCTCAGCACCGAGGCAGAAGCCATGGAGATGGAACAGCCCGCGCCGTCCCAGCTGATCTGTTGGACCGTTCCATCGGATACCGCAAGCCGCAGCGTCACTTCGTCCCCGCACACGGGATTCAGCTGGTGCGATTGACCGGTGGATGTACCGTCCGGAGCATCCGTTTCGGCCAAGCCGCTGCCGTGCCGCTGCTTGGAATGGTCCAGGATGATCTGCTGGTACAGCTGGTCAAGACTCATGATGCTTTTTGCCTCTTCTGGAAAAGTTGTTGGCTAACGGCTGCCCGCCACAGGGCCGGCTCCGCGTGTCAGGCTTGGAAGTAAGCCCGGACACCCGAAACGGCGTCGAGGAAAGAATCGACGTCGTCCGTGGTGTTGTAAAGGTACGTGCTCGCTCGGGTGGTGGCCGTGAGTCCGAGCCGGCGGTGCAGCGGCTGGGCGCAGTGGTGGCCCACGCGAACGGCGATGCCGCGGTCATCAAGGAACTGCCCGACGTCGTGGGCGTGGACCCCGGCGACGTCGAAGGCTGCCAGTCCGATCCGTTCAGAACCGGAGGCCGGACCCACCACGCGAATGCCGTCGATGCTTTCCAGCCCCTTCACCAAGCGCTGGCCAAGCTCCGTTTCCCACGCGTGGATGCGGTCAATGCCCGTCTCGGTGAGGTAGTTTACGGCAGTTGCGAGCGCAACGGCCTGGGAGATCCGTTGAGTTCCGGCCTCGAACCGCTGTGGCGCCGGCAAGTACTCGGCCCGTTCCATGGTGACCGTGGTGATCATGGACCCGCCCGTCAGGAAAGGCGGCAAGGCATTCAGAAGCTCCTGCTTCCCATACAGCACACCCACACCCGTGGGGGCCAGCATTTTATGGCCCGAGAAAACGGCGAAATCTACGTCCAGTTCCTTGACGTCAACTGCCATGTGAGGGACGGACTGGCAAGCGTCCAGAACCACCAAAGCACCTACGCGGCGGGCCATCGCTACCAGTTCAGGTACAGGGTTGATGGTTCCCAGGACGTTCGATGCATGGGTGAAGGCCAGGAGTTTGGTCCGCTCCCCCACGATTTCAGCGGCTGCATCCAGCCGGAGGATCCCGTCGTCCGTCACGGGGATGTAGTTAAGCGTGGCACCGGTCCGGAAGGCCAGTTCCTGCCAAGGAATGAGGTTGGCGTGGTGCTCCATTTCCGTGACGACGATCTCGTCGCCCGGACCGATCGCGAGGTCCTTCAGGGCCGAACCACCACGTCCCTGGGCAGCCCACAGGGCGGCGTTGGACAGTGCGTAACTGATGAGGTTGAGGCCCTCCGTGGCATTGGAGGTCCAAACGGTTTCCTCGTACTGCGCGCCAACAAAGTCCGCTACGGTCTGGCGTGCGTCCTCAAATACCTCAGTGGCTTCCACCGCAAGGTGGTGGGCACCGCGGTGCACGGCGGCGTTGCGTTGCTCGTAGTATTCCTGCTCGGCTTCGATAACGCTGAGCGGGTTTTGCGAGGTAGCGCCGGAATCGAGGTAGATCAAGGGTTTGCCGTTGACCAGCTGGTCCAGCACCGGGAAATCGTTCCGGATCCGCAACACCTCCGCGTTGTCCATGGCGTGCATGGACCGCTGCAGTGAGGCGGGAGTTGATACGGCAGTCAAGGGGCGCTCCTTGGAAATCCTTCAGGGACTCCTCATTATCCCACGCTGACCCCTACCCGGCGGTGTGCCGTACAGCACGTCAGCTGCCGGCCCGCCCCGGAACCCATCCCAGTGGTGGAACCAGCCCGCTGTCGAAGGCACTCCGGAGCCGCTCGACGAGCACCGAGGCCCGACGACTCGCTGCCGCGCGGGTCCTGGCTTCGTAACCGCTGGCCGCCCGCGAATAGCAAAGGGCAGCATGGGCAAACTGCCGGTCCGCGGACAGGCACCGCCCAGCCGACTCCAACGCTTTGGGGTCGTTGTCCGCCAAAGCCGATGCGAACGTCCCTAATGCCGCACCACCCGGGCCGGGAAGGATAGCCGCCAGAGCGCCCAGGCGGCGCACGATCTCAAGATCGTCGACGACGGCACCGCCCGCGTTAAGCGTCAGGAGTGACAACACCTCCGCCTCCATCAAAGTGCTGCCCTGTGAGTGCAACCTTTCCGCCAGGGCCAACAAGTGAGTTGACGTGCCGGAGGCCTGGGTCTGCGCTGCCGCGATATACACGGTGCTGAGCTGTAGCAACAGGCCATCCAGACTCGTAGTGTTCCGAGCGGCTTCCTGCGTGGCTTGCTGCGCGGCTTCCTGCGCAGCCATGGCCTGCCGGACCCTGGCCATGGCCTGCCGCGAGTTACCGCAATGCGCCTCGCAGTACGCCAGCAGGGCCGCAGCCAGGGCGAGAACGGGCGGTAGGCCGGCGTCGTGCAGTTCAGCAAGGACGGGCTCCAAGGTGACCCGGGCTGCCCGCGGGAGACCCTGGCTTAGCTGGACGTAACCGCGGGCGACGTCCAGGCATGCCGAAAGGTACATCGGCATGACGTAGTCGGCGGGACAGTCCAAAAGCGGGTCCACCAGTCCCCATGCGAGGTTGTATCGGAGACTCATGACATGCCGAAGCATCGCCCCCGGCAGGAACATCTCCATAGCCGGGTCGGCGCCGATGGCTTCCATCGCAGCAGACGACCTCTGCAGCGCTTCCGGCGCCGCCCCGGAAAGCAGAAGGCGCTCGGCTTCCCGGACATTCCACAGGATCCGGGCGGCCGGGTCCGTCCCTTCCTTGACGCCTTGGCCGTTAGGCGCCGGCCCACCAGACTCCAACTCGACAAGTTCCGTTTCAAGGGACGCGACGCCAGGCGCAGCACCCAATAATCCGAGAGCCATAAGTCGGTGTGCTGCGCCGATCTTCACTCCAAGGGGCCCACCCGCGGCTGCCAAACGCCGAAGTTCCGGAGCTGCCTCCGCGAGCTGGCCCTCGGCGATCAACGCCCGCGCCCTGAGCAGCCTGGCCTCGTCTGCATGATCCGCCCCAGTCACTGCTGAGGCGGCCCTCCGGGCGAGTTCGGCAGTGGACGGCCTGTCAGCGGCGGGCGCAGCGGCCAAGAGAACCTCGTCGGAGAGGGTCAGGCCACAGTCGAGGGTCCATGTCATCCATCGCAGCATGGCGGGGGCCGTCTCCGTAGTCAGCGCGGGCTCTTCCATCCCCAGCCGGAGTGCCATGCTCCGGGACCGCGGCACGGACAAACGGGTCCCTTCCCCGCGCAGCCAGGAACTCGTGCGGACCAGCGGAAGCCGGCCGGGCAGCAACTTGATGTCATGGTTCGTGAGGAGATGCTCCAGGGCTTTCTGCCCGAAGTGGTGTTCCACTACCTCAAGCGCCACAGGCTCTGCGAGCGCGATGAGTTCCAATGCTTGGCGCTCTTCGGGCGGCCGGGAAACGTTCTCCGCCCGGACATGCTCCACCACGCCGGGCCAGTCGCAGTGCGCCCGGACATCGATGGTCCAGAATCCATCCATCTGCACCAGGAACCCTGCGCGGCGGGCGTCATTCACCGCCAGGCAGAGCAGCCCCACGTTGAAGCCGCTCATAGCCGCGAGGAGGCTGCTTGCGCGCCGCTGGACGTGCCCACCCAGTATGGATTCGCACAGGGCATGTGCCTCGCTGAAGCTGAATGACGGCAGGAAGTATTGCTCCAGGAAGCCGTCTTCCCAGAGCTGGTAGAGGTCTTGCGGAAGGGGGTGGTGGCTTTCAGCCGTGGCTACAATCGTTGCCCCGAAACCGGGGATGAGTTGCAGCAGGACCGCCAATGAGGCGGGATCGATGTGATGGATATCGTCCACCAACAGGACCAGCTGCGGCCGTGCCGGTTGAGCGGTCCGCTTGTTTCGGCGTCGTCCGGGTGGGGGTTTGTACAGGTAGTCGGCCGGGCCCAGAGTGCTGGTGAGGGCGCGGAGAACGTGAAGGCCCGGCGCTACGGCCTCGTCCCCTTCACTTGAGGAAATGGTTCCCAGTGCGCCGAAGTGGAGTGCCCTAAGTTCCGGCTTTCCGGTGAAGGTGCGGACATCCACCGTTTTGGGGAGCCCCTCTTTGATGGAGAGCAGAAGGTGGCTCTTTCCGGAACCCTGCTCTCCCACCACTACGATGCCGCTGGTGGAGGCGGATGGAACGGCGGAAAGGATGAGCTCGAGCAGCTGCGCCCTGTCCGGGAATGTTGATGGCCTCAGCCCTGCTGTGACGGTGTCTTCGTCCAGCCAGGGGTCCGGCAACATGCACACTCCAATAGCAGCAGTCCCATGATGCGGGAAGGGTTGGGTAGTCCGCGATTCGCGGGGTCCCTGGCCTAGAAGCCGGCGGCGGCTGGGGGGAGAGTCTCGGTCTCAGAAGACTCTGTCGCCGCCGGCTTCGTACAGGGCCGGACCACCTTTCGGCGGCCGGTGCATCGACTCAAGAGACCTCCGATGCGGGTGATGCAACTTTCGGAATCCCGGTGATGCTTGGGGCTGAACCGTTCTTCCAAGATCAATATTGCCGGGGCGCAACATGCCGTACATCAGTAGTTGGTACTCGAAAAGCGGGCAGCTTTTGGTACCCCGATACTCTGTTGTACTCAGTCTCCGGACCGGGCACTACTTGGTTTCGGCATGGACTACCCGCGCATTATTCCACTGATTGGTTAAATTCCGCGGGATTCCGGTAGCAGGTGGGCAGGGAGGCCCTGGACCGGGTACTCAGCAGCGCGCGTCAGTGACGGACGGCCGCGCCAAGATCTTCACGCCGCCGGATACCCAACTTGGCGTAGCTTCTGTACAAATGACCTTCCACGGTGCGGACTGACACCATGAGCTTCTCGGCGATCTGGCGGTCGGTCAGTCCTGCGACGGCCAGGGCAACGATGTCCTGCTCGCGTCTGGTAAGCGGCACGGATCGGTCAGCCTCGGCGTGCGGGTCATGAACCAGGGCATCGCCCAAGCTGGCCTCACTGACATCGCGCAGTACAGCTGCTTGCCGTGCTTCCGGCCGTTTGCCTTCAGCGTCGAAAGTCACAGCAGCTTTGTCGAAGGCCACCGCGGCCGGTCCGGGCATCCCGGAAGCAGCCAGGAGGTTGCCCGCATTCACGAACCCTTGGCCTTCACCGCGCATCTGCGCCTCCGCAAGCGACTGCCACCCTGCGGCCCAGCCGCCGTCCATCAACGACGCCGTTTCCTGGATGGACTCCATGGCCTGCACGTCCCCGAGCTCGGCCCTGAGAACCAGGTTCTGCATCAAAATGCCGGGCAACTGGTGCAAATGTCCGGATTCCGGAAGCCGGCTCAATTTCTGCACGCCTGTGCCTTTGCTGAGAAGTTCCTGGCCTGCAAGCCTGAACAGCTCCGCAAGGGCTTCCACGAAGGCTCCGGCTGCCGTTCCCTGTTCGCTTTCCAGGCGCCGGGCGAGCGTTGTGTCGCCGGACTTCGCTGCGGCGTAGAACGCCAACGCGTTTCCGAGGCTTCGCAATTGCAGCGGGTCCCTGACCCGCAGTGCTTCGACGGCGGGCGTCAGCAGCTCCGTGGCGTGTTCCAAGCGGCCCTGGCGCAGCAGAGACATGCCTTTGAGCGCTTCAACGCCTCCACCAAAATAGACGAGTCCCGTGGCCGAACCGGCGGCGTAACGGTCAAGGGCTGTCGCTGCCGCTTCCCAGTCTCCGGATTCCAAAGCGGACAAGGTATAGCGCAGCATGACAAAGTCGCTGAAGTACAGGAAGTCGTTGTCCTCTTCCAACAGCAGCAAGGCTTCCCTGCCAGCTTCCAAAGCCTGCACGGGTTGCCCCTCTACCGTCAGGAGCTCACACTGCATCGCCAACAGGAAGACCCGGTTCATGGCAAGGTCGGGTCCATCAGGCCCTGACGCTTCAGCGAACCGCTCCAGGCCCTCACGGAGTTCCTCATAGCGGCCATCATTGGCGAGTACTGCCAATTCCAGCGCCAGCAGGTGAGTTTCGACTTGCTGGACAACAGGGTCCGAAGTCTCCCGCTCACCAATCAGGGCTTTGGCAGCGGTCCGCGCATCAGCCACGATGTCCGCTGACGGGTCGCCTGCGGCAGTACGCGCGGCAACCCACAGAAGGCCTGCGCCCAAAGGCCTTGACGGATCAGCGTCCAGGAACCCGGAGCCTTCCTCCAGCAACTGGACAGCAGTGCGGTAGTCGCCGTCGTTGTAGTGGACCATGGCCATGACTGCACGCGCCCGCGGACGCAGGGCCTCAGATCGAACCTTGCCCGCTGCCGCTATCGCCAGCGGATTCTGCAACAGCCGGGCAGCCAGGAATGCTGCCTGCAGCAATCGTTCATCGTCGACGTCGGCGCCACAGTCCAGGGCCCAGCTCACCATCCGGAGCAGTCCCTCCGCTGTGGACGGTTCTGCGGGCAATTGCTGTTCCATGCGCCGGCGGATCTGGAGGCTGCGGGCAGGCGAAACGATCTTGCGGAGCGCCTCACTGTACAAGGGGTGCCACATCTTGAGGGGCCCGCCGGGTCCGTTGGCTGAAAGTACCAGCCGACTGTCCATCAATGCCCGTACAGTGTCCCTGCCCACCTGTGCATCCAGCACAGCGGCAGGGACGGGCTCGGAAAGGGCAATGATGTACATCGCCTCCCGTTCAGCTTCGCTGGTACGGAGCACCCTGTTGCGGACTACCTCGGCCAGGCTTTCGCCGCCCCCGGAGAGTGCCTTGGTCAGGAGCCAGACCCCGTTGCGGCGTACCAGGTTTCCCTCGGTCTTTGAATCCTCAAGGAGGCAGTGGAGCAGCAACGGGTTGCCTTCGGACGCAGAGTGCAGAACCTCAGCCGCGCTGGACATGACGGTTCCGTCGAGCGTCTTTTCTGCCAGCTCAGTGACCGAATGTTTGTCGAGCGGGTGGAGCTCCAGCCGCTCTGCCAGTCCGTCGTACCAGAGTTGAAGCAAGGCCGCGGGCAAGCCCGGCCTGGGCCTGCTGGTGGCTACGAGCCGCGCCCATCCCGCAGTGACCAGCTCGGCCAGGATCTGCGTACTGCCTTCATCGAGGTCGTGTGCGTCGTCCACAATCAACAGCAGGCGCGCGCCTTCGCCGCCACGCCGTTTCTCGAACTGGGACCAGAACTCGCGCAGGATCGACACAGGCGATGTCGCTTGCTCAACAGGAAGATCCAGCAAGTACGGGGCAAGGACCCCGTACGGCACGGCGGACAAAGCTGGACTCCCATGAACCCGCATCACCACCATTTCCCCGGCCAAGCGCGCCGCGATTTCGGCTGCCAATGCGGTCTTTCCGATGCCGGGATCCGCAACCAGGAGCACGGCCCCTGCGCCTTCCTGGCGCAGAATGTCCATGGCCAGTTCCAACTCGGCGTCCCGCCCTACAAGGTGCTCAGCCTGCATGGGCAACCCACACCGTGTCTACGGAAGCTTCGCCGCTTGCCTCACAGCAGTCCATTGAGCTCGCCCCGAGACGATACGCCGAGCTTGGTGAACACTTGGTACAGATGACCTTCTACAGTTCGCACAGACACCCCAATATCCATCGCGATTTCACGGTTGCTGACACCCTTTCCCGCGAGTTTAGCAATTTGGCGTTCCCGTTCGGTCAACACCGGCGCGTCGCTGCGTGGCTGGATCGGCAACGCGGGGATCGAATGTTCCAGACGTTCAAGCCTCAGCTGTGCCGTTCGGGCTGCTGTTGTTTCCCCGGCGTCCCTGGCGTAATCGAGTGCCATGGCCACGCACCGGGCTTCGACCACCAACAGGTCAAGGGATGCTGCGGCGTCAGCGGCCGTCAGCAATGAGCGGGAGCTCTTGGTCAGGGCACCGCGCGCAAGGTCGCCGGAAATCTTCGCCAATGGCCCTTGTCGACGGCCGGCAATGTCCTCCAGCAAGCGGTATTCCTCATCCGTACCTTCCACGGTGGCGCCAAAAAGGTAGATGCCGGCCGTAGTGAAGCGCTGCTGCTCGATGTCGGTGCGTACCCGGGCAAGGAGTCGCTGTTTCACATCAGGGTCACCCATCCACCGCCCAGCCATCTCCGCACAGAACTCAGCGACTGATTCAGAGAAATACGTCCCCACTCCCCTGCAGGTTCTATAGAGGTCCAGGTATCGGCCGGCCTCCACGGAGTTACCCAGTTGAGCGTAGGCAAAAGCGGTGGCTGCATAAGCAACCTTGTTCATGTTCATGCTGGGCCGGAGCTCAAGTTGGGCAACGGCGGAGCGCAGGGGCTCGATTGCGCTGGCGGGCTTGCCGGCATAAGCGAATGCGAGCCCAACGCCCAGTTCTGTGAGCGCGCCCCGGTACTGAAGGCGTGAGGACCCTGAGGGTGTGCGACGCATGAGTTCGATGCACTTCCGCCATTGCCCGGACAGCAGGAGGACCAGGAACGCGTGCCTGGCGAAGGATTCCTCCAGCTGTGCGGGACGGTCCGTGTCCCCCAAGTGCCGGGAAACAGTTCGCGCAAGTTGTTGTGCCTCCAACTCCCTGCCCAGCATGCAGCGGGCTTCGATCAGGAAGAAGGATGAGTTGAGCCAGTGTTCACGATCCTCCCCGGAGTCCTTGGCATATTCCTCTTCCAAGGCGTCAAGCATGGCGGCGTACTCACCCATGTAGGTTTGGTACTCGTAGTTGCAAAGCCGGAGTCGGTTGCGCGCCGTAGCCATGGCCTGCGCCGGATAATCCCCGGCCTTGGCTTCGAGCGTCTCCAGGCCGGCAGCGATAACTCCCGGCACCATTCCCGACCGACCATCGATCCACGTCATCGCCCGGCATTTTGCCGCGATGACTTCAGCGAACTCCAACGGATCCAAAGCCGCGATGTGGGAATCGGACACCTCGTCCAACGCCTGGGCCGCGTGCAACGGCAGGTCCAGCAAGAGGTAGGCCGCAGCTTTGAGCCGTTGTCCGGGTACCCATTCGCTGTCCTTCGGGTCCAGTGACAGCGTGCACTGGATGGCGAAGTTGGGGTCGTAGTCATCCAACGCGGCCCGTCCGGCCGCAAGTGCATGCGCGGGCGACGGCGCGGGTTCGTCCTCGGACGCATGCATCCACGCCGCATAGCTGAGGAGGTCCTGTGGTGCCAATGCGTGGAGTTCAGGTTCCTTGGGACCGTGCAGCATTAACCGCAACTCGCGCATACGGCGGGTACTCAACCAGCCGCGCACTACCTCTCCCACGTACGGGTCCCGGAGCGAAACCCAGTGGTCCCCGTCCTTCTCAATGGTCAGCAGGGCTGACTCTTCCATCTCCACAAGAACTTCGGTGCCGAAGATGTCTGCCAGATCCAAGAGTGTTGCGCGCTGCGCACAGGCCAGGATTTCGACGACGGTCCTGCTGGCTTGCGGTTCGCGCGCCAGTCTGGAGCGGACAAAGTCCTCCACAACCGCGGCGCCCTCAAGTTTGATTCGGTCACGAAGCGTCCAGACGGAGTCGTTGAGAACCAGGTTGCCCGTGTGCCGTTGCTCCTCGAGAAGGGCATGCAGGAGCATGGGGTTGCCGCCCACGGCAGAGTGCAGCGAACCTACCAGTGTTGACGAAACATAGTGCCCCAGGACCGAGCCCAGGACCTGTTTGGTCTGTTCTTCGCTGAGCGTATTCAGATGTACCTCACCCAGCGTTCCTTCAAGGACCAGCCGATGGAAATCAGCAGGGAGGTCGCTGGCGCGTTGCACGGTGGCGATGACTTTCGCGGTACCGGTAGCCATGAGGTTCAACAGCACGCCCGTGCTCATCGGATCCATGCCGCCGGCGTTGTCCACGATGAAAACGGTGTCCCGGCCCGCGGCTTCTGTCCTGATCAGGTTCGTGACCGCGTGCAGGATGCCCGTAGGCGAGCCCACGGCACCCGAAGGCAACCGGGCCAGCAGGAAACCAAGGCATCCATAGGGGGTTTGGCCGCTTGCGACCGTGTTGCGCAGCTGGAGGCTGTGGACTTTGGGGCCGAGCGATGACACCACTGCCCTTGCCAGGCCTGATTTACCGATTCCCCGTTCCCCGGTAAGGACCACCCCGTAGGAGTCGGGCGATTCGAGGTGTTTGCCCGCCTTGGACAAATCGTGGCTCCGGGCCAACAGCGACCATGTTTGACGGTCTGTTGGGCCGCCCACAAGATCGGGAGCCGCAGCTCTCGCTACGCCTCCCCCGCTCCTGTTTAGCAACTCCGCCGACATCCGCATCCTTAGCTACACATCCGCGACAGTCCCCCACCGCTTGCTTGCGTAACATGCACACTACCGCTGGGCGCCCACAGTTTGTAGGCCTTAAGGTCCTCAGGACCGTCAGGCTTTCCTCAGGCTTTCCTCAAGATTTGCTCAAGCTTTGGCAGGGTGGTGCTTCTGTTGCGCGGCGAGCAAGCCCTGATCCATGAGCAGCTCCACTGCGTCAGCCGCTTCATCCACGAGGAACGGCAGTTCTTTCTTCTCCGGGGTGGCGAAATCCCGGAGGACATAGTCCGCCGTCTCCATGCGCCCCGGCGGCCGGCCCACGCCTACACGGACGCGCAGGTAATCCTTGGTGGCGAGTGCCTTGGAGATGTCCCGCAGGCCGTTGTGCCCACCCTCACCGCCACCTATTTTTAGCTTGACTGTGTTAAAAGGGATGTCGATCTCGTCGTGGACGGCAATGACGTGATCCGGCGCGATGTCGAAAAAGTTGCACAACCCTGCCACGGGTCCGCCTGAGACGTTCATGTACGTCATGGGCTTAGCGAGTACCACTCGGGGGCCTCCAATGCCCAGCCGCCCCTCCACCACCTGGGCCCTCGCCTTATGGACCTTGAACTTTCCACCCATGCGGGAAGCCAGTTCGTCCAGCACCATCTGGCCAACATTGTGCCTGTTGTTGCTGTACTCGCTGCCGGGGTTGCCGAGGCCGACAATCAGCCAAGTGTCAGTCATGGTCTCATCCTAGGGAGGGGTCAGTTGATCAGCAGGGATGGGGGCGAAGAAGAAAGTGGCCGGGACCCCAAGGGTGCCCGGCCACTCAACGGCATAAGCCTCAAGCAGTCAGAAGACTACTCAGCGGCAGCTTCAGTGCTCTCTTCTTCATCAGCACCAGCGGCTTCAGCGATGCGGACCACCAGGGTGTCGCCTTCGGTGAGCAGGATGGAACCCTTCGGCAGGACAAGGTCGGAAGCGTGGATGCTCTCGCCGGCCTTGAGGCCATCGATGTTGACCTCGACGGCGGTGGGAACGTGGGTAGCCTCAGCTTCGAGGGAAACCGTGGTGGCTTCAAGGCTGGCGACAGCACCCGGAGCAACTTCACCGGAAACGTGGACGGCGATGTCAACGGTAACCTTCTCGCCGGCCTTCACCGTCTGGAGGTCAACGTGCTCGATGATCTGCTTTACGGGATCGCGCTGGATGTCCTTCACGAGCGTCAGGTGCTGCTCGCCGTCGACGTCGATTGCAAGCAGGGCGTTGGAGACGCGAACTGCCAGCGTGGTGGCGCGGCCCGGCAGGTTGATGTGGATGGGCTCTGCGCCGTGGCCGTAGATGACAGCCGGGATCTGGCCGGCCATGCGTGCACGGCGGGCGAAACCCTTGCCGAATTCGGTGCGCAGTTCTGCGGTGAGCTTCTGCTCAGACATGTGTACTCCTTGATTACTGTGGCACCCGGAAAGTCCGGGCTGGTCTATCAGCAAGGGCGGAGGTCTGGAGACCTTCTACGCCCGGCTGAGATCGGCCGCCGAGCAGCCGTTCCGCCTGTGTTGAAGGAGATGCAGACCCAGTCGATAACGGAGACCCGCAACCCTGGTCCACAAAGTGCGGACCGGATGTGCTCTCCCTCGCCAAGGTATCCCCAAGAGTTTAGCAGCGGTTCGCGCTCTTTCTGAAAACGGCAATGAAAACGGGCCACCCGCACGCCCGAAGGCGTCGAATGGCCCGCTCGAATTCAGCAGCCCGGCGTTATGCTTTGCCGTCGAACAAGCTGGTGACCGAACCGTCGTCGAACACTTCACGAATGGCGCGGGCAATCAACGGTGCGATGGACAACACCGTCAGCGACGGGAAGCGCTTCTCTGCAGGGATGGGCAGTGTGTTGGTGACCACGACTTCGCGGGCACCGGAATCAGCGAGGCGCTGCGCGGCAGGATCGGAGAAGACCGCGTGCGTGCAGGCAATGATGACGTCCTTTGCGCCGGCGTTCTTCAGCACCTGGACGGCGCCGGAGATGGTTCCACCGGTGTCGATCATGTCGTCGATGAGGACGCAGGTGCGGCCTTCAACCTGGCCAACAACGGTCTTGGAGACGGCCTGGTTGGGGACGGTGAGGTCGCGGCTCTTGTGAACGAACGCGAGCGGGGCACCGCCCAGGCGCTCAGCCCACTGTTCGGCTACCCGGACGCGGCCGGTGTCAGGCGAAACAACCGTGATGTTGTCGGCTTCCACCTTGGTGCGGATATAGTCGGCCAGCAGCGGGATGGCCATCAGGTGGTCGACAGGACCGTCGAAGAAGCCCTGGATCTGCGAAGTGTGCAGGTCAACGGACATGATGCGATCCGCGCCGGCAGTCTTGTATAGGTCGGCAACCAGTCGGGCGGAGATGGGCTCGCGACCACGGCCCTTCTTGTCCTGGCGGGAGTACGGGTAGAACGGGGAAACAACCGTGATCCTCTTGGCAGAGGCGCGCTTGAGGGAGTCAATCATGATCAACTGTTCCATAAGCCAGTTGTTCAACGGAGCCGGGTGGGCCTGAATGACGAAGGCATCAGTGCCTCGCACGCTCTCGGCCGAACGGACATAGATTTCCCCGTTTGCGAAGTCGTAGGCGTCGATGGGCAGGAGCTCGGTCTCCAGCTCCTTCGCGATTTCCTGCGCCAGCTCCGGATGCGCCCTTCCGGCGGCGAGAATCAGTTTCTTCTCGCCGTGTGCGGTAATTTCGCTCATGCCTGTTTGCCTTCTTCTATGGTTGCCGGGGATTGTGAAGATGTGGATGTCGTTGCCAGCTCATGCGCTGCTTCAGCCAGCTTCGCGGAGGCGGTGCCCGGCCGGTTGGCTGCTACCCAGCCTTCGGCGTTCCGCTGTGCGGCCAGGCTGAGGGCGAGGGCTCCGGCGGGAACATCCTTGCGAATAACCGCCCCGGCCCCGCTGTAAGCGCCATCGCCAACTGTCACAGGTGCAACGAAGACCGTGTTTGAGCCCGTGCGGACGCCCGAGCCAATCACCGTGCGGTGCTTCTTCTCGCCGTCGTAGTTGGCGGTGATGTTGCCGCAACCGATGTTGGTGTCTTCGCCGATTTCAGCATCACCGGCGTAGCCCAAGTGGGACAGTTTGGAGCCGCGGCCGATCGTCACGTTCTTGGTTTCGTAGAAGGCGCCGATCTTGCCGGTCTCGCCCAGGACCGTACCGGGGCGGAGGTACGTGAACGGCCCTACGCTCGCCTTGGCACCGATGGTGGAACCCGAACCGTGCGTCCGGATCACCTTCGCGCCCTCGCCAACATTGACGTCGGTCAACGTTGTGTCAGGACCCACGACGGCGTCGCGCGCCACCGTGGTGGAACCGTGCAACTGGGTGTTGGGCAACAACCGGACGTCTTCATCAAGCTTTACGGTGGAATCGATCCAAGTGGTGGCGGGATCCACCACGGTCACGCCCGCACGCATCCAGGACTCAATAATGCGGCGGTTGTGCTCGGCGCCAAGCGCGGACAGCTGGATGCGGTCGTTGGCACCTTCAACCTGCCATCGGTCCTCAGTCACGACGGCGGCAACCCGGCCGCCTGCGTCACGGGCCAAACCGAGGACGTCGGTCAGGTACATCTCGCCCTGGGCATTGTCCGTGGTGACCTTCGCCAGTGCGGTGCGCAAAACGGCGGCGTCGAAAGCGTAGATACCGGAGTTGACCTCACGGATAGCGCGCTCGGTGTTGCTGGCATCCTTGTGCTCACGAATACCGGTGACGGTGCCATCTTCGGCGCGCAGGATCCGGCCGTAGCCGGTTGCGTCGTCCAGCACTGCGGTGAGGACGGTGACGGCGTTGCCCTCAGCCTCGTGTGTTGCCACAAGCTCGCCAAGCAGTTGACCGGTCAGCAGCGGGACATCGCCGTAAGTGACCACCACGGTGCCGGAAAGCTCAGCATCGGCGTCCAGCGCGTTGAGCGCGACTTCCACTGCGCGGCCAGTGCCGGGGACGTCGTCCTGATCAACAATGAGTGCTCCCGGATCCAGCACTGTAATGTGCTCTGCTACGCGGTCACGCTCGTGGCGGACAACGAGGGCCAGCTTCAACGGGTTGATGGCACGTGCGGCGAGGAGAGCGTGGCCCACCATGGAGCGGCCGCCGATTTCGTGGAGAATTTTGGGAGTCCGCGACTTCATGCGCGTTCCGGCACCTGCGGCCAAAACGATCACCGCTGCGGGACCGGTGGTTTCGGGGCTCACGTACTGGCTCTCCTTGCTCGGTATGTCCCGGGTAACCCGGCTTCGGAATGCTGCCATCCAGCAATGGACCCAGGCACCATGAGAGCCGCTACAGGTACAGAGAAGGAGCGCATTTTCCGACCGTTCCGCCCATAGGATTCGAACCTATACTCCACGGCTCCAAAGGCCGGGGTGCTGCCATTACACCAGAGCGGACCGTGCATGATTCATCCCCCGGATCTTGCGGTCCGGAGGGTTTCCCGGATCACCGGGATGCACACACAAGAATCTAGTTTGCCATGACCAATGCATGCTTCGCGACTTGACCACCCTGAGGCCGCTCCGGGATTGACCGTTCCGGCCCCGGAGGACCTGCCCTGCGCCCGTTCCAGCAGTCACGTAGGGCATGATGGACACGTGAGCAACCGCACTGAACTCCCCCGGCCGGCGGGCACTTCCGGGCACGCAGAGCACGTCAGCAGCGGCCCGGCAGTGCGCACACGGATGACCGGACAGCAACGGAAATCACAACTCGTCGGCATCGGACGCGCCCTCTTCGCCGCCCGAGGACTTGATGGCACCACCATTGAGGAAATCGCCGCCGCCGCCGGAGTCTCCAAGCCCGTGATCTACGAACACTTCGGCTCCAAGGAAGGCCTGTACCGCCAGGTTGTGGAGACCGAATTCCGGATCCTCCTGGACTCCATCACCCAGGCACTCAGCACCGAAGCCAAGCCCCGCGTCCTGGTCGAACGAGCTGCCCTGGCACTCCTTGGCTACATCGAAGACCGCACCGACGGCTTCCGGATCCTCGTGCGCGACGCCCCGCCCTCACAGCCCGAGGGCGCCTTCTCCACGCTGCTCACCCACGTAACGGCCCGGGTGGAACACCTGCTTTCCGACGAATTCGCGCGACGTGGATTCAGCGCCGCTGACGGAGCCATGTATGCACAGATGCTCGTGGGAATGGTGGCCATGACAGGCCAGTGGTGGCTCGACAGCCGCACTCCCGACAAACGGGCTGTTGCCGCTCACCTGGTGAATTTGGCGTGGAACGGCCTGACGGGGCTGCAAAAAGAGCCCGGGCTCCGCTCCGAGGGCTAACGGGCACTCTCACCGGCACTGCAGTCATGGAGCTCGGGGGTGTTCGGCTTTGACGTTGTTGGGCCGCTATTCCGTTGCCGGGCAACGACGCCACTGCGTGTTGGAGACGTGTTTCCCGCAACCGTGGCTCCTTCCTTGTAGCAACCTGGAATTCAACCGCGCCGAGGGTTTCAACAAACTCGCCGACGGAGGCCCGAATTGTAGACCACTTGCGTCGAAACCATGGGGTGCACCAGACCCACCAGGTGGTGGACCGCCACGGCCTATACGGGACGTGAGAGACGGTCCGCCCCAAACCCGCGGGACGTGAGAGAGCGTTGGTAATCGGCGGTCGGCGCAGCGGCAGGCATCCGGAAGCGTGCGTCAAAGCGACGAAGGAGCAGCACACGGAGGATGCGTGCCGCTGGGATACAGCTAAGCGGAGGATGCGTGCCGCTGGGACGCAGCTAAGCCACGGCGAGACGGCACTCATCGCTCAATCTACTCACCGAGGATTTCGGCGGCCTCCAGCCATTCGAGTTCCAGGACCTCTTTCTCGTCGAGCAGTTCTTTGAGCTTGGCGTTCAGCTCCCCCAGGGCATCGAAGTCGCCGGATTCGGATTTCGCGGCCATCTGGGTGTGGAGCTTTTCTTCCTGTTGGGAGATTTTGCCGAGCTGGCGGTCGATCCTATTGAGGTCCTTGCGGGCTTCGCGCTTTTCGGCTTCGCTGGCACCGGACTGAGCGACGCTCGATGAAGAACCGCCACTCGCAGAAGTGGGAGCACCTGAGCCGCCGCCAACAGCACCGGACGCCAGTGCAGCTTCACGCAGTTCCAAGTATTGGTCCACGCCGCCCGGCAGGCCACGGAGTTTCCCATCGCCCAATAGAGCCATCTGGTTGTCCGTGACGCGTTCCAAGAGGTAGCGGTCGTGGCTGACCACCACGAGCGTCCCGGGCCACCCGTCCAGGACGTCTTCGACGGCGGCCAGGGTATCGGTGTCGAGGTCGTTGGTGGGTTCGTCGAGCATCAGGACATTGGGCTCTCCTACCAACAGGCGCAGAAGCTGAAGTCGACGACGCTCACCGCCGGAGAGATCGCTGACGGGGGTCCACTGCTTTTCCTTGGTGAATCCCAATTGTTCCACGAGCTGACCAGCGGTGAACTCCTTGCCGCCCACGCTGAAGGACCGTTTTTCGCGTTCAATGACCTCAATGACGCGCAGGTCCGAGACGTCGTCGAGCTCTTTGACGTCCTGGGTGAGCACTGCGGTGACCACGGTCTTGCCCCGCTTGACCTTGCCGGAGCTCGGCTGGATCTCGCCGTTGAGCAACTTCAGGAGCGTGGACTTACCGGCGCCGTTGACGCCCACCAAGCCAAGTCTTTCACCCGGCGCAAGGCGCAGGGTGATGTTGTCGAAGAGTTTCTGCCCGTCCTCCCCGTCGAGAAAATCAAGCGTGACGTTCTCGAGGTCCAACACGTCCTTGCCCAGACGCGCGGTGGCCATTTTGCTGAGGGCCACGGAGTCGCGGGGATCGGGTACGTCTGCGATGAGGTCGTTGGCAGCTTCGATCCGGAACTTGGGCTTGGCCGTGCGGGCAGGTGCCCCACGCCGAAGCCACGCCAGTTCCTTTTTGACGAGCTGCTGCCGTTTACCTTCGACGACGGCGGCCATGCGGTCCCGCTCGGCGCGCGCCAAAACGTAGGCGGCGTATCCGCCGTCGAACATGTCCACCATGGCGTCGTGGACTTCCCAGGTGTAGTTGCAGACTTCATCGAGGAACCAGCGGTCGTGGGTGACCACCAGGAACGCACCCTGGTTGGCGCGCCAACGGGTTTTGAGGTGCCGGGCGAGCCACGCCACGCCTTCGACGTCGAGGTGGTTGGTGGGTTCGTCCAGCATGATGACGTCGTGGTCCTCGATGAGGAGCTTGGCCAAAGCGACACGGCGTTTCTGGCCACCGGAGAGAGCGTGGACGTTGGCGTGCCAATCGACATCGCCCACCAATCCGCCCATGACTTCGCGGATCTTGGCGTTGGCCGCCCATTCGTGATCCGCGCGGTCACCGACGATCGCAGCGCCTACGGTGAGGTCGCCGTCGAGAACGTCGCCTTGATCCAGGTAGCCGACGTTCACGTCTCCGCGCTTGGTGACACGGCCGGAGTCGGGCGTCGAGCGTAAGGCGAGCAGGCGCATGAGCGTCGATTTGCCGTCGCCGTTGCGCCCCACCATGCCGATGCGGTCGCCATCCTCCAAACCGAGGGTGACGCCGTCGAGGACAGTGCGGGTCGCGAACGAAACGGTGAGGTTTTCGCCGCCAAGCAGGTGGGCCAATGGGTACTACTTTCTACTGCTGGAATGCGGGGTACAAAAAATGCGGGGTACTAAAGGAGGGTATCGGAGATGATCCGGGCGCCGGGCACGGGACCGTGAACCGCCAGTGCATTGTGACCCCGGTGTGCCAGCTCTTCGGCTAGGACGCTGGCTGATACGGAATCACGGGCGAGTAAGGCAATGGTGGGGCCTGAGCCTGACACCATGCCGGCAAGGGCACCGCGCGCTTCACCCAGTCCAATAGTGTCGCGAAGCTGGGGTGCGAGCGTAATGGAGGCCCGCTGGAGGTCATTGATCAGCACACGGCTGAGGGTTTCGGGGTCGCCGTTCCGCAAGGCTTGGAGGATGGTGGGATCCACGTCAACGGGCTCGGGAATCTCGATGCCTTCTGAGTCCCGAAGCCCGTCAAGGGTGCGAAACACGTCGGGAGTAGACAGTCCGTAGTCGGCAAAGACCAGCACCCAATCCATTTGCGCCTTGGCCAGTGCGGGCGAAAGTTTATCTCCCACCCCAAGCCCGACGGCGGTGCCTCCCAGGAGTGAGAACGGCACGTCGGCGCCCAACTCGGCTGCCAGATGCGCCAGTTCCTCGCGTGAGAGGCCGCTGTTCCAGAGCGCATCGCAGGCCAGGAGCGTGGCGGCGGCGTCTGCAGAGCCACCGCCCATGCCACCGGCCACGGGAACACGCTTGGTGATTTCCAAGTGCACGCCGGTTGGCTTCTCGGACATTTCAGCCATGATGGCCGCAGCCTTGTAGGCGAGATTGCGCTCGTCCAAGGGGATGTCCACGCCGTCCAGGTCCAGTGTGCTGTCCGGGCTGATGCTGACAGTGATTCCTTCAGCCTCAGTACTTGTGGCCGCCACTTCTTCGTAGAGGGAGACTGCGAGGTACACGCTGGCCACCGAATGGTATCCGTCGGGCCGCAACGGTCCTACGCTCAGGGAGACGTTGATCTTGCCCGGGGCTTTGACGCGAACCGTGCGGGCATGAAAGCGATCCCCCACAAACGGGAGGCTGCTTGGCTTGCGGTTACCCGGGTTCATGCGTCCACGGGGTGGCGGGCTTCGGCGATCCTGACGTAGGCATGGATGTCCAGGACCTCGCCGCGTGCCGTGGGGTCAACACCGGCGGCCACGAGGCACTGCTCCGCTTCGGCGGCGCTCCCGGCCCAACCGGCGAGTGCCGCGCGCAACGTTTTCCGCCGCTGCGCGAAGGCAGCATCAATGACGGCGAATACCTGTTCACGCGTGGCATGCGTTTCCGGGGGGTTGTGCCGGGTGAAGGCAACCAGGCCTGAATGGATCTTCGGCGCGGGCCAGAAGACGTTCATCCCGATAACGCCGGCCTTGCGCATATGCCCGTACCAGGCTGCCTTGACCGACGGGACACCGTAGATCTTGGATCCAGGTGTGGCGGCCAGGCGATCTGCAACCTCATCCTGAACCATGACCAAGCCGTGCTGGAGGCTGGGGAAGTGTTGCAGCAGGTGGAGCACCACGGGAACGGCCACGTTGTAAGGCAGGTTGGCCACCAACGCGGTGGGTGGCACAGGCAGCTCAGTGACCTTCATGGCGTCCGACAACACCAGGTGGAAGTTGTCCTCCGCCCCGGGCCGCCAGGCGCGCACAGTCGCCGGTAGCTTTTCGGCCAACACGGGGTCGATTTCGACGGCGACCACAGCCTTGGCCGCGTCCAGCAAACCGAGTGTCAAGGAGCCAAGCCCGGGGCCCACCTCCAGCACGGTTTCGTCGTCGCCAATGTTTGCTGCGGCCACAATCCTACGGATGGTGTTGCCGTCGATTACAAAGTTCTGCCCCAGAGTTTTCGTGGGGCGTACACCGATTTCCTCGGCGAGCCGTCGGATGTCTGTGGCGCCCATCAAAGGCGCGACGGCGGCGGGTTCGGAATTCGGTTCAGTCACCTAGGTATCGTATCGCCTGTGCGGGGTCAGGCTGCGTGGGCGCAGCCCCAGTCGCTGAGCCCGTTCTTGGCGTAGAGGCGGTTGGCGATGTCAATTTGCTGGGCTTTGGTGGCAAGGCTGGCGTTGGGAGCGTAGGCTCCACCACCGTTGGCAAGCCAGGTGGGGCTGGAGAACTGAAGGCCACCGTAGTAGCCGTTGCCGGTGTTGATGGACCAGTTTCCGCCCGATTCACACTGTGCAATCCTGTCCCACATGGCTTCGTTCGGTGCACCGG
This sequence comes from Paenarthrobacter sp., assembly GCA_031179305.1. GTDB lineage: Bacteria > Actinomycetota > Actinomycetes > Actinomycetales > Micrococcaceae > Arthrobacter. The sequence continues at coordinate 432,662 of JAPSHX010000001.1, read as the reverse complement.
TGGGGCCACTGGCTGTGGGCGCTGCGGTTGCGGCTGCTGCCTGCGGGGCAGGGGTGGGGACGGGGCGGGCCTTGGTGCCGACGCTGATCTTTTCGGTCACCGGCTCGGTCGCGACGTTGCTGGAGACCAGGGTGCGTGACGCTTCGCGGCCGTCCACGAGGACCAGCTTGAAGGTCTTGACCAAGGACCCTGCCACGCCTTCCTGAGTCACTTTCTCTTCACCTTTGAAGAGTTCAGCGCTATCACTCTTCACGCTTTCGAAGGGTACTTCTTCGGTGGCTTCGGCGGTCTTGCTGGTGTCCACGCGGGAGACCTTAATCACCATGTCCTGGACGATGGGGGCATTGCCCGGCTGGGAGATGCGGTCGTTGGCGCCGAGCGTGATTCCGGTGTCCTTGAGCACGGTGGCGACGTCGTTCGCCGTCGTGGTGGTGCTGGTGTCCTTGCCGTCAGCTACGACGCTGATGGTCTTGGGCGTGGAGATGGAAACGAAGGATCCTGTTACTTCCAAGGACGCTTCTTTGGGCTGGGAGATTTCGGAGGAACTTGCCACACCGAGTTCGCTCACCAGGCCTGCAACGTCAGGTGCTGTGGTGTTCACGGTCTTCCGGGCGCCGTCCAGTTCGATGGACACTGCCTTGGCCAGGTTGACGTTCACTACGGATCCGTTTTCGATCCGCGCGTCGAGAGCCGGGGAAACGCGGTCTGCGTCCTTCAACTCGACCTTGGCTGCTTTGACCACTTGGTCAACAGTGCCGCCAAAGGTCTGGATGGAGCTCACTTTGCCGTCCACGTTGAGGGTGACGGTCTTGTTGTTGCCGACAAAGGCCACGACACCAACCACCAGCGCTGCAACCACCAGCAACTGGGTACCTACTTTGAGGAAACTGAACTTGCCATCCGTTGTGAAGAACTTGATCACGATCGCCCATTACTCTCAGACCATCCGGGCACGGGGAAAAGCGCAAAAGTAATGCCGACCGCAAAAACGGAGGGCCAGGCGATAAGCCTGGTCCTACACTTGCTGCCGGCATCTGCGCCGCCAAAAAACATTCAACTGATTGCTCCGGAATCAACCGGCGCAGTTGTCCGAAGGCCTTCCCCGACCCCGGCTACTTGTTTAACACAGTAACCGATCCGTTATAAACGAACCAAGAATGGTGCATACCGGGTATCCACGGTGGGGGCGCTCCTGGTAGTCGACAGAGGGGGCTTAGGCCCATGAACCATAGGCATTCAGGGTGTTTTTGGACAACCGCGAACAGAGTTCGGCCAAGTCATCTCCTGTCACGTCAGCCATGGACCGGACTGTATAGGGAACCATGTAGCTCGCATTCGGCCGCCCACGGTGGGGATGGGGCGTGAGGAACGGCGAATCGGTTTCCACCAGAATCCTGCTGGGTTCAGCAATGGCCAGGGCAGCGCGGAGATTCCCGGCGTTCTTGAACGTCATGGTGCCGGCGAAGGACATGTACCAGCCGTTTTCGTTACAGATCCGGGCTAGTTCCTCATCTCCGGAGAAGCAGTGAAATACCACGCGATCCGGGGCACCTTCCTCCCGCAGGACCTGCACTACGTCGTCGTGGGCATCCCGGTCGTGAATCTGCAGCGTCAGCCCGAGCCTCTTGGCGATATCGATGTGCCGCCGGAAGGAGTACCGCTGATGGGCGAGCCCCTCTCCGTGGGTTCGGAAGAAATCCAGCCCTGTCTCGCCGATGGCCCGGATACGCGGATGACCGGCCAGCGCCTCGATCTCGGTGAGCGCCGATTCCAGTTCACCACGCGCCGCATATTCGGGGGCATCGTTGGGGTGGATTGCTACGGCACCGAGTAGCCGGGGGTCAGCTTCCACCGCCTGCACTGTGAACCGGGAGGATTCGAGGTCACAGCCCACTTGGACCGCCCCCTGCACACCAACGGCTTCCGCGGAGTCCATCGCGTCCCGGATCGAGATCTCAATCAAGCCGTGCCTAAAGTCCAGATGCGTGTGGTTGTCCATCACGGGCACGGGCAGTGGTTGGGGCGCTGGCGGGTACTCCCGGCGTGAGTCTTTTTCGTCTGCTGCGTCGGAAGGCGCCCGGTAAGGTGCGGGAGCGAGGGAATTGCACATGCTTCCACCTTAATCGGACCGCGGTCCTCCCCGGGCGCCCAGGAGGAGCGAAGCATAAATTCCCTTTGGCACATAAATTCCGGAGCAGTATGTTAGCGCAGGCCAATGTCTGGGTAGTCTGGAACGGACAAGCGGCCAACACCAGCAGCACTCAGCGAAGACAGCTACTGGCACGGCCATGGCTGAAGGGCAATTCATGGAGTCCAAGCGACAAGTCACCGTTGAACCTTCTCCTGTTCAGGGCGAGGCTTACAGTTCCCTGCCGCGTGACGGCGCGGGGCTCAATGGGCACAAGCCGCACGTCATGGATGCGGAACGGTTCCACGATGCCAGCGAGCGCATCCTTGGTTCCATCAACAAAGTCATCGATGGAAAAGCCGACGCCGCCAAGCTCGCGCTAACTGTGCTGCTGGCCCAGGGGCACCTCCTGCTGGAGGACGTGCCGGGGGTCGGCAAGACGTTGCTCGCAAAGACGCTGGCCCGCACTGTTGACTGTACGGTGTCCCGCATTCAATTCACCCCGGACCTTCTCCCTTCCGACGTCACCGGGGTGTCTATCTATAACCAGTCGTCCCGGCAGTTCGAGTTCCGGCCTGGTGCCGTGTTCGCGAACATCGTGATCGGCGACGAAATCAACCGCGCTTCGGCCAAAACCCAGTCCGCCTTGCTTGAGTGCATGGAAGAGCACCAGGTAACTGTGGACGGCCATTCGTATCAGCTGGGACTGCCTTTCATGGTGGTAGCTACACAGAACCCCATCGAGATGGAAGGCACGTACCCGCTGCCGGAGGCACAACGTGACCGCTTTATGGCCAGGATCTCCATGGGCTACCCGGATAAGGACGCCGAGATTGAGATGTTGGAGACGCATCAGGCGTCCTCGCCACTGATTAAGGTGACGCCTGTAGTTACGGCCGCCGATGTGGCCGCCATGATCGCCACCGTCCAGCAGGTTTATGTCTCCACTGCCATTAAGGAGTACACCGTGGCCATTGGACGGGCGACCCGCGACAGTGCACGGCTCCGTCTTGGTGCCAGCCCCCGATCATTGCTGCAACTGCTCCGTGCGGCCAAGGCAACGGCGGCACTGGATGGCCGCGATTTCGTCCTCCCGGATGACGTAGTGGACGTGGCCGAATCGGTGCTCGCCCACCGGATCATACTGGACCGCAAGGCTGCGAGTTCGGGCGATACGCCGCAGAGCATTCTCCGGGGCATCTTCGCTTCCTTACCCGTGGCCCAGGAACCGCCCGGCGCATGGCGCAGGGATAGGCACAGCGTTTAGGAGAGATGCCGGTATGGCGCTCATGGATCGGCTTCCCAAACACCTATTCACCAACCGTGGCTGGGGGCTTCTGGCCGCCGGGGCCGTTTCCCTGGGGTGCGCCTATGTCATGGGCAGGCGTGACCTCTTGACTCTGGCTGTCCTCTTGCTTCTCCTTCCGCTGGTGGCGCTTGCCGGTGTCCGGGTGCTCAAACCCAAGTTCCAGGTGTACCGGGAGTTCAATCCGTCCACGGTGGAGACGTCAGGCACCACGACCGTTCGCCTCGCTGTTGCCCGGTCGTCATTTTCCACGGGGCACGTGATCATGGAGGAGCAGTTGCCTCCCCGCTTCGGTGAGCCACCCGCATTCCGTTTTCCCGCCCGATCAGCTTCCGGAGGCACCAGCCGCTACGAATATCACTTGCGCTCGGGCAAGCGTGGACAGTTCCGGATCGGTCCGGTCACTGCAGAGTTCAGTGACCCTTTCGGCTTATCGCTGCGGCGACATGCAATTGACGACGGCGACATCCTCACAGTGACGCCCGCCGCCGTCGAACTTCCCGTCACGGGCCTCGCCGGTGCGCGTGGCAACGATGGCGTGACGGCGACCCGTATCCGGGCCAATCCCAGCGACGACGACATCATGACCCGTGAGTACAGGCACGGTGATCCCATGCGCCGCGTTCACTGGGCAGCTACTGCCCGCCATGGCCAGCTCATGGTGCGGCAGGAGGAGTCGGTGACCACCCCTGAGGCCACTCTCATCCTTGACCAGAGATTCGCCGCCTTTGCCGCCGGAGGTAATTCTGTCTTCGGGAGCCATGATGAGGACTCGGACCTTGTCACCAATGCGAACTTCGAGTGGATGGTCACGGCGGCGATTTCCATTGCCGCGCACTTGGCAGAACGCAGCTATTCGCTGCGGCTCCTGGACGCATTTGGCAGCCCGGCGTTCCATCGTTCGCGGTCAGCACCGGACCCGGAAATGGAGGAGTTCGCGGGGGTGGGCGGCCTTCAAGCCATCGCAGAGAGTCTTGCAGCAGTGGAGCTGGGCGGCCCGAGGCACAACAGGCTGGAGCACCAGAGGACGGAGCACAGTTCAGAGCGCAACCAAATCTCCCAACACAAAGAGGGCTCCCCCGGTCCGGCAGGCACGGAAGCTGATTCGCCGTTTAACGACCGTCTCATGGACAAACTCTCAGCGCACCGTTTGCGCGGTCCCCTGCTTGCCCTGGTAGGTAACCTGACGCATGCCGAGGCAAGGACGCTCGCCCCGGCGGCCGGCTATGGCGCCAACGCCTTTGCCTTGGTGATGACCGATGCTTCACGGAACAACGAGGAAGTACTTGAGATCTTGCGCCTCGCCGGCTGGAAGGCAGCAGCTGTGACATCGAAGACCCAGTTGACGGCTGCCTGGTCAGCCTTCGATGCTGGCGGCATCGTAGCAGCCGCCGACGCGGCCATGGACGTCCGGCGTGGAGCGGCGGTGCCACGATGACCGCGACATCCCACCAGGGCTCCCCCAGCGCTCCGACGCAACCGGGTGGAACTGCCCGCGCGCCTTCGTCCACGAAGCCGTCCCGGCCTCAGGTCCCGGGTCCAGGGCCCTATCCATGGGCCATGGCAGGATCAGTGGTGGTTGCTGTGCTTGGTGCGGCATTGTCCTTGAACGGTGTCCTCCGGGGTTGGGCCTGGTTCATGCCGCTGATCACCACCGTGGTAGTGGTGGCACTGACGCTTGCTGTCCTCCGGGCGCTACGGGCCCAGCCGCTGATCGCGACTTTGGGCTCCTTTGCCACCTTGGCAGCTGTGCTCAGCTTCATCTTCTGCCGCCAGGAGAGCCTGGCGGGGTTTATTCCTACCACCGAAACCTTCACCGCCGTCGGACGTCTGATCAAACGGGCCGCCGAAACCGTGGTGTCCGAAAGCGCGCCGGTGGCACCAAACGCTGGAATCGTCTTCGTTGTGTGTGCCTGCCTGGGGCTTCTGGTGATCCTCATTGATGCCTTGGCCGTCCCACTTTCCATGCCTGCGGCCAGCGGCATCGGCCTGCTGGCGGTCATGGTGGTTCCGGCCACCATCAAGCCGCAGAGCGTGGGAGTAGCGGGATTCATCGGCGCGGCCGTGGGTTATTTGCTCATCCTTGGGTGCAGCCACTGGTTCGCCCCTGATGCCAGGCTCCAGTCCGGTTCGGGGCGTGGTGCCGGCCAGTTCAGGCGCTCAGTCATCACTGGTGGATTGGCACTGGCATTGACCATGACCGTGCCCTTGGCCATACCGGGTTTCGAGACCGGCACGTTTCCGCAGGGTTCACGGCTCAGCCCGTGGGGCACCTCCAATGGGCTTAATCCCATGATCACCCTGGGCAACAGCCTCAGGAGTCCTACCGGTTCGGGTCGCATCACGTATGCCACGAGCGCCAACGCACCCCTGTATTTGAGGTCAGTCACCATTGACCACTTCGACGGCGAAACCTGGGCTCCGGATGATCGTGCAGGCGAGCGCCGCGTAGGTGCGGACAGGATCGAGACGGGGTATGCCGTCCAAGGCGAGGTGGTCAATGCCGTGACCTCCGTCAACGCAGGCCTGTTCACCAGCCCTTACCTTCCTGCCCCGTTTGCTCCGGCTTCGGTGAACGGCCTCAACGGCCGCTGGACATGGGATCCGGCCACTTTGAGCATCATGAGCACGGAGACTACCACCCGTGCGCAACGGTACGTCGTCTTCTCCGCAGCCCCCAGGATCACATCAGAGTCCCTGTCCCAAGCCACTTCCGTTCCGCAGGGCATTTCAGAAGACTTCCTGAGGATCCCGGGCAACCTTCCAGACATCGTGCGCCAAACAGCCGATACCGTTACGGCATCCGCGGGCAGCAACTACGGCAAGGCGCTGGCCCTCCAGAAGTACCTGCGTTCCGGCGAGTTCATCTACTCCCTGCAAGCTCCTGTGCAGAACGGCTATGACGGTAATGGCCTCTCTGTCCTGGCTGATTTCCTTGCAGTGAAGAGCGGCTATTGTGTTCATTTCTCCTCAGCCATGGCCGTGATGGCGAGGGCCGAAGGCATTCCGAGCCGCATTGCCGTCGGGTACGCGCCTGGCCGCCTCACGGGCGAGTCCGTGGCTTTGGTCGGCCAGGGTTCCTTCCCGGAGTACGAGGTAGACGCCCGGGATGCTCATGCATGGCCCGAACTGTATTTTGAGGGCCTGGGCTGGGTTCCCTTTGAACCAACGCCGTCGCGGGGCGTCGTCCCCGAATACGCCACGGAATCCTCTGTTCCCAGTAATCTCAGCACCAACGCAGATGAGAAAGAAGTCCTCACAACCCCCGCCCCGCCGGCAGCAGCGCCCGTCCCGATTCCCGGGGTGGAGAGCCCTTCGGCGGGTTCAGCCACTACCAACCCGCTCCCCGCGATCGCCGCCGCGGCGGCCGGGGTGTTGCTGCTCGCCGGATTCCTCTGGTCCCCGAGGCTGAGCCGGACGGTCCTCCGGCGACGCCGGCTGAACCAAAAACCTCCGGATGAGACCGGCATCCCTGGTTTCAAGGATCCTTCCCCCGTACTTGCGTGGGAGGAGCTGCAGGACCTCGCTACCGATTACGGCGTGCCATCGACACCCAGCGAGACGCCCCGGCACTTCTCCGTCCGGCTGCGCTCCAGTGCCGCTCTTGGAGACTCGGGAGGGCTCGACGACGCCGCGCACGCAGCAGTCGCTTCCCTCACCTCGGATTTCGAACGGCAACGCTACGGTCGCATGGCAACGCCGGCGCCGGCAGCGGCGGGCCGTATCGCCGTCGTCCGTGAGGCGCTGCGAAACAATGCCCGGTGGTTGGTGCGCTTCCGCGCTGACTGGCTGCCGCCGTCGATGATGCAGCGCTGGGTCCATGCGCTCGGGGCGCCGTTCCGGGCTGTTGGAAGACTCGGCAAGGCCCTGGGCCGGGCGGTTGCCCGGTGGTGGCACAGATTCAGGGGCCTGCTCCCCCAGCGCCGCTAGATTCAGGCCCGGTTCAGATCCGTTCGCGGTCAGGACAACCCGCGGTAAAGCAAAGGCCCGACGCCGGAACTTATGGTTCCGGGGCCGGGCCCCTGCGTATGTCAACCGTTCTTGTTGCGAGAGCGGCGGACCGGATCCTGTGCGGCCTAGTCGGCGTAAGGGTCCGCGATACCTACGTACTGGGTGTAGAGGTACTCTTCGATGCCTTCAGAACCGCCTTCGCGGCCCAGGCCGGACTGCTTGACGCCACCGAACGGTGCAGCGGCGTTGGAGATGACGCCTGCGTTGAGGCCGAGCATGCCGGTCTCGATACGTTCGCTGATTCGAAGGCCGCGGTTGAGGTCCTTCGTGAAGACGTAGGCCACCAGACCGTATTCGGTGTTGTTGGCCAGGCGAACAGCGTCATCCTCGGTGGAGAAGGTGATAATCGGCGCTACCGGCCCGAAGATCTCTTCCTGCAGGATGCGGGCATCGGCTGCGACGTTCTTCAGCACGGTGGGCTGGTAGAAGTAGCCGGGACCCTCGACGGCGGCACCACCGGTGACGGCTGTGGCACCTCCCGCTACGGCTTCGGAAACGAGGGCGTGAACGCCATCGCGGGCCTTGCCGTCGATCAGCGGACCAACCTTGGATTCAGGCTCCGTACCGCGAGCGGTGGTCAATGCACCGATCTTGGCGGCGAACTTCTCCGCGAAGGAATCAGCCACGGACTCGTGCACGATGAACCTGTTCGCGGCGGTGCAAGCCTCGCCCATGTTGCGCATCTTGGCGGCAATGGCACCTTCAACGGCCTTGTCCAGGTCAGCATCTTCGAAGACCACGAACGGGGCGTTGCCGCCCAGTTCCATGGAGGTGCGCAAAACCTTATCCGCGGCTTCACGGATCAGGGCCTGACCAACCGGGGTGGAGCCGGTGAAGGAAATCTTGCGGAGACGGTCATCCTTGATCAGCGGACCCGTGACGGCACCGGCGGTGGAGGTCTGAATGACGTTGAGGACACCGGCGGGCAGACCGGCTTCCTGCATGACCTGAGCGAAGAGCAGGCTGGTCAGCGGAGTCAGGTTTGCAGGCTTGAGCACCATGGTGCAACCAGCAGCGACGGCGGGGGCTACCTTGCGGGTGGCCATGGCCAGCGGGAAGTTCCACGGGGTAATCAGCAGGCAGGGGCCCACCGGCTTCTTCTGCACGAGCAGGCGGTTCTTGCCATCAGGAGCAGCGGAGTAGCGGCCGGACACGCGGACTGCTTCCTCGGAGAACCAACGCAGGAACTCGGCACCGTAGGTGACCTCACCGCGGGCTTCGGCAAGGGGCTTGCCCATTTCAAGGGTCATCAGCAGTGCGAAGTCTTCGGCGCGCTCGGTGACCAATTCGAAGGCGCGGCGCAGGATTTCACCGCGTTCGCGCGGTGCCGTGCGGGCCCAATCAGCCTGGGCGGCAGCAGCGGCGTCGAGCGCGGCAGCGCCGTCCTCAGCACCGGCGTCGGAGATGCTGAGCAGGACCTTGCCCGTGGCCGGGTCCTCAACATCAAAGGTCTTTCCAGAACCAGCCGGGCGCCACTGACCGTTGATCAGCAGGCCGGTAGGGACGGAAGCCAGCAGTTCGCTTTCGCGTTCAACCGTGACAGTCATGGCGACTCCTTCGTCTAGGGTGCTTTGGAGAATTGCACCACTGGGGTTCGTTGCCGGAAGTGGCTTGAATTACTGCCACGGTACTGCCACCCGAGAAGCAGTGTCTACGCCTTCACGCACTGCCACAAGGCCGCCGTTTTGTGCAGCTGCACAGCGTCCGTCAGCGCGCCGCGAGGACTGCCGAATAAAGCTCCCGCTTGCTGACGCGGGCATCGTCGGCCACTGCGGCCACAGCTTCCTTCAAGCGGATACCTTGGGAAATGAGTTCGTTCACCGCGGCGACATGGTCCTCAGGCTTGCCGGGTTCCTGTTCGGGTGCACCGCCCACCACCACAGCGATTTCGCCACGTACTTCGTTGTTCTCCGCCCACTCCAGCAGTTCACGCAACGTGCCGCGGATGACTTCCTCGTAGGTCTTGGTCAGCTCGCGACACACGGCCACACGGCGATCGGCCCCGAAGCGCTCGTGCAGTGCGCGCAACATGACCTCAAGCCTGTGTGGGGCCTCAAAGAAGACCATGGTGCGGCGTTCGTTTGCGAGGTCAAGGAGACGTGAGTTCCGATCCCCCGACTTCCTCGGCAGGAATCCTTCAAAGCAGAAGCGGTCGGTGGGCAAGCCGGACAGCGCCAAGGCCGTCAGCACCGCAGAGGGTCCGGGAACGGCAGTTACTGTTAGTCCGGCGGCAACTGCGCCCTCCACCAAACGGAAACCCGGGTCGGAAACCGCGGGCATGCCAGCGTCGCTGACCATCAGGATGGTCTTGCCGGCGCGCACGTGGTCTAGGAGTTCACCAGTCTTGGCCACTTCATTGTGCTCGTGGTAGCTGATGACGCGTCCGGTGACCTCGACGCCCAGCGCCGTTACCAGCCGGTGCAAACGCCGGGTGTCCTCTGCAGCCACAATGTCTGAGGTGCCAAGGAGTTCAACCAAGCGCGCGGATGCGTCGCCCACATTGCCGATGGGTGTTGCGGCAAGCACGATCCTGCCGACGCCGGGAGTTGCACCGGAATCAGCGGCAGCGGCTGACTCATCCAGGTCGTCGTTGAAGGGTGTCTCGTCCGGGGTGCTGCGTTGTTCGTCCACCTGCCAAGCCTAATGCCGCAGGGGCTTCAAGGATGCAGCCGCGGGGTTCAGGGATACAGCAAGGATGGAAAGGTAGCATGAGCGGGTGAACCAGTCGCCCATTCCTGCTACCGCTTCCGGATCTCCGGTGGTGTCCCCGGCGACCCCGGAACCAGCAGACATGGCTGTGAAGGTAAGCAGCGGTCAGCCGGATGCACCCAACCGCGAAGTCGGGTTAGCACCTCGGCAGGCGGCGGCGTTGAACGACAGCCCCGGCGGAACTTTGCCTGGCCGCGTGCTGGAAGGCCACCGTTGGATCGTCCGACCGGCCGAGGCGTACACCGCCCAAGCGTTGAAGGAACGCCTGATCGGTGGTGTGCAAAGCTGGCGCGACTACCCGGCCTCGTTGCGCTTGTGGTTTTGGCTGATCCCCACCATTACGGCGCTCCTGGGCGGCATCCTCCGCTTCTTCCGGCTGGATACCCCGCATAGCCTGGTGTTCGACGAAACGTACTACGTCAAGGATGCCTACTCCTATGTGGTAAGTGGCTACGAACGCAGTTGGCCGGCCAACGCAAACGATTCCTTCAATGCCGGCAACCCGGACATACTACTCAACACTCCCGAGTACGTGGTCCACCCGCCGGTCGGTAAATGGATGATTGCCTTCGGGATGTGGCTGTTCGGCGGAGACAACCCCTTTGGCTGGCGGTTCGGCGCGGCTTTGGCAGGCACCCTGACGGTGTTCCTCGTTTCACTCATCGCACTGAAGCTGTTCCGCTCGCACACTCTCGGTGCTGTTGCCGGGCTCCTGCTGGCCACCGATGGCCATCATCTGGTGCTCTCCCGTACGTCGCTGCTGGACGTCTTCCTGGCACTCTGGATACTGGCCGCTTTCGGCGCCCTATTGATGGACCGCGACGACGGCCGCCGTCGTCTGGCTTCCCGTCTCGCCGCTCAAGCGGCTGCTTCGCCGGGACACCGTCCCACACCGACCCAACTGGTTGCGGGCCCTTGGCTTGGAATGCGGTGGTGGCGACTGGTTGCCGGCCTCTGCCTTGGCCTGGCTGTGGGAACCAAATGGTCGGCGCTGTTCTTCGTGGCCGCCTTCGGACTGATGACCGTGCTGTGGGACCTGAGCGCCCGGCGTATCGCAGGCATCCGGAGCTGGTTCAGCGCCGGCATCATCAAGGATGGCCTCCCCGCCTTCGTGACCATCATCCCGGTTGCCGCCGTCACCTATGTGCTTAGTTGGATGGGTTGGTTCCTCTCGAAGGACGCTTACTATCGGCAGTGGGCTGCCACCAACCCGGCCCCCGGCTGGGACTGGCTGCCCAACTCCGTTCGGTCCCTGGCGCACTACCACCTTGAAGCCTACAAATTCCATCAAGGCCTCAGCTCCGACCATCCGTATGAGTCGAGCCCGTGGACGTGGCTCATCATGGGCCGTCCCACTTCGTTCTTCTATCAGACGCCCAAACCGGGTACCCCGGGCTGTGTTGTTGAGACGTGTTCCTCGGCCATCCTGCCGGTGGGCAATCCAGTGCTGTGGTGGGGTGGAACCATCGCCTTGGTCATCTTGCTGTTCTGGTGGGCCGGCCGCCGCGACTGGCGTGCCGGTGCCATCCTCGCCGGCGTAGCCGCCGGTTACCTTCCGTGGTTCATGTACCCGGAACGCACCATGTTCATCTTCTACGCCGTTTCCTTCGAACCGTTCCTGGTTTTGGGCTTGACGTATGTGCTGGGGTTGGTATTGGGACGCAGCAGCGATCCCGTCTGGCGGCGACGATCCGGGTTTTACATAGTGGCCCTGGTCCTGGTGCTGGCAGTGCTGACCACAGCATTCTTCTATCCTGTGCTCACGGCGGAAGTCATCACCTACCAGGAGTGGCGGATGAGGATGTGGATGCCATCGTGGATCTAGGAGGAGGCAAGCAGTGAGGGAAGCAAGCACGGAGCTTCTGGTCGAGGCGGACCCGAACACCAACGTGACGGACCTCCTCCTGGAACGCTGCCACAAGGATCCGTTCGGTAACCTGTACGCGCACAAAACCGCGAACGGCTGGCTGAACATTTCGGCCGCCAGGTTCCTGGCCGACGTCACTGCCTTGGCCAAAGGCCTGATCGCGGGTGGGCTCAATCCCGGAGATCCCGTAGCCGTGCTGTCCCGCTCAAGCTTTGAATGGACATTGGTGGACTTCGCCATCTGGATGGCCGGCGGAGTCACCGTCCCCATCTATGAGACGTCTTCGGGGAGCCAGATCGAGTGGATCCTCACGGACTCCGGAGCCAGGCGTATCTTTGTGGAGGACACTGCCAAAGCGAGCCTCGTCCATGCGGTAGTGGAACACTCAGCGGCCCTGGCTGAGGAACCTGTGGCCATCATCCGGATGGAGCACGACGGCGACGCACCCAACCTGACCAGCGTCTCCGCCGTCGGGGTCGGCATCATGGACGCCGAACTGGAGCGCCAGCGCAGCGCAGCGAACCTGTCGAGCCTGGCATCAATCGTCTACACCTCCGGAACCACGGGCAAGCCCAAGGGCTGCGAAATCACTCATGGCAATTTTGTCCTCGTGGCACGTAACGTCATCCCGTTCCTCCCCGAACTGCTCATGCAGCAAGACGCACGAACCCTGATGTTCCTGCCCCTGGCGCACGTCCTCGCCAGGGCTGTGCAGGTTGTTTGCCTCACGGCAGGCATCACGCTGGGACACAGTGCCGGCACCAGCGGACTCATGGCGGATCTTGGATCCTTCAAGCCCACCTTCCTGCTCGCCGTGCCCCGCATCTTCGAGAAGGTCTACGCGGGCGCCAGCCACAAAGCGGCCATGAGCGGTAAGTCCGCCCTCTTCTCGGCAGCTTCGGCCACCGCGGTTGAATATTCGACGGCGGTGGACCTCGCAAGCCGTGGTGAGGGGCAGGGACCGGGTTGGCTTCTGAGCCTGAAGCACACCACTTTCAACAAGCTCCTTTATCCCAAGGTGCGGGACGTTTTCGGCGGCGACGTCGGCTACACGGTTTCCGGAGCCAGTCCCCTCAGCCTCCGGGACAACCATTTCTTCCACGGCGCGGGAGTTCCCGTTCTTGAGGGCTACGGGCTAACAGAGACCACTGCACCCTGTACCGTCAACACTCCCAGCATGTCCCGCATCGGTACGGTGGGCATTCCCCTCCCTGGAACCACCATCAGGGTGGCGCAGGACGGCGAAGTGCTGGTCAAGGGCATTGGTGTCTTCAAGGGCTACCACAACAATGAAGAGGCCAATCGGGCTTCCTTCGTTGACGGCTTCTTCCGCACCGGCGACCTCGGCGAGCTCGACGCCGACGGCTTCCTGACCATCACCGGCCGCAAGAAGGACCTCCTGGTCACGGCCGCTGGAAAGAACGTGGCACCGGCCCCTTTGGAGGAGAAGCTCCGCGAACACCCCCTGGTGGGTCAGGCAGTAGTGGTCGGCGACGGCCGGCCCTTCGTCGCGGCACTGGTCGGATTGGACCCCGAAGGACTTGCCGACTGGAGCGCCGAGAACAAGGCCGGCGCCCTGACCCCCGAGGAAGCCGCTGGCGATGACCGGGTAAAGGCGGCTGTTCAGTCGGCAGTGGACGAGGCCAACAAGCTCGTCTCGGCTGCCGAGTCGATCAAGAAGTTCGCTTTCATCACGGCCGAACTCAGCGTCGAGTCAGGGCACCTGACGCCCTCGCTGAAGCTGAAGCGGGCCGCGGTGCTCAACGACTTTTCAGCGGCTGTGGAGAAGCTCTATGCGAAGTAGATTCCCCGCTTGGCTGGGCCACCGCAGATGCAGCACGGCACGGGACGTACCTGCTAGCGCGTAATTCCTGTGGGTTCCTTGCGGAGGCTGTCGGCGTCGTCGTTCGTGGAAGCCGCCTCGCCAAGTTCCTCGCGGTCCTCGTCTGTTTGTGCCGTCGCAAGGCCGCGACGCCGCTTGGTAGGCCACGTGAAGATGAATGTCAGCGTCGCTGCGAGGAACACCAGTGCCCCGATGACAATGCCCGCGTCAATCCAGAACTGTCCCGGGAAGAGCCGGATGAGGGTGTCTTCCAGCGAGAATGTCCACGTTCCATTCGCGAAGAAGATGCGGTGGAACTCGGTAAAGAACTGCTGCCAGCTCAGGACGGCCAAAACGGCGAGGCCAATAATGACGACCAGCGTGACGATTGAACCGGCAAAGAGTCCGCGGCGGATCCCGCCCGTGCTTCTCTTACGCAGATACAGGATGGCGATGATGCTGAGGATGATGAGCAAAAGCCCGGCCCCGAAGGAGGACAGAATGACCAGCTTCACGTCGGCCATGTGCGACACTTCGCTGTCGGTGAAGAGCTTGTCGCCGTCCTGGTTGACCAAGCCTCCCAGGTAGCGCGGGCCGGCCCAGTTACTGAGGTAATCAACCGCATATGAGCCATACGTCATACGGTCATCAGTGCTGAAACCGTAGCCGTCGCCGGGGAAGCCCGGGCGGTTGTACTCCACCCAGAGAAACAGCGGGCTGGTGACTGCCCGCACGGCAAGCACCAACAGGATCACCGGGTAGAAAACCGCCAAAAGCACCTGGAAGATCCGCGGGCCGATCGGTTTCACCTTTGCTGCTTGCTCGCGTTCAGCGTTTCGTCGCGCCACTTCGTCTTCCGGAGGACGTATCTGAAGAGCCGACGTCGGCAGGGGTTCTGAGTAGTGCGCCGGCTGCTTGGTGCTGGAAGCGCCCGCGAGGGTGTCGGCGAACAGCGGCGGCTCGACTTCCCCCTCCGCCGCTTCTGCAGCTTTGCGGTCCGCGCGGCTCCCGGGCTGGCCGGTGGCAGGCGTCGCGGTAGTGGGAGTTGACGCAGTGTTGACTGACGGCTTCGCGGCCGACGGCGTTGCCCCGGTCTTGTGTGTGGCTCCGGTGCCGGCCGCAGATCCGGTGCTGGCTGCAGGAGTGGCCGCAGATGCACCACTGGACGTCTTCGGCTTCATCCAGTCGAAGGCCGGTTCATTGGGGTCCTCATGGACGTCCGTGTCCGGTTCTTGTGGTTTTGGGCTCTTGTCGCTCACAGCGGGTTTCACTTCCGTAGGCATCCACCGGCGATTGCTTGCTGCCGGCTCTCTTGTCTGCATTCGAGCCTACCGCCCGGCATTACACTGACACGCGGTGCCACCCCGGCTGCGACCAGATTGAAACGTAACTGTAAGGTCTACGATGCAATGCTGCGATACCCGGCGTCGTTGGCATCCATATCTCCTGTAACGCCCGCGCGGACTGCCTTCCCACCGAGCACCAACGTGTAGACCCAGTACCCGGCCAAAACCAGAGCACCGATGGTGATCTTAGCCCATACGGGAAGGGGGCTCGGCGTCACAAAGCCTTCAACAATGCCCGAAACCAGCAGGACGAGCACCAATCCCAAAGCAACGGTAATCAGCGACCGGCCTTCATCAGCCACAGCTTGCAGCCTTGTCCGCGGTCCGGGCCGAACCATAGCCCAGAAAATCTTTAGCCCCGCCGCGCAGGCAATGAAGACAGCAGTGAGTTCCATGAGGCCGTGCGGAAGGATGTAGCTGAAGAAGATGTCCATCTTCCCCGTGGCCAGGAAAAGTCCCGCCGCGATTCCCAGCGCCTGCGCGTTCATGAACAAGATGAAGGGCACCCAGAATCCGGTAATGCCAAAAGCCACAGCTTGTGCGGAAATCCACGCATTGTTCGTCCACACCAAGCCGGCGAACGAGGCCGCGGGGTTCTCGGAGTAGTAGTCGATGAAGTCTTCGTCCACATACTGCTGCACCTTGGCATCGCTGGACGCCACGGCCCTCAGCGCCTCCGGTGAAGTGCCAATCCACAAGGCATAGGCGCCCGCCACCAGGACGAAGGCAAGCCCGCACCAAATGGTCAACCATCGGATCCGGTAGAAGGCCGCGGGAAGGGAAATCACGAAGAACCGTGCCAGGTCCTCCATGAAATTGGAGCGGGCCCCCGTGAACCTAGTCCGGGCCTGAGCCAACGCTGCAGACAAGGATGCCGACAACCCTGTCTCGGGCGCCACGGACCGGATCAGGGACAAGTGCGCGGACACTGTCTGGTACAGGCGCAGGAGTTCATCCGCTTCGGCGCCCGTAAGCCTTCGCTTATGCGCCAGGAAATGAAGCCGCGACCATTTGTCCCCATGTACGGCCGAGAAGGCATCGATGTCCACGCCACCACCCTAGCGCCTGTATCCACCGGCAGGTCAGCCCGCCGCTAGACTCGTTGCAGCGGGCAGTCGAGTGGCCCGAAGCGTTGGCGAAACATGGGGGCAGGCATGAGTTCAATCATCACAGGCGAGGCCGTGGTCCTCGAACTTCGCCCGGCCTCCTTCGCAGCGCGTGCGCTGGGGCTCGTCCTGGACGTCATCTCCCAAGTCGTCCTTGCCATACTGCTGATCATCCTGATCACGAGCGCCTCCCGCGATCTCGACGACGCAGCCATACAGGCAATGGTCCTCGGCAGCGTCATATTCTCGGTGGTCATCGTCCCCGTGACCGTGGAAACCCTGACACGGGGGCGATCCTTGGGAAAGCTCGCAACAGGGCTCCGCATAGTGCGCGACGACGGCGGATCCATCCGTTTTCGGCACGCCCTCATCCGCGGGCTCCTCGGATTCCTGGAGATCTACCTGACCTTCGGCGGCCTCGCAATCGGAGTTGCACTGTTCAACGACAAATCCAAGCGCCTCGGCGACATCGTTGCGGGCACCTACTCCCTCCGGCAACGAGTACCCTCAACGCCCCGCATCATGCCCGTAGCCCCGCACCATTTGCAAGCATGGGTGGCCATGGCAGATATCGGCAGGGTACCGGATGCCACCGCTCGCCGGGCAGGAACCTTCGTGCAGCAGGCCTACCTGATGGCACCCGCCTCACGCATTAACATGGCTGCCTCGCTCGCATCGGAACTCGCAAGGTACGTCGCCCCACCCCCGCCGGCCGGCACCATCCCCGAAGACTACATAGGAGCAGTCCTCGGGGAACGGCGCAACCGCGAACTCACACGGCTCCGCCAAGCGGAGCAGCGAAACGCGACCGTAGGGGAACGACTCAGGAAGCTGCCGTTCACTAACGGTTAGTGCCCCCGCTACCGGCCGACGCCAGCCATCGCCGGTCGGCCGCCGTCCTCGGCGCGCTCGCTCGTTCCTCGCTTAGACGCACGCTGCCGGACGCCGGCCGACCGGCTAGTCCCGATACCGCTGCAGTCACCAGTGATCCGGTCTTGTGAGTCGTGGGGTAGCTGGGTGGAGGGGTCGCCTTCAGCGGCGTTGATCTGCGGTTGGGTCAGGTAGAGCGCGCTGGAGAGGTCGGCTCCCATCAGATCAGCGCCGCCCAACCTGGCGTCGGCACCCGGTTGGCGGCCGGCGTCGAGCCTTGGCTTGTCCTCGGCCCCGTAGGAGGCGCGTAGTTCTTCGCTAACCTCCGTCAGGAGTGCGCGGACTTCTCCATGGAGAGTTTCGACGTCGGTGGCCAGGACCGTGGACGCATCACCTTGTGCGGCGGCCGTTATGCGCTCGGAAAGGTGCTCCGCTGTGAATGCGAGGTCTGGATCGAACATCCGTTGCCGGGCTTCGACAATCTTAACGGCAGGACTACCGCTGGGCGTAGCTCGCCCACGGAATGTTCCAGTCGCCGAAGCCTTCCAGCGGCTCCACTGCCGGTGCGCCGGTGTTCAGGATCTGGACAACGTCACCGGTCTTCATGTTGTTGAAGAACCACTCAGCATCCGCCGGCAGCAGGCCCACGCAGCCATGCGAGACGTTAGCTACTCCAATGGAGCTCCATGCGGCCTCAAGGGCCTGGTGAACGTACACGCCGGACCACGTCAGCCGGTTGGCATATTCCACTACGAGGGGCGGGTAATAGCCTTTGTCACCGGGCTTCAGGCCAATTGTTCCGGCGTTGAAGTTGGAGTGGCGTTCCTGTTCCATGATCACCGCGTACCCGGTGGGCGAAAGCC
This sequence comes from Paenarthrobacter sp., assembly GCA_031179305.1. Taxonomy (GTDB): domain Bacteria; phylum Actinomycetota; class Actinomycetes; order Actinomycetales; family Micrococcaceae; genus Arthrobacter. Next base: position 414,634 of record JAPSHX010000001.1, on the reverse strand, counting down.
AGTCTTCCCCGCCAAGGGACACAGGAGCCGTGTGAACCAACTGGCCGTCGGAGTACACGTTCATGGTCTTGGTTTTGTCGTCCACCACGGCCACTCTCTGGGGGCCGGTGGTGAACGTTGAGACCACGTCAGCGTTGCCGATCATGTTGTTTCCGAAATCGACGCCCAAAAGCTTCATGTCCACGGTGACGGTGGTGCCGGACGCCCAGAAAGCCTCCGGACGGATTCTGACCTTCTTGTCCGAGTACCAGTGCCAGGCCACGGGTTGGCCGGAGGAGACCGTGATGGCCACTCGCTTCTCCATTGCCGCCTTGTCCACAACGGGCTCACTGAAGTTGATTTCAATGGGCTGCCCGGAGCCGGCTGTGGTGCCGTGGCGGGGGTAGATGGAAGCGTCGGCCTCGTAGGCGGCAGAAACCGTGGTGAAGGTTTGGGACTTCCTGGTCTCTTTCCCCGCAGTATCCACAACGGTGAAGGTGTAGCTGTATTGGGTTTTGAACTTCAGCACTTCCTGAGTGGTCCAGGTGCTGCCATCAGGGCTGGTCTTGCCTTGGACAGCCGTCCCGCCACCCACCGGTGCCAGGACTACGTCCTTCAGCTTGCCGTTGACTGCTTTGATCTGGGGACCCACAACAGGGTTCCACTCCACAGCTCCATCAAGCGGGGTGATCCCCAACTCTACTGGTTTGGCTTCGACGGTAGGAGTGGGCGCGACCGCCGAATCCTGCGTAGAACCTGCCAGCAGGCCCGGCACCGTGACCACGCCGATTCCACCCACGACAATAGCTGCGCAGACTCCAATGATGGCAAGGATCTTGCCCTTTTTACGTTTGGCGACTTCCGTCATGGTTCCCGTCATCCTGTCCCCCGCAAGCATTACCGAACACCCAATTCTACCGGAAAGGCCGGACACGCTGGTTGCGTGCCCGGCCTTTCGCCATCGATTTGGGTACCGCCGGGGGCGGACTATGCAGCTTAGTAGCGGTAGTGCTCAGGCTTGTACGGACCCGCAACATCCAGGTCCAGGTAGTCCGCCTGGTCCTTGCTCAATTCCGTCAGCTCCACGCCCAAAGCATCCAAGTGGAGGCGCGCAACCTTCTCATCAAGGATCTTGGGAAGGACGTAGACCTGATTCCGGTACTCGCGCTCACCGGCGGGCTGGTCCTTCTTGGTCCAGAGTTCGATCTGCGCAATGGTCTGATTGGCGAACGAGTTGCTCATCACGAACGACGGGTGGCCCGTGGCGTTGCCCAGGTTGAGCAGCCTGCCCTCGGACAGCACAATGATGGACCGTTCGGAATCCGTCCCGGCCTCGAACACCCACTCGTGGACCTGCGGCTTGATCTCAACTTTCCTGACGCCCGGAATCCTGGCAAGCCCGGCGATGTCGATTTCGTTGTCGAAGTGGCCGATGTTGCCAACGATCGCTTTGTTCTTCATGCCCAGCATGTGCTCGGCCATGATGACGTCCTTGTTGCCTGTGGTTGTGATGAAGATGTCGCCCTGGGCGAGCACCGTCTCCAGCTTGGCAACCTGGTAGCCGTCCATAGCGGCCTGAAGAGCACAGATAGGATCAATTTCAGTGACAATGACACGCGAGCCCTGTCCACGCAGCGCCTCAGCGGCGCCCTTGCCGACGTCGCCATAGCCGCACACGACCGCCACTTTGCCGCCCATCAGGACATCCGTGGCCCTGTTGATGCCGTCCGGCAAGGAGTGGCGGATGCCGTACTTGTTATCGAACTTGCTCTTGGTGACGGAGTCGTTGACGTTGATGGCCGGGAACAGCAGCTTGCCCTGCTCCGCGAGCTGGTACAGGCGGTGCACACCGGTGGTGGTTTCCTCGGTGACGCCTTCGATGCGGGCAGCCAGGCGGGTCCACTTCTGCGGATCAGCGGCAAGGGTCCTGCGCAGGAGATCCAGGATGAGGACGTATTCCTCCGGATCATCCTCGCTGGCCGTCGGCACGGCACCCGCGGCTTCGAATTCGACGCCCTTATGCAGCAGCAGTGTGGCGTCGCCGCCGTCGTCGAGAATCATGTTGGGACCCAACTCCGGGTTGGTGTCCGCACCAGGCCAGGTGAGGATCTGCTCCGCAGTCCACCAGTACTCCTCAAGTGTTTCGCCCTTCCAAGCGAAAACCGGAACACCCTGCGGGTTTTCCGGGGTGCCCTTGCCGACGACGACGGCGGCAGCGGCTTCGTCCTGGGTGGAGAAGATGTTGCAGGAAGCCCAGCGAACTTCTGCGCCCAAGGCAGTGAGGGTTTCGATGAGCACTGCGGTTTGGACCGTCATATGCAAGGAACCGGCAATCCTTGCACCCTTGAGGGGCTGCTCCGCGCCGAACTCCGCGCGAAGGGACATGAGGCCCGGCATTTCGTGCTCGGCAAGACGGATTTGGTGGCGGCCGGCCTCCGCAAGAGTGATATCAGCCACTTTGAAGTCAAAAGTCATGGAAGTCCTTAGGGGTACCGTGCGAAGTTGATGGAAGAAAGCGCCTCAGGCCTTGGAATCGTGCTGGCCTGAGGTTGCCGCATTAGCTGCGGCCAGCAGTTCGGGAGGCAGGAGCAGCGGGATGCCGTCCTCAATGGTGTAGCGGAGCTTTTCGCCTTCCGCAGCGGCATCGGTGGAAACCAACTCATCGCCCTCTTGGACCAGCGGTGAACCCGTAACGGGGCAGCGCAGGATGGACAACAGTTCAGGACTGACCTTTGGCATGAATGATGCTCCCTGGGTGGCGCCGGCATGGCGCCGCTGGCGGATATATCTGCAGATTCCAGACTACCGCGCAGGGAGATCCTGTTTTGATCCAGGCGACGAAATGCGTCCGGGAGCCGAAACTCAGGAGCTGAAGGCCGTCCGGCTAAGACGGCTCGCGGAGGATGCGCAAGTGCCCTCGACGGGTGCCTTCGGTGCCGGCGGGTGGCTCCATCTGAGGGTGGCTGTGCCGGGCTGAAGTTTCGGTGGTGGCCGAAGCCGCCTCCCTGACCGCGTTGGCAAGTGCCAGCAAGTCATCCGGGCCTGGCTCTTGCGGCGTTGTGGGCATGGCGAGGCGCAGGACTTCCCAGCCCCGCGGGACCGTGAGCGATTCTGCGTGCTGCGAGCAAAGATCGTACGCATGCGGTTCTGCGTACGTGGCCAGAGGACCCAGGACTGCGGTTGACTCTGCGTACACGTACGTCAAAGTGGCCACCGCGGACTGGCGGCAGGCTGATCTGGAACACTGACGAATGGCACCCACAACATCCCAGATTAGCGCCAATGGCCCCATACATTGCGCATTGCCCGCCCGTGCCCCACGAACTCAACGCGAGTATCCCCCGATGCGGCGCGGTGGGGCCCTTGATGTCGCGCTGGCGGTTCCTCAGGACTAAAGTCGATATATGCAGTCACAGCCACATGTTCCCGGGTTCAACATCCGGTGGACTGACGCCGATGGCGATCAGGCCCAGGAACACGCCGGTTCGGAAGCGCGGGGCTTCCGGCGACGCCGGCGAAACCGGCACGGACGGGGACTGCGTGGGGAGTTGATGCTCCCTAATCTCCCCGGCTTCCGCACCCGCTCGGAACGCTTTGATGACATGGTGCTGGACTCCGCCGAACGGCTTCAGGACATGTGGGGCAAACAGCTCGACGGCGTTCTCTTTGCGGTCGATGAGATTCCACCCAACCTTGAGCAGCTGGTTGCTACAGGAAACACCGCCCCCTTGGGCTCCTACACCCCCGGCGGCCGCGGCGAGGCACCTATGATCACGGTGTACCGCCGAGTGGTTGAGCAAGGCGCTGCTACCCGTGAAGAACTGCAGGACCTTGTCCACGACGTCGTAGTCGAGTACACCGCAGAAATGCTAGGCGTGCCCCCGGAAACCTTGGACCCGGTCTACCGCCGCCGGTACCAATAGCTTCCTTAGTAGCCGACTGAGACCGGGACCTTCTCAAGTCCCGCTGCCGCGTCCTGTATTGCCACGACGGAAACGTCTGCCCGTCCTTGCTTTCCAAGTACCAGCGCACCGTACACCGGGTCACCCGAAGCGGAAACCACGTAGCCCACCACAGCCGAGCCACCGGACTTGTCCGGCAGCCCGATCAGAGATGTGGTCCCGCCGGACATGTCCACATCAACGGTTTTGCCGACCTTTCCGTCAGCAGTCACGGGAGCGTAACTGACCGTGCCGCGCCCCTCGGGAACGCCGAAGCTCAAAGACCTCTGGCCTTCCCGCGGTACGGCCACCAAGTGCTGGCTGCCAAGACGGGCCGATGACGGCGACCACGCAAAGTCGGTTGGTTCCTCGGCTTTGGAACCGCGGGTGACCCTCGCCGATGCCAGGAACGATACATCCGAGCTGGCTCTGACGGTGTAGCTACCGGCCGGGACGCCATCAAGGTTAAGTGTGGATACTGTCCCGCCCTTAACCGTAAAGACTCCCCCATTGGGAATCTTTCGTTCACCGTTGGCGCCGTAAAGACTGACTTGCACAACGGCGTCCGTGGATCCGGGGACTGCGATCTGGAGTGCCGGTACGGCATCCGCGAAACCTGACTTACCGGCCAGCGCCTTGACGGCCGCCGGATCCTGGATATCGACGCCGGACATCACCTGCAGGTTGGAAGGCGCCGAACCGGGCGAGAGGTACTCCACACCGCCTGGGGCGATTCCACGCAACACGCTCTGCTGGATAGTTGAGGCAACAGGACCGCCTGTGCTGCGCACGTGCACGGCTAGTTGCGATTCGCCCGGCGCTAGTCCAGCCAGGTTCACCGAGCGGGTGGTTCCGGGAGCCACCAGGAGACCACGTGCCCCGGGGGCCTGGATCTGTCCCTCGGATCCAAAAAGGTCAAGGTTTACTGTTGCCGGGGTCTCCGAGGCGTTGCTCACGTTCAGGACGGCTGTCCTGCCCACCGAAGTGTTGGCCCCCAGGAGCCAGGCATCGTTACCCGGTGGCTGGCATTGTGTTGACGCAAGGCCGCGAAGATCGCCGTCCGTAGCTGAGTAGCTAAGGTTGGCAGCCAGGGAGGCTTGCTCGTTTCCCAGGGCCTCGGCTCCCACAACCGAGGGAGACGCCACCGGGCTGATGTTCGCAACCCCGGCCGCGAGTACGGGCGGACCAACAGTGGGTGTAGGCGTGCTGGTAGGAGCCTTGGCGATCTCATCCACTGTCTCACCACCCAGCGAGGTCACGTTGCTCTCGGGCACAGTACCCGCCGGGTTGCTCAGCACCACTGCGTTCAGGGCGCTGGTGGCTGTGGTGGACACCGGGCTGAAGTCAGCATCCGTGCCCACCACGGTTCCGCTCACAAGCCTCGCGGGTTCCGGACAGACACCCATGGAACGGCCCGCGGGAACGTCAGCCTGCCGGATATCCATGGTGGTGCCCCCGGAAGGTTCCGGGACCATGGACGTCGCGGCCACGGCGCCTCCGCCCGCCGCAAGGATGGCCACCGCTGACAGGACGCCAGTGATCATTCCCTTGTTGGAGCTGCGGGACTTCGTGCTTCGGGAACTGGAACTGCCGGAATCGGAAGTGCGGACCTTGGAGCTCCCGGACCTCTTACCCGAACCGCTTGCTCCTCCCGTGTTCCCGGCACGGGACTTGGGTTTTTCCAGGCCTCCAGTGCTTTCGCCGGACACGCTCTTCTGGTCCTCAGACACTGCTGTACTCCTTACGGAGGGAGACTTCATCCCTCGACATACCGGTTCGGCTGCGGCGTGCGGGCATGGGAACGGCCAACAGGACCGTCAATCCAATCACCACAGCCTGCAGGATTCCGATCCATAAGGCCCAAGGGTTGGTGTAGCGGATTTCCAGGTCGCCGCCGCTGGCAGGCAACTCGAACGCCTGGGACCAGCCGGACGTGGTGGCCTTCAGTTGGCGGCCATCCAACCAGGCGCTCCAGCCCGGATCGGACCGTTCGGCGAGGACCACCTTTCGGCCCTCATTGCCCGATTCCACGGTGGCAGCGACATCCACGTCTTCGGATGGCAGCGCATTCAGTAAAGCGCCTTGGGAGTCCACGACGCGTACCCGGTGTGCCGTGTCCGCGGCAGTAGCCGCGGGCTGGTTCCGGGGAGTCACTCGCCACAGCCATCCGGCGTCTGTCTGGCCAACTGCTACGAGTCCCGGAACGGCGTCGATCCTGCTGGCCGTCAACTGTGCGGCGTTATCTGCTGCCTTGAGGACCACGAATCCGGCACCAAGTTGTTCAAGGTCGGCGCGGGGGTCCACGCCCGTCCCCGCCACGATGGTGGCCACTGCCCTGCGAAGGGATGTGGTGGCAGCGTCATCGGCTGCGATTTCCTCGCGTCCTGGCGCGCCAATGATGGTTCGTGCAGAGGCAATGGTGGACAAGCTGTCCAACGTGGTCCCGGCTCCCCGCATCAAGGAAGAGGAGAATGCGCCCTGCTCACCGGTGGTGATGACCAGCGTACGCGTTCGCTCCGGTCCCTGGCCACGGTCGACGGCGGTGGCGGGCAACGTGCCCGTATCCACCGGCCATATTTGCCGTTCGGCGCCAAGGGACGACGTCTTTTCGGCAGTGGTGGGTGCCGTAACGGGCACGGCAGTCGGCGTAGGCTGCACCACATTCTGAGCCGTCCAGGCAGCCATGCCGGCGAGCGGTCCGGCAACCAGAAGCGTCATGGTCGCGGCCGAGGCCATGCGCCGCAGCGGAAGGTGGCGCCGGGGAGCCTTGGGCATCTTTCGCGCTGCTGTGAAGAGCTTCTCAGCACCGAGAACGGCAGCGCCTAGAAGCAACATCCCTGCCGCTGATACAGCCGGGCCGGTGAACGGCCCAACAATCACGTTGTTATTGACCCCGGTGGCTACATGGCCCACCAGCCAACCGCTCGAAAGGGTAGCCAGGGCGACCAGCCAGAAAACCCGGGCCAACGCAGCGCGTTTACCCGGAACGAACAAGGCAGCAACCGCCAGGACCAGGACTGGTGCGATGACCAGCAGAGCCTGCAACAGAGCCCAGGGCACAGCGCCAGGACCGAAGATCGCCAGACCGGTCAAACCGCCGTCGATGTCGAAGGCAAGCGGCTGGCCAAGTAGTTGCTGCCACAACGGAGCAGCCTCAAACGTCAGCGGCATTCCGGGATCGGCGAGCAACGAGCGCGGCCTGTCCAGCACGGACACCACGTAGGGAAGGAACAAAGCGACAGTTGGCAGGAGCGACCACCACAGTGTTTTGCCTCGATGCCCGAGGACCACCGCGGCGAGAATCACGGCAACGGCGATGGGCCCCAACAATGACGGAGCAGAAGCCGTGACAACGGCCATGGCAAGACCTGCGGCGGCTGCGGCAGTCCATGACGGTGTCCCATTGATGCCAGGCTTACCGACGATCAGGGCCGGACGGCGGCTGAGTTGTGTCCCCGCCAAAGCGGCCCCTTGGGCGACCGCCGATCCCGAGGCGCGCAACAGCGCGAGGAGCAGCAACGGCATCATGACGTGCGCCACCAAGGCGCCGACACGGCCTTCGTTGATCGCGATCAGAAGTGCGGGAGCACCGGACCACGCTAGTGCCGCCGCTACCCGGAAGCGACGCTTGGTAGTCAGCGCGCCCGCCGCGAACCATGCGCCCAGTGCGGACAACGGCATGGCAAGGATCAGCAGCCAAACCATCGCGGTGTTGCCATCCCCGCCTCCAAAGAGCGAGAGCAGCCACAACACGTAGCCGAACGGATCGCCGTGTCCGGGCAGGCCTGCTCCTAACGAAATCCACCACGTGGACGCATTCGACCAAATGTCGCCTGGTGACGCCGAAAGAGGGAGGAGCCCGCCACCGGCAACGGTGCCTGAGCGAAGCAGCCCCAGCAGTCCCACGAGTGCTGCGGCGAGGGCTATCAGTGCAGCTGCGACGGCGCCTGTGCCCACCCAGCCACGTTCATTGGTGGCCAGTGCGGTGAAATCATCCGCCGCGTCCCCGCTGGGTTCAGGGGCCAAAAGGTCAGAGACAGCGGGAGTTTCTTCGGCGGGGCGGATTGCTTCCAATAACGAGCGCCTGTTGGCACGCACGTCCCGCGTGGGTGTCTGAAGTCCCCGGACCACGGACCTGTGTACCCGGCGTGTCCTGGCCGCAACGCGGCGACCCCTGGCTATGGCAACCGGGCGGACCAGGGCAGCAATGGTGGAGGTGAATTGGGAGAAGCCATATCCCGGTTCTTTGACCAGGATGCTCAGCATCAGTCGGATGATGGCGCCGAACAAGGCGCCCACTGCTTGGAACGGCACTTTCCACCAGGACGTGTGCTTGAGCCGCATATGGATCTGGGCTTTGCGCGCCGCGGAGGATGTTCCCAGGCCATGCGGGCGGTGCTCCACGTGGAACATCCGGGCACTGGGCACTACAACTACGCGATTGCCCGCAAGCCAGTTACGCCAGCAAAAGTCCACGTCATCGCCGCTGCCGGGCAAGGCCGGGTCAAAACCTTCCAGCAGTTCCCAGACGTCGCGGCGGATCAACATACCTGCGGAGTTCACCGCAAAAGTGTCAGTGCGGGCATCGTATTGCCCTTGGTCTACTTCGTCGGCGTCGATCAGGGTGAGGCGCTCAGCCCAGCGGCTGGTTGAAAGTCCCACATCAACCAGATGCCGCTTGTTGTCCCAGCCGAGCTGCTTACAGCCCGCCACGGTTACGGAGGGGGCGCGTTCAACCGCATGGAGCAGCTCCGCCAGGGCATCAGGCGCGGGAGCAGCGTCGTCGTGCAACAGCCAGATCCATTGCACGGAATCACCCTGCGTGACACCGTCGGCAGGAGCGAGCTCGTGCAGGCCGGCACGAACAGCCGCGCCAAAACCGGATCTTGCATGCTGATAAGAGGTGACGCTGTTCTGTCCGAGCGCTTCACGGAGCAAGTCCAGCGAGTTATCAGTGGAACCTGTATCAATGCCAATGGCGGCATCTGCCGAACGCGTCTGGTCCGACAATGCCGCCAAGGTCCTGGGGAGATAGTTGCCGCCGTCGTGGGAGACCACAACGGCGGTAACGTGTACTTCCTTGAGAATCAGACCGCTCGCTTCCTTAGCCGACGACGTTCCCGCTCAGAGAGTCCGCCCCAAATTCCGAACCGCTCGTCGTTGGCCAGGGCATACTCCAAGCACTGCGAGCGGACGTTGCACGCTCCGCAGACCTTCTTGGCGTCCCTGGTGGAACCACCCTTTTCCGGGAAGAAAGCTTCGGGATCTGTTTGTGCGCAGAGTGCGTCCGTCTGCCAGCCCAGTTCACCTTCGTCGTCGAAGTCCCCCTGGCTGGGAAGGCCGATCCACACAGGTTGCCCCGGCGTTTCAAGCGGACGACGCAGCTCCATGGGAGGGTCGTCCATATCTTCGTCCGGTCCAGCGGGCAGGTCCCCGACCAACGCCTCATGTGCGGCCAGGAGGGCAGTTGCCTGATCCTCCAAGGACTGCTGCACATTCTGGTTGTATCGGTCTGCCGCTTCCGGGTCCGCCGGGTCTACGTACCAATCCCCCGGCACTTCCCTCGAACGGTACTTCACCGACGCATGTTCTGCGACGACTGCATCTTCCTGGATACGCAACGCTTGCCCCATGGCGTCCCTCCTGATTTTGCAGCTGCTGCTTGGATGTGTTTCCGACTACCGGTGACGTTCCGGGAATCTGTGCAGCGGCGTTGATTACTAATTACACGCGTGTAACTACCCGCCAGTCAAGCCGCGCCGGGATAATAATCAAGAATCTGTAGAAACGTGGGATGCGCCACGCCCAACATTTTTCAGCCGCGCCCCGTGTGTCGGGGCGGCAAATGGAAGCGTTTGATCGGTTCAGGTGAACTTTCATTGAATTTCCGCGGAAAACCGCCCCGGGCCCCCAAGTCGACCATCGACTGGAAAAACTATAGTGTGTCGCATTTCACATTCGTGCTGCGAAGCCCACGGACGCGGCGCAACCCCCGTGGCAAGATTGACGCATGAGCATCCCGGCAGCGAACCTCATGACCGCCCTGCGATCCGGCCATTCAACGTCACCACGACTCACCTGGTATGGTCCCGACTCCGAACGGGTGGAACTTTCGGGGCGTGTCCTGGATAACTGGGTCGCAAAGACCAGCAACCTGCTGCAGGACGAATTGGATGCCGAACCCGGAATGTCCATCAAGCTGGACCTCCCGGCACATTGGAAATCCTTCGTCTGGGCCCTTGCAGCGTGGCAACTGGGAATGGAGGTGGTCTTCAACGACACCTCAGCGGATCTGCTGGCGACCGACAAGCCCTACGATGGTGCCGGTGCCGGCTTCGATGCAGTCGTCGCCGTGCCCCTCGCTGCACTTGCCATGCGCTGGCCGGGTGAGCTGCCGTCCGGCGTCGTGGACTATGCGGCGGAAGTCCGTTCCCATGGCGACGTCTTCATGGCTCATAACGAACCCGAGGCGGGCCTGCCCGCCGTACGCGGAACCTCAGGACTTCCCCACGAGGATCTTATTGACGGGTTTGCCGCCGCCCAGGAACCAGGCGTCCGGCTACTGGTACGCGCGGCGGACGGCCTGGAATCGTGCTTGGCAGCTTCTTTGGGGGCGTGGAAAGAGGACGGCTCCGTAGTGCTGGTCCACCCCGGGCTCGAAGTGACCGGGCACCTTCTGGAGAACGAGCGCGTCAGCCGTTCTTAACCGACGGGAATTCGCCGGTTGCCGGGTTGGCGCCGGACTCGGAGCCTGCCTTGGGCTTGTGGTGCAGTTCAATGATCTCGTGGTCATGCGAGAACTCGGGTTCGGCATCCAGTTCTTCGTTGAACACCCAGAAGCGGTAGGCGAAGAATCGGAAAATAGTGCCCAGGATGAGCCCCACAACGCTGCCGGCTATGAACAGTGACGGCTTGTCGTTGAGGTCAAGAATGTACTTGGCGAACCACACACAGCCCGACGCAATCAGGAGCCCCACAAGGTTCATGACGGCAAACAGCGCGGCTTCACGGACCACATTGGCCTGTTTACGGTGTCGGAACGTCCAGAAACGGTTGGCGACCCACGAGAAAATACTTGCCACAATGGTTGCAATGGCTTTGGCCCACACTTCGCTGCCGTGCATCGGGCCCGAAAAGAGCCAGATGAAGACCGCCGAGTCGATGACGAAAGCAACACCGCCGACGGCGCCGAACTTTGCTACCTCACGCCAAAAAAGTGAGGCAAGTCCGCGGATGCGATCTGCAAGTGTGGTGATCATGACCCTCCATGGCCGTTGAAAAAGTGGGCCGATGGGCCTCACCCATTTTAGCGCCGATTTCCTTGTGCTGCCTTTGAGGGCGCTGTGAGAACGCCGATACGGTCGCCTCACGCCGCAGAAAAACCATCCCAAAGGACGGCAGAATCAGTGATCCTGCCGGTGGTTCGGTAGGCTGAACCTTGTGACTTTTCCAGTAATTGGCGTTGTTGGCGGCGGCCAGCTCGCACGAATGATGGCTCCGCCCGCTACCGCCTTGGGCTTCGAACTCCGTGTTTTGGCCGAGGGTGAGGACGTTTCTGCCGTGGCTGCAGTGGCCACTGCACCTATTGGCGACTACAAGGATTTGGACGCTCTTCTTGAGTTCTCCAAGGGCCTGGACGTACTGACCTTTGATCACGAACACGTCCCCACGGAACACCTGCAGGCCCTCTTGGACGCCGGCGTCAACGTTCAACCCGGCCCTGATGCGTTGGTTAACGCACAGGACAAGCTGGTGATGCGGGCTGCAATCGACCGCTTGGGCCTGCCGAACCCCGAGTGGTCAGCTGTCAGCAGCGTTGAAGATCTGGTGGCCTTTGGCGACAGGATCGGCTGGCCCGTGGTTCTGAAGACCCCCCGCGGTGGCTATGACGGCAAAGGAGTCAGAATTGTCGACTCCGCAGACGATGCCTTGGAAACTGCCGACTGGTTCCAAGCCATGAACCCCCTGCTGGCAGAAGCCAAGGTTGATTTCAGCCGCGAACTCTCGGCCCTTGTTGCACGGAGCCCCAGCGGCGAATCCCGAGCATGGCCCGTTGCCCACACCATTCAAGTGGATGGTGTTTGCGATGAAGTGATCGCACCCGCCCAGAATATTTCCGTCGAAGTTGCAGCTGCCGCCGAAGAGGCTGCCCTGCGCATTGCCAACGAGCTCGGAGTCACCGGGGTCATGGCCGCTGAGCTGTTTGAAACCCCGGGAATCGGAGCAGGCTTCCTCATCAACGAGCTGGCGATGCGTCCCCACAACACGGGGCACTGGACGCAGGACGGCTCCATCACCAGCCAGTTCGAGCAGCACCTGCGGGCCGTGTTGGACCTTCCGTTGGGCGCAACTGATGCACTGGCCCCGGTGGTGGTCATGAAGAACTTCCTGGGCGGCGACAACCAGGACCTCTTTAAGGCCTTCCCCATGGCGTTGGCCTTCGAGCCCGCGGCAAAGGTGCACTCCTACGGCAAGTCCGTTCGACCGGGCCGCAAGATCGGCCATGTGAACCTGGTTGGCAGCTCGGTTTCCGACGTCGACTCCGTCCGCCAGCGCGCTACCGCCGTGGCCAACATCATCCGTGACGGCCGCAAGCCCGAGCAGACCACCTTTGAGGAGACCGCATGACTTCGGAAACAACAGCCCCGCTGGTTGGGCTCGTGATGGGCTCGGACTCCGATTGGCCGGTCATGGAAGCCGCCGCGGACGCCCTGGCCGAGTTCGGTATCCCCTTTGAGGCCGACGTCGTGTCAGCTCACCGCATGCCTACCGAGATGATCCGGTACGGCCAGACTGCCCACGAACGCGGGTTGCGCGTCATCATTGCCGGAGCCGGCGGGGCAGCCCACCTTCCCGGCATGCTTGCCTCCGTCACGCCCCTTCCCGTCATCGGCGTCCCCGTCCCCCTCAAAACGTTGGACGGCATGGACTCCTTGCTGTCCATCGTCCAGATGCCTGCCGGCGTTCCAGTGGCCACCGTGTCCATCGCTGGTGCCCGCAACGCTGGTCTCCTCGCCGTCCGCATGTTGGCTTCGGGAACTGACGAACTTGCATCGAAGCTCCGCGCAGACCTCCTCACCTTTGCCCAGGAACTGAATGACGTCGCCACCAAGAAGGGTGAAAACCTGCGCCACAAAGTGGAAGAGGTCTTCTCCCCTGCCAATGCCTCTGCCCGGAGCTCCCGCTAGGAAGGCAGCAGTTGATGACCACGCACAAGACCCCGAGTCAGCACGGTTCCGCCCTGACTGACCCCGTCCGCTATCCGTCCGGCGCAAGCGCCCCGGTGCGGACCAAACGCGCCTTCGTGCTGGTCCTCCTCACCCTCTTTGTTCCCGGCAGCGCGCAAATCGTTGCCGGGGACCGCAAACTTGGCCGCATTGCTTTGCGCGTCACCATCACTGTGTGGGCTCTGGCCTTGCTTACCCTGTTTATCGCCTTGGTGAACCGAACGCTGCTGCTCAGCGTAGTCACGCATCCGGTGGGTTCGTTGTTCATCATTGTGATCCTCGTGGCGTTGGCGTTGGGGTGGGCATTCTTGTTCCTCAATACCCTGAGGATCATCAGGCCCGCGCTCCTGGCACCGGGAATGCGTCCCATCATCGCCGTGGTCCTGGCGGTAACCACTGTCCTCGCCAGCGGATCGCTGGGCTATCTCGCCTACGTCTTGAACGTGAGCCGCAACGCAATCGGCAGCATTTTCAATGCAGGTCCCTCCATTGATCCTGTGGACGGACGATACAACTTCCTCATGATGGGTGGCGACGCCGGAGACGACAGGACCGGCCGCCGCCCGGACAGCCTTTCCGTCATCAGCGTCGACGCGAAAACCGGCGAGAGCGCCATCATCTCGGTCCCTCGCAACCTTCAGAACGCCCAATTCAGCGAGGGCTCGCCGATGCGCGAGATCTACCCCGATGGCTACAACTGCGGTGACGAATGCCTGATCAACGCCGTCAACACAGAGGTCACCAACAACCACCAGGATCTCTATCCAGGCGTCGCGGATCCCGGAGCGCAGGCCACCCTCGAAGCGGTGTCCGGCACTTTGGGTATCACCGTCCAGGCCTATGTCCTGGTGGACATGGACGGTTTCGCCAAACTCATCGATGCCATGGGCGGCATCCGTATCAAAGCCGGTGGCTGGGTACCCATCAGTGGTCCCGTCACTGACGAGGCCAACGGCATTCACGGCATGCCCGATGGCTGGATCCCTGCCGGGGACCAGCACTTGAATGGTTTCCAGGCCCTTTGGTACGGACGGTCCCGCGAATTCGTGGATGACTACGCCCGCATCGCGCGCCAGCAGTGCGTGCAGCAAGCCATGCTCAGGCAGTTGGACCCTGCGACGCTCCTCACCAAGTTCGAGGACATCGCCAACGCCGGTACCAAGGTGGTTGACTCCAACGTTTCCTCCAATCAGCTGGGCAGCTTTGTGGACCTCGCTTTGAAGTCCAAGAACCAGCCCGTCAAGCGCCTCACTATCGGTCCGCCGGACTTTGATGTGTCCTTCTCCACGGTGCCTGACTTTGACCTGATCCATTCCAAGGTTCAGGAATTGCTGTCCTCCTCCAACACCCCCAAGGCGAGCGACGCCGTCGTTTCCTATGATGGCGCCGGTGCGGGAGCCGTCATGGCCGCAGGCCCGCTCGCCGGTTCCGTTCCCGCCGGCCAGTTGCCGTCGCCGTCGCCGTCGGCTGATTTCACGCCGGTGACCACCACGCCGGACGGCACTCCGATCACCATCGAGTTGCTGAACGGCCTCAAGGCCCAAGGCGATGAGCAAGGCATCCGCAACCTTGTGGCAACCAACGGACAGTGCGCACCGCTGTAGCAGCCCACCCCACGTTCAGCGCAACGATAAGGACTTTCTTTCGTGTACCAGATTGAGAATGTTTTGCGACCCTATGCGTGGGGTTCGACGACGGCGATCGCCGGCTTGCTTGGTCGACCGGCATCAGGTGGTCCCGAAGCCGAAATGTGGATCGGAGCCCATCCGGACTCCCCCTCCACAGCCGTCCACCCCAACGGGGTCACCCAGCCCTTGGACGCGTTGATCGCTTCGGATCCCCTGCGCTGCCTCGGCTCGGAAAGCCTCGCCGAATTCGGACCCCGGCTGCCGTTCCTCACCAAGCTCCTGGCCGCAGAGCAGCCGTTGTCCTTGCAGGTACACCCCAGCCTTGACCAGGCTCGGGAAGGATTCGCACGGGAGAATGCGGCAGGGATGCCCGCCGATGCAGCGGACCGCAACTACCGGGATGACAACCACAAACCAGAGATGATCTTCGCGCTCACTCCGTTCAAGGCATTGTGTGGGTTCCGTTCACCTTCGGAGTCCAAGGACATCTTTGGGCACCTTGCCCACGTCCTTGATTCCGCGGCAGTGGACGTTCCGGATGTCATCAACGGGGTGATCGCAGATCTTGGCCAGCACGATGAGCCCGCAGCATTAAAAGCAGCGTTCAGCCGGCTCATCCAAGGTGGCACCAGCGTCTCCGACGCCATCAACGAGGTAGTCGCTGTCCTGTCCGCCGGCGCACCGCTGGAGCCGCACCGCGAAGCGTTGACCGCCATGGTGGACATCAATGAAGCCTTCCCCGGAGATCCCGGCGTCCTCATTTCCCTTCTTCTCAACCATCTTTCCTTGCAGCCTGGTGACGTGGTTTACCTGCCTGCCGGCAACATCCACGCTTATCTCCACGGATTGGGCGTGGAGGTCATGGCTTCCTCTGACAATGTCCTCCGTGGCGGACTCACGCCCAAGCACGTGGACGTCCCTGAGTTGCTGAAGACTGTGCGCTTCGAAGCGCTCGGTGTACCCCGCGTCGAGGCGAGCGGGACCGAGTTCGGGCAGGAATTGTACCGTCCGCCTTTCAAGGAATTCCAGCTGCAGCGCATTGAGCTTGGCCCGGGCGCCGAGCCGGTGCCGCTGGCGCAAACCGGACCCGCCGTCGTCGTCGTGGTGTCCGGTTCGGTGTTGCTCGACTCCCCCAAGAGCGATCTCAGGCTTCAGCGTGGCGCTGCAGCGTTCATCCCCGACGTCGAGGCCCCGGTGAACGTCCATCCCGTGCAGGGAGCGACAGAGACCAGTGTTGCCTTTGCGGTGACCACGGGGCTGGGGAACTGATTCATGGAGTTTTTCCTGCAAACGCCCGCATGGGCCGCTGTTCAGCGTTCCCTCGGACGCCGTGTGTATGAGCAGTCCGGGCCGGGCTGGAGTTTCCTCGCCATCGAGGAGAAGAACCCCGCCGGCAAGGTCATCTACACCCCCTACGGCCCCGTAGCGGAGTCAGTGGAAGCTTTCGACGCCGCCACTGCGGCCTTGGTGACCCTGGCACAGGCGGAGGGTGCCGTATTCGTGCGGATGGAGCCCGCTGCCGCCGGGTTCACGGCGTCCGACGCCGACACTCTCCTTCGCGCCCGTGGTTTGACGCCGGCGCCGGTCAACCAGCAGCCTGAGCTCAGCTGGATCGTGGATCTTGAGAGCGACTTCAAAGACGTCTTGGCTGGTATGAAACCAACCAACCGAAACCTCTACCGGAACATCCACAAGAAGGGCGTGACTTTCCGCACTTCCCAGGACCCCGCCGACATCTCGGTGCTCCTGCACTTCCTCCATCTGACAGCTGCCCGGAACGGCTTCAAGCCCCAAAGCGACGAGTACCTCACGCAAGTAGCCGCTTCCCTGCTGCCGAATGGTGCGGGAACGCTGTTCATCGCGGAGCTTGAGGGGGAACCGATCGCCGCTGCTTTCGCCTACGACTCCGCCGACACCCGTGTGTACGCGCACGCCGCCTTGGACGATACCCACCGCAAACTCAGCGCGGGCATCCCCCTCTTGGTCACCCTGATGGCCGATGCCAAGGAAAAGGGGCTCAAACACGTTGACCTTTGGGGTGTGGCACCGGAGGACCAGCCGGACCACAAATGGGCGGGCTTCACCGCGTTCAAAAAGTCATTCGGAGGCCGTGAAGTGTCTTACCCTGGTACTTGGGACCTCCCGGTCAGGAAACTTCGCTACGGCGCCTACCAATTGGCCAGGAAGCTCCGCGACAAACTGCGCTAGGCCCGCTCGCCGAAGGGTGTCGTGAGGAACCTGTACCTCCGCCACCTACTTTGAGGACGCCCTCATCTCGACACGCCGGCCATCCCGGCGTGTCCGCAGGTTTCCAAAGTCAAAGTAGGTGATAACGGCACACCTCGCTCACTGCCACCCAAATCCGCGCGCGACCGAACTTGGCGGGACGCAGAGAAGGACGGCGAGTATCGCGAAAGCGGCATCAAATCGACGAGGTACGAGGAGATAGCCGCCGAGCGATGCTCGCCGTCCTTCTGTCAGGTGCAGAGGGGTTACGGCTTGCGCGCGTACGTCTCCCACTTGGATGCGTGGTGCTCAGCCTCCACGAAGCGGACTGTCCCGGACTTGGAACGCATCACGATGGACTGGGTCAGGACCCTGTCCTTCTGGTAGCGCACGCCGTGGAGGAGGTCGCCGTCGGTAATGCCGGTGGCTGCGAAGTAGCAGTTGTCAGAGGTGACGAGGTCATTGGTGGACAGGACACGGTCGAGGTCGTGGCCGGCGTCGATCGCCTTCTGCTTTTCGTCGTCCGACGTTGGCCACAGGCGGCCCTGGATGACGCCGCCGAGGGACTTGATGGCGCAGGCAGTGACGATGCCTTCAGGGGTGCCGCCGATGCCCATGAGAGCGTCCACGCCGGTGCCGGTGCGGGCCGCAGCGATAGCTCCGGCGACGTCACCGTCCATGATGAACTTGGTACGTGCGCCGGCTTCGCGGATTTCCTCCACCAACGGACGGTGGCGGTCGCGGTCCAGGATCATGACGTTGAGCTGATTGACCTTGACGCCCTTGGCTTTGGCGATGAGGTGCAGGTTCTGTTTGACAGGCAGTCGAAGGTCCACCATGTCGGCGGCTTCGGGGCCGGTGACGAGCTTCTCCATGTAGAACACGGCGGAGGGGTCGAACATGGATCCGCGTTCAGCGACAGCCAACACTGCGAGGGCGTTGTTGATGCCGAGGGCGGTCAGGCGGGTGCCGTCGATGGGGTCCACGGCGACGTCGCACTCGGGACCGGTGCCGTCACCAACCTGCTCGCCGTTGAACAGCATGGGGGCCTCGTCTTTTTCGCCCTCACCGATCACCACGACACCATTGAAGTGGACGGTTTGGAGGAATGAGCGCATGGCATCCACGGCGGCGCCATCTGCCTTGTTTTTGTCACCGAAACCCACCCAGTGGCCACCGGCAATTGCCGCAGCCTCGGTGACTCGGACGAGTTCAAGCGCAAGGTTGCGGTCGGGCTCGTCGAGGCCGACGGCGAGCGACGGCGAAATCGTGGAATACTGCTGGGTCATTGGTGCAGGAGACACTTGAACCTCTTCTTCGAGTGACGATTCACGGGACCGGACATGGTTGCGCAGGGCAACCCGGGGTTCCTCTATCAACGATCATAGTCGCCACGTGGTCCGGGAGTCGTTGGATGACCACGGACCGCAATACCAATGGTGAGGTTGCCGGATGTGTGTTCCCTGCCGGGATAAGCGATCATGGAGGGGTGAGTGAAACGCAGGACAAGCCCGCTGCCGGCAATGAGCCGGATGCCGCGGAGGCTAAGCAAACAAGCACCCAGGCATCCTCGGATGCCCCCTACAAACCCGTCCTTGCGGCGAAAGCTGCCAAGCGGGCCAACGCTTCGGTCATCGGCATGGTCATTGCGCTGCTTGTCTGTGTACTGGCTTTCCTCCCCATCGTTTTGATGAACCCGGCTCCCAAGGGCGAAGGTTTCAGGCCGGATGTTGATGTGGCGGCCATTGCCCGCAACGCCACGGGTGTGGCGGGATTCACACCGGTTACCCCGGATACGGGCGACACATTCAAGCCCAACTACGCCCGCTGGGAGTCCGGCAGCGGAAGCGGCGTTCCTACCTGGGAGATCGGTTTCCTGACTCCCAAAGAAAATTTCATTGGACTCTCCCAAACCAACCAGGCGAACCCCACCTGGGTTGTGCAGCAAACGGAGAACCTTCCTGTCACCGGCACCCGTAGTGCAGGCGGCCAGGAATGGGAGCTGCGCGACTCAGGCAAAGAGAAGCGCAGTATGGTCCTGGAGTACCGCGGCACCACGATCGTCCTGAGCGGCACCGCAAACCTGGAAGAGTTCGCAACGTTGGCGGCCGCCGTCGTGAAGTCTGCAGAGCAGGCGCCGCCTGCAAGCGCGCCGGCTACTGCGACTGCTTCCGCGCAGCCGTCCGCCTAACTCCCTGTCCGCTGGCCCCGGGCATCCGCCTAACCCGGCGCAACAGTTTCACGGACTGCGCAGTCCGCGTCGTAAAGTAAGGCTCGTGCCTACTTACCTGACTCCAGCCCTGGCGTGGCGCCGTCTCCGCGAGGGCAACGAACGTTTTGTTTCCGGCGAATCCCTGCACCCCAACCAGGATGCTTCGCGACGATCATCACTCATTGAGAACCAGAACCCTTTCGCCGTGATCTTCGGCTGCTCGGATTCACGGCTCGCTGCAGAAATTATCTTTGACCTGGGGCTCGGTGACGCCTTTGTGGTGCGCACTGCCGGCCAGGTCATTGATGATGCGGTCCTGGGCTCCCTCGAGTACAGCATCAGCGAACTCCGGGTTCCGCTGATCGTCATCCTGGGCCATGACAGCTGCGGCGCCGTGAAGGCCACCAAGGCGGCCGTTGAAACCGGCGAGATGCCTCCGGGCTTCATCCGCGATCTCGTGGAGCGCATCACACCGTCCGTCCTGACTGCCAAGCGCAATAGCCAGGAAGACGTCAACGACATGGTGGTGGAGCACGTCAAGCAGACTGCTGCCCGCCTGGCTGACAGCTCACGTGTGATTTCCGACGCCATCGACGACGGGCGGGTTGCCGTGATCGGCCTGTCGTACAAGCTCGATGAAGGCCGTGCGGCGCTCGTTTCCGGGATCGGCAAGCTCTAAGAGGACGTGCTCCGGCCCC
Organism: Paenarthrobacter sp.; assembly: GCA_031179305.1. Lineage (GTDB taxonomy): Bacteria > Actinomycetota > Actinomycetes > Actinomycetales > Micrococcaceae > Arthrobacter. The sequence goes on along the minus strand of JAPSHX010000001.1, from coordinate 394,723 downwards.
AGCGCCGGAGCACGTAGCACTCCCCTCCGGGTTTTCTGTGAAGCGTCCGATCGCCCTAAGCTAGCCCCATGACTTCCACCACTGAGTTCCGTATTGAACATGACACGATGGGCGAAGTTCGCGTCCCCGTGAACGCCCTGTACCGCGCCCAGACGCAGCGTGCTGTGGAGAACTTCCCGATCTCCGGCAAGACGCTTGAGCGCACCCACATCGAGGCTCTTGCCCGCGTGAAGAAGGCAGCTGCACTGGCGAATGCCGAACTGGGGGTGCTCGATGGTGAGCTCGCCGAGGCTATCGCCGCCGCTGCCGATGAGGTTGCCACCGGTAAGTACGACGGCGACTTCCCGATTGACGTTTTCCAGACCGGTTCGGGCACGTCCTCCAACATGAACACCAACGAGGTCATCGCCGAACTGGCATCGCGCGCCCTCGCGGCCGCCGGGAGTGACAAAGTTGTCCACCCGAACGATCACGTGAACGCTTCGCAGTCCTCCAACGATGTCTTCCCGACGTCCGTGCACGTCGCCGCCACCTCAGCCCTGATCAACGACCTGATCCCGGCCCTGGAGTACCTGGCAGCTTCCCTCGATCGGAAGGCCGTGGAGTTCAAGGACGTCGTCAAGTCCGGCCGTACCCACCTCATGGACGCCACACCGGTCATGCTCGGCCAGGAATTTGGCGGCTACGCTGCCCAGGTCCGGTACGGCATCGAGCGCATCAACGCCGCACTCCCCCGCGTTGCCGAAGTTCCCCTGGGTGGCACCGCTGTTGGTACCGGAATCAACACCCCGGCCGGCTTCCCGGAGCGCGTCATCGAACTCCTCGCCGCCGACACCGGCCTGCCGCTGACCGAAGCACGCGACCACTTCGAAGCACAGGCAAACCGTGACGGCCTGATCGAAGGTTCCAGCCAGCTCCGCAACATCGCGATCTCCTTCATGAAGATCAACAACGACCTCCGCTGGATGGGCTCCGGCCCCAACACGGGCCTCGGCGAAATCGCCATTCCGGACCTTCAGCCGGGCTCCTCGATCATGCCGGGCAAGGTCAACCCGGTCATCTGCGAAGCGTCCATCATGGTCTGCGCCCAGGTCATCGGCAACGACACCGCCATCGCCTGGTCGGGCACCAACGGCGCCTTCGAACTCAACGTCGGCATCCCCGTCATGGCCGCCAACCTGCTCGAGTCCATCCGCCTGCTGAGCAACACCAGCCGCGTTATGGCCGACAAGATGATCGACGGCATCACCGCCAATGTTGAGCGTGCACGCTTCCTTGCAGAGGCTTCCCCGTCCATCGTGACCCCGCTGAACAAGTTCATTGGTTACGAGAACGCTGCCAAGATCGCCAAGATCGCTGTGAAGGAGGGCCTAACCATCCGCCAGGCCACCGAGAAGCTTGGCTTCGTTGGCGAGGGCGAAGGCAAAGTCACCGAGGCAGAGCTCGACAAGGCCCTCGACGTCACCACCATGACGTCCCCTGCTCACAAGAACTAATACTCAAAGCACGACGACGGCCGGTACCTTTCGCACGAAAGGTACCGGCCGTCGTCGTTCCCGGACGTATGGGTAAAGCCATACCCCAAACTTTTTGCACTTTTAGTGCTTGAGTGCAAAACTTTACATTGTGATCAATAGTGCAAATACTGATGGTGGCCTCCGTGAGCGCAAGCGGGCTGCCACACGGACGGCGATCACCGCCGTCGCGCGTTCCATGACCGCATCGCGCGGCCTTAGCGGTTTTACGGTTGAGGAAGTCTGCGAGGAGGCGGGGATTTCACGGCGGACCTTCTTCAACTACTTCCACTCCAAGGAAGACGCCGTGGTCGGCTCGTTCTCGGATGAGTTGCCCGAGGACGCCTTGGAAGCGTTCAACCAGAACCCGTCCCGCACACCGGACAGCATCTCCGGGACTCTCCTGGCAGCCCTGCACGTGCTCACCGTGACCCTGATGGAGCGTTCATCCATCAGCCGTGCCGAGGTCCAACAGTTCATCGCTGCCATCACGGCCGAACCACAACTCCTGGCACGCCTCACCCTTGAAGGGGAGGCCCGCGAACGGCAATTCGCCGCGCTGGTGGCCGCCCGCGAAGGGCTGGCTCCCGAGCACCCGGAAGTCGTTACGGCAACCGCGTTGTTCGGGGCGGTGTCCAAGAAGACGGCACAGCAATTCTTCTCGGAGGAAAATTCGCGTCCCTACCGCGGGATCCTCGAACAGAACCTCAACGCCGCACGGAAACTTTTCGCCCAGCCGCTGGCTACGAACCAACAGCTGGGCCCCAACCCCCTTGAAACCTCAAAGGATCCCGCATGAGTACATTGTCCAAAGCCGCCGAACCGCTGCTGCTGACCCAGAAACGCATCTGGATCATCTTCTCGGCACTGATCGCAGGCATGCTGTTGTCCAGCCTCGACCAGACGATCGTTTCCACCGCCATGCCTACCATCGTGGGCAAGCTGGGCGGCGTGGAGCACCAAGCCTGGATCACCACCGCGTACCTCCTTGCCACCACCATCGTGATGCCCATCTACGGCAAGTTCGGTGACATCCTTGGGCGTCGCAACCTGTTCCTCGTGGCAATCGCCCTGTTTACCCTCGCATCCGTTGGCTGCGCGTTTGCCACCGACTTCTGGGGGTTCGTGATCTTCCGCGCCATTCAAGGCCTGGGCGGCGGCGGCCTCATGATCCTTTCGCAGGCGATCATCGCCGACATCGTTCCTGCCAAGGAGCGCGGCAAGTACATGGGTCCGCTGGGCGCAATCTTCGGCCTGTCCGCTGTAGCCGGACCGCTGCTGGGTGGCTTCTTCGTTGATCACCTCACCTGGGAATGGGCTTTCTACATCAACATCCCCATCGGCATCGCTGCGTTCATCACCGCCTGGTTCACTTTGACCCTGCCGAATAAGAAGGCAGAGAAGAAGATCGACATCCTGGGTGTCCTGTTCCTCTCCGCAGCCACCACCTGCCTCATCTTCTTCACCGACTTCGGCGGCAAGAAGGACGAAGGCTGGGACTCGCCGCTGACGTGGGCGTTCGGGGCCGGCATGGTCCTGGCCGCCTTTGCCTTCGTGATGGTTGAACGCCGCGCCGAGGACCCCATCATTCCGCTGAGCCTGTTCAAGAACCCCATCTTCATCAACGCCACGGCCATCGGCTTTACGTTGGGCCTGGGTATGTTCGCCGCCATCGCTTTCGTTCCCACGTTCCTGCAGATGTCCTCCGGAACGTCGGCCGCTGAGTCCGGCCTGCTGATGCTGCCCATGATGGTAGGCCTCATGGGCACCTCCATCTACTCCGGTATCCGCATTTCCAAGACCGGCAAGTACAAGATGTATCCCATCCTGGGTGCGGCGTTGACTATCGCGGCCATGTTGTGGCTGACCACGCTCACGGCAGAAACCGCCATCTGGGTCATTTGCATCCAGCTGTTCATTTTCGGTGCGGGTTTGGGCCTCATCATGCAGGTCATTGTCCTGGTGGTGCAGAACTCTGTTCCGGCTGACCAAATCGGCACGGCCACCAGCACCAACAACTATTTCCGCGAGGTAGGGGCGTCGCTGGGTGTCGCCGTCTTTGGAGCGATCTTCACCAACCGCTTGGCTGAATCCCTGACCGAGGCCTTCACCGGTGCCGGTGCATCTGCAGACCAAGCTGCGCAATCCACCAGCACCCTAGATCCGCAGGCGCTGGCCCAGATGCCTGAGCAACTCCGCGATGCGGTGGTGAACGCCTACGCAGATTCCCTGGCACCGGTGTTCTGGTACTTGGTGCCGTTCATCGCCATCGCCTTGGTGCTGGCCATCACGCTGAAGCAGATTCCACTCTCAGACACCGCCGGCATGGTGGCGCGCGGGGAGGCTGTGGGTGGCGAAGAGGCGGACCGGCTTGAGGCCGAGCGACTGGAGACTGCGCGACTGGAAGCGGAGTTGGCTGCCTCGGATGGCATCGAAAAGGATCGTCCGACGGCAGATGCGGCCAGACGGTAACGCTAGTCCTCCACTTGGTACGCCACGGGGCCTTCGGGCTCCGTGGCAAGCCTGATGGCCTCAAGGTTCCCGGCACTCATCTCCGGAAGCTCATCCAGCGCAAACCACCCGACGGCCAGAGATTCGTCGTCATTGACCCGGGCTTCTCCAGAGACGTATCGGCAGCGGAACGTGATGTCCAGGAAATCGCACACGTCGCCGTTGGGGAACGTCACAGGCCCCACAACTCCGACGCCGATGATGCGCTCCGTCTCGGCCACAACGGCTGTTTCCTCCAAGATTTCGCGGATCAAACCAGGCGCGGGGTGCTCCCCCGGTTCCAACATTCCGGTGATAAGTGTCCAGTGGCCGTTGTCGGCACGCTGGCCTAAAAGGACCCTGCCTTCGTCGTCAAACACCACTCCCCGCACGGCCGGCAGCCAGAGCGGGTCGTTGCCGATCTTTTCCCGCAGTTTGATCACGAATTCCGGTGCACCCATGGTGTCAGCTTTCCTTCAATTCGATGGTCGCATGTGAGTTCTTCAAGGTGAGGGTGTCGCCGTCGAGCTTCCACTGAACAGGCTGTTCAAAGAGCTCCTCTGTCCACGCCTGGTAGTTGTCCGTTGGCTCCACGCAGCCGTGGTCGGTGACCATCATCCAAAGCTGAGTAAAGACATCATCCTGCACTGAAACTGCCACCTGGAGATAATTGCACGGTGTGTGGACGAAGAGGGTCCACTCTCCGTTGGCATGCCTCGAGCTCACTCTCAGCGGGTCCGTTCCGAGCCATGCCACATCTCCCGTGGCGTCGGTTCCCCGCACGGACGTGAACTCGGAACAGCCCAGCGGACCACCTTCACAGGGGGTCTCCGGGCTGCGTGTGGGATCCGGCGGTTGAGTAATGCCCGGCTGCTGCGTATTCCCCGACTGAATACCAATCCCCGGCTGGATGCCGGGTCCCGTGGATACAAGAGGTTCGTTGACTGTCTGCCCGCATCCGGTCAGCAGTACTGCGCAGGCAATGGACGCGCCCAGCAGGAACCTCAACCTGATTCGCCGCACTGCAAACCTCCTGCCGCCCTCATACACGTCCGAACACTCGCTGGGCTAAGCATGACCCAGCCCGGTAAACGCCGAGAATACGGGGAGCGTTGCAATTTGGCCGCAGTTGCTATGGGACGAGTGGTTTGCGGCTTCACGCGGGCAGGACCACCATGGCGGCCGTCGCCCCGGCCAGCATGAAGGGGCCGAACGGGATGGCCGAGCGCAGCGTGCCTCGCCGGGCCACCAGGATGCCCAGGCTCCACAGCCCTCCCAAGAGGAAGGCAGCGAACGTTCCCGCAAAGATGTGGCTCCATCCCAAGTAGCCCAGATACAAGCCCAGCACCCCGGCCAGCTTGACGTCCCCAAAGCCCATTCCGGGTGGATGGACGAGCCTGAGTATGAAGTAGAACAGCCAGAGCAAGGCACCGCCGGCGATGACGCCCAGGCCGGGCACACCAAAGACGACAGCCGCCGGTGCGCCCACCGGGGTTGAATCAGCGAAGTACACCACCAGTGCCGCAGCCAGCAGCAGCACTCCAGCCACTGCGTAGGACGGAAACACGATCCGGTTTGGCAACAGGTGGCTCCGGATGTCTATCACTGTGAGTCGGACGGCCATCACCACGAAGTACAGGCATGACGCCATCACGAGCCAGAAGCCCAGCGGATTGGCATCCCAGAGGTCGGAGAGTCGTCGGATCACCTTCGGATGCTATCCCGGTGGCCGCCATTCCCGCTTGAACCCGTAGGTAAACTGTGGATATGGGGCGCTACAGTGCAGCTGGACCGGGTTTTGACTTGTCCTCCACATTCCGCAATCTTTGCCGTTCTTCGCCTTGGAGGTGGACCAGCCTCCGCTTTGAGTACCTCGAACGCCCCGCCTCCGACGCCGCCATGGTCCGGGCGTGGCTCAGGCGCCCGGGTGCCCTCCGCCTCGAGACGCCGGACGGCCTGCTTTTGCACAGCACCACGGGCATTAACGACTCCAGGGACGATCTTTACGTCAGTGCCACTCGCCGTTCGTGGCTACTTCCGGCTCACCTCGTGACCCCGGTTTACGACGACGCCGGCCTGGTCCGCCGTCGACCCGAAGCCGCGTACGGTGAGCCCTCTTTTGGCAATGGTCGCCTTGCCGCCGCTCTCGATCCCGTGGAGCTGGTCGGCAACGCGCCAGTCCCCTTGGAGTTTCCGGACACCAACCGGGTCTTCCTTGAGCAACCCCGCGAGGTGGACCATGAGGGCCGCCTCGCCTTGGAAACCTTCGTTACCCCCAGCCGGACGTATGTTCCTTCGGACCCCGCTGAACCTTTGGCGCACCCCGGCCGGACAATGATCAGGATTGACACCGGCACAGGCGTTTGCGTGGCCAGCCAGAGCATGGACGGCGACTCCGCAGGCAAGGGCCACTGGCTCAAGATCCTGGCAGTGGACGAGTACATGCTGGACGACCTCTTCATGGCAGAATCGATGAACCTCACGGACGTCCGGCGCCACATCTCGTGGGACATCGGCCCTGCCGCCTGAGCGGCAGCTCTCTTCGGGGCTAAGCTACGGCGATGACATCGCTGGCAGAAATATGGCCCCCGTTCGGGCTCACGCTCACCACTCCGAGGCTGACCATCCGTCCCGTCCTCGACGAAGACATCCCTTTCGCCGTAGCCGCGGCCCGTTCCGGTGTCCACGAGCCCGGCAAGAGCCCGTTCAGCGTGCCGTGGACCGAACTCCCTGAGGACGAACTCGCTCCCAACATGGCCCAGTGGTACTGGCGCTGCCGCGCCAACTTCACAAAGGACTCTTGGACCCTCCTCCTCGGCGTCTGGCATGACGACGAACTCCTTGGTGTCCAGGACGTCGGCGCCAAGAGCTTCAAAACCCTGAAAACAGTGAGCACCGGCTCGTGGCTCAAGCAGTCCGCGCAGGGCCAGGGTTTCGGCAAGGAGATGCGTGCCGCCGTCGTGGGCTTCGCCTTCGACCACTTGGGCGCCGAAGTAGCCGAGTCAGAAGCTGCGAGCTGGAACCAGCGATCCCTGGGCGTCTCCACCAGCCTCGGCTACGAACTAAACGGCACCTTCCGCGACGGCTGGGGCGAAAAAGTGGAGGAAGTCCAAAGAGTCCGCCTCACCCCCACCACATTCACCCGCCCCCACTGGACCCTAAAAGTCCAAGGCCACGAAGAACTAAAAACCTATCTCACGCTCTAACCGCGCTGATCGCCAGCCGAGCTGCGGTCCTTCGCAGAGGAGCGCATCGCGACCCATCGGACCCCGAAGGTCGCCCAGCGACCGTAAGGGTCCCTATGGGTCGTGTCTAAGCGACGGCGAAGGGCCGTGGCCCGGCGAACCGAACCACGGCCACACATCAGTTAGATCTCAGCCCCTTCGAGCAACTCGGTAACAAGTGCAGCGATCGGCGACCGTTCAGACCGCGTTAGCGTGATGTGTCCGAACAGCGGATGGCCCTTGAGCGTCTCCACTACGGCAGCCACCCCGTCGTGCCGCCCCACGCGGAGGTTGTCGCGCTGGGCGACGTCGTGGGTGAGGACGATTTTGGAGTTTTGTCCGATGCGGCTCATGACGGTGAGGAGCACGTTTTTCTCGAGTGACTGTGCTTCGTCCACGATCACGAAGGCGTCGTGCAGGGAGCGCCCGCGGATGTGGGTCAGTGGCAGGACTTCGAGCATGCCCCGGTCCATGACTTCTTCCACGACTTCCTGGCTGACGAGCGCCCCGAGGGTGTCGAACACTGCCTGCGCCCAGGGGTTCATTTTTTCGGATTCGGAGCCGGGGAGGTAGCCGAGCTCCTGGCCGCCCACTGCGTAGAGGGGGCGGAAGACCACTACTTTGCGGTGTTCCCGGCGTTCCAGGACGGCTTCCAGGCCCGCGCAGAGGGCGAGTGCGGATTTGCCTGTGCCTGCGCGGCCACCTATGGAGACGATCCCGACTGCGGGGTCCATGAGGAGGTCGATGGCGAGTCGTTGTTCTGCTGAGCGGCCGTGGAGTCCGAAGACGTCGCGGTCGCCTTTGACGAGCCGGACTTGTTTATCTGCTCCGACCCGGCCGAGGGCGGAGCCGCGGTTGGAGAGTAGAACGAGTCCCGTGTTGACGGGAAGTTCTGCGGCGGCCGGGATGAAGGCGGGCTCGTGGCCGTAGAGGGTGGTGATTTCTTCTTCGGTTGCGTCCACTTCGGCCATGCCGGTCCAGCCGGAGTCTTTGACCAGTTCGTTGCGGTATTCGTCGGCGTGGAGCCCCATGGCGGAGGCTTTGACGCGCATGGGGAGGTCTTTGGAGACGACTGTGACGTTGTGGCCTTCGTTGGCCAGGTTTTTGGCGACGGCAAGGATGCGGCTGTCGTTGTCGCCTCCGCGGAATCCTGCGGGCAGCACTTCCGGGGAGATGTGGTTCATTTCCACCCTGAGGAGGCCGCCGTCTTTGCCTATTGGAATGGCGTGGTCCAGTCCGCCGTGTTCGATTCGGAGGTCGTCCAGGAGCCTTAGGGCTTTTCGGGCGAAGTAGCCTAGTTCGGGATCGTGGCGTTTTCCTTCCAGTTCACTGATGACCACGATGGGGACGATGACTTCGTGTTCGGCGAAGCGCAACAGTGCGTGTGGATCGGATAGCAGGACGGACGTATCGATCACGTAGCTGCGGCCTGTGGCGGACGGCGCGGTCCGCGCTTTTTGTGAGACCCGCTTGGTGCGAGAGGTAGCTGCACTTTCCCCGTCGGAAACCATTGCGGGCAGTTGCTCAGAAATAGCCACATCGACTCCAGCCCCGGGCAGTTCGCCCGGCCTAATGGTGAAGCGGCTCGGCCGGGAGGCCGGGCGTGGCCTCCCCTGTAACTGGTGCGATAGTCCGCTCCATATACTGGCCTCCCCGATCAGCGGGCGGTTTTGCCTGCTGATGGGATTAACGTAATCCCACTCACAGAAAATTCCGAAACCTGCGTCGGCAAGTCGCATTGCCAGCTGATTAATTCCTGGTTAACCGCGGTAGGGTCAGGTTCCGAATCGCCGCTGGCGCCCGGCATAGTCCCTGAGCGCACGCAGGAAATCGACCTTGCGGAAGGCGGGCCAGAGGGCTTCGCAGAAGTAGAACTCGCTGTAGGCGCTTTGCCACATGAGGAAACCTGAGAGCCGCTGCTCACCGGAAGTGCGAATGACGAGGTCCGGGTCGGGTTGGCCGCGGGTGTAGAGGAACCTTGAGATGTCGTCCACCGAAAGTTCATCTGCGACGTCGGACATCTTGCGTCCCTTTGCGTCGGCATCGTGGAGGAGTTCCCGTACGGCGTCGACGATTTCGCGGCGCCCGCCGTAGCCCACTGCCACGTTCACGTGGATCTTTTCGTGGACCGGGGTGCGGGCGGTCAGTTTGTTGAGGCGTTCGGCCAAGTAGTCCGGGAGGAGTTCCGGTGCGCCCATTGCGTGGACGGAGACGTTTTCGTCTTCATCCAGCCGGTCCATGGTGTTCGCGATGATGCCCATGAGAAGGTCCAGTTCTTCACCGGAGCGGTTCATGTTGTCCGTGGAGAGCATGTAGAGGGTTACTACTTTGACGCCAAGTTCCTGGCACCAGCCGAGGAATTCGTGGATTTTGTCCGCGCCCGCTTGGTGCCCTTGGCTGGTGGGTGCGTTGAACTGGCGCGCCCATCGCCTGTTTCCATCCACCATCACGCCGATATGCCGCGGGATTCTGTCTTGCTTGAGGGAACGCAGCAATTTGCGCTCGTAGAAGCCATAGAGGAAACCGGGCAGCTCCACCGGACTCTCACCTGACTTCCTTGCTTGTACGACGACGGCGCACATCCAAGGCTACCGTCCCGAGCTGCCGGGCCGGTGCAGTAGCCGGTCAAATTCGCCCCGAGACTTGTTACCAGTGGGTAACTTACTGAAACGTAAGTTATTCTTGACCCATGGCTGAGCTCCTCGAAACCAAGCCCCTTTGGCGTGGGTGGATCCACGCCGTCGCCGCTCCGTTTGCACTCGCGGCAGGGATCGTCCTGGTGACCGTCGCCCCTACACCCGATCGCAAGATCACCTCCGCCATCTACGCGTTGACGGGCTTCCTGCTGTTTGGCGTCAGTGCTGTCTACCATCGCGGTAATTGGTCGCCCAAGGTCCGGATGCTGCTCAAACGTCTGGACCACACCAACATCATGCTGGTGATCGCCGGCAGCTACACGCCCCTGGCATGGTCCTTGCTGGAGCGCTCACAAGCCGTGACGTTGCTTTGGCTCGTGTGGTCCGGTGCAATAGTTGGGGTCCTCTTCCGAATTTTGTGGACGCACGCTCCACGCTGGTTGTACGTGCCGGTTTACATCGCGCTGGGCTGCGGAGCATTGTTCTACCTCCCCCAGTTCTTCACCGCCAATGCCCCGGCAGCAATACTTATCTGCGTCGGTGGAGCGCTGTATATCGCCGGAGCGATGTTCTACGCCATCAAAAAACCGAATTTCAGCGTCCAGCACTTCGGATTCCATGAACTCTTCCACGCCTTCACGGTGCTGGCGTTCGCAGCGCACTTTGCGGCCATCATCATGGCAGTGCTCAGCTAGGCCTGCTGAATTCGGCTCAGTCGCCTGACGCCATTTCTTCCAGGCGGGACTGAACCGCAGCCACACCACTCAGCGGACTGTCGCACACCATGTCGCGGCACAAGTAAACCAGCGGAGAACCATCCGCCGCAGCCGACCTGTGGAGCAGCAGGGGAACTTCTGCCTCCCCTGCCGGGGACGCGGCGTCGTAAGTTTTCGCAGCGACAACCAGCCCGGGGCTGGGAGACTTCAACAGCGCCCGGTGCAACTCCCGCAGCAGCGGCGAGTCCGGACCTACGACGGCGGCCTCTACCGGGCCGGCAACTGCAGCCTGGGCAATAGCCAGCAGCCAACCGGCAACACGCGGTGCACGCGTGGCGAGGGGTGGCAAGAGGCCTAGGATACTGCCGGCCATCAGGCGATGCTCGTGGGAACCGGAGTACGCGGCGTAAGACAACAAGGCGCCGGCAAAACCGGCGGCACCGCTGGGCGTGGCGTTGTCGAACGGGTCCAGCGCAGCTTTCTGGCCTTGGGCGTTGAAAATTTGCGAGGGCTCCCCCTCAGAGTCGGCCAATCGACCGTTCTCTACAAAACGCGAGCACGCAGCCAGGACGAGCTCCTCCGCAAAGCCATACCAGCGCCTGTTTCCCGTCACGGCGTACAGGGCCAGGAGGCCATCTGCGCAGAAGGCGTAGTCCTCAAGCAGTCCTCCAATGCCTCGCGCTTCCGAGTCATGTGAAACCCGGACCAGCACCTGTGACGCGCTGTCCCAGTGAACCTCCGCGAGGTACTCCGCCATGGCTTCGGCCGCGGCAACCAAATCAGCGCGGCCCAGGATAGCCCCTGCTTCCGCGAGAGCTCCTACGGCAAGACCATTCCACCCGGCCACCACTTTGTCGTCTCTAGCCGGCTGGCTCCTAAGGGTGCGGGAGGCCAGCAGCACCGGCCGGGCGCGCTCCCAGAGCCTGCTCTCTGCATCTGTCAACGCCCGGCCTGGGTGTAGCAGCGAACCCAGCTCAGAGACAGTCCCGTGTGTACCGACCCTCATCATGGTCGCCACGGTCTCGGCGTCACGCGGGTCAAGGGCGTCCACAAGTGATTCGGGAGTCCACAAATATGTGGCGCCCTCATGATGCACGCCGTTAACCACGGTGTCAGCGTCCAAGGAGGAGGCCAACGCGCCGCTGGGCAGCTTAAGGGAACCCAACAGCCAATCGGCGCACCTCGACGCCACGGATGCTGCTTCGGCCACCGGGAAGACCTCATTGCCCCCAAGCCGAACCCAGTGTGCGTAGACCCTCAACAGCTGCGCATTGTCGTACAGCATTTTCTCAAAGTGCGGCACGGACCAGTCCGCCGTCACCGAGTAGCGGGCGAATCCGCCGTCGAGCTGGTCGCACAACGCGGATCGTGCCATGCCGGCAAGGGCCCTGGCTGCCATGTCGCGGGCTGCCCGGGCAGTATCCGACGGTACGGCAGCGTGCCGGATGAGGAACTCAAGAACCGCCGACGGCGGGAACTTGGGAGCGCTGCCGAACCCACCGGCGTCGGGGTCTTCAGAACGGGCCAGTAGCGCTACGGCCTCCGGGAGGAGGCTTGCGTCCAACATTTCAGGTGGCTCGTCGAGCCGGACCGTCCCGGCCAACTGCGCATCCGCCATGTTCGCTGCCAGCCCCCTGGCATTCTGCTCCACGGCATCGCGTCGCTCCACCCACGCCTCATGGACCGCCTCCAGGACATTGCGGAACGAGGGACGGCCGGGTAAGGGAATAGGCGGGAAGTACGTCCCAGCGTGGAAGGCAAGCCCGTCCGGGGTGAGGAAGACGGACATCGGCCACCCACCTTCGCCACTGATGGCCTGCGTAGCCGCCATGTACACGGAGTCGACGTCGGGTCGCTCCTCCCGATCAACCTTCACCGGGACAAAATGGGCGTTCAGGTAGTCGGCAGTTACCTGGTCTTCAAAGGATTCGCGGGCCATGACGTGGCACCAGTGGCATGCCGCGTAGCCGATTGAGAGGAACACGGGGACATCACGCTCTTCAGCAAAGGCAAAAGCCTCATCACCGAACGGACGCCAGAACACGGGATTGTTCGCGTGTTGCCGCAAATAAGCGGAAGGTTCCGAACCCAGGGCATTACTTGCCCCGGGCCAGCTGGGTCCGCCGGCTTCGGCGAATCGACCCGACTCAGCGGGCCGTTCCGACTCGGCGGGCCGACCCGGTTCAGCGGGTCCTGGGGCCGCCATCGCCATTCTCGTCAGTGGAGCTACCTGCTTCAGCAGCGCTTTCGCTTCCGCCCTCCGCGTTCCCCGCCTCTGCTGCCAAGCGCGCTTCTTCCACTTGGGCTCGGTAGCGGACGCGGCGAATCCTGCGAACCATGTCCACGATCAGGAACGTCGTGAGGATCACGATGAAGGCCGTGAGGACAAAGCCCCAAGTGCCGGGCGTCACCTGATCCTCGGACAGGCCGGGCCGCAGCGTGCCCGTGGGATCGGGCGACGGAGTGACGGTCAGGGCAAGAATCAAGTGATGCACTTTCAAACCTTCTATGGGAGCTGGTGCGTGCCGGCTGGCAGCGCGCAGCCGGGAAACTGGCTGGCCATGCGGTAACTTCTACAAGCGATAGAAACTACCGGCATTCCTATCTTATCCCCGCGAAGAGGTCCTTCTCCGGCAGCTCGGAAGGGACCCTGGACTTGATCAGGGTGTAGTCCTCCCACGGCCAGGCGGTCCTTTGCAGGTCCGGGGATACCGCGAAGAAGAAGCCGACGGGATCGATCTGGGTCCGGTGGGCCCGCAGGGCGTCGTCCCTTGCCTCGAAGAAGTCGCCACAATCAACTTGCGTGGTGGTCTGATGCCCGGTCACCGGAGCAGTGTGGCCTTCCGCGTCGGCTTCCAACCATGCCGCAAGCCGCTCGGCATACGGGGATTGCAGCCCGGCTTCTTCCAAGGCGAAGTGCAGCGCGCGGAATCGTTCGGGGCTGAAGGCGCGGTCGTAGTAGAGCTTGCTGGGCGTCCATGGTTCTCCCATGCCTGGATAGCGCTCGGGATCGCCTGCGGCTTCAAAAGCTTCCACCGCAACCTTGTGGGCCATGATGTGGTCCGGGTGCGGGTAGCCACCGTTTTCGTCGTAGCTAAGAATGACGTGGGGCTTGAAGCTCCGGACCAGCCGGACCAAGGGCGCCGTGGCACGTTCCAAGGGCTGCAGGGCAAAGCAACCCGGAGGCAAGGGCGGGAGTGGATCGCCTTCGGGAAGGCCCGAGTCCACAAAGCCGAGCCAGCGCTGCTGGATTCCCAGCACCGCTGCCGCGTTGGCCATCTCAAGGCGTCGGGCGCCGGCCATGTCCCGCTTGGGATGGGGGGCGTCCTCCATGGCGGGGTTCTGAATGTCGCCGCGCGAACCGTCCGTGCACGTGGCAACCATGACGTCCACTCCAGCCGCGGCGTACATCGCCATGGTTGCTGCGCCCTTGCTGGACTCATCATCCGGATGGGCGTGGACGGCGAGCAGACGCAGAGGCTGCTCGGAACTGCTGGACGCTGTCACGTGACGGCTCCTCTTTCATGGATCGTGCTTTTTGTGGGCGGTGATGGGACGCCGGGATCGGCACTAAACTGGATGGGTGACTTCAGAGGACCTATCGGCCACCCAAGTACCGGCAAGCACCAGCCTAGCCAATCGTTACGGCGGTCAAAAGCGCGCCATGACCCGCAAAACCAAGCGGAACATTGTCATCGCCGCATTGGTCCTCGGAATTGGGTTCGCCGCCTACGTGGCAACGGGCTCGGCCCAGGCCCCGGTCACGTTCAAGGACATTGGTTACAGCACCGTGGACGACACCCAGGCTGAGGTGGACTATCAGGTGACAAAGTACCCCGGAGCCACGGCCAAATGTGCCATCAAGGCCCTGGATTCGAAGTTCGCAGTGGTCGGCTGGAAGGTCGTGGAGATCGGGCCCAACGATCCACGGGACGATCCCGACGGCGGCAGCACCACCATGCAGCGAACAGTCCTGAGGACCGAGTCCCCGGCAGTCTCCGGAATCGTGGACAACTGCTGGATCGTGGACAGCGGAAAATAACAATCGTGTGACCCACGACTCAACCGGTTTGGGTTCGTCCAGAGGATTTACTACAATGGATGAAACCTTCACCCCGTTAAGTTGGTTACTGAGATTCACGAGTGGCCAACTCGGCGGGGTCTTTTGCATTGTCAGATCTAGAGGAGAAATCCGTGTCTACCACCAATAGCGCCACTGCGGCTTGGCTCACCCAGGAAGCTTTCGACCGCTTGCAGGCTGAGCTGGACCACCTTTCCGGCGCTGGCCGGGCGGAAATCGTCCAGAAGATCGAAGCTGCACGCCAGGAAGGCGACCTCAAGGAAAACGGCGGTTACCACGCTGCCAAGGAGGAGCAGGGCAAGATCGAGGCCCGCATCCGCCAGCTCACTGCGCTCCTGCGCGATGCCCAGGTGGGCGAAGCCCCGGCAGACGACGGAATCGTCGAGCCGGGCATGCTGGTTGTTGCCCGCATCGCCGGCGACGAAGAAAAGTTCCTGCTGGGCTCCCGCGAAATCGCCGGGGACTCCGACCTTGACGTCTTCAGCGAAAAGTCGCCCTTGGGTGCCGCCATCATCGGCCACAAGGAAGGCGACAGCCTGAGCTACGTCGCCCCTAACGGCAAAGAAATCCCGGTGGAGATCGTTTCCGCCAAGCCCTACGTCGCCTAGGCAGCGGCTAAACCGTCCTGAAATACACGACGCCGGTCCACCCTTCACGGGGAGGGCCGGCGTCTTTCGTGTGCGCACCCAAGTAAGTCGCAGTTGAGGTCGTTATGAGCGCTGAGAACGACCTGATCTGCGACTTACTTGGGTCAGGAGGTGAGCTTGGCCTTGGGACGCAGCAGGATGGCCGCCACGACGCCTCCTACGGCCCCACCGAGATGCGCCTGCCAGGAGATGTAGCCCAGCACCGTGGGTAGAACGCCGAAGAGGATGCTGCCGTACGCCATGAACAGGACCACTGAGAGCAGGATCTGCCACCAGCTGCGGTTGAAGAATCCCCGCACCAGCAGGAAGGCGAAGAAGCCGAACACCAGGCCGGAAGCGCCGACTGTAACCCCTCCCCCGCCAATCAGCCACACCGCAAGCCCCGATCCGAGCCAACTGAAGGCCAACGCTGTGATGAACACCCGGATTCCGGACAGGAACACCAGAAAGCCGAAGATAATCAGCGGCAACGTGTTGGACAGCAGATGGTTCAGGTTCGCGTGCAGCAAGGGAAACGTCAGGATGTCCAGCACGCCGTCCACGGAACGGGGCCGCAAACCAAAGGTTGAGTTGAGTCCGTGGCGCATCAAGGTGTTGAGGATCTCGATGACGTAGAGCAGAATGACGAATCCGCCCATGAAGAGCAGTCCACCCTTCGCCCGACCAGCGAGCGACTCTTTGGCCGCTTCCTTTGAGCCCTCAGGCATTCCTAGCACCATGGGCGCCCCTTCTGTCAGTGCACCACGATCGGTTGGAAGCCCTCGGCCCGCAGTGCACCGAGGACCTGTTCGCCGTGTTCGTGGCCCTTGGTTTCCAGGTTGATAGTGATGGAGACGTCGCCCATGCTGATGGAACCACCCAACCGGGTGTGGTCCAGGCCGGTGACGTTGGCGTCATTTTCAGCGATGATGCGGGCGATGGTGGCCAATGAACCCGGCCGGTCGTCCAGCATCATCCGAACCGTCATGAAGCGGCCGGCGGCCGAAAGACCGCGCTGGATGACTTTGAGCATCAGCATGGGATCGATGTTGCCGCCCGAAAGCACGACGGCGGTGTTCCCCGGGTTTTCGATTTTGCCGTCCATCAGCGCGGCTACTCCAACCGCCCCGGCCGGCTCAACCACCATCTTGGCGCGCTCGAGCAGGAAGATCAGGGCTCGCGCGAGGGAGTCCTCGCTCACGGTCACGACGTCGTCCACAAGCTCACGGATGATGCTGAAAGGAAGCTGCCCGGGACGGCCAACCGCGATGCCGTCGGCCATGGTGGTGACCTTCTTCAGCGGAACCAATGCATCAGCAGCCAGTGATGGCGGGTAAGCGGCGGCGTTCTCTGCCTGCACGCCAATGACCCTGATCTCACGCCCGAGTTCTTTGGCCCTGGCCTTGATGGCCACAGCCACACCGGCCAACAGCCCACCGCCGCCGACTCCCATGAGAATGGTGTCCACGTTGGGGATCTGGTCCAGGATTTCAAGGCCGATGGTGCCCTGCCCGGCAACAACGTCCACGTTGTCGAAGGGGTGGACAAATACCGCGCCTGTTTCGTTGGCGTAACGCTGCGCTTCCGCCAGTGCTTCATCCACATTGTGGCCGTGTAGGATCACTTCGGCACCGTGGCTGCGGGTGGCTGCCAGCTTGGGCAGGGCCACGCCGAGGGGCATGTAGATGCGGGCATTGATACCCAGGCTCTTCGCAGCCACTGCCACACCTTGGGCGTGGTTGCCAGCCGAGGCCGCCACCACACCGCGCTTCTTTTCGTCCTCTGTCAGCCGGGCCATGCGCACGTAGGCGCCGCGGACCTTGAAGGAGCCTGCACGCTGCAGGTTCTCACACTTGAAAAAGACGTTGCCGCCCACGAGGCTGCCCAGCGCACGGGACGACTCCACAGGAGTCTTGGTAATAATGCCCTCGAGCAGCTCCTGCGCCTTGAGGACATCGTCCAGCGTGACGGGCAGGGTTTCGAGGGTATTCACTGACTATTCTCCTTTGTTGGTGTCGGCGTGGGGCTCCTCAACAGAGGTGCTTCCCGAAGCCTTGGTCATGCCGGTGACGCCTTTTCCGAGGCGGGATTCGGACCGTGGGAGGTGGACCTCCTTGAAGTTGGCGTCGCCGTTTGGCCCCGCCGAAGCGGCTGCCGGCTGGAGTTCCACACCGCCCAGTCCTTCATCATGTTCCCACGTCCGGCCCGCAATGTAGCGAACTGCCGTGTTTACTACGGCGAGCAACGGGACCGCGAACAGCGCCCCGGGGATGCCTGCGAGGTAGGAACCGGCGGCAACCGAGAGGATCACGGCCACTGGATGCAGCGCCACTGCCTTGCCCATGACCAGCGGCTGCAGGATATGGCTTTCCAACTGCTGTACTACGAGAACGATCGCCAGCATGATCAGCGCATTGATTGGTCCGTTGGCCACAAGGGCGAGCAGCACCGCGATGGCACCCGTAACCAAGGCACCGACTACCGGAATGAACGAGCCGATGAATACCAGGACGGCCAAGGGAAGAGCCAACGGGACCTGGATGATGGCTGCGCCAACACCAATACCCACAGCGTCTACGAACGCGACGAACATCTGGATCCGCACATAGCTGACCATTGATGTCCAGCCACGACGCCCTGCGCCGTCGGTTGCCCTCCGTGCGGTCTTGGGCAGGAGACGGACCAGGAAGGCCCAGATCCGCGGCCCCTCGAGCAGGAAGAAGATGAGGATAAACAGAGCCAGGATAAGACCTGCCGCAAAGTGTCCGGCGGTGCTGCCGAAGGACAGGGCACCACTGAGGATGCTGCTGCTGTTGTTCTGGAGCGCATCTGCGCCGTCGGAGATGTACTGGTCTATCTGGTCCGCGGTCAGGTGCAGAGGGCCATCTGCCAGCCAGGTCTGAATCTGCTGGATGCCTGCCAGTGCCTCCTGCCAGAGAGCACCGAATCCCGTAACGAGCTGCCTGCCCACCAGCGCTAGGGCACCGCCGATCACGCCGATGAAACCCAGCACGGTAATGGCGACTGCTCCCCCGTTGGGAACCTTGCGATTGCGCAACCACGCCACGACCGGATGCAGCAGGCCGGCCAGCAGCGCAGCAACCATCACCGGAATTATGAGGAAGCTGACTTTGCCCAGCAGCCAGACGAGGGCGCCGATCATGAGCAGGATCAGGCCTGCCCGCCAGGACCAAGCTGCAGCAATGCGCACCCCGTAGGGGATGTCTTCGGCAATTTGGCGGTCAGAGCGTGTTTTGGCGTCCGGTGTTGGCGTCATGAACCCATAATTCCGTAGCCCGGGCCGTTATGGGAAACCGGCTCTCACTTCCGAGGCAATCCGAGACGTTCCGGGGCATTTCCCAGACGTTCCGGGGCATTTCCCAGACGGAGGGCCTATAGGGACGCGGTGATTCCCCATCGCATGGTGAATTCCTCGCCAGGTGCCAGCCAGCGAAGCCCATCGCCGCTATTGAACGCGTTGGCCGGGCCGGTCATTGGTTCGATAGCCACTGCTTTGGAGCGGCCAGGGAACGTGTCAGTGACGAAAACGTGGACATAGCCGCAGCTCTCGTCCTGCTCGAGGCTTACGCTGCGGCCATCCGGCGCGGTGAGCGTGTGGCGTGCCGTCCCGCCGTCGAACGCCAAGTCCGTCAGCGCAACATCCACCAACAAGGTGCCCACGGCGGCGCCACCGGAGAAGTCATACTCGCCGTCCACAGGAGCGGTGCTGCGCGGGATGAGGCGCTCGTCCACCACCAGTCGGGTGCCTGCATGGACCGTCAGGATCAGATCCTCGGGGGCAACATCTCCGACGCGCAGGTAAGGGTGCGCGCCCAAGACGAAGGGCGCCGCGGCTCGGGAATCGTTGATCAGGGTCTGCGAGACCCGGAGGTCAAGGTTCTGGTCGAGCTCGTAGCGCACCCGGTGCCGCAGCAGGAACGGGTAGCCGTGTTGCGGGAAGACGGTGGCTTCGAGCGTCACGGAAAATTCGGATTCGTCCACCAGGGTGTACCCGGTGTTGCGCAGCAGACCGTGGCTGGCATTGTTGCGTGAGGCTTCGGTGATGTCTAGTTGCTGCTTCTTGCCGTCCAAGTACCAGACCCCGTCTTCTACCCGGTTGGCCCACGGCGCCAAGGTGATGCCGGTAGCACCGGGCGAAATTTCGTCGTCGCCGTAACTTTCAGTCAACTGGATTCCAGCACGGGAGTAGAGCCGAAGGCCCGCGGCGAGCTCGGTGATGACGGCGAGCGCATCGTCCCTGCGGAGCTCGAATTGACGACCCGTAGCAAAGCGGCGGGACTCGGACTGTTGGATGCTATCGGCGCGCGATGGGGAGGCAGGCATGGCAACACCGTACTGCATGAGTGGACGCCTCCCCATCCACGAATGTTTGCTTTTGTTAGAAACTATGCGTTTTTGGTTGCTTGTGGAATGATGGATATATGAGCCGCATCACCAGCACCCTCCTCGCAGACAGCCGAGAGCTGATCTACTTCGACGACCCCGGGACTCCTGAACGAACACCGGACTCGCTGGTGGACCACCGCGAACTTCCGGCCCGCGGCGAGCCGGGCGAGGTCCGCTATGACGCCTTGTCCGGTGACTGGGTGGCCGTGGCTGCCCACCGACAGACGCGTACGCACCTTCCCCCTGCTGACCAGTGCCCCATCTGCCCCACCACAGCTGCGAACCCCTCCGAAATTCCGGCGTCGGATTACGACGTCGTGGTGTTCGAGAATCGTTTCCCGTCCCTCGGCCCGGCCTTGGGCGACGTTCCCCCGATTCCTGCCCCTGGACACTCCGGCCACAACGTCAAGGGATCGGCGCACGGCCGCTGTGAGGTGGTTGCCTTCACGCCACAGCACACCGGCTCCTTCGCCGAACTGGGTGAAACGCGTGCCCGCACGGTCATTGAAGCGTGGGCCCAGCGGACCGAATCGTTGAGCGCCCTGCCCGGCATCAAGCAGGTGTTCCCGTTCGAAAACCGCGGCGCCGACATCGGGGTCACCCTGCACCACCCACACGGCCAGATCTACGCGTACCCCTATGTAACTCCCCGCGCCGCCCAGCTCGGTGCGGTGGCACGGAAGTACTACGACGACGTCGACGCGAAGGAAACGCTCGGGGCTTCACTCCTCAACGCCGAACGCGAGGACGGCAGCCGCATGGTCCTGGAAGCCAGGCATTTCAGCGCCTACGTACCTTTCGCAGCCCGCTGGCCCCTGGAAGTCCACCTCGTTCCGCACCGCAGCGTCCCCGATCTTGCGGCTCTCACAGGTGAAGAACGCGATGAACTCTCGCACGTCTACTTGGACCTGTTGAAACGGCTCGACGCCCTCTACCCCACCCCCATGCCGTACATCTCGGCGTGGCACCAGGCTCCGCTGGACCCTGTTCTTCGTCCTGCGGGCCAGTTGCACCTGCAGCTGACCTCGCCTCGCCGCGCTGCCGATAAGCTCAAGTATCTGGCCGGCTCCGAGGCCGCCATGGGGGCGTTCATCAACGACACCACCCCCGAAGCGGTGGCGGAGCGGCTTCGCAGCGTCGCTCTGACACCGTCGAACAAGACCCTGGAAGGCACACGAGCATGACCACCACCACCGAGACCGGCGTCCTCGCCGCCCGCTTCCAGGAAACGTTCGGCGCAGCGGCCGACGGCGTGTGGCAGGCACCGGGACGCGTCAACCTGATCGGCGAGCACACGGACTACAACGAGGGCTTTGTGCTTCCCTTCGCCATCGACAAGACGGCGAAGGTGGCTTTGCGCGTCCGCGACGACTCAAAAGTGCGTATGCTGTCCACTTTTGGGGGTCACGGCGTGGTGGAAGCTGACTTGGAGGACTCTGAGCCGGGATCGGGTGAAGGATGGTCCCGCTACCCGCTCGGCGTCGCCTGGGCGCTTAAGGAACGCGGCATCGAGGTTCCTGGCTTTGACCTCCTGCTTGATTCCGATGTTCCCTCCGGAGCTGGCCTCTCTTCATCACATGCGATCGAGTGCGCCGTCATTTCGGCCCTCAACGAATTGACCGGTGCAGGTTTCGCTGCCGAGGATCTGGTGCTCGCAACCCAGCGCGCCGAAAACGTGTTCGTGGGGGCACCCACCGGAATCATGGACCAGTCAGCATCCCTGCGCGGCGCCAAGGGACACGCTGTGTTCCTGGACTGCCGTGACCAGCATGTGGAGCTGGTCCCGTTCGACGCTGAGGCGTCCGGCCTGGTCCTGTTGGTGATCGACACCAAGGTGTCGCATTCGCATGCCGACGGCGGATACGCCTCCCGCCGTGCGTCCTGCGAGCTGGGTGCCGAGATTCTTGGCGTCAAAGCACTGCGCGACGTCGGCGTGGAGCGTTTGGAGGAAGCGTCAGGCCTGCTGGACGAAACTACCATTCGGCGGGTCCGCCACGTGGTCACGGAAAACGATCGGGTCCTCCAGACGGTGGAAGTCCTGGGAACCCATGGCCCTGCCGCCATCGGATCATTGCTGGATGCCAGCCACGTTTCGATGCGCGACGATTTTGAGATCTCCTGCCCGGAACTCGACCTTGCCGTGGATACTTCCCGGGCCAACGGCGCTATCGGCGCCCGCATGACGGGCGGCGGTTTTGGCGGCTCTGCCATCGCACTGACTCCGGTTGGCAAGGAGCAACAGGTGCGCGACGCCGTCGTGCGTTCCTTCGCCGAGGCGGGCTTTACCGCCCCGGACATCTTCACCGTTACCCCCGCCGCTGGAGCCCTTCGCTTGGCCTGACGCGCTCGGTTTCTTCCTGCGAGCGCCCGGCGTCCCAGCGGATGCCGGGCGTAAGCTAAGGCCATGACTGAGGCTGTCATCGTAGCAACTGCAAGAAGCCCTATAGGCAGGGCCTTCAAAGGGTCCCTCATAGACGAACGTCCGGATGACCTGGCAACCGCCATGGTGCAGGCCGCGCTGGCGAAAGTTCCGGGCTTCGATCCCGGAGCGGAGGACGGGCAGGGCTTGGACGACATCCTGCTGGGCTGCGCTGAACCCAGCGGCGAGGCCGGTTCCAACATGGCGCGGGTGGTTGCTGTCCTTGCCGGGCTGGACCGAGTACCCGCAGCCACCATCAACCGCTTTTGTGCCTCGAGCCTGCAGACCCTGCGAATGGCCTTCCACGCCATCAAATCCGGGGAGGCCCACGCGATTGTCTCCGCTGGCGTGGAGAGTGTTTCCAGATACCAGAACTGGGCAGGTGCCGGCGAAACGGATTCGTCCAACCACAACCCGCTGTTCGAGGCGGCAGCCCAACGTACGGCATCCCGCGCGGCGTCCAACATCCCTTGGACCGACCCCCGGCTCGGCGGCCGCTTGCCGGACATCTACATCTCCATGGGCCAGACGGCGGAGAACGTTGCCACCAGCTATGGCATTAGCCGGGCGGAGCAGGACGAGTGGGGCGTCCTGAGCCAGAATCGGGCCGAAGCCGCTATCGCCTCAGGGTTTTACGCCCGGGACATCACGCCCTACACGCGCAAGGACGGCTTTGTGGTGGACAGGGATGACTCTCCACGGGCAGGAGTCACCCTTGATGCGGTGTCCACGTTGCAGCCCGTCTTCCGTCCTGAGGGGACCGTTACAGCCGGCAACGCATGCCCCCTCAACGACGGCGCCGCCGCGGTAGTAGTGATGAGTGACTCACGCGCGCGCGAACTGGGCCTGCAGCCTCTCGCGCGGGTGGTTTCAACCGCCGTCAGCGCCCTCTCCCCCGAGCTCATGGGCATGGGGCCCGTGGAGTCCACGCGACGGGCCCTCGCGCTGGCCGGCCTAACGATAGACGACATTGATCTGGTGGAGCTCAACGAGGCCTTCGCCGTGCAGGTGGTGGCGAGCGCCCGTGAACTTGGGATCGACCCTGCAAAGCTCAACATCCACGGCGGGGCCATTGCCCTGGGCCATCCCTTCGGCATGACCGGCGCCCGGATGACAAGCACGCTCCTCAACGGCCTCAAGGAACGAGACGGAACCCTGGGACTTGCCACATTGTGTGTAGGTGGCGGCCAGGGCATGGCGGTTGTTTTCGAACGATTGAGCTAGCCAGCCCGCAAACTAAGCCAGGACGCAAAAATGCCCCCGAAGTCTCTTCGGGGGCATTTCGCGTTGGAGCTGTTTGTAGCTAGTCGTCGCCTCGCAGGATTGCCAGCAGGCGGATGATTTCCACGTAGAGCCAAACCAGGGTGACCGTCAGGCCGAATGCAGCAACCCAGGAGTAACGCTCCGGGGCGCCTGCGCGGACGCCTTCTTCGATGCTGGTGAAGTCCATGATCAGCGAGAACGCTGCCAGGCCGATGGCCAGGATGCCGATGAAGACACCCAACGGGATGCCGAAGATCTCAACGCTTGTGCGGAGGCCGAAGGGCTCCTGCACAGCGCCGGTCCACACCATAGCCATGTTGATCAGCGCGAAGACCGCGTAACCAATGGTGGCGATCAGGAAGAAGCGCATCATCTTCGGGGTGGCGCGGACCTTGCCGCTCTTGAAGAGCGCCAGAGTGACGCCGAAGACTGCCAGCGTACCGATGACGGCCTGGAGGCCGACGCCGGGGTACATGCCATCGAGGATGCGGGTGAGGCCACCGAGGAACAGGCCCTCAAGGCCGGCGTAGGCAAGGATCAGGGCCGGTGAAGGCTGCTTCTTGAAAGTGTTGACCAATGCCAGGACGAATCCGCCCAAGGCACCAACGATCATGAGCATGGTGGAGAGCGCGGGCGCCACGAAGAGCGTGACGCCGGCGCCGAGGATGAGAACCACGAGGCAGGCGACAGTCTTCATGATGACGTCGTCATAGGTCATGCGGCCGGTGTCGGCCGGGCCTGCAGCGGGCTGGTTGTACATCTGCTGCAGCTGCTCATTGGTCATGTTCTGCTGCTGGGCAGACCATGCTGCGTGGCCGTCCATGACCTGGCTCGGTGCACGGCCGGGCGCCTGGTTGAACTGCTGGCCGTACGGGTTCTGCGGTACAGGCGGGGCCTGCTTTGCTCCACGGAAATTCTTTCCGTTGAAGACTGGGTTTCCGCCAAGTGCCATTGCGGGTGTCCTCCTGAAAAAGGGCTAGTGATAGTTCACGGTACCAATTACTACGCGCGCGTGGCAGGGAAAGTTCCCTTGTTCACGGAGACGAAACTCAACCGTGACAAGAAATCGGCAGACTGTAACCCTCCAAACGTTTAGTAGCACCCTTAAACAACAAAGGTTTACTTAAGGGTTGCTACATCACTAGTTGCCTATAGCTTCACAGTTGTTATCCGATCGCGATCTTCCCACCCCCGAACGGGGCATTTATTATCTCCACCGGACGGTAACATAGGCCACACATGGGTGACTTAGATCACAAACGAGGCAGCTAGGCAAGAACTGTTCACAAGCCCCATGACCGTTCGCACCGGCTGCAAAGGCGCAGCCGGGACCACCCCCACTGTGGAGGTTTCCATTTTGAGAAGCACACTGCGCGACCCGTCCATGAGACGGTCCAAGGGACTGCAGAGAGTCATGGGGGCGCTGTTCGCAGCCCTCATCACTGCTCTGTTGATCGCCGCCCCTTCGGCACAGGCAACCACCCCCTCGCCTTCGCCGTCACCGACGACTTTCCAGAACAACATCAGCGGGTTCCTCCGCGATGATGCCCGGGCCCCCATACCCGGCGTCAAGATCAAAGCCACGGGCAACGGGTTTGAAGGTGAAGCCACCTCCGGAGCCAACGGAGCCTGGACCATCGGCGTTCCTGTCCAAGGCACTTACACCATCGAGCTGGACACCTCCACCTTGCCGGAGGGCATCGCCCTGGCCGAGGGCCAGGACAATCCCCGCGATGTCACGTTCAGCCAGACATCCAACCTGTCGGTGATCTTTGCCTTCGGCGAGGGCATCGTGGTCCAGCAACAGGACTTCGGCCAAAACCTCCTCAATCGCCTCGTTGCGGGTCTGAGCTTTGGCCTCCTCCTGGCACTCGCCTCAGTTGGCCTCTCCCTGATCTTCGGAACCACCGGACTGACCAACTTCGCCCACGGTGAGATGGTGACGCTGGGTGCAGTCCTGGTGTTCATGTTCAACGCCTTCGGACTCCCCTTCTGGCTGGCCATCCTGCTTGCCTTGGTCGGCGGAGGTCTCTTCGGCTACGTCCAGGACACAGGTCTGTGGCGGCCGTTGAGGAAGCGTGGCTCCGGCCTGGTCCCCATGATGATCGTCAGCATCGGTCTGGCATTGGCCATCCGCTACGTCATCCAGTTCTTCTTCGGCGGTGCAACACAGCAGCTGCCCGGCGCTCAAAGTGCTGAAATCCAAATCGGCCCTGTTTCGATCTCCCCGAACAACCTGTGGTCGCTGATCATCAGTGCAGTAGTCATCGCCCTGATCGGCATCGTCCTGCTGAAGACCCGTCTCGGCAAAGCAACCCGTGCAGTAGCCGACAACCCCGCACTGGCAGCCGCCTCCGGCATCGACGTCGACTCCGTTATCCGCATTGTGTGGATCGTTGGCGGCGTCCTCGCCTCCCTGGGTGGCATCCTTTGGGCGTACTACCGTCCGGGCGTCACCTTCGACATGGGTTCGCAGATCCTGCTGCTCATCTTCGCCGGCGTGACGCTGGGTGGTTTGGGAACCGTGTTCGGTGCCCTGATCGGTTCGATCGTCGTCGGCATCTTCGTGGAACTGACTACAGTGTTCGGCCTCCCGGCCGACCTCAAGTACGTCGGTGCCCTGTTCATCATGATTGTTGTCCTTCTGTTCCGACCGCAGGGTATCCTCGGCCGGCGTGAGCGTGTGGGTTAGGAGCGGGCCATGGACTTCGGATTCATTTTCTCCAGCGCCCTTGGCGAATTATTCAGCCCAACGACGGCGGCTTACGCACTTGCCGCTTTGGGCCTCGCGGTGCACTTCGGCTACTCAGGCCTGTTGAACTTCGGCCAGGCCGGTTTCATGGCGGTTGGTGCCTACGGTTTCGCCATCTCCACCCTGACTTTCGACGCCCCGTTCTTCCTGGCACTGATCATCTCTATTCTCTGTTCGGTGATCTTCGCTTTCATCCTGGGTATTCCTACGCTGCGGCTCCGGGCGGACTACCTGGCAATCGTCACCATCGCCGCCGCTGAAATTGTGAGGTACGTGGTCACCACCAACCAACTCACAAGCGTCACAGGCTCCGCCAACGGCTTGGCAGCGTTTGAGAACACCTTCTATGCCATGAACCCTTTCCCTGAGGGGTCCTACATGGGCATGAACAATCGGGACTTCTTTATCCGCGTCATCGGTTGGGGCCTGGTCATCGTGTGCTGCCTCCTGGTGTGGCTCCTGATGCGCAGCCCCTGGGGTCGCGTCCTGAAGGGCATCCGGGAAGACGAGAACGCTGTTCGCTCACTCGGCAAGAACGTTTACGCCTACAAGATGCAGGCCCTGATCATTGGTGGCGTGCTTGGCGCCTTGGCGGGCATGATTTTCACCCTCCCCCGCGGCGCCGTCCAGCCATCCAACTACGGCACAGAACTCACGTTCTTCCTGTGGACCTGCCTCCTTCTCGGCGGCATGGCCACGGTCCTGGGGCCGGTCATTGGCGCAATGATTTTCTGGGTGGTGCTCTCGCTGACCCAGAGCCTGCTCTACGGCCTCATCGAATCAGGGGCAGTCACCTGGCTGACCACAGTCCAGGCCGGCCAACTGCGCTACATCCTGGTGGGCGTTGCGCTGATGCTCCTGATGATCTTCCGCCCGCAAGGCGTCTTCGGCAATAAGAAGGAGCTTGCTTTCGCATGAGTGAGACCAACGAACGCAACACCGAAAATATCGACTACATGACCGATTCGCGGCCCATCGCCGTCGGGGAAAACACCCCCGGCTGCAAGAAACGCGACCCCATTGTGGTGGCAGAGGACGTCACGCGTTCCTTTGGCGGTATCAACGCAGTGGACGTGGAATACCTCGAGATCCCCCGCCATAAGATCACCGCCTTGATCGGCCCCAACGGAGCCGGCAAGACCACTTTGTTCAACCTGCTCACGGGCTTTGACACTCCCAATACGGGCAAGTGGCAGTTTGAAGGCAACAGCCTGGCTGGCGTCTCCTCTTACAAGGTTGCCCGTATGGGCATGGTTCGCACGTTCCAGCTGACCAAAGTAATGGGCAAGCTGACCGTCATGGAAAACATGCGCCTTGGTGCTGCGGACCAACCCGGAGAACGGCTGTCCAAAGCCCTGTTCAAAGGCATCTGGGGAGGTCGCGAAAAGGAAATCACGGCCCAAGCCAACGTGCTGTTGGAGAAGTTCAAGCTGGATACCAAGAAGGACGACTATGCAGCGTCACTTTCCGGTGGTCAGCGGAAGCTCCTGGAGATGGCACGCTCCTTGATGGTCAAACCCAAGCTGGTGATGCTGGATGAGCCCATGGCCGGTGTGAATCCCGCATTGACGCAGTCGCTGCTGGACCACATCAAGAACCTCAAAGCCGAGGGCATGACCGTGCTCTTCGTGGAGCACGACATGAACATGGTCCGCCACATTGCTGACTGGGTTGTGGTCATGGCCGAAGGCAAAGTTGTTGCCGAAGGACCTCCGGGCGAGGTCATGAAGAACCCCGCCGTGATTGATGCCTACCTTGGTGCCCACCACGATGTTGACCTTGGCGACGCTGAAGGCATCAAGGTGCTTGAGGCAGAACTCGAAGCTGACGAAGAGTCGGTAGTGGGAACCGAAGACGCCGGCATCCTGTCCGAGATCGAAGAAACCAAGAAGGAGGACGGGAAATGAGCAGCACCAGCGCAATGCCCGCCTCGGCGGCCGCCCCGGCCGGCGATTCCGTGGTCAAGGTCACCAACCTCGTGGCAGGCTACATTCCTGGCGTCAACATCCTTAACGGCTGCAGCATAGAGGCCCGCAAAGGTGAGTTGATTGGCATCATCGGCCCTAACGGCGCCGGTAAGTCCACGCTCCTGAAGGCCATGTTCGGCCTGGTGAAGGTCCACTCCGGCACAGTGGTGGTTCGTGGGCAGGACCTCACAGGGTTGAAGGCCAACAAGTTGGTCACCCAGGGTGTGGGCTTCGTCCCGCAGACCAACAACGTCTTCGCCACGCTGACCATTGAAGAGAATCTCCAAATGGGCATGTTCCAGCGGCCCAAGGACTTCTCCGAACGCTTCGACTTTGTCACCGGTCTCTTCCCCGAGTTGGGAAAGCGGCGTGCCCAGCGTGCAGGTTCCCTGTCCGGCGGTGAACGCCAGATGGTGGCCATGGGCAGGGCACTCATGATGGACCCGGCTGTGTTGCTGCTCGACGAGCCGTCGGCTGGCCTGTCCCCCGTCAAGCAGGACGAGACCTTCCTCCGTGTCCATGAGATCAACCGCGCCGGAGTCTCGGTGATCATGGTGGAACAGAACGCCCGCCGTTGCCTGCAGATCTGCGACCGCGGCTACGTTCTGGACCAGGGCAAGGATGCGTACACCGGCACCGGCCGTGAGCTTATGAAGGACCCCAAGGTCATCCAGCTCTACCTGGGTACTTTGGCCGACGAGGTTTAATCGCCTCACACCTAAGGTACGGGCAAAGGAGGGCTCCGGAATACCCCGGGGCCCTCCTTTCGTTTGTGACGGCTCCGGACTACCGACTCGTTGCGGGGCCCACTCTGCGCCCCAAACACACCCCCAAGCCCGCACACCAGGCCCCACAACGCACGGCCCGCGCGTTGCGAGGCCCACTCTGCGCCCCAAACACACCCCCAAACCCGCACACCAGGCCCCACAACGCACCACCAACTCGGTGCGGTTATCACCTCCTTTGAACGGCCACACATAGTGACACGCCGCGGAATGCGGCGCGTCGGACGGGCTGCAGAGTCAAAGTGGGTGGATGCCGCACGGCCCGCTCGTTGCGAGGCCTACTCTGCGCCCCAAACACACCCCTTAAGCACGCAGAGCAGGCCCCACAACACACCTGACAGGCCCAGGAGCACGGTTAAAGCGGAACGGGTCCCCTTCCTTGGAGGAAGGGGACCCGTTTCTAACTGCGGTCTAGCCGGAGTTCAGTTTAGAGCTTGCCGAATTCTTCGCGGACCGGCTTGTAGGTGTTGTCGTCCTGGTATTCGTAGATACCGATGTATGCCTCGGTGGGGTCACCAGCATCGGAGAATGTTACCGGACCGGACTGGCCGTCGTAGTCGATGTCCTTACCCTCGCGGAGCAGCG
>JAPSHX010000001.1:288742-365158 GCA_031179305.1 Paenarthrobacter sp. | reverse complement strand
TTGTAGGTGTTGTCGTCCTGGTATTCGTAGATACCGATGTATGCCTCGGTGGGGTCACCAGCATCGGAGAATGTTACCGGACCGGACTGGCCGTCGTAGTCGATGTCCTTACCCTCGCGGAGCAGCGTGACGCAGGACGGGAAGTCGGTGCACTTCTCGCCACCTTCAGAGACTTCCTTGAGCTTGGCAGCAATGTCCGTGCCCTTGGTGCTCTGGGCTGCCTCAGCTGCCAGCGCGATCAGGTTCACGGCGTCGTAGGACTCGCCTGCGTAGCTGTAATCCTTCAGGGCGGGATCGATCGCGAGGAGCTTCTGCTTGAAGGCGTCCTTCGCGAACGTACCGGGGATGGTTCCCTGCGCGCCCTTCATGGTGCCTGCCTGGAAGTCCTTGCTGTAGTCCGAGGTATTACCGTCAACCATGAACAGCTGCGTGGGCTTGACACCCTTGCCGGTCATCAGCGGGACGATGCTCTTTGCCTGGTCGAAGGTGATCAGTGCGATCGCATCCGGCTTGGCTGCGAGGACCTTGTCCACCTGGCTGCTGAACTGAGAATCACCCTCATTGAAGAGCTCTTCAGCAACAACCTTGCCGCCGGCTGCTTCGAAGGCTTCCTTGACGTTCTTCTGCAGGCCGGTTCCGTAGGCGTCGTTGAGAACGATCATGCCAACGGTCTGGGCGCCACAGGTAGCCATGTAGTTGCCGAGGACCTTGCCCTGCAGGACGTCGGACGGTGCGGTGCGCCAGTAGAGGCCCTTGTCGTCCCACGTGGTGAAGTCAGGTGAGGTGTTCGCCGGGGAGAAGTGGATGACGCCAGCGCCGGTGATCTGGTTGATGACCGTCTTGGAAACGCCGGACGAGGCCGCACCGATAACCGCGCTCACCCCCTGGCCCAGCAGGGCTGTGGTGGACTGCGTGGCGATGTCGGTCTTGGTGT
Organism: Paenarthrobacter sp.; assembly: GCA_031179305.1. Classification (GTDB taxonomy): domain Bacteria; phylum Actinomycetota; class Actinomycetes; order Actinomycetales; family Micrococcaceae; genus Arthrobacter. Next base: position 364,224 of record JAPSHX010000001.1, on the reverse strand, counting down.
CGCCGGAGTCGCGGTGGGTCACTTCCACCGGGGCACCCAAAACGCCACCGGCGTCGTTGACTTCCTTGACGCCAAGGTTGACACCGGCAATTTCGGGCGGGCCGAGGAACGCCAGCGACCCCGTTGTCGGCAGGAGCGATCCAAGCTTAAGCGGCGTAGCCGTGGTGGTGGTCGAGGGAGGTACAGGTCCCGTGTTGGTGGCAGCCTGGCTGTTGCCGGCTCCCGCCCCGCCGCTAGGTGCCGGGCAGGCGATACCTGCTGCGGCGGCGGATTCGGACCCAGTCTGGGTAGGTGTCGAAGACCCACCGCAAGCTGTGGCCAAGAGAGCGACCCCAATGCCAAGCGCTGTTAGCTTGGCGGCTCGGGGCGCCGCTGGGGAAAGATCAAACATTCGTTGTCTCCTCGATCGAAAGGTGCGAACTGCCTTTGATGCGATTACTCAGGTGTTCCTGATTAAGACTCAAACTAGTGCAATTGCCACGGGAACATAAGTGATTCAGGTCACATCCCTATAACACTCGTTGCCTGTGGGGAATCTACGAGCTTGCTGGGAAAAGCCCGGAAGGAAAGAACTGTGCACTGGAAGGGAGAAAGAGCTCTCACCTTGCCTCTGTGCCCCAGGTGGGACTCGAACCCACAACACGCGGATTTTAAGTCCGCTGCCTCTGCCAATTGGGCTACTGGGGCGCCCGGACCATGGTATCCCAGCTAGAGCCGATTGAATGGCGCGGCGTAGCGAAAGGTGCCGTGGACGTCGTCGGGCCATCCCGGGAGGGGCAGGAGCTGGAAGTGCTCGCCCCACCTCGCCTCGGGCGGTTCAACGCCCAACGACGCGGCCGGGACGTAGCCGAAGCGTGGGTAGTAGAGAGGGCTGCCGAGCAAGGCGATTCCCGGTTCTCCGAGTGCGGTGGCACGGGCCGTCGTCTCGCGCATCAACGCCGAACCAATCCCGCGCCGCTGGAATGGTGGAAGCACGCCTATGGGTCCCAGGCCAAGCAGTTTCAGCTCTCCCACCCAGCCCCTCGTGCTGATGGCGTGACCCACAATCTCCCCGCCCATCTCCGCCACGATGCTGAGCTCTGGAACGTACTCGCTGCAATCAAAAAGCTCCCGCAAGAGCCCCACTTCGATCGGTGTACCTGCAACGGGTTCACCGGTCACCGGCGAGACGGAGAACGCCCGGGCAGTGAGTTCCAGGATCTCGGCCCGGTCCTCGGGCCGTTCGGAGCGAAGGACCACGCCTCGTGCCAGAAGCCGCAACACGTCCATGGCCCGGCCTGCGTCTGCTGACGGCACCAGGAGGTGATCGTGATGGAACCCAGCCAGAACGTTGCAACTGATCCCCGCGTGAGTCAGCGCAGCACTGACAGCAGCTGTGAGACCCACGGCTTCCAAAGCCGAATGAACTTGGAGTGTGATCCACGTAGCCACGAAATCGTAGCTAAGGCCCAAAGAATCGGCTTCGTCGCGGTTAAGGACTACAGTCAGGCCTTCGGCCTCGCGAACGGCCGCTTCGATGCCACCTTCCAGAGGCCGACCGTGCGGCCAGAGGGCGTACACGTAGTCGCCGTCACGGGCAACGGGATGAAGGGATTCCAGGAGCGTCTTCAGATCAGTTTCACCGGACATGGCAACAGTCTAGGGGCGTAGACCGCGCCACTGCTGAGCGGCGGCGTTAAACGCCGACGGCGACCATCCCCCTCAGGGGGACGGCCGCCGTCGTGCGTGTACTACTTGGCGTCAGCAGTTACCGGAGTCTTGACTTCCTCGGCAACCGGCTTGGCTTCCACCGGCGCCGGAGCGGCAGCAGGCTTGGGAGCCGGGGTCGCTGCCGCCACGAAGGCGCCGCGCGGGTTGTCCAGGTCCATCAGCGGCGTGGTGTCGCGGCCGGCGAAGAAGGCCAGGATCCAGCCGAGGATCACGCGGAACTTACGCTCCACCGTGGGCATCGCCATGCCGTGGTAACCACGGTGGGCCAGCCAGGCGAGGCCGCCCTTGAGGCCGATGCGGCCGAGCAGGTTGATGTTGGCCACACCCTTCCACTCGCCGAAACCGGCTACAGCGCCGAGGTTCTTGTGCTTGTAGTCGTGCAGCGGCTTGTCCCAGCGGGAGGCCCAGAGGTTCTTGGCGAGCTTCTTGGCCTGGCGCAGGGCATGCTGGGCGTTGGGGACGCAGGTACCGTCCGGCAGGCCCTTGCCCGTGAGGTCGGGAACAGCGGCGATGTCGCCGGCGGCCCAGGCGTTCTCCACGATGCCTTCGTCGCCTGCGATGCGCAGGTCAGGCAGGACGCGAACGCGGCCACGCGGTTCCAGCGGGAAGTCGGTGGAGCGGATCATCGGGTTGGCCTGCACGCCGGCAGCCCAGACAAGGGTGTCTGCTTCAACTTCACCGGCGGAGGTCTTGTCCGGGAGGTTGATCAGCTTGAGGTTGCCCTCCGCGCTGTCAAGGGAGGTGTTCAGGAGTACTTCGATGCCGCGGCTACGGAGGTGCTCCACAACCCACTCGGCCTGCGAGGCGGTGACCTCGGGCATGATGCGGCCCATGGCTTCAACCAGGATGAAGCGGACTTCTTCCTGGCGGATGCGCGGGTTGTTGCGCACAGCGGCGCGGGCGAGGTCTTCCATTTCGGTGAGGCATTCGATGCCGGCAAAGCCGCCACCCACCACAACGAAGGTCAGCGCCTTGGCGCGCTCTGCGGGATCAGTCATGGTGGAAGCGGCTTCGATGCGCTCCAGCACCTTGTTGCGCAGCGCTACGGCTTCCTCGATGGTCTTCAGGCCGATGCCCTTGTCCGCGAGGCCCTTGATGGGGAACGTGCGAGTGATGGCGCCGGCTGCGATCACGACGTCGAAGTACGGGATTTCGAAGTTCTCGCCGCCATCGGATGGCGCGATAACGGCGGTCCGGTTGGCGTGGTCGATGCTGGTGACGCGGCCCTGGATGAGCTCAGTCTGCTTGAGGTGCTGACGGTGGGAGACGACGGCGTGGCGTGCCTCGATGTTGCCACCGGCTACTTCGGGGAGGAAGGGCTGGTAGGTCATGTACGGCAGTGGATCAACGACGGTGACGATGCCGCCTGCGTTCGCGATCTTCTTCTGCAGTTTGAGTGCTACGTACAGGCCGACGTAGCCGCCGCCGACGACGAGAACCCGGGGACGGTCAATGAGCTCTGGGGTGGTTGCCATAAGTCCAGAGTACAGCACTTTGTGAAAATCTTCACTAACTACTGCCTGGAGGGTGGATCGACCTTCAAAAGGGCGCCAGTTTCCACCTCTTCGGGCACCGCTGGCGGGTTCTTTAGCACTCTCCGCAGCTGGATGGCTGCACCTGCCACGAGGGCAATAAACAACGCGCCAAAACCAAGTACGACGGCGGCAGGAAGGGCGTCGTCCACGGTGGCCGGCGTCTTCGCAACAGGGACAGTCGGATCGGCAAGCGTGGGAGCGGCGCTGGTAGGACTCGCCACGGGCGCTTGCGAAGGTTCGCTAAAGACGCCGCGGCGATGGACGCGGATCCAGTCCGCAATGGAACCCAGCGGGTTGGTGCTGGTGGTGGGTACGTCATTCTTCAACGCGGCCTCAGCATCCAGGATGCCGTAGCCATAAAGAGGGTCCTTGCCTGGGGCGCCGGCATCCTTCGCGGTGCTGACGATCCTGTTAATGACCTGGGTGGCGCTCATTTCCGGCCATTTGGAACGTATGAGTGCTGCCACGCCTGACACGATGGGTGCCGCTCCGGACGTTCCTGCCCACTCGGCGTACGAGCCTCCGGGAAGGCCGCCCACCAGCTTCTCTGCCGGGGCTGCTACTCCAATGCTGATGCCCTGCGAAGACGAGTCCACGCTGGCGCGTCCCTCGCCGTCCAATCCGGCTACCGTGAGGACTCCGGGAATGGTGGCCGGGGCGCCGACCTGGATGTTTCCACCCACCCGGTTTCCCGCTGCGGCAACAATCACCACGTCCTTTTGCTCCGCGTACAGGAACGCTGCGTCCCAGCTCTGCGGCCAATCCGGCGAAGTACTGCCAAGGGAAATGTTGATGACCTTGGCGCCGTTGTCCACCGCCCAGCGCACGGCCTCAGGTATTTGCTCCTGATCGGTCTTGCCACCCGGGTTGGGTGAACCGAGCCACGTTGAGATGGCCAGGATCTCCGCTTCAGGCGCAACTCCTGTAATTCCGTCCGGTCCCCCGGCAGGCGGAGTGGTCGGGGGCGGTGGCGGTGGCTTTGGTGCTGCTGAGCCTGAGGCCGACGGCGACGGCGAGGCCGACGGGGTGGGCGTGGCGTGGCCGCGCCCGGCGAGCATCGTTGCAACAAGGGTGCCGTGTTCGGGCTTGGCGCCGATGCTCTTCTGTCCGTTCGGAGCCCCGGCCCCGGAGACATCTGTCCCTCCCACCACAACGCCCTTAAGATCAGGGTGGCTTCCGTCAACACCGCTATCGATGATCGCGACCTTGACGCCGGCACCCTTGGACACCTGCCAAGCGTTGGTGACGCCCGATTCCTTGAGCCAGTACTCCTTGTCACGCCACGCGTCCGCGTTGGCTGCCGGAGCCGACAACAGCGCCCCTGCAAGCGCCCCGCCGGCCAACGTGGTGGCAAGCGCAGCGGACAGGGTGCGTCGGTGCCGCAACGTCATTCGCCGTCCCGGATACTCAGGGCGATGCCGTCAAGAATGTCATGTTCGCTGGAAACAGCCGCGCGAATGGTCCCGTTGCTGACCGTTGCCATCCGGGCCAAAATACGGCGCCACACCAAAGCTCCCGCTCCGATCACGTCCACGCGTCCCGGGTGCATGTAGGGAAGGGCCGCACGTTCTTCGCGCGTCATTTCCAGCAGGCTCGTGCATGCATCGGTGATGGTTTCGAGATCCAGCGAAGCACCGTGGATCCGGCCCGGCTCATATTCGCTCAAGCCCAGCGCGTGCGCGGTGATGGTGGTGATGGAACCGGCCACGCCAACAACCGCTGTGGCGCGGTCAAGGGGCACGGTCTGCGCGGCAAGATCAAGTGCGGCATCGACGTCGACCTCTGCTGCGGTGATTTGCGCAGCCGTGGGCGGATCGCTGCGAAGGTGACGTTCAGTCAGCCGCACGCAGCCAATGTCCACAGAGCGCGCCGCGATAACGCCACTGGAGTCGCCCAGCACAAATTCGGTACTCCCACCGCCAAGGTCCACCACCAGGATGGCGTCCTCCCCCGTGGCCGGCAGGACACTGCTGGCTCCTGCGAAGGACAACGCAGCTTCCTCGTCACCGGAAATGACCTCCGGCTGCACGCCCAGGAGATCCCGGATGCCGTCCACGAAGACCTGGCGGTTACTGGCATCACGAGAGGCCGAAGTGGCAACGAAACGGATTCCCCCGGCGTCGTGTTCCTTAATCAGCCCGGCGTAGTCCCGCGTAGCAGCGAACGTGCGCTCCAAGGCCTCCGGAGCCAGCTCTCCCGCGGCATCGACGCCCTGGCCCAGCCGCACCACGCGCATTTCACGCACGACGTCGGTCAGCGGGCCTTGCGCATCCGGTTGTCCATTTGAGACATCAGCGATAAGAAGCCGGATGGAGTTGGTTCCGCAGTCAATGGCAGCCACTCGGCTCATGCGGTTCCCTCCTGCTCGTCTTGGGATTCGATCTTCGACTTCCGCACCGGCGCGGGACGCCCCACGATGTCCGGCAGCCCTTGCGGACCATGGCGGCTCAAGTCCCGCGAAGGTGCCTCGCCGGCTGTGTCCCAGGCTCCGTCGCAATAGCAGCGGTCCTTGGTCCACCACTCAGTGATTGCGTCCAGGGCCTCGTCCCCCAGCGGATTGACACCCGGGCCAGCAGCCAACGAATGCCCCACCAGGACATGCAGGCACTTCACGCGCGTGGGCATACCGCCGGCAGAGATACCGTCGATCTCGGGCACTGCTCCGGTACCGGAGCGATCAGCGATCTGGTTGCGGGCCTGAAGGTAGGCATCGTGGGCGCCATGGTAGGTAGAGGCCAACTCCTGGTCGGCGGTCAGTCGCTCGTTCATCTCGTTCATGAGCCCGCCCGCTTCAAGTCGCGACACCGCGGAAGTGATGACCGGGTGGGTCAGGTAGAAAGTGGTGGGAAACGGTGTTCCGTTGCTGAGTCGGGGAGCTGTCGCTGCCACCAAGGGGTTGCCGCAAACGCACCTGGCCGGGATCTCGACTACATCCCGGACGGGCCTGCCCAGCTGTCGGCTGAGGACCTCGAGATCGTGTGCTGATGGCTGGCGGGATTCCTGCGGCACGGCTGCCGTGTTCTCTTCCACTTGCGCTGCCAACCTTCCTGCCCCTTTTGTCGTGTCCCATGCGGACACGACGGCGGCGGGCACCGCGTCTAGTCAGTTGCCGATCGTCTGATTGACTCCCAGAGAGCATCCACCCAGGGCAGATTCTCCGGGTTGGCCGATGATCCGGAGCCGGAACGGCCACCCGGTGTGCCGGCGGCTTCTTCTCCCCCAAACACCCAGTAACCTGTTTCACCCGGCATAACCATGTTAATGCGGTCGCGGGCCTGCTGTTTCACGTAGTTAGGATCCTGCCACCGGGAGAGTTGCTTGTTCAGCTCAGTTTGCTCCGCTTTCCTACTGGCGATTTCTGCTTCCAACGCGGAAATTTCGGCGCGTTTCTCCAAGAAAATCTTCACGGTTGGGGCCAGCAGGATAGTGATGGCAATCATCACCACTGCCAGTGCGAGCATCCTTCCGGAGAACGCCTTCGCCGGTACGGGATCCAGCTCCCGGTCCTCCGTCGCCCCGGGCCGTGGTTTTTCCGTGCCGTTGTCCGTTGCCTTCGGTGGAGTCCCTGCCGGTTTGCCGTGGCTCTTCTTCGCGCCGGAGGGAGTCTTGCTGTTGGCCGGAGCTTTGGCCGTCGCTGTCTTTGAGGAAGCCCGCGGCCCGCCGAACTCGGCTTTAATGACGTCGGCGCCCTCAGCACCCGCGCCTTCAGAATCCTTGCCGGTGGCGCCAGTTGCGCTGACCGGACTGGTACCACTTGACGGACGCGCACCACTTGACGGACGACCAAGGGCGTCGGCCCTGGGTACCTTTGGACGACGGGTGGCCATGACACTCCTGTAATGCCCGGTGCTTGCCTGGCGGGTTGCTGCGCTTGCTGTTGCTGACCTGGCCTGTGGTGAACAGAACCGGAGTTAAACAGAACCGGCGGCCATGGTCTTTCCACCATAGCCACCGGTTACGTGTTTTCGCTGAAGGCTAGCCCTTGAAACGCGGGAACGCGCTGCGGCCGGCGTAGCGTGCGGCGTCGTCGAGTTCTTCTTCGATGCGCAGCAGCTGGTTGTACTTGGCAACGCGCTCGGAGCGGGCAGGGGCACCGGTCTTGATCTGGCCCGCGTTGGTGGCAACGGCGATGTCAGCAATGGTGGTGTCCTCGGTTTCGCCGGAGCGGTGCGAGGTGATGGTGGTGTAACCGGAGCGCTGAGCCAGGGAAACAGCGTCGAGCGTCTCGGTCAGGGAACCAATCTGGTTGACCTTGACCAGCAGGGAGTTGGCAGTCGCGGCGTCAATGCCCTGCTGCAGGCGGACCGGGTTGGTGACAAAGAGGTCGTCGCCCACCAGCTGGACCTTGTCACCGATGGTGTCGGTGAGGGTCTTCCAGCCTTCCCAGTCGTTCTCGTCCAGCGGGTCTTCGATGGAAACCAGCGGGTAGTCGGCAACGAGCTCAGCGTAGTAGGCGCTCATCTCGGTGGCAGAAAGTGCCTTGCCTTCGAACTGGTAAGCACCTTCCTTGTAGAACTCGGAAGAAGCGACGTCCAGGGCGAGGGCGATGTCCGTGCCCGGGGTGTAGCCGGCGTTCTTGATGGCTTCCTGGATCAGGTCCAGTGCAGCGCGGTTGGACGGCAGGTTGGGGGCAAAGCCACCCTCGTCGCCAAGGCCGGTGGAGAGGCCCTTTTCCTGCAGGACAGCCTTGAGGTTGTGGTAGACCTCAACGCCCCAGCGCAGGCCTTCGGAGAAGGTCTCGGCACCGATCGGGGCGATCATGAATTCCTGGATATCAACATCGGAGTCAGCGTGCGAGCCACCGTTGAGGATGTTCATCAGCGGAACGGGCAGCACGTGGGCGTTCGGGCCGCCCAGGTACTTGTACAGCGGCAGGTCAGCAGAAGCTGCAGCTGCGTTGGCCACGGCCAGGGAAACACCCAGGATGGCGTTGGCGCCGAGCTTGCCCTTGTTGGGCGTACCGTCCAGGTCGATCATGGCCTGATCGATGCTGCGCTGGTCAGTGGCGTCGAAACCAATCAGGGCCGGGGAGATCTCGTCGATGACGGCGTCAACGGCCTTCTGGACACCCTTGCCGAGGTAACGGCCCTTGTCGCCGTCGCGAAGCTCAACGGCCTCGTGCTCACCGGTGGAGGCACCGGACGGAACTGCTGCGCGGCCGATCTGGCCGTCGGAGAGCAGGACCTCAACTTCTACGGTCGGGTTTCCGCGGGAATCAAGGATCTCGCGGGCGTGGATGGCATCGATAAGCGCCATGGATGTGCTCCTTATGGGCGAATTACAGGAATGTGGAGGGAAATTCTCAACGTCCTCGTCGCTACTAGCGTAGTCGAGAGTGGCTTACGTTACGGCACAGCTTCCAACAGCTCACGTCATGAAGGCTGCGCCTGGTTGTTCTGAAACGATCGAACTGCGGCACGGAGGGCCCGTTCGGCGTCGAGTCCTTGCTCCCGGGCACCCGCGACGACGGCGAGCAGCAGCTCCCCCAGCGCCTCTTCCGTGGCCGGAATGGCAGGAAGTCCGACGGCGGCCAGTCGGCTTTGGGCGTCAACGTCCAACCCTGCGCGGACGGCCCGGTCCATGGACTTCTGCGCTCCCGCCAAAGCCGGCAGATGGGGCGGAATCCCCTCGAAGGGATCATTCCGCTCCGGTTTCTCCGCGCGTTTGGCGGCGTCCCACTTGACGATGATTTCCTCGACGCTGGCCGGGAAGCTCTCCTGCAGGGAACCGTCGGCTTTGAAGACGTGCTGGTTTCGCCGGACCATCTTGGCATTGATGCTGCGAGCCACGTCCCCGAAATCGAAGCTGCCGCGCTCCTCGGCGAGCCGGGCATGAAGCACCACCTGAAGCAGCACATCGCCCAGCTCACCGCGAAGTTCATCATCAACAGCCCCGGCTTCGATCGAATCGACCACTTCGTAGGCTTCCTCGATCAGGTATTCCACCAGCGACTCGTGGGTCAGGGCGCCCATCCAAGGGCAGTGCTCCCGGAGGGCGGCTATTGTCCCCAGCAGCTCCCCGACCTCGCAAGCTCGGCCAGGAACCCCAGCTGCTGTGGGCCCATGCAGCTCCGGGAGGCTGGAATTGCTAGCCGAGGTTGGCGTAGGCATCGTTGATGTACTCAACCAAGGCTTCACGCTCGTCCAGCGGCAGGAACGCCGCCTCGGCCGCGTTGAGCGTCAGTTCGAGCAGATCATCGAGGTCGTAGTCGAAGGTCTCCACCAGGAGTTCGAACTCGTCGGTGAGGGTGACGCCGCTCATGAGGCGGTTGTCGGTGTTGATGGTGACGTTGAAGCCGAGCTGGAAGAGCATGTCCACCGGGTGGCTCTCGATGCCCTCGCCAAAGCCGGAAATGGCACCGGTCTGAAGGTTGGAGGAGGGGCAGATTTCCAGGGCGATTCCGCGGTCGCGGACCCAGGCTGCCACACTGCCGATGGTCACCATTCCGATGGTGTCTTCGCCGTCGTCGTCGGAGTTGTCCTCAAACTCCACCGAGATGTCCTCGGCGATCCGTACGCCATGGCCAAGACGCAAGGCACGGCCGTCCACCAATGCGGACTGGATGCTCTCCAGGCCCGCAGCCTCGCCGGCGTGGACCGTTGCGGGGAAGTTGTTCTCGGCCAGGTAGGTGAAGGCATCCTTGAAACGGGACGGGAGGAAGCCGTCTTCAGCGCCGGCAATGTCGAAGCCGACGGCGCCGTTGGCGCGGTGGCGGACAGCAAGTTCTGCAATTTCCTGACCTCGGTCAGCATGGCGCATGGCAGTGATGAGCTGCCCCACCTGAATTTGTTGACCGCGTTCTTCGGTGGAATCCATACCGGCCTCGAGCCCGGTCTGGACCGCTTCAACAACCTCGTCCAGGGTCAAGCCCTGCTGCAGGTGCTGTTCAGGAGCCCATCGAACTTCGCCGTAAACGACGCCGTCCTCGGCCAGGTCCTCCACGAATTCCTTCGCGACCCGGAACAAGCCTTCTTTCGTCTGCATGACTGCGACGGTGTGGTCAAACGTTTCGAGGTAGCGGACCAGCGAACCGGAGTCGGCGGATTCACGGAACCATTCACCCAGCGCCACCGGATCGGTGGAGGGCAGGGTGTGGCCGGCGGCCTCAGCCAGCTCGATGATGGTGGCCGGGCGGAGTCCTCCGTCCAGGTGGTCGTGGAGGGAAACCTTGGGGAGGCTCTTCAGATCGAAGTCGAGGGCAGGGGCAGCGTCAAGAATGGGCTCAGTCACGTACTAAGACTAGTCCCCAGCGCGGGCTTGGACAGGTCCTTAGCCGGCAGGGTTGGAGAGGTCGGCCCCGGCAACTGCTTTTCGCGACAGATCCGTCTCGGCTACGGGTGCTGTAGTCCTTGCAGCCGCTTCACGTGCCAGGTCCTTTTTCTCAAGGTACTTGTGCCACCAGCGCAAGGCGTGATCCACCACGATTCCGAGGACCACAGCGAAGGCCACTGCAATTCCTACGCCCAGGAGCGGGTTGTGGTGCACCCACTGACCTGCTAGCAAGCCAATGCCGATTGAGTAACCCACCCACGTGATGCAGGCGAAGGCGTCCAGCCAGAAGAAGGTGCGATGGCGGAATCCTGTCTGGCCGGCGACGTAATTCACCGCTACCCGGCCCCACGGAATATAGCGGGCCGTGAAGATGAGGACCGCACCGCGCTTGTCCAGCTCGTACTGCGCCCACGCGAACATTTTCTGGACCTTGGGACGCCGCATCCACTTCCAACGCGTAAGGCCGATCTTGCGGCCCAGCATGTAAGCCATATTGTCACCGGCCATGGCACCCACCAGGGCAGTTGTTCCCAGGATCCACAGGTTGGGTTCTCCGCTGTGAAGGGACAGCGCCGAGAGGCCCACGATGGCTGTTTCGCTGGGCAGAATGGTGGCGAACCCGTCAATAAAAAAGAACACCAAAAGTACCGGATATATCCAGGGCTGCCCGGCTGCATGCTCGAGCATTTCATTCAAAAACTCCACGCGGGGGTAGCTCCTAGACGAATGTGACTTGACGATGTGACGGAAGTCGCTCTAGTGTCCCACGGCCGGGACGTCGTTCGCTACGTCCCAGCCTTGGGATCACGCGTTTAACGCTATCGGTTTGAAGATCCTGACGTCGTCAACCGGCGGGCTGATATTTCGGGGCAGCGATCGTCATACCGTGGGTGGAGCCGAGGCGTCTTCCTCAGGAATGTTCTTGCCATCCAGGGGCACTGATCCCCGGACTTTGCTGATAATGCGATCAATGATGATCCCGAGGATCACGGCCACCACGATCGCTATGACGGCACCCAGGAGGTGGTTGTCCTCGAACCAGACACCGAAGAAGTAGCCGAGGATCACCGAATACGTTGCCCACAGGACGGCCGACATGCCGGTAAGGGCTACGAATTTGCGGTGGTGGAAGTGCGTGGCGCCGGCCGTCAGATTGACGGCCACCCTGCCGATAGGGATGAACCGGGCCACCATGATGAGCGAGGCTGACCGGCGTCGGAGTTCCTTGCCCGCCCAACGAAAGGCGCCCTGCATCCGCTGGGTGCGCATCCACCGCCAGCGTCGGATTCCGATCCGACGCCCAATGATGTAGGCGATGTTATCCCCGGAGAACGCGCCGATGGCTGCCATCACGCCCAGCAGCCACACGTTGGGTGAGCCGCTGCTGCCGGAAACAGCGCTCAAGCCCACCACCACGGATTCGCTGGGGATGGGGGGGAAGAAACCATCGATCACGCAGCACGCCAGCACCAGGACCAACACCCACGGCTGTTCCGCCGCGGCGAGGATGAAATCATTGATGCCCTGCACGGTTTCCTTACGGTAGACGGCCCCACGGGCGCCGGATGGCTAATGTTCCGGGCTGTTCCTGGAAACAGCCCGGAACACTTAAGCCTAGGCGATGCGGTCGATGATCAGCTGACGTGCCGGGCGTGACCCCTCAGGCGCGATCACTACAGCGTCCTGAAGCGCTTCCTTGGCCCGTTCGAACTTCTCCGGAGTGTCGGTGAGGAGCGTCATGAGGGGCTCGCCGGCACGGACCAGGGCGCCGGGCTTGGCGTGCAGGCGGACACCGGCCCCGGCTTGGACTTGGTCTTCCTTGCGGGCACGGCCAGCACCCAGGCGCCAGGCGGCAACACCCACGGACAGCGCGTCCAGTTCCACCAGGACGCCGTCCGCCGGCGCGTAGACAACCTCGGATTCCCTGGCCACGGGCAGCGCGGCCCGGGGATCTCCGCCCTGGGCTTCAATCATCCGGTTCCAGACGTCCATGGCTCGTCCGTCCTTCAGGGCGGCTGCGGGATCGGCGTCGTGGATTCCGGCACCGGCGAGCATCTCCTCGGCCAGACGGACGGTCAGTTCGACGACGTCTTCCGGACCGCCGCCGGCAAGGACCTCCACAGATTCCTCAACCTCGATGGCGTTACCCGCGGTCAACCCTAGTGGCGTGGACATGTCCGTGATCAGCGCGACGGTGTGCACGCCTGCATCCTTGCCCAAAGCCACCATGGTCTCTGCAAGCTCCCGGGCCCGTGCTTCGTCTTTCATGAAGGCACCGGAACCCACTTTGACGTCCAGCACCAAGGAGCCGGTTCCTTCGGCAATCTTCTTGCTCATGATCGAGGAGGCAATCAACGGAATGGCTTCCACCGTTCCAGTGACGTCACGCAAGGCATAGAGCTTCTTGTCCGCGGGGGCGAGCCCTGAACCTGCGGCACAGATGACTGCGCCTACGTCCTGAAGCTGGGCCATGATTTCGTCGTTGCTCAGGTTGGCACGCCACCCGGGAATGGCCTCCAGCTTGTCAAGCGTCCCGCCGGTGTGGCCGAGGCCGCGACCCGAAAGCTGCGGAACAGCCACGCCGAAAACTGCCACCAGCGGCGCCAGCGGCAACGTGATCTTGTCCCCCACCCCACCGGTAGAGTGCTTGTCGCTGGTAGCTTTCATGCCGCCGTCGGGCCTTGTCAGGGACGAAAAGTCCATCCGCTCGCCCGAGGCGATCATGGCGGAAGTCCACCGCGAGATCTCAGAACGGTCCATGCCGTTGAGCAGGATGGCCATATTCAGTGCCGCCATCTGTTCCTCGGCAATCACGCCGCGGGTGTAGGCGTCGATGGTCCAGTCGATCTGCTCGGGAGTGAGCGTGCCTTTGTCCCGTTTAATCGAGATGATCTGGACGGCGTCGAACGCTTCTGTGCTGGTCACGTGGTTTCCTCCAGATGTTCGGGACCGAAGGCGTCAGGCAGCACCTGGTCCATGGATTTGATTCCCTGAGTTGTCATGAGCTGCATTCCGGGCGCCCTGAATTCGTAGAGCAGTTGGCGGCAACGCCCGCACGGCATAAGGATGTTGCCCTGGCCATCCACGCAGTAGAACGCGGCGATTTTTCCGCCCCCTGTCATGTGGAGCTGCCCTACAAGGGCACACTCGGCACAGAGGGTCAGCCCGTAACTGGCGTTCTCTACGTTGCAGCCGCTGACAATCCGCCCGTCGTCGGTGAGCGCCGCAGCCCCCACCGGGAACTTGGAATACGGAGCATAGGCCCGTTGCATGGCCTGCTTGGCCGCATCTTCCAAGGCGGGCCAGTCGATATCTTCCGCTGGCATCGTCAACCCTTCACGTACGGTATGCCGCTTGCGGCCGGTGGCCGCGACTTACCCACTAGACCGGCGACGGCGAAGATGGTCACCAGGTACGGCAGCATGGCCATGAACTGGCTCGGTACCGGGGTACCGATGATGCCCAGGATGGACTGCAGGTTGTAGGCGAAGCCGAACAGCAGCGAGGCCAGGAAGGCGCCGATCGGGTTCCACCGGCCAAAGATCAGGGCAGCCAAGGCAATGAAGCCGCGACCACCGGAGATGTCCTTGGTAAAGGAGTCAATGGTCACCAACGTGAACACGGCACCACCGATGCCCGCGATCGCACCACCCAACGTGACATTCCAGAAACGGGTTGCGTTGACGTTGATACCCAACGTGTCGGCGGCTTGCGGGTGTTCGCCGACGGCACGGACCCGCAAGCCCCAGCGGGTCTTGAACAAGCCGAACCACACCACGGCCACCGCAATGTACATGAGGTAGCCCGCGATGGACTGCTCGAAGAGGATGGGCCCAATGATAGGGATGTCCGAAAGCAGCGGGATCGGCAGGATGTCCAAGCGGCCCGGAGTGTTGAACTGCTCCTTGTTGGGCACCATCAGCGTGCCGTAGAGGAAGCCCGTGAGGCCTGACACCAAGACGTTCAGGACCACACCTACGATTATTTGGTTGACCAGGTATTTGATGCTGAACACGGCCAAAACCATTGACACAGCAGCACCAGCCGCAGCGGCTGCAATCAGGCCGATGTACGGACTGCCCGTCATGGTGGCCACCAGGGCGGCAGTGAAGGCTCCGCCGAGGAGCTGCCCCTCGATGGCGATGTTCACAACACCCACACGCTCACAGAGCACGCCGGAGAGCGAGCCGAAAACCAGTGGGACTGCAAGTGTCACCGAGCCGGCGACGAGGCCTGCCAGTGAGATGGAGGGCTGGCGGGCGCCTGCCACGATCCATACAAGCAAGGCGAAGACGAACACCACGGCGAAGGCGATGGGCAGCCACTTGGGTGATCTCTCCCCTTGCGTCCAGAGGTAAATCGAGTAGGCGGCCATGGCGAGCAGCAGGATGCCTAGGACAATGCCGCCCACCTGCCCCGGAATCATCAACGCAGGAACGGCAACGGCGTCGCCCGCGTCGCTGATCTTCATCTCGGCAGTCTGGTCCGGGCCAAGGAACCCGAAGAAAACCAACGCAATGAGCGCCAGGATGCCGAGCGAAAGCGGAACTTTCATGGAAGGCCGGAATGCCGGCAAAGCCGTGGATCCCGACTTTGGAGCGGTGGTTGTCGCGCTCACTTGGCACCTCCGGTGGCGTTGGCAAGGGCAGCTTTCCGGGCCGCCTTCGGTGTCTTGTTCTTGTTCTTCTTTTTGGGCTCAAGCCGGAAGATCGACCTGATGAGGGGTGGAGCAGCGATGAAGAGCACAATCAGCGATTGCACCACCAGCACAATGTCGATAGGCGTTCCGGTCTGGATCTGCATCTGCACTGCCCCTGCACGGAAAGCTCCGAACAGCAGTCCCGCAAAGAACGTTCCCCATGGTGTACTGCGCCCCAACAGGGCAACAGTGATCGCGTCGAAGCCGATCTGGGCAGCGACGCCGCCTGTCAGCACCTTTTCGGTACCGGCCACTTGGGCAATACCACCGAACGCGGCGAGGGCGCCGGCCATGGCCATCACCAGGATGGTGGCGCGGGATACTTTGACGCCGGCGGTCCGCGCTGCGACGGGGTTGGCACCCACGGCACGGAACTCGAAGCCGATGGTGGATCGGTTCAGCAGCCACCACACGCCGTAGGTCAGCGCGATTGCTACCAGGAAGCCCACGTGGAGTCGGGATCCCGGGATGAGGACAGGGTAGGTTGCCGATTCGTCGAGGCGGGGCGAAATGGGGCTGTTGTCCCCCGGACGCCGGAACGCAGCAGTGTTCAGCAGGAAGTCGAGCAAGAACAAGGCCACGTAGTTCAGCATGATGGTGACAATGACCTCATGCGCGCCGGTCCGGGCTTTAAGGATGCCCACAATGGCACCCCACAGAGCACCGCCCAAGACGCCCATGACGATGACTACCAGCAGGTGGAGGCCGAACGGCAAGTGCCAGGCGAACCCTACGTAGGCAGCGAGCGTAGCGCTGATGATGATCTGCCCTTGGGCGCCGATGTTGAACAGGCCGGCGCGGAACGCCAGTGCGACACCAAGGCCGGCACAGATCAGCGGGGTTGCCACGGTCATGGTTTCAAGCACGGGCTTGAAGCCTTCACGTGGATTGAACACGGCGCCTTGGAAGAGTGCAACATAGCTCTCGGTCATGGCTGTCCACAACGCGCTCAGGAAGTCCGTGGGGCGTGCGAACAAGTAGCCGGCTGTTTTGGCCACCTGGGCGTCCGTGCTGGCGATCAACAGGCCGCCGAGGAACAGCGCCACAACGACCGCCAGGATGGAGACAAAGCCGTTGCCCATCACGATACGGCGCATGAGGCCGCCTTGCTGGTGTCCGGGGTCCCCGCTTTGGGAGGAAACAGGCACTATGGAAGGTTCCAGGGTCCCTCCGGCGGTGTCCAATGCGACGTCTGCCGCCCGCACTTCGGAGGTGGATTCTTCGGGTGTTTGGTCCTTGCCTGACTCGTCTTTAGTTGTCATCGGAGCCTCCTTCAGGGCCGACGCCGGCCATCATCAAGCCAAGGGTGTCGCGCGGTGTTCCAGCAGGGACAATGCCCACGAGCTTGCCTTTGTAAAGCACGGCAATCCGGTCGGCGAGCTCAATGACCTCATCAAGTTCAGTGGAAACGATCATGACCGGCGTTCCGACGTCGCGCTCGGCAACAATGCGCTTGTGCAGGAACTCGATGGAGCCGACGTCCACGCCGCGCGTGGGCTGGCTCGCGATAAACAACCGCAAGGGCCGGGACAGTTCCCTGGCCATGACCACTTTTTGCTGGTTGCCGCCGGACAACGTTCCGGCGGCCGATGCCGCGGAAGGAGTCCGGATATCGAATTCCTCAATCTTGGAGTTCGCGTGCTCCACAACCTTTGCAGGCTTCATGCTGATGCCGCTGGCAAACGGGGCTTGGTCGTAAAGGTCGAGGACCAGGTTCTCTGCCACGGAGAACGGACCAACCAGTCCGTCCACCGAGCGGTCCTCTGGAACAAACCCAACGCCGGAACGCAGGACATCCTTGACGGGAAGGCCCAGCAGTTGCTTGCCGTCCAGTGTCACGGAACCGGTCACGTGTTCCTGAATACCCAGGATTGCCTCGGTCAGTTCCGTCTGGCCATTACCCTGGACACCGGCGACGGCGAGGATCTCACCTTGGGCGATGTCGAAGCTGATCCCGTCCACCACGTTGGTGCCGTTGGCCGCGCGCACCGTCAGGTTTTCCACGACGAACGTGGTTTCCTTAGGCTGGGCTGGAGCTTTGTTCAGGCTCAGGCTCACCGGGCGGCCCACCATCATGGAGGCCAGTTCCGTGGCTGATGCCGTGGGAGGCGCGTCCCCCACAACTTTGCCGCGGCGGATCACCGTGATGACATCAGAGACGGCCTTCACTTCGCGAAGCTTGTGTGAGATGAAGACGATGGACGTGCCTCCAGCTTTGAGCTGCCTCATGATGTCCAGGAGTTCATCGGTTTCCTGAGGCGTCAACACGGCGGTGGGCTCGTCCAAAATAAGGACTTTCGCCTCACGCACCAGCGCCTTGATAATCTCGACTCGCTGCTGGACGCCCACGGGCAGGTCCTCCACCAAGGCGTCGGGATCGACGTCGAAACCGTACTTGTCCGAAATCTCCCGGATCTTCTTGCGGGTTTCTTCGATGCCGAGGACACCTCCGAACGTGGTCGGCTCAGCGCCGAGGGCCACGTTCTCAGCAACAGTGAAAACGGGAACCAGCATGAAGTGCTGGTGCACCATGCCAATTCCGGCAGCCATGGCATCCCCGGGTCCGCGGAAATTGACCGGTTGGTCATCCACCAGGATCTGGCCGGCTGTGGGCTCGTACAGCCCGTACAGCACGTTCATGAGGGTTGATTTGCCGGCACCATTTTCGCCGAGGAGGCAATGGATCTGGCCGGATTCGACCACGAGGTCGATGTCTTGGTTGGCGTAGAAGGTCCCGAAGGCTTTCGAGATCCCCTTCAATTCGAGTTTCACAACTCCCACCGTTCTGTGAGTCCGAGGGACGGCTGTACTGCTCCAAAGCCACTGGCTTTGAGGCCCAGCGTAGTCAGGGCAAAAACGCGCCGCCAGTACCGGGGCTCGGTACTGGCGGCGCGTCCAGGAATTGATTTACTTCTTGGGGCTCGCTGCCGATTCGACAACCAGCTTGCCGGAGACGATGTCAGCCTTCAGGGCATCGAGCTCGGACTTGGTTTCAGCGGGGACGGCGGAGTCGAGATCGTGGAACGGAGCGATGGCAACACCATCGTTTTCCAACGTGCCGACGTAGGCTTCGTTGTTGAACTTGCCCTCCGTGTCGTCCTTCACCACGGCTTCAACGGCTTCGCCCATCTGCTTGACCACGGAGGTCAGCATCAGGTCCTTGTACTCGGGAGCGGTGAGGTAGCCATCGGAGTCAACCCAGATGAGCTTGACGTCCTTGCCGGCAGCCTTGGCTTCCTTCAACGCAGCACCGGCGCCCTTACCAACCGGTCCGGCTACGGGCATGATGATGTCCGCGCCCTGATCCAGCAGGTTGATGGTGACCTGCTTGCCCGTGTCCTGCTTCTCGAAGTCGCCCGTGAACGAACCGTCCTGGGTGTTCTTGTCCCAGCCAACAACCTGGACGCTCTTGCCCTTGGCCGTGTTGTAGGCCTGCACACCGTCGTAGAAGCCGTCCATGAAGATGGTTACCGTGGGGATCTTGATGCCGCCGAAGGTACCCACCTTGCCGGTCTTGGACGTTGCGGCAGCTGCGTAGCCTGCCAAGTATGCCGCCTGTGCCGTGTCATAGACGATCGGCTTGACGTTGGCGATCGGAGTCTCGTATGTGTAGTCGACGATCGCAAAGTGCTTGTCGGTGTTCTTTTCTGCGGCGGCCTTCGTGGCATCGCCCAAGAGGAAGCCAACGGTGACAGTGAGGTTACAGCCGGCGGAAATCATGCCGTTGAGGTTGGTCTCGAAGTCGCTGTTGGCCTTGGATTCGGCCGACTTCACCGTGATGCCCAAATCAGTCTCTGCCTTCTTGAGGCCTTCGAACGAGGACTGGTTGAAGGACTGGTCATCAAATCCGCCGGAGTCCGACACGATGCAGCCCGTAAAGTCACTCTTGGTCGCCGCACCGGATCCGGCGTCGGGAGCTTGGCCGCAGCTGGTCAGCAGGAGCGCTGCTGCACCGAGGGTGGCAACACCGGCCATTGAACCGCGCTTCAGGGTGGCACGCAGTGGTTTCTTCAATTTTCCTCCAGGAAGAAAGTGATTGGCGCTACGACGGATGGTCAATGAGTGTCCGTTTCCTATACCCGAGGCAGAAATTCTGTTTTCACTGATGCTCGCAGCTGCGCCGAAGCGCATTGATGAAACCAACACTAGTGGCCTGCAACACACCCAGCTACCACAAATGATCACTGCAGGTCAGATTGTTGACCTTTTGTTACCAAGCAGTAGCCGGGTGCGCAAGTCACACGCGTTTTTACGTATGGGCTAGAGGCGAACCAGCATCTTCCCCGTGTTCGCGCCGTCCAACAGGTCCATGAATGCCTGCGGAGCATTTTCCAGTCCATCCACGATTGTTTCGTCGTAGCTGACAGACCCATCGGCGAGCCAACCGGCCATCTTCTGCGCGAATTCGGCGGCGTGCTGTCGCTGCCCGCCCACCAGGAATCCGCGCAGGGTGAGCTGCTTCCCGATAGCAACCGCCAGGTTCCTCGGAGCCACCGGAGGCTCCGTAGAGTTGTACTGGGCAATGGCGCCACACATTGCTACCCGCCCGCCAACCGTGAGCGTTGCCAGGGCTGCTTCGAGATGCTCGCCGCCCACGTTATCGAAGTAGACGTCAATGCCGCGCTCCCCTGCTGCTTCCGTCAGCTGGTCCAGCACGGGAGCATCATTGTAGTTGAAGGCAGCATCGAAGCCGAGCTCCAACAAGCGGGCCACCTTCTCCGGCGATCCGGCACTGCCGATGACCTTGGCAGCGCCCATGGCCTTGGCGATCTGGCCAACCATCGAACCGACGGCACCTGCCGCTCCGGACACGAAGACCACATCGCCCTCTTTGAACTCGGCAACTTTCAGCAAACCAGCGTAGGCAGTCAGGCCGGTCATTCCCAAAGCACCAAGAAACGCTGATGTTGGGGCAAGGCCACTGGGGACCGGCGTAGTCGCCGCGGCGTCCACCACCGCGTGCTCGCGCCAGCCAAGTTGATGCACGACGACGTCACCCACCTTGTGCGCGTCCGAACGGGACGCGATCACCTCACCTACCGCACCGCCGTCGAGCGCTGCATCCAGGCGGAAGGGCGCCGAGTACGACTTGACGTCGTTCATGCGGCCACGCATGTACGGATCCACGGACATGAACTGGTTCTTCACCAGGAGCTGGCCCTCCGCGAGCTCGGGAAGGGGCGCTGTTGCCAGCCGGAAGTTCTCCGGAGCAGGGCGGCCGACCGGGCGGGAGGCAAGCTGGATTTCGCGGGTTTCGGTTGTCACGGCGCTCATGCTGCGAACTCCACGAGCTTGAGGTCTACGGCCATGTTGCCGCGCGTTGCGTTGGAGTAGGGGCAGATCTGGTGCGCCTTGGCCATCAACTGCTCCGCAGTACCGCGGTCCAGGGCGGGCAGCGCGATTTCGAGTTCGGCGGCCAGTCCATATCCTTCGCTGTCCGTCAGTGCACCGAAGTGAATTTTGGCTGCAACGGCCGAGTCGCTGAGGTCGACGCGTTCCTTACGGCCCACCAGGCGCAAAGCCGAGTGGAAGCACGCTGCGTAGCCAGCTGCGAACAACTGCTCGGGGTTGGTTCCTTCCCCGTTGCCTCCGAGCTCCACGGGGCTGGCGAGGGCGACGTCCAATTTTCCGTCGTTGGTGCGGGCGTTGCCGTCGCGGCCTTCGCCGGATGCCAATGCCTCGGCGGTGTAAAGAGTCTTCATGGTGTTTCCGTTCTCTTTGGGAATGGATGTCCCGGGATTTTCGGGAGTCTGTCAGAGTGAGCTATTCAGTGCTGCCGTGAGCTTGCCGAGTGTGGCATGTAGCTGCTCGATCTCTTCGGGCGATAGGCCGGCGGCGTCGGCGAGACGCTTGGGCACAGCCTGTGCCCGGGCACTCAAGGCGGTGCCGGCGTCGGTAAGGACCACGTCCACCCGGCGTTCATCCTCTGCCGAGCGATGGCGTTCCACCAGCCCCATGGCCTCCAGGCGCTTGAGCAGGGGCGATAGGGTGCCGGAGTCGAGGCCCAGTTCCGCACCGAGGTCGCGGACACTGCGCGGTTCCTGCTCCCAGAGGACCAGCATCACCAAGTACTGCGGGTACGTCAGGCCGAGGTCTTCCAATACCGGGCGGTAGACCGCCGTCGCTGCCTTGGACGCTGAGTACAGCGCAAAGCAGACCTGATGGCGGAGGCGTGGTGCATCACTCATGGATAAAACGATAGTGCACAATTCAATTGTGCACAACCGAAGTATGCCGTGCTTACCCAACTGGGTCGCAGTTCAGGTCGTTCTCAGCGCTGAGAACGACCTGAACTGCGACTCAGCTGGGTTACGGTTCGAGGTCGCGGATGGTGCGCAGGGCAGCTGCTGTCAGGACGCGGATGGCGTAGCCGAGAGCACGCTCGTCAACGATGAAGTCGCCACGGTGGAGGTCGTATTCTTCGCCGCCGGGGGTGTGCGTGCCCAGCCGCATCATGGCCCCTGGCAGGTCGGCCAAGAACCAGGCAAAGTCCTCGCCACCCATGGACTGCGGCGTGAGGACCACCGCATTTTCGCCAAGTTCCGCGCGGGCTGAGGCTTCGATGAGGGCCGTTTCGTGCTCAGAGTTCACTACAGGCGGTACGCCACGGGTGTGCTCCAAGTGGACGTCCACGCCGTAGGGCGCGGCGACCTGCCTCACGACGTCGTCCAGCAGCTCCCCCGCACTGTGCCAGGCATCGCGATCGAGGCAACGCATGGTGCCCGCCATGTAGCCGGTGCCCGGGATGGCGTTCGGTGCGGAGCCCGCTGAAATCTGGCCCCACACCACCGATACGCCGCTGCGGACATCCACCCGGCGGGAAAGGACAGCCGGCACGTTGACCGCTATTTGCGCCAACGCGAAGACAAGGTCCTCGGTCAGGTGCGGCCGCGACGTGTGTCCGCCTCGGCCGGAGAGCTCAATTTTAATGGTGTCCGAGGCGGAGGTGATGGCACCGATGCGGGTGCCGATCTGGCCCACGTTGATCCGGGGATCGCAGTGCAGCGCCAGGATACGCGGCACACCTTCAAGCACTCCCTGCTCAATGCAGGACAGTGCACCGCCGGGCATGGTCTCCTCGGCAGGCTGGAAGATGATCCGGACCGTCCCGCCCAGCGGATTGTTCTTGTGCATCCGTTGCAGCGTCAAGGCAATGCCGAGCATCGCAGTGGTGTGGACGTCGTGGCCGCAAGCGTGGGTAACGCCATGGTTCTTCGACGCGAACGGCAGGCCGGTTTCCTCAATGATCGGCAGTGCGTCGATGTCCCCGCGAAGGGCCGTAGCAATGGGGCCCTCGCCCACGTCCACCGTCAGTCCGGTCTCCTCCAGGCGCCGCGGCTTCAATCCGGCTGCTTCAAGCCGCTCCACCAGTTTGTCGGTGGTGCGGAATTCCTTGAAGGAAAGCTCGGGGTGCGCATGGAGGTCACGCCGGAAGTCGATGAGTCCGGGAAGCAGTTCATCAACCCAAGGACTCACAACGGGAGCGGGCTCGGTTTCAGTCGTGTAATTGCGCACGTCACAACTCTAGCCATGCGGGGGACCCGAAGAACGAAAGCCACCTCTTGGTTACGCTGCGTTCAGACGCAGGACAACCAAAGAGGTGGCTCACGGTATAAGCGGATGCCTTAGAGCACGTCCGTGTCGCCACTGGCTTTGAGGGCGTCAACAGTGCCCTTGACCAGTTGCGCGTGTTCCTTGGTTGTAACAAGGAGCGCGTCCGGCGTGTCCACAATGACCACGTCCTTGATGCCGATCAACGCGATGACGCGCTTGGTATCGGAAACCACCACGCCACTGGCATTCTCCGCGAACACACGTGCACCTTCACCAAGCACCGTCACTTCATCAACATCGCCGGCATTGTTGAGGCGGCCGATCGCGGCGAAGTCGCCGACGTCGTCCCAACGGAAAGTACCAGGCACGACGGCGACGTCGCCAGCTTCCGCTGCGGGCTCAGCCACGGCGTAATCGATGGCGATTTTCGGCAACGTGGGCCACACGCGCGACGTCACTTCCGAGCGCTCCGGCGTGTCCCACGCCTCGGCGATTTCCTGGAGGCCCTTGAACAACTCCGGCTGGTTGGCTTCCAGGTGCTTGAGCATGAGCGCCACCGGAGCGACAAACATGCCCGCATTCCAGACGTAGTCCCCCGCTTCGACGTATTTGTTAGCCACTTCCTGGCTGGGCTTCTCCACGAACTCAGCAACAGCAAGTGCGTTCGGGGCACCGTCAACATTCAACGCCGCACCGGAGCGGATGTATCCAAATCCGACAGATGGATGAGTGGGCTTGATGCCGATGGTGACGATCTTCCCTGTAGCCGCGGTGTAGATGGCCTCGCGCACAGTCTCTTGAAACAGGTTGTCCGGGCTGATGACATGGTCCGCCGCAAACGAACCCATGATGGTGTCCGGATCGCGACGGTAAAGGATGGCTGCGGCGAGCCCGATGGCGGCACCGGAGTCCTTGGGCTCACTTTCCAGCACCAACTCGTCGTCCCCGACTTCGGGGAGTTGGCGGCATACGGCTGCGCGGTGCGCTTCGCCGGTAACAACAAGGACCCGTTCACCGGCCAGCGGTTCCAGGCGGTCATAGGTAGCCCTCAACAACGTGCTGCCCGAACCGGTCAGATCGTGGAGGAACTTGGGCGCAGCGGCACGCGAGAGTGGCCATAGCCGGGTCCCCACACCGCCCGCCGGAATAACCGCATGGAAGCGGTTCAATGGCGATTCCGGGTATTTCGCGTCTTCTGTACTCACCGCAACACTTTATCCTGTGCCGGGCGACAAGCCCCCGCAGCGGGACACACGTGTGGCGTTCGTCTCAGGCACTGCCGAAAATCGCCTGAATATCGGCAGGAAACATGGAATTAACAAGCAGAGAAGCCCGTCCTAAATTGAATATGCTGTTAGCGAAGCCTAGATTTAGGCGTGAGCTACGAGTGCTCTCGCAGCAGGCGTTCCCCCCGCGTGGATCCCATGCCAGCGCCGCTGTGTTGCAGGAAGGTTTAATCAGTGCCGACAAAACCAGCTGGCACCTTGTACCGCGGCCGTGAAGGCATGTGGTCCTGGGTTGGACACCGCATTACAGGTGTAGTGATCTTTTTCTTCTTGTTGGTCCATGTGCTGGACACCTCATTGGTGCGCGTGTCCCCTGAGGCCTACACCGCCGTCATTGGCGCATACAAGAACCCCCTCATGGCCCTGGGTGAAACGGGCCTGGTCGCCGCGATCATTTTCCACGCCTTCAACGGCCTGCGTGTGATCGCCATCGACTTCTGGAAGAAGGGCGCGAAGTACCAGCGCCAGTTGCTGTGGGTCGTGCTTGCGCTGTGGCTTGTCACGTTCGCAGGCTTCGCCATCCGCCACCTTTCCCTCGCGCTGGGAGGCCACTAAGCCATGACAACCATCGAATCCCCACGCAGTGGAAAAATCGGCTCCGGCAAGATCGCTCCGAAGTACAACCGCACCGGCTCCAGCCGTGGCAACTTCGAAATGATCGCCTGGCTCTTCATGCGCCTCTCCGGCATCGTCCTGGTGGTGCTGATCTTCGGCCACCTGTTCGTGAACCTGCTGGTGGGCGAGGGCATCCACGCCATCGACTTCGGCTTCGTTGCCGGCAAGTGGGCCGATCCGTTCTGGCAGTTCTGGGACCTTGCCATGTTGTGGCTTGCCATGCTGCACGGAACCAATGGCGTCCGCACCATCATCAACGACTACGCCGAGAAGGATTCCACGCGCTTCTGGCTCAAGATGGTCCTCTACGCGGCCACCCTGGTCATCATCATCCTCGGCACACTGGTGATCTTCACCTTCGACCCGTGCCCCGTCGTCGACGGCGTCCAGTTGCCTGGCGGTTTCTGCCCGGCCCCGTAGCGGCGCCCTCCGGTTACTCCTTTGAGTGAACCGGTTCGCCTGACGTAGCGGAGCAGCCTCCGCCGACCATCTGAATTTTGAAAGAGAGAGCATCTGGTATGCAGGTCCATAAGTACGACGTCGTCATTGTCGGTGCAGGTGGCGCCGGCATGCGCGCCGCGATCGAATCCGGTCAGCGAGCACGCACCGCGGTACTGACCAAGCTCTACCCCACCCGCTCGCACACCGGTGCGGCCCAGGGTGGAATGTGCGCAGCACTGGCCAACGTCGAAGAAGACAACTGGGAATGGCACACCTTTGACACCATCAAGGGCGGCGACTACCTGGTTGACCAGGACGCAGCCGAGGTCATGGCGAAGGAAGCCATCGACGCCGTGCTGGACCTGGAAAAGATGGGTCTGCCCTTCAACCGCACGCCCGAGGGCCGGATTGACCAGCGCCGCTTCGGTGGCCACACCCGTGACCACGGCAAGGCACCCGTCCGCCGCGCTTGCTATGCAGCCGACCGTACGGGCCACATGATCCTGCAGACGCTGTACCAAAACTGCGTCAAGCACAACGTTGAGTTCTACAACGAGTACTACGTCCTGGACCTGCTGATCGTCGAAGAAGACGCAGTACGCGAAGACGGAACCCCCTACAAGCAGAAGCGTGTCGCCGGCGTGGTCTCCTACGACCTCGCCTCCGGCGAACTGCACGTGTTCCAGGCCAAGTCCGTGGTGTTCGCCTCCGGCGGCGCCGGCAAGGTCTTCAAAACCACCTCCAACGCACACACCCTCACCGGTGATGGCATGGGCATCGCGTTCCGTCGCGGCATCCCCTTGGAAGACATGGAGTTCTTCCAGTTCCACCCGACCGGCCTCGCCGGCCTGGGCATCCTCCTTACCGAGGGCGCACGTGGTGAAGGTGCCATCCTGCGTAACTCGGAGGGTGAGCGCTTCATGGAGCGTTACGCCCCTACCATCAAGGACCTCGCACCCCGCGACATCGTGGCCCGCGCCATGGCCAACGAAGTGCGCGAAGGCCGCGGCTGCGGCCCCAACAAGGACTACGTCCTCCTGGACCTGACCCACCTTGAGCCTGCACACATCGAGGCCAAGCTTCCGGACATCACGGAGTTCGCCCGCACCTACCTGGGTGTGGAGCCGTTCACCGACCCTGTCCCCGTCTTCCCCACGGCGCACTACGCTATGGGCGGCATCCCCACCAACATCACCACCGAAGTGCTGCAGGACAACGACACCATTGTGCCGGGCCTCTACGCAGCCGGTGAAGTTGCTTGCGTTTCCGTGCACGGTTCGAATCGTCTCGGCACCAACTCGCTACTGGACATCAACGTGTTCGGTAAGCGCGCCGGTATTGCCGCTGCGGAGTACTCGAAGACCGCTGAGTTCGTCGAGCTTCCCGAGGACCCTGAGGCAATGACCCGCGGCATCCTGGACGGCCTGCTGACGGGCAATGGCACCGAGCGTGTTGCCCAAATCCGCAAGGAACTGCAGGACACCATGGACGCCAACATGCAGGTGTTCCGCACCAAGGAATCGCTGGAGCAGGTCCTTCGCGACATCGCCTCGTTCGAAGAGCGCTACAAGCACGTCACTGTGCAGGACAAGGGCAAGCGCTTCAACCTTGACCTCCTGGAGGCCGTGGAGCTTGGCTTCCTGCTGGACATGGCCAAGGTCATGACCGTTGGTGCCCTCCACCGTGAAGAATCCCGCGGTGGTCACTACCGCGAGGACTTCCCGGACCGCAACGACGAAAAGTTCATGAAGCACTCCATGGCTTACCTGGACACGTCCGTCACCGTCGACTCCTCGGCGGAATCCGTCGCGGGCATCCGTCTTGAGACCAAGCCCGTCATCTTCACCCGTTACGAGCCGATGGAGCGTAAGTACTAATGACGACCGAAATGGCAGAGCCCGCTTCCAAGATCGAGCTTCCGGCAAGTGTTGCCGGCGACGGTGAAATTCCCACGTTCCATATCACGCTGCGCGTGCGCCGCTACGATCCCGAAATCTCGGACGAAGCACGCTGGGACGACTACAAACTGACCATGTACGGCACGGACCGCGTGTTGGATGCCCTCCACAAGGTCAAGTGGGAAATCGACGGCTCCGTATCGTTCCGCCGTTCCTGCGCCCACGGTGTTTGTGGTTCTGATGCCATGCGCATCAACGGCCGCAACCGCCTGGCCTGCAAGACTCTCCTGAAGGACCTGGACACCACCAAGCCCATCACCGTGGAGCCCATCAAGGGCCTTCCCGTGGAGAAGGACCTGATTGTGGACATGGAACCCTTCTTCCAGTCCTTCCGCGAAGTCATGCCGTTCCTGATCAACAAGGGCCACGAGCCCACCAAGGAACGCCTGCAGTCCGTTGAGGACCGTGAGCGCTTTGACGACACCACCAAGTGCATCCTGTGCGCTGCGTGCACGTCCTCCTGCCCGGTCTTCTGGACCGATGGCCAGTACTTTGGCCCGGCAGCGATCGTCAACGCACACCGCTTCATCTTCGATTCCCGTGATGACGCCGGAGACATGCGCCTTGAGATCCTGAACGACAAAGAAGGCGTGTGGCGCTGCCGCACCACCTTCAACTGCTCGGAAGCATGCCCCCGTGGCATCCAGGTGACCCAAGCAATCGCCGAGGTCAAGCAGGCCATTCTGGCCCGCAAGATCTAGTTTTGCCGGTCTCCTAAGGAACCAAACGACGACGGCGCCGCTCACCACTGATGGTGAGCGGCGCCGTCGTCGTTAATCCAGTGTCGTAGCCTGTCATCACCGCAACCCTCATCCAACGCAAGGAGATCAGCGTGTCACGCTCTGAGAAGATCAGCTTCACGGGAAGTACTGGCGACACCCTGGCCGGCATCGTGGACGTGCCCGAAGGACCCGTCCGGGGTTGGGGGCTGTACTCGCACGGCCTGACGCTCGGCAAGGACAGCCCCGCCGCATCCCGGATCTGCAAAGGACTCGCCGAGCAGGGTGTGGGGATGCTGCGCTTCGACAACCTCGGCTTGGGCAACTCCGCAGGTGAATGGTCTGCGGGGTCGTTCAGCGTCAAAGTAGCCGACACCATCCTGGCTGCGGACTTCATGCGGGAGGAAGGCCGGGGAATCTCACTCTTGGTGGGCCACTCGTTCGGAGGTGCAGCGGTTCTCGCCGCAGCCCGCGACATCCCCGGCCTCAACGCCGTGGTGACGGTTGGTGCACCCTACGAACCCAAACACGTTGAGCACATGTTCGACACGGAAATCGACTCCATCCTGCGGGACGGCAGCGCTGTGGTTGACCTTGGGGGACGGCCCATGGAGGTCCGGCGCCACTTTGTGGAGGATGTGGAACGCGCCGATCTGCGCGACTGCATCCGCACCCTCCACAAGCCGCTGATGGTGATGCACTCCCCCACCGACAACACTGTGGGGATCGATAACGCCAGCGAAATTTTCCGCACCGCCCGCCACCCCCGGAGTTTTATCTCCCTGGAGGGCAGCGAACATCTCCTCACCGGGAAGGGTCAGGCAGCACGGGTTGCACGGATCATCAGCGCTTGGGCGGACCCCTACCTCGAGGTCAGCGACGCTGGATAACCCGCCCCCACCCAAGTAAGTAACAGATCAGGTCGTTCTGAGCACTCATAACGGCCTGATCTGCGACCTACATGGGTACTTACTTGCCGATGGCCGCCTTGGGATATTATCGCAACAGGACCTCGCCTGCTAACCCCGGCGGGGTCCCAAAGCGGCGCCCACCAAGGCACCAAGGCCAACGCCAATGAGGATGCCCAGAAAGGGCGAATTGAAGATCAGCTGGCCAACGACGAGTCCGGCTGCAGCCCCAAGCAGGCAGGCGATCCACAGTTGGTTGTTCATGCGGCCTCCAGCTAAAACTTTCAGGTGCGGGGCGCCACGCGCCGCGAACCCAGGACTTTCTTGCGCGGCGACTCCCCCGACGCCGTGTCAGCCTCGCGAATAGCAGACCACGACGCCGAGACGAGGTACACCTGGCTCACAAGATTGAACCAGATGAGCAGGCCGATGATAATGGCAAACGATGCCAGAACCGGATTGTTGCCTGACCGGGCCAAAAGTTCGGTGCTGAAGAATTGCAGGACCGTTGTCCCCACGCCTGCCAGCACCACGCCCTCCAGGAATGAGCGGCGCCCCAGCTTCAGCCCACCTGCAATGCGGAACAGCACTGCCGCCGTCGCGCAGTTCAGGAGGAGCGGGACGACGATCTTGACCGTGGCTGCTACGGGCTCGGCAACGCCTTCGTCCAATTTGAGCAAAGCTATGAGCCAGCCCGCTGCGGTGCCAAAGACGAGCGAGACACCTGCGCTGATCACAAGGATGACGCCGAGGAGCAGCAGGGTGCCGGCGTCGATGAGCTTTTGAAGGATCGGATTGCGCACCAGGGGATCAGCTTTCATGATCCCCCGAAGACCTTCCCTGATGCTGGCAATCCAGCCAAGGGAAACAAAAACTGTGACAACCGCTGCGATGAGGGCCGTCCACCCGAGCCCCGACGGGTTAAGCAAGGATTGTGGATCCACCAGCCCTTCGCCGCCATCCACCTGAAGGAGCCCCGGGGCAGCCGCTGCCACACTCTCGATTACGGCATCCTGCAGTGCGGGATTACCGCCCAGAACTATTCCTGCAATGGCGAAGCCAGTAGTGAGCAGACCGGTCACGGAGAAAAACATGTTGAAGCCGATACCGGCGCTCAACAATGGCCCGTGCTGCCGGGTGTAGTGCTGAAAGGAACGCATGGCCCGGTTGGTGTTCAGCCTCGCGAGAAAGAGTGCAAAGAAGGCACCAACCTTCTTCGGCAAGCCCTCGCCTGCGCGCTTCGCATGGCCCCATTCCTGCCTTTTGCGGAGAAGTTGGAGTTTGAGTTTCGCCAGCTCAGTTGGCAGCGGAGGAACGTCCGCCTCTGCGGCTTGGATCCGCTTGCTGTGCTTCGTCAGTATCGCCGCCAAAGTCGAGCTCTTCCCGTAGCTGCCAAATTCCATTGGTGTCGTGCTCGTAAAGTCCCATGCTAACCACAGGGAACGTCGCCCGGTAATCCCTGAGGACCGTTTCGGCCTCGTCAAGGTTTTCCTGGGCGACATCGTGCGCTACGGTCACGTGCGGGTGGTACGGGAAGGGCAACCTCCGCTCGAGTGGGCCTGTTTGAAGTTTCTCGTGCAACTGCACGCACTCCTCAAAGCCTTCCTCGACGTTCACGAACACCACCGGCGAGATGGGACGGAAAGATCCCGTGCCTGAAATGGTGATTTCGAAAGGTTCCTGGGTCCTTGCGACTTCCCTGACGTGCTCCCGGGTGGCGGCCCAGTCCTGGGTGGGTGTGGTGGTGATCAGGGTGATGTGGGCAGGAATGACCTCAGCCATCGGATCACCGAAGGAGGCCCTCCATTCCTGGAGTTCACGGGCGATCTCCGGTGGGAAGCCAAGGATCACGCCGACGCACATGGTGTCTCCAGCGCCGCAATCGGTGCCGGAAACAGCGGGCTGGCGGGAGTCGTCCGGACCGGCACCCTCTCGGGTGCCGGTCTTGACGTTGAGCTGGCCAGCTGAGCACATGGACTTAGCGGACTCCCTGGTTCCCGCGGGATTCATCGCCGCGGTAGGGCAGGAAACCAACCTTGGAGTAGACATCCGCGAGGGTCGCGGCCGCAATGTCACGTGCCTTGTCCGCGCCGAGGGCCAGTAGCCTGTCGAGTTCTGCGGGGTCGGCCAGGAGTTCGTTGGCACGTTCCCGGATGGGTGCCAAGTGTCCGGAAACGAGTTCGGCCAAGTCAACCTTCAAATGGCCGTACATCTTCCCTTGATAGTCAGCCACGATCTTGTCCACCGGCGTACCGCTGATGGCCGAGTAGATGGTCAGCAGGTTGGATACGCCCGGCTTATTCTCGCGATCGTAGCGGATCTCGGTTTCGGTGTCCGTTACAGCTGATTTAATCCGCTTGGCCACAGTCTTTGGGTCATCCAGCAGGTTGATCAGGCCGGCTGGTGATTCCGCGGACTTGGACATCTTGGCGGTGGGGTTCTGGAGATCGTAAATCTTGGCTGATTCCTTCTGGATGAAGGCCTCAGGCACTTGGAACGTCTCGCCGAACCGGCTGTTGAAGCGGTTGGCGAGGTCACGGCTCAATTCCACGTGCTGGCGCTGGTCTTCACCCACCGGCACGCCGTGCGGCTGGTACAGCAGGATGTCAGCGGCCTGCAGGATGGGGTACGTGAACAGGCCGACGCTGGCGTGGTCCGAACCCTGCTTCTGTGCCTTGTCCTTGAACTGGGTCATGCGGGCGGCTTCGCCCATGCCCGTGATGCAGTTCAGGACCCACGCCAACTGGGCATGCTCAGGAACCTGGGACTGGACGAAGAGGGTGCACTTATTCACGTCCACGCCGCCGGCGATGTACTGCGCCGCCGTAACCCTGGTGCGCCGGGCGAGCTCGGCCGGATCTTGGGGCACTGTGATGGCGTGCAGGTCAGGAATGAAGTACACGGCGTCGTACTCGTCCTGCATCCGGACCCAGTTGACCAGGGCGCCGAGGTAGTTGCCAAGATGCAGGGAATCGGCGGAGGGCTGCATGCCGGACAGGACCCGGTGCTTGGCGCCGACGGCAAGCTTGGTGGACGTCACGGGCTTGGGGTCGGTCGCAGCATCAGGCGATGCGCCGGTTTCAGTCGTGGTGGAACTAGTCATGTCGCAATACCTTAGGAAGCTTAGAGCCGGTAGTCGACTACCAGCGGTGCATGGTCAGAGAAGCGGGTGTCCCACGAGGGTGCCCGGTCCACCACAGCCGAGAAAGCGGCTGCTGCGAGGTCCGGAGTGGCCAAGTGGTAGTCGATGCGCCAGCCTGTGTCCGTGTCAAAGGCCTTACCGCGCTGGGACCACCAGGTGTAGGGGCCGGCGACATTACCTGCCAGGCCCCTGTGCACATCCCTCCATCCGATTTCGTCGCCGAGGAAGCGGTCAAAGTATGCCCGCTCCTCCGGGAGGAAGCCGGCACGCTTGACGTTGCCCTTCCAGTTCTTGATGTCGAGTTCAGTGTGTCCTACGTTAAGGTCGCCAACCACCAAAGCATGGTCGCTGTGTTTCGCGAGCTCAGGCAGGCGGACAGTCATGGCATCGAGGAAACGGAACTTATCATCCTGCTTGGGGGTTCCCACTTCTCCGGAGTGCACATAGGCACTGACAACGGTGAGGGTGGTGGGGTCGCCGGCTGTGTTCCTGACGGTGAAGTCCGCTTCGACCCAGCGCCCGGACGTATCGAAGTAGTCGTCGCCGACACCAACGCGGGTGGCTGTGGGCTCCTCGCGGGAAGCAATGGCCACACCGGCACGGCCCTTGGCCTCAGCCTCACTGTGAAGGATGTGCCAGCCTTCGCCGATCAGCTTCCTGACGATGTCGTCAGGGGCACGGACTTCCTGCAAGCAGAGGATGTCTACCTCGCGAGGCTCCAGCCATTCCGCCATGCCGTTCTTGTAGGCAGCCCGCAGGCCATTGACGTTAACTGATGCGATGCGAAGGAAGTCCTTCTTCAATGCCGTACTCACCCGCTCTACTCTAGTCGATGATGGTGCCGGCAACGGGCTCGTCCGAGCCACCCGAAGACTTGATCATGTCCCGTGCATTTGTTGCTGTAATAGCGATGGTTTCCAGCGCCCGATTGATGGTGTCCTGGTTGGCCGTCGCCCCCTTGGCTCGTTCCTCGTCCACCACGCGGACCTGCACCTGGACAATCTTGAATGAGTGGTCCAGCT
This sequence comes from Paenarthrobacter sp., assembly GCA_031179305.1. Lineage (GTDB taxonomy): Bacteria > Actinomycetota > Actinomycetes > Actinomycetales > Micrococcaceae > Arthrobacter. Next base: position 331,363 of record JAPSHX010000001.1, on the reverse strand, counting down.
TGAGGTCACGGACTTCATCGGCTTTGCTGCGCTCGGCAACTACGCGCGTGCCACCGTTGTCAGCGGCGGACGACGACGGCGCGCGGCCAGCTGCGGCGTTGAAGGCATTTTGCGCTTCGGTCAGCTTGGCGCCGGCCCGCTGCGCGGCCTTGCGGATGCTCAGCACCACGAACGTTGCAAGGGCAAGCCACCCGAAAGCAACCACAGCCACAACCCAGCCCACAACATCGTTCTGGTTGGCCGCAAAGATGACGGCTACCAGGAAAGCGATGATGACGACTGTCATCCCCAGGCCGCCGATGCGGAAGCCCTTGAACATGCCTTTACCGGCGGGGGACGTGGACGGGTGCGGGTCACCGAGAGATTGCATGAACCCATTCTCTCAAATGCGGAAAGGTGCCCCGTCCGCTTCCACGGACGGCGAACACAGGAGTCATTTCAGGAACAGCTGGCGCAGCCTCGCGGTGGTCAGCATGATCCCTAGCGCGATCATCACCAGGTAGTAACCCACGTGGATGGCAGTGGCCGGGCTGAACGAGCCCACGCTGATTTGGCGCAGAAGTTCCACCCCGTGCCACAACGGCATGGCCTGGATGAACCACTGGATGACCTGCGGGTAGACACTGAGCGGGTAGAACGTGGCACTGAACAGGAACATGGGCAGCAGGAAGAAGTTGATCCAGTCCATCTGCTGGAACGTCTTCATGAAGCTGGTGATGCCCATCCCGAAGCTCGCGAAACCGAACGCGATCAGCACTGATGCGGGAATAACCAGGATGGCCCACCAACTGGTGAGCAGGCCCATCACCCCCATGACGGCGGTGAATCCCGTGGCGTACAGCAGGCCCCGAAGGAGAGCCAGGAAGATTTCGCCGATCGCAACGTCCAGCGGCCCCAGGGATGTGTAGAGCATCCCTTGGTACAGCTTGGCGAAGTTCATCTTGAAGAAAACGTTCCAGGTGGAGTCATAGATGGCTCCATTCATGGCCGAAACGGCAAGTAGCGCCGGGGCAATGTACGCCGCGTAGCTGATTTCCTCGCCGCCTGGACCTTGGACCGTACCCACGATGGAGCCCATGCCCACGCCCATGGCCAGTAGGAACAGCACAGGTTCAAAGAACCCGGACACCATCACCAGCCACGTGCTGCTCTTGGCAGCCGTCAGCCCGCGGCCCACCACGGCTTTTGCGTTGCGGGAGTAGAGCGAACCGAACTTACGCTCACGGGCAAGATCCGTGGCGCTGTGGCCACCGGTCAGGACGCTCATGAGCCCATCCTCTTCACAAATTGGCGGCGGACCAGCACCCAACCAACAGTGGCGGTCACCAGCAGGAACACCACGTGCGTGATGGTCAGCAGCGGGTTGTGGTCCATGCCGTAGGTGAACACCCGGCCCAACTCTGTTCCGTGCCACACGGGCGAGATCCAACCGATCCAACGAACTGCGATCGGCAACGTATCAAGCGGGAAGAAGGTCCCGGAGAACAGGAAGAGGGGCATGACGATGAACCGTTGTACCAACGCGAACTGCCCCTTGTCCTGCTTGATGCTGGCCGCGTACGCCATCAACGGCAGGCCGAAGGACAGGGCTGCCACTGTGGCCACGATCGCGGACACCCAACCCCACGGGCTCGGCGAAGCACCAAACATGGCCACCACCACGAAATAGACCACCGACTGCAACAGGAAGCGCAGGGAACTGGCCATGATGTGGCCACTGGCAATCTGCTCCGGAATCAGCGGCGAGGCATGCGGGCCATAGAACACCCGGCGCCATTTGAACCCGTCCATGACGGGGTAGGAGAATTCCCCCGACGCCGTCATCACCGCCGCAGAAACCAGCAGCGCAGGCGCCACGAACTCGAGGTAGCTGACACCTCCGAACGCCGCTGCGCTGTTGGCGTCCACCAAGCTGGCGAGCCCCACTCCCATGGCAAAGAGATACGCCACGGGCTGCCCCACGCTGTACAGGATCACGGACCAGCCGTAGTTACGCATGACGCGGAGCACTTGCTCTGCATAGAAAAAGGAACCCCAGCGTCGCGCCCGGGCGGCCGAAACCTCAGGTGAGTGGGCACGCAACGGCAGCTCCGCCGTCGTGCGTGGTTTGTTCACCGACTCAGTCAACGAGGCTCCTACCGGTAAGCCGCAGAAACACGTCTTCCAGCGACGAGCGACGCACCAAGGAAGTCAAGGGGTGCAGCCCGCGGGCAGTGACCTGCTCCAAGGCGGCCTCGCCGTCGTGTGCGTAGACGAGTACGCGGTCGGGCAGCGTCTCCAGCCGCTCACCGATGCCTTGAAGCTCGACGCCGATGGTGGCGTTCCGCTCGGACCCGAACCTGAGCTCGAGTACTTCGCGCGAGGAATGCTCACGAATCAGGGCGGCCGGCGATCCCTCGGCCATGATCCTGCCCTTGTCCACCACGATTAGGCGGTCGCAGAGTTGCTCAGCCTCGTCCATGTAGTGCGTGGTGAGGATGAGCGTGACCCCGCTTTCCTTGAGCCGGAACAGCCGGTCCCAGAGGATGTGGCGTGCCTGCGGATCCAGGCCCGTGGTGGGTTCGTCGAGGAGAAGAATGCGGGGCTCGTTAATAAGCGACCGGGCTATTGTGAGCCGTCGCTTCATGCCCCCGGAGAGCGCGTCCACCTTGGAATTGGCCTTGTCCGTCAGCTGCGCGAATTCCAGCAGCTCGTCAGCTTTCGGGCGCAAATAGCTCAAAGGCAGGCCGAAATAGCGTCCATAGACGATCAGGTTCTCGCGAACCTTGAGCTCTTCATCCAGGTTGTCCTGTTGTGGGACCACACCCAGATGCGCCCGGACTTCCGGACCGTGAGACTCAGGATCCAAGCCCATAATGTTGAGTGTGCCCGAGGTGCGTTGGGAGACGCCGCCGATCATTTTCATCGTGGTGGATTTGCCGGCACCGTTGGGGCCCAGCAGCCCGAAGGACTCCCCCGCCGGTACGTCGAAGGAGATGTTGTCCACGGCGGTGAGATCACCATAGGCCTTGGTGAGGTTCCGCGCGCTGATGACGAGTGGTCGGTTCATGTCGAAGCCGGATTGGGGCGATTCAGTGGGAGTTGCGGAGCGGATTGCTTCATTGTGCACCCTCAGCAGACTAGTAGCGCCCACCGACTTATGCGAGGCCATTTCGAGGGTTCCCTGCCGAAGATGCCGTGCGAACGGCATCTTCGGCAGCTTAGCCCCGTAATGGGCCTTGCTGTGGTTCGCGGAAACCTACGCGATGCCCGCCTGGCGCTCCGCACTCTCCACGACGTTCGCGAGCAGCATGGCACGGGTCATCGGGCCCACGCCGCCGGGGTTCGGGGACAGCCAGGCGGCGACGTCGGCAGCTGCCGGGTCCACATCTCCGGTGACAACAGCCTTACCGTTGCCGTCGTCCACACGGCTGACGCCGACGTCGAGCACAATGGCACCCGGCTTGAGGTCTCCGGCCTTGATCATGTGCGGCACGCCGGCAGCGGCAATCACGACGTCGGCCTGCTTGAGTTCCGCGGGCAGGTCCACCGTTCCGGTGTGGGCGAGGATGACCGTGGCGTTGACTTCCTTGCGGGTCAGCAGCAGGCCGATGGGGCGGCCGATCGTTACGCCGCGGCCAACCACCAGGACACGCTTGCCCTTGAGCTCAATGTTGTGACGGCGGAGCAACTCCACACAGCCCTTGGGCGTGCAGGGCAGCGGCGACTTCATTTCGCCGTTGACGTTGGCCACCAGGCGGCCAAGGTTCATGGGGTGCAGGCCGTCGGCGTCCTTGTCAGGGTCCATGGCTTCCAGGATGACGTCCTGGTCGATGTGCTTGGGCAGCGGCAGCTGGACGATGTAGCCGGTGCATTCCGGGTTGTCGTTGAGCTCGCGGACCACCTTCAGGAGGTCTTCCTGGCTGATGTCTTCGGGGAGGTCGCGGCGGATGGACTGGATACCAACCTCGGCGCAGTCCTTGTGCTTGCCGCCGACATACCAGGTGCTGCCTGGGTCGGAACCCACCAGGATGGTGCCCAGGCCCGGGACGATTCCCTTGGCGGCCAGGACGGAAACGCGAGTGGTCAGTTCTGCCTTGATGGCTGCGGCGGTGGCCTTGCCGTCAAGGATCTGTGCGGTGGACTGTGTCATTCCATCTGCTCTTTCTGGTGGGTGACCTAATGGCTCATGCCAACGGGATCCGCCGCCGTAGGTGTGGCGGCGGATCCCGTAGGCTCCGGTTCAAGGCCCGGGTGGTGCTTATTTATCCGCGGAAAAGCGGATTACCACTGCTCGTGCTGCGGGTACAGCGGGAAGTCAGCGGCCAGTTTGTCGACGCGGGCCTGGAGGCTTTCGACGTCGGCGGCGGAGCCTGCCTTGAGCGCGGTGGCGATGATCTCGGCAACCTCGGTGAACTCGGTTGCACCGAATCCGCGGGTAGCCAGGGCAGGTGTACCGATGCGGAGGCCGGAGGTGACCATCGGCGGGCGGGGGTCGAACGGAACAGCGTTGCGGTTCACGGTGATACCCACGGAGTGCAGGAGGTCTTCGGCCTGCTGGCCGTCCAGCTGCGAGTTACGGAGGTCAACGAGGACCAGGTGAACGTCGGTGCCGCCGGTGAGGACCGAGACGCCCGCTTCGGCGACGTCGGACTGGTTCAGGCGGTCAGCGATGATCCTGGCACCTTCGAGGACGCGCTCCTGGCGCTCCTTGAACTCTTCGCTGCCGGCGATCTTGAAGGCAACAGCCTTGGCGGCGATGACGTGCATGAGCGGTCCACCCTGCTGGCCCGGGAAGACGTTGGAGTTGAGCTTCTTGGCCCACTCCTGCTTGGCCAGGATCACACCGGAACGCGGACCTGCGAGGGTCTTGTGAACCGTGGAGGTGACGACGTCGGAGTACGGGACCGGGCTCGGGTGCAGGCCTGCTGCAACCAGGCCGGCGAAGTGTGCCATGTCCGTCCAGAGGAGGGCGCCAACTTCGTCCGCGATGGAGCGGAAGGCAGCGAAGTCAAGGTGGCGCGGGTACGCGGACCAGCCGGCGATGATGACCTGCGGCTTCTCGGCGATGGCCTGCTCGCGCAGCTTGTCCATGTCGATGCGGAAGTTGTCTTCCTCAACCTGGTAAGCAGCGACGTTGTAGAGCTTGCCGGAGAAGTTAAGCTTCATGCCGTGGGTCAGGTGGCCGCCGTGTGCCAGCGAGAGGCCCAGGATCTTATCGCCCGGAGTGATCATGGCGGACAGTGCTGCAGCGTTGGCCTGGGCACCGGAGTGCGGCTGGACGTTGGCGTACTCGGCGCCGAAGAGTTCCTTGACGCGGTCGATCGCAAGCTGCTCGGCGACGTCGACGTATTCGCAACCGCCGTAGTAGCGGCGGCCCGGGTAGCCCTCGGCGTACTTGTTGGTCAGGACGGAGCCCTGGGCTTCCATGACGGCGCGGGGGGCGAAGTTTTCGGACGCAATCATTTCCAGGGTGCCGCGCTGGCGGCCGAGTTCCTGGTTGAGGACTGCTGCGATCTCGGGATCGAGATCGGCGAGCGACTGGTTGCTGACAGACGCGGAAGTGGTTGTGGTAGTCACGGAGATCTCCTGGCTAGGCAACGGGTGGTGCTACAGGTCAGGCTACCGGCAGCAGCATTCCCGCGTCCCCTTGGTTGCTGAGGGATCGGTCACTTGCGTGCAGCGGTAAGACATGACCCTCGGCCCAGGCGTACGATCCGTGGTCTTCATGATTGCCGCTCCCTGGTGGTAGTCCACCCAACGCCAGTTGCGACCCGTTAACAGTACAACAACGCGGCACAGGTAGGCTTGATCGTGTGACTGATTCCACCGCTTTCGTTGTAACACTTTCCTGCCCCGACCGCCCCGGCATCGTCCACGCCGTAGCCGGAGCCCTCCTCGACGCCGGCTGCAACATCGCCGACTCCCAGCAGTACGGAAGCCCCAGCACAGGCAACTTCTTCATGCGCGTGGAGGCAACGACGTCGTCCTCCCAGGAAGAACTGGCCACTGCCCTCCGGCCGGTGGCCGAATCCTTCGGCATGACCTGGCAGATCAACCCTGTTGGCGAAAAGGTCCGCACGATCATCCTGTGCTCCAAGGACGCGCACTGCCTCAACGACCTCCTGTTCCAGCAGCGCACAGGCACCTTGCCCATTGACGTTCCGGCCATCGTGTCCAACCACCGGGACTTGGAGTCGTTGGCGGAGTTCTATGGCATCCCGTTCCACCACATCCCGGTGACGCCGGAAACCAAGCCCCAGGCCGAGGCGCAGTTGCTGAAACTGATTGCCGAGCACGACGTGGAACTCACTGTCCTGGCCCGATACATGCAAGTCCTCTCCAACGATCTCTGCACGGAGTTGAACGGCAAGGCCATCAACATCCACCACTCGTTCCTCCCCTCCTTCAAGGGCGCCAAGCCGTACCACCAGGCACACGCCCGCGGCGTGAAGATCATCGGTGCCACTGCCCACTACGTGACGGCGGACCTCGACGAGGGTCCGATCATCGAGCAGGAAGTCATCCGCGTTGACCACGCGCGCACGGCTGCCCAGTTCGTCCAGATGGGCCGCGACGTCGAAGGCCGCACGCTGGCTCAGGCAGTCCAGTGGCACGCCGAACACCGTGTGCTCCTGGATGGGACTCGCACCGTGGTGTTCAACTGACGCCACTCCTATGCTGGGGGTATGCGGGGCATCCCTGACGCCGACCATGAGGCTGACCTGGCTGTCTTCTACGACCGCCAAGCACCGGCGAGGAACACCCGCGCGCTGACGCCGCATCGGGTTGAATGCCGGGAGTGGTTCATCCGGCTGCTGAAGTCCGAACATCGTCTTTCGTTGTTTGAGCTGGGTTGCGGCACTGGGGTTGAGGGCGTGGAGTTTGTCCGCGCCGGCTTGCACTACACCGGCGTGGATCTGTCCTCGGAGAGCGTTCATTTGGCGCGCTCGGCCAGGCTTGAGGCCACTGTTGCCAGCGGCCGCAGCCTGCCGTTTCCGGATGCCGTCTTTTCAGCTGCCTGGACCATGAGCACTCTTCTGCACGTCCCCAACAGCGGGATTCACGACGTCGTCCGCGAACTTGTGCGGGTCACCGCACCTGGTGCGCCAATCGCCGTCGGGCTCTGGTCAGGTGAGGACGACGAAGTACTGAACCCGGAAGACCTTGAGGAACCGCGGCGATTCTTTAGCCGCCGCAGCGACGATACAGTCCAGCGGATTTTTGGTGAGCACGGCGCGGTGGAGCACTTCCGGACGTGGCCGGAGGGCCTGGGCGTGGAGTCCGGCCCGGGCGCAGGAAACTGGTCCCAGCACTACCAGTTCCTGGTCCTCCGCACCCCCGCACCCAAGTAGGTCGCAGATCAGGTCGTTCCCAGCGCTGAGAACGACCTGATCTGCGACCCAGTTGGGAACTAAGCTGGCTCCATGGCTCCCTCTTACACTTTCGCCGGGGACACCCCGGCCATCCACGAAACCGCCTTCGTGGCGCCCACAGCTTCCATTATTGGCAAGGCCACGTTGGCCGAAGGCTCAAGTGCATTCTACGGTGTCTCCGTCCGCGCCGATACAGCCGCGATCAGCGTGGGCGCGGGCTCCAACCTCCAGGACAACGTAGTGCTCCACGCCGACCCCGGCTTCCCCTGCACGGTAGGCGAGCGCGTCTCCGTTGGGCACAGCGCGGTGGTCCATGGATGCACTGTGGAGGACGACTGCCTCATCGGCATGAGCGCCACCATCCTCAACGGCGCGGTGATCGGCACAGGCTCGCTCATCGCTGCCGGGGCGGTGGTGTTGGAAGGTACCGTCGTTCCCCCGCGCTCACTGGTTGCCGGTGTACCCGCCAAGGTCCGCCGTGAACTCACCGACGAAGAGTTCGAGGGCGTCAAGCACAACGCCGCGCATTACAAGGAACTCGCTGCGGCGCACAGGGAAATGCACGCCTAACCACGAATGCGGGGAGATTAGTCCAGGGAGATCGGGCCGAGCTCGTCAAGGAGGTCACCCGGTCCGGGGTTTCCGGCAGCCGACGAACCGCCCAGGTGATTCACCACTCCCCATACGGCGTTCAGGCCCGTGGTCACAGCACCCTCAGCCCAGCCGGCGGTGAAGGACACGTCGTCACCGGCCAGGAAAATACCGCGCTGGTGCTCTGGCAGCTGGTCCTGCTTGAAGTGGGTGAACAAGCGTTGCTGGTACCGGTAGTGGCCGGGCAGGTTGGCTTTGAACGCACCCATGAAGTTAGGGTCCGCTTCCCAAGACACCGTGATCGGCTGCCCGACGATGTGGCTCGCAATGTCCACGCCCGGGTAGATCTGTTCCAAGGAGTGCAGCATCAGCTTCACTCGCTCGTCCGCGGTCAGGGCCAGCCATTTCAGGGCGTCGTCGTTCCATGTGTAAGACAGGAGCATGACAGCGGGCTTGTCCGGGCCGTCGTCGAGCAGGTACGTGGCCCGGTTGAGGCGGTCGGTGAGGGTCATGGAAAGGACTTCGCGTCCGGTCTCAGGATCGATGTCCTTCCAGAACGGGCGATCCACCATCACAAAAGTCTTTGAAGACTGCATGTAATGCGAGCGCTCGATCGCGGTCCACAGTTCGGCCGGGAACAGCGCTTCCTCAGTGTGGATGCGGGTGGACAGCAACCAGGACTGGCAGGTGGTCACCACGGCCTGATAGGTAGCTTCGCGGCCCCAGTTCTCGCGGACCAGGAGGTCGCCGTTCTCAACCCGGCGGATGTTGTCCACGGCTCCGCGGGGCGAGCCGGAGTGAAGGGATGCGAGCGAGGTGCCCTCGGGCCAGTACGTAAGGCCCGACGGCGCGTGGTTCCAGAGTGCCTCAGGGAGCCTTTGCGCTCCTCCCGCAATGGAGCGGTGCTGGTCGTCGGCGTCGGTGTAGACCACGCGGAGGATTTCGAGGATGGAGTTGGGGAAATCGGTGTCCCAACCGCCAGTACCGAAGCCCACCTGGCCGAAGGCCTCGCGATGCGCAAAACCAGCCTCTTTGAAGGATTTGCTGGCGGCGATGAAGCCGTAAAAGGTTTGCTCGTCCAGTTCCGGGAGGAGCGCATTCCAGAGTTCCTTGATCCGCTTGGTGTCGCGGGCCTTGATGGCTTCCTGCATCTCCGCAAAGGCGGCGCCATCGTTGACTGCTGCTTTCCAGGCGTCGGCTACTTCGAGAAAGAACTCCGGTAGCTCATCTGCAGTGGTGGCGTAGTGCTTTTTGCCCGCAAGCTCGATCACCGTAGAAGAGGTTGCCGGCGCCATGGGGTTTGGGAACTCGTTGGTATCCAGGCCAAGCAGGTCCACGTAGTGGTAGAAGGCCTTGCCCGAAACCGGGAAGCGCATGCCGCCCAGGTCCGCCACAACGCCGGGAGCCGAGGGGAAGCTCGCGGTCCTGAGGCGTCCACCAATCTGGTCGGCCTCGTAGATGACCGGCTTGAGACCAAGCTTCATCAGCTCGTAGGCCGTGACCAGCCCGGACAGGCCTGCCCCGATGATGGCTACTTCCGTGCCGTAGAGCTCTTCCGGGATTGAGCCGAGTCCGTCGGAGTGCGCCAAGTAGTGGTCGTAGCTGAACGGGAAGTCCGGGTTCAGCATGGTGATCGGTGCTCCGGCGGCCGCGTCGGGCGCGCCTGGTTCCTCGATGAGGGGGAGTTCTGTGGCGATGGTCATGAGTTGTCTGCTTTCACAGGTTCCGGGCTCACGGCCCTGGTGGTTAGTTCACGGTAGTCCTGCTCGCTGAGCGTGGCTACCTTGGAGTTCCGGCGTCCGTAGCCGAAGTAGATGGCGATGCCCACCAGCATCCAAATACCGAAGGTGATCCAGGTATCGGCTCCGAGGTTTAGCATCAGGAAGGCGCACATCAGGGTCCCGAGGACGGGAGTCAGCGGGTACAGCGGAACGCGGAAGCTCCGTTCAAGGTCCGGTCGGTTCCGCCGCAGGTAGATCACAGCAACGTTGACCAATGCGAAGGCAAACAACGTGCCGATGCTGGTGGCGTCCGCCAACGTTCCCAGGGGAACCAAACCGGCGGTGACAGCAACGGCGATACCCACTATCAGCGTTCCGGCCACCGGAGTGCCGGTGCGGCGGGACACTCGGCCGAAGACCTTGGGCACCATTCCGTCGCGGGACATGGAGAGCAGGATGCGTGTCTGTCCGTAAAGAACGGTCAGCACGATGCTGGCAATGGCGAGCACAGCACCGGCGGAGAATGCCAGGGCTATCCAGGGTTGGCCGGTGATCTCATGCAAAATCTGCACCAAGCCGGCTTCAGTACCCTCGAACCAGCCCCATGGCCGCGCGCCAATTGCGGCCACGGCTACTAACACATAGATGCTGGTGACGATGACCATGGAGAGCATGATGGCCCGCGGCAGGTCGCGCTTGGGGTTCCTGGCTTCCTCGCCGGCAGTGGAGGCGGCATCAAAGCCGATGTAGGAGAAGAAGACACTCGAGGCGGCAGCGGACACCCCGGCTGCACCCATGGGCAGGAGTGGCTCGAAGTTGCCGGCGCTGAATGCAGTGAAGGCCACGGCGCAGAAGAAGAGCAGGATGCCCACCTTGATGGCCACGATCGCTGTATTGACCCACGCGCTCTCACGGGCGCCCCGGACCAGCAGCACCATGGCGAGCAGCACAATCACCATGGCCGAAACATTCACCACGCCGCCCTCTCCGGGTGGCTGGCTGATGGCATCCGGGAGGAACACTCCGAAAGCGGCCAACGTTTCGTTGACATACTGGCCCGCGCCCACGGACACGGCCGCTACGGAGACTGCATATTCCAGGACCAGGCACCAGCCACAAATCCAGGCCATGCCCTCGCCCATGGTGGCGTAAGAGTAGGAATAGCTGGAACCGGCCACCGGGACCAGACCCGCCATCTCAGCGTAGGACACAGCGGAAAGGAGTGCAGCCAGCCCGGCGATCACGAACGAGATCCAGATGGCCGGACCGGCCAGCGGCACGGATTCGCCAAGGATGACCAGGATGCCGGTGCCGAGCGTGGCGCCGACGCTGATCATGGTCAGCTGAAGGACGCCAAAGCTGCGGACCAGCGGCGTTCCGCCTTCGCCGCTTCCGGCTTCGCTGACCATCTGGCCAATTGGCTTGCGGCGCAGCAGTTGCGCGCCGAGGCTCGGCCTGGCGACGCTTGCCGCGGCCGGGTTTTTGGTGTTCACAGGCACAGTCACCCTTGACGTCCCTTCAAAGTAGTTTCGATTTCCCCTCCACAAGACTGGCATGTGAGCCACCTCTCACCGCGGTGCAAAATGACCTATAGTGTTCAACCATGAGACGTAATGCACACTATCAAGAGGCTGCCCCTGCGGCCCTTTCCGGGCAGGTCAACGTGGACCTGTCCGCCATTTCAGACAATGTCAAAGCCCTGAAAATGCGCACCCAAGCTCCGCATTTCATGGCCGTAGTCAAGGGCAACGCCTACGGCCATGGGCTGGTTGAAGTCGCCCGCACGGCAGTGGATGCCGGGGCGGACTGGCTTGGCACAGCCCAGCTCAGTGAAGCTATCGCACTCCGCCAAGCAGGCATCACTGTCCCCATCCTTTCCTGGCTGTATCTGGCATCCCAGACAAGTGCCACCATCCTTGAGGCACTGAAATACGACATTGATGTTTCCCTCGGAAGCATCAGCCAACTGGAGGTGCTCGCAGGGATCGCGACACGCCTTGGCCGTCCCGCCGTCGTGCATTTGGAACTCGATAGCGGCCTCAGCCGCGGAGGCGCCCGCAAGGAAGACTGGGCTGAACTTGTGGCACAGGCACGGCAAGCCGAAATCGATGGGACCCTGCGGGTACGAGGCCTATGGACCCATCTCGCCTGGGCCGATGTCCCAGCCCACCCCGGTAACGTCACCGCCGTCGCGGAGTTCGAAGACGCAGTTCGGCAAGCACGGGAGGCAGGACTGGCCCCGGAGCTCAGGCACGTTTCCAGTTCGGCGAACATCCTTGACAGGCCCGAATTCCATTTCGACATGGTCCGCGCCGGGCTCGCCATCTACGGACTCGCCCCGGCCGATCACCTGAACCCGGCTGACTTTGGATTGCGTCCGGCACTCAGCGTGACTGCTCCGCTGGTCATGGTCAAGAAGGTTCCCGCAGGCACAGGCGTCAGCTACGAACACCAGGCGATCACCTACGAACCGCGCTACCTCGGGCTCATCCCGCTGGGTTACGCGGACGGTATCCCCAAGGGCATCAGCGGCCGTTCCGTTGTGAACGTGGCCGGACGCGCGGTGCCGGTGATCGGCAAGGTCTGCATGGACCAGTTCATGGTGGACCTCGGACCGGACGCTTCGGGAATCGACGTCGGGGACACCGCAGTGTTGTTCGGTGACCCGGCCTGCGGGGCGGCGAGCGCCGACGACTGGGGTGCCGCGATCGGAAGCCACGGCGACGAGATCATCAACAGGATTGCACCGCGCCTGCCACGCGCCTACTCAAGCAGTGCCAACCAGGATACCGCGTACGAGTGCCCCGACTACCAGGAGCCGGCCGCCGCCGGGCAGGGCAATGTCGCCTGAGCCCGCAACCGCCCGCCTGAGTTTCGTCACGCTCGAACAGTTCCTGGAGCAGTTGCCGCCGGAGTTGAAAATGCTTCACGACGGCGGCAGTGGCGCCTCGCTGCTGCGGTGGGTGGAACCGAGTGAGCTCGAAGACCCCACGCCGTACCTGCCGGAGGGCGAGTTCCTCCTCACCGCCGGGCTGCCTTTCCTTGGGAAGGGTGGCTCGGCGGCCAAGGTGGATGCCTACGTGCGGCGGCTAGTGGGTGCAAAAGTTGCGGCGCTCGGTTTCGGGATCAGACCCTATTTCGACGCCGTCCCGGACGTCCTGCTGGACGCTTGCCGCAAGCACAACCTCACCTTGTTCGAGGTACCGGAGTCTGTGCCTTTCGCGGCGATCGGCTTGGAGTTCTCGCAGCTCCTGGAGACTGACAACGCGAGGGTCTTCCGGCAACTGGCCGAGACAAACCGCCAACTCATGCGGGCGGTCCTGTCCCCCCGGCCGGAACATGAACTTTTGGCGGCCCTGGTCCAGAGGGTGCCCGTATGGGCTGTTCTCGTGGGCGCTGACGGACGAGTCCGTGCCCGGGGGCACAACGCCGGCGGCAGCAGCGGCGTCGAGCATTCCTTGTTGGGTCCTCTGCTGGAGCGGTTGCTGTCCGGCAGCGGTCCGCGGGTGGAGATGGACGGTTTCGAACAGCCAGGTTCGGCGCTGGTGTTCGGGCACCCGTTGCGTAGCACCAAGGACGCCAACCTTGGCGCCTTGATTCTCGGCTCGGATGCGCCGCTGACGCCTGCGCAGAACAATGTGGTGCAGTCGGCCGTGGGCTTGCTGGAGTTGTTGGTGAGGCAGCGGACCAGTGGCTCGTTGGCACCGAGCCAGCTGGCTACGGCTGTACTGTTGCACCCGGATTCGCTTGCGTCGGGTGGCACTAAACACGTCAACGGGCTCAAAGACCTGCTGGCACAGAGCTTGTCCTCCACCCGTTCGGCACAGCTGCGGGTGGTGCAGGGCATCAGGGTGAACGGCGCGGCAGACGATGGGCCGGTCCGTGAGCTGCTGCAGTGGCGGAGGCTTTTCGACACCAAGCTGGTGGAGCTCACAGACTACGGCTTCGCTGCCATTACCCGGCTGAAGGTGGATGACTCGCTGCTCTCCGATGTGGAGAAGCTGGGCTGGCGGCTGGTGATTGGCGAGCCGACGGAACTCCTGGGGCTCCAGGCCGCCTACCAACGGGCGAACTCCCTGCGTAGCCGCGTGGTGACCACCGGGAAGAGTGCTCGCGTTGACGAAGTCACGTGGTCTGTCACAGGACTGTTGGGACGCGAAGCCGGGACCATGCTGGCCGAACGATTCCTTGCCCCCGTGCTCGCGCTTGAACCGGACCGCCGGGACCCGCTCCTTGCCGTTTTGCACGGTTGGCTCAGCGAAAATGGCAGCTGGGACGGCTCGGCCAAGCTACTGGGGCTGCACCGCAACAGCGTTCGGCGGCAGATCGGCGTGCTCGGCGAGCTGCTGGACATGGACCTCAACCAGGCACAGGTTCGGGCCGAGTTGTGGTTTGCTTTGCAGTACGTGGATGAGCTGGTCGCCGGCCTTTCCGGTGATTCGACGGGCGACTAGCTGTCCCACTCCTCGTAGAGCTCCGGCCGGCGTTCGCGCAGGTACGGGACTTCTTCGCGTGCCGCTTTTACTGTGTCCGTGCCGACCTCTGCGAACAACAGCGTGGCGGACTCCCCCGCAGCGGCAAGCAACGATCCGTCTGGTCCGGCAACAACGCTACCGCCCAGGAAGTTGTAGATGTCCTCGTGCCCACTGTGGTTGGCGTAGGCCACGTTGAGTTGGCTCTCCAATGCGCGGGCACGGATCAGGACCTGCGGCACGTTGTCGAAACCGGCGGAAAGGGCAGTTGGCACCAGCAGGAGTTCGGCACCTCTTGTGGCAGCGGCACGCACGGCTTCCGGGAACTCGACGTCGTAGCAAATCAGCATCGATGTGCGGATCCCGTTGAAATCCACGACGGCGGGAGGTTCTTGGGCGCCGACGAACGCTTTGTGCTCCTCCGGACCGAAGAGGTGCACCTTGGCGTAGTTGAGGACCTCGTTGCCTTCGGCGTCGAGGAGGGTGGCGGTGATGTGCCAGCTTCCTTCGCTTCCCGCTGCCGGCGCCGGAAGGCTGTACACCAAGCCAATGCCGTTGGTCCGGGCGATCCCGGCCAGCCGTTCACGGATGCCGGGGAGCGTGGACGGGTCCAGTTCGACGTGGAGGCGCAAGGGTGCGTAGCCCACAGGGAACAGCTCCGGAGTGAGGAGCAGCCCGGCCCCGGCTTGGGCGGCGCGCTGCGCGGCGTCGTCTATTGTGCGCAGGTTCGCCTCAACGTCCATGACGGAAGCGTTCGCCTGTAGGACTGAGAGCAGCATCATTACCACCTTCGTTTCTCCTGTTGCCGAGGGCCTCGTACACGGGCCCGGGACGTTTCTTGCTTCCAGCCTAGGTGCGGCACCCACGCATCGGGTGAGGCAATTGGACCCGGGGGCCTCCGGATCGGGACGCAATGCACACACCCCTGCGTTGCGGGGCCCGCTCTGCAGGCAAACATGGGTTCATAGAGCGCAGAGTGGGCCCCACAGGGGGTACGTAGCCCTTGTTCTTGCGTTGGAGTATGTCGGGCAGCGTTGACTCGTTGCGTTCACTTCTTGACTACAACAAGGCTTGTGGGGCAATCTTCTTGTCATGCCCGCTACGCAGCGCTCAACGAAGAGCCATCCAAGAAAGCCCGGCTCGCAGTCCGCGCTCCGCCACCTCAACCAGCAGCGCATCATCGAATGTTTGCTGAGCGGGCCGTCCACGCAAGCGGAGCTTTCCCGGCAGACCGGACTTTCCACCGCCACCATCTCCAACATCGTGAAAATCATGCAGGACGCCGGACTGGTTTCCACCGAGCCGACCACCAGTTCCGGGCGCCGGGCAACCAACGTGAGGCTGAACAGCAACGGTGCTGTCGCCGTCGGAATCGACTTCGGGCGCCGGCACCTGAGGGTGGTGTTGGCATCGCTCGGCTACCACGTGATCGCCGAGGATTACATAGAGCTGCCCCTGGGTCACCAAGCGGAAGAGGGGATCGCCGCCGCAGTACCCCTCCTTGACCGGCTCCTGAGCGAAAACGACATCGATCGCACCGCAGTAGTGGGAGCAGGTGCCGGTATTCCGGGGCCAATCGACCGCCGCACAGGCACGGTCGCCCAAGGCGCCATCCTCCCGGAGTGGGTGGGAATCGACATACTTCATCGCTTGGAGGAAGCGCTCAACTGTCCCGTCTTTGTTGACAACGACGCCAATCTCGGCGCCTTGTCCGAGGTAACGTGGGGACCGCATAGCGGGGTCTCGAACCTCATGTTTCTCAAGATCGGCTCGGGCATCGGTGCAGGGCTGATCCTTAATGGACTTCCCTACTACGGGAACGTGGGCATCACCGGTGAAATCGGCCATGCAACCATCCATGAACATGGACTGGTATGCCGCTGTGGCAACCGCGGATGCCTGGAAACCATTGCCTCAACCACCACCATGATTGAGCTGCTGGGTCGCGGGCAGGAGAGGCTGCTGACTCCGCAGGACATTGTCCGCAACTGCTTGGCCGGAGACTCCGCGACCCAGCGCGTGGTTGACGATGCAGGCTTGGCAGTGGGCCGCGCCTTGGGCAACGTTTCCAACTTGATCAACCCTGAAGTGATCGTTGTCGGAGGACCCCTTGCGGGACTAGGCGACCTGCTGCTGGACCCCATCCGTCGAGGCCTGGTGCGGCATGCCGTGCCCGTGGTGGGTGAAACGACGCACCTCGCCATGTCCTCGTTGGGGGCGCGGGCAGAGGCTCTTGGCGCAGCGGCCCTCGTGTTCCAACACGCTGGAATTACCGGCAGGTAACGAAATTGTTAGCAGGGTCTTGCGTTCAAGTCTTGACGACAAGGCCCGTGATCCAGTTTACTTTCTCATCAGACAGCTCCGACGTTTGCGGAGCCGACAACGAAGTCATGCATTGGAGGCGTAAGGGCTGATGACAACCCTCGGCACGCAAGGTGAACCCATCCTTTTGGAGATGCGTTCCATCACCAAGGAATTCCCTGGAGTGAAGGCCTTGTCGAATGTGAGCCTGCGCGTAAAGGCCGGCGAAATCCACGCTATTTGCGGTGAGAACGGCGCTGGGAAATCCACCTTGATGAAGGTTCTTTCCGGCGTTTATCCCTACGGCAGCTACACGGGTGACATCGTGTACCAAGCCGAAACCCAGCAGTTCAAGGACATCCGGGCCAGTGAAGCGGCCGGGATCGTGATCATTCACCAGGAACTGGCGCTGATCCCGGAACTGTCCATCATGGAGAACATCTTCCTCGGTAACGAACCCACCAAGTGGGGCGTCATCGACTGGGCCGAAGCCCGCAAGCGCTCAACCGAGCTGCTGGCCCGAGTGGGGCTTCGTGAAGACCCTGATACCCCTATCAAGGAAATCGGCGTTGGCAAGCAGCAATTGGTGGAGATCGCCAAGGCCCTGAACAAGTCCGTGAAGCTCCTGATCCTGGATGAGCCCACGGCCGCGCTGAATGAATCGGACTCCCAGCACTTGCTGGACCTGATCCTTGGCCTCAAGGGCCGCGGGATAACGTCCATCATCATTTCCCACAAGCTCAATGAGATCGAACAGATCGCTGACGAGATCACCATCATCCGTGACGGTAAGTCAATCGAAACGCTGAACGTCAAGCGTGACGGCGTGGATGAGGACCGCATCATCAAGGGCATGGTGGGCAGGACGCTCGAGTCCCGCTTCCCGGATCACGAACCCAAGATTGGCGAGGTCTTCTTCGAGGTGAAGGACTGGACCGTTGGGCACCCGCAGATCCAGGACCGCCTGATCTGCAAAGGCTCCAATTTCTTCGTACGCCGCGGTGAAATCGTCGGGTTCGCCGGGCTCATGGGGGCAGGCCGCACGGAACTGGCCCGCTCGCTGTTTGGGCATTCCTACGGCCGGTTCATCAAGGGCCAGGTCTACAAGGACGGCAAGCCAGTCAACCTGCGCACCGTTCGCCAAGCGATCGACGCCGGACTCGGCTATGTCACCGAGGACCGCAAGTCGCTTGGGCTCAACCTCCTGGATGACATCAAGACCACCACGGTGGCGGCAAACCTCCGAGCCATCAGCAACTACACGGTGGTGGACACCCGCAAGGAGTTCACGGTTGCAGAGGAGTATCGGAAGTCGCTGCGGACCAAGACCCCTTCCGTTGAAGAAGGCGTTGCCAAGCTTTCCGGCGGCAACCAGCAGAAGGTGGTCCTGGCCAAATGGATGTTCACAGATCCGGATCTCCTGATCCTGGACGAACCCACACGTGGCATTGACGTCGGCGCCAAGTACGAGATCTACGGCATCATCCAGAAGCTGGCGAACCAAGGCAAGGGAGTGATTGTCATTTCCTCGGAGCTTCCTGAGCTTCTGGGCCTGTCCGACCGCATCTACACCATCTTTGAAGGCGCCATCACAGGCGTCCTGGACAAGAACGAAGCGAGCCAGGAAAGCCTGATGAAGCTTATGACGTCCGCCCGCAAAGCAGCCTGACCCTTTGGCCCCGCCCCGCCCCTTCCTGACACAAGGACCAAAACAATGAACGCGCTCAAGAAGCTATTTGGTGGCAATACCCGCCAGTTCGGCATGATCTTCGCCCTGGTGGCACTTATCGTCTTCTTCCAGATCTTCACGGACGGTCGCACCCTGACGCCCGGCAACGTGATCAACCTGTTCAACGGCAACTCCTACATCCTGATCCTCGCGATCGGCATGGTCCTGGTCATCATTGCCGGCCATATCGACCTGTCCGTGGGTTCCGTCGCAGCGTTCGTGGGAGTTTCAGTAGCTCTCGCCATGCGGGACTGGGGCCTCCCCTGGTACATGGGTGTCCTGTTCGGCCTGCTCTTGGGCGCGGTGATCGGTGCCTGGCAAGGGCTATGGACAGCGTATGTGGGTATCCCTGCCTTCATCGTGACGCTGGCGGGCATGCTCCTCTTCCGTGGGTTCAACCAGTTCGTGGGTAAGTCCAACACGATCCCGGTGCCCGCCGACTTCCAGTTCCTCGGCTCAGGCTACCTTCCGGAAATAGGACCGGACACGGGCTTCAACAACCTAACGCTGCTTATCGGCCTGGTAGCTGCCGCACTGGTAGTCATCATGTCCCTCCGTGCCCGGGCCTCCAGCAAAGCACTGGGTGCCGACGTTCCCGAGCTTTGGGTTGAGGTCACCAAGCTGGTCCTGATCTGCGGTGCCATCCTCTACGCGACGTACCTGTTCGCTACAGGCCGCCCCGGAACTTCCTTCCCCATTCCCGGCCTGATCCTGGCCGTGCTGGTCCTCATTTACGGATTCGTCGCCGACAAGACGGTCTTGGGCCGTCACGTCTACGCCGTGGGTGGCAACCGCCACGCAGCCGAACTCTCCGGCGTGCAGTCCAAGAAGGTCAACTTTCTGGTCATGATGAACATGTCCATCCTGGCCGGCCTGGCCGGCATGATCTTCGTTGGCCGTTCTACAGCCTCCGGCCCGTTCGATGGTGTCGGTTGGGAGCTTGACGCGATCGCAGCTGTCTTCATCGGTGGCGCCGCCGTCACCGGTGGTGTTGGTACCGTCATCGGCTCGATCGTCGGTGGCCTGGTGATGGCCGTCCTCAACAACGGTCTCCAGCTCCTCGGTGTTGGCGCCGACCTTACCCAGATCATCAAGGGCCTGGTTCTCCTGGCCGCAGTGGCCTTCGATGTCTACAACAAGTCCCAGGGCAAGAGGTCCATCACCGGCCTGCTGATGCAGAACTTCCAGCGCAACAGTGACATCAAGCCCGATGAAACCACCTCCACCAAAGAGGTCATCTCCAAGGAATCCTGACCGGTTTCCAACAGACTCGCTCCACCCCACCCACACAGAAAGTGAACCAAGATATGCGAATGTTTGGTAAAGCAGGAAAGGCAGCAGCAGTCGCTGCCATCGCGGCACTGGCGCTGACAGCCTGCGGCCGCACTGACAGCGGCTCAAGCAGCAGCACAGCAGGCGGGGAAGCGTTCCCCAAGGACTCAATGATCGGCGTCGCACTTCCGCAGAAGACCAGTGAAAACTGGGTCCTCGCGGAGAAGCTGTTCAACGATGGCCTCAGCAGCGCCGGGTTCAAGCCCGACGTCCAGTTCGCCAACGGCGGCGTGTCCGAGCAGCAGAACCAGATCAGCGCCATGGTCACCAAGGGTGCCAAGGTGATCATCGTGGGAGCCATCGACGGCGCCCAGCTGGGTACGCAGCTCAAGCAGGCCAAGGACTCCGGCGCCACAGTCATTGCCTACGACCGCCTGCTTCTCAACACCGAGAACGTGGATTACTACGTGGCGTACGACAACTTCAAGGTTGGTGAGCTCCAGGGCCAGGCGCTGTTGGACGGCATGATGGCCAAGAAGCCGTCCGGCCCGTACAACATCGAGCTCTTTGCCGGTTCTCCCGATGATGCCAACGCGAAGGTCTTCTTTGACGGCGCCATGAGCGTCCTAAAGCCGAAGATCGACGACGGCACCCTCAAGGTTGTCTCCGGCCAGACCTCGTTCGAGCAGGCTGTTACCCAGGGTTGGAAGGCAGAGAACGCCCAGCGCCGTGCTGACACGCTCCTCACCGGCAGCTACGGCAGCGCTTCGCTGGACGGCGTCCTGTCCCCGAACGACACCCTGGCCCGTGCAGTGCTGACGTCCGTCAAGGCCGCCGGCAAGCCGCTCCCCGTGGTGACCGGCCAGGACTCCGAGGTTGAGTCCGTCAAGTCGATCATGGCCGGCGAGCAGTACTCCACCATCAACAAGGACACCCGCAAGCTCGTTGAGCACGCCATCACCATGGTGAAGGACCTCCAGGCCGGCAAGGAACTGGAGATCAACGACAAGGACTCCTACAACAACGGCGTCAAGACCGTCCCGGCTTACCTCCTTGAGCCACAGATCGTCACCGTGGAGAACGTCAAGACCGCTTACGTCGACGATCCGGTACTCGGCCCGATCACCAAGTAAGCACCAAATAACACCGCTTCACAGCAAGCCCCGGTCCGCCACTGGCGGGCCGGGGCTTTTGCTTTCACAGCCCACGCATAGCTTCGGCAGGCTTCCCGCACAGCAGCCTTCACGAGTGTTGGATCTGCAGCCCATGTCGAGTGGGAACAACGAATTTGCAGGTCAAGAGGAGAAACGTGAGCGTCCTTGCCCGAAGTGTAGGCAATGCCTTCCGCAACAAAATCAGAACGGCGGCGGTTGTCGCCGTTCTGGCCCTAGCCATCGGCCTGGCACTGGCCATGCTCGTGGCCAACCAGGCAGTGGGCGCCAAGATCCAGGAGCTCAACGCCTCCGTTGGTACCACCTTGACGGTAAATCCGGCAGGCGGCCAAGGTTTCGAAGGTGGCGGCGAACCCCTCACGACGGCGGAGGCTGAGACTGCGGCGTCGGTCGCCAACGTGACGTCAGTAGTTGGCACAAAGGCACTGCGCGTGCAGACAGCGACCACCGCCACCAGCAACAGCGATTCAGCCACCGGAGCCACCCAGCAGACAGGCCCGGGCGGCGGCTTCGGTCCGGCCGGGCAGCAGGCGACGGTCACAACCAACCTGACGGCCGCCGTCGACGCCGGCACGCTGGGAAACCGAAACAACGCGAGCGGAAACACCGGCTCTCAAGCGACCCGCACCCTGCCGATCACCGCTACGGGCATTGGCGCCGAAGTGGACAGCACCGGCAAGGCCCTGGAGATCACCAACGGAACAGGCTTGGGCGACTACACGGCATCCGAGGCGAAGGCCCTGATGGGCACGTCCCTGGCTGAGAAGAACGGCCTGACCGTAGGCTCCACGTTCACCATCCAGGACAAGACCTTCACCGTGGCAGGCATCTTCGACGCCGGCACCACCTTCGGAAACAACGCCGTGTACGTGACGCTCCCTGAAGCGCAGACGCTGGCGGAGACCCCGGACGAGCTGTCCACCATGATCGTCACGGTCAACAGCATGGAGAACGTGGACAGCACCAAAACTGCGGTCCAGGATGCACTCGGCACGGACAAGGCAGACGTCACGCAAGGCCAGCGCAACCTCGAGACCGCCGTCAATTCACTGGACAGCGTCAAGAACATCTCGATGATCGCCTTCATTGCGGCTCTAGCCACCGCCGGAATCATCATCCTCCTCATCATGGTGATGCTGGTCCGCGAGCGCCGCCGCGAAATCGGCGTCTTGAAGGCCATTGGTGCCCGGAACCGCACTATCGGCCTGCAGTTCGTCCTCGAGTCGCTGGTTTTGGTTGCCCTCGGCAGTGTTGTTGGCGCGGTGATCGCTTCACTGGCCAGCGGCGGTATCGCGTCGGCACTCGTAAGTTCGAACACCACCACGACGGCGGCCACCACCCAGCGCGGCGGCGGGCTTGCGGGGACCACGCCCAA
This sequence comes from Paenarthrobacter sp., assembly GCA_031179305.1. Classification (GTDB taxonomy): domain Bacteria; phylum Actinomycetota; class Actinomycetes; order Actinomycetales; family Micrococcaceae; genus Arthrobacter. Next base: position 309,375 of record JAPSHX010000001.1, on the reverse strand, counting down.
CGGCACAGTCCCTGGTGGCGGGATGCCCGGCGGCGGCCTCTCAGGCGACGGCCAAGGCGGCCCCTTCGGTGGCGCGTCGCAGCTGCTCACCTCCGTCACGGCGAACGTCTCCCCCGGCGTCCTCGCTGCAGGCATCGCCGCAGTCTTCACGGTAGCCATCATCGGCGCGCTGGTCCCGGCGTTGCTGACCGCCCGAATCCGTCCTATCGAAGTACTCCGAGGAGAATAGCCGTGATCGTAGTCAAGGACCTGGTTCGTCAGTTCAAGTCCGGTGACCGGACCATCAAGCCGGTAAACGGGGTCAGCTTTGAGCTCGACAAGGGCTCGCTGGCGTCCATCGTCGGCAAGAGCGGCAGCGGCAAAAGCACTCTGTTGTCCCTCCTGGGTGCGCTGGACAAGCCCACCTCCGGTGACGTCGTCGTGGACGGCGTCAGCCTCGCGGGACTGCCGGACGGCAAACTGACGGAGTACCGTCGCCGGGACATCGGCTTCGTGTTCCAGCAGTTCAACCTGATTCCCAACCTCAGCGCCGTGGACAACGTCATGCTGCCCATGGAGTTCTCAGGCATCCGCAAAGCAGCGCGACTGCAGCGGGCCAAGGAGCTGCTGGAGCAGGTGCAGTTGGACCCGGAGAAGCATTCGCGACGCACCAACCGCTTGTCCGGTGGTGAGCAGCAGCGCGTCGCAATTGCCCGTGCTTTGGCCAACGAGCCCAAGCTGATCCTCGCCGATGAGCCAACGGGAAACCTGGATGAGCAAACCGGCGGGCACATCATCGAGCTGCTGAGTTCCCTGAGCCGCGATCACAACACCACCATCCTGGTGGTCACGCATGATCGCAGCCTGGCGCAGAAAACCCAGCGCTGCTTCCGTCTTCAGCAGGGCAGGCTCACCGAGGAGGTCAGAACCGGATCGCGTCGATGACTTTGACGCGCACCGCCACGAGCGCCGGGATGGCTCCGGCGAGTGCGCCCACCAGGACTGCCGCGCCAAAGCCCATCAACGCGGCGTCGATGGGGAAGGCCGGATATTCGGTAAGCCCCGGCGCTACCTTGGATTCGATCCACGGGTGTTTCACCACTGCCACCGCCAGCATGACGCCCGCCAGGCCGGCAACTGCCGTGGCCACCACGGATTCCATCATGACGCCCACGAAAATCCGTCCGGATGTTGCTCCGAAGCTTCGCCGGATGCCGATCTCGCGGACCCGGTAGCGCACGGTCACCATGGAAATGTTGAGCATTCCCACGGCTCCGAGCAGGAGCACCAGTCCGGCCACGCCGCCCACCACCAGCTGAACGGGGGCAAGGGGATCTCCCCATGTTGCATAGTCCATACGGTTGGCGTGGGCGTAATAGCCGGGGAACTGGCCTTGGAGATCGGCCGTGATTGCAGCCGTGAGGGCTCCGGCCTGTGCCTCGCCAACCCACATTTTGAACTCCGACATCTGCGGCTTGATCCCGGTCATGACCGCGCCCTCGGTAAGGATGAACGCGGAAGGCGGCGAGTCCGGGTAGGAATCAGGCACGACCCCGATAATCACCGCCGTTGCCGGCTGATCTCCGGGGATGCTCACCGTGGGGTGGGTGGTGAGGTTGGGCCTGCCCGCTTGGTTATAGAAGGATTCAGAGACGACGACGGCGGGTGCGAGCCTTTTGCCGTCGTCGGCAGCGAACCAGCTTCCTTGCTGAAGCGGGACCCGGTGGATGACGCCGTAGCCGACATCCACAATGGTCACGTTCACGGTTGTCACTCCACGGGGAAACTGAAAACCGGCTTGGCTCTGGCCAACGTGTGTGGAGGTGGTGATGCCGTAGCGCTGTTGAATACCTTGGTAGGCCTTCTCAAGCTTCACCGGGTCCGGCATGGTTGGACCTTGGACGTTCAAGGACAGCGTGGCCACCCGGCCGCCGTTACGTTCGGACTGAACTTTCATTCCTTCCCGGGCCAAACTGCCTACGCCCACCACCGAGGTCAGCGCGGCAACGGACAAGGCAACACCCAGCAGGGCCAGGAGAATGCGAACCTTGTTGATGCGGAGTTCCTGCCACGCTTCGACGAGCGTGGAAATGAAGCCGGTCATGTACCGACTCCTGCCGGAGCCGGCGCCGGCAGGGGGCTGAGCACCCCGGAATCCAAGCGGTAGCAGGCCCGAGCCAAGGCTGCCACGTTGGTGTCGTGCGTGATGGTTACTAACGCAGCTGCCGTTTCCGTGGCCACGGTATCCAACAGGGCCATCACGGACTGCCCCGTTTCCACGTCCAGCGCACCGGTTGGTTCGTCGGCGAGGATCAGCCTCGGCCTGCGGACCAGGGCACGGGCGATGGCCACGCGCTGCTGCTCGCCACCGGAAAGCATGTTGGGCATGGTCGTGGCGCGGGAGGCCAGGCCAACCCGGTCCAGCATGTCCATGGCAATCTCGCGACGCCTCCAGAATTCCTTGCCTTTAGCGTAAAAGAGCGGCGTAATAACGTTGTCCAGCGCACTGCGTCCGGGCAACAGGTTGAATTGTTGAAACACGAAGCCCACCGTGGAGCCCCGTAGCCGGGCTCGGGCGTTGTTGCCGAGCCGGTCCGCGGGCTGGCCAAGGAAATCCAGCTCGCCCGACGTCGGGATGTCCAAAAGGCCAAGCAGATTCAGCAGTGTTGACTTGCCGCAACCGGAACGGCCAACAATGGCGGTGTGGTCTCCACTGTGGACCTCGAGGTCGATGCCCCTGAGGATATTCAGTTGCTGGTCATCGGGGAGCCTGACGGATCGGGTGACTGACCTGAGGCTGACGAGGGTTTCTTTGGTTGTTTCGTCCATGCTGTTAGTTGCCCTTAGCCCATCGGGCCGTAGACGGCCTGGCCCGGACCCATCATGGGATCTTGAACGGCCGGTGCCCCGGGAACGAACTCGAGGACTTGTTCGCCTTCGGTCAGGCCGGAGGTAACTTCCACCACGGAACCGTCGTTGAGCCCCAGCTGGACAGTGCGCTGCTCGGGAGCAGCCCCCGTTCCTCCCGGGCCGGCAATCCACACGATCCCGTCCTTCACGCTGCCCTTCACGGATGTCAGCGGAACAGTCACCACGTCAGGTGCAACACCCGCGCTGACTGTCATGGTGGCTCCAAGTCCTGCGAAGACCTGTTGGCCTGAGGGAATCGGGCAGCTCAGCGTTCCCGTAGGAGTGCCGCCCTCTTCCGGTTGGTTGCCTCCTCCGGGACCCGCAATCGCTGCGCCGACGCCCATTCCGGCACCGCCGCCTGTGGCGGCCAGCCCGCCCGAGGCGGCTCCGCCGTCGTCGGACGCATTGTTCTTGAGCGTCACGTCGGCGCACTGGAACGGCGCCGGTCCACCTACCAAAGCGATTTCCGCAGGACCGGGTTTGCCCAGCAGGCGGTACTGCTGCGCGGCGGTGACGGATCCCGCAACGGTGTACGTTCCGGGATCGATCTTGCCCACGGACTCGCCCACGGTGACCTGCTGGTCAATGAGGGTTGTCAGCTGCTGCAGGGTCCCGGCGCTCGGAGCGAGGATATCGAAGTAGTCGTAGACCGGCTTGGGGGCCGTTTGCGGCCCCTCCTGTGAGGTCTGCGTGGGGGTAACCGCGCGCTCAGCCTTGACCTGGAAAAGGACCTCGCCCTTGGCGACGGTGGTGCCTTGCTCCACGAACACCTGGACCACTTTTCCCGCTGAGGTGCTGCGGACGGTCTCGGCGGCGTCGCTCTGTACGGTGCCCTTGATTTCCACGGTGTTGGTAACGGTAGCTCGAGTGGCCGGGACTACCGGGATATCCACCTGCGCCAAAGGGGCGGGCTCGGCGGCGGCCGATTCCAGTCCATCCACAAAAGCAATCTTGACCAAGGCCACCGCAATAATCGCGAAAACCAACAACCAGGCAACCGGCAAAATGACGCGCCGAAAAGTACCCATCCCTGCTCCATTTCGGTAACTCCCCACAGAACCTCTGCGAGGGATGATTGCCTAAGCCTAAGCGAGGAAAGTTCCATGTCCGGACATCCGTGTGACTTGACAGCGCGCGACACGGAAGTGTCGCGCATAATCCACTGCTGCGCAGGGTTGACGCTGTTCCGGCGCAGGAGCAATCTGTGAGCAGGGGCAGGAGGTGGCGGCATGGCTACACCTAAGAACACGGATCAATCGACGCGAACAAAAAAGAAAAGGAAAAAGAAAAAGAAGACACCGTTGTCTCGGCGTGCCAAGACACTGATCATCACCGCGGGGGCCGTGGCGGCAGCGCTTATCAGCATCATCGCCCTATGGGACCGGATCATTCCCCCGAATACCGAGGACGTTGCCACCATCGAATCGCTCACCCTCGTCAAGCAAACATCCCTCGCGGCCTTCGCGCCGGCAGACTTGGGCAAGGACTTGGCCCTTCAACCGGCTGCGGCTGCCCTTGAACCGTCTTCCGTAAATCTCGCGGCATCCGTAAATCTGACGGCGTCCAACGGGACGACAACGCCGGAACCCACCACGATCCCACCCACCACCCCTCCCCCGACGACGTCCACGGCAACCATCACACCCACGCCTTCGACGCCTCCGGCCACGCCTGTGGCAACATCTCCCACACAAAGCACTTCCTCCGGCAACCCCACCATCGCGAACAAGATCGCGACTCCTCCGCCGCCGGAATATCGCTCCGCCGTTTCGGACCAGAAAGAGTTGGAAGGCTACGTTTCCGGAGCCCTTGTAATCCTCCCGGCCCTCCTTCCGCCCGTAACTGTCAACGAGGATGGCGAACTGCTTCCCCCTGCGCAAGTGGCAGCAGAACTGGTGGAGGCGCTGGAGGAAGTCATGGTCATCGAAAGCAGCCAGGGCAAAGACCCCTTGGGGTGGACCGTCGCCGTGAGGATCGATCTTGAGGGACTGGCCCACGTCCCCATGCTCCTGACCTGGTCCTTGGATGGCCTCGATGTATCCGAGAGTTGGAAAGCCGAAAACCTCGCGTACAGGATCGTGGCAACCACGCCCCACGATGCCGGTGTCGCGGAGATTTGGATCCCCGATCTCGGAAGGCCTGGTGCCTACAACGTCAACGTCAGGCTGACCTTTGAATCCACAGGCGCTATGGCCGACTTGGAGCAGTTGCAGCTAGCCGGTTGACCCCAGCATTCCGGTCATTGCGGGCGGAATGAGAGGATAAACGGCATGACACTTCCTATCGCCGTGCCGTGGCTTTCCACCCAAACCAACCAGGATCCCCGGGCGGCCACAGGCCGGTCCCTCCGGTGGGGAGTAGTGTCCACAGGAAACATCGCCAACAGCGTTTCCCAGGACCTGGCGTTGCTTGAAGATGCGGAGCTGTACGCCGTGAGTTCCCGCACCCAGTCTGCTGCGGATGCGTTCGCCCATACGCTTGGCTTTACCAAGGGCTACGGGGACGACGACGGCGTACCCGGCTACCAGCGCTTGTTCGACGATCCCGCCGTGGACGTGGTCTACGTTGCCACGCCGCATGCCCAGCACTTCCAGATCGCAGCCGCCGCTCTGCGGGCCGGTAAGCATGTTCTGTGCGAGAAAGCCCTCACCATCAACGCCCGGGAAGCCAGCGAGCTGGTGAGACTTGCCCGGGAGCAGAAGGTGTTCTTCATGGAAGCCGTTTGGAGCCGTTTCCTGCCCAGCATGCAGAGGGCATTTTCCATTGCGGCCTCCGGGGAGCTCGGCCAGATCCAATGGGTCAGCGCCGACCTCGGCTTCCCGGCACCCTTCGATCCCGCCGCCCGAATTTGGGCCCTCAACGACGGCGGTGGAGCGCTCCTGGACATCACCGTCTACCCACTGCTCTGGGCCTTGGGAACGTTGGGCTTTCCGCAGTCGGTCACCGCGATCGGCACCCTCAACGACGACGGTGTGGACAGCCAGAACGCCTTGACCCTCGGCTACGATACCGGCGCACAGGCGCAGCTGACATCGTCGCTGATGGCGCATGGACCCCGGACCGCAACGGTGGCCGGCGGGCTCGGTTTCCTGCAAACCGTGGGCTCCGTCAACAACCCCCGCGAGCTGATGATCCGAATTGGTTGGGACGAGCCGCGTCGCGAGCACTTTGACGTGGTGGGCATCGGCTACACGTATGAACTCCGGGAAGTGACCCGCTGCATCCAACAAGGCCTCACCGAAAGCCCGGTCATGCCGTTGGAAGACTCTATTAACGTCATGCGCCTTTTTGACGGCGTGCGCTCCCAGCTGGGGATCCGGTATCCGAACGACGCACGGTGACCCGCCCCGGCCGGTGAGTGCCGCCGTCGTGAGTTAACTCAACTGTACTAACGCCCTTGGCGTGCTGGTTGCCTAGCCAGCTTGCGGTCCAAGGACAGCGCGCCGGGCCCGAGGAAGACGAACGCTATGGAGATGGCGACGTAAATAATCAGGAGCTCGGCCGTGACGCCGGACTTGCCGGTGAGCAGGGGTTTGCCCGCCTCCGTCACGAACCAGATCCCCGCGAACATGATCGCCGCCAGGAATCCAGCCACTCGGGTCAGGGCGCCCAGTACCAGGAGCAGGCCAAGGCCCAGTTCACCGGCGATCACAAGCCACGCCACAATCTCCGGCTTCTGCACGCCCATGGCAGCAACCGACGCGGCGAATGCAGCATGCCCTGCCATGAACTTCTGGAAGCCGTGCACCATGAGGAGCGCACCGAACACCACTCGCAGGATGGTGACGCCGCGGGCAGAGGACTTGGGAGACGGGTGAAGGAATTTCACGGATTCCAATCTTCCATGCCTGCGTGCCTGCCGCCAACACGGCTTGCGCCAACACGGCTGGTTCTACGACAGCAGCGCAGGAATGTCCTTCACACCATCCAGGATGTGGTGGTGCGGGTGCGCGGCCAAGGCGTCGCGGTCCAGCTTGCCGGTGAGGACACCCACTGCGGTGACGCCCGCGTTATTGGCAGCGGCGAGGTCGTTGACGGTATCGCCAGCGGCAATGACTGCGCGGACATCCTGCACACCGGTCAGTTCCATGGCCCTGTGGATCATGTGCGGTGCAGGGCGGCCAGCGGCTACTTCGTCGGAGCAAACGACGGCGTCCAGCAGGTTGTCGTCTTCCACGCCCCAGCCCAGCCGCTCAAGGATCGGTTCGGCGACGTCGCGTGAGAAGCCGGTAGTCAAGGCCACCTTGATGCCTTGGCGGCGGAGTTCGCGGAACGCGTCTTCTACGCCTTCGAGCGCAACCGGCGGGTTGGCGTCGTAGAACTCCACGAGCAATTCCTTGAAGCGCTTGAAGGCGGCAGCCACTACTTCCGGCGTGGCCGCTCCTCCCCCGGCTTCAATGAGCGCCGTGATGGCCTCAACTTTGTCCGCGCCCATCCATTCCTGCACAGCCTCTGCTGTGGTGGTCACGCCGGTTTCTTCAACGCAGCGGGCAAGGGCTACGTATACGTCGCCGTGTTCGTCAATGGTGGTTCCGGCCATATCGCAGGCAACGAGCTGGATCATGGGGTGGCTCCTTCAGTATGGATGCGGACCAGGGCGGCCCGGCGGTCCACGGTGTTGTCGATGGTGAAGTTGGTCAATGCCGGCAGGTAGCGGTCCTCGGAGTATTCGAGGGGTTGCCCGTCGGCGGATCGGGTAATGCGGCGTTCACGCAGGAGCGGAATGCCTTCGGGCTGCTCCAACAGTTCGGCGTCCTCGTCACTGGCAGCGACAGCGTCGATGGTGTGGCGGGCACTGTGCAGGTCTACGCCTTGTTCCTTGAGGAACGCGAAAATGGACCCGGAATCGGTATCGAAGTCGAACAGCTTCCGGCCCACATCCAGGATGAACGTGGTGCGCTCGATCATGGCGGGAACCTCATCCAGGTAGCGGACGCGCAGGACCTCCACCACTGTGGTCCCGGGCAGGAGGGCCAGTGCCTCGGCCGCTTCCGGACTGGCTTCGCGCCGCGCCACTTCCAGGGTCCGCTGGCCGGGCTTTTTTCCGATCCCGCTGGCCCATTCGGTGAACGAGTTGAAGGTGGAGAACGATTGCGACGGCACGGACGAACGAACCATGGGTGGTCGCCCGCGTCCGCCTGTCACGGCTCCTTCCGAACGAAGAAATGCGAGCGCTTGGCGGATCGGACCACGCGATGTTCCGAACTCGCGGCACAGTTCCGCCTCACTGGGCAGCTGGAAGCCCGGAGGCCAGTCGCCGTCAGTGATCCGGCGCATGAATTCCTCGCTAAGACGGACATGAAGGGGTGCGTTCTGCTGCGTGCTCACGAGTTGATCATACAAGTCTGCGCGGCTTCCCGAGGCTCAATTGAGGCATTCCAGATGAACTCGTCGTGAACTCGGGTAAACAAATGTTAAATTCAGATTAACTTGTATATACAAGTCCGGATCTGGCTTGATTCCCCTTCCCGGAACGGCCAATGTCAGTGGTGTGAACAACCCGAGCACCTCTCCCAAAGCCGCCAACAGCAGCCCCAGCCAGCCTGCCGACGTCGTCATTGTCGGCGCTGGAATTGTGGGACTGGCCCACGCCGCCCACGCTGTTGCCAACGGCCTGACCGTCACCGTCATCGAGCGCGACCACCACGCAGCCGGCGCTTCCGTGCGCAACTTCGGCCACTGCTGCATCACGGCCCAATCCGGCGAACTGTATGAACTCGCGCAGACCTCCCGGAAGTACTGGCTCGAGTTTGCCAAGCGCGCCGGATTCTGGGCTGCCGAAGCGGGAGCCGTGGTCCTTGCCCGATCTGAAGCCGAAATGAATGTCCTTCGCGAGCTCTCCGCGGTGCGGGAACCGGGACAGGTCGAGCTGCTCTCCCCCGCCACTACGCGGGCCCTGTTGGGTGCTTCTGCGTCCACCGCAGAAGAAGCGCACGACGACGGCGGTACTTCGGGCGGCGAATGGCCCGGCGTGGTGGGCGGTGCTTTCCTCCGGGACGACCTCCGGGTAGATCCCCGTACAACAGTCGCAAAGTTGGCCGAGTGGCTAAGCCAGCAACCCGGCGTCGAACTTCACTGGAACACGGCCGCACTGGGCTTCAACCAGAATCCGGACGGTGTCACCGTCCAGACGTCGCGCGGCGAGCTCCGCGCGCAGCAGGTCTTCGTGTGCGTCGGCCACGACGTCGACTACCTCTTCCCGGACCTGGCCGAGGAACACCGGATTCAACGATGCGCCCTGCAGATGTCGCTGGCGGCCAAGCCGTCCGGCATCGAGTTCGCGCCAGCGGTTCTCACTGCGACATCGATGCTGCGGTACCCGGCTTTCACGGAAATGCCCGCCGCCGCGGCCCTGTACTCCGAAGTATTGGCGAAGCAGCCGGAACTGCTGGAGATCGGCGCCAACGTCATGTTCACCCAACGCCCCGACGGGACCATCATCCTGGGCGACTCGCACCACTACCACCGCACGGCCGATCCGTTCCTGGACGAATCCGTGACCGACACACTCAACACTGAAATCACCGGCCGAATCGGAGCACCACTGGAAATCGTCCAGCGCTGGCAGGGCATCTACGCGTCCTCCGACGTAGCGCCGATCCTGGTCCGCGAAGTCCAGCCCGGCGTCACGGTGGTGTCCGTGACCTCCGGCGTCGGCATGACCCTGTCCTTCGGCCTGGCACACCGCAACGTATCGCGCCTGCGCTGATTCATCTTTGGCATCCGTTCTCCCCCTTCAATCCCCTTCGCATAAGGATTCCCATGAAAACCACGCTCCTCACCGGTTCCGCGCTTGCCCTCGCCACCGTCCTGGCGCTCACTGCCTGCGGCGGCCCGGCACAGTCCTCCCCCGAGACCACAACGGCTACCTGCCCGAACGGCGAGATCAAGTTCGGCATCGAGCCCTACGAAGACCCAGCCAAGCTCAAGCCGGCCTACGATGTCCTGGCTGCAGCCCTGTCCAAGAAGCTTGAATGCCCGGTCAGCGTCCAAGTGGTTGAAGACTATGCGGCCGAGGTCCTGGCCATGCGCAACGGCAAGCTGGACCTGGGCCAGTTCGGTCCCTTGGGCTACGTGTTCGCTGACGCCAAAGCGGGTGCTGAGCCGCTGGTTTCGTTCGGCACTGCGGAGAAGGAACTCAGCACCTACACCGCGGGGATTTGGGTCCCCAAGGACAGCTCCATCCAGGCGATTGGTGATTTGAATGGCAAGTCCCTCGCCTTGGGCAGTGTTGGTTCGACCTCAGGCGATGTCCTGCCCCGTTTCGGCCTCCGGGAAGCCGGAATCGCCGATGCCGACATCAAGATGGACTACACCGGCGGTCATCCTGAAGCCTTGCTGGCATTGACCAACGGCAAGGTGGATGCAGCGCAAATCAACTCGCAGACGCTTGCTACGGCGATTGCCGCTGGCACCTTCACTCCGGGTGACTTCCGTCAGGTGTGGACGTCCAACCCCATCCCCAACGACCCCATCACCGTCCGCGGCGATGCCGATCCCGCATTCAAGGCGGCCGTGAAGGATGCGTTCCTGAGCCTTGATCCTGCGGACATTGCCAAAGTGGGCGAGTTCCTTGATGTCACCCCTCCGGGACCTTTACTGGAGGTCACCAAGGACAACTACACGCCCTTGTTTGAGCTTGCCGAGACCATGGGCCTCACCGAGAAGGACCTGTAATGCTTCTTTCTGTCCAAGGCTTGCGTAAGTCCTTCAACGGGCGGAACGTCCTGGAGGGTGTCGACTTCTCCGTTGCAGCCGGCGAGCTGGTGGCCTTCCTGGGCGCCAACGGCTCCGGCAAGTCCACCACGTTGCGCTGCGTCATGGGTATCACTTCGCCGGATTCGGGCAGCATCAGGATCGACGGAGCTGCGCTGGATTCCTTGCAAGGCCGTGAACTCCAGCAGACCAGGCAACGGATGGCCATGATCTTCCAGAAGATCCATTTGGTCCCCCGTCGCACGGCCTTGGACAACGTCTGCGCAGGAGCCCTGTCGCGGATCCCGACCGTCCGCTCACTCACTCCCTTGCTGTTCCCGGCCGACGTTCAGCAGGAAGCCCTCGACTGCTTGGACCGGGTAGGCCTGGCGGACCGTGCCTTCGACCGCGTGGGTCGGCTTTCCGGGGGACAGCAGCAGCGCGTGGCCGTAGCCCGGGCACTTTGCCAACGGGCCGACGTCGTACTCGCCGACGAGCCGGTGTCCGCATTGGATCCGCACGCCGCCGAACAAGTCATGGCGCTGCTGCGGGAACTCGCGCATTCGGAAGGACTGGCCGTAGCCGCCGTGCTGCACCAGCCCGACCTCGCACTCAGGTACGCGGACAGGTCCATCGGGCTCCTCCAAGGCTCCATGACTTTCGACCTCCCCTCCACAGAGATCACGGCCGAGCACCTCGACACCTTGTACGCCCCGGACAGGAACCCTTCCGTAGACAGGACACAGGCAGCATGACTCCCCACACCTTGACCCCGGCCGTCGTGCGACGTGGCTCTTCTGCCCAAACCCGGGTGGCACTGATCCGCCCGAAGAAGCCGTTGCGGTGGATCACGACGGCGGCAGTGGCGGCTGCCGTCGTCGGACTTCACGCCGTGGCCATCGAAGGGACCGACTTCAAACCGGAGCTTTTGGTTGATGGCTGGAAGGGCATGGCCGCGTTCATTGGCGACGCCTTCCCGCCGGACCTCAGCTGGGAGAAGACGCTCAAGCCCGGCCTCGAAGCAACCCTTGTTACCCTGTGGATCGGGCTGCTGGGAACTACGTTGTCCGTGCCGTTCGCGCTGCTGCTCGCAGCTCTGGCTGCTGAGAACACCAGCCCTCACCGGCTCGTCTACCAAGCTGCGCGCGCCGTCCTGTCCTTCTTCCGCGCCGTGCCGGACATCGTGTTCGCGCTCATCTTCGTCACCGCCGTCGGCCTTGGACCGTTTGCGGGCGTGCTCGCGCTGATCTGCCACAACACCGGGGTGATGGGCAAGCTGTGGGCGGAATCGATGGAGGAGATCGACGCTGGCCCCCAGGAAGCTCTGCGGACCGCCGGTGCCAACCGGATCCAACAGGTAGCCAACGCGACGCTGCCCATGGTGGTTCCGCAGTTCGTGGGCCTGCTGCTGTACCGCTTCGACGTCAACGTACGGTCGTCGCTGGTCCTTGGCTTGGTGGGTGCCGGTGGTATTGGGCTCCTGATCAACCAGTCCATCAAGTCTTTCCAGTTCGACTCCATGCTCACGCACATCTTGATCGTGCTGGTGCTGATCATCGTGGTGGACCAGTTCTCCGCGTGGATCCGCAGGCGACTAGCTGCGTAACGTGCCTGCCGACCCAACTAGGTAGCACTTCAGGTCGTTCTCAGCGCTGAAAACGACCTGATCTGCTACCTAGTTGGGTGAGGAGGGGCAGAATGGGAGGTGGCCCTCTTCGGGGGGTCGCGTTTTCGAGAGGGCCGACGGTGGATGGAGCAGGCATGCAGATTGACGTTGTAGTTGTTGGCGGAGGAGCCATGGGATCGGCTGCCGCGTGGCAACTCGCCCGGGCGGGTCGCTCAGTGGTTCTGTTGGAGCAGTTCGAGGCCGGTCACCACATCGGCGCATCTCACGGCGCCACGCGCAACTTCAACACCGCGTACGCAGAAGCCGACTACCTGGACCTGCTCGCCGAGTCAAAGATCCTCTGGGACGAGCTCGCGGCAGAGCACGGCGCACCGCTCCTGGACATGGTGGGGCTCGTGAACCACGGAAACGTCCCCCTCCTGCAGCAGGTTCGGGAGGCCCACCAGGCCCGTGGCATCGAAAGCTACTTCATCTCCCCCGACGAAGCCGCTAACCGCTGGCTGGGGATGAACTTCGCCACCGACGTGCTCTTCGTGCCAGGCTCGGGCCGGATCCGCTCCGCTGACGCTTTGCTCGCGCTGCGGAAATCAGCTGAGGCCCACGGTGCCGTTTTCAAGTACTCGACGCCGGTCAAGGACATCCGTGTAACTGGCGGCGAGTCCGCGGTGGTGGTGACGGAAGAGACGGAGTACACGGCCAGCCGCGTGGTGGTTACGGCCGGTGCCTGGACTCCGAAGCTCATCGGCAAGCTCACGGATCTGCCGGCATTGGTGGTAACCCAGGAGCAGCCAGCCCACTTCACGCCCAGGGATAACACGCTGGTGTGGCCGAGCTTCAACCACAGCCCGGACCCCGATCCGAACAACGAAGCCTACGAATACTGGTACAGCCCCGTCTATGGAATGCTCACCCCCGGCGAAGGCGTGAAGGCCGGCTGGCACGGAGTCGGCCCGGTCATGGATCCGGACGAGCGCACGTTCGAGCCCATCCCCCACCAAATGGAAGCGTTGGTGCGGTACGCAGAAGAGTGGCTCCCCGGCGTCGACCCTTCCACCGCGGTTCCCATCAGCTGCACTTACACCACCACGCCCAACGAGGACTTCGTGCTGGACCATTTCGGTCCGCTGGTGGTGGGCGCTGGTTTCTCGGGTCATGGTTTCAAGTTCACGCCGGCTATTGGCCGGGTTTTGAAGGACATCGTCGACGGCGGTGTGGCACCAGAGCGGTTCCACGCGGACCGCTGAATCCACACTTAAAAGCAACCGGCCCGCAGGCATTGCCTGCGGGCCGGTTCCGTTATGCCGGGACTACTTCAGGGTCGCGAGGACCTTGTTGAACGTAGCCGACGGGCGCATGATCTCAGCGGCCTTGGCAGCGTCCGGACGGTAGTAACCGCCGAGGTCGACGCCGGGACCCTGCACTGCGGCAAGCTCGCCGACGATTGCCTCTTCGTTGGAGGTCAGGGCTTCAGCGATTGCCGCGAAGTCCTTGGCCAACTCCGCGTCTTCGGTCTGCTTGGCCAGTTCCTGGGCCCAGTACGTGGCCAGGTAGAAGTGGCTGCCGCGGTTGTCCAGCTCGCCAACGCTGCGGCGCGGGGACTTGTTTTCCAGCAGGAACGTACCCGTGGCGCGGTCCAACGTGTCAGCCAGGACCTGTGCGCGGGCGTTACCCGTTGTGGTGGCAAGGTGCTCGAAGCTCACGGCCAAGGCGAGGAACTCGCCCAGGCTGTCCCAGCGAAGGTGGTTTTCCTTGACCAACTGCTGGACGTGCTTGGGAGCGGAGCCACCGGCACCGGTCTCGAACAGGCCGCCACCGTTGATCAGCGGAACGATGGACAGCATCTTGGCGCTGGTGCCGAGCTCGAGGATCGGGAACAGGTCCGTGAGGTAGTCGCGAAGGACGTTACCCGTAACGGAGATGGTGTCCTCGCCCTTGCGGATGCGCTCCAGGGTGAAGGCCGTGGCCTCAACCGGGGACAGGATCTTGATTTCAAGGCCCTCGGTGTCGTGGTCCTTGAGGTACTCGTTGACCTTGGCGATGAGGTTGGCGTCGTGGGCGCGGGCCTCGTCCAGCCAGAACACAGCAGGGGTCTGGGAAGCGCGGGCGCGGGTGACGGCCAGCTTGACCCAGTCGCGGACCGGGACATCCTTGGTCTGGCAGGCGCGCCAGATGTCACCGGGGAAGACCTGGTGCTCGGTGAGGACGTTGCCCTTGCTGTCCACGAGCTGGACGGTGCCGGCTGCCTGGATCTCGAAGGTCTTGTCGTGGCTACCGTATTCTTCGGCCGCCTGCGCCATGAGGCCCACGTTGGGAACCGTACCCATGGTGGTGGGATCGAATGCACCGTTGGCACGGCAGTCGTCCAGCACAACCTGGTAGATACCGGCGTAGGAGCTGTCCGGGATAACAGCCAGGGTGTCTGCTTCCTTGCCGTCCGGGCCCCACATGTGGCCTGAGGAACGGATCATGGCCGGCATGGAGGCGTCAACGATGATGTCCGACGGAACGTGCAGGCTGGTGATGCCCTTGTCCGAATCGACCATGGCCAGCGCGGGACCGTCGTCGAGGCCCTTGGTGATGGCTGCCTTGACGCCTTCGCGGACGTCCTCGGGCAGGTCTTCCAAGCCGCTGAGGATGGCAGCGAGGCCGTTGTTGGGGCTGATGCCTGCGGCTGCGAGCTGCTTGCCGTAGGTGTCGAACAGCTCGGAGAAGTAAGCCTTGACCACGTGGCCGAAGATGATGGGGTCCGAGACCTTCATCATGGTGGCCTTCAGGTGAGCGGAGAAGAGGATGCCCTCTTCCTTGGCGCGGGCAACCTGTGCCTTGAGGAACTCATCAAGTGCCTCGGCGCGCAGGACGGTAGCGTCCACAACTTCGCCGGCCAGGACGGGGAAATCCTTCTTCAGAACCTTGGTGGTGCCGTCTTCGCGCACCAACTGGATGGTCAGGGAGTCGTCGGCCTTCAGGACAACGGACTTCTCGTTGGAACGGAAATCGTTCTCGCCCATGGTGGCAACGTTGGTCTTGGAGTCAGCGGTCCAAGCACCCATGGAGTGCGGGTTCTGGCGGGCGTAGTTCTTCACCGACAGGGGTGCGCGGCGGTCCGAGTTGCCTTCACGCAGCACCGGGTTCACAGCAGAGCCCTTGATCTTGTCGTAACGCGAACGGATGTCCGTCTCGGTGTCCGAGGAGGGGTTGTCCGGGTAGTCCGGGAGGGCGTAGCCCTGCGCCTGGAGCTCGGCGATGGCAGCTTTGAGCTGCGGGACGGAGGCGCTGATGTTGGGCAGCTTGATGATGTTGGCTTCCGGCTGCTTTGCCAGTTCACCAAGTTCAGCAAGGGCGTTGCCCGTGCGCTGTTCTTCTGTCAGGAAATCACCGAAGACGGCGATGATGCGGCCGGCCAGCGAAATATCGCGGGTCTCAACCTCCACTCCTGCGGTCGAGGCATACGCTTCAACAATCGGCAGGAATGAGTAAGTTGCCAGCATCGGCGCTTCGTCTGTGTGGGTATAGATAATCTTGGCCATTGGCGGGGTTCTCCCTGAAAGTCTGCAGATTTCAACATCTCTAACTTACCCGAGTAGACCGTTTTGACGGCCCTTCGTGTCCGGGATCACGTGTTCGTTACCACTCTCCGGTGATTAACGCCCGACGGCGGCCTGACCGCCGTTGCTGCCCACCGTCGTCGAGCGCTGGCTGCTTTCCGTTCCGGCCTGCCTCCCCCTCCCGTTGCCACGTGCGGGTCGCCATGATGAAACGAGGGCGAACGCTAACAACAGTTCGGCGATGTCGCCGGCGTAGTACATGAGCTCCCCCGCTTGCCTTCGTTCCACGGCGGATCCGGCCACCTGGACGAAGAGGCCCGCGTAGAGCAATTGGGAAATGATCGCGTGGCCGGCGATTGCCACGCCCAACACCATCAGCCGGGCGGGGACGGAGGGCCTGTGTGGAGCAGAATCCGGTCCGGCAATTGCCCAGGCAAAGAGGATTCCGGCTGCGATGAAGTGGACGTGGATGAGCATGTGCAGGGTGGGATTGTGCGTTGCCGCCTCGTACAGCGGGGTGAAGTACAGGACTGCGAGGCCGCCAACGTTGAGGACCAACGCAGTGACGGGGTGCGCTATGACGTGCAAGGGTCTGGAGCGAAGGACCCGCCCCAGCCTTCGGCCCTGCTTCCGTGGAATAGTCCGGAGCAGCAGCGTCACGGGCGCCCCGAGAACCAGGCCAATCGGCGCATACATGCCGATCAGGAGGTGCTGGAACATGTGGGCAGGCAGGCTCCCGTGCGGGTAGGGCGAGAGCTGCGGGGTCAGGCCGAATCCGAGGACTGCCAGCCCTGAGAGGAAGAGTGCCGTTCGCCAGCGCGGCCAGCCCTTGGGTTGCTTGTTTTGCTTGGCGGCTATGACAAAGTACACGGCTGCCAGCGCAACGAGGGCGATCAGGATGCCTGGCGGGCCGGTCTCGGCGTGGTGCGGGTGCATGCCTCAGCGATCCTGTTCAGTGGTTCCGCGTTCAGTGGTTCCGCGCTGCGCGGGTTCCGCGCTGCGCTGAAGCAGCCAACCGCCCACCATCAACAGCGCCCCGAACACCAGGAACAGGACGTCGGCCAGGACTTGGAACTCGCCGGTGATGACGTGATGGATGCCCAGGATCTGGTGGTCGACGAGGCCCTCCACCACGTTGAACAAACCCCAGCCGAACAACATCCAGCCCCACAACAATCGCGAGGCCCAGACCCTGTTCCGGGAGCGCGTGTTGTTCAGCCGCGAGTAGAGCATCCCGAGACCAATCAACACCGCCAGCCAGGTCACCGTGTGGAACAACCCGTCCCATAACGTGTTCATTTGAAGACCGTGAACGGTGGTCACCGGGTAGGCGCCGACGTCGATATTTGCCGTCTCCGAACTGGACAGCATGTGGTGCCATTGGAGAATCTGGTGGAGCAGGATTCCGTCCACGAACCCACCCAGGCCGATCCCCAGAATGATTCCCGGTAGGCCGATATCCCCCAGCCTGCGGCCAGGTTTCCTGTCCGATGAGGTTTGGGCCATGTCAGTTCCCATCCGCACTAGCCAGATACGCAGTACCCTTAGTAACTCATGCAATCCCCGGCCCTTGCAACCGCACGCCAAAAGGACCTCGCCACTTAACAAGGAAGTGACAGCAAATTATCACAAACTATGAAACATCTCTTTACAAACTTGTCATACGTTCGATACCTTCAGTTTCGTCAGTCGGCGGTCGCCATCACTGACCGCCTCACTCCCTCGATAGGTAGGAACAACGTGACAAAAACCAAGACCCTGGCCACAAGCCTGCTGAGTCTGTCCGCTGCCGCAATCCTGGCGCTGGTTGGAACCACCAGTGCCAACGCGGCCCCGGCCAAGAATTCAGACTCCAGCGGCGCTGCGGTCAGCAGCCATGTAGTGTCGGACGCCGGCGCTGCAGACTACTGGACGCCGGAACGCATGAAGAATGCTCAATCCGGCGAAATTCTTGCCGCCAAAGCACTGGAACGCGGCAAGCTCCTCAACCTCGGCAAAGCCCCGGTCACTGAAGCCCCGGGCGCCATCAGCAGCATCGCAGGACAGCCTGCAGCAACCGACTCCAAGACCATTGACCGGAAGGTGAACCAGAGCGAAACGCCGGTCAAGCACATCGGCAAGGTCTTCTTCACCCTGGGCGGCTCCAACTACGTCTGCTCAGGCAACTCCGTCACCGCAGCCAACAAGAGCACCGTGTCCACCGCAGGACACTGCCTCAACGAAGGCCCGGGCGCTTACGCCACCAACTTCGTCTTCGTTCCCGCCTACCTCAACGGTTCAGCACCCTACGGGAAGTGGACGGCAAAGGCGCTGTACGCCCCCACCCAGTGGGCTTCCAACGGCAACATGCAGTACGACACCGCGTTCGCCGTCATGAACACCCTCAACGGCAAGCGCCTCGCCGACGTCGTAGGTTCCTCCGGCGTCCAGTTCAACGCAGCCCGCGGCCTGAGCTACAAGGCCTTCGGCTACCCGGCAGGCTCGCCCTTCAACGGCGAATCGCTCAAGAGCTGCTCCGGCAAGGCCACCAACGATCCCTACAACCCGCAGTTCAACAGCCAGGGAATCCCCTGCAACATGACCGGCGGGTCCTCGGGCGGTCCGTGGTTCATTGGCACCAGCTCCACCGGCTACCAGAACTCCGTGAACAGCTACGGTTACGGCAGCAACTCCACCACCATGTACGGCCCGTACTGGGGCACCGTGATCCAGTCCACGTACAACACTGCAGCGGCGGCTTCGTAGCGCTTCTGATGTATCTGGCACGTCCCTGTTAAGTACGTGTTAAGCACGACGGCGGCCGTCCCCTTGCGGGGGCGGCCGCCGTTGCGTTGTGCTGCTTTGTGCCGCTTTGCGCCGCTTTGTGCCGTGCGGCTGGGCCTTCTTCTAGTGGAAGAAGTGACGTGCTCCCGTGAAGTACATGGTGATGCCGGCAGCGTTGGCCGCGGCGATGACTTCCTCGTCGCGGACGGAACCGCCCGGCTGGACGACGGCGCGGACACCGGCGTCGATCAGGATCTGCAGCCCATCAGCGAACGGGAAGAACGCGTCCGAGGATGCAACTGCACCGCGTGCGCGCTCAGGTGCGTCGCCAGCGCTGGCGTTCGACGCACCGCCGGCACCTTCGACGTCGGACTCCACCTTCACGCCCAGCGTGTTGGCGCGCTCCACGGCAAGGCGGCAGGAGTCCAGGCGGTTGACCTGGCCCATGCCGATGCCCACAGCTGCACCGTGGTTGGCGATCAGGATGGCGTTGGACTTGGCGGCGCGGCAGGCAGTCCAGGCGAAGGCGAGGTCGGCGAGCGTTGCTTCGTCGGCGGCTTCACCGGCTGCGAGGGTCCAGTTGGCGGGGTTGTCGCCGTCGGCGTCCACCTTGTCGCTCATCTGGACCAGGACGCCACCGGAGACCTGGCGCATCTCGGAGGGGTAGCGGCCGTAGCCCTCGGGCAGGGCGAGGAGGCGGATGTTCTTCTTCTTGGAGAGGATCTCCACGGCTTCTGGCTCGAAGTCCGGGGCGATGACAACCTCGGTGAAGATGTTCGCAACAGTGCGGGCCATGCCTGCGGTGACCGTACGGTTCGCAGCAATGACGCCACCGAAAGCCGAGACGGGGTCGCAGGCGTGGGCCTTGGCGTGGGCGTCAGCGATCGGATCCGCAGCGTCGGCGGAACCAACAGCTACGCCGCACGGGTTGGCGTGCTTGATGATCGCAACGGCGGGCTCTGCGAAGTCGAAGGCAGCGCGAAGGGCGGCATCGGCGTCGACGAAGTTGTTGTAGCTCATGGCCTTGCCGTGCAGCTGATCAGCCTGGGCGATGCCGGCCGGGGCAGCCTTGTCCGCGTAAAGTGCGGCCTGCTGGTGCGGGTTTTCGCCGTAACGGAGGACCTCGGAGCGTTCCAAGGACAGACCTGCATAAGCGGGCCAGTCGATGATGCCGTCGCCGTCTTCGTCCAGGAACTGGCTGGCGGTCCAGCTGGCCACAGCGTTGTCGTAGCTGGCCGTGTGGGCGAAGGCCTTGGCAGCCAGGCGGCGACGGGTGTTCAGGTCGAAGCCGCCGTGTGCTGCGGCGTCGACTACTGCGCCGTAGAAGTTCGGGTCCGTGACAATGGCGACCGCTGCGTGGTTCTTCGCGGCCGAACGCACCATGGCGGGGCCTCCGATGTCGATCTGCTCAACAACATCGTCCTGTGCCGCGCCGGACTTCACGGTCTCGACGAACGGGTAGAGGTTCACCACAACGAGGTCGAAAGTCTCGATCTCCATGCCCGCGAGGGTGTCCATGTGCGCCGGGACGCGACGGTCAGCCAGGATGCCGCCGTGCACGCGTGGGTGCAGGGTCTTGACGCGGCCGTCCAGCATTTCCGGGGAGCCGGTGACTTCTTCGACTTCCTTGACCGGGATGCCTGCGGCGGCGATCTTCTTGGCGGTGGAGCCGGTGGAAACAATGGCGACGCCAGCTGCATGCAGGCCCTTCGCGAGCTCCTCCAGTCCCGTCTTGTCGTAAACCGAGATCAGTGCACGGCGGATGGGAACACGGTCAAGCTGCGTCAAGCTCACAAAAGTCTCCGTCTTAGTTCGCGTAAATGTCGCGGGTGGTGTCGCGGGTGTGGGATACGGAGAGTTTATCGCGTTTCGTGATTGGTCCCGTTTTGCGTCTCGATACCCCCTGCGTTGCGAGGCCCACTCAGCGCCCTCAGCGTGCCCCATACCCTGCACACCAGGCCCCACAAGTTACCCTCCTGCGTTGCGAGGCCCACTCAGCACCCATAGCGTGCCCCATACCCTGCACACCAGGCCCCACAAATTACCCCCCTGCGTTGCGAGGCCCACTCAGCACCCATAGCGTGCCCCATACCCTGCACACCAGGCCCCACAAA